>JAMHXF010000079.1:0-39829 GCA_035910535.1 Archangium sp. | reverse complement strand
GGGAGGGAGGCTCGCGTTCTGCAGCACGAGCCCCGCCTTCTCGACAGCCTCGAGCGGCGCGGGCGTGCGCTTGCGGGCCTCCGTCAAATCGTCGGCGGTGAGGTTCAGCTCGGCCAGGCGCCGGTTGTCGACGAACAAGAAGCTGCGCTCGAAGCCGGCCTCGGTGCGCTTGAAGACCTCGAGCGAGAGCACCGCCTCGTCGGCGTCGAACAGGCTGCGCGCGCGGCGCTCGGCGTCACCGGGCGTCAGCTCGTATTCCTGGCCGAAGTACCGCAGCTTGTCGGCGATGCCGTCGACGGTGCGGCCCACCTGCTGCGCCACGGTGCCCGCGACGAGCGCGTTGACGTCGTACACGCTGGCTTCTTTGTCGGCGGTCACCACGCGGGTCGCGAGCGCGAGGTACACGCCCATCGCCACCACCAGCATGAGGCCGACCAACGCCACAATCTGCGTTCGCAACGACCAGCGCACGTTTCAGCCCCCAAAGTCGAAAGCGTAACCCAGGCGCGCACCGAAGCCGGTGGCGTTCAGGTTCGCGAGCGGCGACTCCAACCGCGAATAGAGGAAACTCAGGTCGAGCTCGATGCGCCCGGGCCCCAGGCGGCGTGACAACCCGGCGACCCCTTCCACGCCGGGCAGCACCGAGAACGCGCGGTCGTCGTTCACCACCAGCCACGCCAGCTGCGCTGCGGGGCCCACGCCGGCCTTCACCTGGAACTCGTCGAAGTTCTGGTGCCACGCGAAGACGAGCGCGAGCGGCGCCATGTACGCGCGCCCCGCGATGGCCGCGCCGCTGACGACGGCGTCACGCTCGACCAAGTAGAAGCCCGCGCGCAGCTCGACGCCAATCTGCCGGCGCAGCAAAGGCAGTCGACCGGTGAACGCGAGCTGCCCCATGGGCGAGGCGACCGCCTGCCCGTTGAAGATGCCGCCACCACGAAACGCGAGTGAGAAGAAGGGATCGTTCGTGGCCTTCAACGGGTGCTCGTACGTGAAGGCGCCGACCTCGACGCGCAGCAGGTCTTCACCCGTCGACGGCGGCGACCACGTCGCACGCCACCGCACGGCGTCGGCGAACGGCTCCGTGACGGAGCCATCGCGCACCGACAACTTCGGCTTCGCGCCACGAACGATTCGCCCACGCGCGTCGAACAACGTCACGCGCAGCGCTTCGGCCACCTGCGTCACCTCGGCACGCGCCACCGCAGGAATGCCGGCGTACAGCTCGAGCTGCCGCGACCACGTCGAAGAACGGTAGCCATCACCGACGGCGCGCACCCGCACGCCGTGCGGCCCGTCACTGAGCGGCGGCGACTTCCACGTCAGCTCCATCACGCGCTGCAACTTGCCGTCGAGCTCCACGTCGTAGCCGTTGGCTTCAGGCACGGCGGCCCACTCGACTTGCACCTCGGTGCCCGGGTCGGTCACCACGTCGTACGTCGGCGAGACCCACGTCACGGCGACCAACGGCGCGCCCGCAGTGCGAACGAAGCTGCGCGACTCCGACGGCAGCGACGTGTGCCCGAGCGCGTCTTTCGCTACCACGCGCCACACGTACGGCGCGGGAGGCAGCTCGCCCGACTTCCACGTCGTGCCGGCCACGTTGGTCGTCGTCACCGCCGCCGCCCGCGTCTCGCCCTGTCGTGTCAGCTCCACGCGGTACGACGTCGCCCCCGGCACCGGCGCCCAGCTCAGCTCGGCGCGCGAGGTGACGACTTCATTCTTGAGCTGCGGCGGCGGCAGTCGAACGCGAAACATGCTCTCGGCGCTGAACTCTCCGGGCGTACCCTTCTCGTCGACGCTCGCCACGCGCCAGCGGTACTCGCCGGCCACGCCGGCCTTGAAGGCCAACGACATCGACGGTGAAGGAATCGAGACCTTGTCGCGACCATCGTGCGTCGCCTCGACGAGGTAGCTCTTCGCGCAGCCAACTTCAGACCACGTGAGGTTCACCTGCGGCGTCGCCATGGTGACGTCGCCCACGTTCTTCAACTTCGGAGCGCCGACCCGCACCATGAAGCTGCGCGTCGGGCCTACGCCGCTCTGTCGTCCCTTCAAGTCGATGCCGCGCGTGCGCCAGTACCAGGTGCCCGCCGCGAGGCCGCTCGCCTCGATGTGCGTGTCGCTCGAGCGCAGCGTGCGCACACTGCTGAAGTCGGCGTTGCCCGAAAGCTCGACCTGGTACTCCTTCACCAGCGACGAACCTTCGAGCTCCAGCGCGACGGTGGCCCCGCAGGGAATGACGGCGCCGTCAGCAGGCTTGAGCGGCGTGGGCGTCGCGGTGTCGACGGCGATGGTGCGCGGCGGGCTCCATTCACTCGCGCGGCTCTCGGCGTCGAAGCTGCGCACGCGCCACCAGTGCGTGGTGGTCGGCAGTTGCTCCCAGCGGTACCCGGCGGTGGTGGCGCGCGTCTGCAGAACGATTTCGACGAAGGCCGCGTCACGCGCGATTTGAAGCTCGTACGCCGACGCGCCGGGCACGTCTTTCCACCGCAGCACGATGCGCGCGTTCTGCGCCGAAGCAGCGGCAGCGCACACCAGCACGCCCATCACCCACCACGACCTCAGGGCGTCACCTCGATCTCCGGGTTGAGCAGCTCAGGCGCATCGGGGATGCCTTTGTGAATCACACGAAACCGGAGCGGCGCCGACGGCGCGCCCAGCCCTGCTTCTTCGTCGGCACGCACGCGCCAGAACCACATCGCCTCGTTGAGCGAGAGCGCCAACCGCGCGCTCGAGCCCGACACCGAGCGCGAAACCGTCACTGGCTCGAAGCCCTGACTCGGCGAAATCTCCACGCGGTAGCGAGAGATGCCGGGCAGCGGCGTCCACGCGAAGGCGACGTTGGTGCCCGGCGGCGCGAGCAGCACCTCCCCGTTGCGCGGAAACATCGACACCGGCGCCACGTCTTCAGCGCACGAGAAGCGGCGCGCCTCTGACAACGGCCGGCCCTGAGGGTCGACCATGCGCCACCACGACACGCCGCGCGCCGGCTCTCGCAGCGTCACCTCGCCGTCCTTCGCGGGGAGCTCCGCGTCGACGAAGGCGAACAGCCGGTCTCGCGCGACCTGCACGCGCGCGCCTTCGACCGCGCCCGACCACGAGAGCGTCAACGGCGCAGGCATGCCTCGAAACGGAAACCGCGCCTGCGCTTCGGGCGCGAGCAGCGTCACCGGCCACGCCTCGAGCGCCACCGTGCCCGTCTCGGCGGCTGCCACGCGTTGACCCGTCTCGAGCGTCTTCGTCTCGCCGCCGCCCTGGACCCTGGCGGTGCCCTTCTTCACCGAGACCTCGAGCTTCTTGCCGGTCAGCTCGACGCGCGCCTCGCTCTGCGCCTCGAGGCGCGCCTCACCGGCGGGCGTCTGCAACGTGAGCCCAGCAGCACCTGCGCGGCCCGACAACGAGCCCTGACGAAGCGTCACGCTGCGCACGCCGGAACGTGGCGTCTCAATCACCACCAACGAGCGCTCATCGAGCGCGAGCTCCGAGCCGTCGTTGAAGCTCAACGTCGCCTCCGCCCCGGGAGGCACGAAGACCGCGTCGCCGTCGTGAACTTCGACGCCGCGCGCAGCGCCGCTCCAACCGAGCGTCATCGCCAACCGCAGCTTCACGTCACCGGTCGACTGCTTCACCGACGCCACCACCGGCGTCGTCGCGATGTCGGCCGCGCGTCGTGCAGGCGCCAGGGCCAACGCGAGCGCGACGGTGGCGATCAACGCCGAGGCACCGGCCAACCACAGGTCGCGTTCACGGAGCGCGGCGAGCATGGCGGGTCACTCGCGCCTGCGACGACCGACGACCGCAGCCACGCGCTCTTTCAACTGCTCCAGCGGCCCGCGCTGCTGCACGAGCTCGAGCGCTTCGCGCACGGCCTCTTCGATGGCGGCCAGCGTCTTGAAGGGTTTGGCCAGCACGACGTCGGGGCGCTCGGCGTCGAGCGTGAACGGCTCGGGGTGCGCGGTGACGAGCACGATGGCGGTGCGCGGCCAGCGTCGCCGCACTTCGGCCGCGACCTCCAGGCCGTTCATAGCGGGCAACAACTTGTCGACCACCAGACATGAAATGTCGGCGCCCTCGAACAACGCGAGACCCGCCTCACCGGAGCGCGCGGTGTCGACCTCGTAGCCGGCGCGGAGCAACACCTTGCCGATGAGCTCACAGACTTCGGCTTCGTCGTCGATGACGACGATGCGGGGCTTCACGATTTCTGACTCCCGGCGCGAATGGCCGCATCGCAGATGTCGAGGATGTCGTGCACGCCGAAGGGCTTGGTCACGTAGCTGAAGACCCCCAGCTCACGCGCGTGCGTCTGCGTCTCGTGCGTCGGAAAACCGGTGACGAGGATCGCCTGCATCTTCGGCTGCTTCTCGCGCGCCTGACGCAACACCTCGAGGCCATCGGTGCCGGGCAAATTCTTGTCGGTGATGAGCAGGTCGTAGCCGCCGCGGGTGATCTCCTGCAGGCCCGCCTCAGCGTTGTCGACGAGCGTGACGTCGTGGCCAGCGCGCTGCAGCACACGCTCCAACAACATACGGGCGGAGCGATCGTCGTCGATGACGAGAATACGTCCGGGAAGGCGTTGAGCAGCCGGGGTCATGGGCGCGCGCAGCATAGCGCCGCGCCGACTACAGTGCGCGCGTGCCCGACATGCGATTTCAACGTGCGTTACGAAAGGCAGAAAAAGCACTTTCTGCTGCTGACCCTGCACTCGCGAAGGTCATCGCGCGCGTCGGCCCGTGTCTCATCGCGCCTGAACCCGGCTTCGAGCCGTTTCACGCGTTGGTGAGCTCCATCTGCCATCAGCAGTTGCACGGCAAAGCAGCCGAGACGATTCACGGTCGCGTGGTGGCGCGCTTCGGCGACGGCCAGCGCTCCGACCTCAAGCGCATTCACCGTGCGCGGCTGCCTTCGATGCGCGCGTGCGGGTTGTCTGAAGCCAAGGCGCTGGCCATCAAAGACCTCGCGGCGAAGTGCCTCGACGGCACGGTGCCCACGGCGCTCGAGCTGAACGCGTTGAGCGATGACGACGTCGTCGAGCGCGTCTCTCGAGTGCGCGGCGTCGGCCGGTGGACGGTCGAGATGATGTTGATGTTCCGCATGGGCCGACTCGACGTGTTCCCCGTCGACGACTTCGGCGTGCGCAAGGGCTTCACGCTGCTGCGCAAATTGAAGGCGCCCGTCACTGCGAAGGCGCTCATGCCGCACGGCGAGGTGTGGAAGCCGTACCGCTCCGTCGCGAGCTGGTACCTGTGGCGAGTGGCCGATGGCCGGTGAACTCGAGGCCCTCGGCTACAAACAGGAACTCAAGCGCGAGCTCGGCGGATTTCAGAACTTCGCGCTGAGCTTCTCCATCATCTCGATTCTCACCGGGGCGGTGACGCTCTACGGCGCGGGCCTCACCGCCGGCGGCCCACGCGTGATGTTGCTCGGCTGGCCGCTGGTCGCGGTGGGCACCCTCTTCATCGGGCTCTCCCTCGCGGAGCTCGCGTCGGCGTTTCCGACGGCGGGCGCGCTGTACCACTGGGGTTCGATTCTCGGGGGTCCCGGCGCCGGGTGGACGACGGCGTGGCTCAACGTCGTCGGTCAGTTCGCCATCACTGCGGCCATCGACTTCGGCCTCGCTGAATTCCTCGCGCCGCTGCTCGGCTTCGAGAGTCGTGAGGCGATGCTCGTCATCTACGCGTTGGTGCTGCTCAGCCACGCGGTGCTCAACCACGTGGGCGTGAAGGTCGTCGCGGTGCTGAACACCGTGTCGGCCTGGTACCACGTGGTCGGCGTCGTGGTGCTCGTCGGCGCCGTGATGGTGCTGGCGCCGAAGCAGCCGGTGACGTTTCTGCTCGAGGGCGCGCCGAAGTTGAACGGTGCCGTGTTGCCCGGCTTCCTCGCGGGGCTGCTGCAAGCCGCGTGGACCTTCACCGGCTACGACGCGTCGGCGCACGCGAGTGAAGAAACGAAAGACGCAGCGATGGCGGCTCCGCGCGGCATCTTGCTGGCCATCATCGCGAGCGCGGTCGCGGGCTACGTGATGCTGCTCGCGGTGACGTTGGCGATTCCTTCGTTGTCTGAGGCCATCAACGCGAAGAACCCGTTCATCTACGTGCTGACGACGTCGTTGGGCGGCGTGGGCACGGCGCTCGTCTGGTTGTGCGTCGCCGCGATGTGGTTCTGCGGGCTGGCGTCAGTCACCAGCAATTCACGAATGCTGTACGCGTTCGCGCGCGACGGCGGGCTCCCAGCTTCGAAGCACCTCGCGAAGGTCTCGACGCGTTGGCAGACGCCGCACGTCGGTGTCTGGGTGTCGGTCGCGGTGGCGTTCGCGCTCGCGATTTTCGCCGACGCGTTGTCGGTGATGGCGGCGCTGTCGACCGTCGCGCTCTATGCGAGCTACGGCTTACCGGTGTTGCTCGCACTGCTCGCGCGCAAGAAGGGCTGGCCTCGCGTCGGCCCGTGGACCCTCGGCCGCTGGGGCGCCGCAGTCAACGTCGTCGCCATCGTGTGGATCGTATTCATGGTGGTGTTGATGTCGCTGCCGCCCAATGGCCTTGCGGGCATTACGTTGGCGGCGACGTGCGGCGTGTTGCTCGTGACCTGGTTCGGCGGCGTGCGGCGAATCTTCAAAGGCCCGCACGAACTTCGTCACTGACCCCCAACCGCCCCTCACGAAACGTGAAGAACGTGAAGGTGATGGCGTACGCGCCGATGACGTCGATTGTGTAGTGCAGGTGCGAAAAGAAGACGCTCAGCACCACGAGCACGTGGCTGACCAACATCGGCCAGCGCAGCGCGGGGAACTTCCACACGTAGAGCAGCAACAACAACGTGGTCGACGTGTGGCCTGAGAAGAACAAGTCCTTCGTCAGGTACACGCGCGCGCCTTCACCGGGGTCGAAGAACCCGAACGGCGTGATGAGGTTCAGAAACGCGCGCCATCGGGTCTCGAAGTCCATCCCCGCGTGTACGTCGTCGCCGCGCACCGGCCCCAGCCCCGTCACCACGATGCACGCGCCACGAAGCAGCGCGATGAAGCCCGCCGCGAACATGTACCGAATGAACCGCTCGACATCGCGCCAGCACAGCCACAGCGCGATGGGCACGTAGCTGAACAACCACAGAATGTAGTTGTAGCGCTCGACCCACGGCACGTACGGAACCAGGTCGAGCACGGCGTCAGGCAGGTGCGGCGCGGGGCGCGCTTCGGCCCACAGCGCCAGCCACACCATCGTGAAGTAGCACGCGAGCCGGAAGACGAGGCTCCCGGCCAGGCGTGCGATGAGTTTGGGAGTGACGCTCACAGAAGGAGCGGCTCCTTAACTTAAAAGTTCGACTCGAGGCCCACTGCTGCTGCGTGCACCACCGACGCGATGCGCACGGCGTCGTGCACCTGGTCGGTCGTCAGCCCGCCTTCGAGCACCACCGCTTCGTGCGACTGAAGGCACATCTGGCAGTTGTTGATGGCCGACACCGCGAGGCAGAACAGCTCGAAGTCGGTCTGGTTCGTCGTCACCTGCTTCAAGCGCATCATGCGCAGGCGCGCGGGCTTCTGGCCGTACTCCTCTTTGCCGATGATGTGACGGAACCGGTAATAGACGTTGTTCATGCCCATGAGGATCGCCGAGGCCTTCGCGTCCTCGAGGACGGCCTCCCCGATGCCTGCGGCCTTCGCGTCGGCGATGAGCGCCTGCGTCAATGGAACATGGCGCGACGCATAGGCTGAGGCGATGGCCACGCCCCACGTCTGATCCGCGTTGAGGCCGCCGGGCTGCAGCACGTTCTGGAGGTTGATCTTGATGTCGCGCGCGGCGTCACTGAGCTGCTCGCGCAGCTGATTCGTCTGTTCCATTTTCTAATCTCTCCGAAGGGGGTGGACACACGACGGGCGCGGCGGAAGACCAGGCTCCACACCACGCCCGTTGACCTGCTGGAACTGCGTGAGGCTCAGCCGACCTTCGCGAGCTTGGCCGACAACGTCTCTTCGCCCTTCTTCCAGTTGCACGGGCACAGCTCGTCGGTCTGCAACCCGTCGAGCACGCGCAGCACCTCGTCAACGTTGCGGCCGACCGAGAGGTCGTTCGCCGACGAGTAACGGACCACGCCCTGCGGGTCGATGATGTACGTCGCACGCAGCGCGACACCTTCCGACGGCTGCAGCAGCCCGTACGCCTGCGCGAAGTCAGGCGAGACGTGCAGCAGCGGGTGGTTGATCTTCTTCAGGTCTGCGTGGTCCTTGCGCCAGGCGAGGTGGCTGAACTCGTTGTCGGTAGAGCCGCCGAGGACGACCGCGCCGCGATCAGCAAAGTCCTTCGTCTTCTTGTCGAACTCGACGATCTCCGTCGGGCAGACGAACGTGAAGTCCTTCGGGTACGTGTAGAAAACGATCCACTTCCCGTTGAAGTCCTTGTTGCTGATCTTCTTGAACTCCTTGTCCTTCTCGATGCTGACGCAGGCCTGCGAGTTGAAATCGGGCGCCTTGGTGCCGGGGCTGAGCATGTTGCGTTCTCCTTGGGGTGCTGCGTTGGTTGGTTGGGGTGTGAGACTCAGCGTTTCTTCACGGGCGCGGCCGCCGGCCGTGCCTGCATGCGAGACCCGCCGAGCTTCCGGCCCCGCATGACGACCATGTATTCACGAACTTCGTAGCCCTTGAGCCCGCGCACGTCGCCGACCTTCACCGCTTCCCACGGGAGGTCTTCGATGCGGCCCGACTCGTCGTCGATGAAGTGGTGGTGCGCTTCGAGCTTCGGGTCGAACACGGTTCGGCCTTCAGCCAGCACCAGCTGCCGCAGCAGCCCCTTCTCAACGAAGAGATTGAGCGTGTTGTAGACGGTCGCCCGCGACAACATCGGCATCGTCGCCTGCACGCACTCCAACACCTCGTCGGCCGAGGGGTGCGCGTCGGTGGTGAGCACGTACTGCGCCACCGCGAGGCGCTGCGCCGACGGCTGAATGCCTGCGGTGCGCAACAAGTTGACGACGTCTGGACTCATTTCGACTTTAGACTTAATCCAAACTTCGACGACTTCAACCCGAACTTTTCCGCGCAACCTCCCCGCTTGCGCGGCATCTTGCTGGTCGAAAGAAGTTCCCCTGAAAGGAGCCTCACCATGGCGAAAAAGAGCAAGACCGGCGGCGGCACTGTGGCGGTGGACATCGGCATCGCGGAGGCCGATCGCAAGGCGATCGCCGAGGGCCTCAACTCGCTGCTCGCTGACACCTACGGGCTGTACCTGAAGACCCACGCGTTCCACTGGAACGTCACCGGCCCCATGTTCCAGACGCTGCACCTGATGTTCGAGACGCACTACAACGAGCTGTGGCTCTCGACCGACCTCATCGCCGAGCGCATTCGTTCACTCGGGTTCCCGGTGAAGGCCACGTACAGCGCGTTCAGCAAGCTCTCGTCGATTCCCGAAGCTGACGGCGTGCCCGAGGCCACCGACATGGTGCGTGAGCTGGTGAAGGGTCACGAAGCGGCGGCTCGCACGGCACGCTCGATTTTCCCGCGCGCTGAAAAGGGCGGCGACGAGTCGACGGTCGACCTGCTCACGCAGCGCCTGCAGGTGCACGAGAAGACCGCGTGGATGTTGCGCAGCCTCCTTTCCTGAGCCGTCTGTGGAGAAGCTGAGCAACCGCATTCAGGGCTACGCGTGGGGCAGCCGCACCGCCATCCCCACGCTGCTCGGTGTGCCGCCGACTGGAGCGCCGCAAGCCGAGCTCTGGTTGGGAGCGCACCCGAGCGCACCGTCGACGGTGAGTGACGGTCGAACGCTCGACGCCTTCATCGCGCAAGCGCCATCGCGCATTCTGGGCGTGAAGGTCGCGGAGCGCTTCGAAGGTCGCCTGCCGTTTCTGTTGAAGGTGCTCGCTGCGGCGGAGCCGTTGTCGCTGCAGGCCCACCCGAGCCTCGAGCAAGCACGCGTCGGGTTCGCCGCCGAGAACGCAGCGGGCATTCCGGTGGCCGCGCCGCACCGCAACTACCGCGACGCGAACCACAAACCTGAAATCATCTGCGCGCTCACGCCGTTCCGCGCGCTGTGTGGCTTTCGACGCGTGGCTGACACGGTTCGACTCTTCGATGCGCTCGGGCTCGACACGTCGGTGCTCGTGCGCCAGGGCCTCGCCGCGTACTTCAAGCAGTTGATGACCTCGCCGCACCTCGAGTCGCTCGCCGCGGCGAAGACGGTCGAGGGCTTCGAGGCCGAATGCGCGCTCGCCCGGCAGCTCGCGGCGAAGTACCCGGGCGATGCGGGCGTCATCGGCGCGCTGTTGCTGAACCTGGTCGAGCTGCAACCGGGCGAAGCGCTGTACCTCGATGCGGGCAACCTCCACGCGTACGTCGAAGGCACCGGCATCGAGCTGATGGCGAACTCCGACAACGTGCTGCGCGGCGGGCTGACGCCCAAGCACGTCGACGTCGCAGAGCTGCTCAAGGTCTTGAACTTCACCGACGGGCCGCCCAACGTGCTGCGCGGCGAGTACCCGACGCCGGTGGCTGACTTCTCGCTCTCGCGATTGAACGTCGAAGGGTCGACACCGCTCGCTGCAGCCGCGCAGATTCTGTTGGTGACCGACGGTGAAGTGACGCTCTCCGGCGCGACGTTGCGCCGTGGTGAGTCAGTGTTTCTCGGAGCCGATGAAACGGGCCTCGTGCTCACCGGCCGCGCGACGGTCTTTCGCGCCACGGCAGGTCTTTGAATTGAAGCTCGCGCACTTCACCGACATCCACATCACGCACTTTCCGTTGAGCGGCGGCTTCGCGCTCAAGCGCCTCGCCGCGGTGGTGAGCTACTCACTGTTCGGTCGCGGCAAGCACTTCGCCGGCAGCGACGAGCGCATCGCGAAGTTGCTCGCCGACGTCGACGCGCAGCAGGTCGACCACGCGCTGTGCACCGGAGATCTCACCGGCGTCTCGACGCAGGCCGAGTTCGCGAAGGTCGCCGAGTTGTTCGGCCCGCGCCTGCAGCAGCCGGCGAAGTTCACGTGCATTCCCGGCAACCACGATCGCTACGTGGCCGGCGTCGAAGGGCGCTTCGAGCAACACTTCGGCGCGCTGTGTGAAGGCGGCAGGTTCCCCTTCGCGAAGAACGTGGGCGACCTCACCATCGTCGGCATCGACGTGGCGCGGCCGACGAGCGTCGTCGACTCATCGGGGTTGTGCGGCCCGAAGCAGCGCGACGAGCTGCTGCAGATTCTCACCGACGCCTCGCTGAAGAACCGCTTCGTGATTCTCGCGCAGCACTACGGGTTGCTCCGCGCCGAAGGCCAGCGTGACGCGCGCAACCACGGCCTGCGCGACGACCTCGAGCTGATGGCGCTCATCGACCGCGACGACGTGTCGCTCGACCTCGTGCTCCACGGCCACATGCACCGGCCGTACATCGTGAAGACGAAGCAGCGCACCATCATCAACCCCGGCAGCGCGACCGACCTGCACGTGAAGAAGTTCGGCTACCACGTGTACGACATCGACCCCGCGGCGCACCGGGTGCGCGTCACGCGCCGCGCGTGGAACGGCGCGAACTATGACAGCGACCCGACCTCGCCGTTGAACCGCGAAATCGTCACGCGCTGACCCTACAGTTCGCGCGTGCTCCCAAGCCGACGTTGGGCCGTGCTCGCTGCGTTCTCAGGCGTCAACCTCACCATTCAGCTGCTGTGGATTACGTACGCGCCCGTCACACGCGAGGCGGCCACCTTCTACGGAACCACGGAGCTGGGCGTCGGCGCGTTCGCCATGAGCTACATGGTTGCGTTTCTGCCGCTCTCGATTCCCGCGTCGTGGCTCATCGACACGCGCGGCTTCAAGTTCGGCGTCGGTGTCGGCGCGGCGTTGATGGCGGTGTTCGGCCCGCTGCGTGGGCTCGCAGGTCACCACTACGCGCTCGCCATGGCGTGCACCGTGATGCTGGCCATCGCGCAGCCGTTCTTCCTCAACGCGTGGACGAAGTGCGCGGCGCTCTGGTTTCCACGAAAGGAGCGCGCGACGGCGGTGGGCGTCGTCACGCTCGCGAACCTCATCGGCACGGGCGTCGGCATGGCGTTGACGCCGTTGTTGCTCGAGTCGATGCCGCTCGATCGCATTCAGTTGTGGTTCGGCCTCGCCGCGGCGCTCAGCTCGGTGTGCTTCTTCGTCGTCGCCAAAGAGAAGCCCGAAACGCCACCCGAACCCGGTGAACCCGAGACGCGCGCGCTGATGCTCGACGGGCTCAAGTCGTCGCTGCGCAACCCGAGCTTCCTCAAGTACCTCTTCGTGGTCTTCGTCAGCATGGGCGTGTTCAACGGCCTGACGACGTGGATCGAAGGCATCGTTCGGCCGCGCGGCTTCACGCAAGAACAGGCCGGCACGCTCGGCGCCATCATTCTCGTCGGCGGCCTCGTGGGCGCCATCGCCATCGCCGCGCTGTCAGACAAGCAGCGAAAGCGGCGCAAGTTCATCGTGATGGGGTTGCTCGTCGGAGCGCCGGGCATCGCCGGAGTCGCCTTCGCGACGACGTTCCCGCTGCTCGCCGTCGCTGGAATCTGGGCGGGCTTCTGGCTCACCGCGACGGTGCCCGTGGGTTTTCAGTACGCAGCCGAAATCACGCGACCGACGCCCGAAGGCACCTCGAGCGGGCTCATTCAGTTGTGTGGGCAGGCCTCGGTGGTCTTCGTCTTCTTGATGGACGCCACTCGAACCGCCGACGGCGCCTTCACGCCTTCACTGCTCGCGGCCGTGGTGTTGCTCGTGGTTTCGGGGTTCGTCGCGACGCGCTTCGACGAAGCCGCTCAGCCCTGAACGTTGGCCGCGAGCTGCGGGAAGACCTTCGCGACCTTCGAGAGCAGGTACTCGCCGTACGTGCCTTGAAGCCCGTGCACGCTCGCGCGATCCCACCGCTCGGCGGCGTCTTGCGCTGCGGGCCGCACCAACGCGCCCGGCAGCGGCTCGACGCGCGCATCGAACGACGGGTCGAAGAAGTACGGCCACGAATAGCGGCTGCGCCCCGACGTGTTGCGCACGCGGTGCGGTGTCGACCGGTAGCGACCGCCCGTCATGCGGTCGAGCATGTCGCCCAGGTTGCAGACGAACGTGCCCTCGAGCGGCGGCGCGTCGGCCCACCCGCGCGGCGTCTTCACCTCGAGGCCACCGCAGTCGTCTTGCTTGAGAATCGTCAGCAGCCCGTAGTCGGTGTGTTCGCCCACGCCCCAGCCCTTCGGGTCGAGCGGCACGGGGTAGTGAAAGATTCGAAACAGGCTCAACGGCGAGCGCGTGAGGCTGCGCTCGAAGACGTCGGCCTCCAACGACAGGCTCTGCGCGATGGCGCGCAGCACGCGATGCCCGACTTCACGCTGCGCGGCGATGAATGCCAGCACCGCGTCACGCAGCGCCGGCACCTCGGCAGGAAACACGTTGGGCCCGTGCATCGGCCGCTCGTCGCCGGGCGGCAGCTCGTCGCCGAAGTAGAAGCCCTCCTTCAGGTCTGGCGCGCCCGACGTCAATTCGCCGCCGAGCGGGAACCAGCCGCGCCACGCGCGCCCACCCCGCTCCATCGACACCGCGCGCTTCGCCTCGAGCGGGAGCGCGAAGAAGTCACGCGACGCGAGCTCCAGGCGCCGCTCGAGCGCCGCATCGACTCCGTGGTGCGAGACGTAGAAGAAGCCGTGCTCCTCACACGCGGCCCGCACCTGCGCCACGTCGGGCGCACGGAGATCGATGACCGGCAGCCTGCTCACTTCTTCGACTTCTTCTTCTCGAACGTGCAGGTCACGTCGGTGCTGATGCCGCCGCGCACGAACCAGTGACCGAACACCGTCATCTTGCGCGGCGAGCAGGCCTTCACCAACGCGTCGAGGATCTCGTTCGTCGCGCGCTCGTGGAAGCAGCCTTCGTTGCGGAAGCTCCAGAGAAAGAGCTTGAGCGACTTCGACTCGATGCACTTCTTGTCGGGCGTGTAGCTGATCTTCAGGTGCGCGAAGTCGGGCTGGCCGGTCAACGGGCACAGGCAGGTGAACTCGGGGCAGTCGAAGACGATTTCGTAGTCACGCACCGGCGCCGGGTTGTCGAACACTTCGAGCTTCTTGGAGGGCTGGGAAGGCATGGGCGCGGGCTCTACTGATGTGGCGCGGTGGGCGCAATTCCGGCAGAGAGAACGGGTGGCTGAATCAACCGACATCGCGCGCGCGCTCGAACTGCTGCGGAGCGGCGGGCTGATCGCGCTCCCCACCGAGACCGTCTATGGGCTCGGTGCCGACGCGTCGAACGAGCTCGCGGTGCGCCGCATCTTCGCGGTGAAGGGGCGCCCGTCGACGCACCCGCTCATCGTTCACGTCGCCAGCGTCGAAGCGGCACGTGAATGGTCGACCGGCCTCACGCCGCTGGGAGAAAAACTCGCGGCGCGCTTCTGGCCCGGGCCGCTCACGCTCATCGTGCCGCGCAGCAGCAAGGCGTCTGACGCCGTGACGGGTGGGCAAGACACCGTCGGTCTTCGCGTGCCGTCACACCCGCTCGCGCACGCGCTGCTCACCATTTTCGGAGGCGGCATCGCAGCGCCGTCGGCCAACCGCTTCGGGCGCGTCAGCCCCACGACGTCGGCGCACGTGCGCGAAGAGCTCGGCGACGACGTCGACCTGATTCTCGAAGGCGGCGCGAGCAACGTCGGCGTCGAGAGCACCATCGTCGATGTGTCGCGCGGCACGCCCCGGCTGCTGCGACCCGGCGGCATTTCGCGTGAAGCCATCGAGCAGGAGCTGGGTCAGCCGCTGGCCGACGCGGGTCACGTGACCGACGTACGCGCGCCGGGAATGCTGGAGTCGCACTACGCGCCGCGCGCTGGCCTGTTGCTGGTGACCGAGGCTGAGCTCGCTGACGAGCTCGCGCGCCACGGCGACCGCCGCGTGGTCGTCATCGCCGGTGAAGCGGTGAACGTGCCCGGAGGCGTCGTGAAGCTGGCGGTGCCTGACGACGCAGCCGGCTTCGCGCAGTTGCTCTACGCGAAGCTCCGTGAAGCCGACGCACGCGGAGACCTGATTCTCGCGGTGCCGCCGTCTGAATCTGGGCTCGGCCTCGCGGTGCGAGATCGCCTCGCGCGCGCTGCGGCTCCGCGCAAGAGCTGATCAGTTCAACGCGTTGGGCTGCGTGAGCGCGAACTCACCGATGGTCGCCTCGAACTTCGCGCCGTCTGCGCGCTCCATCACGTACTCGCCGCGCATGGTGCCGAACGGCGTGCGCAGCATCGCCCAGCTCGTGTACTCGAAGCGTTCACCCGGCTCGAGGCGCGGCTGCTTGCCCACCACGCCTTCGCCGCGCACTTCTTCGATGCGACCGTTGGCATCGGTGATGACCCAGTGGCGCGCGCGCAGCGTCGCCACGCGCGTGCCTTCATTCACCACCGTCACCGCGTAGGTGAAGGCCCACTGGTTGTTGTCGGGCGCGCTGCGCTCAGGCCAGAACGACGCCTTCACGGTTACGCGAAGCCCTTCGGTCACTGCGTTCGACATTCAGCGCTCCACGACTTTCGGGTCGGCCGCCGGCGCCTCGACGTGCTTCGGCTTGATGATGACTGACGCGACGATTGACGCCGTGAGGCTCAAGACGATGACGCCCAGCGAGACGACGATGACGATGGTCTCGTGCGAGTGCGCCCAGTCGTGGAACGCGGTCTCGAGAATCAGCTTCACGCCGACGAACGCGAGGATCACACCCAGCCCGACCTTCAGGTAGCGGAACTTGTCCATCAGCGAGCTGACGAGGAAGAACAGCGAACGCAGGCCGAGAATCGCGCACGCATTCGAGCTGAAGACGATGAACGGGTCCTGGCTGATGGCCAACACGGCGGGAATCGAGTCGAGCGCGAACAACAGGTCGGTGGTCTCGACGACCAGCAGCACCAGGAAGAGCGGCGTGACGACCAGCTTGCCGGCCTCACGCGTGAAGAACGCGAGCCCGTGATCTTCTTTCGCCACCGGCAACACGCGGCGGCCCCACTTGAGCAGCGGGTTGTCTTCGGGGTTCACCTCTTCGTCGCCTTCGCCGGCGAAGAGCAGCTTGTACGCCGTGTAGAGCAGGAAGACGCCGAAGCCGTAGAGCAGCCACTCAGCCTTCGAGACCAGCGCCGTGCCGAGGCCGATGAGCAGGCCGCGCAGAATGAAGGCGCCGATGATTCCCCAATAGAGGAGCCGGTGTTGCGCGCGATTCGAGATCTTGAACGCGCTGAAGATGACGAGGAAGACGAAGAGGTTGTCGACCGAGAGCGCGTACTCGATGACGTACGCCGTCACGAAAGGCACTGACGCCGTCGCGCCGAACTTCCAATGAAGGAAGCCGGCGAACGACAGCGAGAGGCTCACCCAGATTGCCGTCCAGATGCCGGCCTTCTTGGGGGTGACCTCCTTGCCACCAGCCGCAAAGAGATCGACCGCCACCACGACGACGACACCGCACAGAAAAGCTGCCCAAAGGACCGGGGTACCCACGTTGCCGCCCCTCTAAGAGCGACCGGACGGCGGGTCAATGACGCAGCCGCAAGACCAGCACGGAACGGTCGGGCACCTGGAGCGGCTCCCCGGCGGCGCAGACGAGCGGTCGGGGCAAGTCGCTGGCCGTTTCGAGCAGCAGCTCCCACCCCTGGCCCCAGCTCGGCTCCGGGAGCACCACCGGCACCGGGCGTGCGCCAGCGTTCATATAAATAAGGAGCGTGTCGCCGTTGAGCCGTTGGCCGGTGCGGTCTCGCATGGTGACCGCGTCACCGCCGAGGAACATGCCGAAGCACCGCAGCTCGACGTTTCGCCAGTCGTCGTGGTCGAGCTCGCGGCCCAGCGGGTGAAACCAGACGAGGTCTCTGAAGCGAGAGTCGTCGAGCGTCGCGCCGAGAAAGAAGTTTCGCCGCTGCAGCGCAGGCACTGAAACGCGCAGTTGAGCGAGGCGCTTCGTGAACTCGAGCAGCGAGCGCTGCCGCGGCGTCAGGCTCCAGTCGACCCACGAGAGCTCGTTGTCCTGGCAGTAGGCGTTGTTGTTGCCGCGCTGCGTGCGCCCGAACTCGTCACCGGCGAGCAGCATGGGCGTGCCGACCGAGAGGAACACCGACGCCAACAGGTTGCGCACCGTGCGATCTCTCGCCGTGTTGATGGCCGCGTCGTCGGTCTCTCCTTCGACGCCGTGGTTCCACGACTGGTTGTCATCGGCGCCGTCGCGGTTGTCTTCTTTGTTGGCGAGGTTGTGTTTGCGCTCGTAGCGGGTGACGTCGGCGAGCGTGAAGCCGTCGTGACACGCCACGTAGTTGATCGACGCGCTCGGCCTGCGCCCCGAGAGCTTGAAGTAATCGGAGCTGCCTGCGAGCCGCGAGCCGAGCTCTGCCAACTGCCCGCCGTCGCCGCGCCAGAAGCGGCGCAGCGTGTTGCGGTAGCGATCGTTCCACTCCGCGAACGGCATGGGGAAGTTGCCGAGCCGGTAGCCGTGCGGGCCCACGTCCCACGGCTCTGAAATCAACTTCACGCGCGAGAGCACGGGGTCTTGAAACACCGCCGTGAAGAACGCGGCGTGCGGGTCGAACTCGGCCGACGGCCCGCGCGCGAGCGTGGTGGCGAGATCGAACCTGAACCCGTCGACGTGAAACTCGCGCACCCACTCGCGCAAGGAGTCCATCACCAGCTTGAGCACCTGCGGCCGGTACAGCGCGAGCGAGTTGCCGCAGCCCGTGAAGTCGCGCGTGCGCGCGCGGTCGGCGTGGTCGAGCCAGTAGTACGTCGCGTTGTCGACGCCGCGAAACCCGAGCGTGGGCCCCTGCTCGCTGCCTTCGCAGGTGTGGTTGTAGACGACGTCGAGAATCACCTCGATGCCGGCCGCGTGCAGCGCGCGCACCATTTCCTTGAACTCGTTGACCTGCTGGCCGCGCGTGCCCGACGACGCGTACCGCTGCTCGGGCGCGAAGAAGCCCAGCGTGTTGTAGCCCCAGTAATTCGTCAGCGCGCGATCGCTCAGAAACCCCTCGGGCACGCACTCGTGCACCGGCAGCAACTGCAGGCTGGTGACACCGAGCGACTGCAGGTGCTCGATGATCTTCGGGTGCGCGAGCCCCGCGTAGGTGCCACGCAGCGGCGCGGGCACGTCGGGGTGCAGCATCGTCAAGCCGCGCACGTGCGCTTCGTAGATGACGGCCTTGCGCCACAGCACTTCAGGGCGTTGGTCTCCGCGCCAGTCGAAGTCGTCGGCCACCACCACGCTGCGCGGCGCGCCCGCCGCTGAGTCGCGCGGGTCGAGCACGTTCACGTTGCCGGGCGTGTGGCCGAGCAATGGCTGGCTCCAGTCGGGCTTGCCGCTCACGGCGCGCGCGTAGGGGTCGACGAGCAGCTTGTTCGCGTTGAAGCGATGGCCGTCGTGCGGAGCCCACGGGCCTTGCACGCGAAAGCCATAGAGCGCGCCAGCGCGGAGCCCGGGCACGTAGCCGTGAAAGACGTGATTCGTTTGATCTCGCAGTTGCAGGCGCGCGAGCTCGCGTTGGGGCTCCTCCGGGTCGTAGAGGCACAGCTCGACCGCCGTGGCGTGGTGCGAGGCGAGCGCGAAGTTGACGCCCTGCGAGTCGACCGTAGCTCCAAGCGGGTACGGCACTCCCGGCCAGACATCGAAAGAAGACATCGGCGCGCACTGTATCGCCAACGTGCTACCCACGGTGCACATGCGATTTCCCGCTCTCGTCGTTGCGCTCGTCGCGCTCTCCGCGTCAGCCGAAGACACGTGGACGACGCCATTCCCCGGAGTGCGTCAGCTTCATCGCGTCACCACCGCGCCGAGCCAGGACATCTTCGCGCTCGAGGTTCGTCTCGACACGCCGGGGCTCACGCTGCGTAGCACGGCCTCGAGCGAGCGGAAGCAGACCGTCTCGTCGTTCGCAGAGCAGGTCGGCGCGCAGCTCGCGGTGAACGCCGACTTCTTCAGCTTCGACGACTACTCGACGGAAGGGCTGTCGGCGGGGCTCGGGGAGAAGTGGAAAGACACGCGCGACACGGTGACCGCGACGACCTTCGCGTTCGGAGGTCAACGCACCCACCTGTTTCAACGCGGGCCCATCGTCACCTTCGATGCGTCGTGGATGGAGGGCGTCGTCTCTGGTGGCCCGGAGCTGCTGCGCGCGGGCGTGGTGCAGAGCGAGCAACAACACCCGGTGAAGTGTTTCTGGCGTCACCCGCGCACCGCGCTCGGGCTCTCTCCCGACGGAAAGACGCTGTACCTGGTGGTCGTCGACGGGCGCTCGAAGAAGGCCACCGGCATGTCGTGCGGCGAGCTGTCGAAGTTGCTGCTCGAGCTCGGCGCGTGGAACGCGACGAACCTCGATGGCGGCGGCAGCTCGACGATGTTCGTTCGCGGCCAGGGCGTGGTGAACACCCCGTCTGACGGCGTCGAGCGCGTGGTGGGCAATCACCTCGCGGTCATTCTCGCGCCATAGCCGTCGTTGAGCTCGAACTCGGTGCCTGGCGCCTGAAAGTCGCGGTGCACATAGCCGAGCGCGACGTGCTGCTGCGCGCGAGGGCTGTACACGACGCTGGTGAGCCACCCCGCCTTTCGCTCACCGACTCGCAGCTCCGCACCACGTGGCGGCGCCGCGTCTCCGAGCAGCAGCGTCATCAGGTTCTTCTGCACGCGCCCACGAAACGTGGCGCGCACGACAACCTCATGGCCGACGTAGCGACCCTTCTTGTGATGAATGGCGTGCTCCAGCCGCGCCTCCATCGGGAGCGTGACCTCGGTCATGTCGACACCAAACGCGGGGACGCCGCGCTCGACGCGAATGACCTCCCAGTCGTGCGCTGAGAGCAACGGAATCGCCGAGCCAACCGACGCGAGCTGCGCCCGCTCGACGAGCACGTCGACCTCGCCGAGCAGCGGGACGAGCCGGTCTCCTGCGGGCGCGACGGCGCTCGCGCGCGGGCCCATGAACGAGCCGACGACGAGCTCGCTCGCGTGGTGAACCTCGGCGTCTTCGCTGATGAGGTACTTCTCGAGAAAGGCCTTCACCACCGAGCCCCGCTGCGCCGCGACGTCGACCAGAAAGTCATGCGCTCGCCGAAGCACGCGCGCGTCGCTCACCATGCGGCCCTTCGGCGTGAGCATCGCGGCGTAGCAGCTCGCGCCAACCGCGAGGCCCGTCACGTCGTTCGTCACCATGCCGTGCAGAAACGAACCGGCCTCAGGCCCGGTGACCCGCAACACTTCGCGCGCACTACCGTCGAACCAGGCGACGTCTTCATGCGCGGCCGCGTACGCGCTCACCGGAAGTTCTTCGCGGCGAAGTCCCAGTTCACGAGCTGCTCGAGGAACACGTTGACGAACTTCGCGCGGAGGTTCCGGTAGTCGACGTAATACGCGTGCTCCCACACGTCGCAGGTCAGCAGCGGAACCTGGCCGTTCTTCAACGGAGTCTCGGCGTTGCTGGTGGTGACGATCTTCAAGCCGTCGCCCTCCTTCACGAGCCACGCCCAGCCAGAACCGAACTGGCCCACGGCCGCGTCGACGAACTGCTTCGAGAACGCGGCGGAGCTCCCGAACGTCTTCGTGATGGCGGCGGCGAGCTCGCCACTCGGCTCACCGCCACCTGACGGCGTCATCGACGCCCAGAAGAAGTCGTGGTTCCACACCTGCGCCGCGTTGTTGAAGATCTTCCCCGACGACGTTCTGACGAGCTCCTCGAGCGACTTCGCGGCGTCAGGCGTGCCTTCGATGAGTCCCTTCAGGTTCGTCAAATACGCCTGGTGGTGCTTGTCGTAGTGAAAGCCAATGGTCTCCTCCGACATGTGCGGCGCGAGTGCACTTCTCGAATACGGGAGCGGAGCGAGTTCGAAGTTCATGTCGCTCTTCTTGCGAACGACGCGCCGCCGTCGCTGCGCGATGGCCAACGAATTGGCACGAGGTTCACGCGTTGCCGCACCACGGGCTTTTAGCCGGCTCGCGCGTGACGAAGCACGCACATGCACGAGACCTTTCAAGCCACGTTGGTCGCGACGGAGCACGTCACCCCGCGCGTGAAGCAGCTCACCTTCGAGCGACGAGACGGCGCGCCCTTCACCTTCAAGTCGGGCCAGTGGGTGTCGCTGGTGCTCCCGCTCCTCGACGCGAGAGCCCGACCCCTTCGACGCTCGTACTCCATCGCCTCAACGCCTGGCGCCACGGCCCGCTTCGAGCTGTTGGTCACCCGAGTCGACGACGGCGCCGCGAGCCAATGGCTGCACGACGCACCTGTCGGCACGCACCTCGAAGTGAAGGGCCCGCAGGGCCTGTTCCTGCGTGAACACGCGGCGGCGCCGTCACTCTTCGTCGCGACGGGAACTGGCATCGCGCCCTTCCGGGGAATGATTCACGACGCCATCGCGGCAGGCGAAGTGAGCCCGCTGTGGGTGCTCTTCGGCGTGCGTACGTTGCGAGACGCGCTCTTCCACGACGAGTTTCGCGCGCTCGAAGCGCAGCACGCGCACGTGCGATTTCTACCGTCGATGTCGCGCCCCGACGCCGACTGGCGCGGCCTCACCGGCTACGTGCAGACGCACGTGCTGTCGCTGTGGCGCGAGCTCGCGGCGCACGGCACGCCACACGTCTACATCTGCGGCGTGAAGAAGATGCTCGTCGACGTGCGCGACACGTTGAAGACGCACGCTGGCGTCGAACGAGGTCAGCTCCACCTCGAGAGCTACGACTGAAGTTCAGAGCGGCTTGTAGTTCACCACGCTCGAGAACCCTTCGGCGCCGGTCGTGTACGTCTCGAGCGAGAACGTGAAGTTGCGGCGATTGACCGACGCGTCGCACTCGAGCGTCGCGGGCTGCTCCGGCGTGACGTCGGCGCGGCCGCCCTGCTCGCAGCCCGGGAACACCACCGTGACCTTGCCCTTCGCGACGGTGAACGACGCGTCGACGCGCACCTTCATGTTCTTCGTGTTCGCGTCGAGGTACGCGGTCTGATTGCGCGCGAGCTTGCCGGCGGTCACCTCACAACGGCCGCCCTGCGAGAACATCTCGCCGATGCAGCGCTGCACGAGCGTGTCTTTCGGCGCGTCACAGGCGCTCAACAGCAACCCCAGCGCGAGCATTCGTCGCATCAGCACAGCTCCACGAAGCGCCGCAGCAACCGCGTCCCCCACACCGACTCACGCGACTCGGCGCCTTCGCGATCGCACGCCTTCGTGTCGGCTGAATCGATGCAGAAGCGAATCGACGTCGCGTCCATCTCCGGGTGGAACTGCACGCCGAAGCTGCGCGCGCCGACTGAAATCGCCTGCACCGCGCAACGCTCGCTGGTCGCCAACACCTCGATGCCCTGTGCGGCGACCACGAGGTCGTCATGCGTGGCCTGCACCTCGAAGCGCGCGGGCACACCTTCGAACAACGGAGAACGTCGCCCGGCGTCCGTCAGCTCGGCCCACACCGTGCCCAGCTCGCGCCCGCGCGGGTTGCGCTGCACCGTCGCGCCATGACGCCACGCGAGCAGTTGATGCCCGAAGCACACGCCCAACACGGCGCGCTCGAGCGCCGCGGCTTCGACCATCGCGTCGGCGACGTGCTGCATCCACGGCTCGGGCGTACACACCGAGCGGGGCGAGCCGCTGACGATGACGCCGTCGAACTCGCGCGGCGACGGCAGGGCTTCGCCCGCATGCACTTCAATCGCAGTGAGCGCGACGTCGCCGCACCCACGCTGAAACCACAGCTCGTAGTCACCGAGCACCGCGCGTGAACTCGTGACTCCGGCCTTGAGCAGCAGCAACTTCTTCACGGGCACCGTCGTAGCAAAAACAAAGGGCCCGCTCCTTTGTGAGGAGCGAGCCCTTGTGAACACCGTCAGACTGAAAAGCTCAGCCCTTCAGGTGCGAGAAGGCCTTGGAGACCTCCGTCATCTTGATGGTCTTCTTGTTGCCGTAGACCTTCTTGAGCTTGTCATCGAGGTTGATGGTCTGGCCGTCGTTCAGCTTGTTCTTCTTGAAGTACTCCCAGAGCTTCTTGATGACCTGGGTGCGGGGCAGCGGCTTGGCACCGACGACCTCGGCGAGTTCGGCCGACGGGGTCAGTTCCTTCATGAAAGCGGCGCTGGGCTTACGACCGGACTTCGCTGCAGGCTTCTTAGCGGCAGGCTTCTTAGCGGCCATCGTTCTTCCTTTTTGGTTACTGCGTTTGGACTGAAGGCCCCCTCCCCGGGGGATTTTCGGGCTCCCGTACGGGAAAACCGAGAGCGGGTTGCTAGCAGGTCGCTCGGGGAAAAACAGCCCTTCGTAAGATTTTTCGGGGGAAACTCGCTCGGAGATGAGCAACCGATCGATCTTGATCACCGGCGCGAACGGGTTCCTCGGCGCGTGGCTCGCGAAGGCGCTCGTCGCTCGTGGTGACGCCGTTCGCAGCCTCGTTCGCCCACGCAGTGACGCGTCGGCGCTCGAAGCGGTGAAGCACACCATCGTGCACGGAGACGTCACGAAGCCCGAGTCACTCGCCGCTGCGCTCGACGGCGTCGACACCGTCTTTCACCTCGCGGGCATTCGGCGCGGCAGCACGCGCGACGAGTTCATGACCGTGAACGCGCTCGGTACGCAGCACGTCGGCGACGCCATGGTGAAGGCCGGCGCGCGGCGCTTCGTCTTCGTCGGCTCACTCGCGGCCACGGGCCCTTCCATCGGCGGCGTGCCCCGCGTCGAAGACGACGCGTTCAATCCACAAGAGTGGTACGGCGAATCGAAGGCCGAAGCTGAACGGCTCGCGTTCTCGTTCAACGGCCGCCTCGAGGTCACCAGCTGCAGACCTGCGCGAATCATCGGCCCGGGTGATCACGAGAACCTCACGTTCTTCAGGCTCGTGAAGAAGGGCGTCATCTTGCGCATCGGCGGGCCGGAGCGGCTCTTGTCATTCGTCGATGTCGAAGACGTCGTCGACCAGCTCCTGCTGCAGGCCGACAAGCCCGAGGCCGTGAGCCAGGCGTTCTTCGCGGCGTCCGACGAGACCTCGAGCGTCGAGGGCCTGATGCGCACCGTCGCCAACGCGCTGCAGCTCTCGCCGCGCACGCTCTACGTTCCGGAGTTCGCGCTCTCGGCCATGGGCGCGCTCGCCGACGTGGTGAGCAACGCCACCGGCAAGAAGCTCCCGCTCAACCGCAAGCTCGCGCGACAGCTGCTCGCCCCCGGGTGGACCTGCCGCATCGACAAGGCGCGGCGCCTGCTGGGCTACGCGCCGAAGCGCACCATCACCGACTCGCTCAAGCGCAGCGCCGTGAGCTACGCCGAGCTGGGCTGGCTGTAGAAACGACGACGCCCGCGCCTCCGGGAAACGGAGTGCACGGGCGCCCTCGAGCTTCGTGGACTTCAGCGACCGCTGGCCAGCCGCGTGAACATGTCGCCGATGTCCGGCGTGAAGTCGCCGTTCGTGTCCTGCCACTCGTAGATGTACCACTCGTCGGTGTACGTGTTGCGGTTGGGCAGCATCACGTTGGCCCAGTACCAGGCCGCGGCCTGCGTGCCGTTGCCGGGGCTGCACAGACCGTACGCGATGAGCGCCAGCGTGCCCGACGCAGGGTCGATGGCGAGCTCCACCAGGAACGTGTCGCGACCACGTGAGCCGGCGCCGCCATCGGCCAGCGTGGTGCCACCGTCAGTCGGGCCGCAATCAGACTGCGGGCGCGTCACCACGATGGGGTCTGCGCCGCCGTCGTTCACGCGCTGTCGGAAATAGAACTCCGAGCCCGTGAGGTTGTTCGAGAAGTAGACCTTGGTGACCTTCTTGTTCCGCTCGAGCCAGTTCACCGGGAGGTTGGGGAACGGGCCGCCCGCCGTCACCACCGTGTACGTGCCGCCGAGCAACAGCTTGCCGGGCGAGCCGGCGTCGAGCGCAGGGCCACCGTCAGGCTGCGGTGCGGGGCGCTGCTCGACCACGGCCGGGTCGTCATCGTCGGCGTAGGTGATGACCGTCTGCGCCGAGCAGTACTGCGTGATGGTCGACGCGAGCACGCCCGTCGCCGCGTTGTCGAGCGGGATGCCGTCACGAATGGCGACCACGTTGCGGTTCGCGCAGAAGTTGGGGAACGACTTGTCCTGGCAGCTCGCGCCGTCGCAGAACTGATCAGCCGTGCACGTCACACCGCACGCGCCGCAGTTGGTCAGCGTCGTGGTGTCGCGGCACGAGCCCGCGCAGCAGCCCTTGTTGGTGCCGCACGCCACGCCGCACGCGCCGCAGTTGTTGGCGTCGTTCTGCAGCGCCTCGCAGCGACCGTTGCAGCACGTCTCGCCGGTGCCGCACGGCGCCGTCGGGCTGCACGCGCCCACGCACGTCCCGTTCGAGCAGATGTTGCCGGCCGCGCACTGCGAATCAGCGGTGCACATCTGGCACGAGTGGTTCGGCAGGCACACGCCGCTGGGGCAATCAGCGCCGGTCTTGCAGCCCTGCTCGCAGACGAAGTCGGGGCGGCAGTACTGGCCCGTGGGGCAGTTGTCGGTAGCGCCCGGCAAGCACGCGACGCACGCGTTGGTGGCCGTGTTGCAGCGAGGCGTGGTGCCGCCGCACTGCGCGTCAGACAGGCACTGCACGCACTGGTTCAGGTTGCAGACGCCGTTGTTGGGGCAGTCGACGTTCGACAAGCAGCCCACGCAGGTGTTGCTCGCCGGGTCGCACACCGGGCGCGAGGGGTCGCTGCAGTCGGTGCCCGTCACGCACTGCACGCAGGTCTGCGTGGTGGGGTTGCAGACGTTGAGCGGCGCGTTGGGGCACTGCGCGTTGTTGGTGCACTCGACACACTCGCCGCGCGTGGCGTCGCACACCTGACCCGAGGGGCACGTGGGGTTCTGCGCCGAGCACCCCGTCACGCAGTTGCCGTTCGAGCAGACCTGGCCCGCGAGGCAGTGCGCGTCGAGCACGCAGTCGACGCAGCCGATGCCAGGGCGGCACAGGCCGTCGGTACAGCGATCGTCTTCGCTCCGGCAGCCGGCTTCACAGCTGCCGCCGTTGCACACGAAGCCCGCTTCACAGTGCGCGTCCGTCACGCACTGCACGCACAACATCGCGTCGACGTCGCAGCGCATCGCGCCGGGAATCGTGCAGTCCGCTTCGGAATTGCACGAGACGCCCGGTTGCGCGCACGTGCAGCCAGTGAGGACGACAGCCAGAACAGCGGGAACCAGGAATGCGAGCGACTTTGAAGCCATGAGTGCGGCCCCTTTGTTCCCACACGGGCCCACACGTCAAGAGGGGCAGCCCCTCGGAAATCAGCTCGCCGGTTTTTCTTCAGCCTTGAGAAGAGAAAGGTCAACGGGCTTGGCACCGACCGCGTGAAATCCTCCGTCGACGCGAATCAGTTCACCAGTGGTGCCCGGCATCCAATCGCTGAGCAGCACGCAGGCCGTGCGCGCGACGGCGTCGAGCGAAGCGTCACCGCGCGCGTCCCAACCCAGGGGCGCCTGCTCGCCCCACGTGTTCTCAAGGAACTTGAAGCCGGGAATGCCCTTGGCCGCGATGGTGGCGATGGGGCCGGCCGCGAGCGAGTTCACGCGGATCTTCTTCGGGCCGAGGTCGCGCGCGAGGTACCGCACGATGGCCTCGAGGCCCGCTTTGCAGACGCCCATCCAGTCGTACAACGGCCAGGCCTGCGTCGAGTTGTCGAAGTCGAGCGTGACGATGCTGCCGCCCTTGTCCATCAACGGAGCGAGCGCCACCGAGAGCTCCTTGAGCGAGAACGCAGAAATACGAAACGCGGTCTGCACCGATTCCCACGGCGCGCTCGAGAACTTGCCGCCCAGCGCGTCTTCAGGCGCGAAGCCGATGGCGTGAAGAATGCCGTCGAGGCGGCCCCACTTCGCCTTGATGGAGTCGTGCAGCGCCGAGAAGTGCGCCGAGTTGCTCACGTCGAGCTCCAGCACCTCGGGCGTGGGCGTGAGCTTCTTGGCGGTGCGCTGCGTGAGCGACATGGGCCGACCGAAGCTGGTGAGAATCACTTCAGCGCCCTGCGCGAGCGCGTGTTCAGCAACCGAGAACGCGATGGACCCCGGCGTCAGAACGCCGGTGATGAGCAGCTTCTTTCCCTGGAGGAGCATGGCCGCGCCTCTAGCATGTCGGTGCCAGCGAGGAAGGCGTTGCAGCGATGCAGGTGACGCATCGCGCGCGGCCCCGTTCGAACTGAAGCTCCGAAAAAGCGCTGCGAAGTTGAAGTCAGTCGCCGGCGCGCAACGTGAGCGTGAGGCCGAACGTCCAGAACGAGCCGCCTGACGGAGACGCCAACGTGATGGTGTTGCCGGGCTGATCGCGCTCGTTGAAGTTCAGGTAGTACTTTTCCCAGTTGAGGAAGACGCCGCGCACGAACAAGCCGAGGCCGAAGTACTTCGCGAAGAACCAGTCGGCCGACAGACCCCACTCGAAGATCAACCCGTCCATCCCGCGGCGCTCGCCGACGATGCCGTAGCCCACGCCGAACCATGTCGACGCGTCGAGGCCGATGGGGCGTTTTTCCTTGTTGAGGAAGACCAGCTCCAACGGGTGCCAGGCCACCTTGCCGACGGCGAACCCACCGCCGCCGCGGTTGGCCTGCGTCAGGTCCCAGCCCGTCGCCGTGAGGTCGGCGCCGAGGCTGGCGTGCCCCAGAATGTTGTACGAGATGCCCAACGAGACCGTGTGCGTGTTCGCGAGGTCCGTTACGAAGGCGTCGGCGCCCCCGGGATCTTGCGCTCCCGTGTCAGCGTCGAGCTTGTTCGGATCCATCGTCCAGAAGCCTGGGCCGTACTGAATCTGAAAAAGAAACCCACCCTTAGAAAAGTCGGGTGGATCAGCGAGGACGTTGGTCGTTAGCAGCAGTGCTGCAACCGTCACGAAACGAAACATGGAGCGGACCGCCCTGTCCGCATAAAAGACCGCCGACATGCCGACACCGTCAGACTCTTTCCTTACTGGCGCGAACATCGATTTCATCGAAGCGCTGTACTCCCGTTTTCTCGTCGACCCGAATGAGGTCGACCCGAGTTGGAGGGCGCTCTTCAGCACTCTTCAGCGAGAAGGAAAACCCCTCGTCATCGACGGGCTCGTTCTTCCTGCGCCGAAGCGCAACGGGAGCAACGGCGCGGCGGTGATTCCAGCAGCGCCCTCCGCTGCGGGAATGGCGCTGCAGTCGAAGGTCGACCAGATGGTGATGGCCTTCCGCCTGCGAGGGCACCTGCTCGCGCAGCTCGACCCGCTCGGCGTGCCGCGCAAGCAGCTCGAGCACGTCGCCGACCTGCCGTTGACGTCGTCCGAGCACTTCACGCATCAAGAGCTCGAGACCGAGGTCTCGCTGGTCGACACGCTCGACCCCACGCGAGTGCCGGCGCGCCTGCTCATCGAGCGCATGCGCAAGACGTACGCGCACCACATCGGCGTCGAGTTCGCGCACATGTACGACTCCGAGCGGCGCCGCTGGCTGCGCCGCCGCATGGAGACCACGCAAAACACCACCGACTTCTCGGTGGCCGAGCAGACGCGCATCTTGCGCAAGCTCACCGAGGCCGAGACCTTCGAGACGACGATTCACTCGAAGTTCCAGGGCCAGAAGCGCTTCTCTGCCGAAGGCGGCGAAGTGCAGGTGCCGATGATCAACGAGTTCCTCGAGCTCGGCGGCACGCTCGGCGTCAAAGAGGTCGTCTTCGGCATGGCGCACCGCGGTCGCCTGAACGTGCTCGCCAACATTCTGGGCAAGCCCGCCGACGAGATCTTCGCGGAGATCGCAGGCCCTTCAGACCCCAAGCAGTACCTGAACCGCCACGACGTGAAGTACCACATGGGGTATTCGCGCGATCTCGTCACCGAGAGCGGCGCGAAGATCCACCTCACGATGGCCTTCAACCCGTCGCACCTCGGCTTCGTGCACCCTGTCGTCGAAGGTCGCGTGCGCGCGAAGCAAGACCGTCTCGGCGGCGGCATCGACGCGAAGCGCGCGGTGGTGCCCTTCGTGATTCACGGCGACGCGGCGTTCTCGGGCCAGGGCCTGGTGCCTGAAACGTTGAACCTCTCGGGCCTCGACGCGTACGACACCGGCGGCACGGTGCACCTGATCATCAACAACCAGATCGGGTACACGACCGAAGCGAAGCAGGGCCGCACGCCGCTCTACTGCACGGCGCAGGCGCAGCTGCTCGACATTCCCATCTTCCACGTGAACGGTGACGACGCCGAGGCGTGCGTGCACGTGATGCGCGTGGCGACGGAGTACCGCCAGAAGTTCAACACCGACGTAGTCATCGACCTCGTGTGCTACCGCAAGTACGGCCACAACGAGGGCGACGAGCCCCGCTTCACGCAGCCCAAGATGTACGAGCTCATCGGCGCCGAGAAGACCGTGCGCGCGCAGTACGCCGAAGAGCTCGCGACGAAGAACCGCATCAGCGCCGAGCAATCAAAGGCGCTGCTCGACGCGTGCAACACGCAGTTCTCCGACGCCATCACGCGCTCACGTACGCAGAGCCTGGTGAAAGACCCCGATCACCTTCACGGCGTGTGGGGCAAGTTCCGCGGCGGCGCCGACAAAGACACGCCGCAGGTCGAGACCGGCCTCGATGAAGCGACGCTCAAGAAGCTGCTCGCGCCGCTCGCCAGGACCCCCGAAGGCTTCGTGCTGCACCCCAACGTGCAGAAGGGCGTCATCGACAAGCGCGCGAAGATGGTCGCCGGTGAAGAGAACCTCGACTGGGGTTCGGCTGAAATGCTCGCCTACGCCACGTTGATCTCCGACGGCTTCCGCGTACGCGTGACGGGTCAAGACACCGAGCGCGGCACCTTCGCGCACCGCCAGGCCGTGCTGCACGACCAGAAGACAGGCACCGAGGCCTTCCCGCTCGACGCCATCAAGCCCGGCTTCGCGAAGATCGTGAACTCGCCGTTGTCTGAAATGGCGTGCGTCGCGTTCGAGTACGGCTACTCGCTCGACTTCCCCGACGCGCTCATCGCGTGGGAGGCCCAGTTCGGCGACTTCGTGAACAACGCGCAGGTGATGATCGACCAGTTCCTCGCGGCCTCCGAAGACAAGTGGAAGCGCATGAGCGGTCTCACCATGCTGTTGCCGCACGGCTACGAAGGCGCAGGCCCCGAGCACTCGTCGGCGCGGCTCGAGCGGTTCCTCGAGCTCGCGGCCGAAGACAACATTCAGATCTGCTACCCGACCAACGCCGCGCAGATCTTCCATTTGCTGCGTCGCCAGGCGGTGCGCCCCATTCGCAAGCCGCTGGTGGTGATGACGCCCAAGTCGCTGCTGCGCATGACCGAAGCAGGTTCGCCGTGGGCTGACCTCACGAGCGGCACGTTCAAGCGCGTCATCGCCGACGTCGCGGTCGACGCGAAGTCGGTCTCACGCGTGCTGCTGTGCTCGGGCAAGGTCTTCTACGATCTCGTCAAGTCGCGCGACGCCGCGAAGAACACCACCACCGCCATCGTGCGCCTCGAGCAGCTCTACCCGCTCCCGCTCGAAGAGGTGACCGAGATTCTGAGCTCGTTCAAGAACCTCAAAGAGGTGTTCTGGGTTCAGGAAGAACCGAAGAACGCCGGCGCGTGGCGCTACCTCGTCGAACCGCTGCTCGAGCTCGCGCAGAAGTTCAACTCGAAGCTGAAGTACGTCGGCCGCCCCGAGAGCGCGAGCCCGGCCACCGGGTTCAAATCCACACACGACTACGAGCAAAAGCTGCTCGTCGACGAAGCCCTGTCCTAAAGAGAAAGCACCCATGCCCTCCGTCGAGATCAAGATCCCCGCGCTCGGTGAATCGATCACCGAAGCTGTCATCGGAAAGTTCCACAAGAAGGTCGGTGACGCCGTCGCCGTCGACGAGCCCATCGCGGTGCTCGAGACCGACAAGGTCACCATCGACGTGCAGGCCGCTTCGGCCGGCGTCATCGAGAAGCTGAGCGCCAACGAAGGCGACAAGGTGAAGATCGGCGACGTCATCGGCGCCATCGACTCGTCGAAGGCCGGCGCTGCTGCTCCCGCACCGAAGAAAGAAGAAGCGCCGGCTGCTGCCGCTGCTCCCAAGAAGACGGAAGAGCCGAAGGTCGCTCCTGCCGCTTCGTCCGGCAACGGTGGTCTCGTCACTCCCACCGCGCGCGCCGTCGCCGCCGACAAGGGCATCGACCCCAGCACCATTCAGGGCTCGGGCGTGCAGGGCCGCGTGATGAAAGACGACGTGCTCAAGGCCGCTGACGGCGCCGCCAGGGCCCCGGCCTCGACGCCGCTCGCCGCGCCGACGGGTGCACGCAGCGAAGAGCGCGTGAAGATGACGCCGCTGCGCAAGCGCGTCGCCGAGCGCCTGCTTCAGGCGCAGAACACCGCCGCGATTCTCACCACCTTCAACGAGGTGGACATGACCAACACGATGCGCATTCGCAAAGAGTACGGCGAGCGCTTCGAAAAGAAGCACGGCGTGAAGCTGGGCTTCATGAGCTTCTTCGTGAAGGCAGCCATCGAAGCGCTCAAGACCTTCCCGGCGGTCAACGCGTCGATCGACGGCGAAGAGGTCGTCTTCCACCACTACTACGACATCGGCGTGGCTGTTTCCGGCAGCCGCGGGCTCGTGGTGCCGGTGCTGCGCGACGCTGATCAGAAGTCGATGGCCGAGGTCGAGAAGACCATCGCCGAGCTCGGCGTGAAGGCGAAGAACGACAAGCTCCAGCTGAGCGACCTGCAGGGCGGCACGTTCACCATCAGCAACGGGGGCATCTTCGGTTCGATGCTCTCGACGCCGATTCTGAACCCGCCGCAGACCGGCATCCTCGGCATGCACAACATCCAGGAGCGCGCGATGGTGCGCGACGGGCAGATCGTCGCTCGCCCCATGATGTACCTCGCGCTCTCGTATGATCACCGCCTCATCGACGGTCGCGAAGCCGTGCAGTTCCTCGTGCGCATCAAAGACTGCCTCGAGGCGCCGGAGCGCATTCTCCTGGAGATGTGACGCACGTCACTGAACCGGAACCCCCTGGTGATCACCAGGGGGGCCATTGTCTTCACCGATCAGCGTTCGCTAAATCTTGTGGTGCCTTCCGGCAGGAAGCGCGGGGGGTCCTGTTCGGTAGTTCGCCGACGGGAACGCAAGAAAGAGTGAAGCATGGCAACTGGTACCGTGAAGTGGTTCAACGATTCGAAGGGCTTCGGTTTCATCGTGCAAGACGGCGGCGGTGAAGACGTCTTCTGTCACCACACGTCAATTCAGATGGACGGGTTCCGCACGCTGGCGGAAGGTCAAAAGGTCGAGTTCGACCTGACCAAGGGCCCCAAAGGCCTGCAGGCGCAGAACGTCAAGTCGGCCTGAGACCCACAGCAGCAAGCAACACCCGCAAGGGCTCGGTCGGGGGACCGGGCCCTTGTTCTTTTGAGTGAGCGCCACGTGTGGTTTTGTGCACCGCAATCCTTTGGCTGCTCAGAATCTCGGCAAGTACACGCTCGTAAAGAAGCTCGCGACCGGCGGCATGGCCGAGGTCTTTCTCGCGCGCATCGACGGCCCGATGGGCTTCGCGAAGAAGTGCGTCGTGAAGCGCATTCTTCCGCACTTCAACGACGACCCGCGCTTCATCGAAATGTTCCTCGGCGAAGCCCGGCTCGCCGCGGAAATGAATCACCCCAACCTCGTTCAGATCTTCGACTTCGGCGAGGCCAACGGTCAGTACTTCCTCGCCATGGAGTACATCGACGGGCCGAACCTGCGCGTGCTCAACCAGGCCGCGCGGCGGCACTCCGGCCCGATGGACTTTGCGGTGGCCGCGCGGCTCATCGCGCTCGCGTCGGAAGGTCTTCATTACGCCCACGAGCTGCGCAACGAAGCGGGCGAGTTCCTCAACCTCGTTCACCGCGACGTCAGCCCCGACAACGTGCTCGTCAGCCGCAGCGGCGCGGTGAAGGTCGTCGACTTCGGCATCGCCAAGGCCTCGACGCAGCCGCACCTGACCAAGTCAGGAATGATCAAGGGCAAGATGGCGTACATGCCCCCGGAGCAGCTCGCGCGCGAGCCGCTCGATCGCCGCGCGGATCTCTTCGCGCTGGGCATCGTGCTCTACGAGTTGATCACCGGCGGCATGCCCTTCGATGCCACCAGCGAGGTCAGCATCATTCAGGCGTTGATGAGCCAGACGCCACTCGAGAAGCCCACCACGTATCGCATCGACTGCCCCGCGGCGCTCGAAGCCATCGTGCTCAAGTGCCTCGAGAAAGATCGCAACGTTCGTTACGCGTCGTGCCGCGAGCTGCAGGCCGACCTCGAGACGTTCATCGCGTCGACGGGTGTCGCGGTGGGCACGCGCGAGCTCTCGACGCTCATCGAAACGGTCTTCGCCAACGAGAACGACGTCACGCAGTCGACGGCCATTCCACTGAGCGGGCTCGAGGCCACGACGCCCAGCGGTGTCTCGCAAGAGCGCATGCGCCCTCCAGCGCCGGCCAACGACGTCGGGCTCGAGAGCACGTCGCTGCGCCCCGTCACCCACGCGGACCTCGAGGCGGCGACCCGAAAAAACAGGGCGCCGCTCATCGTCATGGGTGGCGTGGTGGTGCTCGCGCTCGGAGTCGCTGGCTGGTTCGCCACGCGGCCTCCACCTGTCGTGACGCCGCCGCCGAAACCGCCCTTGGTGACGCAGCCTGTCGCGGTCATCGTCGACGCGGGGGCACCTGTCGTCGACGCCGGGGCGCTCGCCACCGCTGAAGAAGTCGAAGACGCCGGCACCGAAGTTCGCCCGGTCGCCGCGCGCAGCGGGCGCCTCGAGTTTCGCATTCGGCCGTACGCCACCGTCTTCCTCGACGAGCGCAAGCTGGGTGACACGCCGCTGCCCACGCAGGTGGTGCCGGTGGGCAAACACACGCTGCGGCTCGTCAATGAAGCGCTGGGCAAGAACGTGACGATCGAAGTCGTCATCAAGCCCGGTGAAAACATCGTGAAACACAACCTGAAGGAGTGACGCTTTGAAGCGCGTACTCGCCCTCTGTCTGACGATCTTCGCCACCTCTGCGTTTGCGCAGAGCGCCGAGGTGAAGAAGTACCTGAACACCGCCATCACGCTCTACGAGAACCTCGAATACGAGAAGGCGCTCAAGCAGCTGAAGCAGGCGCACGTGAAGTCTCCGGGCGCCGACGACGACGCGAAGATCTCGCTGCTCGAGGGCATCGTGCTCGCCGACATGGGGCGCGAAGAAAAAGCGCTCACCGCGTTCAAGACCGGCTTCTCGGTCGACGTCGAAGCGAAGCTGCCGCTCGAGGTCTCACCCAAGGTGCAGGCCGTCGCCGAGAAGGCCCGCGCCAACGTTCGCAAAATGCTCGCGCCTCAGCTCGAAGCACAGAAAGCTGAAGAGCAGCGCAAGCTGGCCGAGGAAGAAAGAAAGGTCGCCGACGAGAAGCGCCGCGCCGAAATCGAAGCCGAGCGCCTCGCCGAGGTGAAGCGTCAAGAAGCCGAAGAGCGCGCGAAGAACCAGCCGCCGCCCATGGTCGTAAAGCAGGGCGATGGCCCGTCGGTGCGCGCCCTCTCGTGGATTCCCGGGGTCGTGGGCCTCGCCGCCGGCGGTGTCGCCACGGGCTTGCTCGTCTCGGCGAGCGGCAAGCACGAGGCGCTCGTCAACGGCACGGCCAACCCGGCTGACGCGGCGAGAGTCCGCGACACCGGCAAGACCGAGGCGACGCTCGGCTACGTCTTCACCGGGGTCGCCGCCGCAGGGGTGGCCACCGCCGTCGTGATGTTCATCGCCGGCGCGCCCAAAGAGACGCCCGTCGTCGCGGCCGTGCCCATCGACGGCGGCGGCTTCGTGAGCGCCACGTTCCAGTTCGACCTCGGAGGTTCGCGATGAACAAGCACAAGCTCCTCGCCGCTGCGTGCACGCTGGTGCTCGCCGGTTGCTTCAATTTCGACGAAGCCTACGAGCGCTTCTGTGACGGCGGCGCTCGCTGCGAGCTCGGAGACGGCGGCTTCATCTTTACCGGAGGCGGCACCGCGATCGGCGGCGGCACGGCGACTGGCGGCGGAGGCACCGCGACCGGCGGCGGCACAGCGACCGGCGGCGGCACGGCAACTGGCGGCGGCACCGCGACTGGCGGCGGCACCGCGACTGGCGGCGGCACCGCGACTGGCGGCGGCACGGCGACTGGTGGCGGCACCGCGACCGGCGGCGGCACTGCGACCGGCGGCGGCACCGCGACCGGCGGCGGCACCGCGACCGGCGGCGGCGACGGCGATGCGGGCTGCCCCGACTTCGTCTGCCCCGTCGTCGACTGGACCTCACCGCGCTCGAGCCGTCAGTACATCGTGGCGCCGGGCATTCTCGCGGAGTCGTTCTCGCGCTTCCTCGTCTACGCGAGCTTCCAGGTGCGCCAGGGCAGCAGCAACGTGTACCGCCACTACGAGTACCGCTTCATCAACGGCGCCCTCACGCCCGTCGAAGTCGACCGCTCAGCCATCTGCTACTCGGGCACCGAAGCGCGGCAGGTGCGCGGCCTGTCGATGAACGACTACTGGCTGCAGTACCGCTACACCGCCACCCACATGGAGCCGCCGGCGCACACGCAGTACGCGTACGGGCTGGGGCTCGACGGCGGCGCGAGTGACTCGTGGAACATGGCGACCTTTCCTGTCTCGGCCGACGAGGCGTGGGTCGTCGGCTGGCCGATGGGCATTCACCACTGGCAGCGCCTGGGCGACGGCGGCACGGAGTTCCGCGAGACGACGGACCCGACCATCTGGCCGAAGATGTACCTCAACGACGTGTACGTGACGCCCGCCGGCGAGGTGTACGCGGTCGGCGGCGACTACGACAGCAGCAGCAGCACCGCCGTCGGCTACATCTTCCGCGAAGACGGCACGGTGGTGGGCTCGCCGGCCATCACCGACACCTACTTCGACGACGGCTTCAACTCCATCGACGGCGCCGGGGAGCAGGTCTACGTGCTCCACCGCTCCGACATGAACCAGCGCGGCAACATCCTCGCGCGCCTCGAAGACGGCGGCTTCGACGTCGTCTACACCGCGCCCTTCCGGCTCTCGAGGCTCGACGTCGAGCCGTCGGGTGAGGTCTGGGCCATCGGCGCCAACCCGGGCGCGGTCGTCTACTTTGACGGCGGCTCGTGGGCGACGCACACGCTGCCCACCACCGAGTTCCGCACCACCACGCTGTGGGAGAACATTCAGGCCACGCCCGACGGCATCATCTTGAGCGGCCGTGACGTGCAGGAAGACGGCGGCGTGGCCGCGATCGTCAACACCTACCGGAGGTTTGGAAAGTGAACCGCACCTCGAAGTGGATTCTCGGCCTCACCTTCCTCGCGGGCTGCGCGACCACCGCCGTCCTTCAAGTACCGCTCGCGCGCGCCGACGGCCCGCAGCTCAAGCGCTGGGAGCACTGGTGCCAGGACGTCGAGGGCACCCCCACCAACCCGCAGCTGGTGAAGGCGGGCGAAGAAGGCTGGGAGCTCGTCGCCACCACGTTCCGCCCCCCGGTGGTGCAGAACGGCAACTCGGTGGGCGGTGGCGCGACCTACCTGTGCTTCAAGCGCCCGCGCTGAGTTGGCAGCGCGACGAGCAGCTCGCGCTCGAGCGGGCGGCACGAAGAGACGACGCCGCGCATCGGGCTCGCTGAAGCGCTGCCGCACTTCGCGAACACCGGCCGCGCCGACTGGCCGAACCTCGAAGGCTTCACGCCGCACGCTCGCACCGCCGTCGACGTGGTTCACACACTTCATCTCGTTGCTCGAGACCCCCGACGCCGTCACTTGAACTCGCTGACGAACTCGATCTGCTTCGCGCAGTTGATGATCAACAACTCGACGCGCGGCGTCGAAGGCGCTGTGGAGCCGCGAAGCGCCTGCGCCGTCATTCATCACGCTCGCCAACCGCATCTCCGGTGACGAACTTCGACCTCGACGACGCGCTCGGGTGGACCGACGTGAGCCCCTTCGCCTGCGTCGACGAGCTCTTCCTGATGCTCGAACAGAACGAAGGGCATCAGGTGAACGTTTCATCGCGCCCACCGTCGGGCCGTCGAGGCTCGCCAGCGGAGAACGTCCGCTCGTCGAGCTCGAGCCCTGTCTCGGCGGCGCGCGCAGTGACTCAGACTTCACGTACTCGTTCATGCGCTTCGTGAACGGGACGCCCGCCCTGCACTTCAACTACTGAAGCTTCATCCACATCGCGGTCTGCTCGCCCTCGTAGACCAGCGTCTCGCCCTGCCGGAACGAGAACGTGTACCGCGCCATGATGTTGTCCTTCATGCGGCGGTGGCGAACGCAGTTGCCCTCGAGGATCAACGGAGCTCCCGGCTTCGCGAGCGCCAGAAACCGCGCCTCGTGGATCTTCGCGCCGTACCCGATCCACCCGTCTGCATGACGAAGATCGAGCACGTAGTACGCGTGCACGAAGCCCAGCATGCCGGTCATGTGAATCATCAACCCGCCATTCACATGTCGCGGATGCCGCGTCGGGTGCACCTTCTGAAACTTCGTCATCGGGAGGTCTTCGTGCACCGGCATGCGCGCCACCACACGGCCCGTCTCGCGATTCACTTCGAGGATCTCGTCGAACAGCAGCGCCTCGATGGAATACGGGCAGTCGTCGACGAAGGCGGCTTCCAGCGGCATTTACAGCGTCTCCTTGAACCACACGGCGATGCGCTCCCACAGGCGCTCGGTCACCAGCGGGTCAGGCACCATGTGCGTGAAGTTCGTCAACGGCAGCACGCTGTGTGGCTTGCCCGCCTTGAACATGGCGTCGCTCAACTTGAGCGTGTGCAGGAAGTACACGTTGTCGTCGGCCGTGCCGTGAATGAGCAGCAGCGGCCGCTTGCTGTCTTTGACGTACGAGAGCAGCGAGCTCTTCTCGTACGCAGGCGAGCTGCCCTCGGGCACGCCGAGGTACCGCTCGGTGTAGTGCGTGTCGTAGTCGAGCCAGTCGACGACCGGCGCCCCCGACACCGCGCTCTTGATGACGTCACCGCGCGACATCGCCAGCAGGGCCGACAGGTAGCCGCCGAAGCTCCAGCCGTAGACCCCGACGCGCGCCAGATCCATCTCCGGAACCCGCTTCGCGATGCCTTGCAGCGCCGCCACCTGCTCGTTCGCCGTCAGCGAAAAGTCATGGCTGATCGCCCGCTCCCACTCGCGCGAACGGCGCGGCGTGCCACGGCCGTCGGCCTTCACCACGATGAAGCCCTGGTTCGCGAGCCACTGCAGCACGAGGTTTTCCCGCGTGACCTGCAACACCTCGAGGTGGTGCGGGCCGCCGTACACGTTCAAGATGACGGGGTACTTCTTGCCCTTCACGAAGCCGGCGGGCTTCAACACCGCCGCCCACGGGCCGTCCTTCTCGAGCTGAAACACGTCGATGTCGACCTTGAGCGAAGGCTCGATGGCCACCGACGGCACGTCGACCGCGCCCGAGCCGTCGACCTTCATCACCACGTGCCGCGGCATCGCTTTCGTCGACGTGTGCGAGAGCGCGAAGTACCCGCCCCGCCCCGTCAGCTTCGCCGTCACCGTCGACAGCGCTTCACCCGGCGTCTTCACCTGCTCGGGAGCGCCGCCGTCCACCACCCGGTACAGCAGCGCCGCCGTCGGGTTCGGGCCGCCGGTGAACCACAACGTCTTGCTCGACGGCTCGAAGCCCACGAGCGCATCGAAGCCCGCGCCCGGCTTCACCCAGCTCGCCTTGAGCGCCCCGTCGACGCCGCGCAGCTCGAGCTCCACAGCGCCGTTGCGCTCGGTGGCCCAAAAGAAGCCTTCGCCCTTCCACCACAGCGGGAAGTCTTGCCGCAGGTTGAGCCACGCCGGGTCTTCTTCGGTAAGCAGCACGCGGCTCTTGCCCGTCTTCTCGTCCACCGCGAGCACCTGCTCGCTGGTCTGCGCGCGGTTCTGCACCACCAGCGTGAGCGGCCCGTCTTTCCACGTCACCGTCGCGAGGTACGGGAACGCCTTGCTGTCCCACGCGAGCCACTTCACGGCGCCGCCGCTCACCGCCACCACACCCAGCTTCACGCTCGCGTTCATGCGGCCGGGGCGCGGGTAGAAGAAGCCGTCGCCCTTCGCCTCGGGGTGCATGGGGTCGGCGACGGTGAAGACCTCGACGCCTGAATGGTCCGTCTCCTGGAAGACGATGAACTTCGAGTCGGGGCTGAACCAGTAGCCGGAGTAGCGGTCCATCTCCTCCTGCGCGACGAACTCCGCGAGGCCGTGCGGCTTGAGCTCGGTGCCGCCCTTCGTCACGCGCTGCTCGACGTTCTTGCTCAGCTCGATGCGCTGCACGTCGTTGTCGCGCACGTACGCGACCGACTTGCCGTCGGGCGAGAAGCGCGGGTCGATGCAGGCGCCCTCGCCGGTCTTGAGCGCGGTGACTTTTCCGCCCGCGCGCTCGACGACATAGAGCCTGCCCGACAAGCCCACGAGCAGCCGCGCGCCGTCACCCGAGAGCTGGTAGCTCGTGAAGCCCCGGGCCGACACGCGCTGGCGCTCGAGCCGCGCCTTCTCAGCAGCAGTCAGCGTCTCGCTCGCGCCGTTCAACACCGCTGCGGGCGTGAGCAATTCTTTCGTCACACCGCTCGCGAGGTCGAGCTCGTACAGCAGCTGCGAGTTGTCTTTCGCACCGCCGCGGAGGAACAGCGCCGACTTCCCGTCGGGCGTGACCTTCACCGAGACGGGGCGCCCCGAGAGGTAGCGACGCGTCTCGGCGAACTCGCGCAGGAACGCGGCATCGGACACCGGAGCAGCAGTGAGCAGGGTCATGACGAGAGCTTCCATAAGAGAGCGCGTTGCATAGCAGGGGAACCTTCCGAAGGTTCAGCCGAGGACCCGCAGGTCCTCCGGGGTACTTCCGAAGGTTCAGGGGAGGACCCGCGGGTCCTCCGGCCGTACTTCGGAAGTCCCCGGAGCGGACCCGGAGCCCTCG
>JAMHXF010000078.1:0-17822 GCA_035910535.1 Archangium sp. | reverse complement strand
GCTTCATGCCGTTCAGCAAGCATGGCTGGAAGGTGTTCCAGGGCGAGACCAACGAGCCTGTCACGCAAGAAGAGCGTGACTGGAACTCGAAGTTCCGTCACCTGACCGTGCTCTTTGGCGACGCGGCCGGAGCCATCTGCATGGCGCCCACCGACAACCCCGACCGCGGCATTCTCGGCTTCGCGCTGCACAGCGACGGGCGCGACGTCACCAGCCTCTACGTGCCGTCAGCGGGCTTCGCGTACCGCCCGTATTTCTCTGAAGAGCACGTGCGCGAAGGCCGCTTCGTGCCCGTCATGGAAGGCCGCAACGTCTTCAAGATGGCCGTCACCAAGATGCCCGAGGCGCTGCACGAGGTGCTCGGCAAGACGGGCCTGAGCCTCGACGACGTGAAGCTGCTCATTCCGCATCAGGCGAACCTGCGCATCAGCGAAGGCGTGCAGAAGCAGCTCAAGCTCAGCGACGACCGCATCTACAACAACATCCAGAAGTACGGGAACACGACGGCCGCGACGATCCCCATCGCGTACGACGAGTGCCGCAAGAGCGGCAAGTTGAAGCAGGGCGACCTCGTGGCCTTCGCGGGGCTGGGCGCTGGCTTCCACTGGGGCGCGGCGTTGATGCGCGAGTAACGGCGCTACCGCTGAAAACGTCAAACGCCGCCACGACCCTCGAGTCATGGCGGCGTTTTCATTTCAACGACGAGACTTCAGTTCGCCCAGTCAGGCGTCGTCAGGTCGCCCTTGTCCATCGGGAGCGCGATCTGGTTGTTGCCATCGAAGGTCATCACGTACAGGCCGCGACCACCGCCACGCGTCGAGGTGAACATGATGAGGCGACCGTTGGGCGAGAACACCGGCTCTTCGTTGCCCGACGCGTCTTGCGTGAGGCGCGTGACCTTCTTGGTGTCGACATTCACAGTGAAGAGATCGAACGCGTTGCGCTCGTCACGCGCGGTGAAGGCGATGAGGTCGCCGCGCGGGCTCCACGACGGCGTGGTGTTGTAGTTGCCCTGAAACGTGAGGCGCTTCTGGCCCGAGCCGTCGGCGTTCATCACGTAGATCTGCGGGTTGCCGTCGCGGTTCGAGACGAACGCGAGGCGCTTGCCGTCAGGCGACCAGGTGGGGCTGGTGTTGAGGAAGAACTTGCTGTCGGTGAGCTTGGTGAGCGCCGAGCCGTCGGCGTTGGCGACGAAGAGCTCCGCGTTTTCACCTTCAGACACCGACACCGCCACGCGCTTGCCGTCGGGCGAGAAGGCCGCGCCGGTGACCATGCTGCCCTTGCCGATGAGCTGCACCGGCTCGCCGCCGCGCGAGACGAAGAGGAACGGCTTCTTGCTGCGGTACGAGGTGAACGCCACGCCGCCGCCGGGGATCAACGCGGGCAGCACGTTCACGTCGCCGTTGGTGATGCGCTGCGCGTTCTTGCCGTCCCAATCAGACACGTAGACGTCGCGGCCGCTCGCCGACTTGCGCGTGTAGGTGATGCGCGTCTCGAAGGGGCCCGTCTCGCGCGTGAAGTGTTTGTAGACGGCGTTGGCCAGCTTGTGCGCCAGCTTGCGCGAGTCTTTGAGCGGCACCGTCTCGGTGATCTTGAGCTCTTCACGGCCCGCGGCGACGGCGAACAGGCGCAGGTCACCGCGCAGGTTGGCGCCGTCTACCGAGAGCTGCGTCTTGATGAGCGACTCGGCGCCCACGTCGGTCCACCGGGGGAACGCAATGGTCGACGCGGTCACGCCTTCTTTCGGGTCCGCGAGGAAGCTCTTGCGGTCGAGCACCTGAAACAGGCCGCACGCCGCTAAGTCGAAGGTGAGCGCCGCGTCGAACTCGACGGCTGCAGTCTTGGCTCCTTCGTCTTGCGTCTGGGGCACCGCGACGGCCAGCGGCATCGGGCGGAAGTTGGCGCCGGAGATTTCGATGACGGGGCGCTGCGCGAAGGCGAGGGCAGGCAACACGACGAGCAGGGCGATCAGATTTCGCATGGGTGACTTCATAGGCTTTTTTGGGAGGCTCCTTAAGGGCTGAAGACGAGCTCGACGCCGTCCTTCTTCAATGCACCGCGCAGATGTTCGGGCGGGGCAGTGAAGGGTGCCGCTTTCTTTACGGCGCCGATGACGGCTGAGTCGAACAGCTCGTTCCCTGACGGTTTCGTCAGCACCACGTCGATGAGCTCGCCCTGCGCACCGATTCGCAGCGCCACGTTGGCCTTCAAGCGAATGCGCTCGGTCTCATCGATGGTGTTCGACACGTCGTAGTTGCGGCGCACCACAGACTTGAGCAACCCGAAGTAGCGCTCGCCCTCTTGAATGGCCGAGTCGCCGTCTTTGTCTCCGTCGGGGTCGCCTTCGAGCTCTTCGGCCTTCGCCGCCTTGCCGGCCGACGCGAGCGCGTTGAAGAGGCTCTTCTTGCCGTCTTTCGCGCCGTCTTCTTTCGGCGCCGACTTCTCGGGCTTCACGTCTTTGGTGGGGATCTTCACCGCGGTGTCGGCAGGCACCGGCGCAGGCACGGTGACCTGCTCAACCTTCGGCTTCGGAGGCGGCGCTTCGGCTTCCATGCGCGGCAGCAGCTTGTCGTCGCGCTTCTTTCCCAGCCGCACGAGCGAGGCTTTGATGGGCTTCTGCTCGAGCTCGACCTTCGGGCCGGCGATGAGCCAGCTGGCGACCAGCCACACCACCACCGCGAGCACGTGACCGACCACCGACACGCCGATGAACACCGGCAGCGCCGAGGGGCGATCGTCGAGCAGGCTGGCGGCGCGGGCGGCGGTCATGTCAGGGCTTCTTGTCCTTTGACGGTTTGGACGCGCCCATCGGGTCCGTGATCATGCCCACATTCGTCACGCCCGCGCGCTGCGCCGCCGCCATCACGTCGACCACGACGCCGTAGGGCAGGTCGCGGTCTGCGTGGAGGTAGAGCTCTTTTTCCTGCTGCGCCTTGGCGTTGGTCTTGAGCGACTCCTCGAGGCGCGCGAGATCGATCTCCGCCTCGCCGATGAAGACCCGCTTCTGCGCGTCGATGGACACCACGAGCTTCTTGTCGCTCGCCTCGACCGGCGCGGCCTTCGTTTCAGGAAGGTTCACCTTCACGCCCTGCTGAATGAGCGGCGTCGTCACCATGAAGATGATGAGCAACACGAGCATCACGTCGACCATCGGCGTGACGTTGATTTCGCTCAACGTCGCCCGGCCGCCGCCTTTGTTGGCTGACATGCCCACGAGTCACCTCACTTGAAGAAGTGGCGCTTCACGATGTTCAGGAAGTCGTTCGAGAAGTTCGACATCTCGGTGTCGAAGACCTTGATGCGCGAGACGAACGAGTTGAACGCGATGACCGCGGGGATCGCGGCGCCGAGGCCCGCTGCCGTCGCCAGCAGCGCGTTGCCGATGGGCGCGGCGACGGTGGTGATGGTCGCGTTGCCCTTCTCGGCGATCTCGTTGAACGCGCCGAGAATGCCCATGACCGTGCCGAACAAGCCGACGAAGGGCGCCGTGCTGCCGACCGTGCCGAGGAAGGGCACGTGCGCCTCGAGCGTGGTGATCTCCTGCAGCGTGGCGCGCGTCAACGCACGCTCGACGTTCTCGATGCCGCCCAGCTTCTCGGCCATCGCCGCTTCGGTGCCGCCTTTGTTCTGCGCGAGCTTGCTGAGCTCCTCGTAGCCGGCACGGAAGACCCGCGAGAGCGGCGAGGCCTCGAGCTTCTGCGACTCCTGGTAGATGGCGTCGAGGCGCGACGCTTTCCAGAAGACGTCGAGGAACGCGACGGACTCGGCGCGGGCCTTGCGCAGCTGGTTCCACTTCATGGCGATCAACGCCCACGAGTAGGCCGACGCGGCCGCCAACACGACCAGTACTGCGAGCTCCACGACTGAGGCGCTCTTGAGCACTTCCACGTAGTTCATCGCTGCCAACATGACTGCAGCGCGTAACACCCCTGTCGCAGTGCATCAAGAAACACCCCGTGGAATCATGAGGTTGGCGGGCTTTCGTGAATGCGCGACGATTTGTCACGTCAGCTGCAACCAACCGGAACTCCCACCCGGTAAACGAGGATTCCATGTCAGCCCATTCCCGATTTCTTTCGATCGCCGTGGTCGCCTCCGTCGTCATGGCGTCTTCCGGCTGTGTCTGCGTCACCGGCGGCGGCCGTGGCGACATCATCTTCACGTGGAACATGGGCGGGCAGACGTGCGCTCAGGCTTATGACGTGACGCAGGTCGCCATTCAGATTCCCGGCCAGACGCTGCAGAACCAGGGCGTGTACGGCTGCGTGAATGACGGCACGGCCGGCATCAAGTTGCTGAACTTCGCGCCCGGCACCTACGACTACGTGCTGTACGGCCAGAACGCGCAGGGCACGGTGCTGTACGAGGCCAGCGGCAAGGTCACGGTCAACGGAGACGTCGCGCTCGACGTAACGCTGCAGCCCAACGGCAATGCGCCTGGCGCGATTCAGGTGACGGCCATGTTCCCGGCCGGCGCGACGGTGACGTGCCAGTTCCTCGCGGCCGTCGACATCTCCATCGACATGGGCGCGCCGCTGTCGGTGCAGTGCAATCAGGCCACGAGCTCGCCCGGCGTGTTGATCAACCCGCTGAGCCCCGGCCAGCACCTGCTCGACGTGCAGGCGCGCGACGCGAACGGCCTCGTGTACTACCGCATGTTCAAGCAGATCACCGTGGTGCCCAACCGCACCACCGCCGAGCAGGTCGCCCTCGAGTGGCTCGTCGGCAGCGTGCCGGTGCGCTGGGCGTTCTCGAACGGCGTGCAGACGCTCGACTGCTCGATGGCGGGCATCAACGAGGTGACGATTACGCTGCGCGACGGGCAGGGCGCTGACGTCGTGTACTCGTCGCCGTGCTTGAACGGTGGCGCGCAGGGCTACCAGATTCCCTACGTGTATTACGGCGACTACCAGGTCTTCCTCTACGCCCGCGCGATCTCCGGTGTGGAGTACTACTCGCCGGGAGCGCGCGCGAACCCGCCGGGTACACCGCCTTCGTATCGCGTGACCGCAGGCGTGTTTCCCGGGGTGAATACTGTCTCGCCCATCTTGTTGACGCCGTAACGCGTTCAACACTGAGCTGAACGAAGCCCCCGAACTCCCGGCGCTCCCGGGAGTTTTTTTTACGTCACTGCGGCCAGCGCTCGCCGAGCTGCGCGATGATGGTGCTGATGACCTGCGTCTCTTCGCGGCCTTCGACCAGCTGGTGGCCGGCCCAGTCGGCGCGCTTCTCGACGTTGTTGCACTGGTAGCCGGCGTCGCGCAGCTCGCGATCTCCGTCGCCGCAGCCTTCGACGCCGTGCACCGTGGGCTTGCCGTAGAAAGACAACGTGGTCTTCGTGCCTTGCGAGACCACGCGCACGGCGAACCACGAGCCGATGTCTTGCGAGACGAAGTTCTGCTGCTGGTTGTCGTTGGGGCGGCGGCGGTTGATGCGATCTCTGGTGCCGCGGAAGTAGATGACCTTGTTGTTCGGCGTGACGTCGGTCGTCTTCAGCACCGCGAAGCCGCGGTCTGCGAAGCTCTGTTGGAGGCCGGAGATGACGTCAGCTGCAGGCCGCTCGAAGTCGATGGTGGTGCCGGCCTCGGTCAGAAACGTACGGGCCGAACCCTTGACGGTGCGCATCGCGGTGCAACCGGTCGAGAACGACAGAATCGACAACAGCAGGAGCGTTCGCATGGCGCGCTGCATAGCAGGGCGCAGCACGTCGCGTTGGCTCGCCGTGTGCTAACCGCCACCGACATGCGGCATGGCAGACACGCGGCGATCGGCGTCTTCGATTCAGGAGTCGGCGGGCTCACGGTGCTCAAGGCGATGATGGAGCGGCTCCCGCTGGAGTCGACCGTCTACCTGGGCGACACCGCGCGCGTTCCCTACGGCACCAAGTCGGGCGAAGTGGTGACGCGCTACTCGCTCGCCAACGCGCAGGCGCTGATGGAGTTCGACTTGAAAGCGCTCGTCGTCGCCTGCAACACCGCGTCGGCGGTCGCGTTGCCGGCGTTGGAAGCGGCGCTGCCGATTCCCGTCATCGGGGTCATCATTCCCGGCGCTGAAGCGGCGGCGAAGGCCACGAAGAGCGGCAAGGTGGCCGTCATCGGCACGCCGGGGACGATTTCGTCGGGCGCGTACCAGGCGGCGCTGCAGTCGGCGTCGGCCTCGTTGGAGGTCCGTGCGCGCGCGTGCCCGCTGCTGGTGCCGCTGGCTGAAGAAGGGTGGCTCGAGGGCGCGGTGCCGCAGCTGGTCGCGCAGAAGTACCTGGGCGACGGGTTGCTGGCGAACGGCGTCGACACCCTGGTGCTGGGGTGTACTCACTACCCCTTGTTGGCTCCGGTGATTCAGGAGGTCGTCGGGCCGAACGTGACGCTGGTCGACTCGGCGAAGGCGACGGCGGAGCGCCTGGCCACGGTGCTGCGTGAACGTGAATTGACACGCCTCGAGCGCGGCACCGTCGAGCGCCACTACCTCGTCACCGACACGCCGGCGCGGTTCCTCGAAGTCGGCGCGCGGTTCCTCGGCCACCCGTTGTCAGGCGCGCGGCAGATCGATCTGCACGTGAAGTAGCAGACGCTACAGCGCCGTGAGCTGCGCTGAACTCTCGTAGCGAAACGTCGTGGTGCCTGCGGTGCACGTGTACGCCTGACGAATGATGTAGCCGGCGTACACGTCTCCATCGAGCGCGAGGCCGCCGGCCTGTGTCACCTTCGAGTCGGCCGCGCAGCGCGAGTCGAGCTTCGCGGGAATGTTCGCGCTGAAGTCCACGCGCGTCGCGCCGGCCATCGCCGTCACGCCCGACGACGCCGTGTCGACGCTGACGCCCGAGAAAGGGCCGAAGAGCTCGCCGGTCTGCGCGTTGAAACTGCTGGGCCCTACGGTGACTCTGAACTTGCTGTCGGTGATGGCCGTGACGGTGTCGGTGGTCTCGTCGTAGCCGCCGCCCGCGCCCCGGTACGCCTTCGTGAACGCCGACGCGCCCGAGAACTGATCGATGCTGTCCTCGAACTCGTAGACCATGTTCACGCCGCTGACGCGCGACGACGACGAGTTGCCCTCGAAGGTCCCCACCCAGCGCTTGTCGGTGGTCAGGTTGCCGCTGCTGTCGTTGATGGTCGTCGAGTAGCTGAGCGTCAACGCCACGTGCACGCGCTGCGGGTACTCACGCCGACCGCTGCCTCCACCGCCGTCTGGCTTCCCACCAACTCCGCCGCAAGCAGACAACACCAGCACTGCAATCAATCGGAAGTTCACCGCGCGACCTTCTCAGATGGTCTCACGCACGTACGCGCCAAAGCGTTCATTTCTGCGCCAGCGGTGGAGCGTCGGCACACCAGTGCAACGACGTTTACGTTCGCCCGCGAAATTCAGCGGGCCGCGAGGGCCGAGAACCCGGCATGCCCTCCGTGTCCTCCGTTGGTTCCGCTTCGTTTGCTGCAACCGGTGCTGGTTCCCCTTCCCTGAGCCAGGGCGCGAGTGGCGCTTCAGTTCGCGAGCTCCAGAACCTGCTGCGCAGCAAGGGGCACGACATCTCGGTTGACGGCGCGTTCGGCCCGCAGACGAAGAACGCCGTCATCGCGTTTCAGCGCGCGCGTGGCTTGACGGTCGACGGCATCGTGGGGCCGCAGACGTGGGGCGCGTTGCGCGCGGCGCCGACGCCGACGTTGAAGCAGGGTGCCACGGGCGCTGCCGTACGCGACTTGCAAACCAAGCTCGCGGCGAAGGGCCTCGGCATTTCAGTCGACGGTGTGTTCGGCCCGCAGACGCGCAACGCCGTCATCGCGTTTCAGCGCGCGAATGGCCTGGCGGTCGACGGCGTGGTCGGCCCGCAGACGTGGGGTCGCTTGAATGGCGGAGGCTCGGTGTCGAATGGCGGCGGCGGCGTCACCGGCAAGCAGGCGCTCGCCAACGCGGCGGTGTCGGTCGCGCACAGCATGGGCGGCTACAACTCGCAGGGGTTGTGTGCCACCGGCGTGAGCCGCGCGATTCGTGCGGTGTACGGCTTTACGGTGTGGGGCAACGGCAACGACATCGACAACAACCTGCCGCGCGACAAGTTCCGTCAGGTGAACATCTCGCTGGCTGAAGCGCTGAAGATCCCCGGCCTCGTGCTGACGTGGGAAAAGACCTCGACGCGCGCCGGCAGCATCTACGGCCACACCGCCATCACGCTCGGCGACGGCCGCAGCTCGGCGTCGGACTTCATCGAAGGCAACACGCTGGCGGCCGAGAGCGGTCGTCAGGGCCTCAAGATCTTCATGCCGATCTAAAGGGCGGTTACTTCTGAGTGGCCGTCTGCACCGGCTTTTCAGTGAGCGGCGCGATTTTCAGCGCGGCTTCGAGGCCGATGTCGTCCTTCCGGGGAATGATGCCGGTGACCGCGGTGATGAGGCGCTCGAGGTTCCGGTAGAAGCCGATCTTCGCCAGCGGCCAATTCAGCCAGCCCGTGGTGATCGAGTAGTACGTGTCGAACGGCCGCGTGTGGTGAATGCGGTGGTGATCAGGCGGCAGAATGAGGTGCAGCTTCTGCAGCACCTTGAGCACGCCGGGCGTCTTGTCGGCGTCGAGATGCGACCACTTGTGAATCTGGTTGGTCATCATCACCCAGAAGATCATTGAGCCGATGCTCACGACCGCGAACAGCGCCGGCGCGACCCAACCCTCGATGGTCAGCGGAATGAACAACGCACCGGCAGCCACTGGCACGGCCACCATGCAGTTCGCGCCGTTGGTCTCGACGTAGTCGTGGCGCGTGATGGCCTTTTCGTCGACGTGGTGTTCGCGGAACGGGCGAATGAGCGCCTTGCCGAGAATCGGCATCTCCGTCGAGCCCCAGGTGTCGCCCAGCCAGTGCACGAAGCCCGAGACGAAGTCGGCCATCACGAAGCCCGCGCACGCCGCCGCGACGATGACCCACGGGTACGTCGAAGCGAACGCCGACGCCTTCACGACGATGGCCACCGACAACGCCCAGAACGAAATGATGGAGAGGATCTCCACCATGCGGAAAGACTTCGAGTAGCCCGCCGCGAGTTCCTGCGCGTCTTGCTGTTTGATGTCGAGCTGGCTCATGGTTTTCCCCGCTGGCTGGTCGCTACGAATCGCATGATGCGTGTGGATTGTCACCCCGTGGTCACGCCTACAGCTTCTCGTAATCAGACGGCTTCTTCTTCTTCGGCGGCGGGTTCGTCAGCTTGCCGTCTTTGAAGAGCTCGACGCGGCCGGCGGCCGGTGACGCGAGCCCTTTGGCCATGCCGACGAGCGGCTTGCTCTCGGGCGGGTGGTAGATGACGCGCAGCTGCTTGCCCTGCGGGAACGCGCCCAGGTTGGCGTCGATGAGCAGGTACAGCGAGGTGTCACTCGACAGCACGCGTTCGGCGTCACCGACGGGGTCCAGCTCCGTGAGCGTGTGGCCGTCTTCGACCGCGGTCGCGTTTTCCGCGTAGCTCGAGACCTTCACGCGCAGAGAAGGCTTCGGCGCGCCCTCCTTCATGATCTTCACGCCCTGAATCGTCACCACGAGATCTGCGCCGGTCTCTGCGGCCTTCGCGTCGGCCAGCTTGAGGCCCGTGGTCTTGTTGTTGTCGGTGTCGAGAAACAGCGTGGTGTTCGCGCAGCGGTTTCTGCACTCCTCGCCCCACGGCAACTTGTCGAACTCGAGCTTGAACGCGTAATCGGTGCCTTGCGGGCTGACGACGATGGTGGTGAGCACCGGGCGATCTTCGTCGCCGGAAGACGGCGCTTTGTACGAGATGGTCGGCTTTTCTGCGGCGGAGGCGATGGTGGCGACGACGAATGAGACGACGAGAATGCGCGCTGACATGACGAACACGAAACCAGAGACGCTCTGGGTGCGCCAGCTGGCGCTCGGGCCGATGAAGAACTTTGTGTACCTGCTCGGCGCGCCCGGTGGCTCGGAGGCGGTGGTCGTCGACCCCGCGTGGGACGTCCCTTCGATTTTTTCTGCGTGCCTCGAAGCGGAGCGCGAGCTGGTCGGCGTGTTCCTCACGCACTCACACCACGATCACCTCAACGGCGTGCCCGACGTGTTGGCGGTCAAAGACATTCCGGTTCACGTGCAGCGGGCCGAACGCGCGTTCGCGCCCGAGGCGTTGGCTGACTTCGGAGACGCGCTGCGCGTCGTCGAGCCTGGTGAGCGCGTGAAGATCGCCGGCACGCAGCTCACGTGTCTGCACACGCCGGGTCACACGCCGGGCGCACAGTGCCTGCATTGTGAAGGCGCGTTGTTCTCGGGTGACACGCTCTTCGTGAACGCGTGCGGGCGCTGCGATTTTCCCGGGAGCGACCCGCGGCAGATGCACGCCTCGCTCTTCAACGTGCTCGGCGCGCTCGATGGTTCGACGGCGCTCTACGCAGGCCATGACTATGGAGACGTCACGGTCTCGTCGCTCGCGCGTGAACGTCAGCGCAACCCGTACTTTCAGCTCCCGGCGGTCGATGACTTCGTTCGCTTTCGTATGAGGCCCAAAGCGTGAGGCGCGCGTTCGTTCTTCTCTTTGCGATTTCGTGCTCTGCGTGCCTCGCGCATCGCCCCGTCTCTGCGCTGCCGTCGACGTTTCACTGGGGCGTCGCCACGTCGGGCTACCAGAGCGAAGGCGCGTGCCCCGACAGCAACTGGAGCCGCTACGTCGCGCGCGAGGGCAGCCCTCACGAGCCGTACCGCAACAGCGTCGACTTCTATTCGCGCTACCGCGAAGACGTGGCGCTCGCGGCCGACATGGGGCTCAACACGTTTCGTTTCTCCATCGAGTGGGCGCGCGTCATGCCGAAGCGTGGCGTCGTCGATGAAGCCGAGTTGAAGCGCTACGACGCGCTCTTCGACGCCATCGCCGAGAAGAAGATGACGCCCATGGTGACGCTCATTCACTTCGTGGTGCCGGGTTGGGTGCTCGACGAAGGCGGGCTGACGAGCGACGCCATCGTCGAGTCGTTCTCTGACTTCGTGAAGCTGGTCGCCAGGCGCTACCGCGGCCGCGGCGCGCTGTGGATCACCATCAACGAGCCGTCGTACTTCCTCACGCTCGAGCAACGACACGGCGGCTGGTCGGTGCTGGAGGTGACGCGCGCGAAGAATCGCCTCATCGCCATGCATCGCAACGCCTACGCGTTGCTTCACTCCATCGACGCGGGTGCGCCCGTTTCGGTCAACGTGGTCTGGGAACCGGCGCCCGCGAGCTGGATCGACGACTGGGTTTTTCCCCGCGTCGTCGACCGCATCGACTTCATCGCCATCGACTACTACTACACGCTCACACCGACCGACTTCTCGGCGCGCCACGCGGTGACCGGCGAGTTCTGGCGCATCAACTTTCACCCCGAGGCGATGCTGCTCGCCATTCGCGACTACCACCGGCGGGCGCCACACCTGCCGGTGTACGTGGTCGAGAATGGCATGGCGACCGATGACGGCCAGCCGCGCCCTGACGGCTACACGCGCAGCCAGCACTTGAGCGACCACCTCTATTGGCTGCAGCGCGCGCGCGACGAAGGCATCGACGTCATCGGGTACAACTACTGGTCGATCACCGACAACTACGAGTGGGGCAACTACCGGAATCGCTTCGGGCTCTACACCGTCGACGTGGCGAGCGACGCGACGCTCACGCGCAAGCCCACTGACGCGGTCGAAACGCTCAAGCAGCTGGTGAAGCAGGGCGGCGTGCCTGCCGACTACGTGCCCGTGAAGTAACTGGCGGTGAGAAGTGAGGCCATGTGAGGCCTCTGCGGCACGCTGCACCAGTAGCAACCGGTGCATGCGAACCCTCGTTTTAGCTGCGGTGGTCGGTGGTCTTGGTTGCTCGGCGCCGATGCTGCCGAGCGCGGTCGATGCGTCGGTCGAAGTGCCTGACGCAGGTCTTCCCGACGCAGGCTTGCCGGAGGTGGTGTGGACGTCGTGCCCGCTCCACACCGGCGACACCACGATGAACGCGCAGTGTGCGACGTTGCTCACGCCGTTGAACCCTTCGGAGCCGAACGGCGCGCTCATCAACTACTTCGTGAAGCGCTTCCGCCCGGTGGGTGGGCGAGGGCTGCGCCAGTTGTGGATGATTCAAGGTGGCCCCGGCGCGTCGGGGCTGGTGTTCGAGAACCTGAGCCAGCAGTTCGCCACGCGCTTCCCCGACGTCGACTACTACTTCCCTGATCACCGCGGCACGGGGCGCTCGAGCCGCATCGACTGCGCGGTGCAGGAGTCGCCGACGAGCGAAGCAGGGCTCTACATCACCAACGACGAGTGGCCGGCGTGCATGGCGTCGGTGCAGGCGCTGTATGGCGACGCGTTGGGTCAGTTCAACGTCACCAACGCGGCGAACGATCTGAACCTCGCGATTCGCGCCATGGCGCAGGTTGATCAACCGGCCTTCATCTACGGAGTGTCGTACGGAACTTCGGTCGCGCATCGCTACTTGCAGCTGTTCCCCGAGCACGTGAACGGCGTGGTGCTCGACTCCATCGCGCCGCCCGGCATCAGCCTCTACCGACAAGACGAAGACGCGAACGAAGCGGCGCGTGACTATTTCAACGCGTGCGCGGCCGACCCGGTGTGTGGCGCGAAGCTGGGGCCCAACGCGTGGCAGCGCGCCGAAGCGCTCTTCGCGAAGTTGAAGACGGGGCACTGCTCAGAGATCGCCGTGCCCGGCGTGCCCACGCACCTGGTGCTGCGCCGCGCCTTCGGCGGCCTGCTGATGGACGGCTTTCAGCGCGGGTACATCGCACCCATCGTCTACCGCGCCGATCGCTGCGAGCCGCGAGACATCACGGCGCTGAAGGTGACGATGGCGCAGTTCACCGGCGAAGGTGGCAGCCCTCCGCTCGAGCATCAGCTGTGGGGGTGGGTGTTGTCGCAGAACATTCTGCACTCGGAGTTCAGCGAAACACCGCTGCCCACGCCGATGCAGTTGAACGCGATTCGTGAAGCGTCGGTCGCCTCGCGCGACGTCACCGAGGGCTTCGAGGCGACGTTGAACTGGCCGCGCTACCCGCTCGACGCGTACGCCGGTGCGTTCGCCGACACGACGACGCCGCTGTTGATGCTGCAAGGCGGGCTCGACCCGGCGACGTTGCTGCGCAAGGCGCGCGTGATGCAGCCGAAGTTCACGCGGCCGAACCAGACGTGGGTCGAGTTCCCCACGGCCACGCACACCACGCTCGTTTCGTCGCCGTATGTGAATGAAGTCGGTGAGCGACGTTCATGCGGCACGGTGACGATGATGCGCTTCCTCGAGGCGCCGACTTCACCGCTCGACACGAGCTGCGTGGCGAAGGTGCTGGGCATCGACTGGAGCCTCCCGAGCGTCGACTACAACCGCGGGTTCTTCGGCACCGACGACGCCTGGGAGTGAATCGCCAGCGTGCTGGCGCCGAGACACTGGCAGTCGTCGCGTCGAGCGCTTGCCTGCGTACGGTGCAAAGCGGCCTGTCATTTGCTGCAGTTCGCGGGGTGATGGCTGTCGACGAACTGCTCATTGGCCGTGAAGCCGAACTGACCGAGGCCTGGGTCGCGCTGGAGCGCGGCGGTTGCGTCACGTTGAAGGGGGCGCCCGGAGTCGGAAAGACGACGCTCGCGCGCCGCCTGATTCGCCGGCTCCGGGCGAGCGGTACGTGTGTCGTCTCCACGATGTGCGTCGACCAGACCACGACGCTCGAGCTGCTGACCTCCATCGCGCTGGGCGCTGGTCTCGAAGTCCGCTCGAGCGACGTGCCGCGCGTGGTGACGACGCAGCTCGACGTGCAGCGCGCGGTGGTGGTGCTCGATGGCCCACTGGCTGGTAGCTCGCTGGTGGCCGGGCTGGTCGACGAGCTGCTGCTCGCGACGGAACACGTGCGCGTCGTGGTGTGTGCGTGGCGGCCGTTGGCGCTGGCGTTGGAGCACGTCATTCACGTCGAGCCGCTCTCAGTTGAAGACACGTGTGCGTTGTTCGAATTGAGAGGCCTCTCGCCTTCGTCGGCGCAGCAGCTCGCGCAGGCGTCCGGCGGCGTGCCGTTGGTCATCGAGCTGCTCAGCGCACGTGTGGCGGCGCTCGGGTTGGGCGCGGTGCTCGCGCAGCTCGAACATGAAGGGCTGCGGAGCGAACGCCTCGATGTGTCCGTCGCCGCGACGGTGGCGACGCTGCGCGGCGGTGACGCAGACGCGTTGGCGGCGCTCACCGTCTTTCGCGGCGTGTTCACTGCAGCGCACGCGATTGGTCTGGGCGTCGCGGCTGAGGCGCTCGAGCGGCTGTGTGCCGCATCGCTCGTGCAGGTGCACTCGCCCGGTCGACTGCGACTGCTCGATGCGGTGCGCGACTTTGCCGAGCGCACCACGACGAGTGACGTGCTCGACCGCGCGCGTACGCGCCACTGTGAGTTGCTCGCGACCATCGGACGACCGCGCGCCGATGACTCGGCAACGTTCACCATGCTGGGTGAACTTCGTCATGAGCTGTTGCGCGCGTGGAAATGGGCGTACTCGCAGCGCGCCGTCGAGCTCGCGTTGCAGCTCGCGCGCGCGCTCGACCCGTTGCTGGTGACGCAGGGGCCCGGCGCGCTGCATCGCGACGTGCTGGCTCGAACGCTCGAGCTCGAGGGGGGTGATGCGGTGGTCCGCGTCGACTTGCTGCTGTCCGTTGCTCGCGTCGATGGGTTGCGTGGTCGCTTTCTCTCGGCGGTGCAGTGGCTCGCGCAGGCGAAGCTCGGCGCAGAGCGGCTCGGCGATGTCTCTCGTCAGGGCTGGGCGAGCGCCATCGAGTGCTACTGCCTGCGGCCGCTCGGCGCGTTGGCTGAAGCGAAGGTCGCTGGCCTTCATGCGTTGAGGCTGGCGCGCGAAGTTCGCGAGCTGACGTTGACCAGTATGGCGGAGCAGGCGTTGGGCTCCGTCGCAGCCGCCATGGGAGACCCCGACGAAGCCATTCGTGCGTACCAACGCGCCGCCGCAGCTGCCCGGGTCGCGAAGGCGCCGCGCCTGCTGGGCATCGCGTACGCGAATCTCGCCGCGCTCTACGTTTCGATGGAGCACGTCGACGCCGCGCGCACGCTGGCTGACGCGCGCGTCGCCTTCGAAGCAGCCGGAGATCGGTTTCACCTCGCGCAGGTGCTGGTCGACGAAGCAGCGCTGGCGATGCGGCGTGATGCACCTGACGTCGAAGCGCTCGTCGCGGCAGCGCTCGACGCGACAGGTGCCGCTGGCGCAGTCGAAGGAGCGCTCCGCGCCCATGAAATCGCGGTGCAGCTCGCGAAGCGACGAGGCGATGACGTGTTGGCCGTGCGTCGGCTCGAGGAACTCGTGGTGCTGGTCGCACAGACCGACGACGTGAGCTGGGGCGCACGCATCGAACGTTTGCGGCATGCACGCGCGGTGCTCTGCGTCAGCCGCGATGGTCGACGGGTCGAGCTCGACGGCCGCGCGCTCGACTTCTCACGCCGAGGGCCGCTGCGACGCGTGCTGCTCGCGTTGGCCGAGACTTCAACGACGAGCCTGTCTGCCGCGCAGGTTCAAGAAGCCGGGTGGCCCGGCGAGAAGATGTTCCCCGAGTCGGCCGCGGCGCGCGTGTACATGGCGATTCGTCGGCTGCGCGAGCTCGGGCTGGAGTCGGTGCTGCTGACGCGAGACGATGGCTACGTGTTGTCGCCGCAGCTCGAGGTGCGTTGGCTCTGAGCTACTTCGTCAGCCGCTCGACGACGGTGCTCTCGAGTTTCGTCAGCCCGGAGCGCTTCATGAACGCGAGCGCCGCTTCGTTCGACTGACCGAGCACCAGGCCGTCACGCAAGGCCAGCAGGGCCGCCGCGCGGTTGCCGCTCGTGCAGTGCACCAACACCGGTTCACCCTTCGCGGCCTTCATCGCCGCGTCGAGCTTCTTCGCGTTCTCGAGCGTCAGGTCGTCAGCGCCCGCCACGGCGATGCGCACGTATTTCTGGCCGGCCTTCTTTGCGAGCTTCGCCTCGGGCACTGCGTCTGCGGCATCAGCCGGGCGCAGGTCGACGACGTGCTTCACGTTGAAGGTCTTCTTCAGCTTCTCCAGCTGCGCCGCGTCTTGTTCGCCGCCGACGTACAGCCCTGCGCCAGCGACGAGCACGTCTTTCATGCCCGGCACCGCGCAGTGCGCAGCGTCGGCCCACGCGACGGAACACGACAACACCGCAGCAGTGACGAGCGCGCGCATCAGTGCTTCCCGGGCTCCAGCTTCACGCCGCGGCGCTCTTGCGCGATGTACGTGAGCAGCGCCGTCATCTTCGCGTCGTCGGCCGCGAGCGACTGGCCCTCGAGCGGGTTGCGAATGCACCAGTTCACCATTTCCCAGAGCTGCGCGACCTTGCCGAGCTGCTTCTGGAACTTGGGGTAGGTCTCCGGGTGCGTGTTGGCGGCGTTGGGGTGGCACTGCGCGCAGGCCACGCCATTCGAGCCGAGCTTGCCGTCGGTGAAGAGCTCGCGGCCCTTCTTGATGACGGTCTGCTGCTCGGCTTCCCACTTCTTCAGGTCGGCCGGCGTGAAGTTGTCGGCAAACGCCGGCAACGCGAGGAGCGAGAGCGCTGCGATGAGTTGACGGTTCATGTGGTCGCGCCCCTTTCAGTAGTGCGCTTGCGGCGCGATGCGGTTCTTCTCGTCCTGGAAGTCTTTGTCGGCCGGCTGGTTCTTCTTCGTGTCGAAGGCCACCGTGCGCGTCTGGTTCTCAGGCAACTGGAAGTGCGCGGTGATGCGCCCGGTGTTCACGTCGATGTACTGCCAGCCCGTGGCGTCGCGCTCGTTGAACGGGTCGGCGCGGTTGGTGGGCACGGTCAGCTTGGGCAGCAGGTTCGGCGCCTGCGCGTAGCTGCCGGGGTAGGGCCACGGCCACGCGGTCGCCATCACCGAGTTGAAGCTGATGTTGCCGATCTGGTTGTACTGAATCTGGTGAACGTGGCCGTAGAGCACGTTGACCTTCTTGAACGGCTTCAAGATGGCCTGCACGAGCTCGGCGTCGTCGGTCCAGAAGTTCCAGTTCTTGAAGATCTTCTGCAGCGGCGAGTGCGAGAACACGACGATGGGCGTGTTCTTGTCGATCTTCTCGAGATCCTTCTTGAGCCACGCGCGCTGCTCTTCACCGACCATGAACGGTGAGCCGTTGGGGTTGTCGAGGCCGGCCATTTCAGCCATGCGCGCCTTGCCGTCGGCGTACCGATCCATCCACGCCTTGTGCGTGAGGATCGAGTTGAGCACCACGAAGTGCACGCCCTTGTGGTCGAAGCTGTACCACTGCGGGCCGAACAGCTTCGTCCAGTAGGCGCCGTCGTCGAGGTAGTAGTCGTGCTCGCCCATCACGTAGCGGAGCGTGCCCTTCACGGCGCCCAGGATCTGCGAGCCGTGATCGAGCTCTGCGGGCAACGCCATCTGCGCCAGGTCTCCGCCGTACATCACGAAGTCGGGGCGCGGGTTCATGAGGTTGCACTCGGCGACGGCGCGCTGCAGGCCACGGTCCCAGTTGCGAACGAACTGGGCGCCCTTGATGTGCTGAATGTGCGAGTCGGAGATGTACGCGAAGGTGAAGTTCTCGGCCGGCGTCGCGCCCTGCAGTTCGACGAGCGAAATGGGCAACACGGAGCCGGCGAGCAGCGTGCCGGAGGCCTTCAGGAAGTCGCGGCGCTTCAAGTTGGTCGGGGTCATGAGTTCACCTGGTCTTCTTCGCGGCGGCGACGGCCTGCGCGACTTCGGGGCTGTTGAGCGACTTCAAGAACGCGACGAGGTCTTTCTTCTGCTGCTCGCTGAGGTTCAGCGGGCGAATGCCGCCCGACAAGAAGCCCGCAGGCTCCGGGTCGGTGGCCTTGAGCTTGCCGCCGTTGTTGTAGTGCTCGACCACGTC
>JAMHXF010000077.1:0-3814 GCA_035910535.1 Archangium sp. | reverse complement strand
CAGTACCGCTCGGCGCTCTTCCCGGTCGACGACGCGCAGAAGAAGGCCGCCGAAGACGTCATCGCCCGCGTGAACAAGGCGGGGAAGTGGAAGAAGCCCATCGCCACCACCATCGAGCCGTTCAAGAAGTGGTGGAAGGGTGAGGACTACCACCAGGACTATCTGGAGAAGAACCCGGGCGGGTACACCTGCCACTTCATGCGCGATTGATCAGCTCGCCGGCGCCCGCTTCTTCACCAGCTCGCGCGGCGTCGGCGGTTTCGGGTCGGGTGCATCGAACGGCTCTTCGACCAGCTCGAAGCGGCCGTTGTCGAAGGGCAGTCCGGGCGCGCTCTGCTTCAAGACGAGACGCTCGCGTTTGCCCTGCTTCTTGAGCGACTGCGCGCGGAAGTAGCAGAGCGGGTTGTTGCCGGGCCGGCCGAGCACCGAGTGCGCGGTGAAGGTGCAGCCACCGAGGCACTCCTTCGCGAACGGGCACGTCTTGCAGAAGCCCCACAACGACTCGGTGGTGCGGTCGCGCGTGAAGGCGAGTTGCGGAGCCGACTCCCACACCGAGCGCAGCGACGTGTCCTTCAACGAGCCGCCCACGTACGACGGCTGGAGCGACGGGCAGCCCTTCACGCCACCGTTCGCCTCGATGCCCATCACGAAGCGGCCGGCGTGACAGCCGCCCCACGAGTCTTCGGCGGGCGCTCCGGAGAGCGAACGCAGCTTCGGCTCCTCGGGGTGGAAGTAGCCCAGGTTGTTGCCCGGCATCACCGCGATGCGCGACTCGTCCCACGCCTTCTGCTTCAGCGCGAGCACGCGGGGCACCAGCTCGATGAGGTCCCACGGCTGCAACAGCATCGCGGGCCGGTCTGCTGCACGCCCGAGTGGAGCGGTGATCTGCACCTGCCACGCGGTGATGCCCTGCGCGCGGAGGTGTTCGAAGAGCGCCTCGAGGTCGCCGAGGTTGAGCCGGTTCACGTTGGTGTTCGCCGAGACGCGAATGCCCGCCTCGCGCATGAAGCCCATCGCCGCGGTCGCCGACTGGAAGCTGCCTTTCGCCGCGCGCATGAGGTCGTGCGTGGGCTCGAGGCCGTCGATGGAGACCGACGCCTGGAACAGCCCCGCGCCCGCCATCTTGAACGCGAGCGAGCGGTCGATGCCGCGGCCGCCCGTCGTCAGCACGGGGCGAATGCCCGCCTGCTTCAGCGCCGCCACCACGTCGAGGAAGCCCGGGTGCAGGTAGGCCTCTCCGCCGATGAGCACGACCTCTCGTGCGCCGAGCTCCTTCAGCTCGTCGACGACCGAGAGCGCCTTCTCGGTCGAGAGCTCACCCTCGCGCGCCGTGCCTGCCCGCGAACCGCAGTGCGTGCAGGGTTGGTCACACGCGAGCGTGAGCTCCCAGACGACGTACGCCGGGTGCCACGCAGCCGAGAGGTCTTGCCGGCGTGACATGGCGCTCAGGGCCCTGCGTCGGCGCCCGCGTCGGTCGACGCTCCGCCATCGCTCGTGCCGGCGTCAGTGGCGCCCGCGTCGCGAACACCCGCATCCGACGGCAGCGTGACGGACGCATCGCGCTCGTCATCGCAGACGTAGTCGGTGGTGCTGCCGCCATCAGGCAGCTGCACGCGCTGGTAGCAGCTCGACGCCGGAGCGCCGTAGCAGGCCATCAACGTCATCGACGCGCCCAGCCCACCGAGCACGCCCAACGCGAACTTTCCCAGAGACGACTTCGGCGCGAGCGGCAGCTCACAGTGAGGACACGCGGTCGCCTGATTCGGAACGACGCCAACGCACGACGGACACTTCGACAATGACATGTGAATGAGTTCCCTCTCCGGCCCAGCGGGCGGGGCTGCAGAGCAAAGCGGCTGCCACCGCTTCGGGCGAGTCGATTCGACAGGTTGCGAACCGGCCGGCCCATGCCTCCACCCGACCGTGACACGCGCGACATGACGCGATGGTCAGGCCGTCGCAGGCGCGCGCTTCGGCCGTTTGAGCCACGCGTTGAGCAGCACCAGCGAGAGCAGCGCGGCGGCGCCCGAATAGAAGCGCCAGGTGAGCTGCTCCTCTCCGGGGAAGAGCACGTACGCGAGAACGAGCGAGTAGACGGGCTCGAGGGTGACGGCGAGCGCCAGCGTGTAGGGCGAGAGCGTCTCGAGAATGCGCAGGCTCGCGAGCCACGGGAACACCGTGCAGACGATGGCGAGCAGCAGCAGCCAGAGCCCGTCGCGCGCGCTCAACGCCCACGGCGGCACGAAGTCCCACACGGCGAAGGCGAGCGACGTCACCAGCAGCGCGCTCGTCAGCTCGTGCAACGTCACGCGCTCGGCCGGCTCGCCCTGCGCCCAGACGCCGTTGAGCGTGCCGAAGCCCGCCGAGAACAGACTCGACAAGAGCCCAAGCGCCAGGCCCATCGGCGTCGCGTTCGTCTCGAACTTCACCAGCAACGACACGCCGCCCACCGCCGCCACGCCGATGAGCAGCTCGGCCACCACGACGCCACGTTTGAAGACGAGCGGCTCGATGAGCGCGGTGAAGAAGGTGAGCGACGACAGACACAGCACCGCCACCGCGACCCCCGCGTACTTGATGCAGCCGTAGAAGCAGAGCCAGTGCAGCGCGACGAGCACGCCGATGGCCCAGAACGCGCGCTGCGTCTTTCTCGCCGTGAAGAACGACTGCCCTTTGAGCCGCAGCACCAGCGCCATCACGGGAATGACGATGAGCAGGCGGTACCAGACGAGCGGCACCGCCGAGATGCTGATGAGCCGGCCGAGAATGGCCGTGAAGCCCCACACGAAGACGGTGACGTGCAGCAGCGCGTGCGCCGCGCGGGGAGACAGCTTCGAGGCGCTCACGTCACGTCACTCGGCCAGCGCGCGGAGCGTCGAGAGGCGCTCCAGCTCGTCGTCGGGCAGGTGCGTTCCCGACGAGCCCGTGAAGCCGAAGTACAGCCGGTCAGAGAGCTGCCCGAAGCACTGCTTCGCCAGCGGCGTCTTCGGGTTCTCGCGCACGCAGGCCTCGAAGAAGAGCAGGTCGACGTCCCACAGCAGGGGAGACTTGAGCGCGCCCGCGCAGAGCCCCAGCAGGAAGAGCGCCTCGCCCCGCTGCGGCAGCTTCGGGTCTTTGTGCAGCGCGAGGTTCAGGTACCCGCTCGCCCGCAGCCACTGCACCTCGTACGTCTCGTCGGGCAGGTAGCTGCGCGTGCCGCTCGCCTTCGCCACCAGCGCCTTCGCCTTCGTGAAGAGCTCCTTCGCTGAGGCCCGCTGGGCGTCGAAGTTCTCTTTTCTCCACGCGGCGACGTCTTTGCGCCACGCCGCCACGGGGCGCTTCAAGAACGGCGCGAGGTCATCACGTTTGGCGAGGCCCTCGAGGAAGATGTCGGTCGCTTTCGCATCGTCCTTCACGCGCACCAGCAGCGTCAGCAGCTCGCGAATCGCGCGTGCCTGCAGCAGCACGGCCTTCTCGTCTTTCGCCGGCTGGGCGATGACGGCGCCGTACGCGTCGACGGCCTTGTCGAACTGCCGCGTGGCCGCGAGGTACTGCGCCTTGTCGAACGGTGACAGCTTCATCGCCTCGAGGCGCTTCTCCATGTCCTGGTAGTCGGCGGGCGCGCGTTCGCGGCTGTGACAGGTGAAGCAGAGGCTCATCAACGTGCGCACGCGCGCGGGCACGGTCTGTCGGTCTCCGAAGTTGAAGCGGCGGCGCGTCTCGAGGGCGTACTGCGAGAAGAGGCCCGAGAGCGCGGCGGTGGCGGGCTCCTGCGCCTTCGCGTCGGCGGGGAAGGCGTGGTTCAGGCTCGCGAGCACGTCGAGGCGGCGGCCGA
>JAMHXF010000076.1:0-74952 GCA_035910535.1 Archangium sp. | reverse complement strand
GGCGGCGGCGGTGAAGCCTGCGCCCAAAGCGGTGAAGGTCGCGGCGGCCCCGAAGGCGACGACGGCGAAGAAGGCCGCGCCTGCGCCGAGCCGCTCGTCGAACAAGAACCTGGCCGACTGATTTCGAAGAACCGGGTAGCAAAACGCGGGGAGCGCAGCGTTGACAGGCTGCGCTCCCCGTCGTGTTTTTCAGGGCACGGGGACGGCCTTGAAGGTCACCGACGCGTTGCACGACGCGGCGTCGCTGGGGAGGTTGGCGCCGCTCGGGCAGGCGCCGGTGCCCTGAATGCACGCGTACGTCGCCGCGAACCTCGCCGCGCCGCCACCGGCCGCCGGGTCAGCGACGGTGACCGACGTCGTACGGACCGCCGTGTACGCCGTGCCCGACGGCGCCGAGACACTCGAGCTCCACGAGAATTCGCCTCCGCTCCAGGCGATGTCGTCGGGCGGGTTGATGGTCGGCGCGTCACCCAGCCGCGCGGAGAAGCCGTCGAGTGAAAGCGTGCTCGCGCCCACTTCACGCGAGCTGCCGGAGCAGGCGCGCTGGTCGCAGGTCGACGCTTCACACACCCGGCAGGCGGCGCCATTGGCACCACACTCGTGCGTCTCGACACCGGCGGCGCACTGGCCATTCGGCAGACAACAACCGTTGCAGCTCGCGGCGTTGCACGTGCCGGCCCGCGGCGCCTCGGGAACCCGCTGCAACACGAGCAGCACGCGCTCGTTCTGCGTCGAGACGCTCCTCTGCCCCATCGGGACGTTGTTGTTCCAGAAGCATGAGGGCGTGGCGATGTTGCTCAACGTCGACACGTCCCACGCCGAGAGAAACCGCTGTGCACCGGAAATGCTCGTCGTCGGCTGAAACCAGCCCGGGTCGATGGCGATGCTGGCGGCAGTGAAGGGCACCGTCACGTTGCACGAGGCCCAGTCGACGCCAATCGAGGGACAGTTCTCGCGCCCCATGATGCACGCGAACTGACTCACGAGCGTCAACGTGCCGCTGGGGGTCGCGCCGAAGTCGGTAAACTCGAAGCTCGCCTGGCCCTGGCGCGCCTCGACGTAGCGATCCGAGACAGGCGTCTGCGAGCCGTGGAGAAACGCGAGCCTCGTCGCACTGGCCTCGCCTTCGATGGCGTCCGGAAAGCGGATGACGGGCGAGTCGCCGAGCCGGAACTGGGGCGGGGTCTGCACCGCGAGGAAGCGGGCCGAGCCCACCGTCCACACGAGGACCTCGAGCGTCGTCGCGGGGACTTGACCCGCGACTGTGCCGCCCACGCTGCACGCGGCAGGCGTCGGCGTCGCGGCGAGTGACAGCCGGTAGGCCTTCATGTCGGTCAACACGCCGCCGTCCGAGCCTGCGCCGCCACCCGTCGCACTGCCGCCACCCGTCGCACTGCCGCCACCCGTCGCAGTGCCGCCGCCCGTCGCAGTGCCGCCGCCGTTGCCGCCGGAGCTCGTGCACGTGCCGATCTGACAGCTCTGCCCGAAGGGACACGGTGCGCACGCCGCGCCTTGCGAGCCACACGCCGACGTCGAAGGCGACTGGCACATGCCCGTCGGGTCACAGCAGCCGAAGGGGCACGTGGTGGCGTTGCACGTCGGGTTGCCAGCGCTGCAACCGACGACGAACACAGCAGCGAGGAGCGCGATGAGGCGCACGGCAAACGTTGGGGTCATGCGGCAAACGGTAGCGCGAACGCAGGCTGGTTTCGGCTATGGCGCACGCATGGTTTCCGAGATCTTCAACCCTGCCCGCTGGCGCGCCGTCGAAGGCTTCAAGTTCAAAGACCTCACGTTTCACCGCTCGCTAGAGCACGGCACGGTGCGCATCGCGTTCAACCGGCCCGAGGTGCGCAACGCGTTCCGCCCGCGCACCGTCGACGAGCTCTTCAAAGCCTTCGAGGCCACGCGCTTCATGACCGACGTCGGCGTGGTGCTGCTGACCGGCAACGGCCCGTCACCCAAAGACGGCGGCTGGGCGTTCTGCAGCGGCGGAGACCAGCGCATTCGCGGCAAAGACGGCTACCAGTACACCGCCGAAGACAAAGACCTCGACCCGGCGGGCCTCGGCCGGCTGCACATTCTCGAAGTGCAGCGGCAGATTCGTTTCATGCCCAAGGCCGTCATCGCCGTGGTGCCCGGTTGGGCCGTGGGCGGCGGGCACTCGCTGCACGTGGTCTGCGACATGACCATCGCCTCGAAGGAGCACGCGATCTTCAAGCAGACCGACGCCGACGTGGCCTCGTTCGATTCGGGTTACGGCAGCGCGTTGCTGGCGCGGCAGGTGGGCCAGAAGAAGGCGCGGGAAATTTTCTTCGTCGGGCGCAACCACACCGCAGAGCAGGCCGCAGCCATGGGCATGGTGAACGCCGTGGTGCCGCACGCGCAGCTCGAAGACTTCGCGCTCGACTGGGCGGAGGAGATCAACACCAAGTCTCCGACGGCCATCAAGATGCTCAAGTACGGCATGAACCTGCCTGACGACGGGCTCGTGGGGCAGCAGCTCTTCGCCGGTGAAGCGACGCGGCTGGCGTACGGCACCGACGAAGCCAAAGAAGGCCGCGACGCCTTCGTCGGCAAGCGCAAGCGCAACTTCTCGAAGGTGCCCTGGTCGTACTGAGTCACGTGAAGAAGCGACGCGTTCTCTTCCTGGTGCTGGGCCTGCTGCTCGCCGTGGGGCTGCTCTTCGCTGATGCGTCGAGAGATCGCTGCGGCGAGTGGCCCGCAAGAGAGCCCGCCGTCACGCACCTCGCGCGAGGTCAGGGCCAGCTGCTGGTGGGCGCAGGCAAGGTCGACTTCGCGCTCCCCTTCCCCGTGCCTGCGGGTGGCTATGGCCCGCTGCGGCCAGCGGTCGATTCAGCGTCGACGCCGCTGTCTGCGCGCGCGTTGGTCTTCGACGTCGGTGGGCAGCGCCTGGGGTTGGTGGTGCTCGACGTGCTGCTCGTCTCGCCTCAGCTGCGCGACGCGGTGGCGAAAAGTCAGCCCTTCCCGGTGTGGGTGCTGGCGACGCACACGCACTCGGGCCCGGGCGCCTATTCACCGAGCGCCGCCGCCGAGTACGCCGCGCTGGGCACGTATGTCCCCGCCGTCGAAGCTGCGTTGGTGACGGCCGCGCGTGACGCAGTGTCGAGCGCGCTCGAGCACCTCGCCGTCGCCCGCTACGAGCTGGGCACGACGCAGACCGACGGCGTCAGCGCTCCACGCTCGGGGAAAGACGCAGACCAGCGCCTCACCCGCCTGCGCTTCGACGGTGAGGCCGGGCCCGTAGGTCAGCTGCTCATCGTCTCGGCGCACCCGGCGGTGGTGCCGAAGAAGCCCGACGCGCTGCACGCCGACTGGCCCGGGCTGCTCGCCATGCGGCTCGAGCGCGAGGGCGGCCCGGTGACGCTCGTGCTTCAGGGCGCGGCGGGCAACGCGAGCGTCAACCGCGCGCTGCTGCCCACGCCCGAGGCCGTCGCCGAGAAGCTCGAGACGCTGGTGCGCGCGCTGCCGACCCGGGCGCAGGCCGTCGAGCTGCACGCGGCGTGGAGCGAAGTGCAGGTGTCGCTGCCGCGCCCCGACGTGCGCAACGTGGTGCCGGCGCCGTTTCGTGGCGTGGTCGAGAACGCGGTGTGCGACGACGCGGAAGACGTCGCGGTGCTGCACGCGCTGAAGCTGGGCGACGCGCGGCTGCTCTTCGTGCCGTTGGAGCCGTCCTTCGAGGCCGGGCTGCTGCTCGAGCAACAAGCAGAGGCCACAAGGCTGGTGTCACTGGCCGACGGCTACGCGGGCTACGTCGAAACGGAAGCGCACGCGCGCAGCGGAGACGGAGAAGCGCGGCGTCAGTACTTCCCTCCGGAGCTGCTCTCGCGGCTCGCGGAAGGGGCACGGCTGGTGGGCGAGACGACGAAGTAGCCGCTCACTTCACCAGGTTGATCTTCGAGTTCTTCTTTCGCTTCTTGAAGAGCAGCACGGTGCGGCCGAGCGTCTGCGCGATGTCGGCGCCGGTGCCGTTGGCGAGCCGCTCGACGGCGGCCGCGCGACCTTCGCGATCTTCTTCGGCGATCTTCACCTTGATCAGCTCGTGATCTTTGAGCGCCTGATCAGCCGCAGAAATGACGCCATCGGTGACGCCGTCGGAGCCGACCTGAACCACGACGCTGAGGTGGTGGCCCAACGCGCGCAGCTGGCGCTTCTGTTTTCCATTGAGAGGCATGGAGGCCCCTTACTTCAATGTGCGCAGTTCGCGCGCGGCATCGATGTGCTTCGCGTCGAGCGCTACGCACTTCTTGAAGTTGGTCAGCGCGGTCTTGGTGTCGCCGTTCGTCTTCGCGACGAACCCGAGGAAGTAATAGACGTTGGCCGCGTTGGGGGTCTTCGCCACGCAGGTGTTGAGGTCCTTCATCACGTCGCTGAGCACGGCCTTGCGGTCGCTCGCGGCGAGGAACTTCGCGTAGCCGCGCCACGCGTAGAACTCGCCTTCGTCGGCGTTGTCGGCGATGGCGCTCTCGAGCATTTTGACGGCCTCGGGGTACTTGCGCGCCTTCACCAGAATCATGCCCTTCTGGAAGCTGTCTTCAGCGCGGAAGATCTTCTCGACGTCGACCTTCGAGCCGGTGCCGCCGGCGGCGAGCTCTGCGAGGTACTCGGCCTTCTTGTCGGCGTCGGAGAGCGTGTTGTTGGCCTCGACGATGAGCGCGAACATGTCGGCCTTCGCCTTGACCAGCGCTTCTGGTGAACCCGGCGCGATGGTGTCGGGGTGGTAGCTGCGCGCGGCCTTGAGGTACGCGGCCTTCACCGCGTTGGCGTCGGCGTCTTTCTTGAGGCCGAGCACGTCGAAGAACGTCTGCTTCTTGAGCTTGAGCAGCAGCTCTTGAAGCTGCTTCGCGTCGAGCACCGGCACCGGCGTCGCCGCGATGCCTGAGGGGCTGCTCGTCACCGGCGCGCGCATCACCGGCGGCGCGCCACCGGGGTACGGCGAAGCAGGCTTCGCAGCGACGGGCGCCATCACCGGAGGCGGCGGGCGAACCGGCGCCGCTGCAGGCGCTGCCGGGTTGGTGGGCGGCGCCACTCGCGGAGGCGCGATGGTCGGCGCGGCCGCGCTGGGAGGCGGCGCAATGGCCGGCGCGGCAGGCTGAGCGCTGACGGAGGGCCGCGTGACGACCGGCGGCGGCGGCGCGGTGATGCGCGGCGCGGCCTGCGGCGCGGGCGTGGGCGACGAGCGAACCTGCACGTCGGCGAACGAGACGAGGTCGAGCGGCAACAGCATCAACGCCGTGCGCGAAATCACCTCAGCTTCGGCGGGAAGGTCGCGCGCCAGCTGCGCGAGTGAACGCACGCCGTCGAAGTAGTTGAGCGCGCGCGTCTCTTGCGGCGTGAGGCGGACGTCACCGACTGAAAGACGCCCACCCGCCTTCATGATGGGCAGGTCCCACGCGCGGGCGAGGCGACGGCGGAGGTCTGGCTGCGGCAGCTTGCGCAGCGCCTCGAGGTACACCGCCCAGCGATTGCCCAGCGGCATCGCCCTGGAAGCCGGCAGCTCTTCGACGTCGAAGGTGAACGTGCCCTGCTCGGCGGTCAGCACGCGCATCAACAACGTCGCGGCGCGCTGACCCAGGTGTTGAAACACCGCGTTGGGGTTGAGCAACCCGAGGCCGAAGAGCGCCGGCAACAGCTCGCCACCGAAGCGGCTCGCCTGCGCCAGGGCCTGCTGAATCTGAGCCGTCGTCGCCAGGCGCTGCTGCACGAGGAACGTGTCGAGCGTGTCGTCGAGGTGCGTGGAGTCGAGGAACTCCGGGTTGCCGCGCTTGAAGTGCACCACCAGCTCGCGGTCGTGCAGCTTGAGCGTGAGCAGGCCCGTGTGCTCGCCGACGCCGGCAAGAAAGTACAGCCGCTGCGCCGAATACTGGTCGAGCGAGCCGCTGGCGGGCATCGCGCCTTCACCCGGCGGAGGCGGCGCAGCCACGGGCTTCGGCTTCGGCGCGGCCACGACGGGCGGCGCCACGAAGGCCGCGACCGACGGAGACGACGGCACCGGGGCCGCCACCGGCGCGACCGACGGCGATGAGCGCACCGGCACCGCGCTCGCGGGCGCCGCGCTGCCGAGCGGCGCAGTCATGAAGTCAGTGACCGACGGCGACGACTTGAACGGCGCTGCGGGAATGACCCCCGACGGGCGGCTCAGCTGCGCGGGGTTCATGGGCCGTTGCGTCGGCTGCTGTCGCGCACCGGGGCCAGCGACCGGGCCACCAGCCGGCGCACGCGCTCCGGGGCCTGCGACCGGCGCTCGCGAGAGGCCCGAAGGGCTCGAAGCCTGAGCCGACATCGCCGCAGGCATCGCGACGCGCGCCCACTCGGCGTCGAGCTGCTCACCGGGCACCACGGTGTCGCCCCAGGTCTCTTTGGGGAAAATCATGCGCAGCCCCGGCACGCGGCCCGGGTACACGTAGTTTTCACCGTTGGTCGAGACCTGCAGCCGCCCGCCGATGATGCCGTTGTCGATGAGCAGCTCCACGCTGGGAGGCGACAGCGGCCCGTACACCTGGCCTTTGTCGTTGCGCACCCAGACCTGAAGCGTGTCACTCATTCGGAGGCCCGAAACTAATGCACATTGGCGCGTTGGGGACCTTCTTCGTTCGGGCAGATCCGTCGATACTCGGCGGCCATGACGGTCAAAGGCATTCGCAGCGCGGTGACGCAGGCCCGGCAAGACGGCAAGGTCACCGAAGCGGAGGTTGATCAAATCGCGCTCAAGGCACGGTCTGGTTGGGGCCTGTCGGCGAGCGAGCGCAGCGAGTTGATGAAGGCCGCCGATTCGTTCGACGACCCCGCGAAGCAGCGCCTGCTTCGACACGTCTCGGCCATGGGCCAGACCAACGCGTGGGTGAACGTGCAGGCCGGTGGGCTCGCGCAGGTCGAAGGTCGGTACGCGAACTACACCGTGGGCGTGCCGGGGCTCTCGGCGAAGCTCGGCCTGTTCGACAACTGCTTCGCGCTCAAGGGCACCGCGCAGGCCGACGGCACGATGAAGGTTGCCATCGAAGGCAAGCAGCTCTCGGTGCAGGTCAAGAAGGGAGAGACCGCCGCGCAGGTGCTCGAAAAAGTGAAGGCTGCGCTGCCGTCGCAGGTCAGCGGCGTGCTGCTCGCAGGTGACGTGCAGCCGCACGACGGCGCTTCATTTCGGGGTCAGGCCGCGAGCAGGACCGACGACGCCGCGCACCTGATGCTCTTCAAGCCCGAGTCACTCGGGCTCAAGCCCGGAGAAGTGCCGCTGAAGGTCGTCGTCACCGGCTACGGCGCGTTCATGGGCATCACCGACAACCCGTCGGCGAACATGGCGCAGAAGCTGAGCGAAGCCGGCGTGCCGGGCGCCATCGTCGAGTACCGCCGCCTCGACGTGACGCCCGAGGCCGTCGACGCGTTCATCAACGAAATGAAGCACGCGCCACCCGACGTGATTCTGTCGATGGGCGTGACGCACGGGCAGTCGCAAGTCGAAGAGCGGCCCGAGAACCACCTCGGCGCGGCGCCCGACGGCAACAACGTGATGATGAAAGATCGCGAGGTGCGCGCCGGTGGCGCCGCCGAGCTGAAGACCGACCTCCCCGTCGACGCCATCGACCAGGCGCTGGTGGGCTTTGGCGCTTCACGGGCGGTGCACACCAGCCGCAGCGACGGCGCGTACTCGCCCGACCGCAGCGCGTACCTGTGCAACTACCTCGGGTACAACCTCGCGACCGAGTTCGCCGCCGTTGATTCGACGACGGCGGGCTTCATTCACATCACCCCCGACACGCCGGCAGACCAGATGCACGCCGTGCTGCAAGCGGTGACGGCCCGCCAGTTGGACTGGCGCCGTGAGCAACAACCCGCGCCGCGCAGCTGAAGTTTCGTTAGAGGGTGCGCCGTGAAGACCGCTTCGGCTCCTGCCAACGCCTGGGAAGTGCGCATGCGCTGGGGCGACCGCGCGCTCGAGGCCGAAGTCATCGACGGGCGCGGCAAGAAGGTCATCTCGCTCGGTGAAGAGCCCGAAGACACCTTCGTCATCGCGCACGGCGCTCACATGAAGTTCACGTGGACGCCCGCAGGCCTCGACGTCGAATTCTCGCTGGGCATCACCGGCACGCTGTCGGTTCAAGGCGACGCGCCGGTGCCGCTCAGCGCGCTGGTCACGCGCGGTGACATTCAGGAGCGCGGTGATTCGTACGTGTTCTCGGTGAAGCCCGGAGACGCGCTCGAGTTTCACGTCGCCGGGCAGACCGTCGAAGTTCGTCAGGCCAAGGGTCGCATTTCACGCCTCGAGCTCGACCTCCCGGCGACGCTCGCGTTGATCGCCGCGCTGTCGTTGCTCGCCGCGTGGATCTTCACGACCTTCGCCGAGATGACGCCGCTCAACCTGATGGGCAACTGACCAGCCTCTGCATGAAGCTCGACGGTCGCGCGGTCGAAGCGCGTGCGTCGCTCCGACGTGGTTCGGTTCGGTCTCGAGCGACACATGCGCCATCGCCCGAGGGCGAGACGTTCGGTTCTTGTTCGGCGCATTCTCGCCCGAGCCCCTGCGCGATAAACGTGGCCGCCAAAGCGTCATGAAACCTCCGTCCCGCTTGCCGGCATCCAGCGCAGGGGTTCAGGCGCCAGTTCGCGTGCGAGGCGCTTCAACTCGCCCAACTCTGCCGGGTGACGCCCCTCTGTTTGCCGCAGTTCCTCAGCGAGTTGCGCCATGCGTTGCCAATCGGTCGCGTCAAAGCTGGTCGAACTCACGACCATCGGCATCGCGCCGCCACTGTCGGCAAGTCGCCATTTCTCGCGCTCGCGCTCCAACGCCGTTCCCCTGAGGAGCATCAGCGGAAACGCCTTGATGACGGGAACCTTGCGCTCCAAACACCAGGCAATGCTCGCCTCGAAGCTGGCCGGTGTTTGAAGGGGCAACCCGAAGATCAACGACACCTCGTGTCGTATGCCGTGGGCTCGAACCCCTTTGAGCGTGGCATCTACCCGCTCGATTTGATTCCGCCGCTCAATGACCCGTCCCTCGTCCGCGTGAATGGTCTGCAGCCCGAATTCGAGCGTGACGTCGAGCGCCGAAGCTGACGCGAGAAACACTTCGTCGACGGCCTCTGCTCGGCACTGGAGCGACACGTGGCCCTCGAAGTTCTGGTGCGCGAAGCGCTGAAGCACACCGACTGCGTGCGGTGCCACGTTGAAGATCGGATCCAGCACAGAGATCTCGCGAACCCTCGCGGCACAAAAGAGATCAATCTCCCTTTCGATGCGCGGCAACGACAACGAGCGCCGAAGCAGTCGTGCACCCGGCTCGCGGTGCTGACAAAACGCGCACCGATACGGGCAGCCGCGCTGTGTCTCCCATCGAATGAACCCCTGGTTCACGAGGGGAATCACTCCAGTCAACCATGGCGATGGCAGCGCCCCGAGGTCGACAGCCGCCTGAACAACACCATCCGTCGCGCCAGCCAGATGAACCCCCGGCAGCGCGAGCGACGCGGGAGTCACGCAGAGGCGCACCAGTGCTTCTTCTGCGTAGCCGCGAATGAAGACATCGGCGTCTGGATAGAGACGCTCGAGCCCCGGCCCGCTGTACGAGATCTGCGGCCCCCCCAGAATGAGGCGCCCTCGAAAGCCCTCCTCGCGAATTCTCTTCAGTGTGGAGCGCAGCAAGTCCTCGGCCCACACGTAGGCTCCGATGGCGACGTCGACGTCCGCGGAATCAACGCCGCGTGCTTCGGCGAGAATGTCCTGCACCAGTGTGTCGGGCCTGATTCGCCCCTGATTCACCGGAAACACGAGAGCGCGAACATCCAGCTCCTTTCGCGCACGGAGCGACGCGAGAAGCGATGCGTGCCCGAGCGGAACACGTGGGTCCTTGTCGCGGGTCCAGTAGAGGTCGACGAGAATCACACGGCGAGTCATCGGCCCGCCTCTTTCAACTGCGCAGCTTCCGCTCGCATCAGCTCACACAGGCCAGACCTCCCACCCGAGAGTGACACGCAGCGCACGCCGCGCGACGCGCACAGCCGCTTGATGGCCCAGAAGTCGGCGTGGCCAAGCCACTTCACCAGCAAGACCACGAGCGCCACCGTGCCGTGCCGAATCGCGCTCGCGACGGCGCGAGGGCCGCGCGCGCCACCATCGCGACGACTCGGGAAATGGGCGAGCACGACATCGGGAACCGCGCAGCCGAACACGCGCCCGTCGCCTCCCACCACCGCCACTCGAAGTGTTGAATCGTTGCGTTTGGTCATGCCGTGCTTCTTCCACGTGCAGCGACTCACAATGCGGTTCGTGCATTATGCATGCATTGTCTGCTGCACGATGCACAGCCTTCTCGCGCACTGCTGGGCATGAGACAAAGACGCCATGACATGGCTCAAGGAGAAGCTTCAGTCGAAGACGATGCGCGACTTCGCGGTCGAGCTGCTGAAGCGAAAAGACTGGCCAAAGAGCGTGGAACTCAAGCCTGACTCGCTGCGGAACCAACTGCGCAACGCAGACACGCGCGTCGGCACCGGCTGGTGGCTTGAAGGGAAAGGAAAGCCCGTCCTCGAGCCATTGAAGAACGCACTTGGGCTGTCGCGTGAGGAGATTGTCCGGCAGCTCAGCCAGCCGGCCGCCCTCCAGGAAAAAGGCGCTCGGATCGAGCTCGACACCTTCGAGGGCGTCTTCATCGACCTCGAGAATGACGAGGACTTCGTCCCAGGCTTTCCCAGCGAAATGAGCGTGAACGGAGGTCGTCACCTCGACTGCGCATGGTGGAAGACGAGCGACAGCGTCGCTGTCGGCTGGCTTGGGCGGTGGCTTGAGCATCGCTTCGACTGGCGATTTGAACGAATGGAACGGTGGGTGGTCGGGTCACTGCCGAGCAAAGGGAGGGTGTTCGTCGAGCTGGCCACTGTTGACGGCCTGCCGCCGGATTGGGCGAGCACGGTGCCAGTCGAAACTCATGTCTGCATCGCGTGCAGATTCCCGCCGCCGGAAAAGAACTCGGAGACGACGTCACGCCAGAATCACGAGTCGCAACAGCGGCCGGAAGCGCGCCCCGTGACGACGCTGACGACACCGCCGCCGCGGGACTGGATCGACAAACTCATCACGTGGCTTGCCCCGCGAGTTCCTCCAAAAGGCAGGTTCAAAGAACGCATCGCCACACGCCTCACACACGCCGAATACGACGGAACGGTCGCCGCCGACGTTCGCGAGGTCTTGTCGTTCCTTGAACTTGTCGACAACCACGAGGAAAGACACTTCGGCGAAGACCGAAGCCGACTCATTCGAGAGTGGGTCAGCAACGCGGAAGCGCGCGCTGTGCCCGAGAGCGAGCACGTGGTCGCCAAGAGCGGAGATGAAGTCCTGCTCGCGCTGAACTCGGCTCGTTTGAAAGAAGTGCTCCCCGCGAACCTGACGTGTGAAGAGTGGCGAAAACTCCTCCCGGAAGACTTTCTGCCGGCGCGCATTCGCAAGGAAATCGACCATCGCGTGCAAATCGGCGGCGCGAACAACGCCTCAAAGCTTCGGAAGCTGCTCGACCCGAAGCAGGTCGACTGGGTTGACGGGCTCCTTCGTTGCGAAGTGCTTCTGCAATCGGACGATGGTCTGGTTTCCATTCATCCGCCGCTGCTGGCCCGGCTCGTCGACGCGCTGTCTTTCGAGCACCTGTGGGAGTCGACCGATGGGCTGGGCACGTTGATGCTCAACAGCACCACGGCAGGCAAAGCGATCAGCCGGGTGATCGATGAACTGCGCGCTGGTGATTTCTCTCGCACCGAAGCGTGGCTTGTCGGCAAAGAACAGGACCACTCACCCGAGAGGTTGGCGGCTTGCGACGGCATCTTCCGCGCAATCGGTCTGGTGTTGACCGAGCCGAAGACGCGCGTGCCGCTGCCGCTGATTCGCCAAGCGTGGGCGACGTACACCTCGTTCTCCAAAGAGGTCTACCCGTTCCGGCCCCGCATCCCGCTCGTGACCGTTGGCGGCTCGGCAGACCAACGAGGACTCAATGCTGAAGGAGCGCATTGCCTCGCCGCCTCGGCCATCAGTCTCCACCTGCTCCGTGAAGGCGATGCGATGACACCCTCCGCATTGACTCCGTCACCGGAGCTGCTCGGTAAGCCGTCTGATCAACCCTGGTCGTCGAACTACTGGGAACCCGCCCGACGGATTTTCTCGCTGATGGCCAAGGCGTTCCGCGACGCGCCGTCCGGCAGCAACGAGCAACTCGCGCCCTACCGGCTGGCGGAGGCCCTGCTGCAACAGTTCGGGCCCACGAACGTCTATGAGCTCAACGACCTTCAACAACCAGCGGCCATCGCGCTGTACGCCAAGAACGCATCCAACGAGAACGCGCTCGGGCGTGCCGGTGCAATTGGCCTCGCGGCCGTCAGCGACGCCTGCACACGCCATGGAGTCACCGTGGAGCACGCGCTGAGCGAGGCGTGGAAGAGCTGGGTGCGGCGTGGCTTCAACTATGGGTTTCCGCGACTCGACGCAGAGACCGCTCGTACCGTCTTCTCGGCATTGACCGCAGAGCACCTCGCAGCCGGAAACCGAGGGCTGAAAGAGGACCTCTCTCCACCCGACCCGGAACGTCTTCTTTCGTTGAGAGAGCTCGGGGAGCACCCGGAGGTGTGGCCGTTTCTCCGAGCAGAAATCTGGGACTACTGGGTGGACACCGGCTTCATTTCTTCAGCCATGCTCACCTACTTTCCTGAAACCGCCGTGCAACGGGTTCTTCGGAAACCAGAATATTGGCTTCGCTCTGGTGGCTCCATTTCGACGAGCGCGTTGTGGACGACGTTCCCCAGGGTCGTCATCGAGTTCATCCACGGGGTCGTGACTGGCAGGGAGCAGAAGAGCTATTGGCTGCCGCTGGCCTCTGCGGCGCCGCCGACGAGCATCCGTGAGCTCGTCAAACTGCTCAGCGGACACGACGATGCCTTCGTTCACGAGTGGATGATTGCGGTGGTGGAACAACGTCAGCCCGGCTGGCGCGACGCTGCGCACCACCTCATGGCGCTTCATGGAGGCACCGTCGCTCTAGGATCGCCATGACCCACGGGGCCACCGGACACGTTCATCTGGGCTGATTCCGAACAACGCGGCCCCAACGACGCTCCGGGCGGGACGACGACTGGGGACGTTGCCCTCAGCGCATCGCCGGCTGCGTAACCTTCGCGGCCGCTGCGGCTGCATTGTGCTGAAAGACCTGCGCGGGGTCCAACGTCACGCCGGCGTCTCCGAAGACCTTCAACAACGCCAGCATCACGCGCTGACGCAGCAGCCCGAACTTCGCGCCGTCGGTGGTGTTCACCATGGCGATGACCTCCACGCCCATGCCCCACTCGCCCAGCGTGATGAGCCGAACGGTCGCGGCCTGACTGTCGATGTCGTCGGCTTGCTTGAGCACCTCTTCAGCGCGCGCAAGCGCCGGCTCGATGGCGGCCGCGTCAGCGCCGTAACGGAGCGCGAACGTGAAGGCGAGGCGCATGCGATCTCTCACCGCGAAGGTCTCGATGTGCTCGTCGGCCAGCTTGCCGTTGGGCACGGTGACGATGGTGCGGTCGAGCGTACGAATGCGCGTCGAGCGCAGGCCGATGGTCTCGACGGTGCCCGCGAAGTCGCGCACCTTCACGTAGTCGCCTTCGCGAAACGGCGCGTCGAAGCCGATGGCGAACGTGCCGATGAGGTTCTCGAGCGTCTTCTGCCCTGCGAGCGCGACGGCGAGGCCGCCGATGCCCAGGCCCGCGAGCAGGCTGCCGACGGGCAAGCCGAGCAGGCTCAAAACCGCGATGACGAGAATGGTGAAGAGGATCGCCTTGGTGAAGCGCGAGCCCAGCGAGACCAGCGAGCGGGAGTTCGGCTGGTCGACGGCGATGCGCGAGACGAGCACCTCACGCGTCACGTCGACGGCGCGCACCAGCAGCCAGAAGAAGACAGCCAGAAAGCCGCCCTTCACGCCGCGAATGATGAACGCCCCTGCGGTCTCTGGCAGCCCGAGAAATGGCACCGTCCCCGCCACCAGCCCCAGCGACGACGCGAGCGTCAGCGGCCCCTGAATCTTGGTGAAGACGAGCTGCGCCCACTTCTTTTCCCTGATGCGCTCGATGAGCGCCTTCACGCCTCGGCTGAGCAGGCGCCCCACCAACGTGCCCAGGCCCCACGCCAGCACGGCGAGCACCAACAACGCAGCCCACTGCCAGAACTGCATGCCGACGGGCCCACGGCGCGTGAGCCACACCGGCAGGTTCTTGGCGGCCCACGCATTGGGCGTGCGCTCGTACCAGACAGGCACACGGTTGATGGTGGGCACGTTGAAGCGCCAGCGCGGCTCCGCGTTGCCCGGCAGCTTCACCATCACGATGCGCTCGGGCACGTGGTTGCCGAGCTCGACGTTGGCGACCGCTTCGTCACCGGCCGGCAGCCCGTCGTCGTCGAGACCTTCGGGCTCGTCGGAGACCTGCTCCAAATCGAACCGGGGCTGGCCGTCGAACACCGCGCCCAGCTGCCGCGCGAGCTCGACGTTGGGCTTCACGAGGTACTTCGCGGCCTCTTTTTCATCGCCCTGCCGAATGAGCTCGAGAAACTCACGCACCGCGGCGCGTGGAGACTGCAGCATGGCGACTTCAGGGTCTTTCTTGTCTGCAGTGGGCGCGTCGGCGTTGACCGAGAGCGCCGCGAGAATGGTCGCGAGGAGCGTGGTTCGAACTGGGGAGGTCGAGCGCGGAGGCATGCGCAACTGCCACAGCACGTTGCACGCCAGCCTCAGCACTCAAGGGGTTGAGCGGTTGGAGGTGTGGCAAAGCGTCACAGGTGTGGCGCTCTTGCTCAGCGCTCGAGGTCTTTCTTCGCGGCTTCACGCGCTTTTTCAGCCGCGTCACGTACCCGCTCGACCAGCTCACGGCCGCGCGAGAAGAGCTTGCCGGCGACTTCGCTGCGCGCGCTCACGCTGGCCTGCAGCGCTTCGGCAACGTCGACAGGCGGCGGTGGACGCAAGTCGAGCGTCGACAACGTGCGCAGCGGTCGCGCCTGCAGGGCGACGCGCAGCGCTTCGGGGGACGAGGGCACGACGCGCTGCGAGTCAACCGTCGGTGCGCCCGGCACCCACGACGGAGGAAAGAGCGCCGACAAGCGGCAGAACACCATCGCCTCGCCGAGCTCGACGCCGTCGGCGAACTGCAGCGGGAAGCTGCCGACGCGCTCCCGGTCGACGACGTAACGGCTGCGGTGCACAGCGCCACGCTCGAGCCACTCGCGCAGCTCGAAGCGGCCGCTCCACGCCCCCGGCGGCGACGAAAGCGCCCACGCCGCAGTGCCGTCTTCCAGGCGCTTCACGAGTGACGAGAGGTGTTCACGCTCGAGCAGCTCACCGGCTTCGACGCAGCACACGTACTGCCCACGCGCCTGCTGCAGGCCGGCGTTGGTGCGCGCGAGCGCGTCGCCAGGAGCGCCACCGACGACGACCAGCTCCAGGCCCGCCCTCCCCTTCGCGGCCTTGAGCGCGCGGTCGAGCTCCAGCTCTGGCCGCGACGAGACCACGACGAGCTCGAGCGGCTTTCGCAGCTGCCCGGCGAGCGAGCGCACCGTGCCCTCCAACGCGCCGGTGTCATCACCCGCCGAGACGACGACCGACGTCAGCCCTTTGGTGCGCTCGGGCTTCGAGGCCTCCACGCCGCGCGTCGCGACGAGCAGCAGTCGGTCAGCCGCGGCGTCGGGGTTCACCTGCTCGAAGACCTGACGCAGCGCCGCTTCGGTGTCGGCCGACAGCGGCACCGACACGTGCGGCATCACCACCACGTCGCGCGAGCGCACCACGTAGCCTGCACTCGCGAGCCACGCGCGCACGTCGCGTTCACTCGACGACGCCGCCGGCGACGTGCCGAGCAACGAGCGCAGCAGCAGGCTCGCCGACGCCGCGTTGGCGAACGAGAACACCAGCTCCGCCTGCGGCGCTGCGGCGGCGAGCCCACGAAACGACTCCGCGCGCTCTGAAGCGAAGCCGTCGAAGGCCACCACCACGTCGGGCGCGAAGGCCGTCAATTCATCGAGCGACGCCGGGTCGACCAGCAGCGTGCAGCCGTTCTGCTCGAGCGAGCTGCGCAGCGCGTCGTCAGGCACCAGCAACGCGACCCGGCGCTTGAGCCCCGCCCGCCGCGTCACCAGCGTGCGGAGGTCTCCGACGATCTGCTGACTCACGGCTTCTTCAGCGCGGCCGCCGCGGCGAGCGACTTCGCGTACTGGCTGCGCAGCTGACCCATCACCAGGTTGCGCGGCAGGAAACGGAACATGAAGAGGCCGAAGCGGTTGGTGAAGCCCGCCACATACAGCGGAGGCCGGCTCGCCAACGCGTACAGCGCCTCGCGCGCGACGTCTTGCACCGGCGCCAACCACGCGCGCAACGTGCCGAAGTTGTCGCCCGACGTCATCTCCGTGGCGATGCCGCCCGGCGCGAACACGGTGACGCTGATGTTGGTGCCACGGAGCTCGTGCGCGAGCGCCGTACCGAACGCGGTGAGGAACGCCTTGGTGCCCGAGTACGCCGCCTGAAACGGCACCGGCATCAACCCCGCCATCGACGTCACCAGCATGATGCGCAGCGGCGCGTTGTTCGTCTGGTAGTGGCGCACCAACTCGCTGGTGGCGCGCGTGGTGCCCATGACGTTGAGCTGCAGCATCTGCTCGAACGCTGGCCACTCGAGCTCTTCGTGACGACCCAGGTGCGTCGTGCCGGCGTTCAACACCACCGCCACCACCGGCACCTTCTTCACCTCTTCGACCACGCGCTCGACGTCGGCCGACTTGCTCATGTCGGCGGGCAACGCGCGCACCTCGACGCCCTTCAATTCAGCCTTGAGCGCCTCGAGGCGGTCGGCGCGCCGCGCGGTGAGCAACAGGTTCGCGCCCTGCGCCGCCAACTGCTTCGCCAGCTCGAGCCCGAGGCCTGACGACGCTCCGGTGATCCACACCCACTGGCCACGCACGTTCATTTCACGCTCCAACGCAGTTCAGGCCGCAGCAGGCCGGCACCCTCGGAAGGGGCGACGTGCAGCGCTTGCCGGAACGGGTTCTTGATGGTCTCGCCGTTGCCTGCAGCAGAGACGAGAAGTTCGTACACGCCGCCGCCCAGCCCCACCCGCGAGAGCTGCAGCACCGTGGTGCCGCTGCCTTCTCGTTCGCCGCCGTCGAAGCCGGTGCTGAATACCAAGCGGCCATCGGAGCTCATCAAGTCGACCGAGAACTTCGTCTTCGCCTTCTGCGTGAACGACCAGTCGAGCTCGATGTTGAGGAGCGAACCAGCGCTGAAGTCTTTCGACTCGGCGCCCTTTTCGTCGCGCAGTCGCACGGCAGAAACGACGCCCACCGGAGGCAGCTCTTCGGCGACCGGGCCGGTGGAAGGCAGCGCGAGGCCGGGTTGGTCCAACGCGGAGTGCCCGGTCTTCTGCGATTCAGCTTCCGCAGCGGCGACGGCGCGGCGGTACTCACGCACCACGTCTTTCGACGGCCCGTACATACGAATGCGGCCGCCGTCGATCCACGCGGCGGAGTCGCACCACTGCTCGACGGTCTCGAGGCCGTGCGTGACAAGCACGATGGTCTTCCCGCTCCGACGGAACTCGTTCATCTTGGCCAGCGACTTGCGACCGAAGTGCTCGTCGCCGACCGAGAGGATCTCGTCGATGATCAAGACCTCTGGGTCGACGTGCGTGGCGACGGCGAAAGCCAGCCGCATGAACATGCCGCTCGAGTACGTGCGCACCGGCTCGTCGATGAAGTCGCCCAGCTCAGCGAACTCGATGATGTCGGGAATGCGCAGCTTCAGCTCGCTGCGGCTCATGCCCAGAATGATGCCGTTGATGAGGATGTTCTCGCGACCCGTGAAGTCTGGGTGAAAACCGGCACCGAGCTCGAGCAGCGCGCTGATGCGGCCGTTGACCTCGATGGTTCCGGTAGTCGGCGCGTAGATGCCCGTCATCAGCTTGAGCAGCGTGCTCTTGCCCGAGCCGTTGCGTCCGATGACACCGACCGTCGAACCACGGGGGATGCGCAGGTCGACGCCCTTGAGCGCCGTGATGTGCGTCGCAGGCTCAATGAGCCGACGCTGAAACGTGAGCAACCGCACGAGCTCCGACTTGAAGGTCGTGTACTCGTTCTTGCGCGAGGTCTTCTTGAACGACTTGGTGACGTTCGTGATGACGATGGAATCTGACGTCGTCACACCAGCTCCGCGAACTCTTCACGTCGACGCTCGAAGACCGACGCAGCGACCCACATCAAGACCAGCGCGATGCCCGAGACCGTCAACAGCGGCTCCCAGTCGGGTGCGCGCTGCTCGACGAAGATGGCGCGCCACGAGCCCATCACCGACGCCATGGGGTTGAAGGTCAACAACATGCGCTGCGATTCTTCCTGCGTGAGCGAACCGAGCGCGGGCACGCTCTTGATGTCCCACAGCACGGGCGTGAGGAAGAACGCCATCTGCACCAGGTTGGTGATGATGTGCTGCAAGTCTCGGAAGGCCACGTTGAAGGCGGCGAAGAAGTACGTCAGCGCGAGCGTGAAGAACGTCTGAACGAAGAGCACGGGGATGACGAACACCACGTGCCACGTCGGCCAGACCCCGAAGATGGCGCCCAGAATCAGCAACAGCGGCAGCGAGAGCAGAAAGTTGATGAGGTTGGTGAGCACCACAGTCGCCGGCAGCACCTGCGCGGGGAACCGCACCTTCGTCAGCAGGTCACGGCGATCGCTCACCGACGTGGTGCCGCCCAGCAACGACGACGAAAAGAAGATCCACGGGAGCAGGCCGGTGAAGAGGTAGTACGGATAATTCGGCACCGCGCTGCGCATCAACACGCCGAACACCAGCACGTAGACGAGCATGTTCAGCGTGGGGTTCAGGAACGTCCACAAGAAGCCGAGCACCGACGCGCGGTAGCGGGCCTTCAGCTCCCGCATCGAGAGCGCGAGCAACAACGCGCGGTACTGGTAGAGCTCGGTGAGGTTACGAATCATGACGCGCGGCGCACATACCCACGCCCGCCGCCCGTGTCACCACGTCACTTCCCGGCCATCGGTTTCGAGGAAACGCAGCGCCTGATTCCGCACCTCTTCGAAGTGCCAGAGCACCTCGTGGCCGTCTGAAACGGCGGCCTGCTCCGGAGGTAGAAAACGGTTCGCGTCGACACGCACCAACGCATGCAGCGGAGTGCTCGCGCGCTGCGCCGTCTCGACAGCCGTGAGCTTCATCGCCGCCGCGAGGTCTTCACTGGTGTCGTTGGGAATCGTCAGGTCGCCCACGCCCAGTTGCTGCAACACCGCGACGTCGGCTCGCAATGCAGCCGCAACATTCAGCGGGTCTCCGGCTTCGAAGAACGGCTGCGAGGCCACGCGAAAAACGGGCAGCAGCGAATCGAACTCCGGCGTGTCGAGCGCCACCGCAGTCTGCGCCACCAACAGAAAGCCGATGCGCTCCCGCAGGTAGTAGCTGGTGACGAGGTTCGAGAGCCCGCCGCCGGGCACGTTGAGCACTGCGCCGCTGACGCGGTTTGAAACCGGCACGAAGTTGCTGCCCAGAATCGCCCCCAGCGAGTTGCCGAAGAAGCGCACCTTCGGCGCGAAGTCGGCGACGTCATCTCCGTCGACATCGAGCTGCACAACTGCGCGCTCGACCTGCAGCAGGTCGAAGGCCATTTCCCGAAAGCGGTCCCTCAGCGCAGGCAGGTTCTCGAGCGAGAAGAAGTGAATGAAGTTGCCGCGGCTACCGTGGTTCGGCGCGTCGATGCCCAGGCACGCCAGCCCTCGCACGGCGAGCGCCTGCGCCCACTCGAGACAGAACGACTCGTTGCTGCCGGTGCGCGGTGTGTTGCGCCCACCGACGCCGTGCTGCCCCAGCACCACCGGCCAGCCACCGACGGGTTTCGGCCCCGCCGGCACCGAGAGCACGAAGCGCAGCGGCACCACCGGCGCGAGCGAAGGGTTCACCAACCAGTCGGCGCGCATCACGTCGTTCTCGCGGAGGTCTCTGGTGTTCAACGTGCCCAGCACGACGCGCCCCACGTTCACCGCAGGCCGGCCGAACGCGTGACGCTCGAGCCACGGCTTCAACGTCGCCCAGTCCGCGTCGGTGCTCGCCCACACGCCGACCGGAAAGCCGTCGACCACCGCCTGAGGCGGAATCGTCGCTGTCGCCGGGTTCACCTCGGCCCACGCCGCGAGTGACGCCAACGGCGCGACCACCGACGGCCCGCGTTCAGGCAGCACGAGCAGCAGGTCGGCGTCGGGCACGTTCAAAGCGCGCGCGATGGTGACCGTGGCGGCGTCGGCGACGAACGACGCGCTGCGCGTGAGCTCCACGCCTGCTTCGGTGCGCGCGCCGCGCAACACCACCAGCGCGCCGTCGCTGTCGTTGGGCAGCGGCACCGACGGCCGCACGAAGACGTACTGAGGAAACCCGTCGACCCACGCGCGGCCACGTTCGGCGAGCACGTCGCGCGCATGTTGAACACGCACCGCCCGCTCGAGCACCCGCCAGCGCTCGCCGTCACGCACCACCCGCGCGAAGGTACCTTGAAGGCTCGCCGCGTCGACGGGCTCGGAGGTGAGCAGCAACGTGCCGCCGATGCCTCCGAAGCTGTGCACCTCACGCGCGGCGTCAGCGCTGAGCTGCTCGAAGTACGCGATGGACTCGGCGGTGCGCGCAGGCGCGGCGAGAAACGGTCGGTACCAACGCGGCCGCAGCTGCGCCGCGCCGTCGACAATCAACCGCGCATCAGGGAACGGGTTGTCGAGGCTCAGCGGGTCAACGCTGTAGAGGTAATGCGGGCCTTGCGGCACCGGCGCTGAACACGCAGCGAAGACGAAGAAGAACGCGAGGCATCGAGGCACGCACGCGCAGCTACGGGCTCGACGGCGCGCTCACAACGACGCGCCGTGGCGGAGCGTCGCCGCGTTGAGACACCTTCAGAACGTGCCGCTGAGCACCGCGCCACCGACGGTCGGCGCGAGCTGCATCGACACCACGCCGGTCTTGCTCCGGTACGCCTCGTACCTGCCCGGCGGGTCACCGACGATGAACAGCACCGTCGCCGCGATGCCGCCGGCCGCCGCCGTGCCCAGACCGATCCACGAGACGGTCTGCATCAGCTCGATTTCAGCCTTGAGGCGCCCCGCTTCAGCGCGGTGATTCACCTCGCCCGTCTGCTCGTTGCCCATGGCCAGTTGCGCGCGATGAAACGAGAACGAGGTCTGCGTGTTCGGGTCTCCGTAGGCTGAATTCGCGGCCACGTTGCCAACGATGAACGCGCCGACGCCCGCAGCGCCGATGCCCGTCGCCACCCACGCCAACACGCGCGTGCGCTGCGCCTTCGCTTCATAGGCTTCGGCCATGTCGGGGCTGGGCACGAGGCGAATGAACTCGTCGCTCACCTGGTCGGCCGACACGCGCACTTCTTTCTTCACCTGCGTGAAGCCGTCTTTTTCAACGGAGAGCAGATGCGGGCCGGCGGCGAGCTGCACGCGCGCCTGCAACGGCGTGGTGCCCACCTGCGTGTCGTCGACCTTCACCGCGGCGCCCGCTTCTGAAGCGCCCACCACCAGCGCGCCCTGACGGCCCTCGAGCAGCTTGCCCACCAGCTTGAGCGTCGAGCTCGGCACCTGCTGCAACAGCTTCTCTTCGCCCTTCGCTTCGACCCGCACCGATGACAGCGGAGACGCAGAGCCCGACTTCAAGAGCGTGAGCAGCAGGTTGTAGTTGCCCTCTTTCGGAGCGCCGATGCGCGTCAACTTGCCGGTGACGAGGTACTCGAACGACGTCAGCTCACTGAGCGCCGCGCCTGAACAGTTCTCACAGCCGAGCAACTGACGCTGGCGATCGACGCCCAGAATCACGCGCGTGGTCTCGGCGGTGGTGACGTGAAAGAGCTGCAGGCGCTCGAGCTCGTGCGCCACCAGCCCCGCGGTGGCCGCGCCGATTTCAGGCGGGGCTCCTTCGGTCGCGAAGTCCATCACGGCGAGGCCAGGCAACGGCTCCGCGGCAAGCACGACCATCAAGGCTGCGCTGAACATTCCGAAAGCCCCCCGGCTTGGTGAAGACGGCGCACTGCACCGCGAATAACGGCGGGTTTCAAGCGCGCCGGGCGCTCACCGTCACCTCGTCGCGGTCATGGTAGAGCTGGCGCATTCGCACCGTCTTCCAGCCCGACTCGACGAGCGTGTGGCGCACGCGGAAGAGCGTCGGCAGCTTGTCTTTCATCGGCAGCTTGATGTTCGCGACCAGCTGCACCGCGTAGCTCTTGCGCGCCCACTTGCCGAGCAGCTGCGCCACCTCGAGCGGCCGCCACGCCATGTCGCAGAACAGAAAGTCGACCGGCTCGTCGGGCGTGAAGTCGAACGCGCTCTCTTTGAAGTGCTTCACGCGAGGGAGCTTCAGCACCTCAGGCGCGAGGTTGGCGGGGTCGACGCTCCAGACGCGCGCGCCGCGCTCGTGGAGTCGCTTCGTCCACCCGCCGGGGGCGCTGCCGAGGTCGACACACAGGTCACCACGCCCGGGCGAAACACCGTACCAGTCGAGCGCCTCGTCGAGCTTCATCGCCGCTCGTGAAGGCGCGTCGCTCGTGCGCTTCATGCGCGCGCGCCCGCCGGCCGACAGCGACAACGCTTCACGCGCACGCACGCGACCGACCACGGCCACGCCGGGCCCGATGAGGCAGATCTGCGCCAACCATGCACCGGCTTCAGCGGCCTTCCACGGCGTCTCCGGGTCGACGAGCCCCTCTTCGGTGCGAATGGCGCGAATCGTCTCTTCCCACGCCGCGGCTTCACCCGCGCGCGCATTGCCGGCGTCGGTGTCGGGCACCCAGACCTGCACACGCGTCGGCGCGTCGGGCAACGCAGCGGCGGCGTCGGCCGGGCTGCGCACGACGTCAGAAATGAGGAAGCCCTGGCGCGCGAACGCCGGCGGCTGCGGCAACGGGTTCTCACCGGTGTACGGCTCCGACGAAATCAGCGCCGCGCCGAGCAGAATGGGGTTCTTCTTTCCCCACGCGAGCTCCTCGAAGAGCTGCGCTTCGAAGCCTGCGCGGCACGTCCACAGCCAGCTGCCGGGCTCAGGCACCAGCGTCACCGGCGGCGTGGGAGGAATGCGCACGCGCTTCGGCGGCTCGACCTTCGGCGGCGGTGGGCGCTTCTGGTCAGGCGCGACGTGCCACGTGTTGCGCTGCTTGTGGTTTCGCTGGTCGCCCTTCTTCATGCGGGCGTCGGTAGCACAGCGCTTTGAGATTTCGTGAAGCGATGCGCCTCAGCTCAACGCACGCGCTTCAAGTAACCGTCAGGCGTGAAGGTCAGCAGGAACTTCTCCCGCGACTTGTCGATCTCGAACTCCGGGTGCCTGGCCAGAAAGTCCTGCACCGCTTCCCACGGGCCGGGGCCGAACTCCGGGTGCGCCGGGTGCCCGTTGATGTTGGTGTCTTGCACCACGATGTAGCTGCCCACGGGCACCATCGGCGCATAGGCCTCGAGCTCGTCGAACACGTGGTCTCTGGTGTGCAACGAGTCGAGCAACACCAGCACCTGCTTGCCGGCGACGCGCTCGCGGAGCTGCGCCACCAGCTTCGGGTCGGTGGAGCTGCTGACGAAAGACTCGATGCGCGTGCCCCAGTAGCGGTGCTTGCTCGCCGCCTCGACGTTCGGCGCGATGTCGATGGTGAGAATCTTCCCGTCGAGGTCGAGCGCCTCCATCACCGTCGCCAGGTACAGCGCCGAACCACCCGAGTACGTGCCCGAGTCGATGATGAAGTCGGGCCGCAGCTGCGTCACCAGCTCCTGCAACACCCACGTGTCTGGCGGGTTCTGGAGCGTCTTGACCCCCAACCAGGTCATGCGATTCCACGAATCGCGCTCGTAATAGAGCTTGTTGAAGCGGCGAATGACGTCGTCGTCACTCGGGCCCACCACCGCGAAGGCGAAGAGCCCAGCACCCGCGACGAAGAACAAGACACTCAGCGCAAGTACGGCTTTGGCAGTCTTCATTGCGGGCATCTGTGAACAGGTTGGTCGCGGAGGCAAGCGGTACGCGTGCTCGACCTGAATGTGTTGCGCCGCAGCGCGCGGGCGCTACCTCATGGCGCCATGAGCGACACGTTTCGAATCGGCGGCGAACTCCTCATTCATCGGCTCGGCTTTGGCGCCATGCGCATCACCGGCGACGGCGTCTGGGGCCCGCCACGTGACGAAGCCGAAGCGCTCCGGGTGCTGCAGCGCCTGCCGGAGCTCGGCGTCGACTTCATCGACACGGCAGATTCCTACGGCCCGTACGTGAGCGAAGAGCGCATCGCCCAGGCGCTGCACCCGTATGCCGAAAACCTCGTCATCGCGACCAAAGCCGGGCTCACGCGCGCAGGCCCCAATCAGTGGGCGCCGAATGGTCGGCCCGAATATCTGCGCAACGCCGTGCACGCGAGCCTGCGTCGCCTCAAGCAGGACCGGCTGCAGCTCTGGCAGTTGCACCGCATCGACCCGGCCGTGCCGCGCGACGAACAGTTCAGCGCCATCGCGGCGATGCAGAGAGAAGGTCTCATCGCGCACGTGGGGCTCTCGGAGGTCTCGGTGGAGGAGCTCAAAGCCGCGCAAAAGCACTTCGCCGTGGTGACCGTGCAGAACCTCTACAACCTGGTGAATCGCAAGAGCGAGGCGGTGCTCGACCACTGCCAGAAAGAGAACATCGGATTCATTCCCTGGTACCCGCTGGCGGCCGGCGCGCTGTCCCGAGCAGGTGGCGCGCTCTCGCAGCTCGCACAGAAATACGGCGTCACCACCTCGGCCATCGCGCTCGCGTGGGTGCTGCAACGCAGCGAGGTGATGTTGCCAATTCCCGGTACGGGCAAGGTGAAGCACCTCGAAGAGAACATGGCCGCCGCGAAGGTGACCTTGAGCGCCGACGAGTTCGCGACGCTCGATGCGCAGGGCCGCGCAGAATTCGCGAAGAGCTGATCAGTTGTTGCTATGCCGTGCGTTGCTCATGAGCGTCATCGCCAAGCACAGCATGTTCGACGGGCTGTTCACGGTCGCGCTCAAGCCCACGGGCGCCTTTCGTGACGCGCTCAAGGCGAAGGGCTTCGACGTAGACCACCCGAGAACCGAATACCCGCTGCAGGTCTGGCACGACTGCCTCGACGTGGCGGCGCAGTTTCTCTACCCGACCGAAGTGCGTGAACGTGCGTGGTGGCTCCTGGGCGAGCGCTTCATCGAGGGCTACCTCGAGACGCTGGTCGGCAAGCTCATCGCCGTCGCGCTGCCGTTTCTGTCGGCGAAGACCTTCGTGCAGCGCTCGCCGCGCTTCATGAGCACCGGCATGGTCGGCGCCGACGTGGAGCTCGAGTGGACGGGTGAACGCTCGGTGGTCGTGAAGCTCACGAACGTCGCATTTCCATCGGGGCACCTGCTCGGCGGCACCGTCGCGGTGTGTCTCAAGCGCATCGGCGCGAAGGGCGTGAAGCTCGAAGGCGGCGCGCACGGCTCGGCGGGCTCGACGCTCTCCATCGCCTGGGACTGAGCTCAGAGAATGACGCCTCGTCTCACGCGGGAGACGCTCTCTTCGTAGCAACTCCTCGAAATCACACGGCATCGCGAAGGCACGCCGGGCGCAGAAGCGCGACCCATGCGCACTCTCGCCAACCGCGGCACCGAACCGGTTCCACCCGACATTTCGCCGACTGATGAAGCACCGCCTGCCGTCGGCACCAGAGCACCGTCAGCAACCACGAACGGCGTGTCGACCTACGACGCGACGGAGCTGCGACGTCAGTTGTCCACCGACGTCGCCTCGCTCGACTTCTACGTCACACAGAAAGAGGCCACCTCCGCGCTGAACACGCTCGAGCAGCTGCCGCCGGCCGATTTCTACAAGGCCATGAAGACGCTGGGCTCGAGCGGGCACCTCGAGACGATGCTCGACAAGCTCACGTGGGAAGACCAGTGCCGCTTCCTGAAGATGGCAGCCGCGAAAGGCAGCGTCATCCTGGAGCCCGAGAGGAAGCAGAAGGGAAAGCTCAACCCGCCCGGGCAACCGGCGCTCTACCGCATGGACCGCGAGCTCCCTCGCTGCGTGAACGATCTGATTCACGAGCACTCGAAGGCGCAGTACGGCCAGTTCGTGCGCGACTACCGCGAGTACAGCGCGCGCTACGAAGACGCGGTCTCTCAGTGCAAGTCGCTGCGCGAGCTCCAACAACTGGGTCGCCCGGCGTCAACGTACGTCGCGCGGGAATACACGGCGGTCGGTGACCGGCGCAGCGACGCCTACGATCGCGACTTCTCGCGATTCAACAACGCCAGCGAGCTCAAGCCCTACCTCGCGGTGGCCAACCGCATGAGCGACCTCACCGGCGAAGTGAAGGATGGCGCCGCGTGGTTCGAGTTCAAACTCGAGACAAAGAGTCCGGACGGCCTGGTCCGAGAGAAGAACGGGCGCGCCGGCCCCAATGAACCTCGAACGGTGACCGACGCCGTGGGCGTCGAGCTCGACTCCGGCGAGGGCAAGGCCAAGTACAAGGAACTGAGTGATGGCTCGACGGAAGCGACAGCTGCCATCCCAATGGGCGAGGTCAGCCTCACGATGAAGCGCGGCGCGTTCGATGAGGCATCGCTTGAACTCGGTCCCGTCAAGCTGACGCAGGAAACTGGCGGCAGCACGCTCGTCGAGCTCACGGCCCTGCGGCTGAAAGAGGAGGGGCTCGAGGTCGGCCTCGGCTCCTGGGCCGCGGGCGGCGTCTCCACTCGGGAGATCCGCGGCGGCGCGCGTGGGAAGATCGAGGCTGGCGGCGCTGAGGTCGAAGGTCGGATCGGCTTCGGTGTGCGTGGCCTGCGCGAAGAGACCGTGCGTCGCGCGCTGTCGTCGTCGAACGACGTGTTCGCCCCGCCGAAGGAGCTCGAAGCGCACACCGCCTGGCAGGCCCTGCCGCAGCAGCGACGCGATGAGCTGACGAAGTTCGGGTGGACAGAGACCGACTGGAAGACCGCATTGGCGGGAGGTGTGTCGTGAAGAAGGTGCTCGTCGTCACTACGGCGCTGGTGTCGTTGGTCCTCATCGCCTTCTGCGTGTTCGCGCAGCGCCTCGACGCGGCGGTGGGCGCTGAGTCGGCAGTGCTCGTCAAGCGCCTCGAAGAACTCGACGTCGCAGCCCTCAAGGAAGCGGCGCTCAAGCCGCTCGACTGCGCAACAGAGGCCAACGCCCACGCCCTCCCCGCGCACCGCTTCTTCAGCACGCCGACGCTCGCCGTCGCCCGAGATGGCGAGGATGGGCTGCGCCTGGTCAAGCCGCTCCGGCTCAGCGCCGAGTCGCTGCGGGCCATGGAAGAAGACGGCTTTGTCCGCACGGCCAGAGAGCTGCTGGAGGTCCCTCCGGGCCAATGGCGGTTCCTGGTCGAGCACCCGACGGTCCACGGGTTCAGCGTTGAGCAAACCGACTTGTTCGTCGGCGTCGCCGACGGCAGCGACGGGCTCCACGTCGAGGTGCGCGAGTACGCCACTGGCGCGGTGGTCTGCCGCGGCACGCTCGACGCGCCCACGGAGCGCTTCACCGACTTCCACAAGCTGGTTGAGGCGGCGCTGACTCGCCGAGAGTAACGGCACCACGATTCCAGTCAGGTACTCCGTGACGCGGCGATTTCCTGTGGCATGGTGACCGCCGTGCGAGTCGTCCTGCTCCTCACCGTCGGCCTCCCCGTGTTCGCGACCCAGCTGGTCGCGTTCGCGATGCCGCGCGTCGAGGTGGTGCGCTTCGTGCCGTGGCAGCAACTCCGCGAAGACGCGACGCTCGAAGCACAAGACGTCACCCGCGTTGAAGCGCCGTCACGCGTGGCGTTCGTCGTCTCGCCTCAGGTGCCCGCTGGTCTCGGCTTCGTCGCCGTGGCCGCGCCCGAAGACGTGAGCGCGCGCGCGCTGCGCTTCGTGGTGCTGCGTCACCGCCAGGCCGTCTGACGGCCGCGCAGTCCTCACCTCCACTTCCACGACTCCCGCGGGCGACAGCGCCGTCGGGAGCGCTTCACGTTCACCTCCACTCACAGAAGAGAAGCACCATGATCGAGTACGTCCTCAAGAAGATCATCGGCACCAAGAATGACCGCGAGCTGAAGCGCGCGATCCCCAAAGTGGCTCACATCAACGAGCTCGAGACGAAGATGCGGGCTCTCAAAGACGAAGACTTCGCTCGCGAGACGGCGCGCCTGAAGCAGGAGGTCGCCAACGGCAAGTCGCTCGACGACGTGCTCTTCGAGGCCTTCGCGATGACGCGTGAAGCCGGCCGTCGCGTGCTGGGCCAGCGCCACTACGACGTACAGATGATTGGCGGCATGTTCCTGCACCAGGGCTGCGTCGCTGAAATGCGCACCGGCGAAGGCAAGACGCTCACCGCCACGCTGCCCACGTACCTCAACGCGCTGTCGGGCCGCGGCGTGCACGTCGTCACCGTCAACGACTACCTCGCCCGCCGCGACGCCGAGTGGATGGGCCGCGTCTACAAGTTCCTCGGCATGACGACGGGCTGCATTCTCCACGACCTGTCCGACCGCGAGCGCCAGGAGTCCTACGGCTCCGACATCACCTACGGGCAGAACAACGAGTTCGGCTTCGACTACCTGCGCGACAACATGAAGTTCCGCCTGCAGGACTATGTGCAGCGCGAGCTCAACTTCGCCATCGTCGACGAGACCGACTCAATCCTCATCGACGAGGCGCGCACGCCGCTCATCATCTCCGGCCCCACGGAAGACAACACCGACCTGTACGGCAAGGTCGACCAGGTCATCTACGGCCTGGTGCCCGAGCAGGACTACCAACTCGACGAGAAATCACGCTCGGTGATGCTGACCGACGGCGGCATCGAGAAGCTCCAGCAGCGCCTGAAGATCAACAACCTCTACGCGCCCGAAGAGCTCGAGACGCTGCACCACGTCGAGCAGGCCCTGCGCTCGCACACGCTCTACAAGCGCGACCGCGACTACGTCGTCAAAGAGGGCGAGGTGCTCATCGTCGACGAGCACACCGGCCGCATCATGCCGGGCCGCCGCTGGTCTGACGGCCTGCACCAGGCCATCGAAGCCAAAGAAGGCGTGAAGGTCGAAAACGAGAACCAGACGCTGGCGACGGTCTCGTTCCAGAACTACTTCCGCATGTACACGAAGCTCGCCGGCATGACCGGCACGGCCGACACCGAGGCCGAAGAATTCGCGAAGATCTACAACCTCGACGTTCGCGTCGTGCCCACCAACAAGCCCATGGTGCGCAAGGACGTCGACGACCTCGTCTACAAGACCGAGAAGGCGAAGTTCGAAGCCGCCGCCGAAGAGCTCAAGAAGCTCCACGCCACCGGTCAGCCGGTGCTCGTGGGCACCGTGTCCATCGCCAAGTCGGAGGTCTTCGCCAAGTTCCTCAAGGCCGCTGGCGTGCCGCACGAGGTGCTCAACGCCAAGAACCACCTCCGCGAGGCCGACATCATCGCGCAGGCCGGCCGCAAGGGCGCCGTCACCATCTCCACCAACATGGCCGGCCGCGGCACCGACATTCTGCTGGGTGGCAACGCCGAGAACCTCGCCAAGGGCGTCGCGGGCCCGCCGCCTGAATTGCCCGACGACACCGGCGACGAAGCGAAGAACAAGCTCGCCATCGAGCAGTACCGCGCCGACAAGAAGACGTGGGACACGGCGTACGAAGCGGCCTTCGCGAAGTTCAAGAGCCAGTGCGAAACCGAGCGCGACGAAGTGAAGCGCCTCGGCGGTCTCTTCATTCTGGGCACCGAGCGTCACGAGTCGCGCCGCATCGACAACCAGCTGCGTGGTCGCGCCGGCCGTCAGGGTGACCCGGGTGGCTCGCGCTTCTACCTGTCGCTCGAAGACGACCTGATGCGCATCTTCGGCGGCGACCGCATCACCGGGCTCATGGAGACCATGGGCATGAAGGAAGACGAGGTCATCGAACATTCGCTGCTCTCGCGCGCCATCGAGAACGCACAGAAGCGCGTCGAAGGTCACAACTTCGACATGCGCAAGAACGTGCTCGAGTACGACGACGTGATGAACCAGCAGCGCAAGACCATCTACGGTCTGCGCCGCCAGGTGCTCGCCGCCGGCGCCGACGTGCCGCTGGTGGAGTTCACCGAAGACAGCAAGACGCGCGTCAAGACGCGCACCGAGCGGATGGTCTCGTGGAAAGACTTCCGCGAGCTGGTGCTCGACGCGGTGGAAGACGCCATCGTCGGGCTCACCGAGACCTACGCGGCGTCGAAGAACCCCACCACGTGGAACCTGACCTCGCTCACCGCTGAGGTGAAGACCATCTTCAACCAGGACATGACCTTCCAGGCAGAAGGGTCACCTGAAGAGCTGCAGGAGCAGATCTACAAGCGCGTGGAGCGCCTCTTCCTCGATCGCGAGAAGGAGTACGGTGACGACTGGTACCGCTTCTGCCAGCTGCGCTACCTCGCGACCATCGACCAGCTGTGGAAGGACCACCTCCTCGCGATGGACCACCTGCGTCAGGGCATCGGGCTGCGCGGCTACGGCCAGAAAGACCCCAAGGTCGAGTACAAGAAAGAGGGCTACTCCGGCTTCATTCGCATGCTGGGGCAGATCAAGAGCACCTTCGTCTCGCAGATCATGCGCGCGCAGCCGCGTGACGCGAACGCCGACGCCGAGCGCTTGAAGAAGGTGATGGAGGAGCGCGCCCGTCAGGCCATCGAAGGGCGCGCCACCGACGAAGGCACGCCCGAGCAGAAGCCGGCTGAACAGAAGCCCGTCGTGCGTGAAGGGCCCCGCGTCGGCCGCAACGACCCGTGCCCGTGCGGCAGCGGCAAAAAGTACAAGAAGTGCCACGGCGCCAACGAAGCGAACGCGTGATGCGTGGCGCGCACCCGGCTCCCACGGCCCGGTGAAGTCAAAGAGCAGTGCCGGCTCTGCGGTGCAGGGCTGGCGCTGACGCTCGAGAACCCGCGACGCGTGTGTGGCGGCTGCGGTGAAGTGAACCTGCCCGGCGAGCTGGCGCCGATTGAAACCGTGCGCAGCGCGCAGCGCCCTCCCGCGCCGATGCGCCTGTGGGAGGTGGTGCTGCCGCTGGTGCTGGCGCTGCCGGTAGCTCCGATTTTCTGGGCGGTGCTGAGCGCCTCGGGTCGCGGCAACACGATGCTCAGCGGGCTGAAGGAAGGCGCGCTCGCGGCCGGCGCTGCGATGGTGGTGTCGCTGGGCGTGTTGCTGGCGACGCTCAAGTCGCGCGACTGGCGACACGTGCCGCCGAGCCTCATCTACTGGTGCGTGGGGCTCGCGGCGGGCGTGTTCATTCCCCGGTGGTGAGTCACGGCAGGCCGAACGGCTTGCCCTCGGGCTCGAGGAGATACCAACCGACGAGCTCCACCCAACGCAGCGGCGTGAAGACGAACGCGGCGATGGGAGGAATCGGGCTCCACTTGCCGTCACCTGCAGTCACGCCGTGCTGACTGACGACCTGATGGCCGTGTGCGTCGTAGGTGTGCGCTCGCGTGTGAATGATTTGGTGCGAGCTGCGCGCGACCACGTAGCCCGCCGGGTAGCCGACCGCGAACACCAGCAGACTCCCGACGACGACGACCTGCTTGAGCTGCTTCATGCGTCGAGCGCGCGGCGCACCACGTCGAGCAGCTTGCTCATGGGCACCGGCTTTGAAACGAAGTTGCCCGCGTCGCTCAACACCAGGTCGTGCCCGAAGAACTCCGGGCTGTAGCCGCTGGTGAGCACGAAGCGCGTCCCCGGCGCGACGCCGAGGATCTTCTCGACCAGCTGCCGACCGTTGAGTCGCCCCGGCATCACGAGGTCTGTCACCACGAGCTTGATTTCACGCCGGCGCGCGTCCCACGTGCGGAAGGCTGATTCACCGTCGGCCGCCGTCAGCACACGGTAGCCGTGGCGCTTGAGCGTGAGCTCTGTCGCGGCACGCACCGCGGCGTCGTCTTCGACCACGAGAATCGTCTCGGTGCCGCCACGCAGTGCCTTCGGTGCGTCGCGCTCGAGGTCGGGCAGCGCCACTTCATCGGTCGCGGGCAGAAATACGCTGAACGTGCTGCCTTCACCTTCGCGCGAGTCGACGGTCACCGTGCCGCCGTGCTGCTTCACGATGCCGAACACCGTCGCCAACCCGAGGCCCGTGCCTTTGCCCGGCGGCTTGGTGGTGAAGAACGGCTCGAACAATCGCGAGAGCGCGTCGGGGCCCATGCCCACGCCGGTGTCGCGCACCCGAAGGCACGCGTAGCGGCCCGGCGTGACTTCACCGTCGCCGCCGACCGTCAACGCCTTGCTCTCGATGGTCAACGTGCCGCCGGCGGGCATCGCGTCGCGCGCGTTGACGGCGAGGTTCATCAACACCTGGTCGAGCAACGACGGGTCGGCCAGCACCGGCAACGGCCCACCCGAGAGCTCGAGGCGCAGCGTCACGTCTTCGCGCAGCAACCGTCGAAGCATGTTCGCGAAGGTTCCGACGACCTCGTTCAAGTCGACCGGGCGTGGGCGCAGCACGTCTTTTCGACTGAACTGCAGCAGCTGCCGCGTGAGGCTCGCGGCGCGGCGCGCGACGTCGGTGATTTCGGTGAGCGACTCCTTGAGCTGTGGAGCCAACGTCTCGTCGAGGCTCGCCAGCTCGGTGTGCGCGAGGATCACCGCGAGCATGTTGTTGAAGTCGTGCGACACGCCGCCGGCGAACTGACCGATGGCCTCCATCTTTTGCGCGTGCCGCGTCTGCTCTTCGGTGCGCCGGTGCTCGGTGATGTCTTCGGCCACGCCGGCCACGCGGTACACGCGCCCCTCGACGTCGCGAATGGGGAAGATGCGCGCGCGCAGCCAGCGAACACTGCCGCGCACCCGAATGCGGAAGTACTCGTCGAACCCGGCGCTCTTCTCGGCGGCGTCGACGGCGCGCGTGACCCAACCCCGGTCGTCTTCGTGCACCACCTCGAGCCAGGCACGCGGGTTCTTGAGCAACTGCGCGGGCTCCGCACCGAAGACCTCGGCGTACGTCGAGCTGACGTGCAGCACGCGGTCTTCACCGAGGTCACGCAGCCAGACGACCTCACGCAGGTTGTCGGCGAGCTGACGCAGCAGCGCTTCACTGCCACGCAGCGCGTGCTCGGCGGCGCGACGCTCACTGACGTCTTGAATCTGCGAGACGAAGTAGCGCGGCGTACCGTCGGCGTTGCGCACCAGCGACACGTTGAGCTGCGCCCACACCACGTGACCTGCGCTGTGCATGTAGCGCTTGTCCATCTGGTAGGTGGTGCGTTTGCCCTGCAGCGTCTCGCGCACGAACATCAGGTCGCTCGCGAGATCGTCGGGGTGCGTGATGTTCTGAAAGTCTCCCGCAAGCATCTGTTCGCGCGTCGCGCCGACGATGGCGCAGAAGACCGAGTTCACGTCGAGGAAGCGGCCGTCGGGCGCGACCAACGCCATGCCGATGGGCGAGTGATGCATGGCCGAGCGGAAGACATCTTCACTCTCACGCAGGGCCAGCTCGGCCACACGGCGCGCGGTGACGTCGATGACGGTGCCGCCGATGCGCAGCGCTTTCCCATTCTGCTCGCGGGTGCAGCGCGCGGTGCACGAGAGCCAATGCACGGTGCGGTCGGGCCACCACACGCGGTGCTCGAGTGCGTACTCGTCTTGCTCGCCGGTCAGCAGCGCTTCGACGTTTCGTTGAAGTCGCGGGCGGTCTTCGTCGTGCACCAGGTCGAGGTACGCCTGGTACGTGCCACCGAACGTGCCGCGCGCCATGCCGAAGAAGCGGTCGACGTCGTCGCTCCATTCGACCGTGTCGGTGGCGACGAACCAGTCCCACGTGCCGACGTGGGCCGACGCGAGCAGCTCACGCAGCCAGTCTGACGTGGAGTCGGCCAAGGGAGCGGCGGAGCCTAGCCCAGCACCTGCACGCCGCCAGTGACCTCGCGCGCGGGCCCGAGAATTCGCGGCACGTCGCGAATGAACTCGCGCTGGTTGCTGAAGGCCTTGTCTTTGGGTGGCACGAACATGAAGAAGTCGTTGCCGCCCGTCAGCGTGAAGGTCAGCTCCCAGTTTGACTCGGTCACGTTGGTGATGTCGGTGCGCAGCACGGCTTCGACGCCCTGGTTCTCGAGCACCGGCTTGAAGAAGTGCCGCTGCGAGGTGATGAGCACGAGACGGCGGTTGGTCAGCACCACGAACCAGACGTGCACCTGCTCGTCGGGGCTGCGCAGCGCGAGCGCCTGATGCTGAACCACCTCATCGGGCTCCAGCAGGCTCGACATCGCCTGCTTGATGAAGCGGTCGCCGTCGGTCTCGAGCTTCGGAGGCCCAAGGCTCACCGGAATCAACGCGTCGCGCGCGTGGCGGCGCTTCGTCAACGCGCGCCTCACGAGAGAGAAGGCGACGCCGCAGAGAATGATGAGCCACAACGAATAGCCGAAGACGTAGTCGGCGACGGAAATCGAGTACGGCGGCAAGGGGTCGGGCACGAGCTGGTTGCTCTGCCACTCCTTGACGGTCTCGGCGGCGGGCCACGGGTAGTAGACGTGCGCGTCGTGCTCGAGGCGCAGCACGTAGCCGTCGTCTTTCACCCACACGCCCGCGCCGACGAAGAGCTTCTTCGTCTTGTGCGCGAGACAGAGCGGCTCCTGCTTTTCACTCGTGAGCGAGATCGACTGAATGCAGTCGATGCTCTCGTCCCACCCGAAGGCCAGACCGCCCATTACTTGCCGCGCCTGGTGCTGCGGCGCGGCGGTGCGGCGCGCACCACCGGAGCCTTGTTCGGCTTCACCGCCGTGCGCTCCGCGAGCTTCATGTCTGCGGGCTTCGAGTCTTTCGGAGCCGCCTGCGCCACCGTCGGCTTCTTCGCCTCGTTGCGTGGCGTTGCCGTCTGCTTCTTCACTTCGTCACGCGAGAGGTTCGCGGCGGGCTTCTTCGCGCCCTCGCGCGACGCCTTCGCGGCGGGCGACTTCTTCGTTTCCTTCACCGCGCTGCGAAACGGCGCGCCCTCGTGCACCTCCACCACCGCACCGGAAATCGCCCCGGCCGGCACACCCAACGCGATGGCTTCAGCGAGCGCGCTCACGCTCTCTTTCAACGACGCGTCGGCGTTGGGGCCCACCACGCGACGGCTGGCAGTCTCGAGCTCCGCGACGCGCGCGCGCAGCCGCAGCACCTCTGACGACAGCTGCGAATACGAGTCACGAACGTGGCCGTTGAACACCGACTGTCGACCCAGCGCTTCGTTGATGAAGATCTGCCCGACCTGACGGAACACGCGCTTGGCCAGCGTCACCGCGCGGCCCGCGAGCCCGTCGCGATGCGTCTCCAGCGGCAGGCCGCGCGTCGCGTCTGCGTTCTCTTCGAGCGCGTGCACGTTGAAGCTGAGCGGGTCGACGCGAGGCTCCACCGCCGCCTCACGCCACTGCGCCGCAGGCGAACTGCCGAGGCCGCGCGCAGACAGCCGGTCCGTCACCACCGCCATCACCTTCGCCGCCGAGATTTCTTTACCGAGCAACTTCATGAAGTCCTCCGGATGAGTTCGAGCTCTTCGAGGTACGCGCCTATCACCGTGTCCCAACGCGCCGTCGCGGCGTATCGACGACCCTTCGCGCCGAACTCGTCGCGCTGGGCGCCGACCTGCTGCACACCGTCACGGAAGCTCGCGTCGTCGTCGAGCTTGAACGTGAGCCCGCCACCACTGCGCGCCAGCTGACCTGCCACCACCGCACACGCGGCGTTGCCCAACACCGGAGTTCCAGACGCGAACGCCTCCAGCGTCAGCAGTGAGAGGCTCTCGTACCGACTGGGTACGACCACGGCAAGTGCACCTGCGAGCGCGTCCCACTTCGTTTCGTCGTCGACACGCCCGGTGCACACCACGCGCGTTCCACGCGGCGCGACTTCGCCCGAGCCCGCGAGCACCAGCGTCGGCGCGTCGTGAAAGTCGCGCACCAGCGCCTGGTGACGGCGCACGAGCTCGAGCACGCCTTTCCCCGCCTCCATGCGCCCGAGGTACAGGAGGTACGGCCCGTCGACACCGAACTGTTCGCGGAAACGTTCGGGCTTCCCGGGCACAGGTTCGATGCCCACGCCGACGACGCGGCGCTTCGTCACCGCAGGGAAGTGCGCCTCGATGAGCGCGCGCTCCTCGGGCGTGTTGCACATGAGCACGCGCGGCGCCGTGAAGACGTCGGCGAACGCGCCGAACCGCAGCGGCGGTTCGTCGTGCGCGGTCGGCACCACCAGCGCCTTGTTCGCGACCAACGGCACGCCCCACGCCGTCGGCGCATAGAGGTACGTGAAAAAGAGAAACGCGTCGAAGTCGTTCGTGCGCTCGGCGATGGCGCGGAGGAGCCCCGGCGCCACGGGGCCCTGCTCGGCGAGCCAGTGCGTCTCGGTCACGAAGTCTTGCGGCTTGCCGAAGAGCGAATCGGAGAGCCGGTTGAAGGCACGCATGGCGCGCGCGCGACGCACGGGGAAGCGGTGAACCGTGAGCCCTTCATCTTGCTCTTCGCCGGCCGGCAGCTCGTTGGCCCAGGTGAGGTGGTCCTTCGCGCACGTGGTGAGCACCTCGACATGCGCGTGCTTCGAGAGCCGCAACGCGACTTCGCGGGCGTGGGCTTCTGCACCTCCGGTGAGCGTCTCGCCGAAGCGCTGCACGACGACGGCGACGCGAGGCCTGGTGCGGCTGGCCCCGCTGACCGGGCGCGGGAGCAACGCGGCCAGCTTCGCGCGTGTGTTCTCGAACGAGAGCTCGGCGACGCGCGCTCGCTGACCCTTCAGAATCGACGCGCGCAGGTCCGCGTTCTGCGTGAGCTCTTGAACGACCTCTGCGAGCGCGGCGAAGTGCTTTTCGTCGAACACCACCCCGCGACCACCCATCGTCTCTGGAACCGCGGCGGCGCCGTACGCCAACACCGGCACGTCGCACGCCATCGCCTCGACGAGCGGTACGCCGAAGCCCTCGTGCTCCGACATCGAGACGAAGACATCGGCGCTTCGATACGCGGCCACCAGCTGCGCGTGCGTCACGCGACCCAGAAAGGTGACGCCGCCGAGCGACTTCGCCTTCGCCGCGAGCGCCTGAAACGCCTTGCTGCCCGGCGCGTAGCCACCGGCGATCCACAGCTCCGCGCGGGGAGCGATGCGGCGCAGCTCCGAGTGCAGCGAGAGCAGGTCTTCCATGCGCTTGTGCGGCACCACGCGGCTCACCGACACCACGCGCGGCCGCCCTGCCCCTTCGAAGCGCGTCAACCAACTCGCGTCGGCGAGCTCGGCGGTGAAGCGCTCCGGCTCGACGAACAGCGGCACCACCGACACGTTGCGATGCCCGGCTTCGATCAGCTCACGCGCGTTGAACGCCGAGACCCCAATCGAGAACTCGACCGAGTCGGCCAGCGCGGCCAGCTGCGCGCGCCCGGCGAGGAGCGGCTCGGCCAGCCGAGTGCCTTCGTAGAACCGCGCCGGCGTGACGTTGTGAAAGACCACCGCGCGACGACACGGCAGGTGCATCAACCGGCCTGCGAGCGGCGAGGCGATGCCGTGGTGGTACAGCACGAGGTCGTCGGGGGCAGGCTTCAGCTCATCTGCGGGTCGCACCAACGCGCGCCACTCGGGCGCGACGTCGGCGGCGTAGACCTCACCGGTGAAGCCGAGGTGACGCAGCACGCGTTGCCACGCGATGGCGCACTGGCCCATGGCATCGGCGGGCGTGAAGTTGGGAATGAGTTGGTGAACCTGCGCCACGTCGCGGCGCTTACTGCAACTTCAGCCCAGCGCGGAGGCGATCAACTGCGCCGCCTCGTCGTCGAGATTCAGGAACGCAGCGGTGACGCCGTCGGGCGTGACGTCGGTGACCTGACAGAACGCGCTGATCAACTGCGCGTCTTTGCGCGGCGCGAACTGCACGTGCAGCGTCGACTTCGTCGTCAGCGGTTTGTTGGTTGAAATGAAGAGCCCGCCGCGAGACAGGTCGGAGGCGTAATCAACTTCGGCGGCATCATCGACGGCGGCCTGGTGCTGAACGAGAAAGCGCATGGCGGGGCGGATCAATGGTCTCCCTGCGCGTTGCACGCAAGGGGCCGAGGTAGGCCAAAGGCGCACCCGCGCCAGCCCGAATGGTGTAACGAGCGCGCCGTGTCTCCCGTCGCCTTCGACGCCACGCTCTGGGACGAGCCCACCACCGGCATCGCGCTGTACACGCGAGAGCTCTACGGCGCGTTGAACCGCACGGGGCTGCCGATGGAGCGCTGGGGCGCGCGGCGCACCGGCGAAGCGCCCCGCGGAGAACATTCGCGCACCGGGTGGACGCTGGGCACGCTGCCCACGTGGCTCGACGCACGAAAGCCGGCGCTCTTTCACGCCGTCTCGAACTTCAACCTGCCGCTGCGGCGCACGCGCTCGGTGCCGTACGTGTTGACGGTGCACGACCTCGTGCCGCTGCTGTTGCCCGAGACGGTCTCGCCGCAGTTCCGCTGGCAGTTTCGCCTGTGGCTCGCGCGCAGCCTGGCCGTCGCGCAGCAGGTCATCTGCGTGAGTGACGTCGCGCGGCGCAGCGTTCTCGAGCGCTTCGAGGTCGACCCACGAAAGTTGCACGTCGTGCACCACGGCGTCGACCACGTCGACCGCGTGCCGTTGCCCGACGCGACGACCACCAAGTGGCTCGACGCGCTCGGGTTGGAGACGCCCTTCGTGCTGTACGCCGGGGCGCTCGACGCGCGGAAGAACGTGGAGCTGGTGCTGCGCGCCGTGGAGCGGCTGCACGACGGTGGCCTGCGCGTGCCGTTGGTGATGGCCGGGCAGCGGTGGTTCGGCGCGGGGCACATCGAGGCCGAAATTCAGCGCGTGCGGGAGCGCGGCGTCGACGTGCGGCCGCTGGGCTACCTCACCGCTTCGGTTTTCTACGCGCTGATGCGGCGCGCGGGCGTGTTCGTCTTTCCGTCTCGCTACGAGGGCTTCGGGTTGCCGCCGCTCGAGGCGATGCGCCTCGGCGTGCCGACCATCGTGTCGACCGAAGGTTCACTGCCTGAGGTCTGCGGGCCGGGCGCCGCGCAGGTGCGCCCTGACGACGTGAGCGGGCTGGCGACGCTGTTGTCTCGCTGGCTGACGAGCTCGACCGAGCGCGAGCGCTGGTCGAAGCAGGGCCAACGTCACGCGGCAGGGTTTTCGTGGGCGCAGACCGCGCGGCTCACCGCGAGCCTCTACGCCGACGTGCGCTGATCAAGAGCGGCGCTTGGCGACTTCCCGCTCGAGCACGTCGAGCACGTCGGTGAAGCGCGCGCGGTTCTGTTCATCGACCTCACACAGCTCCCGGTGCGCGCCGAGCATCACCGCAGCGAGCCCCTGCGGAGGCGTGCGATGCAAGTCGACCGGCTCGAGCGTGAGCTCCGTGGGCTGCTCGAGCGACGCGGTGAGCGTGAAGAGCTTGTCGAACTGCATCGCGCGCAGACACTGCGCGACCGGGCCTTCGGGGCACAGAATCACCGCGCGACGGCTGAACTTTGCGAGGCAGCAACGCCCGATGTGCGCGAGCAGGCCGAGGCCCGTGCTGTCGACGCTCGACACGTCGCGGAGGTCGATGACGGTGGTGTCGCTCATCTGCGGCAGCACGACCTCGTCGAGGAACGCTTTGATCTTCCGCGCCTCGGTGTAGCGCACCGCGCCGTCGAGGCTCAGCCAGGAGAGCTGATCATGATGTCCGTAGCGCATACGCGGCTCCTCGCTTCAGCATCAACACCGCCACATCGTCGGGACGAGCGCGGCGCTCCGTCAACCCCAACACCTGTACGAGCTGCCCGGCGCTCTCGCTCGCGGCAGCCGCGACGGCGATGCGCTGACTCTTTTCTTCAACGGTTCCGGGCTCCATCACCTCGAAGACACCGTCTGTACACGCGACGAACCTGGCGTCGCTCAGCAGCTCGTAGGTGCGCTCGTCCCAGGTCGCGGTGTTGATCAACCCCAACGGCATACCGGGCAGCTCGAGCGTGTGCGTCGCGCCGCCCTGCAGCAACACCGGCCACGGAAAACAGCCCGCGTTGCCACACGTGAGCACGCCGCGGCGCTCGTCGATGAGCCCGTAGAACAACGCGACGTGCTTCTCGTGGCCCTGACGAAGGAGCTCCTGATTCAGCTCTTTCAAGAAGTGCGACGGCGCGAAGAACTTCGCGTCGCGCGCTTCGAGCACCCAGCGCTCGACCACCGTGCGCAGCATCACCGTCACCAACGCCGACGGCACGCCGTGGCCCGCGACGTCGGCCAGGTAGAAGCCCCAGAGATCCCCGGGCAGCGAGAACGTGCTGACGAAATCTCCGCTCAGGTACGACGACGGCAACAGCTCGCGCGTCAACGTGAACGAGCCCACGCGGGCGCCGTCTTCGGGCAGCAGGCTCAACTGCAGGCGGCGGCCGGCGTCTTGATCATCAGCGAGCTCGCTGTAGAGCAGCTCGAGCTTCTCTCGCTGTCGCTGGTTCTCGGCGATGAGCCCGGCCTTCTCGAGCGCCTTGCCCACCGCGTGCTGCAGCACCGCCATGCCGATGATGGGCTTGTTGATGTAGTCCCACGCGCCGAGGCGCAGCGCGCTCACCGCGTCTTGCAACAGACCTTCACCCGACATCACCACCACCGGCAACGTCGGGTACCGCTCGCGCATCGCGCTCAGCACGCCCAGGCCGTCGAGGCGCGGCATGCGCAAGTCACAGAGCACGAGGTCGGGCCGCTCGCGCGCGATGGCCTCGAGCCCTTCGACACCGTCGGCCGCGCCCGTCGCTTCGTAGCCGAGCCGCACGAGCTGTCTCTGCACCAGGAGCCGAACGTCGTCGGCATCGTCGATGACGAGGATGCGCTTGGGGCCGGGCATGGAGCGTGAAGCCTAGTGGGCTCCGGCGGCGAATGAGTGACGAGCTGCGTCGGGGTTCGTCACCACGCGTCACCAAGCGGGAACGAGTGAATGACACGATCTCTCCCGGCGACGATGAGCGCGTCAGCCGTGAACGCGACGAGCATGACGTCGCCCGAATCAGAAGGGAGCTGCGCGACCAACGCGCCGTCGGCCCACGAGTAGAGCCACGTGCTGCCGTCGTCACTGCCCGCCGCGAGGTGCGTGGCGTTCACGTCGACGCTGCCGATGCGTGACCCCGGCTGCGTCCACGTGCGCGTGGCGCGACCGTCTTCCATGCTCCAGCTCGTCAGGTGACCGTCGGTAGAGCCGCTGATCAACACGCGGCCGTCGGGGCTCCACGCGAGCGCGCTGATGGCGCCGTCGACCGGCCCGAGCGTCTTCGTCTCTTTGCCCGTCGCGACCTCGACGAGCGTCAGGTGCTTGTCGTCGCGCCCCAACGCGAGCGTGCGCCCGTCGGGTGAAAACGCGAGCACTCGAACCAGCGTGTCTTTCGAACGCGCGACCTCCTTGTCGAACTCGAGGCTCCACAGCACGCGCGCGCCGTCATCGGCGGCCCACGCGACGTGCGTCGCCTTCGGAGACGCGGCGACCGCCAACACGCGCGCGCCGTCGAGGGCGTCGAGCACGTCGACGCTCCCATTCCACCGTTGCGCCAACACGCGCCCGTCATCGCCACCCGAGATGAAGCGAAGCGCGCCGCTCGTCTCGTCGCCGAAGACGCGCGCGATGCCGCGCACCGGCTTGAAGTGCCGCGCCTCGAGCTCGTTCGTCGCTTCGTCGACGCGCAGCAGCCGACCGTCGCGAAGCCCCATCACCAGCCCGCCGTTCGGCCACCACGCATACGACGACGGCACGCCGAGCACTTCGGGAGGCTTCACGCGCGGCGGCAACGACCAGGCCTCGAGCCGACGCCGCGTGGTGGCGACGAAGAGCGTGTCTCCTGACGTCGCGAGCGCTTGAACGCCGGGCGCGAAGCCGTCGAGCACGCCCTCGAGCGAGCCGTCGGCAAACCACCAGCGCACCGTGCCGTCAGCGCTGCCGCTGATGAGGCGTTCATCGGTGCTCGTCAGCGCGGTGACGTCGTCGCGGTGCCCGGAGCCGACGACCTTCACGTCTCCGTTGCGCACCAACACCACCGAGCGCTCCACGCCGAGCGCGAAGTCGTGCGCCGTGAGCGCGGCGACGGCTCCGACTTGACGGTCGAGCTCCATCGGCATGGGGCCGGTGACGCGCAGCAGCGATTCAGAGACTGACGAGACCTGCCCCGGCGTCGCGGCGAGCCACATCACGGGGCGCGGGTGCTTCGTCACTTCGGTGAGCGAACCATCAACAGCCACGCGCAGCACCGCGCCATCAGCGAGGCCTGCGAATACGTCAGCACCATCGAACGCGAGCGCACGAATTCCTGCAGTGAAGCCTTCGACTCGCTTCGCCTCTTTCTTCGACTGCGTGTCCCAGTAGCGGAGCACGCGGTCGTCACCACCCGAGACGAACGCGCCGTCGACGACGATGACCGCGTGCTGCCAACCCACGGGCCCGGTCGAGAGCTCACCGACCAGCGCACCATCGGCTCCGATGAGCGAGACGCCATTCAACGTCGCACACGCGAGGGTCGTTCCGACGACGGCGAGCGACGAACAACCCGCGGGCACCGTGACCGACCAACGCTTCGTCGGAACGCCACGTTCGGCAACCAACGCCAACACCCCGCGCGCGAGGGGAACATCTTTCACCTTCTCAGCGAGTCGCTGCGCCGTCGTCGCATCACGTTCACGCCAGGCAGTCAGCGCCGCTTCCGCCTGCACGTCGGCCGCCGCCCGCTGCGCATCAGCCACGGCGATTCGTGCATCACGCGTCGCATCATCAGCGCGGCCACTCGCGTGAAGGGCGACGACCAGCAACGCCGCACACGCGAGCGCCAACGCCGCTGTCGCAATCAACGGGCCTCGTGCCTTCGGGGCGCGCGCGCGCTGGGCCGCTTCGAGCGCGTCGGCCATGACGCCTGCGTCTACGAAGCGAAGTGACGGCGCGCGGGTGAGCGCCTTCTCGACGACGGCCACCAACGCGGGCGGCGCGGCGGGCTCGAGCGACGTCACGCTGGGAATCGGCGCGGTGCGCACCGCGTCGAGCAGCTGCGACGGGCCTGCACCTTCGAAGGGCAAGCGCCCCGTCAGCAATTCGAAGAGCATCACGCCGAGCGCCCACACGTCGCTGCGCGCGTCGACGCCCGAGCCGTCGGCCTGCTCGGGCGACATGTACGCAGGCGTGCCGGCCATCGCGCCGCCTTCAATCGGCTCGCGCCCGACGACGGCGAGACCCCAGTCGATGACGTGCGTCTCACCGAAGCGGCTGACCATGACGTTCTCGGGCTTCAAGTCGCGGTGCACCACGCCTTTGCTGTGCGCGTAGCCGACGGTCTGCACCACATCGATGAAGTGCGAGAGCAGCGAGAGCCGCTCGTCCAACGACACACAGTGCTCGAGCGCCGTCGCCAGCGAGCGGCCGCGAAGGCGCTGCATCACGTAATACGGCGTGCCGTCGGGGTTTCGACCCAGCTCGTAGACGGGCACGACGCCGGGGTGCTCGAGCAGCGCCAGCACGCGCGCTTCACGCACGAAGAGGTTCTCGAGCAGCGGCCCGGTGGAGCTGCGCTCTGCGGTGTGCTCGCGCAGCAGCTCCTTCACGGCGACTTCGCGGTGCAGGTGCGTGTCAACCAGCGTCAGCACGCGGCCCATGCCACCGCGCCCCAGCTCGGGGTCCGTCACGCCTTCGGGCAGCGTGTAGCGACCCTCGTGTTGCACCGGGAGCACTTCCCGTGGCGCCTGGTGAGCTGCGCCCGGTGAGCCGGCGGAAGAACGCGGCAAGGTCTTGCCCAGCTCGTCTTTGTCGCTCACGTCTCGTGCCCCTCAATCGCGAAAGTCTGCGGGATTCTTGGCGCTTTCAAGTGAATGCACCACCGCGCAGATCCGTTTCGCGGGCTGCGCGTTTGAGGTCCTCACCATGAATCGGACGAGCGCCTTTCTTGCCATCGCGGCTGTGCTTCTGCTCCTCGCCGTCGTCATCGGCCTGCCGAAGGTCGCTGCGCCGCCGCCGACTCCGCCGCCTCCACCGACGGTCGTCGTGCAGCCGCCACCGCCGCCGCAGCCGCCTCCGCCGGTCTCGAACCCGGGCTCGTTGTCGCTGAGCGGGCGCCTGTCGCACCCGTACCTCGTGCCCGGCACCAGCGACGTGTTCGCGACGCTCGAGGTGACCGCGGTCGACGTGCCCGGCGCCACGCGCGCGCCGGTGAACCTCGCGGTCGTCATCGATCGCTCCGGCTCGATGTCGGGCGCGAAGATTGAGAACGCCCGCCGCGCCGCGAGCCGCCTCGTCGAGCTGCTCAACGAGAACGACCGCATCTCCATCGTGCACTACGGCACCGACGTCGACGCGCTCGCCGGCATCTTCGCCACGCCGCAGAACAAAGTTCGGCTGCAGCGCTACATCGCCAACATTCAAGACAACGGCGGCACCAACATCGGCGACGGCCTCGCCGCGGGCCAGCGGCAGATTGAGAAGGCGAAGACCGACTTCCGTGTGAACCGGCTGCTGCTGCTCTCTGACGGTCAGCCCACGGTGGGCATCACGAACTCGCAGGGCCTCGTCAACGTGGTGCGCAACATCCGCAACGCGGGCATCTCGGTGACCTCGCTCGGCGTCGGCGCCGACTTCAACGAAGACCTCATGCAGCGCCTCGCCGACGTCGGCGGTGGCTCGTACGGCTTCATCAACAACGCCGCAGCCACGACGGCGCTCTTTCAACGCGACCTCGAGCAGGCCGGCACCATGGTCGCGCAGGGCGCGAGCCTGAGCTTCACCGTGCCCGCAGGCGTGCGCTTCGTGCAGGTCTTCGGGCGCCCCGTCTCGCAGCTGGGCAACACCGTCACCATCGCGCTGCCCGACTTCTCGGCGCGTCAGGTCGAGAAGCTCGTCGTGCAGCTCAGCGCGTCGCCGGGCATTCGCAACGGCTCGGTCGACATCGGCAACTTCCAACTGGCGTACACCGACCTGCTGACCGCGAAGCCGGCCGACGCGCGGCTCTCGCTCGCCGCGATGGTGACTGAAGACAACACGCTGGCGCTGCAGAACCGCGACAAGAGCGCGGTGGTGCTGGCGAACAAGGCGCGCGCGTCGCTCAACTACCAGAAGGCCGCCGAGGCGATTGACCGCGGCGACTTCGGCGGCGCGCAGCAGGTGTTGCGCGCGAACGACGTGCTCTTCGAAGAGGCCGAAGCGGTCGCCGGCTCCGACTCGATGGCCGACGAGCGCAGCACGAACTCCGGCATCTTCGGGTTGTCGAAGGCCGCGCCGAGCGCCGCGCCGGAGCTGCGGCGTGAAGCGGTGAAGAAGATGAAGAGCGAGTCGCTGCGCTCTTCAGGTCGTGGCGCGTCGCTGTACTGAGGCGCGCCTCAGAGCTTCACGCCGAGCAGGTTCACGCGCTTCTTGCCGGCCTTGTCGGCGAAGGCCTCGATGATCCACCCGGCGTCGCCCTCGGCGCCGGTCGGCCAGAAGCGCACCGCGGCGCCGGCCTTCACGCCTCCCGCAGCCCACGTCGGCAAGGTGATGGGCTTCGGCGCGCCGGTCACCGTCTGCTCGCCGACCTTCTTGCACTTGTATTCGTAGACGGGCGAGCCGCCGGGCGTCACGCGCCACACCTTCTTCGTCTCGCCGCACTCCAGCTTCGGCTCCTTGCGCGTCTCCGAGCGGAAGCTGAGCGTCGTCAGCTCGCCCTTCGTCTTCACCGCCGCCACCACGCCCGACGAGAGCTGACGCGGGTCGTACGGCAGCAGCGAGCCGCGCACGCCCAGGTCGAGGCTCGGCGGCGAGACGACGGGCCGCGCCGGCTCGAGGTCTCCCGCCCAGCCCTTCGACGTCGCGAGGTTGAAGCCCTCGACGCTGCCGGCCTGCGACGCAGAAATGGAGCCCCGGAGCGTCGGGCTGCGACGGAAGTAATACGAGAACACCTCGTCGACGACCGGCGCCTGCTCGTCGTTGAGCCCGCACAACGTCAACCCGTACGCGAGCTGCGAGCCGACGTAGTCACCCATGGTGAGCTCCAGCGGCGTCACCTGAGCGTTGGTCTTCACCGCAGCGCGCACCCACGTCTCGAACGACGGGAAGAGCTGCCGGGCGCACCCGGCCATGCCGCCGGGCGTGTCAGTCCGCTTCGCCTCGAGCGCGAGCACCTGCTCGAAGAGCTTCGTGTTCGCCGCGGCCTCGGCCGCCAACGTCTCGCGGCTCGCCTTCGGCCCGCTCAGGAAGGACGCCTCGACGCCCTTGTTCTTCTTCGCGGCCGCTTCAATGAAGGCGCGCTGGCGCTCGAAGCGGGCCACCGCGCGGCGGAAGTTCATCACCGCCTGCACCGCAGACGCCTCGGGCAGCTTCATGGCCGCCAACTGCTCGCGGAACTTCGCGTCGTCGAGCGTCACGCCCGCCGCGTTCACCCACGGCTGGTAGTAGCGGAGGTCTTCCCGCGCCTGCTTGCTGAGCGGCAGAAAGTCGGTGAGCACCTCGTTGACGAACGCCGCCTCCGCCAGCTCGCTGCCGAAGCCACCTTCGAAGTCGACGAGCCAGTACGGCGGGTAGTCGCTACCGAAGCCGCTCGGCACGGCGGACCGGTTCTCCTTCGTGCGCCAGTCACCGCAGCCGATGCCCACGCGCTCCAGGGAACGCGTGAAGCGCTGCGCGTTCGAGCCTTCAGAGAGCGGCGCGAGCTGCTGACAGCCAGGGTCTTCGGAGGGGCTCGACGGCGCGCGGTACGAGCTCTCGCCGCCGTGCAGCGCGACGGCCAGCTTCATCACCCGCTCGTTGTCGGCGGCGGTGAGGCCGTAGTCGTTGCTCAGGCTCTGCCGCGCGGCCTGCACCCAGGCCTGGCGGGTCGGGTCGTCGACGTCGGCGCAGCTCGCGCGCGCGAGGTCCTTCATCGAATCGAGCGTCATGCCGCCGTACACCTCGCTCGAGAGCTCGAGCTTCTTCGGAGGTGACGACTCCCTGATGGTGACGCCGCCACACCACGTCGGCTTCCCGGCGCGCACCACCTCCGCAGGCGCGATGGCGTCGACCTTCGGCGCGGGCTCCATCGGGGCTGCGTTCAACACGACGGCGACGACGACTGACTCGAACATGGCTCGACCTCCTCAAGAGAAAGGAGGCGAGTGTGCGTCAGGCCGCGCGCGGACCAGCGAGAAATCGCCGTGGCGCGTCGCTCATTCGAGGAACGCGTCGTAGCGGCGAAACGGGTCGGGCCTGCTGACGACGTCCGCGAGAATGTTCCCGAACGCTTCGTCGAAGAACGGCAGCGCCATGACCGCCGGAGAGAAGCGGCACACGCGCTCGGAATCGTAGCCGTCGTCGCAGCGGTACTGACCCTCGAGCGCGTTGCTCTCCCACGCGAGCCGAGGCCGCCGGAGCCGACACGGCGCCACCTGGAGTGCGCGCGAGAGCTCCGCGTAGCGCTCCGGCAAGACGCGCTCCGCATAGAAACGAACTTCGTGCGCCGGCCCAGGTCGTTCCCGGAGCGCTGCACACTGGCCCGCGCGCGGCGTTCGTGCCGCGAGGCTGCACGTCGCGAGCAGCGAGTACGACGCCGTCGCCGCAAACAGCGTGCGCACGAGCGAGGCACGTTCATCGGTTGAGTATGGCTCCCAGCCCGAAACCTCGTGACCGCGACGCTGCGCCTCTTCCTGCGCGCTTTGCTCGACGCCCAACAACGCAGCAGTCATCAACGCGCCCAGAAACGATTCGGTGGTCAGACAGAGCCGCGCTGCTTCCCGTACGTCTCTTGCGGCTGCGCGAGCGTCACCGTGTTGCAGCCCGCGGGTCAGGTGCACTTGGCGAAAGTCTGCAGGTCGATGAAGTTGGGCACCGGTTCATAGGTCGGCGTCCACGCAGCAGCTTCCAGCGGGCCGGTCGATTCGATGTCGAGGAAGCCGTATTCACCGAGCTGCGCGGGCCACGCAGTGTCGACGTTCGAGACGTCGAGTTGATCGACGTTCTGCGGCCAGCCACCGTCGAACCGCAGCTTCGCGGACAGCTCCGTTGACACCGGAGCGCCGCCATCGGCGCCCTCCCACCGCACATGGGAAAAGAACAACGGCGCCGCATCGCCGCCGTCACGCGGCAGGAAGAGCGGGTCGGTCACCCAACGTGCTTCATCGGCTTCAATGAGCGGCTGCACGCGGTCCCATTGTTGCGAGAGCTCGTCTCGACGCGTCTCGAGCCTCCGCCCGCGAGCAGAGCCGCAACGCCGATTCGCATCGAGCTCATGCGAGCGCCTGAAACACTCAGAAGCGGTACGCGACGCCGGCGCCTGCGTCGAAGGCGACCTGCGTCGGGCGGCCGGTACGAATCGTCGGGCCGATGCGCGCCTTCGCGTACACGGCGAAGCTGCTGGTGAGGAAGTACTCGACGCCGCCGCCGGACAGAATCGGCAGGTTGAAGCCGCCGAAGGCGCCGAACTCGAACCACATCGGCAGCTCGACCTGAATGCCGATGGCGAGCGCGCTCGAGGCCGCGATGCCGAGCCGAAAGCCGACCGGCAGGTTGATGCCGCCGCGCGTGCCCTGCAGGTACGAGTCGCCGACGAAGAAGCCAGGCTCGAACGTCACGCCCAGCGAGAGGCGCCCCGAGTCGTAGAAGCGGAACTTGAGCAGCGCCTGCGCCTTGAGGCCCGGCACCGTGTCAGTGAGCAACCCTTCGAGGCCGTAGATGAAGCCGACGCGCGCGCCGAGGTTCAACCCCGGCACCACGCCGCGCACGTAGCTCGCAGAAATCGCCGGGTAGCCGAGCTCGCCCGTCACCAGGTTCGCGCCCGGCGCGATGGTGCGGGCCCCGACGACGCTCCACGTCTGGCCTGTCTCTTCGAGCGTCGGCGGCGCGTCTTCAGCGAAGGCCGCGCACGCCAGCAGACACGTGGCCAGCAACGCGCGGCGCTTCAAGGCAGGCCTCTTTCACGCGCCAGCGCCAGGAAGTCGCGCTCCAGCGCCGACAACGCCGCGCGCGCGCGCGTACGGGCCGAGGCCATCGTCTCGTCGGCGCCGAGCGTCTCGCGCCACTCGAAGTAGACCTTCACCTTGGGCTCCGTGCCCGACGGGCGCAGCGTGACGCGGTGCCCACCGGCGAGCTCCCACGCGAGCACGTTCGAGGTCGGCAACGTGAGCTTCGAGCTGACGCCCTTCTCGACCCGCGTCTGCGCCGAGTAGTCGAGCGCCGCGTCGATGGTGGCCGAGCCGATGCCGCTGATGGGCTTGCTGCGGAAGGCCTCCATCAACGAGCGAATGAGCGCCGCGCCGCTGGTGCCCGGCAACGTGGCGTTGAACTGCGAGCCCAGGAACAGCCCGTGCTCGCGCTGCACTTCTTCGAGGTAGCCGTGCAGCGTCTTGCCGCGCGCCTTGCACCAGGCAGCCATGTCGGCGGCGACGAGCGCAGAGCCGACGCCGTCTTTGTCGCGCACCAGCTCGCCGACCGTGTAGCCAATCGCCTCCTCGTAGCCCATGACGAAGCGGTAGCCCTCGGGCAGCAGCTCCATGGCGCGGTTGGCGATCCACTTGAAGCCGGTGAGCGTCTCTTCGAAGCGCGCGCCCTTCGCGGCGGCGATGGCCTTGAGCTGCGCCGACGACACGATGGTGGTGATGACCAGCGGCTTGTCGACCTGCTGCTGCGTCAACATGAAGTGGCCGAGCAGCACGCCGAACTCGTTGCCGCTGAACATCTTGAGCTGGCCCGATTCATCGCGCGCCATCACCGCGAGGCGGTCGGCGTCGGGGTCATTGGCCAGCACGATGTCGGCGCCCACCTGCTCGGCGAGCGCGGTCGACAGGTCCATCGCGCCCTTCTCTTCGGGGTTGGGGAACCGCACTGTGGGGAACGCGCCGTCGGGCTCCTGCTGCTGCGGCACCGGGGTGACCTTCGTGAAGCCCGCAGCCTTCAACGCCGCGACGACCCAGTGACCGCCGACGCCGTGCATCGCCGTGTAGACAATGGAGAGGTCGCTGGTCTTCTTCACCGGCCGCAGCGCGAGGATCGCCTCGATGTATTCGCGCTCGATGGCCTCGGGCACGTCGACCCACAGCTGCTTCGCGCGCGCAGTGGCTTCATCGAGCAGCGCCACGTCTTTTGCTGCGCCCACCGCGTCGATGGCCCTGGCGATGCCGCCGTCATGCGGTGGAACAATCTGCGCGCCGTTGCCCCAATAAACCTTGTAGCCGTTGTACTCGGGCGGGTTGTGCGAGGCGGTCACCATCACCGCCGCGGCGGCGTTCAACTTCGAGAGCGCGAACGCGGTCACCGGCGTGGGCGACAGGCCCTTGAAGACGTGCGCGGGAATGCCTTCAGCGGCGAGCACCTGCGCGGTTTCACGCGCGAACTCGAGGCTCATCACGCGGCCGTCACGGCCGACCACCACGCCGCGCTTCGCGACGTCGGGCACGGTGGCTTTCAAGTACCGCGCGAGGCCCGCCGTGGTGCGGCGAATGACCGCGAGGTTCATGCGGTTGGTGCCACCGCCCAGCGTGCCGCGCAGGCCCGCGGTGCCGAACTCGAGCGACGCGCCGAAGCGGTCTTCGAGCTCTTTCCAATTCTGCGCCGTGAGGAGCGCGCGAACTTCGTCAGCGGTCTTCTGGTCGGGGTCTGCGTCGGCCCAGGCAGCGGCCACAGTCGCCAAGCGTTGCGAGTCCATGTCGCATGACTACGGCATGCGCGCAGCGCGGGGAAATAAATGCCGTCGTCAGCGCGCCGGCGTCTCGAAGTGCACCTCGACCGACGGGGTGATGCGGTAACCCTGCTCGTCGCGCTCAAGCACGTCGCGCAGCCCCAGCTTTCGCAACGTCGAGAGCGCCACGTACACGCGGTTGAGGCCCGCCTCGCGTTGCGGGTTTTCGCCCGGCCAACCCGCTTCGAGCAGCGCGTCGACACCTTGCGAGAGGCCGGGCGTCGCGCGGCGCGCGCGCGCGAGGTGCAACGCGAGCCGCCGCAGCGGCCCGGCCCGGAGCGCGAAGACCTCACCACTCGGCGTGCCCACCCACGCACCTTCGGGCCCCAGCGTCAGCGGTAGTTCAGCCTTGCTGACGTCGGGCGCGACCAACTCCGCGAGGCGGCGGGTGATGGCGTCTTCATCGGGCACACAGCCCAACACCTCGAGCTCACGCGCCGACACCTCGCAGTACGCCCGCATCGACGCGCGGCGGTCGGGCGCCGCGAAGACGACGTTGGCGTTGACCCAACCCACCAGTGAAGTCATCGGCGCAGACGCGTCTTCAAAGCGGAAGGCCTGCTCGACGGCCGCCGGCAGCGCCGCGAAGGACAGCACCGAGCGCAGCAGCAACACCAGCGCACAGACGTCGGCGCCGGGCGTCAACGCAGCGCCCGTCGAGACCTCGGGCGCCATGAAGACTGACGGCGCGCCCGACGGAGCCCCACGCTCGTCGAAGGTGATGACGTTGTGGCCCAGCCCGAAGAGGCACAGGCCTCCGTCGCGCGTGACGAGCACGTTGGCCCACGACAGCGCCCCGAAGACGTGCCCCGCGTCGTGCGCGGCCGCCACCATCAACCCCAACCGCACCACGATGGACATCGCCTCTTCGTAGCGAACGCGCTCGCGGCTCTGCGCCACGCGCTCGATGGCCGCCTCGCCGTCGAGCACCGCGTCACAGGCGAGCGCGACGAAACAGACACCGTCATGCGCCCCCTCGGCGACGAGCGGAGGCAGGCCCGGCGCTGAGACCGCCGCGTGCGCGCGGGCCAGACGAGCGAGACACGCGCGCGCGTCACCCGAGGCCACGAGCTCCGGCGCAGGCACGACGACGGTCACCGGCGCAGCGGTGGTGCTGTCGCGCGCGGCGTACACATGAAACGCGCCACGCTGCCGAATGACGCGCGCTGAAACGAACCGGCCGAGCCACAGCATCGGGCCCAAACTACCAACAGGCGGCCGTTAAGGGTGCAGGCCCAACCACCCTCCAGCGCCCGCCGCGACGATGGAGCCGTTGGCCCGCACGGCGCACTTCGAGACGCTCGCGCCGACGCCCGGAGGCGTGATGTCGGTGAAGCTCGCGCCTCCGTTGTCAGAGAGCAGCACGAAGCCGGTGTCGTCGCGCAGCGGCTGTTTCTCGCCCACCACCACCACGCGGTTTCCGCGCAGACACACCCCGCGCGCCCACGTTCTGGTGCCCCCCACCAGAGGCGAGACATCGATGGCCGTGTAGTCGCTCGCCACGTAGCGGTCGGCGCCTGACACGAAGATTTTGCCAACGTCTGCGTCCTGGTCGACGCCGACGGCCACCAGCCGCTGCGCGTCGGCAGCAACCCCCCACAGCTCACCGTCGAAGCGGCTCGACAGCTCAATCTGCTCGAACGCGAACGGCGCTGCCGCGGCGCCGCGCGCGGGCAAAAACACCACCGGCGGCGCGGCGATGGTCGAGCCCACGCCCACGAAGCGGTCTTCAACCACCGTCAGGTCGAGCATCTGCCGCTCGGGCGTCAGCGACGCGGCCGCATCAGTCCAATTCGACGCTGACGCGCCCGTGGCGCCCACCGGCCTGAAGAGCAGCTGCGTGCCGTTGAGCGCTTCAGCCAACGCCGAGCCATCAGCGCGCAGCCGCAGCTGGCCCACCACGTACTGACGACCCACGGTGTTGACGGGCGTGAGGTAGTCGGTCGCCGTCATCGGCGTCGCGGCGGTGTCGACGCGTACGGCCATCACGTTCGAGCCGGTGCCCGCCACGTACAGCGCGCCGTCGGGCCCGCGCGTGATGGAGTTGACTCGCAGCGCAGAGAGCGACGCCACCGGCTGGCTCCACGACGAGCCCTGGTCGGCGCTGCGGTACAACCCGGTGCCTTCGGTGCCCGAGCCACAGCCGACCCAGAAGGTGCCGTCGTCGTCGACCTGCAGCGCGTCGACGCGGTTGATGCCCGGGCAGGTGTGCGCGCGCTCCGTCCACGGCGAGGTGATGGTGGTGGTGCCACCGTCGCCGAGCGGTACGGAGCCGTCAGGGCTCGTGGGGTCGGGGTTGCAGCCGGCGAAGCACGAGAAGACGAGAGCGAAGAAGAGCGGGCGCATGCCGCTCATGTTCGCAACGAGGCCAGCGACGGCCTCCTTAAGCGACCTTAAAGCTCAGTACTTCGAGTTCGACTTGGCGCCCGTGACGATGGCGATGCTGGCCGACGCGCCGATGCGGTTGGCGCCTGCGGCGATCATCTTCATCGCGTCTTCGGTCGAGCGCACGCCGCCCGAGGCCTTCACGCCGACGTCGTCACCGACGATGCGCCGCATGAGCGTCACGTCTTCCGCCGTCGCGCCGCCTTGCGCGAAGCCGGTGGAGGTCTTCACGAAGGCCGCGCCTGCCGCCTTCGACAACGCACAGCCGATGATCTTCTCGTCTTCCTTGAGCTGCGAGGTCTCGAGGATCACCTTCACCGGCCACGGCTTCGCCGCGTTCACGACGGCTTCGATGTCTTTCTGGACCAGCGCGTAGTCTTTCGCGCGCAGCGCGCCGATGTTGATGACGGTGTCGATTTCACGCGCGCCGCAGCGCACCGCCTCACGCGTCTCGAAGGCCTTGGCCGAGGGAATACCGGCGCCGAGCGGGAAGCCGACGACGGCGATGGCCAACACGTTGCTGCCGTGCAGCGCGCGCGCCGCCGTGCCCACGTTGATGGAGTTCACGCACACCGTCGCGAAGCCGTACTTCCTGGCCTCTTCGCAGAGCTTGAGCACCTCTTCACGCGTCGCTTCAGGCTTGAGCAACGTGTGGTCGATGTACTGCGCGATGTCTTTGCTGGTGCGCAGCTTGTCGGGCGACACGCGCGACGTCAGACCGGTGCGCACGGCAATCGACGTGCCGCAGGTGTCGTGGTTGGCGCACTCGAAACACGACGGCGCACAGTCGACCTCGGCCTTCGCGCCGGGCTTCGACGGAGCCGTCGTACACGGCGCTTCAGTGCCGGCCTTGTGCGCATCGAGGCGTCGCTTCACGCGCTCGGCGATGTCTTCCACCAGGGCATTCACGTCGTTGGACATGGGGCGCCAGAGATATCAGCGCCCGATGCTCGCCGCGAGCGCGATGAACGCGACGTAGAGCCCGGCGAGCACAAAAAAGATGATCAACGTCGGCGCGATGACCGCCAGCGTGGCCCTGCCGGGTGTCGTGCGATGCAGGTGAATGTTGGCAAGCACCCGCAGCACCAACGACCAGAGCGGGAACACGTAGAACCCACACAGCGGCAACAGCCCCACGAGGTACGGCGCCGTCGACAGCGCGTAGGCCCGCGCAGTCACCGCGTACGACCTCGGCCCCGCCCCGAAGAGCAGCAGCCCGAGATGATCGACCCCCGCCACCACGAAGAGCCCGCCCACCTGAGAGACCAACAGGAAGACGACGCACCCGAGGTAGAGCCCCACGAAGAGCCCCGCGTCGGTCTTGTCAGGCACGAACGCGATGGCCACGGCGAAGCCCACGCCGTAGAGCAGGAACGTCGCGCCGAAGCCGAACAGGCTCGAGAGCGTCACGTACAGCGCGGAGCTGCTCAGCGAGGCCTCGGGCTGCGCGGTCGACAGCGTCTGAATCGGCGCGGCAATCAGCTTGAGCGACGTGCGCCACCATGCACGCCACAACCCGATGGTCTCGCGCTCGTCCCACGGCAGCACGCCCGAACGTTCGACGCACGCCGGGCACAACCAGTCGGTGCCCTGCGACGTCAGGCACTGGCCGCAGCCGAACGTTCCGCAGCGGGAACACGCGCCGGTAGCCTGCACTTCGGCGTGGCGGGCGCAACGCGCGTCTCCCGCAGCGGGCACCGGCAACGCGAGCGAGCAGTGGAAGCACGTCTGCGCTCCCAATGGGTTGTAGTAACCGCACGCGGGGCAATTCACGGCTCTGGTTTTGCCCCACTGGCTGCCGCTATGGGGAACTTCAAATGAGCAGCACCACGCTGGATCGCCTCTGGAATGACCTCGGCCTCGACGAGCTGCCGGCCGACGCGGGCACCGCCGAATCGCTCGACGCCACGCGCCGCGGCGACTGGCAGGACGCCACCATGCGCGGTGCGGGCGGCATCGAGGCGAGCGCCACGGAGCGCGTCGACCTGCCGCGCATCACGCTGACGCCACCCATGATGGACAACGGCGCGACCGGCGTGCCCAGCAACGAGCTGCAGGTCACCGGCATTCTGGGCGAAGGCGGCATGGGCCGCGTGCTGCTCGCGCACCAGGCCTCGCTGAGCCGCGACGTGGCCGTGAAGGTGCCACGCAACGAAGCGAGCCTCGGCACCGTCACCGCGCTCATGCACGAAGCGCAGATGACCGGCGCGCTCGAGCACCCCGGCGTCATCCCCGTCTATTCGCTCGCCAGCGACACCGCAGGGCACCCCGCGCTGGTGATGAAGCGCGTCGACGGCGTGTCGTGGAGCATGCTCATTCGCCACGCCGAAGACCCCGCGTGGAACCGCATCGCCAGCCCCGGCGCCGAGCGCGTCGACACCCACGTCGAGATTCTGCGGCAGGTCTGCAACGCCATCGCCTTCGCGCATCGCAAAGGCGTGCTCCACCGCGACATCAAGCCCACCAACGTGCTCATCGGCGAGTTCGGCGAGGTGTACGTGGCCGACTGGGGCATCGCCACGCGCAAGCCGCGCGCAGGCGAAGTGCGCAAGCCGACGCTGGTCGGCAGCCCCGTGTACCTCGCGCCTGAAATGGTGACCGGCGACGACGCGCAGATGGACGAGCGCACCGACGTCTTTCTGCTCGGCGCCACGCTGTACGAAATTCTCACCGGCCAGCCGCCGTGGCAGGGCCCTGACCTGCGCTCGGTGCTGGAGACCGCGTGGCGCTGCAAGCCTCCGCCGCCTCCTCCGAGCGCGCCCGCCGAGCTCGTCGCCATCTGCGGCCGGGCGATGGCCTTCGACAAGGCGGCGCGCTACCCGTCGGCGCTCGATTTTCGCGAGGCGCTCGGCGGCTTCCTGCGGCACCGCGGCTCGGTGCAGCTGGCGCAGGCCGCGACGGAGCGCCTCACGCAGCTCAAGGCCACGCTGGGCACCACCGACGCCGACGCGGTGTACCCGCTGCTCTCGGAATGTCGCTTCGGCTTCACGCAGGCGCTGCGGGAGTGGCCCGACAACGACGTCGCCCGGCGCGGCCTGGCGGACTGCATCGAGGCCACCGCGCGCTACGAGCTGGAGCGCGGCAACCTGGCCGCGGCGCGCGCGCTGCTCAGCGAGCTCGAGCAGGTGCCGCCGGCGCTGCACGCCCAGCTCACGCAGCTTGAGCGCCGGGTCTCCGATGAGCGCCGCAACGTGGCGCGCGTGCAGCACCTGAGCAACGAGATGGACCCCCGCGTGGCGCAGCGGCAGCGCGTGATGCTGTTCGTCGCGCTGGTGATGTCGATTCTCGCGGTCGTGACCGCGCCGTTCGTCTTCCCCGAGCTGCGCGCGAAGCTCGGCCGGTGGACCCTGACGTCGCTGCTGGCGGTGGTGCAGCTCCTCTTCGCCTTGGGGCTCTTCGTGGGGCGGCGCTCGTTGCTGTCGACGCGGCTCAACCGGCGGCTGGTGGGCATCGCCGGCGCGGCCGTGTCTTCGCTGCTGGTGCAGCGCGTGCTGGGCGTGCTGCTGGGCCTCGATGACCGGCAGACGGTGCTGAACAACTTTCTGCTGGCCGCGACCATCACCACCGTCGGCGGCATGACGCTGCACTGGGGCTTCTACGGTGCTTGCGGGCTGCTGCTGCTGGGGCTCGCCGGGGCCGTCATGGTGCCGGGGCTCGAGCCCGCGCTCTTCGGCGCCGCGGCCATGGCGGCGATGGTGTTCATCATCATCTCGTGGCGTGGCTGGCGAGGCGAACTGCGCGTCAACCGCGACGAGTAGCCAGCTCGAGCATCTCGCCGTACACGCCCTTGTAGTCACCGCGCGCGCCGAGGTTCTCGAGGTTCTGCGAGAGCCCGCCGACGGCCCGGTAGAACTGCACCGATTCTTTCGGGGGCTTGATGCCGCCGATGCGCAGCGGGTTCTTCATCACGAGGTTGCGCAGATCACGGCTGATGGCCGCCGTGCCGAAGTCGAAGTCGTGCGTGTGCAACGGCCGCGTGGCGATGTGGATGATTGACTCGACGAAGTCGCGCGACGCTTCGCCGTCGTCGAACACGAAGCCGCACTCTTCAGACAGCTTGATGACGTCCATCGGCTCGTCGCGCACCACGTGCGCAAAGAGGCGGCGGTTCACGTCGACCCAGCGCGGAGAGAGCTCCTTGATGGCGCCGAAGTCGAGCACGCCCACGCGGCCGTCTTTCATCAGGATGAAGTTGCCGGGGTGTGGGTCGGCGTGAATGGCGCCGCTCAGCAGAAACGGCGCCCAGATGGCGCGCGTCAACAGCCGCGCCACGCGGAACTTCTCGTCATTCGAGGCGTCGGCGCCGTGGTCGTTGAGGAACTCCTTGAAGGTCTGCCCTTCGAGCAGCTCGAGCGTCAGCACTTTTTCGGCGGTGTGCGTGGCGTACGTCTTCGGCACCACGAGGTCGGGCAGCGCCGCCGAGGCCTTCGCGAAGACCGCGGCGCGCGCGGCCTCCTGCCGGTAGTCGAGCTCGTCCATCATGCTCTCGCGCAGCTCGGCGAAGTACGCCTTGCCCTGCGAGAGCCGCGTGGTGGTGGCGACGACGCTCACCATCGTCGAGAGGTTCTCGAGGTCGGCCTTCAACGCGGTGGCGATGTCGGGGTACTGAATCTTCACCGCCACGCGCTGCCCGTCGTGCATGCGCGCGACGTGCACCTGACCCAATGACGCCGCCGCGAGCGGCTGCTCGCTGAACTCCGCCCAGGCCTCTTCGGGCGGCTTGCCCAGCTGCCCGATGATGACCTCACGCACCTGCGCGTAGGGCATGGGCGGCGCCTGGTTCTGCAGCCGCGAAATGACGGCGCGGACCTCGGGCGTGAGCAGGTCGGGGTCCATGCTCATTTGCTGGCCCATTTTCATGGCCAGGCCCTTCAGGTCGCCCAACGTCGCGACGAGCTTCTCGGCGGCGCCGGCGCTGAAGATGGACGTCGGCTCGTCTTTGTTGGTGAAGCGCTTGACCCCGCGCGAGACCACCTCCGTCGAGAGCTTCGCGGACATCGTGGCCAGCTTCGCGAGACGCGCGAACCGGCCGGTAGAGAGCTTCGAGTCGTCGTCAGCCACGGCAGCACCGCCTTACACCCGCACCCGCGCACGATGAAAGCGCCGCACGTTTCTTCACGAAGGCCAGCGGGCTATGCAGTCGCATGCTCGCTCGATGGCTGCCACTGGTGGGGTTGGCGCTGTTGTCGTCCTGTCTCGATACGACGGTCCCTCCGGCTCCAATACTCGGGCCGGGAACGGTGCGCGCCACGGTGATGACGGCGCGCGCCGGCCGCGCAGAAGTGGAGCCCGCCGTGGGCGCCACGCTCACGCTCGTGGGCACTTCACAGACCGCGACCGTCGACGCCGACGGCAACGTGCGGCTCAGCGGCATCACCGAGACGCGCGGGCGGCTGCTGTTCGCGCTCGATGCCGACGGCGACGGCGCGATTGATCAGTCGCGCGTGATGGGGCTCGAGGCGGTCTCCGCGGGCTTCGGGCGCGACGTGAACCTGGGCCAGGTCGTCTTGAGCCGCAACGCCACCATCGTCGGCAGGGTTCGCCGCGGCGACCGCAACACGCTCCCCACCGGCCACGGAGGCATCAGCGTGTTTCTTCCGCAGTTGCCGCAGCTGAGCTGGTCTGGCGACGACGGCAGCTTCGAGGTGCGCGGCGCCCCCGAAGGAAATCTGGTGCTCAGCTTCTTCACGCAGGGCTACCGGCCCGTGGCGCTCGCGCTCTCAGTGGGCGCGGGCCAGGAAGTGCGCGTCGCCGACGTGGAGCTCGAAGCAGACCCCGGCGCGAGCCCCATCGGGCGCCTCATCGGCACCGTCACCAACCGCGAAGACGGCACGCCCGTCGCCGCCGTGCAGGTGCGGGCCGCGTCGAACGGCGTCGAGAGCCAGGCGCAGAGCTCGGCAGAAGGCACCTTCGCGCTCGAGACGTTGCCCACCGGGCTCTACCCGGTGTCGCTCGCGCGCACGGGGCTCCTGCCGCTGCGGCTCGACAACGTGCTGGTCGCGCCGGGCGTCAACGACCTCGGCGTGCTGCACCTGAGCGCGGGTGGCGGCGCCGTGTCGCTCGACGGCGGGCCCACGATTCCCGACGCGGGCGAGGTCGACGCGGGAGCGCCCGACGCAGGCACGGCCGATTCAGGAACACCTGACGCGGGAGTTCCCGACGCTGGAACCCCTGACGCTGGAACGCCCGATTCTGGAACGCCCGACGCCGGCATCGACGCGGGCGCCGGGCCCATCGCCGTGGTTGACCCCACGCTGATCGTCGCGCGAAGCGCCGTGGCGACGCTCGACGGCTCCCGCAGCGTGGGCGACTTTCCGCTCCGCTACCGGTGGACGCAGCTCACCGGCCCGACGGTGACGCTCAGCGCCAACGACTCGGTCACCGCGCACCGCCCGACGTTCACCGCGCCGACGACGGCGACGCAGCTCGAGTTCGCGCTCGAGGTCAGCGATCGCAACGGCGTCGTCAGCACCAACACGGCGACCACGCGCGTCATCGTCAGCAGCGTGCCGGTCGCGCGCTTCGTGCCCGATGGTGGGCTGGTGTTCGGAGGTCAGACCATCGCGCTGCAGTCGACGTCCTTCGACGACGGTGGGCTGGTGTTGATCAACCACGACTGGCGCCTGGGCTCGGGCTCTACGGGTACGCTCGTGGCCGACGGAGGCCCGCTCGCGCAGGTCACCTTCCCGCCGGTGATGGTGGGCGACAGCGACCTCCTCACGCGCGTCGAGCTGCAGGTCACCAACGCCGTCGGAGTGCCCTCGTCGACCTTCGCGCGCGACTTCACGGTGCGCGCGCCCACCTCTTCCTCGTGGTCGGTGGTCATCACGCCCGTGGCCGCGGTCGACGTCGGCGCCGCGCCGCCCACGGTGAACCTCGCCGCCACCTTCACGCTGCCCGCGGGGACACCGACGCCGAGCGTCTCGTGGTCGTGCACGCCCTCAACCGCGCTCGTCGGCGCCAACACGCTGACGCCTTCGTTCATCGCGCCTGTCGTCACGGGCCCGTCCTTCACCGTCACCTGCACCGTGGTCGCGACCGCGGCCGCGCCGCTGCAACCGACGACGCAGAGCGCGATGACCATCATCATCTTCAACGACGCGCGCCCGCCCACGTTCGTGTCCCTTGAAGAGCTCAGCGTCGGGCCCTGGGGTCGTTCAGTGCGCTTCAGCGAGCCGATGAGCACCGCCAGTGCGAACGCCGGCGGGTGCTTCGGCGGCAGCGGGCAGAGCGGGCCGCTCCTGCCGATCGGCTCGTGGGGCGTCCCCAACCTCATCCTCGACCCGGGGAGCTGCGGGAGCTTCACCGTGAGCGGCAGCGATCGCGGCACCCCGGCCCGCTCGATGAGCGCCGTCAACGTGGGCGGCGTCGTCGGTCGCGTGGTGTGGGAAGGCCCGTTCGTGTCGTCGACGCTCTTCGATGACCCGCGCCCCGTGCTCCCGTCGCTCAGCCAGGCGCCTGAAGGCACCTACGAGCTGGCCGGCACGCCGCTGCCGCGCGCGCCCGGCGTGGAGCTGCTCGCCTCGGCGCCCGGCACCGTGTACCGCTTCGCCATCGACGCGAGGGTCGCCGACGCGGGCTGTGTCACGCCCTGCCCGCTCACCGAGACGCCGTACGCGATGCCGTGGGTCACCGGCGGCCAGGTGGCGACGCGGCGCGCGTGGTCGGCGGGCGACTCGCTGTTCACGTCATTCAACTCCGACAGCGGCGTGGCGCTGCTCGAGCGCCTGCCTGACGGCGGGCTCCAGGGCCCGATGTTTCCACCCGGGCAGCCGGTGCTCTCGCGCTACGGAGGCGTCACGCAGCTCGACGCCGTGGAGTTCGACGGCGGCGCGATCGATCGCTGGCGCTGGGACCCGCCCACGCGGCAGTGGCAGCGCGGCGCCCGCATCGCGACGGGGCTCTCGAGCGTCGAAGAGCTGAGCGGCAACGAGTTTCAGGTCTTCGCGCTCGTCGGCCCGTCTCGCACGCTCACCGCGTGGACCTACGGCGTCAACCCTGCGGTCAACCCCAACGTGGCGGCCTGGTACAACTACCCGACGCCGACCCAGCTGAGCGCCGCGCCGGCGATGCGCGACATCAGCGGAGGGTTCGTGAACTGGAGCCCGACGGTCTTCATGATCTTCTACTCACGGCCCAACGGCGCTGTGGGCATGTACCGGGTGTTCGACACGGTGAATGAGTTCAACAACCCCTTCGTGGCAGATCGCATCTGGAGCGGGAACGCGAACGTGCCCATCGTCGGCTTCGACTGGGTCGCGCGCGGCCAGACGACGCTCGGCGTGAGGGCCGAGAACGGCCAGATTCTGCTCTCGACCATCAGCTACTCGGGGCTGAGCGGCGGCGCGCAGAGCTCGACGACGTACCCCGGCCCGCCGCGCGCAGGCCCGGGGCCCTACCCGCAGGCGCTCAACGTCGACCTCGCATGTGAGGGCGCCTGGCCCCGCATGGCGATGGTCGACGACCGGCTCTTCATCACCTGGCAGGAGCGGTGCGCTCCGGAGACACGCTGGCGCGTGGTGATGCGCGTCGTACGGTGATCAACGCGCGGCGACGTCGCTCGAGGCGACCTTCGCCGCGTCGACCACGAGCGTCTTCGAGGCTGTGTCGAGCGCCGAGATGTCTGACTCGAGCGACGAGACGAAGGTGCGCGCCGAGGCGGTGGTGATGCCGGGCTGCGCGCAGAACGTGGCGTAGCGCTCCATGACCGACGAGTAGCTGTTGATGCCCGACACGTAGGCCTGCAGGAGCGGCGTGAGCGACTGCATGGGCGCCGTGTAGCGACTGGCGAGCGCGTCGACGTAGCGGCCCTCCTTCACGTCGTGACCGGCTTCGATGCGCCGGCGAATGGTCTCGAGCGAACGCCGCGCCGATTCGGTTTCGCGGCGGCCCTTCTCGAGTGAGCGCCGCGACGCCTCGAGGCGCTTGAGCGACGGCCCGAACTCGTGCTGCAGCTTGCCGTTCTTGCACTGCGCGAAGTGCTGCTGCGCCGACTGGAGCGACGCCGCCGCGGCGGTGAGCGCGGGGCCTTGCGCGAACGCGGGCAGAGAGGAGACGAACAGCGACACGACGAGGCGCTTCGGGAGCAGGTTCATGGGTGCCGTCGAGCCTGTGCATTCGAAATGCCACAGCCCGTTCAGAGAGAACGCTGATCAGCGACGTGGCCCGAGCCACACAGCGGTGTCTCCAACGCGCCGCGGCTCAGCCCGCGAGTGAGGCCACACCGCGACGCAGCAGCTCTTTGACCACGGCCGCGACCTCCATCGGCGTGACCTGCAGCCGCGCGATGACCTGCGCCGGCGTCAGCTTCTGCTCGCACAACAGGCGCACCATCGGCTGCCACGCCGGCGGGCCCACGGTGAGGAACAACCGGTACAGCTCGTCATTCACCTCCAACGCGCGCGCGCGCGACAGCTGACTCTCGGCCGCGCGCTTCTGCTCGTCGGCCAGCCACGGCACCAGTCGCGACAGCGTGGCGGCGGTGCTCTGGCCCATGAAGCCTTCGTCGGGCGCGGGCGTGCCGTGGCTCAAGCCGCCCTCTGCGCGCCGCGAAGTGATGAAGCTCGCCACCGCGCGGTCGCCCGACAGCACCGACGTGCTCATGCGCGCCGTGCACTGCACGAGGCGGCCGTTCTCGAACCACATGCGCCAGTTGGCCCACTCGTCGCGCGCGTCGACCTGCCCCGAGTACCCGGCAATCGTCAGCGCCTTGAGCACCCACTGGGGCCCCAGCTTGCCGAAGTCGAACTCGATGCCGCCCTCCGTGGCGATGAGCCGCGTGAAGCGACGGCGCGGCTCGCACAGCTCTTTGACCTGAATCTCGAGCGCGGCCATGCGCAGCGTCTTGGGGAAGTACGCCTGCGCGCCGGCGTGCAGCAGCCGCAGCGACTCGCGGTAGTTGTCTTGCGCCGAGAACAACGCCATCGGCGTTTCGTGCGTGCGCAGGTCTTCCCGCACCATGCGCAAGAAGCCCCAGCCATCGAGGCGCGGCATGTTCAGGTCGGCGATGACCATTTCGAACGCGCGCGTGCTGATGAGCTGCATCGCCTCGAGGCCGTCTTGCGCGGTGGCCACGGGGTAGCCCTTCTTCGCGAAGTAGCTCGAGAGCAACTGCACCACCGCTGCGTCATCGTCGACGAAGAGAATCGGCGTGCGGCCCGCGTCAGGGTCGGTGCCGGGCGGCGAAACAGCCGGCGTCGCGACGTGAACCGCTGGCGGCGTGAAGGGGGTCGGGGCCGGCACCGGGGCGACCGCCGGAGCAGCCATGGAGGTCGGCTCGAGCTCCATTTCTGACTCTTCGCCCATGAAGTCGACGACCGCCGACGTACCGTCAGCGCCTTCGCTGAACGACCACGCTGACGTCTCACGCGCCATCGCCGCCAACGCCCCCTGCATCGTCAGGTCACGAAACCGCGCCGCCTTGAGCGTGCCGCGCACGAAGAACGCGCGCCCGTCTTCACCGACCAGCAGCCCGCCGGTGCGCCGCGTGCGCATGAGGTGACCCAGCACGTCGTTGAGGTCTCTCGCGCCGCGCCCCGTCAGCTCGCCTTCGCGCTGCGGCAGATCATTCATGACCTCGCGCAGCCGGGCCACGTGCGTGCGCGCGCTGAACGGCTCTTGCATGACCTCGACCACGCCGGTGCGCATCACCTTCGCGAAGCGTTGGTCAGCCACGTCGCGGGCCAGCAACACCACCGGCAACGACTTGGCTTCGACGCGCGCCAGCAACGTGGCGACCTGTGGAGACGACAGCTCGGCGCGGACCAGCAACACCGTGGGCCGAAAGTCGCGCACTGCTTCGCCCACGTCAGACGGCGCGAAGCTGCACCACGTCACGGGGAAACCGGCGCCGTCCAACGACAACCCGAGCTTCTGGGCGCCCGCAGTGTCGGGGTCGATGATCAACACGCGAACGTCGGAACTCATGGCGCTACCCCGATGATGCCACGCGCAGCGATGAACGGCCCGAAACCGTTGCGAGTGAAGTCGCGTGTGCTAAGCGCGCGCCGCTCCCTGATGAAAGGGAAATGACTCATACCAGCCCCGGTATTCCGGGCGCTTCGCTCGTTCCCAGGGTCTTCAGACATGGAATTCAACTCGATTCAGTCGCAGTTCTGGACCATCGCGCCAATCGTCATCGGCGCCGTGGCCATGCTGTTCTCAGCCTTCTTCTTCTTCCGCGTGAAGGGCCTCCCCGCGGGCAACGAAACCATGAACCGCATCGCGGGCTACATCCGCGAAGGGGCCATGGCGTTCCTCACCCGCCAGTACAAGGTGCTCGCGGCGTTCTGCGCGGTGGTCGCGGTGCTGGTCGGCTTCAACCTGGGTTGGCTGCCCGCCGCGTGCTTCGTGCTCGGCGCGTTCCTCTCGCTGCTGGCCGGCTTCATCGGCATGAAGGCCGCGACGTACGCCAACGTGCGCACCTCGCAGTCAGCGCGTGACGGCAACAAGCCCAACGCGTTCCTGGTGGCGCTCGACGGTGGCGCGGTCATGGGCCTGGCGGTCGCCGGCCTCGGCATGCTCGGCATCGGCGCGCTGTACATGCTCTTCAAAGACGACGCGCACTTCGCCCACATCATCCATGCGTTCGCGGTCGGCGCGTCGTCCATCGCGCTCTTCGCGCGCATCGGCGGCGGCATCTACACCAAGGCCGCTGACGTCGGCTCCGACATCGCCGGCAAGGTCATCGAGAACATCCCCGAAGACGACCCGCGCAACCCGGGCGTCATCGCCGACAACGTCGGTGACAACGTGGGCGACGTCGCGGGCATGGGCGCCGACATCTACGAGTCGATGATCGCCGCCATCGTCTCGGCCATGGCCATCGCGCTCACCGCGCCCATCGCCGGCATCCCCGCGCTCATGGCCGGAGGCGACACGGCGGCCAACCGCGCGGCCGGCATCGTGGTGCCGCTGGTGCTCTCGGCGCTCGGCGTCGTGGTCTCGCTCATCACCATCTTCATTTCGCGCGCGCTCAAGGCCATGAACCCGGCCACCGTGCTGCGCCTGGGCCTCATCGTGCCGCCCGTCATCCTCACCGGCGTCTCGGCCATCTTGATGCCCATCTTCGGCATCACCCAGGGCGTCACCATCGCGCTGGCGGCGGGCGCTTTCGGCGGCGCCATCATCGGCCTCGTCACCGACTACTACACGTCGTCGACGCCGGTCGCGCGCATCGCCGAGGCGTCGGTGACGGGCGCTGGCACCAACCTCATTCGTGGCCTCGCCGTCGGTATGGAATCGGTCGCCGTGCCGATGCTGGTCATCGCCGGCGTGGCCTACGTCGCCGACGCGTACCTCGGCCTCTACGGCATCGCGCTCGCGGCCGTCGGCATGCTGGGCGGCACCGCGGTCGTGATGACGGTCGACGCGTACGGCCCCATTTCAGACAACGCCGGCGGCATCTCGGAAATGTCGGGCCTGGGCCCTGAGGTTCGCGCCATCACCGACGAGCTCGACGCCGTCGGCAACACCACGGCGGCCATCGGCAAGGGCTTCGCCATCGGCTCGGCGACGTTGACGGTCATCGCGCTGTTCGCGGCCTTCAACATGGAAGTGAACCACGCGCGCACCGCTGCGGGCCTGGGCGACATGCAGCTGCTCATCACCGACGCGAAGGTGCTCATCGGCATTCTGCTGGGCTCCATGCTGCCCTTCATCGTCGGCGCGTCGACCATGCTCGCCGTCGGTAAGGCCGCGGGCGCCATCGTCGAGGAGATCCGCCGTCAGTTCCGCGAAATCCCCGGCCTCATCGAGCTCAAGGCCGAGCCGGAGCCCACGAAGATCGTCGACATCGCCACCAAGGCCGCGCTGCTCGAGATGATCCTCCCCAGCCTCGTGGCCGTCGTGGTGCCGCCGGTCATCGGCTTCCTGCTCGGCCCTGCGGCGCTCGCGGGCCTGCTCGTGGGCGCGCTCGCCGTCGGCGCCACCATGTCGCTCTACATGGCGAACGCCGGTGGCGCCTGGGACAACGCCAAGAAGTACATCGAGAAGGGCAAGCTGCCCGGCCACAAGAAGGGCTCTGACGTGCACAAGAACGCGGTGGTCGGCGACATGGTCGGCGACCCGTTCAAGGACACCTCGGGCCCCGGCATCGCGATCCTCATCAAGGTGATGTCGGTCGTCAGCTTGCTGGTCGCCGGCCTCATCGCGCTGCGCTGAGTCATTGTCGGTTTCGTGAATTCAGGCGGCCGCCTCTGGAAACGGAGGCGGCCGTTTCGTTGTAGAGGTTGGCGTCATGAGCAGTGAGTTGACGTTCTCGTTCGGCGCTCCCGGTGTTCCGTGGGGCGCGCAGGAAAAAGTTCAGTGGCGCGCGCTGCAGAAGAAGCTGCGCAGCTATTCAGACGAAGTGGTCTCGACGGTGAAGCGCCTGGAGCGCGACTTCGAGGTCATCAACTACGGCACGCTCGACTACGGCGAAGACGGCCACTACCCGCTGTTCGTCTTGAAGAGCCGCGCGTGGAACGACGCACTGCCGCTGGCGATGGTGACGGGCGGCGTGCACGGCTACGAGACCAGCGGCGTGCACGGCGCGCTGTTGTTCGCGCAGCGTGAAGCGGCGGCCTTCGCGGGCAAGGCGAACCTGCTCGTGGCGCCGTGCGTCAGCCCGTGGGGCTACGAGCGCATTCACCGCTGGAACCCCGACGCGCTCGACCCGAACCGCTCGTTCAAGGGCGACGGCACGACCGGCGAAGCGAAGCACCTGCTGGCCTTCATCGCGCCGTACCGCAGCAGGTTCCTGATGCACATCGACCTGCACGAGACGACCGACACGGATGAAACGGTGTTTCGCCCGTCGCTCGCCGCGCGCGACGGCAAGAAGTACGAGCCCGACGTGATCCCCGACGGGTTCTACCTGGTCGACGACTCTGAAAATCGGCAGCTTGGTTTTCAGAAGGCCATCATCGACGCGGTCGCGCGCGTGACGCACATCGCGGAGCCCGACGCGAAGGGCCACCTCATCGGCGCGCCGACGCTGAGCCGCGGCGTCATCGAGTACCCGGTGAAGTCGTTGGGCCTGTGCGCGAGCCTCACCGGCGCGACGTTCACGACCACGACCGAGGTCTACCCCGACAGCCCGCGCGCCACGCCGGAGCAGTGCAACGAAGCGCAGGCCGTGGCCGTACGGGCCGGCCTCGAGTTCGCGCTGGCATCACGTTCCTGAAGCCGCGCGACGAAGCGGAGGCCCGCGACAAACAAGCGCATCGACGCGATGCACGCCAACGCGCTCGGCCGCGGTCAGGCCAACGTCTTGCGTTGGTGAATCGCGAGGTCGGCGAGCTTCGTCGTGGTGTTCCAGTTTCGCAGCGTGACGCGCTGGTACACCGGCAGCGCGATGAGCTTCGTCAGCTTGCTCGACGTCGCCCGGGCTTCGAGGCGCGCGTGGTACACGACGCCAGGCCCCGCCCACGCTTCGTCGACGCCTTCGCGGAGCTCGAGCTGCGCGAGCAACTGCTCGACGGTGAGTGACGCGAACGTGAAGAGCACCATCGAGCGATACTTCTCCGGTGCTGCTCCGAAGCCCTTCGGCGCTCCGTCGATGACCGCGCGCAGCTGTGCCGCCGTGCGCAACGTCACCGGCACGGCGTGGCCGTATTCCTTGTGCAGCGCAGCCTCGAGACGCGCGGCCGTCACGCGCCCCGAGAACACGACGTTGCCGCTCTGAATGTACGTCTCGACGTTCTTCAGCCCGAGCGCCTCGAAGCTCGCCTTGAGCGCCGTCATCTTGATGAGGTGCTTGCCACCAACGTTGATGCCTCGAAGCAGCGCGAGGGTGCGAGTCATGAAGTTGGGCATCGTACCCCTCGCGCGTCGGGTTCCGTGTGGTAGTGCGTCGGCCCGTCGTGAGCTCCTCGGGCATGTCGATTCTGCGGCTGACGTTTCTGGGCACCTCCGCGGCCATGCCCACGCTCCACCGCAACGTGTCGGGGCTGGCGGTGAAGGCCGACGGAGACCTGCTGTTGTTCGACTGCGGCGAAGGCAGCCAGCGGCAGATGATTCGCTTCGGCACCGGCTTCTCGGTCGACGCGGTCTTCTTCACGCACTTCCACGCGGACCACTACCTGGGAATCATCGGCTTTCTGCGCACGCTGGGCATGGGGGGCCGCACCCAGTCGCTGACGCTCTACGGGCCGCCTCCTGCGCGGAAGATTCTCGACGCCGCCATTCACCTCGGCGTCGACCGCCTCGCCTTCCCCGTCGAGGTGCAGGAGCTCCGCGGCGGCGAGTTTCTGCAGCGCAAGGGCTACGGCGTGCGCGCCATTCGCGTCGACCACCGCGTCAACGCGCTCGGCTACGCGCTCGAAGAAGACCTGCGCCCCGGCCGCTTCGACGCCGAGGCCGCGAAGAAGCTCGGCGTGCCCTCGGGGCCCGAGTTCGGAAAGCTGCAGAAGGGCCAGAGCGTCACCCTGGCTGACGGCACGGTGGTGAAACCCGAGCAGGTGTTGGGCGCGCAGCGCGCCGGCCGCAAGGTCGTCATCTCGGGAGACACGCGGCCCTGCCAGAACCTCGTCGAGGCCTCGCGCGACGCCGACCTGCTCATTCACGAGTCGACCTTCAGCGACGACGAGCAGGCGCGCGCCATCGAGACGCGGCACTCGACGGCCCGTGAAGCGGCGAAGGTGGGCGCGGAAGCGAAGGTGAAGAGGTTGGTGCTCACGCACCTCTCGTCGCGTCACGACGTCGACCCGCGCCCGCTGCTCGAGCAGGCGAAGCAGGAATACGCGGGCCCGTGCGAAGTCGCCTTCGACGGGCTCACCGTCGAGGTCGCGCTGCGCGAGTAGCGCGGCCGACGCCGCAGCGCGTTACAGTCTCGCGACATGCCTTCGCGTCACGTGTTGTTGGAGAGCCCCGCCCTCGGTCGTCGTGCCCACGTCTGGTGTTTCGGGAGCGTCGGCCGCCCCGTCATCGTCTTTCCTTCGAACGCTGGCGTCGCGCATGAGTGGCAACAGAGCGGCATGGTCGACGCGCTCAAGCCCTGGCTCGACGCGGGCCGCATCAAGCTGTACTGCCCGGAGAGCAACATCTCGCAGACGTTCTCGGGCGAAGGGCGGCTCGACGAGCGCATGCATCGCCACCAGCAATACGAGCGCTTCATCACCGAGGACCTCGTGGGCTTCATTCGTGAAGACACGCGGTCACCGCGCATTCGTATGACGAGCGCGGGCTGCAGCATGGGCGCGATGTACTCGGCGTTGTTCGCGCTCAAGTTCCCCGAGCTGTTTCGTGGCGCGCTGTGCATGTCGGGGCGCTACCGCGGCTCGGAGTTCGTGAAGGGCGGCGGTTATTCCGACGCGATGTACTTCAACGACCCGCTCGCGTTCGTGCCCGGCCTCGACGGCGCGGCGTTGGAGCGCGTGCGGCGGCACACGCACCTGACGTTGGTGGTGGGGCGCGGCGCGTTCGAAGGCCGCTGCCTGCCCGAGACGGTGGAGCTGGGTCAGTGGCTCAAGAAGAAGGGCGTGCCGTCGCACCTGGGCGTGTGGGGCACCGACGCGAAGCACGACTACGCGTGGTGGAAGAAGCAGGTGGCGCACTACCTGCCGCAGGTCGCGAGCTGATCAGAACGTCAACGCGTCCACCGACGTCTCCCACGGCGCAGCGCCGCCTTCACACAGACAGGCGGGCCGCGGGTGCTTCGGCGCGGGCTGGGTCGCCGGGCCGATGCGCCCGCTGGTGTTGCCGCGTGAGAGACAGAGCGCCGTACACGCCTTCGCCCGCTCGACGTCACTCCACGCGACGCCGGCGAACGTGCCCAACGCACCGCCGACGAGCAGCGCCACCGAGACGAAGAAGAGCGAGCGCTTCCCGCTGCCGTTGGCGCCCGACGCGAGGCCGCCGAGCGCCGCGAACTGCTTCGACTTCGCCATCGCGCCGACGCTGACGAGCAGGCCGAAGAGAATGGCGAAGCCCGCGAAGAACAGCGCGAGCCCCGGCAGCAGGTACTCGCCCTTCACTTCGCCCACTGATCAAGCCAGCCCAGCACCGTGTCGTGCCACACGATGGAGTTGTGCGGCTTGAGCACCCAGTGGTTCTCGTCGGGGAAGTAGAGGAACTTCGACGGAATGCCTTTGCGCTGCAGCGTGGTGAACGTCGACATGCCCTGCGTGTCGACCACCCGGTAGTCCTTGCCGCCGTGCACCACGAGCATGGGCGTCTTCCACTTCGCCACGTGGTCCACCGGGTTGTGCTTCGAGTAGCCGGCCGGGTTTTCCCACGGCGTGCCCCCGTGCTCCCATTCGGGGAACCAGAGCTCTTCGGTGTCGAAGTAGGCCATGCGCTCATCGAGGTTGCCGTCGTGGTTGACGAGGCACTTCCACGGCTCGCTCCAGTTGCCGACGATCCAGTTGATCATGAAGCCGCCGTACGAAGCGCCGAGCGCGCACTGACGGTTCTTGTCGATGAAGGGGTACTTCTCTTGCGCTGCGGCGAGGCCCTTCTGCAGATCCTCCAGCGGCTTGCCGCCCCAGTCACCCGAGATGGAGTCGGTGAACGCCTGGCCGTAACCAGTCGACCCGTGGAAGTCGATCATCACCGCCACGTAGCCGCGCGCCGCGTAGGTCTGCGGGTTCCACCGGTAGTGCCAGTGATTGCCGAAGCTGCCCTGCGGGCCGCCGTGAATCAGAAACGCGAGCGGGTACTTCTTCTTGGCGCTGAAGCCGACGGGCTTCACGACGTAGCCGTACACGGTCTCGCCGTTCCAGCCCTTGAAGCTGAACTGCTCGGGCTCGCCCAATTCGAAGCGCGCGAACGCGTCGGCGTTCACGTCGGTCAGCCGCTTGAGCCCGCCCTGCCCGTCGAAGCTCAACGCGAAGAGGTCGGAGCTCGACTTGAGTGAGTCGTGCGCGACGACGAGTGCGCTCGCGCCGAGGCCGAGCTCGCTCACGTTGCCGTTGCCGTAGAGCTTCTTGAGCTCGCCCGACGCGACGTCGACGCTGAACACCGCGCCCTGCCCGAGGTCTTCAGCGGTGACGAACAACGTCTTGCCGTCGGCGCTCCACGTGAGCGAGCCGGCCGAGCGGTCCCACGAGTCGACGATGGAGCGCTCTTTGCCGGTGGCCATGTCACGCACGATGACGCGCTGCTTGTCGGCCTCGAACTTCGGGCGGCTCATGGCGAGGTACGCGAGCTGCTTGCCGTCGGGCGAGAAGACCGGGTTGCTGTCGGTGGCGCGGTTGGTGGTCGTCAGCTTCACCGGCGCCTTGCTGCCGTCGAGCGGCACGGTGAAGAGGTCGAGGTCGGTGCTCCACGCTTCTTCACGGCCGACGTCGCGCGCGACGTAGACGACCGACTTGCCGTCGGGGCTGACGACGAAATCGGAGCTGCCACCGAAGGGCTTGGTAGGCGAGTCGGCGTTCTGCTTCTTCTGCAGGTTCACCACCGGCCCGCCGAGCTTCATCGAGAAGAGGTGCGCGCGACGGCCGTCTTTCCACGTGTCCCAGTGACGGAAGAAGAGCGAGTCGTAGATCTGCGCGGTGCTCTTCTTCTTTTCTGCGAGGCGCTTCGCGGTGCACTCGAGCGTGTCGCAGTCGATGAAGACGTCAGCGGCGATGACGAGCCCCTTTTCGTCGGGCGTCAGCTTGAACGCCTCGACGTCGAGCGGGAGATCGGTCAGCCGGGTGGCTTCACCGCCGCCCAGCGAGAGCTTCCAGACCTGGTTCGAGCCGGAGCGCGCCGCGAGGAAGAAGAGGTGCTTCGAGTCGGCAGACCAGGCAGGGTCGCTCTCGTTGCCGTCAGCCGAGGTGAGCTGCGTGAGCCCCGTGCCGTCGGTGTTGACGAGCCAGAGGTCGCTCTTGCCCTTGTTCGCGTCGAGGTCGGTGACGCGCAGCGAGAAGACGACCTTCGTGCCGTCGGGCGAGACCTTGAGCCCCGACAAGCGCTTCAGGGTCACCTGATCTTGAACCGTGTACGGCTTCTTCGCGACCGGGCTGGCAGCGAGCATCGACGCGACGACGAGCGGGGCAATCATGGCCCACGGCGTTTAGCCGAGCAGCACGAGTACGTCAGCCGTGGGCTTCACTCGCGAGAGACCGCGTCAAGCCAGTCGCGCACGCCACTCACGAACGCGGACACCGGGCCACGAACGGGGACATCGAAGATGGTGCGCGCGCGCTGTTTCCGCGTGCGGCGCGCAAGCCCCAACTGCGCGAGGGCGGCAGCGACGACCTCAGGCCTGGCGGTCTCAGCGTGCTGCACCACGTAGGCGGCCTTCATCTCCGCGACACGCCCCGGGCAGTCTTGCTCGGCGCGCGCGAGGAGCGCATCGAAGCGCGTCCAACACGGCGGCGCAGCGCCGCTCACGGGGTGGTCGACGCCGCCGTCGTTCGCCACCTGCGCGCCGCACGAGCAAGGGAGCAGGTTCACGCCGCGCGACCGTCCTCGACGGTGATGCGCTCGTCCACGTCCACCACGGTCTTCGCTTTCAACGCGCCGCCGACGAGCACCTCGGTCTTGTACGTGGTGAAGGTCTCTGCGGTCACGTCGCCAAGCACCACGAGGCAGAACAGGCGGTCTGACAGCGACACAGCACCTCGCAGCGTGAGGTTGCCGGTGACGACGACAGTGCCCACGTCACCTTCTTCCTGCAGCGAGCCGAAGTGCGCGTCGTCGCAGAACTTCGCGCCATCGCCGGTGACGTCGCCCTCGAGCACCACGCACATGCAGCCGTAGTCACCACCAGACGCGAGGCGCGCCTTCGTGCCGTACAACCCGTCGAGTTCATCCTCGCTGATGAGCTTCATGCTGGTCTCATACGATCGGTCATTCACGCACGCCACGCGCGAAAGGCCGCGGCACTCAGCTCAATACATCTTGCGCAATCGAGCCGCGAAGAAGCCGTCGAGCCCTTCAGGCCCGGGCAGCGTGCGCAGGTGCCCCTGCCACGTCGGCAAGTTCGCCAGGCCCTTCGGCGGCTCCGTCGTGAAGTCCGGGTGCGAGCGGAGGAACATCTCGATCTGATCAGCGCCTTCGACGGTGTCGGTGCTGCACACCGCGTAGATCAACAAGCCGCCGGGCTTCAGCACGTTCGCGCCCTGCTCGAGGATCTCGCGCTGAATGTGGGCGAGCTCGGCGATGTCTTTTTCTTCGCGGCGGTAGCGGAGCTCAGGGTGACGACGCAGGGTGCCGAGGCCCGCGCACGGCGCGTCGATGACGACGGCGTCGAACTCGCCGAGTGACTCGGGCAGCGGCTGCGTCGCGTCGGCCTGTACGAGCGTCAGCTTCTCGCGCAGCCCGAGGCGCTTCGACTCTGCGTCGATCTTCGGGAGCTTGTTGGCGTGCAGGTCGACCGCGACGACCTCGTTGGTCTGCGCGAGGTGACACGCCTTGCCACCGGGCGCGGCGCACAGGTCGAGCACGCGCGCGTTCGTCGGCACCTGACCGAATACGTTCACCAGCTGCGCGGCTTCGTCCTGCACCTGCCAGAGACCTTCGGAGTAGCCGTAGAGCTCTTCGACGTGGCCGGGTGCTTCGAAGACGATGCCGAGCGGCGAGAGCGTGGTCGCGCGGCACGCCACGCCGGCGTCTTGCAGCTCGGTGAGCAGCTCGTCGCGCGTGCGCTTGGTGGTGTTGGTGCGCACCACGACGTTCGGCGCTTCGTTGTCGCCAGCGAGCATCGAGCGGGCTCGCTCGGGGCCGAACTGGCGAATCCACCGCTTCACGAGCCAGGCGGGGTGGCTCGTTTCGTAGGCGAGCTTGTCGATTTCGTCGCCTTCGCCCGTGGGCAGCTCTTCGAGCGCTGCAGCTTTGCGGAGAATGGCGTTCACGAAACCGGCGGCGCGTTCGAGCCCGACGAACTTGAGCGCGTCGATGGTCTCTCCGACTGCGGCGTGGCGCGGAATGCGCGTGAAGAAGAGCTGGTACACGCCCAGGCGGAGCGCCGCGAGCACCCGGTCTTCGATGGCGTCGAGGCCGCGATCCGCGAAGCGGAGCAGCACGGTGTCGAGCGTGAGGCGGCGACGGGTCGCGCCGTAACAGAGCTCCGTCACGAGGCCCGCGTCGCGCGGATCTTTGAGCGAGAACTCGCCGAGCATCGAGTCGAGGACGACGTTCAAATACGCGTCGGTGGCCGCGACGCGGGCGAGCACTTCAATCGCGAGCGCGCGGGCAGTGACTCGAACCTGAGGACGACGACCGCGTGACTTGCGAGGCGCGGCTGCGCCAGCCGGGCCGGACCGAACTGCGTCGATGGCGTCACGCCCGCCGAACTTCGGCGCGTTGGTTGCTTCAGTGCCGCCGAGTTTTGGAGCGTCACCACGTGCGTCGTTGCCGCCGGACTTTGGTGCGCCGCCGCGCGCTTCAACGGCGTCACTGCCGCCGAACTTCGGTGCGCCGCCGCGCGCTTCAACGGCGTCACGGCCACCGAACTTCGGTGCGCCGCCGCGCGATTCAGCTGCGTCGTTTCCACCGAACGTCGGAGCGCCGCCGCGCGACTCAACTGCGTCACGTCCACCGAACTTCGGTTCTCCGCCGCGCGATTCAACTGCGTCGTTTCCACCGAACTTCGGAGCGCCGCCGCGCGCATCCGCGTCACGGCCGCCGAATTTCGCGGCACCTCCGCGCGGGCCTCCGTCACGACCAGCGGACTTCGCATCATCACTGCGCGTGTTCGCGTCACGACCACCAAACGTCGCACCACCATCGCGAGGACCTGCGTCACGACCGCCGAACTTCGCGCCACCATCGCGAGGACCTGCGTCACGGCCGCCGAACTTCGCGCCATCCCTGCGCCCGCTCGCATCACGACCGACGAACTTCGCGCCGTCACCACGCGTGCTTGCGTCGCGACCGCTGAACTTCGCGTCATCGCTGCGCGTGTTCGCGTCACGTCCACCGAACTTCGCGCCACCATCGCGAGGACCTGCGTCACGACCAGCGGACTTCGCGTCATCGCTGCGCGTGTTCGCGTCACGACCGCTGAACTTCGCGCCACC
>JAMHXF010000075.1:0-2676 GCA_035910535.1 Archangium sp. | reverse complement strand
GGCGCCGAGGCAGTCGAGCGACGTCAGGTCGAGCAGGGAGTCACTGGCCTCGAAGGAGGCCGAGATGGCGACTGAGCGACTGGTCATGCGAAACGTAAAAGAGATTCTGCGGGCGAAGTGGGAGCTGGGGCTCTCGAACCGCCAAACGGCCAAGAGCGCACGCGTGAGCCCGGCGTCGGTGGTGAACGTGGTGCGGCGCGCCAGATCGGCGGGGCTCAACACCTACGCGGAGGTCGTCGCGCTCGACGAGGCTGACCTCGAAGTGCGCCTGTACGCCGACGACGGATCTGGGGCGACGTTCCCTCGAGTGGAGCCCGACTGCGCGTGGATCCACCGAGAGCGCGTGCGGCCCGGCGTGACGCTGGATCTGCTGCACCAAGAGTACCTGGTGCAGCATCCAGGTGGGCTCCAGTACACGGCGTTCTGCGAGCGCTACCGTGCCTTCCTGAAGCGCCGGCAGCTCTCCATGCGGCAGCACCACGTCGCAGGCGACAAGGTGTTCGTGGACTACTCCGGCAAGAGGCCGCAGCTCGTCGATCGAGCCACGGGTGAGGTGCGCGAGGTCGAGCTCTTCGTGGCCGTGCTCGGTGCCTCCAACTACTCGTTCGCGGAGGCCACGCACACGCAGCGGGTGCACGACTTCGTGGGGTCGCACGTTCGAGCGTTCGCGTTCTTTCAGGGCGTCGGCCGCGCGGTGGTGCCCGACAACCTGAAGAGCGGCGTGACGCGCGCGTGCATCTACGAGCCCACGATCCAGCGCAGCTACCAGCACATGGCCGAGCACTACGGCACCGCCATCCTTCCCGCACGGGCGCGCAAGCCTCGCGACAAGGCGAAGGTCGAGGGGGCCGTGCGGATCGTTCAGCGATGGGTCCTCGGGCGCTTGCGCAACCGCGTCTTCCATTCGCTCACCGAGCTCAACGCCGCCATCCGGGAGTGCATCGACGACTTGAACCGCAGGCGCATGCGCACCTACGGCAAGAGCCGCCTCGAGATGTTCGAGGCGTTCGAGCGAGCGACGCTGCTCCCGCTACCGCGCGACCACTTCGAGATCACCGAGTGGAAGAAGGCCAAGGTGAACATTGACTACCACGTCGAGTTCGACGGGCGGCTGTACTCGGTGCCGTATCGCCACGTGGGCGAGGAGGTATGGATCCGCGCCACGCCCACCGCAGTGGAAGTGCTGCTGCGCGAAAGGCGTGTCGCCGCTCATCCGCGGAACGGCAAGGATCGACTGTCGACGATCCCTGACCACATGCCGAGCGCGCACCGTGCGCACGCGGAGTGGACCCCATCGAGGATCCTGTCGTGGGCCGCGAAAATCGGACCTGAGACGAGCGCGCTCTGCAGCGCGATCCTCGCCGACCGCCCTCACCCCGAGCAGGGCTTTCGCTCCTGTCTCGGGATCTTGCGGCTCGCGAAGAAGTACGGCGACGCACGCGTGGAGGCAGCGTGCGCGCGCTGCATGCGCGTCGGCGTGCGCTCGTACCGGAGCGTCGAATCGGTGCTCCGACATGGCCTGGATGCGGTCGCGATCGACGATCTCGCAGGCGACACCGAGACCCCCATCGACCACGCGAACGTGCGCGGCCGGGACTACTACCTGAACTAAACCGAGGACCTGAGACAGCCATGATGACCGAACCCACGATCGAGAAACTCCGAGCGCTGAAGCTCTACGCGATGACCACCGCGTGGATCTTGCAACGCACCGACCCCTCTATGAGTGAGCTGCCCTTCGACGAGCGGCTCGCGCTGCTTGTCGAGGCGGAGGCGCTCTCTCGCGAGAACACGCGCCTCGCCAAGCTCATGCGCGAGGCCAAGCTCAGGATCCCGAACGCCTGCATGGAGGACGTGGACTACGCCCCTCGTCGGCAGCTGGACAAGGCACTGCTGCGACAGCTCGCCACGGGGCGCTGGATCGCAGACCGACAGAACGTGCTCATCACGGGCATGACCGGCGTGGGCAAGAGCTACCTCGGGTGTGCGCTCGGACAGCTCGCGTGCCGACTCGGCTTTCGGGTGCTGTACCGCCGCGTGCCCAGACTCTTCGAGGAGCTCGCGATCGCGCACGTCGATGGCAGCTACGTGCGGCTGCTCGCTCGCCTCGCGAAGACCGACGTCCTCATCCTGGACGACTGGGGTCTCGCGCCCATGACCGACCAGCAGCGGCGCGACATCCTCGAGATCCTAGAGGACCGCCACGGCAGCCGCTCCACCATCGTCACCAGCCAGCTCCCGGTCGAAAACTGGCACGACTACATCGCCCACCCGACCATCGCCGACGCCGTGCTCGACCGCCTCGTGCACAACGCCCACAAGGTCTCCATGAAGGGGCCCTCTCGCCGAAAGGAGAATGCTCAAGCCCACTCCTGACGACTCTGCTCGTCGCTCCGCTCCGACACGTGATCACGATGCCCGATCACGGTGATCACGATGCGGCGATCTTGGTGATCACGATGCGCGGAATGCGCAGTTCACCGGCGGGGATGACCACCAGCTCGTTGATGGACAGGTCGGCGTCCGAGTTCTCGGGCGCTACCTCCGCCGCAACGGGTGTTGCCGGGTCCGCTGCAGCCGCAAGGTGTTGCTGGCCTGGAGTGGTGCGCGGCTCTACGGCGGGGCGACACCCAAGGGGCTGCGACGCCACGACGCACGTGAGCGCCACGAAACGCC
>JAMHXF010000074.1:0-3543 GCA_035910535.1 Archangium sp. | reverse complement strand
CAGCCGCTCGACGTGCGGACGCGCCAGGCCACCGACGACGACGTCGCACACGCCGACTTCCTCGTGCGCCTCCTTGACGAGGTCGAGCGCCGCGATCAGCGGCAGCCCGAGCAACGGGTGAGACGCGCCAGGGAGCGGCCTCGGCGTCGGCCGCAAGCATGCGCACCAGGAGCGCTTCGGATCGCGCACGAACGAAGCGAGCAGCTTGTCCAGCTCGGCTTGCTCCGCGGTCGTGGGCTTCAGGGCCGCCTCCTCGGGCTTCACGCGATCGCGCGCGCTGGCGGGCCAGATCCCCCAGCTCGCGTCGGGGTTCGCGTTGCCGGTCAAGGCCCGAGCCTCGAACGTGGTCGAGATAGCTCTACCCTTCCAGTGAACCTCGGCCGGCGGAGCCCAGCATCGCGCGCCTTCGTGGCGCGAGGTGCCGGTCGTTTGGCGCGCGCGCATTCCTCGCGCTGACTAGACAGGTCTCATGGCGCTCTTCGGCAGGTTGTTCGGCGGGGACGAACTGATGGGTTTGCGGCGCGTCTTCGACATCTCGGAGCGAGAGGCGTTCGGCGACGCGTTGCGCTCCTATTTCGGCACACGCGGCATCGACTACGAGCTCCGCGGAACCCAACTTCTCGCGCGCCGTGATCGCCGTTTGCTCGGCGAATTCTACCTCGACACGATCGCTCGCCGCTGCAAAGGCGTAGCGCGCGACGAGTGGGCGCAGATGGTGACCGCGCACTTCGACGCGTTGCTCGCCGAGGACGACATGGCCGCGCTCGAGCGCGACGCGCTCGACTTCGAGCGCGTCCGCGCCCGGCTCCGCATTCGCCTTTACGACCTTCGCACCGTCGACCTGTCCAGAGGTGGTCAGCTGGCTGGGTACGCCGTCGCAGGCGGCCTCTTCGCCGCGATGGTCTACGATCAGCCGCGCGTGATCGTTCCTGTCCCGAGGGAGCACGTCGAGCGATGGGGCGTCGCCGGGAGCTCGGTCTTCGAGGAAGCCATGGATCGCGTGCAGGCGGAGGGCCCGCTCGAGGGTCGCGCGATGTCGACGCCCGTGGGGACGACGTTCTACACCGGCCCGTCACCCTATACCGCCTCGCACCTCCTCTTCGCCGGAGACTATGTAGACGAGCCGCCTCACGGCTTGCTCCTCGCGTGTCCCAGCGAAAAGGCGCTCTTCGTCCACCCGATGCGCGACGGTTCGGTGATGGACGCCGTCGAGCCGATGATCAGCCTCGCCCATGGGCTCTACGACGACGGCCCGGTCGGCATCTCGACATCGCTCTTCTGGTGGCGCCGCGGCGAGATGCAAGAAATCGTGACGAGCCGCAATGGCGACTCGTTCCAGCTCTCACCGACCGACGAGTTCGACGCCGCAGTGCGCGACCTCGCTCGGCCATCCTGAGACGCGCTAGCGGAGCGCCGGGGCAGGGCCTCCAGCGTCTTCCGCGCAGCCCACGTTCAAATCTGCCTCCACGTCGCTCCTGTGTAGGATTCGCCGATGGTGCGCCGTGAAGACGAGCGAGGTGAGCCGCGGAGCGGCGAGCATCGATCGTCGAGCTGCGCTTCTCCAGCGGGTGCGAGACCCGCACCGGTAAGCGTCGGAGCGCCGGGAAGCAGGCCCCAGCCGAGCGGGAGAGATCCCGACGGCCGAGCGGGGCGTCAAGAGCCCGTCTCACGGCGTAGGCCGTGCAGCGGGGAGCAAGTACGCGGGCCGCAACATGAAGTGAAACCTGCAGCCTCGACAGATGAACAATCCGGGGGCCGAGCCGCTCATTTCACGGCGAAGGCAACACCGTCCAAGCGAGATCCGAAGCGCGAGGGCGGCCCTGGCGGGGTATGGGGTGCAGCACGTGTACAAGGAGAAGCGCGGAACTCGGGAGACCCGTCTGCGTTGCCCTCGTCGGGGCAAGGCGGCTCGTATAAGTCAGCGACGAAGTCGAGCGCTGCGCAGCGGGAGTCCGAGGGGGTCACGGTACCGAAGAGCACGGTGAGAGCCGTGCGAACGAACGTCGCGAAGAACAACGCGACGGGAGGGAAAGACCCCTGCAGTGGTCGTGTCGGGGAAGCAGGTAAGCGCGAGGGCATGGCCGGCACGTCCGGTCCCAACCACCCCCATCGGCGACAGCCGATGGACAAAGTGCGAGAACTGCAACGCCGGCTGTGTGCCGCGGCCAAGCGGCATCCGGAGCGTCGGTTCCACGCGTTGTACGACCGCATCGCGAGGCGTGACGTCCTCGTGGAAGCGTGGAAGCGAGTGAGGCGGAACAAGGGAGCCGCGGGCGTCGATGCCCAGACGATCGCGGCGCTCGAGGCGTACGGCGTGGAGCATCTCCTCGGAGAGATCCACGACGTGCTCCGCGCAGGCACGTACCGACCGGCCGCGGTGCTGCGTCGGTACATTCCGAAGGCCGACGGAAAGAAGCGGCCGCTTGGGATCCCTACGGTCCGAGACCGGGTGGTGCAGATGGCGGCGAAGCTCGTGCTGGAGCCGATCTTCGAGGCGGACTTTCGTCCGTGCTCGTACGGCTTCCGACCGAAACGGAGCGCGACGGATGCTCTCGAGACGCTGAGGAAGCTCGGCGCGAAGGGGTACAACCACGTGCTCGACGCCGACATCCGCGACTACTTCGGGAGCATCGACCACGACAAGCTGATGAAGCTCGTCGAGCGACGCGTCTCGGATCGACGGGTGCTCAAGCTGCTGCGGCAGTGGCTCACGGCGAGCGTGATGGACGAAGGCAAGGTGACCAACCCGACCAGCGGCACGCCGCAGGGAGGGGTGATCTCGCCGCTGCTCTCGAACATCTTCCTCGCCGTGCTCGACGACGTGTGGACGAAGCGGTGCGCTCATCTGGGCGAGCTGGTTCGCTACGCGGATGACTTCGTCGTGATGTGCAAGACGAAGCGTGACGTCGACGAGGCCGAGGGACGCGTGAAGCACGTGATGACGCGTCTCGGGCTCGAGCTGCACCCGGACAAGACGAGAAAGGTGGAGCTCTCCTGGGGCAAGGAGGGCTTCGACTTCCTCGGCTGCCACCTGCGGAAGCGCATGAGCGGTCCCATCTGGGAGAAGGAGCGCAAGCGCGTCTACTTCCTCCAGCGATGGCCGAGCGCGCGTGCGATGAAGCAGGTGCGTCAGCGCGTGAAGCTCCTCACCCCGAGGTCTCGATGCCACGCCGATCTGCGCGAGGTGATCGCGCAGCTCAACCCGAGGCTTCGTGGGTGGGCCGAGTACTTCAGGACCGGGAACGCCGCCGCGAAGTTCAACCAGCTCGACTCGTACGTGTACCGCCGACTCCGATCTCTCCGCGTGAAGCGCGCGGGATCGAAGCTGAAGGCCGGACGAGCTCGGCAGTGGACGCGCGACTACTTCGTCGAAGGCCTCGGACTCCATCGCCTGCGCGGGACCGTCCGCTATCCGGAGGCTGCGTAATGCCTCGTCACGAGAGACCACCGGTAAGCCGTGTGCGGGAAATCCGCATGCACGGTTTGAACGGGGGTTTTGCTAGCCGCCGCCAGCGTGCGGCAGAAAGCTGAATCTACCAATGA
>JAMHXF010000073.1:0-34918 GCA_035910535.1 Archangium sp. | reverse complement strand
CCTTGGCTCAAATTTCTTGCTACAGGTCGCCACAGACCTCTCGCAAACCGTGAAATCAACGGGTTGTGTAGAAGTGTGTCGAATCTGGTTTTTCCGTAGCGAAACCGGAGTGTTGGTGAAATCACCTTCGGGCGCGTGCGTTGTGGGCCCGCAGCTGGAACCGCCAATGGAAGCCCTCACTCTCCCGCTCCGAGCGTTGATTGACCCTGTCGGAGCGATTCCGAAGTTGGTGGCCCAGCGACGTTGGCTCGTGCCGTTGGTGCTCCTCGCCGTTCTCACGGCGCTGGCCGGTGCGTTGATCGCCTCACGAATCGACGCCTCGCGTGTCGTCATTCCGAAAATGCAGATGACCGGGGAGTTGTTGAAGGCCAGCGAGCGCGAGGTGAACGAGGCCATCGAGCAGGCCGAGCGCGTGGCGCTGGTGGGCGGCGTCGCGAAGGGCCTGTTGTTGATGCCGCTGCTGGTGTTGCTGTTGTCGGTCGCGCTCAAGGTGGCCGCGTGGCTCATCGGTCGCAAGGCGCTCTTCGGCGAGCTCTTCACGGTCGCGGCGCTCACCATGCTGCCGGTGTCGCTCTTCCACGGCATCGAGGCGATCTCTGCGTTGCGCGTCGACCTGATGACGCCGGCCGTCGCGCAGGCGTTGGTGCCGAGCTCGTTGGCGGCGCTGCTGCAAGGTGGGCCGGGGCTCATGCGGGTGTACGCGGCGATCGATCTGGTGAACATCTGGGCCGCGTTGTTGATGGGGCTCGGCTTCGCAGCGGCCTCGAAGTGGAGCCTGTGGAAAGGCGCGCTCTTCGGGCTGTTTCTGTACGTGTTGTTTGCCGCGGCGTTCATGGTGGGCCTGCCGGGGCTCATTCCACCGCAAGGCCCGGGAGGCCCCTGACGTGAGTGCACTTTCTCTGCTCGTTGCCGTTCAGTTGTCGGCCACGCCGTTGACGCTTGACGAGGTTCGGCAGGCTTCGCGCCAGCAGCTCGACGCGATTCGTTTGCAGCTCGATCTCGAGCGCGCGCAGACGCAGGTGACGACGGCGCGCTCCGCGATTCTGCCGACGGTGGCGCTCTCATTCGGCGTCGGCGCGGCGTTCATCGGCCCGCAGCGGCAGCTCGTCTCGTTGCCTGACGCGACCGGCAACGTGGTGCAGGGCTTTCGCGACGTGAACAACTCGCTGGTGCGCGGCAACTTCAACCTCGGGTTGCAGGTCAACCAGCTGCTCTACGACGGCGGCCGGTGGTGGACCCAGCTCTCGCGCACCGGCTCGTTGGAAGAAGCCGCGCAGGGGCAATTGAAAGAGCAGCAGCTCGCCAGCGAGCTCGAGGCGACGCGCCGCTTCTACAATCTGGTGAAGGCGCAGCTCGCGCTCAAGGTGCTCAACGAGACGGTGAGCCGCAGCAAAGAGCAGCTCGAGCGGGCCAGGGCGCTGTACGAGGCCGGGCGAGGTACGCGCAGCGCGACCTTCGACGCCGCGACGAACCTGGGCAACGACGAGATCAACGTGGTTCGCCAACGGCAGAGCATCGTGCAGGCGCGGCTCTCGTTGCTGCAGTGGCTCGCGCGGCCCGACGCCGACATCGAAGCGGTGCCGCCCGAGGTGATGACGCAGGCGCCTCCGGCGGTCGACGCGGCGCAGTCGATCGAACAGGCGAAAGACAAGCGGCCGCTGTTCAAGTCGCTGCAGGCCAACGTGCGCGCCGCCGAGGCGTCGATCACCGTCGCGCGCGCCGACTACTTCCCGCGCCTCTCGGTCAGCGCCGGGTACACGCGCAACGCGCCGTCGGCCGACCCGTTCTTCACCGACCTCTCGAAGCAACACCAGCTGTCTGCGGGCGCGAACCTCTCGTGGGATCTCTTCAACGGCTTCTCGCACGTGGCGAATGAAGACCGCGCGAAGCTCGATCTCCGTCAAGCGCAGGCGCAGCAGAAGCAGTCGCTCATCGATCTCGAAGCGGAGATTCGCCAGACCGTGCAGGCGTTGAGCACCGAGGTCGAGGTGCTGAGCATTTCTGAGCGCAACCTCAGCCAGGCGCAGGAGCAGTCGAAGCTGGAAGAAGAGCGCTTCACCTCCGGGGTAGGTAGCTCGCTCGAGGTGCGCAACGCGCAGATCAAATACACCCAGGCGCAGTTGTCGGTGCTGCAGGGCAGGGCAGACGTCGCCACCGCCCGCGCCGCGCTCGACCGCGCCATCGGAGGCAATCAATGACCTGGTGGAAGGGTGTCATCGCGGCGCTCATCGTGGCTGCCGTAGGGGCGATGACGTGGGCGGGCTTGCGCGACAAACCGCCGCCGGCGATCGAGGTGCAGCTCGGCAAGGTGAAGAAGGGGCCCATCGTTCGCACCGTCACCGGGGCGGGCAAGGTCGAGGCCGCGACGACGGTGAAGATCAGCTCCAACCTGTCGGGCGATCTCACGGCGTTGCCGGTGAAGGTCGGTGACACCGTGGCGAAGGGGCAGGTGCTCGCCAAGCTGGACCGGCGCCGCTTCGAGGCCAACGTGAAGCAGTCGGCGGCGGCGTATTCAGCGGCGCGCGCCGAGATGAGCACCATTCAGGTCGACATCGACCGGCTGGGGCGCGAGTTCGACCGCGTGAAGGGCCTGGTCGAGAAGGGCCTCGCGTCGAAGGCTGAAGAAGATCGCGCGATGTCTGATCTCGCGTCGGCGAAGGCGCGCATCGCCGCGCAGGGTGATCGCGCCGCGCAGGCCGCCGCCGGTTTGGAAGAAGCGCAGAACAACCTCGCCAACACCACGCTGTTCTCGCCCATCGACGGCAACGTCATCGAGGTGACGCGTGAGGTCGGTGAGCGCGTGCGTGGCTCTGACTTCAACGAAGACGTGGTGATGACGCTCGCCGCGTTGCACGCGATGGAGGTGAAGATCGAAGTGGGTGAGCACGAGGTGGTGCACCTCAAGCTGGCTCAGCGGTCAGACATCAAGATCGACGCGTTCGACGGTCAGACGTTCGACGGCACGGTGGTGGAGATCGCGCAGAAGGCGCTGATTCGAAACCCCGGCACCGAGCAGGAGACGACGTCGTTCCCGGTGACGGTGGCGTTGAGCGCCAAGCCCGAGGGCATGTTGCCGGGCATGAGCGCCGAGGTGCGCGTGACGGCCGACCAGCGCGACTCGGCGTTGATCGTTCCGGTGCAGGCCGTGACGGTGCGCCCCGAGCGCTCGCTGGCCGATGCGTCGACGTCGGTAGAAGGTGGAAAGCTGGCGGCGCCGCGCAAGGGCGAGCAGTTCGCGAAGGTCGTCTTCGTGGTCGACGCTGAAAAGAAGGTGCACGCGCGCCGCGTGAAGACGGGCATCTCGTCAGACACCGACATCGAGATCCTCGAGGGCCTGCAGGACGGCGACGAGATCATCGAAGGCCCGTACCGCACGCTCGCCAAAGATCTGAAGGAAGGCGATCTCGTCGAAGAGCAGAAGGCTGGCGGCCGCGGCCCCGGCAAGAAGCGCGGCTGAAGTCATGCTCATCGAGCTCACCGACATTCACCGCGAGTACACCGTCGGTGGCGAGGTCGTTCGCGCCCTCGACGGCGTCAGCATCGGCATCGAGAAGGGAGAGTGGGTGGCCATCATCGGCCAGTCGGGCTCCGGCAAGTCGACGCTCATGAACGTCATCGGCTGCCTCGATACGCCCACCAGCGGCTCGTATCTTCTCAACGGCAAAGACGTCGCGCGCATGGACGACGACGAGCTCGCCGGCATCCGCAACCAGGAGATCGGCTTCATCTTCCAGAACTTTCAGTTGCTGCCGCGAGAGACGTCGCTGGCCAACGTGGAGCTGCCGCTGGTGTACCGCGGCGTGCCCGCGAAGGAGCGGCAGCAGCGCGCGATCGAAGCGCTGCGCAAGGTGAAGCTCGAGCAGCGCATGCACCACAAGCCGACCGAGCTGTCGGGTGGGCAGCGTCAACGCGTGGCGATTGCGCGCGCGCTCGCCGGGGAGCCGTCGCTGCTGCTGGCCGACGAGCCCACCGGCAACCTCGACTCGGCGACTGGTGAGGAGATCGTCAAGCTCTTCGAAGAGCTGCACCGCGCGGGGCACACCATCGTGCTCGTCACGCATGAGCCGAAGCTGGCGGCACGCTGCCCGCGCGCCATTCGCCTGTCTGACGGCAAGGTGATCGGCGACGGCGTGGGTGCTGAGATCGCCTGGCTCGGCCTCACGAAGGCAGGGTGAACCGTGGGCTTCCGCGTCGACCTCATCGAAGGCTCGCGCATCGCGCTCAGGTCGCTGGCGGCGCACCGGTTGCGCACGTTGCTGACGACGATGGGCGTGGGCATTGGCGTGGCGACGTTGCTGGCGATTCTCGGCATCACGCAGGGGCTCGACACGAGCTTTCAGTCGCAGCTCGCGAGCCTGGGCAGCAACTCGATCTACGTCGCCAAGCAGCCCTGGGTGCAAATGGGCAACTGGTGGGAGTTTCGTGGGCGCAAGAACCTGACGCTCGAGCACTACGAGGCGGTGAAGAGCCAGTGCACGTTGTGTTCGGCGGTGGTGCCCATGCTCGACGACGCCGCCGACGTGGAGTTTCTCGACCGCGCGCTCAGCTTCGTGAACGTGACGGGCTCGACGGCCGACTACCTCGCGGTGAGCGGCTTCGAGATCACCCGGGGGCGCTTCGTCACCGCCGCCGACGACGACAACCGGCGCAAGGTGGCGGTGATCGGCGCTGATCTCGCCGACAGCTTCTTTCCCAACGGCGCCGACCCGCTCGGCTCGACCATTCGCATCGCCGGCAAACCGTTCACCGTCATCGGCGTGTTGTCGCGCAAGGGCAAGCTGCTCGACCAGAGTCAGGACCTCGTGGTGTTGATGCCCTTCAACACCTTCAAGTCGTTCTTTCGCGGGCGTCGCTCCATCGAGATCGGCGTGCAGATCGAGAACGCCGAAGAGCTGAGCCGTGCCGAAGATCAGCTCGTCGGCATTCTGCGCCGCGCGCGCCAGACCCCGCCCGACCGACCTGACGACTTCGCCATCAACAAGCCCGATCAACTCGCGTCGACCTACGAGCAGCTCACCGGCGCGCTCTACGGTGTGGCCTTGGGCATCGGCTTCATCACGCTGCTCGTCGGCGGCATCGGCATCATGAACATCATGCTGGTCTCGGTGCGCGAGCGGACGCGGGAGATCGGTATTCGTCGCGCGCTCGGCGCCCGCAAGCGCACCATCATCACGCAGTTCGTGCTCGAGGCCACGCTGGTGTCGGCGGTCGGCGGCGCCATGGGCACGCTGGTCGGCCTCGGCGGCGCGAAGCTGGTGAGCCTCGTCACGCCGCTCGCAGCTACGGTGCGCCCCGGGACCGTCGTCTTCGGTATCGGCTTCGCGGCGTTGGTGGGCCTGGTGTTCGGCATCTGGCCGGCGGCGCGCGCGGCGAACCTCGACCCCGTCGAGGCGCTGAGAGACGAATGATCCGCGCGTTCTTCGACAACCTGAAGCTGGCCTTCGGCACCTTCGGCGCGCACCCGCTGCGCACCATGTTGACGTTGCTGGGCATCGTCATCGGCGTGGCGACGGTGATGACGATGATGGCGCTGCTCGAGGGGTTGCGCGTCAAGGTGAACAAAGACTTCAGCCAGCTCGGCGCGAACGTGTTCCGCATCGACAAGTGGCCGCAGGGGTTCCGCTTCGGCGGCGGCGGCATCGACTGGAACAAGATCAGCCGTCGCAAGGCGCTCACCGTTTCCGACAAGCGCGCGGTCGCCGAGCAGTGCCCGTCGGTGCTGCGCACGGCCGCGTCGTCGTGGCAGCCGGGCCAGAAGGTGCGCACCGCCATGACCGAGACGCAGCCGTCGGTCTTCATCATCGGCGCGACGGCCGAGTACCCAGAGACGTCGGGCATCGTCATCGCCAGCGGCCGCATGTTCAACGAAGCCGAAGAGTACGACGGGCGACGCATCGCCGTGCTCGGGCCTGATGTCGCCGACAAGTTGTTCCCGTCGCTCGACCCCATCGGTCAGGAGGTGCGCCTGCGCAACCGGCCGTACACCGTCATCGGGGTGATGGAGCGGCGCGGCAAGTTGATGGGCATGTTCAACCTCGACAACCAGGTGCTGGTGCCGATGTCGACGTTCCTCGGGCAGTACGGCAAGCGGCGCACGGTGTCGATCAGCGTCGAGGCCATCGACAAAGATCGGCTCGAGAAGGCGATGGAAGAGACGACGCGCGTGATGCGTCAACGTCGCGACGTCGCGCCCATGGACGACAACGACTTTGAGACCTCGACCAACGAGTCGATGGCCAAGACGTTGAACGATCTCTCGAATGTGGTGACGGCGGCGACGTTCGGCGTGTGCATTCTTTCGCTCATCGTCGGCGGCATCGGCATCTTGAACATCATGCTGGTGTCGGTGACCGAACGAACCCGGGAGATCGGCATTCGCAAAGCGCTCGGCGCGAAGAAGAACCGCATCTTGATGCAGTTCGCTACCGAGGCCGTGGTGCTCTCGCTGGTCGGCGGCGTCATCGGCATCGCCATCGGCTTCGGGCTCGCGTTCCTCGGCCGGTGGACGTTCGGGCTCTACACCTCGGTGCCGGTGTGGTCGGTGGTGCTCTCGTTGGGCATGTCGAGCGGCGTGGGCCTGGTGTTCGGCATCTACCCGGCCGCGCGCGCCGCGAAGCTCGACCCCATCGAAGCCATGCGATCGGAGTGACGGAAGACATGCAGTTCAAAACGGCTTGAACTATATGAACGGCCATGGACCAGTTCGCCGCGTTCAAGCCGTTTCTCTCGGTGGTTGAAGGTCAGATCCTCGAGCTCCTCGGCGGGGAAAAACCGAAGCCAGAAGACTCGTTGGTGTCGGCGGCGCGGCACTTGTGCCTGCAGTCGGGCAAGCGCGCGCGGCCGATGCTGGTGAAGATCTTCGGCGACACGCTGGGCGTACCTGAGTCGAAGCTGGTCGACCCGGCGGTCTCGGCGGAGCTGATTCACGCGGCGTCGCTGCTGCACGACGACGTCATCGACAACGGCATGTACCGCCGCAACAAGCCGACGGTGAACGCGCGCTGGGGCAACATCGTGGCGGTCATGGGCGGTGACTTGCTGCTCTCGAACGCGCTGCTGCGGCTGGCGAAGTTCGACGCGCGCGTGGCGCAGCACGGGCTCGCGGTGGTGGCTGAAATGACGCGCGCGGCGATCAACGAAGTGCAGGCGCGCGGCAACCTCGACTTGTCGCTCGACGCGCACAAGGCCATCGGCGCGGGCAAGACGGGTTCGCTCTTCGGGTTCTGTGGCGTGACGGCGGCGATCGTCGCGGGCAACGAAGACGCGGTGCGCCGCTTCGACGCGTTCGGGCGCCGCATCGGCGTCGCGTTTCAGATGGCCGACGACATTCGAGACATCTCGGGCACCGACGAGGGCAAGCCGCAGTACGCCGACCTCCAATCGCGCACCATGAACCTGCCAGTGCTGATCGCCGTGCAGCGCGACGCGAAGCTCAAGAAACGCATCGCCGAAGCGTGGAGCTGGAGCGCGTTGACCGCCGAGAAGGCCAAGGAGCTGGGCACGGCCGTGCTGGTGACCGGCGCGCTCGACGACGCCGCGGTGTTGATGAACCAGGAGCTCGACGCTGCGGTCGAAGCGCTCGGGCCGTACGCGCAGCACGAATCAGGCGCGAACCTGATCATGTGGGCGCGTGCGCTCGCTCAGGGCATGGCGCTGAAGGGAGCCGCATGAAGGGTTACCTCTGGCAAGCCGAGGCAGGGAAGGCGGGCGAGCAAGAGGCGCGCGTGCTCGTGCCGTGGGAATCGGTCGCCATCGACGCGGTCGGCAACGTCATCGAGTTCTGGGGCTTCAAGCGCAACCAGGGCCGCGTGTGGGCGCTGCTGTACCTGCGAGACGTGGCGCTGACGGCCGCGGAGATCGAGCGGGATCTCGCGCTGAGCAAAGGTGGCGTGTCGATGCTCATTCGTGATCTCGAGCGCTGGGGCGTGGTGCTGCGGGTGCGGCAGCCGGGCGATTCGTCGTGGCGCTACCAGGCCGAGACCGACTTGCTGCGCATGGCGCGGCGGGTGATCGAAGAGCGCGAGTTCTCTTTCATCGCGCGCATTCGGGCTGACCTCGAAGAAGCGCGGAAACTGGCGCAAGCCGACTCGCGCGCGACGAAGGCGCAGGTGCAGCGCCTCGAGCGTATGGAGCGCCTCGCCGACTCCACCGAGAAGACGCTCAAGTTGTTCCTGAAGACCGCGAAGCTCGACGTGGGCAGCATGTTCGGAGCGTTTCTCCCGTAGCCACTCGCTGCTAGGAGCGCCCGCATGGACGCTCACTACGATCAGGTGATGAAGGCGCGCGCGCAGGCCGGCGAAGGCACGCGTTGGTATTTCGGCTACTCGACGATCCTCGATCGCGCGGCGTTCGAGGAGTGGCGCGCTCAGCACAGCTACGACTTCTTCGAGCTCCCTGAAGGCAAGCTGGGCGAGGCCGCTGATCTCGAGCTCGTGTACGACTTTGCGTCGCGCTGGTGGGGCGGTCGAGTGGCGGGGCTCAAAGACGCGGTGGGCAAGAAGGTCTTCGGGCTCGTGTTTCCGATCGCCGAAAAAGACTGGTCGATCATTCAACACAAAGAGGGCGTGGTCACCGGCATGTGCGTCGAGCGCTCGGTGAAGGTGAAGGTCGGGGATGACGTCGTCGAAGCCACGGCGTTCACCACCAACCCGGTGCGCGCGACGAATGACGGCCCGGTGAGCGATCGCTTCGTCGAAGCGCTGGTGCGCGGCGCCACGGCCGCGAAGCTGCCCGCGGAGTGGATCGCCTCGCTCCGATGAGCGCGCCCGAGCCGTTCAAGGCGTGGGTCGACGAACGTGGCGTGGAGGGGTTTCTCCACGGCACGAAGGCCGCGCTTGAGGTCGGCGCGCTCATCGAGCCGGGTCGCGCGTCGAACTACGGCAAGGGCGACAGCGCTCAGTTCGTCTACGCGACCTCGACGTTGGACGCGGCGACCTGGGGCGCGGAACTGGCCGTCGGTGAAGGGCGCGGCCGCATCTACATCGTCGAGGCCACCGGACCGCTCGAAGACGATCCGAACCTCACCGACAAGAAGTTCCCCGGAAACCCGACGAAGTCGTTTCGTACGCGGGCTCCGCTGCGGGTGATTGGTGAAGTCGTCGACTGGGTCGGCCACGCGCCCGAACAGGTCAAGTCGATGAAAGACGGCCTCGCGCGGCTCGCTGCGCAAGGCGTCGAAGCCATCAACGAGTAGCGAGGCGAAGCGTCAGGTTCGAGCGCTCGTACGACAGCAGTTCCACGTCGAGCTCGTCACCGACCGCGAGACCCTGTGAGTGCGCATCGAACGGAATTCTCCCGGGCGTGCCGTTCGAGAGCCGCACGTAGACGCCGTAAGACTCCACGCGCTCGACGCGGCTTCGGTGCACTACGCCTTGCCACTGCGGCGCGACGTGCTCCCACGCGGAGGCCGTCGCATGAAGCACGCGGAGCGACGCCTCGAAGCCCGTCAATATTTCCACTTCGACTTCGTTGCCGACCGCGCGGTCGTGCGTGCTTGCGTCGACCATCACGACGCCTTCGGCGCGGTTCGACAGCTCGATGACCAGCCCGTACGACACCACCGCGCGAATGCGACCACGATGAATCGCGCCGGGCACGTGAAGCGCCGGGTCGTCGTAAGGGCTGCCGCGTGCATCGAGCGCTTTGAGTGACGCGTAGAACCGCTGCTCGGTCAGCCCGTAGACCTTCACGTGAAGCTGCTGCCCTGGGCGCGCGAAGTCAGCGGGCTGCGCATTGCTCGGAGCCCAGGCCAGGTTCGTCACGTCGACGAAGCCGTCGAGATCTTCGGCTCGCACAGAGAGGCCGTTGTCGCGAACGTCGATGACCTCCGCGAGAACGATCTCCCCGGCTTTCATGGGTTCTTCTTCGGCTCGTCGATCGGCGCCCACCACGCGACGCCCAGCGGCGGCAGCCTCACGACGATGCTCCCGGGCTGGCCTTCATGCGCGTGCGGCACGGCCTTCTGCGGCGCGTTCACCACGCCAGAACCACCGAACTCACTCGCGTCGGTGTTCAGAATTTCTGCCCACCAACCGCCACCGGGCACGCCGACGCGCCACTCGCGCACCACCGGCGACAGGTTCGCCACGCAGACGACCTCGCGCCACGCGTTGTGGCCACGCCGCACGAAGACGTACACGTTTTCCTGCGTGGCATCGGCCTGTACCCACTGAAAGCCCTGCGGCCAGAAGTCACCTTCGAACAACGCGCCTTCGGCCCGGTACACCGCGTTCAGTCGGCTCACCAACTTCGAGAGGCCCGCGTGTCGCCCGAACGACGCCACGTCCCACGGGAGCTGCGCGTCGTGGTTCCACTCGGTGGCCTGGCCGAACTCGCCGCCCATGAAGAGCAGCTTCTTCCCGGGGTGCGCCCACATCCACCCGTAGAGCGCGCGGAGGTTCGCGAACTTCTGCCATTCGTCGCCCGGCATCTTGCCCAGCAGCGACTTCTTGCCGTGCACCACCTCGTCGTGGCTCAGCGGCAGCACGAAGTCTTCCGTGTACGCGTACGTCAACCCAAACGTGAGCTGGTGGTGGTGGTGCTGACGAAAGAACGGGTCTTTCTCGAAGTACGACAGGGTGTCGTGCATCCACCCCATGTTCCATTTGTGCGTGAAGCCCAGGCCGCCGTCGCGCGTGGGGCGTGAAACGCGCGGCCACGAGGTCGACTCTTCGGCCATCACGTGAACGTCGGGGTGCAGCGCCTTCACCGTGTCGTTGAGCTCACGGAGGAAATGAATCGCCTCTTCGTTCTCTCGGCCGCCGTGTTGGTTGGGCAGCCACTCGCCCTCTTTGCGCGAGTAGTCGAGGTAGAGCATCGAGGCCACCGCGTCTACGCGCAGGCCATCGACGTGGTACTGCTCGAGCCAGAAGAGCGCGTTGGCGACGAGGAAGTTTCGAACCTCGTTGCGCCCGAAGTTGAAGATGAGCGTGCCCCAGTCAGGGTGCGCGCCTTTTCTCGGGTCGGCGTGCTCGTAGAGCGCGGTGCCGTCGAACAACCCGAGCGCGAACGTGTCGCGCGGAAAGTGGCCCGGCACCCAGTCGACGATGACGCCGATGCCGCGCTGATGGAGCGTGTCGACCAGAAAGCGGAAGTCGTCGGGCGTGCCGAAGCGTGCCGTGGGCGCGTAGTAGCCCGACACCTGGTAGCCCCAGCTGCCTCCGAAGGGGTGCTCGGCGACGGGCAGCAGCTCGACGTGCGTGAAGCCCATCGTCGCGACGTAGTCAGCGAGGCGCGGCGCCAACTCGCGGTAGGTGAGGCTGCGATTGTCGTCAGCGGCGTTGCGCGCCCACGACGCGAGGTGCACTTCGTACACGCTCATCGCCGAGCGTCGACCGTCGCGCCGCTTTCGTGACTCGAGCCACGCGCCGTCGTGCCAGCTGTAGCCGTCGAGCCCGTGCACCACCGACGCAGACTGCGGAGGCACTTCTGTGCGGAAGGCCATGGGGTCGGCCTTCAAGAAGGGCGCGCCGCCGCGCGGGGCGATCATGAACTTGTAGCGGCTGCCGGTGCTCGCGCCGGGAACGAAGAGCTCCCAGAGCCCTGAAGCGCCGAGCGCGCGCATGGGGTGCCGGCGATCGTCCCAGCCGTTGAAGTCGCCGACCAGCATCACGCCCTCGGCGTTGGGCGCCCACACCACGAAGGAGACGCCCGCCACACCTTGATGCGTCAGCGGGTGCGCGCCGAGCCGGTCCCACAGGCGGCGGTGACGGCCCTCTCCGACGAAGTGGAGATCAGCGGCGCCGAGCGTCGGCAGAAACGCGTAGGGGTCTTTCTCTCGCGCGCTGCCGCCGTCGAACTCCAGCTCGTACGGCGCAGGTTTCGCGGCGACGAGCGTGCCTTCGAAGAGGCCGGTGAAGCCCGCGAGCGGCTCCAGCGCCACCGTGCGGCCGCCCGTCTGCACGTTGACCTGCCGCGCATCGGGGCGGAGCACGCGGAAGATCACGTCATCGCCGACTGCATGCGCGCCGAGAACGTCGTGAGGGTTCGCCCAACGCTTCGCCAGGAGTTGCCTCAGAGCTTCATCGCGCATGGAGAGACGTCAGTATTTCCTGAGCTGCCCGCGAAGCAGGCCGTCGCCCGCATCGGAGGTGTGGACGTTGACGGAGAGGCCGCCGTCGGTGTCACCCGCAGTCAACGTCGCGCGGGGGAAGCTGCCCGACGTGGCCGTCGCCCCGAGGAGCGTCAGGTCGGCGACGACGGGCCCGTTGGTTTCACCCGCGCCGCCTTGAAGCACACGCGCCTGCGTCGCTTCGACGTCGAGTGTCCAGCCGCCGGCGTAGATGACGTCGCCACCGTCCAACGGAACGAGGAGCTGCGCGCCGCCGAACGTCGTGGTGTCGGGCGTCGCCAGATCAAGACGCGCGGCCCAGAGCTCGTGGCCTGCGGGAATGATCTGCCCGCGAAGCGCACTCGTCGCCGAGCCTTGCTGGAGTGAAACGAAGGTCGCGCCACCGAGTACCTGACCGAACTCCTGCGCGGGAATGACGCGCGAGCCGACAATGGGGCTGCCTGCGTCTTCGATGGTGAACCAGGCTCGCCCGGGGAAGCCGGCGAGATCGAGGTTGAACTCTCCAGTCACAGCGCCGGTGATGGAGTGCGTCACGTTCCACGCGAACTCGAAGCCGCCGTCACCCTGATCGGTGACCGTGAAGCTGCCGGTGCCCGTCTCGGCGCTGCTGGAGGTAGGAACGGCCTGCGCGCCGCTCAGCGAGGCGACGAACTCGAGCGGGGGCACGGTGGCTCCACCGTCGTCACCTGAGCCTGCGTCTTCGCCACCGCCAGTGCCGCCAGTGCCGCCAGTGCCGCCACCGGTCTCGCCGCCGCCTCCTCCTCCTCCACCGGTACCGACATCAACCGGGTTCGCTGGCGTGCACTTGCTCGCGACACACGTCATCGCCCGGCCAGATTCTTTGGCCTGCTCCGCGCAGTCGAAGAGGTCGATGCACTCACGCGCACAGCCCGACGCAGCAAACACGAAGGAAAAGGCCATCAACGCCAGTGCTGCGCTTCTGAGCTGTGGCTTCATGTTCGTTCTCCCAGGGCAAAAGCTGGCAGCCGACCGCGCGTTCTACGCGAGCGATCAAGGAGACACCAAAGCGTTGGGAGTGGGTCGAGTCGGTTACTGCGCGCGCTGCTTGAAGAACAGCAGCAGCGAGTAGCAGTGGAACTCGTTGTCGCTCGATTGGCGAACGACGCGATCGACGATCTCGAGGTCGGTGTTGGTCTTGATCCACCGATTCACGTTTTCGCTGAGTTCTTCGCGCTCTTTTGCCTTCGTCGCTGAAAAGACCTTGACGCCAGTGAACATGTGCTGGCTTATCCCACGCGTTTGTCACTCCCTACAAGCCCAATGCTGATCGATCTCCACGTTCATTCGTACCTCTCGCGTGACTGCCAACTCGACCCGCGTGCGGTGCTGCAGCGCGCCGAGTCATTCGGCCTCGACGGAGTGGCTTTCACCGAGACCAACACGCAAGACGGCTGTGACGAGCTCTTCGATCTGCAGCGCTCCACCAAGCTGAAGATCTTCGTGGGCCTCGAGCTGGCGACCGACAAAGGGCAGTACCTGTGCTTCTTCGAGAAGCCCGAGCGCGCGCCCGAGCCCGTGCAGATGTGGGGCTCGAACCGTGAGACGCCGTGGAAGGCCGACGAAGCGCTGCCGAAGTTGAAGGCGCTCGGGGCGGTGATCATCGCTGCGCGGCCCTACGACAAGGACTACCCGACGCCTGCGCTCGACGGCGTGAAGTCGCTCAAGCTGCTCTCGGCCGTCGAGGTCTACAACCCGCGCGTGCGAGCCGGCGCCAACGAGCTGGCGATCGAAGCGGCTGAGGCGCTCAAGGTGCCGGGGGTCGCGGGCTCCGACGCGCGCGCTTCGCTCGACGAAATCGGCTACGCGGCGACGCTGTTCATGAAGCCGGTGAACACGCAGGCCGAGCTCGTGAAAGCGCTCAGCGGCCGCGACTACTTCCCGGTGCAGATGGGCGAGCTGCCGCACCTGCAGCGCCCGGGCGACGCGAAGACCGCGGAGCTCAAGGCGAAGAAGCGGAAGAAGCGGCGCTGGCCCCGGTAAAGCTGCTCACGCGGCCGTCGACGAGCGTCGCGGTGCGCGTCTTGTCACCCCAGCTCCAGGTCTCGTGGCGCTTGCCGTCGACCAGCTCGATGCGCTTGCTCTCGGGAAACCCCCACGCCATCTCGAGCGCCTCGGCCGGCATGTCTTGAACGGCGCGCTTGGTCTTGATCGCGTCGCGCACGCCGTCGTTGAAGCCGTCGAGCCGCGCCGATTGATCTTCTCGCGTCAGGTGCCGCTCGAGCTCGGTGTTGAAGTCGTCTTTCGACGTGAGCCCGGGCCGCAACACCAGCACCGCCGGCGTGGCGTTCTTCGGGCGACCCACGACGTCGACGTACACCCAGACCAGCGTGCGCGGCGTGTAGAGCACGCGCTCCGTCATCACCCAGCCGGAAGGGAACTCGACCTTCACGATGCGCACCGGCGTGCCGGCGGGGAAGGTGGCCTCGACGGGGCCGGGGTTGAGCGGGCGCCCCGACGTGTCGTTGAGAAAGCGCACGAGCTCGGGCTCGACCGGCGTCAGCAGCTTGCGCGTTTGATCTCCGTAGAACGGCGTGACGTGCATCGAGACACGCAGGAAGCGTGCGTCGCCGCGCAGCGAGCGCTCGAGATCGGCGACCTGATCTGTCGGCACCGCGACCTGCGCGGTCGCGCAACCGGTGATCGCCACCAATGCCGCGAGCGCGAGCGCCCTCACGTGCTGGAGCTGCCCGAGGATGAGGAGCCCGAGCCACCGCTCGATGACGGCGTCGAAGGCGCGCTGCTGGTGCTGGTCGCCGGCGCGGCGGTGGTCGTCGTGCTGCTGCTCGTCGAGCTGGAGGGGCTCGAGCTCGACGACTCGCTCTTCTTGGCGCTCGAGTAGAGGTCGCTGTACCAGCCGCCGCCCTTGAGCTGGAACGAGGTGCGCGAGACCAGCTTCTCGAGCGTGCCTTCGGCGTTGCACTCGGGACACACGGCAGGCGCGGGGTCGCTGACCTTGTGCATCACTTCGAGTTCTTTGCCGCACTTCTGACACCGGTATTCGTAGATCGGCATGACTACCTCACGTCTTTGAGCCAGGGCTCGAGGAGCCCGAGTTTTTCAAGCGCGCGACGCAGACTCTCTGCGTGCAGCGCGTGTTGCCGCGACAACATGTCGACCAACGTCGGTACTGACGTCGCGGCATCGTTCACTTCGTCCACGAGCTCCTGCAGCTCGTTCGTCAACGACGTCACGAAGCGACGGTCGATGCCGAGGTCTTCGAGGTACTTCCCGCGGAACAGCAGGTCGATGCGCAACGACAGGTTCGCCGACTGCATCGCTTCTCTGATGAAGCGCTCGCGCACTTCTTTGATCTCCCGCTCGAGTCGCAAGGCGCCGACCAGCTGTTCGAGCTCGGTGTGCGTGAGCCCGAAGCCCTGCGCCGCACGCCCCAGCGCGCCTTTTTGGTCGATGACCGCGTTCAACACGCCGTCGCGCTCCTTCTTTTCGATGATCTCGAACAGCGAGTGCGCCTCGAGGAGATCTTCGACGTCGCCCACCGACAACGCCGAACCCCGACGGCCGACGTAGCCCTGCTCGAGCGTGCGCAGCAGTGCCACGCGGTGCGGCACCTGCGCGATGAGCGTCTCGAGGGTCTCCTTCGCGTCGGGGCGGAAGAGCGACTCGAAGCTGGCGCGCGTGGGGTCGACGTTGGTGAAGCGACCGCGCGGCGTGGGCAGCGTGCGCTTGGGCAGAAACGCGGTGCCTGGCAGCGACTGCTTCGGCACGGTGCGCGCGGGGGGCCGCTCACCGGCCTTGCGTCGCGTGGGCGCGATCTTCTCGCGCATCGTCTGGCGCGATTTGCGGGCCGGCTCCTCTTTCGGAGGGCTCACGGGCGCAGCGCGCGGCGACGCTACGGGTTCGCTACGTTCCAACAGCTCGGGCAGGGCGCTCTCTTCGGCGACGCGGCGAACCTCGTCGTAATACCCGGTGGCCTGGCGCTCGACGGCGAGGTCGACGTCGGTGCCACGCAGCACGTCGATCACCGCGAAGGGCCCCAGTTTTCCCGTAGGTTCGCTGTCGGCGAGCTCACGAACGCGCACGTCGTCGCCGTCGGTCAACAGCGCGAGCGCGTCACGCACCAACCCCGGCGAGGCCGGTGATTTCGCGCGCCGACAGAAATCGGAGAGGGCCACGGCGACTGGCGTAGGGACATCTTCGGGGTGACGCTTGCGATGCCAGTCGATCATCTGAGGTTCCAAGAGGTGCGCGGTGCGTATAAGCAGTCTTCGGAACGTGTCAATGAACGCCAAGTCGGTGTCTGACCAGTCTCCAGAAGAGCCCAGCGTCGTCGGCGTACGCGTGCGTCCCGCGTGGTCGATGGCGCTCTATGTGTTGTTGGTGGTCTCGGCAGGCGTGGCGCTCTACGCCCAACGTGCGCCTACCGTCGATCCTCTTCTCGCGCAGCTTGCGCCGTGGCTCTTTCTGACGTTCGCGGTGGGCTTCACGGTGTACCGGCTCGCGTTGGTGGCGGCGCGCCGCTACTCGCCGTTCAAGGCCTTCATTCAGATCTTCCTCGCCGCGCTCTTCTTCATGTTGCTGCTCTTTCCCCGCGTGCAGAACGTCGCGCGGGCGCCGCTGCTCTCGAACCCCGACGCGCGAGTGCGTGCGATGGCCGCCGAGAACGCAGGGCTTCGGGGCGATGCAACTCAGGCGCGCGCAGTGGCCGGGTTGTTAGTTGACGGCGACGCAGAGGTGCGCGCCGCGGCACACGCCGCGCTGGTAAAGTTGAACGGCGGTAGCGATCTCGGGTCCGAGCGCGCCGCGTGGGAGGCTCGATTTCCGTGACGATGACGCCGACGCAGCGCGAAGAAATTGAAAAGACGCTCGACCGCTACATGGGCGAGCACGGCCTCAAGTCGACTCGACAACGCAGCCTCATCGTCGACGTGTTCTTCGCGATGCACGGCCACTTCTCGGTCGAAGAGGTCTGGGGGCGCGTGCGTCAAGACGACCCGCGCGTCTCGGTCGCGACCGTGTACCGCACCATGAAGTTGCTGGCCGAGAGCGGGCTGGCGCACGCGCGCAACTTCGGTGACGGGCAGACGCGCTATGAGGCGGCGATCGGTCGCGAGCACCATGATCACCTCATCTGCACGCGCTGCCAGACGATCATCGAGTTCGAGAACGATCAAATCGAACGACTGCAAGACGCCGTCGCGCGCAAGCACGGCTTCAAGGTGTCCTCGCACAAGATGGAGCTCTACGGGCTCTGCAGGAATTGTCAGAAGGCCACCGAGCACTCGGCGTGATCTCGCGGCGCGCGGTGATGTTGGCGGCGCTCGCCAGCGGCTGCGCCAAACGCGTCGCTCCTGAAAAACAGCTCGCGACCTTCGTCGCCGATCTGCCGATGCAGACGGCTGGCACGGTGCCGTTCGAGCCGTGGACGCTCGAAGGCAAGGTGGTGCTGATCACCTTCATCGCGACGTGGTGTTTTCCCTGCATCGCCGATCTCGTGGTGCTCCAGCGCCTCGAGCGCGACTACGGCGAGAAGGGCTTCACCAACGTGCTCGTGGGAATGGATCTCGAAGGTCGCGCGGTGCTCGACCCCTTCGCGCAGGGCTACAAGCTGACGTTTCCTCTGCTGGTGGCCGACGATCGCATTCGTGCCGGCGACACGTCGTTCGGGCGCATTCGTGAGCTGCCGACGCGCGTCTTGTTCGCGAGAAACGGTGAAGCGGCCATCGGCTACACGGGCGTCTCGACGTGGGACGATCTGAACCGCATCGTGAGCAAGCTCGTCTCGCTCTGAAGGCAAGACAAAGCCCTCTTCTCCGGCGTGGAGAAGAGGGCTGCGTGCTGCGGAAGCTTCGTACCGCTTACGCCTGGGCGGGCGGCGTGGTGGCCGGAGCGGCTTCAGGCGCTGACGGCGCGGGCGCCGGCGTCTCTTCGGCAGGCGCAGTCGCAGGCGCCGCTTCGAGCTTGGCGCGCGCGTCGGCTTCGGCGGCGTCTTCGGCGGCGTGCTTGGCCTTCATGCTCGAGTCGCTCTCGGCGATCTCCGCGGCGTTCAGCTCGAGACGGCCGGCGTCGACGCCCGACTTCTTCTCGAGGTCCTTGATGGCGCGCTTGAGGAGATCGTTCTCGGTGATGGTGCGGTTGAGGCGCGTCTCGACGGCGCGGAACTTGTCGCGCGCGAGCTCTGCGTCCTGGTACACGCGCTTGCTGTCGCGCTGGTGACGGTCGAGCTTGGCCTTGAACGACTTCAGCTCGCGGTCGAGCTCGTTGGCCTTCTTGCGATCGTTCGACGACTGCGTCTCGAGCTTGGCGATGCGCTCTTTTTCGACGTCGGAGAGCTCACGAATGACGCGCGTGATGACCTCTTGCGGCTTCGGGGCTTCTTCCTTCTTCTCGACGGGCGCGGCGGCGGCTTCAACAGGGCGCTTCTTGCCTTTGTTGTCGGCGTCGGCCTTCAGCCGCTGAACGTCGGCCAGCGCCGTTGCCAGCTCGGCGCGCGTGGCGTCGAGCTGAATCGAGGCCTGCCGCTCGACGTCGGCGCGCGCCTTTGCGAGATCGTCGCCGCCCTTGTCCGACTCTTTGGTGTCGAAGAGCTTCTTCTTCGCGCTCTTGAGCTCGTCCTTCAGCTCGGCGTTGGACTTCTTGGTCTCCTCCAGCTCCTTCTTCTTCTTGTCGAGCTCACCTTCGAGCTTGCGGGTTTCGTCGCCGCTGGAGCGGGACTCGCGGGGCGCGGAGGGGAGGTTTGCCGAGGCCTGCGCGGTGGGCTTCTGCCCGCCGATGAGACCAAGGTTGAAAGCGAGGCTGATCGCCAGAGCGATGCCGAGCAGGACGAGTGCAATGATCACGAGGGTGCTCCTTCGAGGGTTCAACTACCGCGGCGCCCTATACAGGGAGCCCGCGCCCACTGGAAGCAACCCCTCTGGTCAAGGGTACGGGGTCAACGTGTACACGCCGATCTCGGGGACGTCGTTGGGCTCGTCAGGGGTGCGCTCGCGGTAGCGAACGGCGCCGCCCGTGCCGCAGGTGTCGAACGAACGCCCTTCAGACGGCAGCTCGATCATCGTCTGCGAGACGACCATCGTCTCGGTGCTGGTGTTCGTCACGGTGCGAGAGAGCGTGCAGGTGCACATGCCGTTGTTGCCGACGCAGGTGCCCGTGAAACCGTAGAGCTGCGTGACTGACGTCTGCACCGCCGCGCAGCCCTGCGTCGTTCCGCAGCTCGCGCCGGTGATGAACGCGGTGAACGACATGGTGCTGGTGACGTTGCGGGTGACGGTGGAGGTCCCGAACGTCGCGGTGCCGCGAATCTCGCCCGTCCAGTTGGCGAGCAGCGTGCTGCCGAGGCCGCAGTTCACGTCGAAGGTCTCTGCGTAGCGGTGTTGCTCCGTCGAGTCGACGCACGCGCCCGTGTAGGTCAACGGGCCAGACATCGGGAGCGTGGTCGGGCACGCCACGAATGACGTGCAGCCGCTGAACTGCATCGGCACGGTCGGAGGGCCGCCGCCGGTCGCCGAACCGCCGCCGGTCGCCGAGCCGCCGCCGGTCGCCGAACCACCGCCGGTCGCCGAACCACCGCCAGTCGCCGAACCACCGCCGGTCGCCGAACCACCGCCAGTCGCCGAGCCGCCGCCGGTCGCCGAGCCGCCGCCGGTCGCCGAGCCGCCGCCGGTTGATGACGAGCCGCTACACACGCCCAGCAAGCAGCTCGAACCGAACTGACACTGGCTGCACATCGCGCCGTTACTTCCGCACGCGAGGTTGCTCGGCGCCTGACACTTGCCTGCAGCGTCGCAGCACCCCGTGGCACACGACTTGGAATCACACGTCGACGACGTGGTGCCACACGACGCTGAAAGCACAACGAGAGACGACGCGACGACGACAGCGCGAATGTTCATGGGTGACCGGTAGTTGCCTTGCGAGGGAACACCGATCATCCCACGTCGTTCAGCGCATCGCGAGAAGTCGGCTGACGCGCTCTTCGATGGGCGGGTGCGTGGCGAACAGGTTCATCACGCCTTTGCCCGAGAGCGGGTTGACGATGAACAGGTGCGCCGTCGCCGGGCTGTGCTCGATGGGCGCAATGCGATTGCCCTGTTCGAGCCGCGAGAGCGCAGAGGCGAGGCCCTGCGGATCTCCGGTGATCTCCACCGCCGCCGCGTCGGCGTCGAACTCACGCGAGCGGCTGATCGCGAGCTGAATCAACGTCGCGGTGAGCGGCGCGACGATCAACAACCCCAGCGCCACCAGCGGGTTCGAACCCTCGTCATCATCGTCGTGACGGAGGAACGAGCCTCCGAACCAGAACGCCATCTGCGCCACGTGCGAGATGACACCGGCCAGCGTCGCCGCCACCGTCATGATGAGCGTGTCGCGGTTCTTCACGTGCGAGAGCTCATGCGCCAACACGCCGGCCAGCTCACGTCGACCCATCAACTGCAGCAGGCCGGTCGTCACCGCGACGGCTGCCTTCTCGGGGCTCCGACCGGTGGCGAACGCATTCGGGGTCGGCGAGTCGACGACATACAGCCGCGGCGTCTTCGGCAACTTCGCGGCGCGCGCGAGGTCGGCCGTCATGGTCTCGAGCCACGGCAACTCACCGGGCTTCAGCGCACGCGCGCGATTCATCTTCAACGCCAGCGAGTCGCTGAACCAGAACGAGCCTAGGTTCATCACCAGGACGATGGCGCCGGCCCACAGCAGGCCCTGCGCGCCGCCGATCACCTGGCCGACGCCGAGCACCAGAGCGCTCATGGCCGCCAGCAGCACCGCCGTCTTCACGAAGTTCGACACCCGCTGCGTCGAGACAGAAGGGGAAGCAAGAGAGGCGTTCATGACTCCACCGGTAAGGGTTCGTTCAAGACACGCAAGCGTGTGACCCGCTCGTTCGTACGTGTCTGACCCCGTCGATGTGATTGGCATTTCGGCGGGTGCTCGTTAACTCCGGGCTCAACGTTTTCAGAGGCACAGGTCGTGATTTTCCAAGGTGGGCAGCGTGACGCGTGAACGCCCCGCAGACCCATCGGTGAGCAGTCGGGTGCGGGCGCTGGGCTGGTCGCGAACTGACGTGAAGGCGTCGGCGAGTGAAAAGGGTGACGCCGTTCGCTGGGCGACCGCGGTGACGATGGCAGTGTCGGCTGCGCTGTGTGCGCCGGCGTTGCTGCAGGGCGCGTTCGCCGACGACATTCTTCACGAGCTGATCTTTCGCGAGTTCCCCGAAGCCTTCGCGCGCACCTTCAACATCTTCAGCTTCATGAAGAACCCCGCGGAGGTCGCGCTGTACCGCGACTGGGGCGTGCTCCCGTGGTGGACGAGCGACGACGCGCGCATCGACTTCTTCCGGCCCATTCCGTCGGTGACCCACTGGGTCGACGCGGCGCTCTACTCGTCGGACCCGCATGTTGGCCACGCCATCAGCATCGGTTGGTACGTGCTGTCGATGTGGCTGGTCTCGCGCGTGCTGGTGCGCTTCTTCCCCGAGAACTCGCGGCTGATTCTGCTCGCGGTGGCGGTGTTCGGGCTCAATGGCTCTCACGCGGTGAACGTGCAGTGGCTCGCCGCGCGCAACGAGCTGATCGCCTCGGTGTTTCTGCTCGGCGCTTTCGTCGCGTGGCTCCGTTGGCGCGAGCGTGGTGCGCGCGGTGACGTCGTGTTGTTGGTGCTCAGCTATGTCGCGGCGCTGCTCTCGAAAGAGTCAGCGATGGTGCTGCCTGCGTTGCTGGTGACGCACGCGCTGCTCTTCCCTTCGCCGGGCACCGAGCCGAAGTCGTGGTGGGCGAGGGTGCGGCCGCAGCTCCCGGTGTTGGGGCTCATGGCCGTGGTGACGTTGGTGTACCTCGTCGCGTACTTCGGTTCGGGCCATGGCGCTGACTCGCTGGTCTACATCAACCCGGTGCAGCGCCCGCTGCGTTGGCTCGAGGCGATGCCGCGCGCCGCGCTCTTTCATCTGGTGACGCTCGCCACGGGCGTGCCGATGTTGATGTTGGGCGCGGCGCCGCTGAGCGACCAGCCCCTCGGCGCGGGGCTCGCCATTGTGGCGACGTTCGGCTTCGTGGCGCTCGCGTTCGTCGTGCTGCGTGGAGATCGCGCGGCGCGGTTCTTTGCGGTGTGGGTCGGGCTCTCGCTGCTGCAGATGACGACCACGTTCCCCGACGCGCGCTTCGTCTACATGGCGTCGGTTGGCTTCGCGTACCTCGTGGCGCGGGTGATGGCGCACCTGTGGTCGCAGCGAGAACGTTGGGCGCAACGCCTGGGGCTGGCGGCGTTGGTGCTCGTTCACTTCGTCGCTGCGCCGGTGATCATGCAAGTCACCTTTCAGATCATGGGCGGCTTCGACCCGGCGTTCGAGCGGCTGCGCAGCGATCTGCGCGCCGCCATCGACTACGAGCGCCTGCCCGAGCACGGCACGGAGGTCTTCTTCATCAACTGGAATCAGCGCGAGACGTCGGCGTTGGCCGGGCTGTGGCTCTCGCAGGTCTCTCCGACGGGCATCGACCTGCACGCGCAGCTGTCGGGCGATCGCGGTGAGTACACGGAGAAGATCGATCGCGCGTTCTCGAAGATGAAGATCCACTACACGCCGCTGTCGTTCCTGCTCGGCGAGGTCGACGTTCAGGTGCTCGACGAGCACACCGTGACGATCGCCCCGGTGGGCTCGACGTTCTTCCCGACGATCTTCGAGCAGCTCTACCTGACCGACGCTCGCTTCGTGGTCGGTCAGTCGGTGGCGCTGCCGCACTTCGTCGCGACGATCGACGAGCTGAAGGGCGCCGACGTCACGCGTGTACGCTTCACGTTCAAGGAGCCGCTGAACTCAGCGCGCTACCGCTTCATGGCGTGGGAAGGCGAACACCTGCGTCCGTTGGCGTTGGTGCCGGGCTCGACGGTGCGGTTGGCGTTGCGCTGAGCGCCGCGCGGCGCAGGGCTTCTTTCTTCACGGCCGCGTAGGTGTCGGAGACGCCTTGTTGATTGCCGAGGTTGGCGATGAACGCGGGAATCGCGCCGCCGGGGTCGACGGTGAACTGGTAGCGCACGTGGCTCGCCTTGCCGTCGTCGAGCGGCGTCACGAGCCAGAACCCGCGGTTGTTGGTGATGCGAACCACGCCTTTGATCTTCGGCGTGAACTCAGGCTGCGGCGACCACTCGGCGCGGAACTGGCCGTCGCGCTCGAGCCGCTGCGGAAACGAGAGCCGTTGGATGTAGTCGCGCTTCCCGACGATCGGCAGATCGATGAGCGTGTAGACGTTCAAGCTCCCGTCGTCGTTCGGTTCTCCGATGACGTGCGCGTCTTTCATGAAGGGCATGAACGAGGTCAGCCGCTCGATGTCCATCAAGACGTCTTGCACGTGCAGCGCGGGCGCGGCGAGGTCACCTTCAGCCCACACCTCTTTGATCGAAGTGCCTTCGATCGACCGGTTCTTCACGACGATCGCGCCCTTCGCGACGGGCTCCCAGCCGCCGTCTTCGGCAGCAAAGGCGAGGCGCGAGAGCAAGATCAGCGAAGCCAGGCGCTTCATCGGGGCGGTGGGTATTTCTGCAGCTTTCGCTGGAGCGATCTCCGGTGAATGCCGAGCCGTCGCGCGGCCTCAGAGATGTTGTCGCCGCAGTCGTGCAACACGCGGTTGATGTACTCCCATTCGGCGCGCGCGAGCGTCGGCGTCTCGGCTTCGGGGTCTTCGAGCGGCGCTTCACCGGTGAGCGCGCGCAGCACCTCGTCGGCGTCGACGGGCTTGGTCAGGTACACCGCCGCGCCGCGCTTCGTCGCCTCGACGGCCGTGGTGATGCTGCCGTAGCCGGTGAGCATCACCACGCGCGTGTTCGCGTCTTGTGCCTTCAACGCCGCGAGCAGCTCGAGCCCCGACTTGCCGGGCATGCGGAGATCGATCACTGCGAACTCCGGCGCCTCGTGCGTCAACGAGAGCGCCTCTTCAGTGGACGCGGCGAGCGTGACGGCGAAGCCACGTTGCGTGAGCGCGCGGCCCAGGCGCGTTCGAAAGGCCTCGTCGTCGTCGACGAGCAGCAGCGTCGGCGCGGTGCTCATGCGAGCGGGAGCTCCAGGCGCGCGACGGTGCCGAGCGCTGCGCCACGCTCGTAGCGAAGCGAGCCGCCGAGTTGGTCAGCCAGCGTGCGCGCGAGGAACACGCCGAGCCCCAGCCCTTGCCCTGCAGGCCGCGTGGTGAAGAACGGCTCGCCGAGCCGCGCCAGCACCTCGGGCGCGAGCAGCGGGCCTTCGTCTTTCACTTCGATCACCACGCGCGCGTTCGACGCCTCGGCGCGCAGAGTGACGTTCGACGACGCGTGCAGGGCGTTGCGCAGCAGGTTCGCCAGCGCCTGCGTCATCGCCACGCGCGGGCCGAGAATCGTCAGGCCGTTCGTCGACGGCGCGGCGATCTGCGTTCCCATCGGCAACTCGGCGATGGCCTGCTGCAGCCATTCGTCGACGGGCACGCGCGTGAACCCTTCGCCGGCGACCTCGCCGCTGCGCGTCGACATGCGCGAGAGGATCGCGCGGCAGCGCTCGACCTGCGCGCGCACCAGCTTCGCGTCGTCACGTACATCGTCAGGCACCTCGAGCTTGTCGAGCGCGCGCAGCAACTCAGTCGACGCGATGGCGATGGTGCCCAGCGGCGTTCCCAGCTCGTGCGCAGCGCCAGCGGTCAGCGTCGTCAGCGCCGCCAGCTTCTCGTTGCGCGCCGCCGACTGTCGCGCGGTCTCCAGCTCTGCGTCGCGCCGTCGCAGCACGCCGAGCAGCCGCTCCATGAAAGCGACGATGAACGCGGCAGCGACGATGAACGCGATCAACATGCCCGCCAGGTGCAGCCGCATGAGCTGCGCGTGGTTCGGGAGCTGGAGCCCTTCGGGCGCGAGCCTCTCGAGCACGAACAGCGAGGCGAAGCCCGCGAGGCACGCGAGCAACTGCACCCACTGCCGCCGCCGCGAGAGCATCAACGTGCCCAGCGCGATGTTCACCAGGTACAGCGTGGTGAAGGGGTTGAACGGCCCGCCCGAAAAGAAGAAGACGCCGGTGTGCAGCAAGACGTCGAGCAACATCACCGAGAGCAGCGTCTGCTCCGTCGGCCGTCGCACCAGCGTCAACGCGAAGTTGCTGCCGAAGCCCAACGCCAACAGCAGCGACAACCAGCCGCTCTGCAGTGGAATGCCGAGGCCGAACGCGATCCACGCGATGAGCAGGCTCAGCGCGCTCCACACCAGCCAGCGCACGCGGCGCAGCCAGGTGAGGTTCTGTTGAATGAGAGGCTCGGAGCTCACGGCGCGGTGAGTCGGGGATCGCTCACGAACGACGCATCGTCAAGCGAGCGCAGAAAGGCGAGGAGTTGACGTCGCTCGTCGGAGCTCAGCTCGAAGCCGCGCACGAGATCGCTCTGCAGCGGGCTCGTCGCTCCGCCGACCGCGCGCGCGTGGCCTCCTGCTGCGTACGCGTCGATGACGGCGTCGAGCGTCGGCAGGCTGCCGTCGTGCATGTACGGCGCGGTGTACGCGAGGTTTCGCAGCGACGGCGCGCGGAACCTGCCCATGTCTCCGGCGCGGTTCGTCAGCTCGAAGAGGCCCGTGTCGCTCGTCGGGTAGCTGCCCTGGCCGTCGACGTCGTAGAGGCCGGTGTTGTGAAACGGTCGCTCCGGCGGGCCCGACTTCGCGTGCGTCACCGAGTCTGAGAACGAGAAGCCAGTGTGGCAGTGGTAGCACTCGAGGCGCTCGCTGTTGAAGAGCTCGAGGCCGGCCTTCGCGTCGTCGTCGAGCTCTCCGCGGTCGTACGGCGCGTTGCCCGAGATGATGGTCCGCTCGAAGCACGCCAGGGCCCGCGTGAGCGAGAACACGCTGACGCCCGCATCGGGGTACGCGGCCTCGAAGTCGTAGGCCTGCAGCCGCGAGAGCAGCTCGTCTTCGTGGCCCGCCCAGCCGAGCTCGACGGGGTCGTCTCCGAAGAGCGGCACCATGGCTTGCGCCTCGAGCGTGCCGAGCAGCGGGTTGGCCCAGGTGAGGCTCGAGCTCCACGCGATGTTGGCGAGGCCTTGTGCGTTGCGGCGGTGGTGTTCGCCCGTGCTTCCTACGGCGTTCGTCAACCCGTCGGTGAAGGCCAGCTCGGGGTGGTGGCAGCTCGCGCACGACTGCGTGCCGTTGCGCGAGAGCTGCGGGTCGAAGAACAACGCGCGGCCGAGCTCGACGCACGCGGCGCTCATCGGGTTGTCCGCTGGCACGGCGGGCTCGGGGAACCCGGGTGGCAGGTTCCATTCCCACTTCGCGGGCTCGGGCACGCACGCCGCGAGCCCGAGCAGGAGCCACGCGGCGCGCATCAGTTGGTGATGGTGAAGATGGTCTGCGTCGTGGCCGCCGCGCCCGCGAAGGGCAGGCCGACGCGCTGGAAGATCGGCGCGCAGTCGGTGTCGGTGCCGCCAGACATGCAGCCGGGAGCGCCCATTTGGTTGACGTCGAGATCGCTGCCCGCGAGCAACGCCGCGAGATCGAAGTTCACGACGCTCGTCTTCGGGGCGTAGTCGGGCAACGTGACGCGCACGCGATTCGGCGCTGCGCATTCGGTGACGGTGTTTGGCGTCGCGCCCGCCACGCAGCCGGTGCTGCCGACGTGAACGTTGTGACCCATCGGCAGGCCCGTCGTGACGCCGTCCACCTTGAGGAACTTGTAGCCGGCGTTCCAGCTCCAGAACATCGCGGTGCTGTTGAGCGGCGCCGACGCTGCGGTCGCGTCGCGGTGGTTGAGCGCGAAGGGCAACCCGAGCGTGAAGACGAGCGACGTGTAGTGGCCTCCGGGCGCGGTGCCGGTGACGGTACGGTGCGTCTCGGTCGTGCCGTTCGCGCACTCGCCGGTGCCGTCTTCGAAGTCGAGCAACGCCACGCCGTCGCCTTGAAACGCGTCGGTCGAGAGCGCGAAGGGCACCTCGGCGCCGTCTTCGTCGATCAACGTCAGCTCAGAAACGTAGAAGCGGAGATCGCGCGGCTTGTACGCGGTCGAGGTCGTCCCCAGCGTAAAGGTGTCGCCGCACGCGAAGTCTTGCGCGCCGACTTTGGCCGCGAAGCGCAGCTCGGTGACCTCGTCGTGGTGGTGGCCCGGCGGCTCCATTTCGGGTCCACAGGCGGTCAGCAACAGCGCAGACGACAACAACACTCGATTCATGGAGTGACCTTCACGGTGAGGGTGGAGACGAGCGCTTCGAAGGTGCTTGCGGCATCGGTGCCCGCGGGCGGCGGCGTGCATTCAACGTCGAGCGAAAAGTCAGGGCCGATGGCGTCGAACGGCAAGGTGACTTCACGTCGCGCCGTGCTGAGTTGCCGAAACGGCGCCCCGGCGATCATCCCTTCGAGGAAGACGGTGGTGCCTTCGATGTTCGACTCCGCCGTGCTGGGTCGCAACGCGAGGCGCAGGCCGCACAGCTCCCCCGGTGGCGGGGCCCAGTCGAAGAGCGGCTGCACGTCGGTCTTCGTGAGGTCGACGGTCATCGCCGCGTGCGCGAGGCGCGGGCTCTCGTGAACCTCAGCGCCGTGCGCGTACGCGGTTGAAATCGGTGACCACCAGGCCTGCTGCACGCAGGGGATCAGCTCGGCTTCTTCGATGGCGAACGTCGCGGTGTCGAGCTGCACGGCCTGCGTCGCGCGCGCCGTGAGGTGCACCTGCAGCCCGGGAATCCGCTCCGCGCAGGAGCAGAAGAAGACGAGCACCCACGCGGCTCTCATACGTCCACCACGAGCGAGAGGATGAAGGTCGGCGAGTTCCACACCGGCCCGGGCCGCGTATCGAGCAAAGGAACCCGTGCGCCGGCGACGATCAGCAGCCGTGAAATGGGCGCGATGATGACGTCGAGCAGCGGTTGGAGGAGCAGCCCCGAGAGGCGCCGCTGCTCTTCTCCGCGCAGGTACGAGGGAAATTCGTAGCGCGTGTCGACGCCGGCTCGAAAGCCAAGCCACGGCCAGGGTTGAAATTGGCCCGCCGCGAGCGCCTGAACGCCCGGCCCGATGCGCAGGCCGTAGCGCCCTTCGATGGGCACGTCGCCGAGCAGCGAGACGAAGGTCGACCAGCGATCTCCGATGAACGAGCTCCAGAAGAGGCCGGCCGACGGCACGAAGGACCCGGGCCCGAGTTGCGCGTCGACGTCGAGCGCGACGCCGGTCGAGGTCTGCATCGTCGGTGCGGTCGGCAAGCGCACGCCCGCGACCAGGCTGACGAGATGACGGGGTCGCAACCCTTCGACGCCCACCAGCAACACGCGCGTCGACACGTCGATTTCTCCGGTGCCGAAGCCACGCTCCCGCGCCAGCGACACGTCGGTGCGTTCGCGCACCTGCAGCGGCAGGTTCACCAGGAACGTCCACCGCGCCGTCGGGCTCCAGGTGGCGGTGAGGTCGAGCCGGAGCTCTCGCAACGTCGCGGCGTCGAGCTGCGCCTGCCCGTCGCGCTGCTCCCACGCGCGGAAGGTCGACGAGAGCCGAATGCGGTTGTCGAAGGGCCGGTCGGCCCCGATGGTGGTGAGCGCAGGGTTTGCGCACGTACACGTGGGGCAGGCGAGGGCCGCCGAAGCGAAGAACACGAGGCTGAAAGCAGCGAGTCGAACCACGGCGAACCGTGTACCCGGAGCGCCGTCGTTGGACCCTGCGACACGATGCCGCAGGCTCGCGCCCAAAGAGGTGTCTCGCGGAATCAGTACACCTCGTCATGGCCCCTCCGCGCATCGGCAGTGCAGCCCCTCGCATCCTGACGCCCGTGCAGCACGTCCCCGCGCGTGGAGCGCCGCCGTCGGCGCCTCCTTCCTCGCCGTTGCGGCACGTCGATTCGTTCGAGCCCGCGCCGACACGGCCGGCGTCACGCCTCGAGCGGAGCCCGGCTTTCGCGCGGCTCTCTCCAGAGGTGCAGGCGCGAGTGCGGGAGCTCGGCGCGGGCGCGTCGCCGTCGGCGGAGGCGAACCTGTCGCGCGTGGTGTCGGCGCGCGGCTTCAGCCAACTGCCGGTGGAGCGCCAGCGCGAGATGCTCGACGTGTATTCGCGGCATCGTGACGATGTTCGCGTGGCTGGTGGGCTCGGGCGGCTCGCCGGCGCGCGAGCGTTCGTGGCGCTCGATGCGCCTGCGCAGTCGGCGGCGATTCGTCGCGCGGCGGTGCCTGAGCGACTTCGTGGTGACGCGCTCGCGGTGCTGAACACCACCGCGCCGCAGCACGTGACGGTCAACGGCGTGGGCATCGACGTCTACGGGGCGTCACCTTCGGAGCTGGCGACCATCGAGAACACGCTCGGGCGGCTGCCAGCGTCGCACCTGCGCACGATTCCCCGCGTGGTGGTGGCTGACACCATCGCGCACGGCAATCGCGCCTCGGGTGGTGGCTGGGTGCCGCAGCGATCCATCGACGCGTATGAGTCGGGCACGGGCGCGAGCGGGCGCAACACGGCGGCCTATCGCGCAGAGGGGTGGTCGAACCTGCCGCGCCTCGAGCTGTCGCACGAGAGCCTCGGGCGCCGAGACGTCACCCGGAGTCAGCTGTCTTTGACGGTGCTGCACGAGACAGGTCACGCGGTCGACGAGCGCTACGGGTTGTCGTCAGGCCTCACCGCGAGCCAGCTCGGAGAGGTCGACTACAACGGCCAGGGCCACGAAGCGGAAGGCGACCTCGGCCCTGTGCACGAGCGCTTCGGCGATGCGTACATGCGGTACTACCGCGGCACGCTGAGCAGCGACGCGACGGCGTACGAGACGATGTCGCGCGCGCTCGCCCGGGTGCCGCCGGAGTGATGTCGGAGGTGCGGTGTATGAGGGGTGAATGGAAGAACGACCACGCCGAAAGACCAGACGCTCGGCGCCGCGCTTCCCCGGTTGGCGAGGATGCTGAAACGCACCGGGCTCAAGGTCGACCCCGAGCCGTCGGTGCCGCTGTTTCGCGCTGACCCGAAAGAGCGTGGCGTGTTGATCCGTTTGCTCAACGGGCGTGAGACTCGCGGGCGTATCGACGTCAAGGGCGTCTTCAAACCTTTGCGTGTTCGTCGCGCTTCGTCTCGATGAAGCCCGAACTCAGGTTGGTGCGGCGCGTGCTTCGTTCGCACGCGAAGAAGCCGCATGCCTATGTGGTCGCAGGCCACAACGGCTCCGGCAAGTCGACCATGTGGAAGGAGTGGCTTGCGCCCGATATCCGCGTGCCGCTCGTCAATGCGGATCGACTGATGATGTCGATCCTTCCCGACACCGTCGGTGGACGTCTCCCGTCGTGGGCACGCGAACTGCGAGATGAAGACGAGCGATGGATGCGTCTTTCGCAGCGCTCTGTTCAGTCGTTCATCGTCGCGGACGTGACGATGATGTTCGACAACTCGCAAGACGGTGCCGGTTTTCGGAAGGCGCTGCTCCGCACGCCAACACAGCTGCTCTACGACGTCCGCGACGACCGTTCTGTCGACAATGTTTCGCGCTCGTTGGCCTCGGCGTGGCTCGACGTCGTCGCTCCGAGGGCGTGACGCACCCCGTCGTGTGCTGAACCGTGCGCGCGCGCGCGAAAGCTGTATATCGCCGCCATGTCAGGCCTTTTCGTGACCGACGAGCAGATCGCCGAAGCGCGACAGCTCGCCCGTGAGATCACCGACCCGATCTTCGACCTCATCTCGCGCAACACGACCATCTCCGTCGAGCGAACCGTGCTGCGTTGGTTCGGCGTCGACGGCGTTGGCAACATGGGCGCGCCGCTGGTGAACCTGATGTGCGACCGCTTGAAAGAAGCGGGCGTGCTCAACAAGGGCGCCGCGTATTGGTACGGCCGCGCGCTGCGCATGGGCGCGACCTCACCGCTCGACGCGGTGGAGCGCCTGACCGCCGCGCCCCTCGAAGCGCTCAAGCCGCTGCCCGAAGCCGAAGAAAAACAGCTGCGCGAAGAGATCCGCGCCGAGGCCCGCGCGGTCGTCGAAGAGCTCAAGAGCCGCGTCGCCAAACGCAACGAGCTCAAGCGTGAGTTCCCGATGGCGCCGGCGCCGCACAAGTACGTCATCGTCGCCACCGGCAACATCTTCGATGACGTCGATCAAGCGCGCGCGGCCGCCCAGGCTGGCGCCGACGTCATCGCCGTCATCCGCTCGACCGCGCAGTCGTTGCTCGACTACGTGCCGCAGGGCGCGACCACCGAGGGCTACGGCGGCACCTACGCCACGCAAGAGAACTTTCGCATCATGCGTGAGGCGCTCGACGACGAGTCGCGCAAGCTCAAGCGCTACGTCGAGCTGACGAACTACTCGTCGGGTTTGTGCATGGCGGAGATCGCCTTCATGGCGGCGTGGGAGCGGCTCGACATGCTGCTCAACGACTCGATGTACGGAATTCTGTTTCGCGACATCAACATGCGGCGCACGTTCATCGACCAGTACTTCAGCCGCCGCATCTGCGCGCTGGCCGGCATCATCATCAACACCGGCGAAGACAACTACATCACCACCGCCGACGCGTACGACGCCGCGCACACCGTCATCGCCTCGCAGTTCATCAACGAGTGCTTCGCCAAGCGCGCTGGCTTGAAAGACTGGCAACTCGGCATCGGCCACTCGTACGAGATCGACCCGTACAAGCCCGACACGCTGCTGCTCGAGCTGAGCCAGGCGATGCTCGTGCGCCGCTGCTTCCCCGACGCGCCGCTCAAGTACATGCCGCCGACGAAGCACAAAGAGACCGACATCTTCTTCAGCCACGCGTACGACGTGATGGCCGACCTCGTCGCCGTGTGGACGCGTCAAGGCATTCAGCTGCTCGGTATGATGACCGAGGCCATGCACACGCCGCTGCTCGGCGATCGCTACGTGGCGCTCAAGTCGGCCTCGTACATTCACCGCGCGGCCCGCGGCATCGACGAAGAGTTCACCGTGCGCGAAGACGGGAAGATCGCCAACCGCGCGCGCTTCGTGTTCGGCAAGGCGATGGACCTGCTCCGCGAGTGCCACAAAGACGGCATGGTCGCGGCGATCGGTCGCGGTCACTTCGGCGACGTGAAGCGCGCCGAGTTGGGTGGCAAAGGCCTCGATGGTGTCGTCGAGAAGGCGCCTGATTACTTCAACCCGTTCCTCGAGCTGATGGAGTCCGCCCCATGATCGCGCTCACGTTGTTGGCGTCGTTGTCGCTCGGCGGGGTCGATTCCTTGAACAAGGTCGCGCTCAACGGGCTCAGCTTCAAAGGCCCCACTTCGTGGCAGAAGGCCCAGCCCGACGAGAACTCGCTCGAGTGGCTCGAGCCTGAGTCGGGCGCGTCGCTCGCCGTGTCCGTCTTTCCCGTCGACCCGGTTCGCCCGGCGAAGGCGTGCGTGAAGCAGCTGGTCGAAGCGCTCGGCACTGAGGGCTTCACGGCCACCACGCTCGGCGCGCAGCCAGCGTCGAAGAAGATCACCAACGACTACGTGGGCGAAGAGAAGATCGACGTCAACAAGGTCACCACCACCACCGTCACCGGCTGCAACGGCAAGACGAAGTGGGTGCTCACGTGGACGGCGAAGACGTCGGCAGGGGCGCGCTTCGGGCCCATTCTCAAGCGCGTGCTCGACTCGATCTCGTACGGGAAGTGAACGTCATGCCCGAGAAACAGCTCATTCGTGCCTACGGAGATCGCCGCGATGACGGCGTGATCCAGCTCAGCTTCACGTTGCCGGTCGCGCCGTCTGAGAAGGCGAAAGAGGCCGCGCAGCTCTATTGCAAGAAGCTCGGGCTGACCGACGTGAAGGTCGCCGCCGCCGAGCGCGCTGCCGACGCGTACACGTTCTTCGTGGTCTACGCGCGGTCGCCGGTGATCATCGACTACAACGAGATCGACACGCCGGAGATCGTCATCAAGAAGCTCGGGTTCTACGAGCTCAACACCTTCATCGAAGAGAAGATCGCCCGCCGTGTCGTCGTCTTCGGCGCCTGCACCGGCACCGACACCCACACCGTCGGCATCGACGCGATCCTCAACATGAAGGGCTTCGCCGGCGACTATGGCCTCGAGCGCTACCCGTGGTTCGAGGCGTTCAATCTCGGCTCTCAGGTGCCCAACACCGAGTTGATCCGCCGCGCGATCGAAAAGAACGCCGACGCGATCCTCGTCTCGCAGGTCGTCACCCAGCGCGACGTGCACAAAGAGAACTCACGGCAGTTCATCGAAGAGGCGAAGAAGGCCGGCATCGACAAGAAGATGACGCTGCTGCTCGGCGGGCCGCGCGTCGATCACAAGCTGGCGCTCGAGCTGGGCTTCGATGCGGGCTTCGGCCCCGGCACCAAGCCGTCTGACGTCGCCAACTTCGTCGTGCATCAGGTGATGCAGCGCCTGGGCAAAGAAGCGAAGGGCACCCACTTCGAAGGAGAGCCGACGTGAGCGACTTGACGGTGACCCTCAGGCTGCGCATGGGCAACCACGACGCGCACTACGGCGGCAACCTCGTCGACGGCGCGCGCATGCTGGGGCTCTTCGGCGATGTCGCCACCGAGCTGCTCATTCGTCTCGACGGCGACGAGGGCCTGTTCCGGGCCTACGACGCGGTGGAGTTCCTCGCGCCCGTCTATGCCGGCGACTACATCGAAGCGCAGGGCACCATCACCAACGTCGGCAACTCCAGCCGCAAGATGACCTTCGAGGCGCGCAAGGTGATCCGCGCGGCGCCGCAGATCAGCGAGTCGGCCGCCGAAGTGTTGAACCCGCCCATCGTGGTGTGTCGCGCCACGGGCACCTGCGTGACCCCGAAAGACAAGCAGAGGAACGCGCGATGATCGATCACGTCAGCACGTACTCGACGGTCTTCGAGATCGCGCAGAAGTTCTACGACGCGGCGTTGAAGCCGCTCGGCTACGGCCGGGTGATGGAACTGGTCGCCACGTGGGACGGCGAGTTTCCCAACCGCCGCATGTGCGCGTACGGCCCGCCGAACCGCCCGACGTTGTGGCTCATTGAAGTGAAGGAGCGCGCGACGCCTCGACACATCGCGTTTCAGGCGCCGTCGCGTGAAGCAGTGCAGCAGTTCTTCGATGCTGCGCTGGTCGCGGGCGGAAAAGACAACGGCGGCCCCGGCCCGCGCGAGCAGTACCACCCGACGTATTTCGGTGCGTTCGTGCTCGACCCCGATGACAACAACGTCGAGGCCGTGACGCACGCCAGGTGAAGGGAGCCACGATGAACCCCTTTGTGATCACCGCAGCACTCGTCGGCGCGGAGACCACGCGAGAACAGACGCCGTACCTCCCGATCTCCGCCGTGGAGATCGCCGAAGACGCGGCGAAGTGTCGCGAAGCAGGCGCGGCCATGGTGCACATTCACGTGCGCACGCCCGACGGAAAACCGAGCCAGGACACCGAGCTCTTCCGCGCGGCGATTCGGGAGATCCGCAAGCGCTGCGACGTGTTGGTGCAGGTCTCGACCGGCGGCGCGGTGGGCATGGGCGTCGACGAGCGCTGCGGCGGGTTGAAGCTGACCGGCGCAGATCGCCCCGACATGGCGACGTTGTCGACCGGCACCGTGAACTTCGGCGCCGACGTCTTCTGGAACCCGCGGCCGCTCATTCGCGACATCGCGACGCGCATCAAGGCGCTCGGCCTCAAGCCCGAGCTCGAGTGCTTCGACGTCGGCATGATCGACGAGGCGCGCGCGCTGGCGAAAGAAGGCTTCATCGACCTGCCCGCGCACTTCGACTTCGTGTTGGGCGTGGGTGGGGCGCTCGCCGCCGACGAACGCGCGTTGGACTTCATGCGCTCGTACATTCCAGCCGACTGCACGTGGACGTGCGCCGGCGTCGGGCGTCATCAGCTGCCGTTTGTCGAGTTGTCGGCGGCGAAGGGCGGGAACGCGCGCGTGGGCCTCGAAGACAACATCTACCTGTCGAAGGGCGTGCTCGCGAAGGGCAGCTTCGAGCTGGTCGCCGATGCGGC
>JAMHXF010000072.1:0-94524 GCA_035910535.1 Archangium sp. | reverse complement strand
CCCGGCAACAACCCGCTCCGCAGCACTTCACCGACCAGCTTGTTGGGCAGCGCCGTATTCACGCCGAGCAACCGGCCATCGAGCTCCAGCAGCTCCCACGTCCACGGCAGCGCGCGACCCGGCGCGGCGCTGAGCCACACGCGAGAACCGGGAATCACGATGCCTTCCATGCGCCCGGGGTTCACACAGTGCGCGCGCAACACCTCGTCGCCGACACGAACCTCGGCGATGAAGCGCTCGTAGCGACGCACCAGGCGCCCTTCGACGAGCGGCGCGGCCCAGCGGTACAGCAACGACATCACTGCACGGTGCAGGTGCCGTCGGTGCAGACCGGCGTCTTCGGCGCGCACTGCGCACAACCGATGGCCGTGATGGGGCCACAGGAGCGCTGCGCACCGGTGCGGTCGGCCGAGTAGATCTGCGACTGCTCGGCGCTGATGGCCGCGTTGTCGCAGAGGCACGGGTTGCACACGTCGCCCAGGTACACCGAGATGCACTCGGAGTTCTTCGTGCAGCTGAGCTTGTAGTCCTTCGCCTCGAGCACCGTGGGCGTGCCACAGGCCACGAGGAACAACGCGACGATCGCAGGGAGGATACGCATGACCGCGCATCTGCTCGGCTTCACAGCGTCTTGCAAGTCAGCTCTTTGAATCAGGCATGCCAGGCAGCGAGCAGCGCGCGGGTGCTCTCGTGCTCCGGGTTCTGCAGCACCTGCGAAGGCAGCCCGCTCTCGATGACTACGCCGTGGTCCAACACACACACGTGCTCGACGGCCTTCGCGAGCTGCAGGTCGTGCGTCACCACCACCTGCGTCACGCCGCGCTCGTCGATGCGCTTCAAGGTCTGCAGCACTTCATTCTTCATCGACGGGTCCAACGCGCTCGTCGGCTCGTCGTAGAGCAACACGCGCGGCTCCATCGCCAGCGCCCGCGCAATGGCCACGCGCTGCTTCTGCCCGCCGGATAGCTGTTCCGGATACGCGTCGAGCCGCTGCTCCAACCCCAATTGACACAGCAGCTCACGCGCACGCTTCTGCGCAGTTGAGCGTGCCTCCTTCTTCACCTGCATCGGGGCGAGCACACAGTTCTCGAGCGCCGTGAGGTGCGGGAACAACTCGAACGACTGAAACACCAGACCCAGGCGCTCGCGTGACTTCGCGATCGCCAGCGCGCGCTCCTGCGGCGACGACTCCTTCGTACCGCGCACGATGACGCCGTCGATGTCGATGGAGCCTGTCTCGAACGACTCGAGGCCCATCACACAGCGCAGCATCGTCGACTTGCCCGCGCCGCTCCGCCCCAACAGCGCCGTCAACGTACCGGCCGGCAAATCGAACGACATGCCGTCGAGCGTGGGCTTCGGGTTGCCCGCGTACTGCCGCACGAGGTTCTTCACGACGAGCGTCACGCGGCCTCCCGATGCAGGTGCTTGCCGAAGTGCCGTTCAGCCGCGCGCGCGAGCCGCGCGAAGGGCAACCCCAGCAACAGGTAGAACACGGCCACCACCAGCCCGAGCCCGAGGTGGTCTCGCGTGGAGTTCGCCAGGTTCGTGTACGTCTTCGTCAGCTCGGTCAGCGTCACCACCGAGACCAGCGAGCTGTCTTTGAGCAGCGCGATGAAGTCGTTGGTCATGGGAGGAATGGAGATGCGCAGCGCCTGCGGCCCGATGACGTGACGCAGCGTCTGCAACGTCGACAGGCCCAACACCGTCGACGCTTCGAGCTGCCCGCGCGGCACCGATTCGAGCCCGGCGCGGTAGTTCTCCGCTTCGGCCGCTGCGTAGTTGAGCCCGAGCGCGAGCACCCCGGCGACGAACGGGTCGAGCTTGAGCCCCAGCTCCGGCAACCCGAAGTAGACGACGGTGAGCTGAATGAGCAGCGGCGTGCCACGAAACACTTCGATGTACGCGATGCACACCCAACGCACCGGCACGGGCCCGAAGCGACGCCCCAACGCGAGCGAGACGCCGAGCAGCACCGCCATCAACATCGCGCACACCGACACCAGCAACGTGAGCGCCGCGCCACGAAAGAACAACGGCACCATCGCCGGGTAGCGCGAGGTCAGGCGCTCGGTGAACGTGGGCAGCGTGCCGACCGCCGCCGTCCACCGCTCGAGCTCGACGGCCGGCCCGTGTGCCTTTTCGTCTGCGTCGCCGAACAGCCGCGCCGTCTCGGCGCTCCACACGCCCCACTTCTCGTAGAGCGCGCGCAGCGAGCCGTCCTTCTCCAGCGACTCCAGCGCGCCGTTGAGCTGCGCCAGCAGCTCGGTGTCTTCACGACGCAAGGCAATCGCGTACTGCACCGAACCGAAGTCACCGGGCACGCGCTCGAACGACGCGACGAGGTCACCGAAGTAGCGCGCCGCCGGGTCATCGAGCAGCACCGCGTCGACGCGCCCGAGCCGGAGGTCTTCGTAGATCTCGTCTTGCCCACCGTCGTACGTGCGCACGTCAGCGCCCGCGTGCTCGAGAATGCGCGCTGCCATCGAGCCCGGCATGGTGGCCACGGCGCGCCCCTTCAACGCCTCCAACGTGCGCGGCGCCTTCATGTCACCGCGGCGCACGGTCAAGACCTCGGCCGCCGCGAAGTACGGGCGCGACAACAACGCCACGCGCCGCTTCTCTTCAGCGACCTCGATGCCGTTCATCGCGATGTCGAAGTCACCGCGCGCGAGCAGCTCCAGCAGGCGGTCCCACTGGCCTTGCACCGGCCGCGCCTGACGACCGAGCCGCTGGCCCAACATCGTCGCCAGCTCGACCTCGAAGCCCACGAGGCGGTTCGGGTCCATCGGGTCTTGAAAGACGTACGGCGCGCCACCCTGGGCGTCGGAGCCCCACGTCAACGGCGCTGCTGCGAACGACGGCACCGCGAGCATCACCACGAGCGCACGAAGCATCACGCGCGCGAGCATGGTGAGCGCGGCCTCAATGTTCAACCATTCGCGCTACGGCGCGCGGTACACGTCGACGCCGCCGACCACCGTGAGCTGCACCTTCGCGCCGAGCAACGCCTCGGGCGCGTCGCTCACCGGGTCGACGGGCCACACCACGAGGTCGGCGTCGAACCCGACCTTCAGCGCGCCACGACGTTCCTCCGCGAACGACGCCCACGCCGCGCCCGTCGTGAAGCCGGCCAGGGCCTGCTCTCCGGTGAGCAGTTGCTCCGGCATCCACCCGTCTCGAGGGCTGCCGCGCGTGTCGCGGCGCGTGCGCGCGGCGTAGAGCCCGAGCAGCGGGTCCGGCGACTCCACCGGGAAATCGCTGCCGAACGCCACGTGCGCGCCGCTCTCGAGCACCGACCTCCACGCGTACGCAAAGCGTGAACGTTCCGCGCCGAGGCGCGAGGCCACCCACGGCATGTCAGACGTCGCGTGCGTGGGCTGAAAGCTGGCGACGAGGCCGTACTTCGCGAACTTGTTCACGTCGTCGGCGCTCAACACCTGCGCGTGTTCGACGCGATGTCGCAGCTTCCGGTCGAGCGACTTGAGCGTCTCCAGCACCAGCGCGTTCGCGCGGTCTCCGATGGCGTGCACGGCGACCTGAAACCCTGCGGCCGAAAACGCGCTCGCCCGGTGCGCGAACTCTTCAGGCGTGAGCAGCAGGTGACCACGCTGCGTCGGGTCGTCGCTGTAGGGCTCGTGCAGCGCCGCGCCACGACTGCCGAGCGCGCCGTCGAGCACCAGCTTCACCGCGCGCACTTCCACGTGACGACCGCTGAACGTGCCCTGCCCCAGAAACTGCTCTGCGTCGGCTTCGTTCTGCGCGTCGGCCATCGCGTAGATGCGCAGCGGCAACACGCCCAGCATGTCCCACGACTGCAGCACCCGCAGCGTGCGCATGTTCATGCCCGCGTCGTGCACCTGCGTGAGCCCGAGCTGCGCGCACGTCTCAATCGCCAGCTTGAGCTGTTGTTGCAGCTGCTCGTCGGTGGCCTGCGGCAACTTCGCGGTGACGAGGTCGATGGCGTTGTCGACCAGCACGCCCGTGAGCGCGCCCGACGCGTCGCGGAGAATGCGGCCGCCGGCAGGTTCGACCGTCTTCGTGGTGAGACCTGCGCGCGCGAGCGCCGCGGAGTTCACCCACGCCGCGTGGCCATCGACGCGCGAAAGAAAGACCGGCGTCTTCGGGAACGCCGCGTCGAGCGCCGCGAGCGTGGGGAACTGCTGCGTGGGCCAGTCGTTCTGGTCCCACCCGCGACCGATGAGCCACTCACCTTGAAACGCAGACGTCGGCGCGTCGTGGAGCCGCGCGATGACCTCGGCTTCGCTCTTCGTGCCGTCGAGCGAGACGACCGACAGCGCGCGGCCGAGCACGGCCAGGTGGCCATGCGAGTCGATGAGCCCCGGCGTGATGACCGAGTCGGGGAAGTCTTCGACCACCGCGCCGGAGCCGACGACCTTCAGCACCTCGCTGCGAGAGCCGACGGCGACGATTTTTCCGTGCTGCCACGCCACGGCCTGCACGACGGGGCGCGCAGGGTTCATGGTGTGAATGCGCTTCGCCGTGAAGACGATGGTGGCGTCAGCCGTGTGCACGCGCTTCACGCACGCGGTCAGCGACAGCACCACCAACCACCACAGCCGCGTCACGGCAGCGGCGGCGCAGCGACGTACGTCGACTCACCCGTCAACGCCTCGAGGAAGGCCTTGAGCTGCGCGGCTTCTTTCTTCGAGAGCTTCTGAGGTTTCAGCTTCGCCGAGAGGTGCGGGTTCTTGTTGCCGCCCTTCGCCATCACCGCGATGGCGTCTTCGAGCGTCGCGACGCTGCCATCGTGGAAGTACGGCGACGACAACGCGACGTTGCGGAGGCCGGGCGTCTTGAACTTGCCGGTGTCGGCGTCGTCTTTCGTCGCGTCTTTGCGACCCGGGTCGTCGCCGATGCCCACGTTCTCGAACTCGTAGTTGGTGAACAGCGGCGGCACGTGGCACGTGATGCAGCCCTTGCTCGCGAAGACCGTGAAGCCGGCCTCTGCGTCTTTTGAAATCGCGTCTTTCTCGCCGGCCTGCGCGCGGTCCCACGGTGAGTTCGCGTTGACCAACGAGCGGAAGAACGCCGCGTACGCGCGCGGAATGTTCTCGGGCGTCGCCGCTTCACCGAACGCGCGCTCGAAGCGGGCCTTGTACTCGGGCACCTCGTTGAGCGTCCTGGCGACGGCCGCCGGGTCAGCGCCGAGCTGCCCCTTCCACGCCGCGTTCGAGACCGCCTCGAGCGTCGGCATGCGGCCGTCCCAGTAGAAGGTCGGGTGGTAACCCAGGTTCGTCATCGTCGGCGCGTTGCGCTTGTTCACCGCGCCGCCCACCTTGGGGTCGACCGCGAGCGGAGACGTGTACGCGCGGTCGATGTGGTGACACTGCACGCACGCCATCGAGCCGTCCTTCGACGCGCGCTTGTCGAAGAACAACATCCACCCCAGCTCCGCGCGCTCGGCCGTCGTGGGGTTCTCGTCAGGAGACGCGACCGCCGCGAGCCCCGTCGGCACTGCAGGCAACGCGGGCGCCGGCGGCAACTCGACCTTCGGTGCAGCGGGCGGCGGCGCAGGCGCTTCGACAGGCTTCGGCGTCGGTGCTGCAGGCTTCTGACAGGCCACCACGCTCAACGACGCGAGAAGAAGGTATCGGCGCATGTCGACGTTCTGCCGCCGTGACCCCGAACGCGCACGCGAATTTTCAGAACGAAACGCCGACGCCGGCAGACACGCGCTGTTCGCCGAGCGGAATCACCTCGGCGAAGAGATCGAACCCGCCCGGCAACCCGACGACGGCGCCGACCCCGAGCTGCACGTGAAAGGCGTCGGTGCCGACGGCGCCGCGGTAGAAGACCGGACCTCCGAACGCGCGAAAAACACCGTACGGCGTGAAGCGTTGCCACAGCGTCCACCCGACGACGAAGCCGCCGCGCACGTCGACCCCGACGTATTGATCAGCGCCCACGGCCATCACGGAGACGCCCGCCGACGCGCTGAGCTGAATGAAGGGCGAGTACTCGCCCTGCTCCAGCAACACGCCGGAGAGCGACACGCTGCCCACGCCGCCGGGCGACGTCTCGAGCGCGCCCAGGCGACCCGCGAGCAACGCCCCGCCCGCCGCGACCAGCGTCACTGATTCATTGATGCGCGCCTCGAACGACGCAGACACCGCGAGCTGCTCGAGCCACAGGTTCGTACCGTCACTGAAGAGCAGCAGCGTGCGGAACGCGCCGAAGCTCGCGCCCACGCGAAAGCGGGGCCCCTCGTCGTGAGCCTTGCCCTGACACCGTTGCGCGAGCCCCGTCGGACCGACGGGCGGCGAGACGCCTCAGGCGCTCGCGTCACGCGGAGCGAAGAGCGTCAACGACACGGCGGCAACGGCGAGCGACGCGAAGATGCGCATGTCGTCAGCGTCGCACAGCTTCTGCGTCGACTACGGCCACTTCGTTCTTCTTGTCTTTCGCGTGCTTCGCCATGTCACGCGCGATGAGCCCGAACGCGAGGCCGAGAAACCCGATGTCGTCGAGCCAACCGAACACCGGCACCACGTCAGGCACCAGGTCGACCGGCAACACCGCGTAGAGCACCGCCACCACGCCCAGCACCTTCTTCCACCGGGCCACCCGCGGGCTGCGAACGTAACTTCCGACGTGCGCGATGTTCATGTGTGCTCCTTGACGCTGAGTACGCCTCGGCGACGAAACCATTTCCAACCGGCCTGCCCGGTTGAGCAGACTGAGCCACCATGGCCAAGGCACAGAAAAAGCGGAAGAGCACGAAGCGCTTCACAGACAAGACCCTCGACGCGTGGGACTTCGACGTTCACCCGCCGGGCACCCTCGACCTGAAGGGCTGCGACCTCTCGGTTGAGACCACCGACAAGCGCACCGTCGACGAAGAGCTCGAGACGCTGCAGAAGCAGCTCTACGAATTGCAGGTGCGCTACTGGCTCGAGAAGCGCCGCGCGGTGTTCGTCTTCGAAGGGTGGGACGCCGCCGGCAAAGGTGGCGCCATCAAGCGCCTCACCGCGTTGATGGACCCGCGCGGCTACAAGGTCTGGCCCATCGCCGCGCCCGGTGAAGAAGAGCGCGCGCACCACTACCTCTGGCGCTTCGCGACGCGCATGCCCTCGAAGGGCACGCTCGCGGTGTTCGACCGCAGCTGGTACGGCCGCGTGCTCGTCGAGCGCGTCGAAGGCTTCGCGTCAGGCAAGGAGTGGCAGCGCGCGTACGACGAGATCAACGGCTTCGAACACATGCACACCGTCGACGGCGTCACGATGGTGAAGTTCTTCCTCCACGTCGACCCGAAGGTGCAGCTCGAGCGCTTCAAGGAGCGCGAGCGTGACCCCATCAAGAACTTCAAGATTGGCCCCGACGACTGGCGCAACCGCAAGCGCTGGGACGAATACATGGAGGCCTACCAGGACATGTTCGACCGCACGCACCGCCCCGACGCGCCGTGGGTCATCGTGCCCGCCAACGACAAACGCCAGGCGCGGCTGCTCGTCTTGCGAACTGCGCTCGCGGCGCTCGATCACTGACGCGCAAAAACTGCATGATGAACGCGACTTTCGTGAGCTTTCACGCGCGCTCACGAAGTTGCTGATCAGTCGCCTTGCGTGGCCCACTGAATGACTGCATGAGAGCCGCGTCGTTGCCAACGCTGTTCCCCTCACGGAGACACTCATGAAGAAGCTCGTTCTGGTTGCTGGCCTCACCGCGCTGCCTGCCTTCGCAGCGGGCTTCGAGCTCAAGGGCGACGCGGCCAAAGGCGCGACGCAGTACAAGACGTTCTGCGTTTCGTGCCACGGCGAAAAGGGCGACGGCAAAGGCCCGGCTGGCGGCGCGCTGACGCCTAAGCCCACCGACTTCACCGACGCGGCCAACGCCGAGCGCCTCACCGACGAGTGGGTCTACAAAATCGTGAAGAACGGCGGCGCAGCCAACGGCAAGTCACCGATGATGATTGCCTGGTCGGGCGCGCTCAAGGAGCAGGACCTGCGCGACGTCTCGGCGTTCGTGCAGACGTTCAAGCCGGCGAAGGCCGCGCCTGCTGCGCCCGCCGCCGACCCGAAGAAGCCGGCGCCCAAGAAGAAGTGAAGTCTTAGAGTTTGCCCTCGAGCGCCATCTGCTCGAGCTGCGCGTCGGTCGGGAAGCCGTGCACGCGCCAACGTTCGGGCACATCGCCGCTGGGCTGCATCAGCTCACCCAGCGTGCGGCGCGCGACCTCGAAGGTGGTGCTCCACACCCTGGCCGACGACGGCGTGTTCCCCGGGCCGGGCCGCACGAAGTCGATTCGATCCGTCTGCGGCAGCAGCGCTTCGAGGCCGTCTTGCCAGGCGCAGGCGGTGAACACGTCGCCGCCCGGGCTGCGGAACGCGCGCAACGTCGCCACCAGAATCTCGTGGCCGTTCGATTCGAGCAGCGCCTCGAGCACCTCTTTCTGACGCGAGTACGCCGAGGCAATCGTCTGCAGCGCGAGCAGCTTGAGCTTCGCGTACGCGCGGTGACCCTTCGGCGGCAGCCAGGTCTCCCACTTGCCGTCCACGAGGCGGAAGGTGATGGCGCTGTGCGCGCGCGGCTCGAGCAGGGCTTCTTCCGTCCACACGGCGAGCTGCTCGAGGCCTCCGGCGTCGTCTTCACCGGTGATGAAGACCGCGTCGTGCGTGGGCGCGACGGCAATGGGCCGGCCCTTCACGTTCAACTTCGCGAAGAGCTCCGGCAACAGCATGCGCGTCGCGTCGAGCGTGTCGCGAAACGGCGAGACGAACACCCCCGGCGCGGCTTCTTCGAAAGGCACCTCGGAGATGGCCTTGAGGTTCTCGCGCGCGCGCTCGAAGAGCTCGTCGAACGAGAGCTCCCACGCGTCGAGGCGATCGGGCCCGATTTCAGTCACCGAAGAAGGCAGGTCGTACGCCAAGTGCGCGGCGAGCTCGTCGTTGAGCGCGCGGTTGGGCAACGTCACTTCGTCGATGGCCGCCTCGTCGGCGCCCAGCTCGAGCTCGGCCTGACGACGCACGGCCGAGAACCACGCGCGATCTCGCACGCGCGGCAACACGCCCCGCAACACCTGGTCACGCGTCGTGCCCGGCGCACCGCGAACCGAAGACCAGAAGCGGCGGTGCAACACCCGCGAACGCGTGCCTGGCGCGGCGTCGTCCCACTCGTTGCGTGCATGCACGAGCGAGATGAACGACATGCCCTGCTCGCCGTCACCCACCACGAGGCGGTGGTGTTTCTCATCGAAGGCAATGGGCCTCGACTCGCCCCGCGCTCGGAGCACCTCTGCGCACACGCGCGCGAACTCGTCCCAGGTCACTGTCATCGGCCGCGCGCATGATGGCAGATCGCCGCGTGCGTTGATTTGGAATTTGAGCGAAACAGATGCGTCCCCTGCTGCATCTGCCGTCCATAACGAAAGGAAGTCCCATGTTCCGTCTCGCGCTGCTCACCTCGATGCTGACCTCTTCGTTCGCGTTCGCCGGTTGGTCCCAGGAGGGTGACGGCTCCGCCACCTTCGACGCCAAGGGCACCATGGGCCTCAAGATTCACGGCGTCGCCAAGAAGGTCGCCGTCGCTGATGACGGCAAGAACCTCACGGTGACGGTGAAGATCTCCGACGTCGACACAGACAACGGCCTGCGCAACTCGCACATGGCCGAAGACATGGAGGCCTCGAAGTTCCCCGAGCTCTCGCTCACCGTGCCGCTCGACAGCATCAAGCTCGCCGACGGCTCGAATGGCACCGCGAAGGGCACCTTCACCATCCACGGCAAGACCAAAGAGGTGCCCTTCAAGTACTCGGTGGCGTGCAAGGGCTCGTGCACCGTCGACGGCAGCGCCGACCTCACGCTCAGCGACTTCGGCGTGAAGATTCGCAGCTACCTCGGCATCACCGTGAAGCCGGACATTTCAGTGGGCGCGAAGTTCACCGTGAAGAAGTAACGAAGAACTTTCACGCGACTCTGAATCAGTGAAATGTACGCGAGCCGTCGCTTCCTTGTAGGAGGCGGCGGCTCGTTGCTGTTTGCCCGAAGGAGGCGCCGTGCGGCTGTTTCGATGGTGTTTGTTGCTGTGTGTCTTCGCGCTGCCAGCGTGGGCCTACCCGTGGATGGTGAAGCACGGCTACGGGAGCTGCGCGACCTGTCACGTCGACCCCTCCGGTTCTGGTCAGCTCACGCAGTACGGCCGCGCGCAGAGCGACATTCTCGTGAAGTGGCGCACGCAGCCCCGCAAAGAAGACGAAGAAGTGCCGAAGACGGCCAACTTCCTCTGGTTCGCGGAGCTGCCTGAAGCGCTCAACCTGTCGGGCAACTTCCGCTACGGCTCGCTCATTCGACCGGCCTCGGGCCCGCAGTTCGTCGGTGGCCTCTTCATTCCGCTCCTCATGGCCGTCGATCTCTACGCCACAGTGAACGCTGGCCCCACGGTGTGGCACGTGACGACAGGCCTCGGCATACGCAACGCGGGCCAGGCCGCCATTCTGCCCGCCTGCACGCCGGGCAACGGCGAAACGTGCTCGGTGCAGTGGCTGATGCGCGAGGTGTGGGGCGGCGTGAAGCTCGCCGACGATGCGGTGATGCTCAGAGCCGGGCGCGTCAACCTGCCGTTCGGGCTCCGCAACAACGAGCACCCCAGCTTCATTCGCGCCTACACACGCACCGACGTGAACATTCACCAGCAATACGGCGTGAGCCTCTCGTACAACTCCGAGAACCTGCGCGGCGAGGTGATGGGCATCGTCGGCAACTTCCAGATCGCCCCCGACCTGTACCGCGAGCGCGGCTACTCGGCCTTCGCCGAATACTCGTTCTCACACAACGTGTACGTCGGCGCGTCGAGCCTCATCACCCACGCTGGCGCCGACATCGCCTCGCAGCTGGCCACCACGCGACACGCGCACGGCTTGTTCGCCCGCGTGGCCCCCACCGAGAAGCTGGCGCTGCTCGCTGAAGCCGACTTCCTCGCGTGGCAGACGCAGGGCCAGCTCGACCGCCTCGGCTTCGCGGCCTTCGCCCAGGGAGACCTCACCGTCGTCAACGGGCTGCACGTGATGCTCACCGGTGAAGCCGCGCACGACGGCACCGCGACGCAGGGCGCGAACTACGCGGGCTGGCTCTCGGCGGCCTGGTACTTCTTCGCCCACTGCGAGCTGCGCATCGACAACATCTTCCGTCGCAAGGCCACGCTCGGCGGCCCGGGCCAGTTCGAATACCAGCTGCTGCTGCAGCTGCACGCGTACCTCTGAGGGCTCGACCATGACGCGCACGATTCTCTTCGTCGGCCTGCTCGCCCTGCCCGCCTGGGCCAGCGAGAACTACACCATCGAAATTCAGAACAAGTACGGCATCGACTACCCGCCGCAGTCGTGCAGCCTCTGTCACACCGGCGGCATCACCGGCGCTGGCACCGTCAACACGCTCTTCGGCACCGCGCTGCGCATGCGCGGGCTGGTGTCAGGTAACGTGAACGCGCTCACCACGGCGCTCGACACGCTCGAGGCCGACGGCGTCGACAGCGACGGCGACGACGTCACCGACATCGACGAGCTCAAGGCCGGCACCGACCCCAACCGCCGCGACGCCACGGTGACTGACGGCGGCACGACGGGCGGCGGTGGCGGCACCGACGTGCCGAACCTGCAGCTGGGCATCGGCTGCAACGCGGCGGCGCCGGGGCTGCTGCTGGGTGCTGCGCTGTTGTTGTTGTCGCGACGCCGTCGCTGACTTGGCGGCGTGGGGCGCACTAAAAGGCGCTCCATGAACGTCGATGACTTGAAGCAGCGTGTGCAGGCCGCCTTCGCCAACCGTGAGTTGGTGAAAGAGCCGTTCTACGCGATGGCCGTGCGCGAGACGATGAGCCTCGTCGACCGTGGCGTGTTGCGAGCCGCGCAAAAAAGCACCGAAGGCTGGGAGGTCAACAGCTGGGTGAAGGAAGCCATCCTCCTCTTCTTCGCGGTGAGCGAAATGAAGACCATGGAGGTGCCGCCCTTCGAGTTCCACGACAAGGTGCCGCTCAAGAAGGGCCTCGCGGAAGCCGGCGTGCGCGTCGTGCCTCCCGGCGTCATTCGTTTCGGCGCGTTCTGTGAGCGCGGCGTGGTGGTGATGCCCGGCTACGTGAACATCGGCGCGTGGGTCGGCGCGGGCACCATGGTCGACACGTGGGCCACCGTCGGCAGCTGCGCGCAGGTCGGCCGCAACGTGCACCTCTCGGGCGGCGTGGGCCTCGGCGGCGTGTTGGAGCCCTCGTCGGCGCGGCCCGTCATCATCGAAGACGGCGCCTTCATCGGCAGCCGCAGCGTGGTGGTCGAAGGCGTCATCGTCGAAGAAGAAGCCGTCATCGGCGCGAACACGGTGCTCACCGCGTCGACGCCCATCATCGACGTCACTGGCAGCGAAGAGGTCATCATCAAAGGTCGCGTGCCCGCGCGCAGCGTCGTCATTCCCGGCACGCGCACGAAGAAGTTCCCCGCCGGCGAGTACCAGCTCCCGTGCGCGCTCATCATCGGCAAGCGCAGCGCTTCGACTGACACCAAAACCACGCTCAACGCCGCGCTGCGCGACTTCGCGGTGCCGGTGTGACGCTCGCCGAGCGCGCGCTCGAGCTGGTTCGCATTCCATCAGTCATCGGAGACGAGAAGGCCATCGCCGACCTCGTCGAGGCCTGGGCGCGCAGGCACTACGCGGCGAACGAAGTCGTGCGCGTGTCTCACTCGTTCGTCATCGGGCGCCGTGAAGACGCGCGGCCCACCATCGCGCTCGTCGGCCACCTCGACACCGTGCCCGCGCACCCTGACGGCAATCTCCCGCGCATCGAAGGCGACCGGCTCTACGGCCTCGGCGCAAGCGACATGAAGGGCTCGCTGGCGGTGATGATGGCGCTCGCCGAAGCGCTGCCGCGCGAGGACTTGCCGGTGAACGTGCTGCTCGTCTTCTACGAGCGTGAAGAAGGCCCCTTTCAGGAGTCAGGGCTGGGCCCGCTGTTCGCCGCCGTGCCGGAGCTCTCGAAGCTCGCCTTCGCCATCGCCATGGAGCCGACCGACGGCGCGGTGCAGGTCGGCTGCGTCGGCTCGCTGCACGCGCTCGTCACCTTCAAAGGGCAAGCAGCGCACTCAGCGCGGCCGTGGCACGGCAAGAACGCGATTCACGCCGCCGGCTCATTTCTCAACGACTTGAACGAGCGCGAGCGCACGCCGGTCGTCGTTGAAGGTCACACGTTCTTCGAGGTGATGAGCGCCACGCTGGCCACCGGAGGCCGCGCGCGCAACGTGGTCGCCGACGCCTTCGAGGTGAACCTCAACTACCGCTTCGCGCCCGGCAAGACGCTGGAGGCCGCGCAGGCCGACCTGCGGGCCTTCGTGAAAGAGCGCGCCGACGTGCGCTTCACCGACCTCTCACCGAGCGGCCGGTTGTGCGGTGACAACAGGTGGTTTCAGCAGTTGGAGAAGCGCACCGAGCGCCCCGCAGAAGCCAAGCAGGCGTGGACCGACGTCGCGCGCTTCTCGGAGCTGGGGGTCGACGCGGTGAACTACGGGCCCGGCGAGACGGCGCAAGCGCACCAGCGTGGCGAGAGCGCGAGCGTGGCGGCGTTGCAGCGCGCGTACGACGTGTTGTTCGGGCTGCTGACTACGGCGGCGTGAGCGGCCCTTCGCGAGCGAAAGGTTCAGGTCGACTTCACCATCGGCCTCCGCTGTGGAGTTTTGCTTCGTCGGCGTAGCCAGGGTGCGTCAGCTGGAAGCCGCGGCTCAGACCTTTCGAGCCCGGGCCATCAACAACAAGAAGAGCGGGCCACCCAGCAACGCGGTGATGACGCCGACCGGGGGCTCCGTCTCGAACACACGAAAGAGCAAGCGCGCGGCGAGGTCGGCCAGCATCAGAAACGACGCCCCGAGCAGCGCACTGGCGGGCAACACCACGCGTTGATCCGCTCCGAACATCAGGCGCGCCAACTGCGGCACCAACAAGCCGACGAAGCCGACCAGCCCTGAGAGCGACGCGACGGCAGCGACCGCGACCGACGCCGTCACCAGCAACACGCCCCGTGTCCACCGCACGTCGACGCCGAGGCTCTGCGCGTCTTCTTCTCCGAGCGTCAGCAAGTTGAGCCGCGGCGACAACGCGACGAGCACCACCACCGACAGCAACACCGCGAGCGCCGTCGACGCCAGCGTGGGCCACGTCTCGTGCTCGAGCTTTCCCGCAAGCCAGAACAACACCTCCCCCAGCTTGTCGGGCGCCATCAACGCCTTGATGAACGTGATGGCCGCGAGCGCGAACGCGTTGAAGATGACGCCAGCCAGCAACGTGGTGGTCGAAGGGTCTCCACCAGCGAGCCGGCCCACCGCGAGCACCAACGCCGTCGCCGTCAACGCGCCCACCAACGCGAAGCCGGGCACGGCAGAGAGCCCCGGCACGAAGGGCAACGCGGCGAGCCCGAAGGCCATCGCCACCGTCGCGCCCAGCGCCGCGCCACCCGAGACGCCGAGCACGAACGGGTCGGCCAACGGGTTTCGCAACAGCGACTGCAACGTGGCGCCCGTCACGGCGAGCGCACAGCCCACCAGGGCCGCCAACACAACGCGCGGCAAGCGCACCGAAAAGAAGATGAGCTCTTCACTGCTCCCGGCAACGCGCACCGAGGACCAGTCGAGCGGCTGCTCACCGAAGGCCGCCGCCAACACGAAGGACACAGCTGCCAACACCGCACACGCGACGAGGCTCAGCACCAGGCGATGAGAGGTCACACGTGACGCGGCCATGCGGCCCGGCGCTCTTACTTCGCGCGCACGCCCAGCACGTTGGGAATGCGCCACTGCTTCTTCGGGTCACCGGCGAACAGCGAGCTGCGCGGCCCACCGCCCAGATGCAGCGAGAAGGCCTTCGTCTGAATCGACAGGCTCGCTTCCGGCCCGCCTTCGACGTGCATCGCGCGGCGCAGCCCCAGCGGCAGCGCCAGCACGCGCTCATTCCACGTCGCCATCTCCAACGGCGTACGACTGAAGAGAAACAGCACGCGCCCCTTCTCGTCGACGCCCACGGCCGCCTCGCTCCACGGCTGGCCGTTGGGCTTCCACACGCTCTCGCCGTTGCCTTTCACGAGCCGGAGGTTCTGCACCACGACACCGTACTTCTCGGTCGGCGTGCGACCCGGCGGCGCGTCGAGGTCGAGCAACTGCGCCGGAGGCAGGCCCTTTTCTCGCGGCTGCGCGACGAAGGCCGACTTGTACTCGGGGTGCCACGTCTTGCGCTGCACGGTGTCACCGTGGCGGAGGTGGCCCATGTTGCTCGAGTAGTCGGTGTCGTACATGCCCGCGTTGATGGCGACGATGAAGCCCTTGTCGTCGCACCACTCGCGCGCGGTGCGCAGCGTGCCGCCATTCTCACTCGCGAGGCCCACGTCGAGCGCCGCCACGTTCGCGTCGATGCGCACCACGTGCAGCGCGCCGTCACCCGACGGCGGCTTCGGCTCCAACACCAGCGTCGCGTACTCCACTCCCGGCGCCACTGGCCGCCACTCCACGGGTGCAGCAGCGAGCAAAAGGAGCGTCAGCACTCACCACTCCGTCTGCGTCACCACGGGCAACTGCAACGCGCGCTCGCGATCGAGGTCGAGATTGCCGACGTGCAACGAAATGGGCGACTGCACCCATTTGTAGATGCTCTGCGTGAAGAGCTTCACGAACTTCTTCACGTGCGCTTCGACGACGGCGCCGTCGAGCTCGGGGAAGATCGCGCGCACCGCCGTCACGACCTCGGCCGGCCCCAGTTTTTCTCCGGCGAACAGGTGGAAGCACGCGTCGAGCACGGGGAAGGGCATCAGCTCGTCTTCACCGACCTGGTTGTGCGCGAGCTCCGGGCCTGCGGGCCGCGCGGTGACGGCGGCGATGCCCTGGTAGCCCTGCTTTTCGAAGACGTACTGCAGCAGGTACATCACCACGGTCTTCGGCAGGTTCGAGATGACGGCCAGCGCGCCCATCAAGTCGCCGCCGATGGTGGTGTAGCCCACGGCCTTCTCAGACATATTTCCGGTCTGCAGAAACAGGCCGCCTGACGAGTTCGCCCAGTTCCACATGCGCTGCGCACGAATGCGCGCCTGCACGTTCTGAATGGTGATGGGCGTCAGCGCACGGTCTCCCAGCATCTGCTTCGTGGCCTCCATCTCGCGCTCGAAGGCGTCGTCCAGCGGAACGATGGAGAACTTCACGCCCAGCTCCTTCGCGATGAGCGCCGCCGCGTCGCGCGTGCCGTCGCTCGAGTAGCGCGTCGGCATGTAGAACGTTTCAATGGGCACGTTCGCGCGCGACGCCCAGCGGTGCGCGATGAGCAACGTCATCAACGAATCTCGACCACCCGACAGCGCGATGCCCAGGCACTTGAAGCCGCGCGTCTTCTCGAAATAGTCGCCGACGCCCAACGCCAACGCGTCGAGCAGGTCTTCGCAGTAGCGCTCGCGAGCCGTCGGCACCGGCGTGGACGACGGCAGAAAGAAGCTGCGGTCGGCCGGCACGGGGAACGTGAGCGCCTCGCGCCGCGTCTTCGCCTCGACGCGCAGCGTCGGCACCGGGCTCTCTTTCGAGGCCCACAGCTTCTTGTCGTCGCGCCACGTGGTGTTCTCGGTGCGCAGCCGCAACGTGCGGTCGAGGTCGACCACCACCGACGCCCACGTCTGTTGAAAGCGCGGCACGGTGAGCGCCATGCGTCCGTTCTGATTCACGAAGCCGCCGCCGTCGAAGATGAGGCCGTCTTGCGCGCCGACCTGATTCACGTACGCGACGGTGCACTGATGATCTCCCGCGCGCGTCGACACGAGCTCTTTGCGCGTACCCTCGACGCCAATGCGAAACGGAGACGCCGAGAGGTTGCAGATGAGCTCCGCGCCCGAGTACGCGCGCCGTCGCATCGGCCCGTCGGCCGACCAGATGTCTTCACACACCTCGACACCGAGCACGCCAAAGTCGAACGAGAAGAGGAAGTCACCGAGCGGCACACCGCGATGCAGTTCGCGCATGCCCGGCACACCCCGCGCGAACGTACGGCCCTCGTAGAAGATGTTGTACGTGGGCAGTTTTTCTTTCGGCACCAGCCCGTGAATGCGCCCGTCGGCCACCACCGCCGCGCAGTTGTAGCGGAGGCCCTGGTGCGCCACCGTGACGCCGAGACACGAGACCAGCGGCAGCGTTGAAGTCTGCGCCGCGTAGCGCTCGAGCTCCGTCCACTGGCGGTCGACGAAGCGCTGCCACTGCACGAGGTCTTCCTGCGGGTACCCACCGACGAGCTGCTCGGGGAAGAGCGCGACCGTCACCTGCTGCTGCGCCATTTCCCGAGCCATGGCCACCGCGCGGTCGACGTTGCGGCTGAACGCGCCGACGGTGGTGTTGACGGCCCCGAGGCCCAGCTTCACGAGTCGCATGCCGCGACCCTACTCCCGCGTCACGACGCTTCGAGCAGCGACTTGAGCTTCGTCAACGTGTCGCGCATCGCGCGGCCCACCACCGGCTTCATCACCGCCATCAGCGCGCGCTGAAAGAAGTTGTGCGGTGTCACCGTCACCACGAAGCGCACCTCAGTCCCGTCACCCGTCGGCGTCAGCTCGAAGCTGTCGGTGGTCTCGAAGCTCGACCCCTCACGGCTCGCCTTCGAGAGCTTGCGGCCGGGCTCGAAGGCGACGACCTCGAAGTGCTCTTCGATGCGCCCACCCAGCTTTCCGAACATGCGCGCCGTGTTCTTGAGCTTCGTCCCCACGCCCATCGGCCCGGGGCTCACCTGCTCGCACGAGAGGTTCTGCTCGACGATGTGCACGTGGTTCGGGTGGTGCGCGAGGTAGGCGAACACGCGCTCCGGTGGCTGGCGAATCTGGGTCGACGTCTCGAGTTGCATGCGGCCTCCACGGGTTGAATCGACAACTTGACTTCACTTCGCTCCGTGCCGGAAGCCTCCACGAGAGGTACCGGGCCGCCGTTGCGCAGCGCAAGGCCCGGTGTGCGTCATGGTCAGATCAACACCGCATGGCCCCTCACATTTCGCCCTCTTGAACTGTGCGCCAATGAGAGCGGAGCGCGCTCCCCGTGGGATGGACTCACCCAGTGACTCATCCGTAACGTTTTGAGACCCCATCAACAGGAGTACTCATGCACAGTCGCACGCGGGTAGCAGTGGCGGTTGCAGCGGCGTCGTTCTTCTCCCTCGCAGGCTGCGCGCCGCAAGACGAGTTGGCGCCAGAGCTCGGTGCACCCGAAGCCGCGGTCGAAAAGCAGAACGAGGTCGCGAGCAATGAAGAAGCGCTCCGCATCGACCTGAACCCCAATGCGATTGCGTACGACTACTTCAACTCGCTGCACGTGCCGCACGGCATCGCCGGCACCGAGCAGTTCGTCTTCGTCGCCCAGCCGCTCTCGGGTCGCGTGTCCGTCGTCGACCGACTGCTGGGCCGCGAAATCGCCACGCTCGCGCCGCCGCCTGGTGGCTGGCTGTTGCCCTTTTCGCTGCGCATTACCGACGCCGGCAAGCTCGCGGTGCTCGACGCAGGTGGTTTCCCCAACCCCAACATTCCGTCGGTCGCGCGCATCTACGAATACGAAATCGGTCGCAACCGCCGCACGCGCGCCTTCGAAGGCACGCTGACGCGCACCATCAGCATGGCTGGCCTGCCCATCATCTTCGCGGAAGACTTCGAGGTGCTCTCGGGTGGCCGCTACGTGGTCTCCGAGTCGGTCATCGGCGCGCTGTGGGTCGTCAACGCGAACGGCACCGTCGTGCCCGGCATCATGCCCGACAGCCTCGCCCCCGGCGCCTCCGTGCCTGCGCTCGGCCCGTGCGCCTTCACGCCCACCACCATCGCCGGCGTGCCCTTCTCAACGGCCGGCGACTTCGCGCCCGGCGTCGGCGCGGTCGCGGTGCGCAATGGTCAGCTCTACCTGGGCAGCACTTGCCGCGGTGGTGTCGCCCGCGTCCCCGTCGCCAGCCTCACCGACCCGAGCCGTTCGCCCGAACAGCGCGCCGCCGACATCGTCGACGTCTCGCCGCGCCCCATCGGCGTCACCTCGGAGTCGCTCAAGGGCTTCGCGTTCAACAAGTGGAGCAACGACAGCCGTCTGTACGTGACTGACACCATGGGTCGCCGCGTGCTGCGCATCAACACCAACACCGGCGCGCGCGAAGTGCTGGCGAATGACGCTCAGCTGTTCGACTTCCCGGTTTCTGCGCAGTTCCTCCCACCTGTGGCGGGCGTGTCGCCTTTGGTGGTTGCGTCTGACCAGGAGTACCGGTTGGCGGCGCTGAACCCACTCATCCCCGAAGATCTTCTGCATCCGCCCTTCGTCGTGGCGAAGATCTACGTGGTGCGGTGAACCGGCTGGTACTGTCGGGCCATCCGTATGCCGCCCCCCACAGAACAAATTGAATTCTCGCAGAGCGTCGAGGGCCTTTTCGTCAAAGGCATCTCGCTCTCCGCCGACACGCGAAACGCACTCCGAGCTGCGGGCCTCGATCTCGATCGACCGCTGCGCCCCGGCTACCCAGCGGCCGACGTCCACCGCTGGATCGAACTCGTCGCTCGCGTGCAGTTCCCGGAGCTGACCATTGCCGACGGCGTTCGTCGCATCGGCAATCGCGCCATCTCCGGCCTCGAAGACGGCCTCATCGGCAAAGCCATGGCGGCGGGGCTCAAGCTCATCGGCCCCAAGCGCGCGTTGCAGCGCGTCGACCGAATCTTCAAGAGCAACAACAACTACCAGACCGCCACGTTGCTCGAGCTCACCGAGACCAGCGCGAAAGTTCAGATGTCCGACGTGTTCGGACTGCCCTGGTTCTACGTGGGTGTCTTCGAAGCAGCCGTGCGAGCCATCGGCGCCAAAGACGCCAAAATTGAATTGCTCACGTCGCCGCCGCCCGGCTGCGTACTGCACATCACCTGGTCGCTCTGACGCGCGCGCCGCGTCACTTCGTCTTCACATCAACTGTCGTGCAGCAAACCCGTCACGGAACGTCGTGGCGGGCTGGGGAGTTCTGTTGTCTTCGATCGTCGTACAGGAGAGAGCGCCATGGAAGCATCTGAGATGCAGCGGACGATTTATGACGTGATGAACATGGGGCGGCAGAACCGCATGCTCCATCAGTTCGCGGAGGACACTCCGCTCGACGGAAAACACGTGAAGCTCGGCGGACGCGAGCTGCTCACGTTCGGTTCGTGTTCGTACCTCGGCCTGGAGATGGACCAGCGGCTCCGTGACGGCGTCAGAAAAGCCGTCGAGCGCTGGGGGACCCAGTTCTCGGCCTCACGCGCGTACATGTCCGCGCCGCCGTATGCAGCGCTCGAAGAGAAGCTCTCGACCATCTTCGGCGGCCACACGCTCTCGGTGAGCACCACCACGCTGGGCCACCTCTCGTGCATCCCCGTCATCTGCCACGAGAAAGACGCGATTCTGCTCGACCGCATGGTGCACCACTCGATTCAGCTCGCGGCCACGCAGGCGCGCGCGCAGGGCACACACGTCGAGCTCGTTCGCCATGGTGACTGGGCCACGCTCGAGCAACGCATCACCGAGCTGACCGCGACGCATCGGCGCGTCTGGTACATGATCGACGGCATCTTCAGCATGTTCGGAGATCTCCCCGACGTCGTGGAGTTCCGCCGGCTGATGGACCAGCACCCGAACCTCTGGCTGTACGTCGACGACGCGCACGGCATGAGCATCGCCGGAGAGCACGGTCGCGGCATGCACCTGAGCCGCATGGGTTGGCATGACCGCCTCATCGTCGCCACGTCGCTCAACAAGGCGTTCGCTGCAGGCGGCGGGTGCATCACCTTTCAAGACAAAGAAATGCACGATCGCGTGCGGTTGTGCGGTGGGCCGCAGACCTTCAGCGGCCCGCTGCAACCTCCAATGCTCGGCGCGGCGTTGGCCAGCGCTGACGTGCACCTCTCGCCCGAAATCACGCGCCTGCAGGCCGAGCTGAAGGAAGGCGTGCTGCACCTGAACTCCGAGCTCTCGTCACGCGGGCTGCCGCTCTACGAGAACAACGAGACGCCGATTTTCTTCGTGAAGGGCGGGCCGCTGCGCATGTCGTACGCGCTCGTGCATCGCCTCGCGCAGGAAGGTTTTTTTCTCACCGTCGCGCAGTACCCGGCGGTGCCGCTCAAGCGCAGCGGCGTGCGTATTTCGATTACGCGACATCACTCGAAGCAGGACCTCACGGCCCTCGCGCAGGCGCTCCAGCATCACTACCCGAAGGCGCTCGAAGACGTGTCGCTCACGCGTGATGACGTGCTGCGCGAGTTCGACGTCGACCACGAAGCACGTGAACGTACGCGCCTCGGCAAGCTGACGCGGCTCTTCGACATGGGCGCTCCGCAGCAGAAGGGCGCAGCGCCGGTGAAGCGCACCGAGGCCGTCGAACACGCGCTGGTGCTCGAGACGAAGAGCACCATCGACGACATCGACGCGAAGGAGTGGGACGCGCTCGTCGGCCATCGCGCGAACTTCAACCACGCCACGCTCAAGACCATGGAGAGCATCTTCCGCGGCCGCGCTGAGAAAGAGAGCAACTGGGGCTGGCACTACTTCATCGTGCGCAGCGGGAGCGTGCCCGTCGCGGCGACGTTCTTCACCGACGCGCTGTGGAAAGACGACATGTTGATGCGCGCCGAAGTCTCAGACCGCATCGAACAGGCCCGCGCGAACGACAGGTACTTCCTCACGTCGCGCGCGTTCGGCATGGGCACGTTGATCACCGAGGGCAATCATCTGTTCCTCGAGCGCAAAGGGCCGTGGCAGCAGGCGCTCGGGTTGATCGTCGAAGCCGCGTCGAAGGCGCAGCGCGCGGTGGGCGCCACGAGCCTCGTGTTCCGTGACCTCCCAGATGGCGACACGGAGCTCGACGCGGCGTTCCTCGAACACGGCCTGGTGAAGATGCCGATGCTCGCGGGTCACATCGTCGACCTCTCGAAGTGGAACACCGAAGACGAGTTCTTCGCCACGCTCGGCAGTCGTACGCGGCGGCGTGTGCGCACCGAAGTGCAAGCGGTGCAGCACCAGTTCACGCAGAAGCTGTGGCGCAAGGGCACCGAGGCCGAGCCGTCGAAGGAGGAGTTCGAGCACTACTACGCGCTCTACAAGCGGGTGAAAGACCGCAAGCGTCGCCTGAACACGTTCGACCTCCCCACCGACATCGTGAAGCAGCTGTGGTCGGCGCCAGGCTGGGAGCTGCTCGCGCTGCACCTCTCGCCTGAAGCGGGCGGCCCTGCAGACGGGCGCGCCGTGGCGGTGGGCATCAGCTTCCGTGACGGCGACCGCATGGTGGCTGCCATCTGCGGGCTCGATGGTGAGCAACGTGAAGTCAGCGTGTACCGGCAGTTGCTGTGGCGCATGTTGCTGCGCGCGAAAGAAGCCGGCGTGAAGACGCTCGAACTCGGCATGGACGCAGAGCGCGAGAAGACGCGCATGGGCGCAGAGCCGAGACAGCAGTGCGCGTATGCCCAGCTCACCGATCACTACTCGGCCGAGTTGATGTCGCAGATCGCTCAAGCGGTGGCGTTGGACCCTGCGGCGAAGAGGGTGGCGTAACGCAGGCTCGTGGCTCGGCGCACGTGCGCGCCGAGCCGCGTAACCGGGAGTGCGTTGGGCTGGTGCGCGCGGTGTCGTTCGTCGTTCTCTTCTCGGCGTGCGGCGCTGAATCGACACGGTCGGGTCGTGAGGCGCTCGTGAAGCTGGTGCAAGCCGGCGACTACGCAACGTGGAAAGCCGAAGCAGCAGCACATCGTTCGACGGGCCCGCATGGCTTGCAAGGTGCGAACGTTCGTGAACAATGCGCTCTATGACTCGCTGAAGTCCGGTCCTGCAGCGCACCCCAACGGCTCCATCGCGGTGAAGGAGTTGTTGACCGACGGCGCTCGCATTGGCTGGGCCGTCGACCGCAAACGAGACGACGGGAGCTGGGAGTTCTTCGAGGGGTTCGAACCCACGCTTGATCAGTACTACTTCGAAGGAACGTCGAACTTCTGCGCGGGTTGCCACCGAGACGGCATCGACTTCGTGCTCGTTCCTGCAAGGTCGATTCGTTTCTTCGTGACGGTCGAACCGCATGACGATGGAGCCACCACCTGCGGCGCGACCATCATCGTGTTGCCACGGTGCGTTGGTTTGACTGACTCGCACCACGCGACGATGGACTTCGCGCTTCGACACCAACCGTCGCCGAACGTGTTGCACGTCACGGGAGCGACTCGATCGCCGACCGCGCCTGAAGCATGCTGCCGCCCATGAATCGGCTGCCCGTCGTGACCGCCCTCTTGAGCCTCTTCGTCGGCTGTTCTGGTGTCGCTGAGCCCGGGCCAGATTCTGGGTTTCCACCCCTCATCTTCACGGGAGGAGGCACCGCCGCTGGCGGCGGATTCGTCGCTGGCGGCGGCTCGGCGACTGGCGGTGGCTCGGCGACTGGCGGCGGCTCGACAACTGGCGGCGGCTCGGCGACTGGTGGTGGCTCGGCGACTGGTGGTGGCTCGGCGAACCCTGCCTGCGCGAACACCTCCGGAGACCGTCAGGCATTGGTCTGCCGTCGATGGAAGTGCGACCGCGCAGACATGAATGAAGGCACCTGGTCCGGCAACGTCGCGTCGTGCACCGCGCCCGACCTCGACGACGTCGGCCGCAACAACGCGCTCAAGATGCTCAACAGCTACCGTTTCATCGCGGATCTTCCGCTGGTCGCGCTCGATGCCACGCGCAACTCGAAGGCCCAGCAATGCGCGCTGATGATGGACGCCAACAACACGCTGAGCCACTCGCCGCCCAGCACGTGGACTTGCTACTCGGCCGACGGCGCGGAGGCGGCTGGAAAGTCGAACATCTCGTCAGGCCGCGCGGTGCGCTCCATCGACATGTACATGTCTGACTATGGAGCCGGAAACGCCGCGAGCCTCGGGCACCGCCGTTGGTTTCTCTCCAACTCGCTCGGGCCGGTCGGCATTGGTGGAACCACGGGTTCGTCATGTCACTGGGTCATCAGCGGCAGCGGCAACGCCGGCAAGCCGTGGACGGCCTGGCCGCCGCCCGGCCCCGTTCCCGTCGACGCCATCGCGATTCCCGGGCTCACCAGCGTCGACTCGACCGGGTGGAGCGTGCAGAGCGACTCCATCAACCTCGCCAACGCGAGCGTCAGTGTCACCGACGACGGCACCGACATGCCCGTCATCGTCACGCAGCTGCTCGCGAACTACGGCAGCCGCTACGCGCTTCGCTTCAACCCGCAGGGCTGGGTCTCGACCGCAGGCCACACGTACGACGTGAGCATCACCAACATTCCGACGCCCATCAGCTACTCGGTGCAGGTCGTCAGCTGCCCCGCGCCGTGACGTTCAGTTGAGCAGGCCTTCGGGCTTACGCGGCTTGATGTGACCGACGAGCGAGAGCAGCTCTTCAGTCACGACCTCGAGCCGCGCGGCGACGTCGAGCTCGCAGAGCACTTCGAAGCGCCGCTGCGGGTCCTGGAGAAACGTACTGGCGACGACGTCGGCCAACGCGCCTCCGTGAACTCGCGACGCCACGTGGGCTACGCGCTGACCCACTTCGAGTGGCACCCGGGCGATGAGCTCCACCACCGCGTTTCGCAGCGCATCGTCGACCCCGGGCGCTGAAGGTTCGTCTTCCAGCAACTCGGCTTCGAACTCACGGTACAGGTGCGTGGCGGGCAGCTCGCGTTTGAGCCGGGCGCGCACGAGGCCGACCAGCACGAGGTTGTACCGACCGCCTTCGACCTCTTCGTGCATGCCGATGCTGCCCACGCACACCATCTCTTCGAGCGCAGGTGCACCTGAGATGAGCGCCTCCTGGCCGGGCAACACTTGCGCGAGCGCGAACAGGCCGTCACTCGCGAGCGCGTCTTTGACCAGCTGGCGGTAGCGCGGCTCGAAGATGTGCAACGGCGCAGCGCTCCCCGGCAACAACACCACCGGCGGCAGCGGGAAGATCTTGAGGCGCTTGACCGCAGTCCGCGCGCGCTCGAGGGCCTCGGTCATGCTCCGGGCGTCGGGCTGCTGGCGGTCTTTTCATCAGGCTTGACCGCCTTGCTGCCGAAGCGCGCCTGCGCCCACGCGATGATGCCGGGGAGAATCGACAAGAAGATGATGCCGATGACGATGAGCTCGATGCGCTTCTTCACGAAGTCGAACTGGCCCAGGAAATAGCCGGCGACCGTCATCGAGACGACCCACGACACGCCGCCGACGACGTTGAAGGTCAAGAAGCGCGAGTACGGCATGCGCGCGGCGCCAGCGACGACGGGCACGAACGTGCGCACGATGGGCATGAAGCGCGCGAGGATGATCGCCTTGCCGCCGTGCTTCTCGTAGAAATCCTGAGCGGCCTTCAGGTACTCGGGCTTGAGCAGCTTCGAGTCGGGCCGATTGAAGAGCGCCGGGCCCATTCTCGAGCCGATGAAATAGCTGAGCGCATCTCCAATGATGGCTGCGGGAATGAGCAGCGCCTGCAGCATGAAAATGTCGAGTGTGCCTTCGCCAGCGAACAGCCCCGCCATGAAGAGCAACGAGTCGCCCGGCAGGAAGAACACGAGCGCGCCCGTCTCGAGGAAGACGATGAGCGTCAGGCCCGGGTAGCCGAAGGTCTGAATCAGGTACGTCGGGTCGATGTACTCTTTGAGGTGCCGGAGCGTTTCCATGTTCGCGCGTGGCCGTAGCTCAAACCCCGCAAACACGAAAGCCCCGGAGTTTCCTCCGAGGCTTCGAGCACTACCCAAAACGGGCGATTCAGCGCGAGGCGGTTTCCGTCTTCTTCGCGTCGTCACCACCGGCCGACATGGTGGCGAACGAGATGTTGCCGTAGCCAGCCGACGCGCAGCTGAACATGATCTTCTTGATGATGCGGAACTGCACCTGCTTGTCGGCCTGAATGTTCACGTCGCCCTTGAAGGCGCCGGAGTCACCAGCCTGGTTGTGCAGATCTTCGAACTGCTTCTTCATTTCGCGCAGCTTCTCTTCGAGCGCGGGAATGTTGAGGTAGTCCTCACGAGCGAGGTCTTCCACGCGGCCAATGACGGCGCCGGAGACCACGACTTCCTGCTGGCTGACCTGCACGACGGGCGCGAGCGTGAGCTCTTCCGTGTGCGCGGCTTCCGGCAGCTGAATGTCTTTCGACATCGAGAGCAATTCGCCCGTCGCCGAGAAGTTGGCGATGAGGAAGAGCACCAGAATGACGAACATGTCGACGAGCGGCGTCACGTTCAGGTCGGAGTTGACCGCCTTTTTTCCGTGAAGACCGTGGCCGAACACTTTGGAGTGCTCGAGCCGTTTACCGAATCGCTTACCTGGGGCAACGATAGCCATGACTTATGTTCCTTTAGGTCGCCGAGGCCGGCGACACCGACACAGAGGGGAACAGGGGGTTCGTACCGTCCTGGACCACCGTGTCGATGAGGCGAACAAGGTCTTCGTACTTCACGTTGTCTTCAGTCGAGAGCGTGATCGCGGATTGATCAGGCTGCTGGGTCTTCAGCTCCTTGAGCTTGATGATCAGCTTCGAGATCTCGACGCGACCCTTGTCATCGCGCGTGATGGCGATGGGGTCGAGCTGCGAACCACCGACCGTCAACTTCAGGTCCTTCTCGGTGATGAGCAGGGTGATGGGCTGAAGCGTCTGCGGAGGCGGATCCTGCTCGCTCGAACTCTGGCCTGCCTGTGAAACCTGCAAACGACCCAGCTGCGTCCACACAGCCGTCATGATCAAGAACACGATCGTAACGGCCATCAGATCGATGAAGGGCACAAGGTTGAGGTTGACGTCGAGGGGCTTCTTGCCGCCCTTCGTGCTGCCACCCATGTCCATACCACCGGCCATGAAACACTCCCGTCAAAGCCCCCAACATGGAGGGCGTTCAGTCTTCAAAGACAGCCGACGGTGAGGCAGGTTCCCCCGCCCCACCCGTTCGGCAGAAGTACGGCGAGGAGACTTACTCCTCGGCCGCCGCGGGAACGCTCATGTTCTTGAACTTGTCGCGGTTCTGCACGATCAGGTTCAGCACCGAGACAGACGACTCGTTGATGTCGTTGATGAGGCTCTGCGTGCGGCCGTTGAGCACCGAGAACGCGATGAGGAGCGGGATCGACGCGACGAGGCCGAACTGCGTGCAGTTCATGGCTTCACCGATGGAGCCGGCGAGGATGGTCGCGCGGTCGGCAGGCGAGGCGTGCGCAACGGCCTTGAACGAGCCGATGAGGCCGTGCACGGTGCCGAAGAGGCCGATGAGCATCGCGGCGTTGCCGAGCATCGCGAGGTAGCCGGTGCGGGCTTCAATGCGGGGGGTCTCACGAAGCGAAGCCTCGTCGAGCGCCGCCTGCACTTCTTCCTGACCCTTGGGCACGTTCATCAGGCCCGCCTTCACGACGTTGGTCAGCGGCGTGGGCTTCTGGCCCGCGACGTAGTTGATCGCCTTGTCGAGATCGCCCGCGTAGATGTGCTTCTTCAGGCCGCGAATGAAGCCGTCCTTGTTGATGGACGCCGTGGCGAACAGAACGATGAGGCGCTCGACCGTGATGGCAACGCCGATCACGAACACGAACGCGATGGGGTACATCGGCCAACCGCCCTCGTTCCAGGACGCGGCGATACCCGCGAAAAAGCCCTCTTCTCCACCTTCGCCAGCGGCCTCGGCCGCCAGAATGCTGAGCTGTCCAAGCGTCATTGTGTGTTGCCTTTCGGGAATGCCCTTTGAAACCTTCCGGATCACGAATGCCGGAAAAGCGGGCGCACCATAGGACTCGCGCAAAACGGGTGTCAAGACAACCGACATCGACGCACCACACTTCCAACCTCGCGGCGTGGCTTGAGTTTTCTTAACCCGGCAGTCCCGTGCTAGTCGGCCCGCTGATGAGTCGCAAACGCATCGGAGAGCTCCTCCTCGAACGCGGGGCGATCACGCAGACGCAATTGGACGAGGGGCTGGCGGCGCAGAAACGCACCCGGCAACGCCTCGGCGTGACGCTCGTACAGCAAGGGCTCATTTCCGAGGTGCAGCTGGCGCAGGCCATCGCGCAGTCGCTCGGCTTGTCGACCGTCGACCTCACGCAGGTCACGGTCGATTGGACCGCCGTACACATGTTGCGCGCGCGCTTCTGTGAGACGCACGAGCTCTTTCCCTTCGCCATCGAGGGAAAAGGCACCTCGAACAAGCGGCTGCTCACGGCCATGAGCGACCCGTTGAACCAACCGGCCGTCGACGAAATCGAGTTCACCACCGGGCTCAAGGTGGCGCCGTACGTCTCGACGCACAGCCAGGTTCGCGCTGCGATCCTCCGCTACTACCACAAGCACTCGGCGGCTGACGCGGCGGCGAAGGCCAGGCAGATCACCTCGCAGCGGGTCGAGGAAGACGACGACGCGCCGATGATCATGGGCGAGGAGATCATCTCGACGCTCAACGCGATGCCCGAGCCTGCCGCGCCCGCGAAGAAGAAAGACGCCGTCTCGAAAGATCTCGATTTCCTCTTCAGTGGTCGCGACGAAGAGAGCGAGGCCGAGAAGATTGACCGTCGCTTCTGGGCGCTGCTGCGAATCATGCAGCGCAAGGGCCTGCTCACGCGCGACGAGTTCCTCGCGGAGCTCGAGCGCGAAGGCTGATCAAACCGGCTGCAGCATCGGCAGCTTCAACGTGAACGTGGTGCCCTTGCCGGGCGCGCTCTGCACGCTGATGGTGCCACCGTGGTTCTCGACGATGCCCTGCACGATGGAGAGCCCGAGGCCGGTGCCTTTGCCGTCGGGCTTCGTCGAGAAGAACGGCTCGAAGATTCGGGCCTGCGTTTCGGGCGTCATCCCGACCCCGGTGTCGCTGATGGCCACGAAGGCCTGGTCGTTCTCGTGACCGCTGCGCACGATGATGCTGCCGCCCGAAGGCGTCGCGTGGCACGCGTTGGTGATGAGGTTGACGAACACCTGCACGAGGTTCTGTCGCAGCGCGTGGAACACCGGCACTGGTGTCAACGCGCGCTCGAGCTTGATGCCGTGCTTCACCATGACGTGGTCGCAGAAGCCGATGGCCTTCTCGAGCACCGCGTTCAAGTCGAGCGCCTCGGGCCTGTCGTGCGCCGGCCGCGCGTAGCTCACGAGGTCGCGCGTGAACCGCAGCACCCGCTCGGAGTTGTCGACGATGCGCTTGTACTTGTCGACGTCGGCCGGGTCGGCGGCGGGGTTGGTCTGCGAGCGCCGCCACAACGCGTCGGCGTACGTCGAGACCGCGGTCATCGGGTTGTTGATTTCGTGAACGACTGACGCGGCGAGCTGCCCCAGCGACGCGAGCTTCTCGGCCTGAATGACGCGCTTCTCGAGCTCCCTGGTGCGCGTGAGGTCGGCGCCGATGGCCATCACGCCTTCGACTTCACCCGACTGACTGAGCACCGCCGACGTGCTGAACGTGACGCGACGTTCGGTGTTGTTGGCGCCCGAGAGCACCGTCTCGACGCCCGTCACCGGCTGGCCCTTGAGCGCGGCGCCGAACACGCGCAGCAGCTTGAGACGGTCTGTCTCGGCCATGAGCTGATCGACGTCGGCGCCCAGCACTTCGGCCTTCGAGCGCCCGGTCAACTGCACCAGCGCGTTGTTGAAGACCACCACTTTGCCTTCGCGGTTCACGACGAGAATGAGCGCGTTCGCGGTCTCGAGCAGCTCCTCGAGGTACTTGCGCATGAACGTCAGCTCGTCGATGAGCTTCGCGTTTCGCACCGCCACCGAGACCTGGTTGGCGAGCTGAATGAGAATGCGCTCGTCGCTCAGCGCGTCGGCCGTGAGCCCCGCCGGGTACTCGATGTTGATGGCGCCGAAGAGCTGGCCCGACGCCACCAGCGGCGCCGCGATGCCACGCACCGACCCCTGAAAGAGCAGCGGCAGCTCGCCGTTCGTCACGACGACCTTCCCCGACGGCAGGCTGCGGGTGTCGAGGTGCGTCTTGTCGACCATCGAGCGGCGCAGGTGAAAGAGGTCGCGCTCGCCTTCGCGCATGCGCCCTTCGGCGTACAGCGACGTGAGGTGACACGTGCGCGGGTCGACGATGCGCACGCAGAACGCGCGACCGGGAAAGAGCCCCTTCACGCCGCGCGCGACCGTGGCGACGAGCTCTTCTTCGCTCGTGGCACCGGCGACGTTGCGACCAATCTCGAGGAGCGCGGTCTCGACGCGGGCCTGCTCCAACAACGCGCGACCGGCGGCGGCGAGCGAGTCGAGCATCGGCGAGAGCTGCTTGGCGACGACCGCGACCGTCTGCCCACGCCGCGAGACGTTGAGCGTGACCTGCTGGCCCGTCTTGCAGGCGACGTCGAGCTCCACGCCGCGCCCGTCAGGAGGCACGTTGAGCGCGGCGGTCTCCATGAACTCGTGCAGCGAACGACCCGTGAGGTTCGTGTCACCGCAGAGCACCTCGAAGGCCGCGTTGCAGGTGACGACGTGCAGCGAGAGATCACAGAGCGCAGCAGGAGCATCGACCATGTCGAAGAACGCCTGAAACGCGTCGGCCGCCGGGCCGCTGACGCCAAACGGGCGCACGTTCGAGTCACTCTTCATGCGCGGCCGCCTTGTCGAGGTCGACGATCTTCGAAGTGCCGACGTAGGCCTTCGTCTCGTAGCGGGTGATCTTGCCGATCTTCTTCACGATCTCCGCCATGCGCTCCGCTTCGCGATGAATGATGTCGACCGGCCGCCACGTGGGCTCGGTCTCTTTGATCTTCCGCTTGAGCAGTTCGGCGTAGCCCATCACCGAGGTCAGCGGCTGGTTGAGCTCGTGCGCCGCCGTGCCCGCCAGCGCGACGATGACGGCGTTCTTTTCGCTCTCGAGCAGCCGCGCTTCGGCGTCAGTCAGCTTGCGCTCGAGAGAGATGCGATCTCGCAGGTCGGTGAACAGGCCCACGGTCGCGGTCTCACGATTGCCCTCGTAGATGATGGACGCCGCGAGGTTCACCGGAATGCGCTCACCGGTGCGCGCGATGATTTCAGCGCGGCTCGACGACAGGCGCCCCGGCCCGCCGAAGTCGCCCGAGCGCAGCTTATGCATCAACGAGCGCGCGAGCCCGTCGGGGTAGAGCTGGGTGACGTGCAGCTTCCCGATGACGTCTTCGCTGCGGTAACCGCAGATGGCCTCGGCGGCCTTGTTGAAGAGAATGATGTTGCCCTTCATGTCGGCCGAGATGATGGCGTCGACGGAGCTGTCGATGAGGCGCTCGAGGAAGTCGGTCGTCGACCGCAGCTCGTCGGCCATCTGCCGCTGCAGCGTGACGTCGCGCATGGTGAGGATCGCCACGCCGTCGCCCGCATCACCTTTGAGCTGCGCGGCTGAAACCGACAGCGTCAGTTTTCGCCCCGTGCCCGTGCGCGCGTGAATGTCGACGTCGTTGCGCGTGTTGCCGCGTGAAACCGCGAAGAGCACGTCGAGCCACAGCGCTTCGTCGTTCGGGTTCGTCAACGTGTTGATGTGTTTGCCTTCGGCCTCGGCGTCGCTCACGTCGAGCAGCGCCTGCCCCGCCGGGTTCAGCGAGAGCACGCACGCGCGCGCGTCGACGATGGCCACGCCGTCAGACAGGTGGTCGAAGTACGCGGCGTAGCGCTTCATTTCCGCCACGCGCTCCTCGGCGGCGATGCGCGCTGACTTTTCTTTTTCGCGCTGGCTGCGAATGCGCTCGAGCTGACGCACGTTGCGGAAGGCGACGGCCGTGGCGTGCGCGACGGTGGTGAGGAACTCGACCTCGCGCGGGTTGAACGGCCCGACGGCCGAACGCCGCAGCAGCAGAATGCCCTGCACCTGACCACGCACCGCCAACGGCAGCGCCGCGAGGTTGCGAATGCCGCGCGCGGCGACGGTGGCCTTCACGTCTTCCAGCAACGGGTGCGAGGGCGCGTCTTCGACGATGACGGGCTTGCCGGTGCGCAGCACCTCGCGGACCTCCGGGTACCGCGCGAGATCGATCTTGTGATCTGTGAGCCCCGCATCGTCGCTCGCCGCGATGATGGTGCCTTCACCGCGCTCGCCATCTACGACCACCAACGCGACGCGGTCAATCTGCAGCTCTTCAGCGAGGCGCCGCGTGACGTCGTGGAACAGCTCGTTGACGTCGGAGGCCTCGGCGTAGCGCGCGGTCAGCTCGAGCAGCACCTGCAGATCACGCTGTCGCTGCTGCGCTTCTTTCAACGTCGCCAGCCGCGCGCGCAGGTGAGAGAGCCGGGGCACGAGCTCGAACTCGACGGCCTGCGGCGCGACGACCTCCAGCACGACGGCGTCAATCGACGGCTGCGGCGTGGTGATGCCCAGCACGGCCGCGCGCGGAGCCAACGCCGTCAGCTCGACCTGCGCGTGCGCGGCACCAGCCGCCTCGAGGTCGATGATGGCCACGTCGAGCTCGGGGCCCAACGTGTCAGCGACGGGTACGCCGGCCGCAGCGAGGAGCGAGAGCAATCGGGGCCGCCGGGCGCCATCGAGCGGCAACACGGCGACAGGCCTGTGGGCGGGGAAGGACACCGCCGACGGTTCTAGCGCGGACTCACTCGAACCGCAGCGCGGTAATCGGGTCCATTCGGCTGGCCTTGAGCGCGGGGTACAACCCGAACCCGACGCCGACCAGGCCGCTGAAGACCGTCGCGACCACGATGACGTCGCTGCGCACGTACAGCGACCACCCGAAGCTGCTCGAGAGCTGCTGCGCGATGAGCACCCCGGCCACCACGCCGATGAGCCCGCCCAGCAACGAGAGCGTGAGGGCCTCGGCGAGGAACTGCGCCAGCACCTGCCCGGGCGTGGCGCCGACGGCCATACGAATGCCGATTTCGCGCGTCCGCTCCGTCACGCTGACCAACATGATGTTCATGATGCCGATGCCGCCGACCAGCAGCGAGACCGCCGCGATGCTGGCCAGCAAAGACGAGAGCGTATCGGCGCCTTCTTGCTGAGCGCTCGCGACCTCCGCGAGGTTGCGAATGTTGAAGTCGTCTTCGGCGCCGGGCGCGATGCGGTGCCGCTCGCGGAGCAACGCGGTCACCTGAGACATCGCCGTCGGCACGGCCTCGGGGCTCACCGCGCTGACGAGAATCGGCCCCGGGAGGTAGCGACCCAGCGCCGGGCTCAAGCGAGAGAGGTACGTCGAGAGCGGCACGATGGCCGTGTCGTCGTTGTCTTGACCGTTGGAGCTCTGGCCCTTCTTTTCGAGCACGCCGACGACCTGAAACGGCACGCCCTTGATGCGCACCAGCTGCCCCACTGAGTCGCGCGCAGAGCCGAAGAGCTTTTCAGCCACCGTCGCACCCAGCACCACGACCTTCGCGCCCGAGTCGACGTCGGAGTCGCTGAGCGACACGCCCTGCGCGACGTTCCACTGACGAATTCGGAAGAACGAAGGTGTGGTGCCGCGCACGCTGGTCGCCCAGTTCTGCTCTTCGCTCTGCAGCTGCGCGCCGACGCGGAGATCCGGCGCGGCAGCGTCGACCATCGACAGCTCCGAGCCGATGGCGCGCAGGTCGTCGCGCGTCAGCGTCGGTTGAGAGCCGAAGCCACCCCGCGCGCCGCCCGACATGCTCGAGCCCGGCATGATGATGAGCAGGTTGGTGCCCATGGACGCGAACGACGCCTCGACGCGGCGCCGCGCGCCTTCGCCAATCGACACCATGGCGATGACCGCCGCCACGCCAATGATGATGCCGAGCGCCGTGAGGAAGCTGCGCAGCAGGTTGCGCCGCAGCGCCTTGAGCGCGAGCCGAAGTGTCTGCAGCGGGCCCATGTCAGGCGGCTCCCGTGGTCTGCGGTACCTGCGTGACGTCGCTCACCAGCCGACCGTCTTTCATCGTCAACACGCGCCGCGCCCACGCCGCCATGTCGGGCTCATGCGTCACCAGCACCACGGTGATGCCTTCAGACGAGAGCCCCGACAACAGCGTCATCACCTCGACGCTGGTCTTTGAGTCCAACGCGCCGGTGGGCTCGTCGGCGAGCAACAGCGGCGGCTTGTTCACGAGCGCCCGCGCGATGGCCACGCGCTGCTGCTGACCACCCGAGAGTTGATTGGGAAGATGGTCGAGCCGCGCGCCGAGGCCGACGCGCTCCAGCGACTCCTTCGCGCGCCGCGCCCGCTCCGCCGCCGACTTCACGCCGCCGTACAGCAGGGGGAGCTCGACGTTCTCGAGCGCCGTCGTCCGCGAGAGCAGGTTGAAGCTCTGAAAGACGAAGCCCAGCGTTCGATTGCGCGTGATGGCGAGCTCCGCGCGCGACTTCTGCGAGACCTCTTCACCATTGAGTCGGTAGGCGCCTGACGAAGGGCGGTCGAGACAGCCGATGATGTTCATCATGGTGCTCTTGCCGGAGCCCGACGAGCCCATGATGGCGACGAACTCACCGCGCTCCACGCGCAGGCTCACGCCGTCGAGCGCGCGAACTTCGTTGTCACCGAGGTTGTAGACGCGGTGCACGTCGTCGAGCTCGAGCAGCGCCATGACGCTAGAGAATCCTCCCCATGCCCGGAGGGCCGCCCTGGCCCTGGCGCCCGCCACCACCGCCGGGCATCGCGCCCGCCGCGCCCAGCTTGTCAGTCACCACCACGTCGCCGGCCTGAAGCCCGCTGACGACCTCGGTGAAGCTGCCGTCGGTGAGCCCGGTGACGACGGCGACGCGCTCTGGCCGCCCTTCACGCAGCACCGTCACCACCCGCGTGCCGGGCGGAGGCGGCGCCACGCCGTCCATCGTTCCGGCGGGCTCGAGGCGGAACCGCAGCGCCGCGTTGGGCACCTTCACCACGTCGTTGGCCTCCTGCGTGACGAAGGTGACGTTGGCCGTCATGCCCGGGCGCAGCAACAGCTCGGGGTTCTCGACGTCGATGATGGCCGCGTAGGTCACCACGTTCGAGACCACCGTCGCCGCGTAACGAATCTGTCGAACGCGCCCCACGAAGCGCCGCGCGGGGAACGCGTCGACGGTGAAGGTCGCGTCGAGGCCCTCCTTCAACTTGCCGACGTCGGCCTCGGCCACGCTGGTGTCGACCTGCATGCGCGTGAGGTTCTCGGCGATGGTGAAGAGCGTCGGTGACTGCAACGACGCGGCGACCGTCTGCCCCACGTCGACCGCGCGGCTGATGATGGTGCCGTCGATGGGCGAGGTGACGGTCGTGTACGCGAGGTTCACCTGCGCCTGTTGCCGTTGCGCGCGCGATTGAGCCAGCGAGGCCTCAGCCGCTTCGATGTTCGCCTTCGCCACGTCGAACGCAGCCTGCGCGGTGTCGAGCTCGGCCTTCGCCACGAAGTCGCGCTTCGAGAGCTCGGTGGTGCGCTCCAGCGCGCGCTGCGACTCAATGGCCTGCGCTTTGGCTTTGGTCACGTTGGCCTGCGCCGCGCGCTCATTCGCCGAAGCCTGCGCCAGCGCCGCGTTGAAGAGCTCCGGGTCGAGCTTCGCGAGCACCTGCCCCTTCTTCACTGTCGAGTTGAAGTCGGCCGACAGCGACTGAATGCGCCCCGAGACCTGCGTACCGACCTGAACCGTGACCAGCGCCGAGAGCGTGCCCGTCGCCGTGACGCGGGAGGTGATGTCGCCACGAGACACCGCGCTGGTGACGAACTGTGGCTGCGCCGGCGTGGCCTTGCTGCGGCTCCAGAAGAAGCCGGCGCCGCCCAGCACCACGACGAGCCCCAAACCGATGAACAACGCGCGCTTCATGAAGCGTCTCCCTTCCGTTTCGAACACCTGACACGCGGGAAAGGTAAACCGTGAGAAACGCCAACGCCCCATTCCCGTTGAGGAATGAGGCGCCGGGCCCTCCATCAACCGCGATGGGGAATCAGTACACGCTGACGGCGACGTGGCCGTTGCCACCGCGAACGCGCACACCACCGCGCGGGCCGTACGAGTTCTGGTACGGGTTGTACTGCCGCGGCGGAGGCGGCGCGTACTGGTGAGCGACCCACACCCAGGTCTGGCGCGTCTCGTAGTGACCGGCGGTGTAGACGGTGCGGTACGAGCCCTGCGTGCAGCGCTGCTGCCACTGACGCCCGCCGCCGCGACCCCAGCGACCGCGCCCGCCGCCCTGCTGGCAGGTGCCTTCAACCCACACCTGCTGCTGGCCGCCGGGGACCCATTGCTGCACGGTCTGCAACTCGTAGCGACCTGACTGGAAGTTCTGACCGGCCGGCGCGTACGAAGGCTGCGGCCCGCAGTCCTGTGCGCTCGCCACCTGCGCGCCGAAGACGACCGCCGCCACTGCGATGCCGAGGAGTGTGTTGTTCATGCGCGCACCGACGCGAAGGCGCGCTGAAAAATTCACCACGGGGGGTAGGTTGGCGGGCCCATGAGCTACCGCCGTGAAGAAGTGAAAGCGCCCCGGGTTGCGGGCCTCGCGTTGAAGGCCTTCGTCAGTGCGCTCGAGAGCAGGGTCGGCCCGGTGCTGCTCGAAAAGCTGGTCAGAGACAGCGGCATCGAGCGGTGGCGTGAGACGAGCCCCGGTGACGCGCCTCCGCTGCAGTTACCGCTGCCGCACCCGGCGCCGCCCGCCTCGACGGGCACGGCGGTCGAGCAGGCCGCGAGCGCCATTTCGTCTTCAGCCACCGGCTCGCGCGAAACGGTCTCGGCCTTCGTCAAGGCGTACCGCGACGGCGCAGACCCGCTGGTCATCATTCGCAAGGTGCACGCCGAAATCGAGCGCCTCGACGGGCGAGACGAGCGCCTCGGGCTCTTCATTTCGCGCAAGCAGGAAGAGGTGCTCGCGGCCGCCGACGCGTCGTCGAAGCGGCACCGTGCAGGCGCGCCGTTGAGCGTGCTCGACGGGGTGCCGGTGGTGCTCAAAGACGAGGTCGACCTCGCCGGCTTCGTCACCACGCTGGGCACGCGCTTCCGCACCGAAGTGGCGACGACCGATTCGACCGTCGCCGCCCGACTCAAGGCCGCCGGAGCCATCATCCTGGGCAAGGCCAACATGAATGAAATCGGCATCAACCCCATCGGGCTCAACCCGTGGCACGGCGCCGCGCGCAACCCGTGGAACCGAAAACACATCACCGGCGGCAGCTCGAGCGCGTCAGGGGCCGTCGTCGCTGCGGGCCTCGCGCCGCTGAGCATCGGCGCCGACGGTGGCGGCTCCATTCGAATTCCCGCAGCGCTGTGCGGCATCGTGGGGCTCAAGGCGACGTGGGGCCGCATCCCTGAAACCGGCGTGCCTCCGCTGTGCTGGAACGTGGGCCACGTGGGCCCCATGGGCCTGAGCGTCGACGACGTGGCGGCGATGTACGCGTTGCTCGCGGGCGCCGATTCCCACGACCTCATCTCGAAGCTGCAGCCGCCTCCGCACCTCGACGGGCTGGCGCGTGGGTCGCTCGCGGGCGTGCGGCTCGGCATCTGCCCGGCGTGGTTCGACGACGCGGAGGCCGACGTGGTGGCGAAGTCGCGCGCCGCCGTCGAGTCGCTGAAGCGCGCCGGCGCGACGGTGGTGGAAATCGACGGCCCCGACTTGAACACCGTGCTGTGGACGCACTCGTGCCTCATCTTGAGTGAGATGGCGCAGGCCATGCGCGAGCAGATTGACGCCGACGTCACGCGCTTCGGGCTCGACTCGCGCACCAACCTCGCCATCGGTCAGCACTTCCGCGGCACCGACTACGTGCACGCGCTGCGGCACCGCCACGCGATGACGCGCGACTGGCTGCGCATCTTCTCGACGTGCGACGCGGTGGTGACGCCGACCACGGCCATCACCGCGCCGCCCATTCCCGAGGCGTCGCTGCCCGACGGTGAATCGAACCTGCCGGTCGTCGACGCGTTGATGCGCTTCATTCGCGTGGCGAACCTCACGGGCTTCCCCGCGCTGTCGGTGCCTGCGGGCTTCGACAAGGCCGGCCTGCCGGTGGGCGTGCACCTCATGGGGCGGCCGTATGAAGAGCCGTTGCTGCTGCGCCTGGGCCGCGTCATCGAGCGCGAAGTCGAAGTGCGCACGCCGGCCGAGCACGCGAAGGTGCTGTGAAGACCTTCACGACGACCCGCTGCGCGGCGTTCAAGCACGCGGAATTCACGCTCACCTTCCGCGCCGAGCCTCCCGTGCCGCACCTCGAGGGCATGTTGCTGCGCTACTTCGAAGAGCGCGTCGCTGCGGGAACCGTCTTCAAGGCGGGCCAGACGGTGCAGCTCGGCTGGGCGACGTTGCGCTTGTCGCAGCGCGCTGACGGAACGCTGGGCGTGCTCGAGCCCGACTTGCGCGACGGCCTCACGTGGGTCGAAGGCGTCGACCAATCGCTCTTCGAGACGTGGAAACAGAAAGAGGTGCTCGCCAGCCTGGGCCTCCTCGAGCAGGCGCAGTTTCCACGGCCGGCGCTGCAGGCCGTGGTGTGCACGCGCGCCTTCGACGGCACCACGACGATGCTGGGTCGAACCGAAGCGCACTCGCAGACCGACTCGGGCTGGTTCATCGGCTGTCTCGACGACGCGCATGATCACCACCGAGAAGACGCGCTCACGGTGATGCCGTTGGTGGAGGTCGCCACGCGCGCGCCGGAGCTCATTCAGTTCTTCGCGTTGCCCGCCGGCAGCGACCTCGTCATCAGCCCTCAGAGCGTCAGGGTTTTCATCGACGGTGAAGCGCGTGACGCGGAACCCGGCTCGTACCTCGAGGCGTACAACCGTTCCCGCTGAAGTCGCTCGACATGGGAGGGCGGGTGGTGAAGCCTGCGCCTCCTTTCAACTGATCAAGGACGGATCACCCACATGGCTCAGGTCACAATTCGCGATCTCGCGACCAACGAAGACATCGTCGTCCCACCCGAGGGCTACATCTTCGGCCGCGTCGGCGGTGACGCTGACATTCAGTTCGAGGACAACTCCATCTCGCGTCGTCAGGCGCGCGTGTCGCTCAAGGGCGGCATGTGGTTGTTCGAGACGCTCGCGGTGCCGCAGGGCGCGCGCGCCCCCCGCCCGGTGCAATTGCAGGAAGGCTCGACGTTCCTCATCGGCGCGGCCGAGTTCGAGGTCGTTCAGGTCGAAGCCGAAGAAGAAGACCGCCCTGAAGCGGCCACCATCGCGCCGGGCCGCGGCGGCAACGTGAGGCCCGCGCCGGCCCCTGCGAAGAAGGCGCCCGCGCCGTCGAACGCGAAGACCGCCGCCGCGTCGTCACCTCCGCCCAAGAAGGCGCCCGCTGCGGCAGCGAAGAGCGCCGGCGCTGGGGCCGGTGCCGAAGAAGAAGAAGAAGGCGCACCCACCGACATCAAGGCGCTGTTCGCCGGCGTACCCAAGGGCGTCGCCTACTACATGGTGAACGTGCCCAAGCTGTTGGTGAACCCCATCGGCACGGTGAAGTCGACCATCGAAGAGCTGCCCAACGAGCCGCTCGGGCGCACGGGCCTCATCGGCTACTCGCTGCCGGCGTTGTTGGCGGCGGGCTTGCTCTCGAGCTGGGCCGGGTTCCTCGCGGCGCTCATCGGGCCGGGCCACTCGTTCCAGTTGATGCTGCTCATTCCCATCGTGCCGGCCATCAGCGCGGTCATCGGTGCGGTCGTCACCGGCTTCGTCTTCCACCCCGTCATGAAGTGGATCATCAACTTCCTGAAGGGCGAGTCAGACGCGCGCTCGCGGTCGAACTACTTCCTCCAGTTTCAGACGGTGAACATCGTGCTCGCGGTGCCGAGCGCGCTGGGCCTGGTTCTGGCGTCGTTGCCGATTCCCTTCATCGGCCTGCTGGGGCCGCTGCTGAGCGTCGTCGCCACGCTCGCTGCGCTGTACGTGCACTACCAGTGGTTCTCTTTCTTCAAGGTCATCGACTGGTTCAGGAAGGTGCTGCTCGTGCTCGGCGCGCTCGCGGTGCTCGGCGCGGTGTACGGCTTCGTGATGGGCGTCATCGGCACCATTCGCAGCTTCGGCAGCGGCGGTGGTGGTTCGGCTGAAGTCGCTGAAATCGCAGAGGGCGCTGAAGTCGACCTCGGCGAGATGCCGACCGACCCTGACGAGCTCAAGGCGTGGACGGAGAAGCGCCAGGCCGCGCTGATGGCGAAGGCGCAGGCCGAGCAGAAGAAGGCGCTGGCCGCCGCAAAGGCAGCGCAAGAAGGCGCCGATGAAGCGACCGAGAAGGTCGAAGCTGCGGTGAAGGAAGACAGCAAGGCGCCGCCCCCTGAGAAGGCGGAAAAGCCCGAGAAGACCGAAAAGGCCGAGAAGACGACCGAACCGAAGGTCGTCGCGGAGCCGACGCGTGACGCGCCGCCGCCCGCGAAGGTCGAGCCGACCGCGTCGCCCGCCTCCGCGAGCAGCGCGTACAGCACCTTCGCGCGCCGCCGTGACGCCATCGAGAAGACGTTCGAGGCCGACCCGGTGTTGCTGCAGAAGAGCGCCGAGCTGCAGAGCCTCTACGCCGACTACCTCGACGACGCCTACGAGCTCGACAAGAAGTACGGCAAGGAGACCGCGAAGAAGCCCGAGCGCGCGCGCCTCAACCAGCGCCTGAAAGACGCCGAGCTGTTCCAGAAGACGGGCAAGACCGTCGACTCGCTCGCCGGCAAGCTGGGCATCAAGTAGCCCGCCAGCGCGGTCGCTCTCCGGGCGCGATCTCCTCGAGGGGGTCGCGCCCGTTGTCTTTTCAGGGCCCGCCACCGGTGCCCCCGCTCGTCAGCCGGAGCCGCTCGTCGCCAGGCACGGGGTGACCCGTTGGTACCGCCGGGCCGCTCGATGCGCGAGACGGGGTGACCCGTTGAGTCAGCCGGTCGAGCGCCCCAGGGGAGGCACCTGCAAGCCCGCCTCGCGGTACCCCACCACCGCCGCGAACGCCGCGCGCAGGCGGTCGTGCCGCGTGACGACGAGCGTCGCGTAGCGGTCTCGGAGCGCCGCGACGGCCAGCGCCTCGTCGGAGCGCCGCCTGGGCGCAACGGCGACGTCGATGGCCCGCACCGCTGCAGCCCGAGCCTCGGTCAACGCGCCCTTGCCCAGGGCCGCTTCAACCCTGGCGCGCAGCGGCGTCAACAACGTCACGAGGTCGATGACGTCGTGCAGGTTGTCGACCAGCCCCTTCCCCTGCTTGATGCCGGCCAGCTGCGGGGGCGACACCAACCCTGTCTCCGAGAAGGCCGCCGCCAACGACAACAAGCTCCTGCGCCAGCCCAGCGCTGCGGGGGCGCGCGCTGCGAGCATGCCTTCGTTGGGGCGCGGGGCGACCTTCAGCTCGTATTGCTGCGCGCGAATGCGGTCGCACAGCTCGGGCAGGGCGTCGAACTCGGCGAGCTTGAAGCGTGGGTAGTCACGCTGGAGCTCACCGCGGAACTTCGCGAGGCGGTTGAGCGCCGTCGAGCACTGGCGCTTCGCCGCGAGCGGCTCAAAGGTCAGCCGAGAGACGTCTCCCTGCGCGAGCGCGAGGGCCGCGACCAACAGCGCGTCAGGCTTGCGCTTCACTTCGTGCGGCGGTCGGGCAGGTAGCCGTGCGCGCGCAGCCAGCCGTCGGTCTGGTAGCGCGGCTTGTCTTGCGGGCGCCACTGGCTCTCGGCCACCAGCTCACCCCACAGGCTCACGGCCGCGCTCTTGCGACGTTCGTTGTTCTCTTCGATGCGCTGCTCGTTCATGGGCGTCTCCAAGGGTGTGAAACAGGTGGCTACGGGCCTGATCCAACCCGGCGAAGACGCGTCGTCAAAAAATCAGTCGGGCCGAGGCACCAGCAACGCGCGCAGCACCAACCCTTCTTTGACGTGAATGACGCGCCTCTCGCGACCGCAGCTCCACGTGTCGGGAATCGACTTCAGCTTCCAACCCGTGGGCGCCAGCACCTCGCTGACCCACTTCGGCCGCGCCTCACCGTTGAAGTCACGCAGCCCATGCTCCACAGGTGCGCGTCGTCGGGCGCAATCTTCACCACCGCGTGCACCACCGTGCCCGCTTCGGTTTCGTAGATGTGCCACGCAGCGTCTTGCGGCTCGCCAGGGCACGCGGCGAAGTCGCGCAGGTACGCGACGCGCTCTTTCGCGGTGGGAAACGACGTCGAACGTTGCTGCGTCGACGCCGCGTCTTTCGTGCACGCCGCGAGCAGCAGCGCGCAGCACAGCGCCCTCACTGTTTGACTTCGATGCACGACAACCCGTTGGCCGGAGCGCAGTTCTGCCCGATGAGGCACCCGCCTCCGCCCTGGAAGTCGACGCAACGAATGGAGCGGCAGTCGGTGTCATTCACGCACGCGCGGCGGCTGATGCTGCACTCGCCGGTCGAGCACGTCTCCTGCGCGCAGTCGTCGTCGACCTGGCAGGTGCAGAAGCCGTTCTGGTCTCCTTCGTCGATGGCGCACTTGCCGGCGCACGAGCCCAGCTGCTGGCCGGGCAACTTCGTGCACGTGCCGCCGCGGCGACAGTCGGCGTCGGTGGTGCACGTGAGCGCCGGGTTCGACGGGCACGACGGGTTGCTGCGCGTGCAGGCCCACTGGCTGACCACGACGATGACGTCCTGGCAGGCGTAGCCGCGCGGGCACGACTGGCCCGAGCCACAGTCGGCGCCGCAGTAGCTGTTGCCGGGGTTGCGCGTGTCGATGAGGCAGTAGTTGGGGCCCGAGCCGCACACCGACGTGCCGCCGCCGAAGCTGCAGTTGTCGCAGTACGGGCGCAGGCGCGTGTCGTAGTCGGTGTAGCAGTGCGCGCGCGGGTAGCCGGCGTCGGGCTGGGCGCCGCAGCTCTCGCCGAAGCGGCAGAACGACTCGTCGGCGCAGAAGTCTGCGTCACAGGTGCCGATGGTGCAGCGCGCGAGCTCTTCGGGCGCGGTGCCGGAGCACGCGCACGCGCCTTCACCGCAGCGACAGCTGGTGCCTCCGCAGTCGCCGTTGCTGCGACAGCCAGCCACGCAGCGGGAAGAAGCGGTGTCACAGACCTCGCCCAGCACGCATTGCAGGTCTGAAGAGCAGCGCCCGCGGGGAATGCACTGACCGCTCGCGGTGTCGCAGAACGTCGTGTTGTCGGCGCAGTCGAGGTTGTTCACGCAGCCGCTGCGGTCCTGGCAGAAGCCGATGGCGTTGCAGAACTGCGCGCCGGGGCACGCCTGGTCGGTGCGGCAGTAACAGACGCCGGTCTCCACTTCGCAGCGGTAGGCCGACGTCGGCGAGCCACAGTCTTTGTCTTCGCTGCAGCCGCTGGAGCCGAGCCGGTTGTCACGACACGCCGAGGCCGCCAACAACACGGCTCCGGCGAACAGCGCCTTCGAGGAAAACGTCATGGTGTGAAGCCGTTGCTCAGCGCGATGGTGTAGCTCGACCACGACACGCCCGAGAGCGAGTCGTAGGTCCACTGGTTGTAGGCAAACCTCGGGGCACGGCTGCTGAAGATGACGACGAAGAGCTGGTTGCCCGCCTCTTCACGCATCAACTTGTCGACCGCCGCTTGAGGCAACACCACCTGCGTCTCGGTGCCGGGGAGCACCATGCTCCACACGGGCACGTTGCCGGTCGCGGTGGGTCGCATCACCTGAACGTGGTGCAGGTTGGGCACCGGGCCGGGCGCCATCGTCCACGCGATGGTGCCGGTGAACGAGAGCAGCGGCTGCGTGATGTTCGGCGCGGGCAACATCGGGCCGATGGTGACGCCGGTGGCGATGTTGCCGGGCTGCCGGCGGAAGTAATAGCTGACCGGGTACGTCTGCGAGCCCGACGACTCGTTCATGAAGATGAAGTTGCTGCCGTCGAGCCGGGGGAAGTGCGGGAACGTGAGGTTCGCGCTCGCCGACGACACGAGCGTCGCCGAGGTCATGCCGGTGTCGGTGTTGTTGGGGTTGGGCACGAAGCCTTCCGCGCCGAGCTCGAGCCAGCCGTAGACGCGGTTGAAGCCGGGCTCCTGGCCGAAGGGGCCGTCGAACGTGAGCGGCGAGTCGACGGTGATGGGCACCGACATGTCGAGCGACATGTCGAGAACGATGTCTTTGCCGGTCGCCGGGTTGTCGGGCGAGGTGGTGATGCCGCGGCGAATGCCCATGGCCACCGGCGTGAAGACGACCCCGCGCGTGATGCCCAGCACCGCGTAGACCGCGCGCAGCCCGGCGCCCGTGTAGACGAGGTAGTCGCCGCCGTCTTGAACGATGCGCCACTTCTCGCTCGAGCGGTTGCGCAGCCCGGCGAACGGAGGCCCGTCGTACAGCGAGGTCTGCGCCACGAAGATGCGCGCCTCGAGCGACTCGCCCTGCATCAACGGGCGCGGCGCCTTGAAGCCCGCGACCCGCCCCGCGATGACTGACGGCGGCACGCCCTGCCCGCCTCCGGGGTTGCCGGGCTCACCGCCACCCGTGCGCGCGATGAACACCGTGAGGTTCTCGGCGTTGACGCCGGTGACCGTCGCCGACTCGTAGAGGTCTTTGTAGACGGTGACGATTTCAGCCTTCACCAGGGTGGTGTCGCTGAAGGTGATTTGACCGCGGTGGTCGGTCACGCCCTGAAATGGCGTGGTCGGGTCGAGCCCGATGACGACCTTCGCGCCGGCAATCGGAGCGCCATACGAGTTGCGGTCTGAATCGAGCACGGTGACGTTGAGCGTGCCCACCATCGGCCCGCCCGACAGCCCGCCCGAGATGCTGCGCGGGTCGAAGTACGAGAAGCCGCCGGGCAGCGTGTCGCTCTCACCGAGGCGGTCGACCTTCACGTCGACCACGCCCACGTTGGCCTTGGGCGTGCGGCACGTGACGGTGTGGCTGTCGATGAACTTGAAGTCTTTGGCGACGCCCGTGCCGAAGCGGATGACCGTCGATTCACCGAAGCCAGAACCGAGCACCGTCACCAACGTGCCGCCGGCCACCGCGCCACGCTCGGGTTGCACGCGACCAATCGACAACGGCTCGAGGAAGGTGAAGCCGCCGACCAGCACCGCGTCGTTTTCGGGGTCTGCGGTCTCGACGATGCGCACGTCGCTCGCCGCGCCGCCGCTGCCTGCAGGCGTGGTGAGCGAAGCCGACGTCTCGGAGCCGACGGTGACGCCGGTCGCCGCGAACGTGCCGACGGTCAGCTCAGCCGATGAAGGAATCGCGGAGCCAGTCAACGTGACCGCCGTACCGCCCGCTGCCGGGCCGAACGCGGGCGCCGACGACGTGAGCGAGACGCGCCACGTGGCAGCACCGGTCAACGTCACCGCGGTGCCGCTCGTCGCCTCGACGTCGGAGACGCGCGCCGCGCCGCCACGCGCGGGCACCGTCAACTGCGCCGTCGAGAACGTGCGCGCACCGACCGTCGCCGCGACGCCGCCGATGCTCACCGTCAACGCGCCCTGGTCCAACGCCTGGCCCGTCAACGTCACCGTGTCTCCGGCACGAATCAGGCGCGGAGAAACAGCGAACGCCGCGAAAGCACCAGCCGGGTCGAAGTACGTGAAGCCCCGCTTCGTGAGCCACGTGCCCAACGGCGTGGTGATGCTGACGTCGACCGCGCCGGCAGCGCCTGCGGGCGTCTCGACGGTGACCTGCGTGTCGCTCACTACCGTGACGTTCACGCCTGCGTTCGCGCCGAACTGCACCGCCGTCGCCCCCGTGAAACCAGAACCGGTCAGCGTGATGGTCGTCGAACCCGCGATGTCGCCCGTCACAGGCGCAATCGAAGTGACGCGCAGCGCCGGAAGATACGAATACGCGCGGCGCTGATTCGAGACGCCATTCTTGTTGTAGACGATGAGGTCCACCGGCCCGCTGGCGAGCGCGCGCGGCGCGACGGCCGTCAGCTCGGTCGCCGAGACGAAGGTGATGCGCGGGCTCGAGAAGTTGCCGAAGAGCACCTGCGTGTCGTTGGTGAAGCCCGTGCCCGTCAACGTGACTTCATTGCCACCGGCCAGCGGCCCTTCGCGCGGCGTGAACCCGGTGACGGCGAGCTCGTCGAAGTACGTGAAGCAGTTGTTGCAGACGAAGTTACCATTCGGGTTCTGCATCGAGACCGAGGCGGCGCCGGCGACCCCAGGAGGCGTGCGCAGCTCGAGCGTGTTGTCGTCGATGATTTGAAAGTCCTGCACCTGATTGCCGCCAATGCGCAGCGTGGTGAGCGGCCTGGCCTGCGTGCCCGACGGCGCGAAGTCACGGAGGAACCCGGAGCCCTCGAGCAGCACCGCCGTGCCACCGGCCGACGCGCCGCGAGGCGGCAGCAGGCGCGCGATGCGGAGCTCCGGCGGCAGGCCCGCGTCGACCTCACCCGCGTCGGGCACTTCGATGCCCGCGTCGAAGCCCGCGTCTTCCACCACCACGCCAGCGTCAGAGCCCGCGTCGGGCGTGACCACCGGCCGAGGACAACCGGCGAACACCAGCAGCAGCGCGGCCATCAACAACGGCGAAGAGGACGTTCTCATGGGAACTCCAGCGACAGCGTGTACGAGTTGGCGATGCGCTCGGTGTCACCCACCACGCGCACGACGACCGACGTTCCATTCAATGAAGCGACGGGGGCGGTGATGGCCGGTGAGGCTTCGGAGCTGCAAGCGAGCAGCGTGCTGCCGTCGCTCTTGAACAGACACAAGCGCAGCAGGCCGTTGCCCGCGACATAGTTGGTGAGCGACGCGCGCACGTTGGTCGCCCCCGTGGGCACCGTCGCGCGGAACCAGTCTTGATCCTGAGGGCAGATGCGCCCGTCGGCCTGCCGCGAGGTGTTCAACAGCACCGCCTGCGCCGCCGAGTCGTTGGGCTCGAGCGCGTCGTCGTCACAGGGCGTGCCGCGCGACTTGAGGAAGTTCACGTCGTACGGCTGAAACGGGTCGACGGTGCTGATGACCACGAAGTACGTCGCGGGCACCGGCGCGACGTAGCTGACGAGGAACCGCCCACCGGCCACGTTGCGCCCCGACGCGTCTTTCACCACGGTGGCGAAGTTGTTCTCAGAGAACGGGTCAGCGTCGACGTTCACGCCCAACTGGTCACCACGCGCCAGCGCGATGGAGAACCAGTCGACGTCGCCCGGGCACAACGTCAGGTCGCGGTACGGGCCGGCAGAGACCCCGAACGCCTTGGTCTCGTCGTTGTTGGGCTCGTAGCGGTCGGGCTGACAATCACGCGCGATGCAGCGGCCGCTGGGCACATCGCAGCGTTGGTTCGCCGCGCAGTTGTCGTCGCTGCGGCACGACGGCGCGCGCGGCAGACAGGCGCCGGTCTGCACCAGGCACACCAGCGGCACCGAGCAGTCGCGGTCGGTGTAGCAGCGCGTGCCCGCCGAGCAGTTGCCCGCCGCGTCGCACGCGAGGCCCGGCCCGCAGTCGGCGTCGCTGCCGCACTGCACGCACTTCTCTTCGACACAGCGCGTGGCCGCCGGGCAGATTTCTGCCTGCGTATCGACCGTGCAGCGCGGCTGACACGCGCGCGAGCCGGTGTTGCAGATTTCGCCCGCAGAACAGTCGTCGTCGGTCGAGCAGCCGAGGTCTTCTTCACACACCAGCGTGAGCTGATTGCAGCGCTCGCCCTGCGGGCACTCGGTGGTCTGCGCGCCGGGGCACAGCGAGACCTGCGCGCGCGGCAGACAGAGCCCCTGCTTGCACCACGAGCCGAGTTGGCAGTCGTCATTCGTGGCGCACTCGGCGCCCCAGCCTGAGCGCAGCGCACACAGGCGCGACTCGGCGTTGCACTCTTCTTTCACGCTGCACTGCCCCGACGTCGTGCACTGCGCGCAGTAGCTGTCGGTGGTGCAGACCAGCCCCGCGTCACACTGCGAGCGCGCGGTGCACTCCGGCTCGCGACCGGCGTCGACTTCAGGCTTCGACGGAGGACACGCCGCGAAGCACAACACCAACAACCACGAAGCCCACTTCAAGGCAGCACCGTCACGTCACCGCTGGGCCAGGTCACGTCGGCGACGGCCCAGATTTCATTCATCGTGGTGAGCGTGCGGTACGTCTCCGACTTGAGCACCCCGAAGAGGTACACGCGCACCGTGACTTTGCTCGCGGGCGTGGGCGAGAGCAGCGTGTTCTGCAGCACGGCGACGACGCGGTACGTGCTGTCGACCGGGTTCACGTAGCCGAAGACCTCAGGGCCGTAGCCGGTGAGCGCGTCGCGCACGAATTCAGGGTCGTCGGTGGGGTCGCCGGCGGTGCCCCAGTCGGGCGTACGGTTCTGGTAGTGACAGTCGTCGGGCGCGGTGAAGAGCGGCGAGTCTTTGGTGCGCAAGACGTGGAGGTCGACGTCGGTGCCCGAGTTGTCCCAGAACATCTCAATCAACAACTTCTGCGCAGGCGAGGCGACCACCGTGGTGCGCGCGGGCTGACACGACTTCGCGCCCGTCGAATCGGTGACGTCGAGCTGCACCTCGTAGGCGCCGGGCACGGTGGCGTCCAACGTCATGCTGGTGGTGACTTCGTCAGGCATGGCGATGGTGGTCATCGACGCGAGCGGCTTGCTGCGCAGTGACCAGCGGTAGGTCAGCGGCACGTCGCCGTCAGGGTCTGACGAGCCGGAGGCGTCGAGCGTCAGCAACTGCCCGGGCGCGCCGTTGCCGAGCGGCGCGATGACCGCGAGCGGCGCCTTGTTCACCGTCGCGGTGATGGGAACGATGACCTCACGGCGGTCGGGGTCGGTGGTGCTGAGCCGGATGCCGCCAGTCAACGTGCCTTCGCTGCCGGCGGGCACGGTCACGCGCACGGTGAGCTGAATTTCACCGGGCAGGCCGTTGGCGTCGACGGTCTTCACCACCGCCGGCGTGCGCGTCGAGCCGACGAAGGTGAACGCAGGCGAGCTGCCGTCGGCGAACCCGATGTCGTTGATGACGAGGTCTGCCGTGCCCTTGCTCTGAATGGCGAGCAGCAACACCGTCGAGCCACACTCGGCGACGCGCCCGAAGTCGAGCATCGCCGGCGACACCTCGACGATGGCGCGCGTGCTGCCGACGCCGACGAGCTTCACCGTCACCGTGGGGTGTTCTTGATCATTCGTCTCGAAGGTCAGCGTGTCTTCGTAGGGCTGCTCGGCTTGCGGCGTGAAGACCACCACGAGCTTCTCGGTCTCTCCGCTCTCGACCTCTTCGGGCCGCGTCATCAACCGGAAGATGCCGTCGTCTTTGGCGAGCGCGAGGTTCGAGACCGTCAGCTTCGCGCGGCCCACGTTGGTGACGTCGATTTCGAGCGTCTTCTGGTTGAGCACCGGCACCGTCTCGAAGTCGACCGTCTCAGGCACCGTCACCAGCACCGGGCGTACGGCCCGAACCCCTTCATCGACGCAGCCCGCGAGCGCGGCGAACAGCAACACACAGAGCGCGCGCTTCACGGCCCCTTCCCTTCTTCGTAGTACTGAAGCTCGACGATGGCCGAGAGGCCCGGCACTGACTCACCGCTGAAGAACACGAGGTTGCCGCCTTCTTCGTAGACCCAGCCATCGGGCTCGCCGCGCTTCGGCGTGCACTCGAGGTTCATGGAGTCGGCCGGGGTGCCTTCACACGCCGCGCGGTCGACCGACGCGCAGTTGGAGATCTGATCAGCCGGCACGTTGCACGGGTAGCGCAGGTGCACCTCGATGGTCTGCACGTTGGGCGGCGACTGCAGCGCGAACTTGCGCTTGAGCCCCACGGCGTTGCGCGCGAGCTTGGCCAGGGTGGTCGAGAAGTTGCCGTCGCAGATGGAGCCGACTTCGCCGCCGGTGAGATCAGACAACGCCTTGTAGCGGGTGCCCGGCGTGGCACCGCAGCTGTTGCTCGGCGTGTCGCCCATGATGGCGGCCGTGGTCACCGTGCCGTCGTTGCCCACGCCCTTCACCGTCTCGAAGTACCGGTAGAAGAAGCGCACGTCCTGGCTGGAGCGATCTTCTTCATCGGTGACGAAGATCAAATACAGGTACGCGTCGCGGCGCAGAAACGTGAACGCGGTGTCGGTTTCACACGCGCTCTGGCACCGCGCGCGACCTTCGGCGGCGCAGCCCATTTTGCACTGCAGCACGCTCGCGTCGTTCGCCTGCTTCTGCAGGTCCAACGACATGCGCGCGGCCTCGAGGCCCACTTCGTACGGGCTGCCGTTGGTGCCGACCTTGATGTTGTTCGAGAACGCCGTGGCCACGTTGGGCGTCGAGTTCTGCAGCACGCGCGGCGTACCGACGAAGCGGCCGGCTTCTTTGAAGATGTCGGTGGTCGTCACCGCGATGCGGTAGTCGATGGAGTTGCGCGAGAACTCGGTGATGAACGACTGGAAGTTGCGCGCCAGGTTTTCTTGTCGCGCGGCCATGGAGCCCGAGTTGTCGACCACCCACAGCACGTCGATCTTCGAGGCCGCCTGCTGGTTGTAGGAGTCCACACGAACGCCCGGAGGCAAGGTTCGCATGAGCGGTGGCCGCGCGCAGTCGCACCCGGCGACCGCCACGACGAAGAAGAGGGCTGGAATGATCGGGCGCAAAGCCGTTCGGGTATAGCAAGCAACGCACCGCGCCGAGCAGACGAGAAGCCCTGCTACTTCAAAGGCTTGGCGCTAATGGGCCTTCCTCATTGACTTGGTTTCGGGCGGCTTCTATGGCGCGCCCGCCATGGCCTCTCTTCGAGACATCCGCAAGCGCATCAAGTCGGTGAAGAACACCCGCCAGATCACCAAGGCCATGAAGATGGTTTCGGCGGCCAAGCTGCGCCGCGCGCAAGAGAACGTGGTGGCCTCGCGGCCCTTCGCTCAGACGCTCGACGCGGTGATGGGCACGCTCATGGGCAAGGCCGAGCCGGGCTCGCTCTCGCACCCGCTGCTCACGCGCCGCGAGGTGGTCAAGAAGGTCGAGCTGCTCGTCATCACCTCTGATCGCGGCCTCGCTGGCGGCTTCAACGCCAACATCACGCGCCGCGCGCTCAAGTGGGTGCAAGACCAGCATGCCGCTGGCGTCGAGGTGCACGTCACCACCGTCGGCCGCAAGGGCAACGAGTTCCTCCGTGGCCGCGGCGTCGCCATTCGCAAAGACAACCCGGGCCTGCTGCAGAAGCTCGGCTACGCGCCCGCCGCCGCCATCGCCCGGGAGCTGAGCCAGCGCTTCCTCGACGGCGAGGTCGACGCCGTGTTCGTGATGTTCAACGAGTTCGTCTCGGCCATCGCGCAGGTGCCGACGACCACGCAGCTGCTGCCCTTCGAAGCCAAGGCCGCCGAGGGCAAGGCGGGCGAAGCGCAGGTCGACTACAAGTACGAGCCCAACCCGCAGGCGGTGCTCGAGGCCCTCGTGCCACAGGCCGTCGCGGTGAAGATCTACCGCTCGCTGCTCGAGAGCTACGCGGCCGAACACGCGGCGCGCATGACGGCGATGGAGAACGCCACGCGCAACGCCGGCGACATGATCGGCTCGCTGACGCTCTTCTACAACCGCTCGCGCCAGGCGCAGATCACCAAGGAGCTCGTGGAGATCGTCTCCGGCGCAGAGGCGCTCAAGGGCTAGCCGGTTTCTGCAGCTCGCTTCACGAAGCGCTCCACGGCTCGAACGTGGGGCGCTTTTTCATTTCTGCGCAGGAACGGTCAAAACGCGCGCCCCGGTGCTCCGTAGGAGTACCGCATGTTCATTCGAGAGCAGTGGTACGCGGCGCTGCCTTCCGCGCAGTTGAAGTCGAAGCCCGTCGCCGTGACGCGCTTCGGTCAGAAGCTCGTGCTGTGGCGCGACTCGAGCGGCAGCGCGGTGTGCATGCCCGACCGCTGCGCGCATCGCCTCGCGCAGCTGAGTCGTGGGCGCGTACGCGACGGGTGCCTCGAGTGTCCGTACCACGGGCTCCGCTACGACTCGGCGGGCGCGGTGGTGCACGTGCCATGGCTCGAGGGCGCGGCGCCACGCATGACAGTGCAGCCGCTGCCGAGTCGCGAAGCGCGTGGGCTCATCTGGGTGTGGCACGGCGCGCCGCGCGACGACCTGCCCGAGCTGCCGTGGGACGACGCGCTCGACGCAGCGCTGAACGCCGACGGTCGCGACGCCGCGCTCGAGGCCGAGTTCGACGTGCCGTTTCAGCGCGTGATGGAGAACGCCACCGACCTCATGCACCTGCCCTTCGTGCACCGCACGACGATGGCGGTGCGGCCTCCGCTGCGTGACTTTGAGTGTCACGTCGACGGCGTGCACGTCCGCGTTCGCGGGCGAATGGGCAACCTCAGGAGCACCATGCATCTCGTCGCGCCGTTCGTGATGTTGCTCACCTTCGGAACGAAGATTCGATTTCTCGCCATCGCCACGCCCATCGACACGAACCACACCTGGCTCTACGCGCGCTCCGTGCAGGACTTCGTCACGCTGCCCTTCATCGGTCGCGTAGTGACGTGGCTCACCGGCCTGTTCGACTACCGGCTGCTGCAGGTGCTGCAAGACGCGCCGGTGTGGCGCTCACAACAATACGAAGACCCCGGAGTGCTGAGAGACTGTCACCTGCTCCACGGCGACGCGGGCGTCGCGGCGTACTTCCAATTGCACGAGCGGTTGCTGCGAGAAGGCCATGAGAGACCTGCACCGAGCCATCGACTTCATCGAGACGAACCTGCTGACGGCGTTCTCTCTCGATGACGTCGCGGCGGCTGCGGGCCTGTCGGTGTTTCACCTGCATCGCGTCTTCACCGCGGTGTTCGGGCACTCCATCAAGACATACGTGCGCAAACGTCGACTGACGGAAGCCGCCAGGTTGCTGCGCGAGACGAAGCGCGGCGTCATCGACATCGCGCTCGCTTGTCAGTTCGAGAGTCAGGCCGCCTTCACGCGCGCGTTCCGGGCGTTGTTCGGTCAACCGCCGGGGCAGTTTCGTCGCGGAGGTCACGCGCATTGGTACCCGGGGATGCCGCGCGCGACGCTGGAGTCAATGCGTCACCTGCAGCGCGGCGTGACGCTCGAACCTGAGCGGCGCGAACTCCGGGAGCCGCTCACGCTGCAGGGCTTCTCTCAACGCATCGATCTCGAGCTCGAAGGTGAGCTCGTCAAACGGTGGCTGCAGCTGGCCGCAGAGCTTTCGACGTCAACCGTCGTGTACGGCGCGGGCCTCGGGCTCACGTACCTCGCCGGAGTAGACGTGAAAGACCCGTGGCCGTTTCGCGCGCCACCTCCGCACCGCGCAGAAATACCAGCCGGTCGCTACGCCGTGTTTCACCACCACGGCCCACTCGAGCAGATCAACGCGACCGTCGACTTCATCTGGGCCACGTGGCTGCCGCGCAGCGGGCTCACGAAATCAACGCGACCCGACTTCGAACGCTTCGCCCTTCAAGACTTCGCGGCCGGCAGCGCGACGATGGAGCTGTGCATCTCCGTCGATTAGCTCGCGACGCGCGGCGAGAAGTACGCACATTCACGCACGGGCTGCGGCGGGTACTTCGGCGGCGTTCCCTGCTGACACATGAGGAAGTGACTGCGCGGCGTCTTCACGTCGCGCTTGTGCGCGCACGCGTGACAACGACTCGTCGGAAACGGGAGTGGGTCATTCATGTTGCGCGTGGGTGAAGGGGAACACCGTCACATTGGAATTGAATGGGGAAATTGCCGCTCGTTACTGAATCACATGCTGACGTCGTTGCTGGTGTTGCTTGCGTTGAACCAGTCGCCTCCTCCGTTGATCAGCGCGGAGGTCGAGCCGACGAGAATTGACGACGCTTCGTTCGCGCAGTTTGCGCCCGCGACGTCAGCTGTGCCGCCACCGGTTGCGGCCGAAGTTCGCGCTGCGCCCGAAGAGAAAAAGCACGAAGCGCCGACGTGGCAGGTCGCCGCGCTTGCCACCGCCATCATTCCCACGAGTCTCGACGGCGCAGCGTTCGTCTTCGGCATGAGAGGAGAGCTCGACATCTTCCGGGTCGGCGCGTTCTTCACGCTCGACCGCGGCGGCGTGACGCCCTTCACCATGAGCCAGACCAACGAATGGAACGGACTGCTCGGCTACTCGCTCATCAACAACAAGTGGGCGCGCATTCGACTGCAGGGCGGCATGAGCGTGCTGAGCGGCGACAACTTCGCCACGCGCTTCGCTCCGTCGGCGGGCCTCACCGCGCGCGCGGGCCACCCCAACATCGCGGCCGAAGTCGGCGCCATCTTCACGCCCGTCGGAGGCCTGCGGCAGCTCGACGCGCGCGCAGAGCTCGTGCTGCGCGGAGGCATCTTCGAGCTGCACGGCGGCTATCGCGTTCGCTTCTACGACGGCGCTGATGCCGGCACGCTCGAGACGCTCTTCGCGACGGCGCCGCTCGCCGGCCCATCAGTCGCCGTCGGGCTCACGTTCTGAATCGGCGAGGCCGTACTTCTTCAGCTTGTCGTGCAGCGTCGCGCGACCGATGCGCAGTTGCCGCGCGGCTTCGCTCACGTTGCCCTTCGCCGCGTCCATCGCCGAAATCACGAGGCCGCGCTCCATCGCCTCGAGCTTCTCTTTGAGCCCCGCCGTCGGTTCAACCGCCGCCTGAGACGGCAAAGACGTCAGCTCGAGCTCACCGTTGGAGCTCAACGCCACCGCCGACTCGATGACGTTCTCGAGCTCACGCACGTTGCCGGGCCACGACCACGTCGAGAGTCGCTCCAGCACGTCGGGCGTCAGCTGCACGTTGGGCACGCCGAAGCTCTTCGCCGCGCGCTGAAGAAAATGCCGGGCCAACACGGGCAGGTCTTCCGGCCGCTCGCGCAGCGACGGCACGTGCAGGTGCACGACCTTCAACCGGTAGTAGAGGTCTTCACGAAAGCGCCCCGCCTTCACCTCAGCCGCCAGGTCTCGGTGCGTCGCCGCGAGCAGGCGCACGTCGACCTTCACCGGCTTGTCTTCTCCGACGGGCCGCACTTCACCTTCTTGCAGCACGCGCAGCAGCCGCGCCTGCACCGCCGCGCCGAGCTCACCGACTTCATCGAGCAACAACGTGCCGCCATCGGCTTCGCGAAAGAGCCCACGCCGTGCTCGAAGCGCGCCGGTGAACGCGCCCCTCGCGTGACCGAACAACTCTGCCTCCGCGAGCTCTTCAGTCAGCGACGCGCAGTTGAAGCGTACGAACGGGCCAGCTGCACGGTCCGAAGCCGTGACGATGGCTTCTGCCACGCGCTCTTTGCCGGTGCCCGACTCACCGGTGATGAGCACCGTCACGTCGCGAGGAGCGACGCGCGTCACCAGCTCCGCCAGCCGTGACATCGCTGACGACACGAAGACCAGGCTTCGCAGCAACATCACTTCGCCGGTGAGCCGCGAGTTCTCTTGAGACAAGCGCGCGGTGCCGAGCGCGCGCCGCACCACCGCGAGCACGTCGTCGAGCTCGAAGGGCTTCTTGAAGTAGTCCCACGCGCCGCGCTTCATCGCCTCGACCGCGAGCCGCTCATTGCCGTGCGCGGTGACGAGAATCACCGGCGGTCGTGGTTCTGGGAGTTGGCGAATGCGGGCCAACAACCCGAGCCCGTCGAGCTCCGGCATGCGCACGTCGCTGACGACGAGGTCGACACCTGCCAGTTTGGTCAAGGCTTCTTGACCATTGACCGCCTCGACGACACGCAGCCCTTCATCTTCGAGCAGGTGCTTCAATGTGAAGCGCACGCCCGCGTCGTCATCGGCCACCAACACCAACGGCGCGGTCACGCCGCCTTCTTCCGCCATTCAATGGCGTACTCCGAGTCGAGCACGCCCTTCGAGGTGCCACGCACCGTCGCGTCGTAGCCGACGTTGCGCAGCACGGCCTCGAGCACCCCCTCGTGGTACGCGAGCGGCTGCATGTCACCATTCATGGTGATGACGCCCGAGGTCTCGCTCGTCTCTTCGTAGAAGCGCTGCCCATAGGTGACGACCGTCGTGTAGCCAATCTGCGCCTGAGACAGGAGCCGGGCCGGGCCCGCGAGCGACAGCACACCGAAGAAGACGCGCCCCGCTGGCGTGCGCGCGAAGGCGTCGACCGTCGCTGCGCCACACGCACGAATCGCGAGGTCTACCGAGCCCAGCTTCGGCTCGAGGAGATCTGCAGCCGCGAACATGAGCTTCAGGAAATCGGAGATCGGGTACGAGACGAGGTCGCGGTACTTCGTGTTGGCCGGCAGCACGGCGCGCACCTGGGCGAGCGCTGCTGAGCCGAGCTCTTTGTCGACCAGCACCATCAGCTCGTTGAACATCATTCCGCGAACACGGTCTTGCGACTGGCTGACCGAGACGCGCGCTTCGACTTCTTTCGGATCAACGGGCATCGAGAGCTTTCACACGACGGTCGGAGCAGCAGGGAGCGACAAGACGGCCACTGTACCGCCGCCCTCACGCACCGCGAGCGCCACGTCACCGCCGTGTTGCCTGGCCACCAATCGGGACACCGTGAGCCCGAGCCCGCTGCCCGTCGCCTTGGTGGTGTGCCCGGGCTCGAAAACGCGCTCGGGCTCCGTCACGCCGGGGCCGCGATCCATCACGGAGATCTTCGCGCCTGGCCCGTCGTGGGCGACGACGAGATCAACCGCGCCGCCAGGGGCCGTCACGTCGATGGCGTTCTGTACGAGGTTGATCAACACCTGTTTCAACTTGCGCGCGTCGGCCTTCACCACGACGTCGGGCCGCGCGTCGAGGCGCAGCGAGATGCCGCGCTCCGCCGACATGCCTTCGTGCAGCGCGACGACTTGCACCGCCAACTCCGCGAGGCGCACCGGCGCCACGTCGAGCGGCACCACCGGCCGCGTGTACGTGAGGAACGACTCGAGGATCTCCTGCATGCGGTCGACCTCGCGGCGCAGCACGTCGAGGCGCTCCTTCGCCCTGCCCTCGACGTCGCGGTCGACCAGCGCGGCCAGGCCCTTCACCGACGCGAGCGGGTTCTTGAGCTCGTGCGCGATCTCCGCAGACAGCGTGGTCAACGCGCGCGTGGTCTCGACGTGCGTGCGCAACACCTCTTCGCGCGCGTCGATGGCCTTCTGAATCGCCGAGCGAAAGCCGTAGCGCATCACCCACCCCACCAGCACCGCCCAGAACAACGCCACGGCGCCAAAGAAGGCCCGCGAGAAGAGCAGCGCGTCTGACGGCGAGCTGCGAGGCCCGCCGCCGAAGGCCGCTGGCATGAACGTCGAGACGAGCTCCGCCTTCGCGACGAACGCGAGCACCACCAACGCAACCGCCGCTGTCGCCGCGAACACCGCGCCGTACTCGAAGCGAACGAAGAGGCAGAGGAACACCGTCACCAACGGCAACATCACGATGATGGGGCTGTCGACGCCGCCTGACGCCGTCAGCACCAACACCAGCATCAGCGCGGGCACCGGCAGCAACGACGACAGCCGCGTGCGCTCGATGCCGACGCGGCGCGCACGAAGAAACTCGTAGGCGAGCCGCGAGACCGCCAGCGCCACGGCCGACACCACGATCGCCACGCGCCACGGCGACGGGTCCCACGCCAGCAACGCCATCACGCTCAAGAAGACGAACGGCGCGAGGTACAGCCGAAGCTTGAGGCCGCGCTGAAAGAGCGCCTCCAACGCCGCGTCTTCGAGCGACTGAACGCTCAGCTTCTCGGCCTTCACAGCGCCCAGCGTGCTCCCGGACTCAACGGCGTGTCACCTGTCGGTTTTCCGACACCACTCGTCGGGAGACCGACACTTTGCCCACCACTCACGGGGGAGCGACGCCTGGCACACGCGATGCTCTCACGACGCGACATGAACGCGCTGGTGTCGATGGCCTTCCGCAACGTGCTGCGAAATCGTCGACGAACGCTCATCACGCTGGCGGCGTTGACCGTCGGCGTCACCGCCGTGGGCACCATTCGCGGCGTGTTGAACGGCCTGCAGGACACCATCGTCAAGAGCACCATCGAGAGCGCGCTCGGCTCGCTGCAGATTCATCGCAAGGGCTACATGGCCAACGTCTTGTCGACGCCGCTCTCGCTCGACTTCGAGTGGAGCGACGCGCTGGCGAACAAGGTGAAGTCGATCAAAGGCGTCACCGCCGTCGCGCCGCGCATTCAGTTCGCAGGCTCGCTCACGGTGGCGACCGACGACCCCGACGACACGCCTGAGGCGGTGTTCTTCGCGGCCACGGCCGTCGACACCAGGCTCGAAGGCGCCGTCACCCCACGTCGCGCGCAGCTCTTCACCGAAGGCACCACGTTCGACGACGACCACGTCGTGCTCGGAGATTCACTCGCCGCGTCGTTCGGCGCGAAGGCGGGCACCCAGGTGATTCTGCTCGCGCCCGACCGCGATGGCTCGTTGAACGGAGAGCTGACGCTGGCTGGCGGTGCGATGCGGGCCATCATGCCCGGCGAAATGAAGGTGGCCGTGGTGCCGCTGCCGCTCGCGCAGAAGCTGCTGCGCATGGAGGGCCGTGTCACCGAGGTCGCCGCCGCCGTCGACGACCTCGAGCAGCTCGACCGCGTGACGGCCGAGCTCCGCGACGCGCTCGGGCCCGAGTTCGAAGTGCACGGCTGGAGTCAGCTCGCGCCTGAGCGGCAGACCATCATGCGCCTGCAGTCACGCGTGACGAGCATCATCTCGTTCGTGTTCTTGATGCTCATGCTGCTCGGCGTCGCGAACACCATGATGATGAGCGTGCTCGAGCGCACGCGCGAGGTCGGCACCATGATGGCCGTGGGCCTGACGCGCGGGAGCGTGATGGCGCTGTTCCTGCTCGAAGCGCTGGTCATGGGCGCGCTCGGGGCTACAGCCGGGCTCACCATCACCGCGTTCATCACCTTCGCGTTGTCTCGCAACGGGCTCCACGTCACGCCGCCCAACGCGACGATGGCGCTCGACGTCTTCCCCTTCATCACGCTGCAGTACACGGCGCTGACGCTGCTCGCCGCAGTCGCGGGCTCGGTGTTGTTCGCGCTCTACCCGGCGTGGCGCGCGAGTCGGCTGCGCCCCGTTCAAGCCCTCGCCGGTCGCTGAGAGGTCGCCATGCTGCTCCGTCTGGCAATTCGCAACGTGCTCCGCGCTCGCAGCCGCTCGGTGCTCACCATCGCCGCGCTGTTGTTCGGCGTGATGATGAGCCTCGTGTTGTCGGCCTTCGTGATGGGCGTCGGCGAGTCGCTCGTCTCGGAGGCCGTCGAGTCGCGCGTCGGCGCGATTCAAGTGCACCGCGCCGGCTACTTCGCGAAGCGTGACCGACAGCCGCTCACCTTGAACCTCCCGCAGAGCCGTGACTTCGAGGCGAAGCTGCGCGCGGTGCCGCACGTGCGCGCGGTGAGCCCACGAATCACCTTCTCGGGCATGTTGACCAACGGGAGCCGAGGCACCGTCGCCGTCATCACCGCCATCGACCCGACGACGGCCGACGCGGTGTTGCCGCGCCTCGACCTCTACCTGGAGGGCACGAAGCTGACACCGGGAGATCGCAACGGCGCGCAGGTGGGCATCGAGCTCTCGCGCGCGCTCGACCTGAAAGACGGCGTGCCGCTCATGCTCTCGGCGCAGGGGCTCGGTGGGCGCGACAACGCGCTCGACCTCGAGCCGCGCGGCACGTTGAACGGCCAGAGCCCGCTCGAGAGCAAACGCAACGCCGTGGTGCCGCTCACGTTCGCGCAGTCACTGCTGGGAATGGACGGGCTCGTCACCGAATACACCGTGGGTGTCGATGACTCTTCGAACCTCGACGCTGCAGCCGTCGGGTTGCGCGCGGTGCTCGGTGAAGAATTCGAGGTCGACACGTGGGAGGCGCTGCGCCCCGGCTTGCGCGACGCGCGGCTGATTCAGCGCGCGGTTCTCGGCGGCGTCAGCTTCATCTTTCTGATCATCGCGTTGTTCGGCGTCGCCAACACGCTGCTGATGAGCGTCATGGAGCGCACGCAGGAAATCGGAACACTGATGGCCGTCGGCATGCGGCGCGCTGCGGTCGCGCAGATGTTCATGCTCGAGGCGCTGGTGCAGGCGGTCTTCGGCAGCGTCATCGGCTTGAGCCTCGCGCTCGTCGTCGTGCAGCTCGCGCGCAACGCCGGCGGCTTCGCGATTCCCATGGGCGCGGGTTACCTGCGCGTGATGCCCACGTTGTTGCCGGCGGTGCCCGTCATCGTCGTCACCGCGACGTGCCTGGGCAGCATGTTGGCGGCGTTTTCACCTGCGCTGCGCGCGTCGCGGCTGCGCCCTGTCGAAGCCCTCTCGTCGAGCTGAAAGGACACCTCCCATGACTGCCCTCGTGTTGCTGCTAGTGCTGACCGCAGAGCCACCGCCGCTCAAAGACGTGCTCACGAAGTACGACGCGCTGATGGCGCCGCCGACGTTCAAGGCGACCGGCGTGATGACCGCGCACCGCGACGACGGCAGCACGCGCGCCTACAAGATGACGTTCCTCAAGGGCTCCGAAGACAAGTCGCGCGTGTGGTTCTCGGAGCCCGCCGCCGTGCGCGGCCAGGAGATGCTGCGCAACGGCGACAACTTCTGGGTCTACATGCCGAACCTGAAGCGCGCGCTGCGGCTCGCGTCGCGTGACAACTTTCAGGGCGGTGACTTCAACAACGCCGACGTGCTCCGCGCGAACTACGCGAAAGACTACGAGGGCACCGTGAAAGAAGACGCCACGAAGCCCGACTTGTGGCTCGTGGAGTTGAAGGCGAAGCACGCCGACGCGGCGTACGACTCCATCAAGCTGTGGGTCACGAAGAGCCCGTTGGGGTTGCCGGTGCGCGGCGAGTACTTCACCTCGAGCGGCAAGCTGCTGCGCTCGGCCGACTTCACCGACGTCAAAGACTTCGGCAACGGGCTGGTGCGCCCCGCGAAGACGGTGATGCGCAACGAGATCGCCACGCAGCGCTTCAGCGAGCTGGTGTGGGAAGCGGTCGACGTGAAGGCGCCGGTGACCGACACGAAGTTCGGCCTGTCAGACCTGGGGCACTGAGTCATGAGCCCGCTGCTCGTCGCGCTGTGTCTGGGGCAGGTGGTGCAGACGACGGGCTACGTCGACTCGCGCACCACCGGCGCGTGGACGCAGGTCGACGGCACGCCGGGGCTCACCGAGCTCGCCGAAGGCAACGTCCAGCTCAAGCTCACGCCGCACGAGAAGGTGAAGTTCTTCACCGACACGTCGCTCTTCTGGCAAGGCGCGTGGCTCATTCAGGGTGGTGAACGCGAGCTCGCGAACTACCGGCCCACCGTCGTCGTCTCGGAGCTGTATGCAGACTTGCCGCTGCAGGAGCACTTCCGCCTCGTCGTCGGGAAGAAGCGCATCGTCTGGGGCTCGGGCATGGCCTTCAACCCGACCGACGTCTTGAACCCGCCGAAAGACCCCACCGACCCGACGTTTCAACGTGCAGGCGCGTGGCTCGCAGAAGCTGAATGGGGCTTCGAAAAGGTCGCGCTGTCACTGGTCGGTGCGGCGCGCGCGACGCAGCAGTTTGCGGGGCTGCCGACGGCGCTCGTGTACGACAAGAACGATCGCGCCGATCACTACGTCTTCACCGGGCGGCTCTACGTGCTGCTCGCCGACATCGACGTGAACCTCATCTACGCGTTCTCGAACCAGTACAACGACGCGTTCACGAACAAGTCGCGCTTCGGTGTCTCGCTCTCGCGCGTGTTCGGCTCGCTCGAGGTGCACGGCGAGGCGATGGCGTACACCGGCTCGTCGCGGGTGGTGGCGAACGGCGCGTGCGTCGAGAACCCGCTCGGCTGTCTGAATTCAGGCACGCCCATCGTCAGTCGCCCCGATGTCGACGCGACGTATTTCAACGCGCAGGCCCTGCTCGGTGCGCGCTGGCAGTTCGACGGCGGCGCGATGCTCTCGGTCGAGTACTACTTCAACGGTGAAGGCCACGACGCGGCCGGCTTCCGCAACCTCGCCACGCTCGCGTTGAAGAACCCGCTGCTCGCGCAGCAGGCCATCAGCGGCAACGTCGACCCGGGCTCACCGCAGAAGTTCACGTTGCAGGCGCTTCGTCGCCACTACGCGGCGCTGCAGGCTTCGGTGCCTCAGCTCTGGGACGACTGGACGATTTCAGGCGCGGCCATCGTCGGGCTCGAAGACCTGTCGATGCAGCTCGTGCCGCAAGTGCAGTGGATGCCGCTCGAGTGGCTGCAGCTCACGGCGGCCGCGTACATCCCCATCGCGGGGCTCACGTCGGAGGGCGTCGACGTCGACGGCACGACGTACGGCCAGTTCACGCTCGCACCGTTTCAAACGCGGCTGATGTTTCAGGGGCGCGCGTTCTTCTGAAGGAGGCAGCACATGGCGCTGATCAGCTTGAAGGGCATTCGCAAGTCGTACCGGCTCGGGCAGACCGACGTGCCGGCGTTGCAGGGCGTCGACCTCGACGTCGAAGGCGGAGAGTTCACGGTGGTGATGGGCCCGTCGGGTAGCGGCAAGACGACGTTGCTCAACATCGTGGGGTTGCTCGATAGAGCCGATGCGGGCTCATACACGTTGAGCGGCGAAGAGCTCGCAGGCCGCGACTTCAACGACATGGCCGAGCTTCGAAACCGCAAAATCGGCTTCATCTTTCAGAGCTTCAACCTGATTCCGGTGCTCGACGTGCGCGAGAACATCGAGTTCCCATGCCTGCTGCGCAAAGAAGACAAGGCGGCGCTCAAGCAGCGCGTCGAGCTGCTCGCCGAAGAAGTGGGGCTCACCAAGGTGCTGCACCACCGGCCTGATGAATTGAGCGGAGGTCAAAGGCAGCGCGTGGCGATCGCGCGGGCGCTGGTGACGCAACCTGAAATCGTGCTCGCCGACGAGCCGACGGCCAACCTCGACACCGCCACCAGCGAGCAGATTCTGCAGGTCATGGAGCGAATGAACCGCACCCACGGCGTCACCTTTCTCTTTTCGACGCACGACCCGCGCATCATGAAAAGGGCGAAGCGGGTGGTGCTGATGGCCGACGGCAAGCTCGTCGACGGCGCCGAAGCGGCAAAACGAGAGACAAGTGGTGTGTCAGGTCTCGATCATTCTTGACGACACTACGACTCGTGGGGCACAACGCGCCCCGCTTCACGCAGTTGCAGGCCGCCCAAGTAGCTCAGTTGGTAGAGCAGGGGATTGAAAATCCCCGTGTCGCTGGTTCGATTCCGGCCTTGGGCACAACAGAATACTCAAGAATCACGGGCACTTCGGGCGACTGAGGTGCCCGTCGTCGTTTTCGTGCAGGTCAGTGCTTCGAGCACTCCAACGGCTTGAAGTTCTCGTAGATGAAGTCGGCGAGCAGACGAACGCGTGACGGCACGTACTTCGAGGCGGGCATCACGAGGTGAACGCCACCGCCGGCGATGTGCCAGTCGGGCAACACGCGCTCGAACTGAACGCCTTTGATGCGGACGTTGCTGAAGAAAATGGGCAGCAACCCGAGCCCTGAACCACGCACCACCAGGCCGCGCACGAATGAGAGATCGTCAACGGTGATGGGCCCGCGCAACGTCACCTCGCGCTCTTCTTTCTCAGACTGAAACTTCATTCGCTGGCGACCGAGCCGCCCCTTGAAGAGCACGACCTGATGCTTCGAGAGCTCATCGAGCGTGCGCGGCGCGGGGTGCTTGCGCAGGTACTCGGGCGAGGCGAACACCCCCAGGTCTGACTGCGCCAACTTCCGCGCCACCAGCGACGAATCGTCGAGGCGCCCGGCACGCAGCGCGAGGTCGACGCCTTCTTCGATGAGGTTCACGTGGCGGTTGGTGACGACGATGTCGACGTTGATGTTCGGGTACTTCTTCGAGAAGCGCGCGAGCACGTCGATCATCGGAATCGCGTCGTTGGGCACCGAAATGCGCACGGAGCCAGAGGCCTCGTCGGCCGTCTGCGAAACCTCGGCCTGCGCTTCTTCGAGCGCCGCGCGCGCCGCTTTCGCCCGCTCGTAGAACACGCGACCTGCTTCGGTCAGCTCAAGCGCGCGCGTGGTGCGCTGCAGCAGCTGAGTCTCGAGTTCACGCTCGAGCGTCGTCACCGCGCGGCTCGCCGTCGACTTCGGCACGCCCAGCGCTTTGGCCGCAGCGGTGAAGCTGCCTTGATCAACGACCTTCAGGAACACCGGCACTCGGCTCCAGTCCATGTTGCATCAGTAGCAACAAAGAGTTGGCTTCGCACTGACTGGCGCCTCCAACGCAACCCACTTACTTCGGCGCGGTCGTCACCCTCCTGGAGATTTCTGCATGAAGCGCTTCGCTGCCCACCTCCCCCGACTCTTTCTCGGCCTGCTCTTCACCGCGTTCGGCGCGATGGTGCTCTTTCATCTGGTCCCCGACCAGCCACCGTATGAAGGCATCGCGGGCACGTACGTGCAGGCGCTCAGCGGCACGTACCTCATGACGCTGGTGAAGTTGACGGAGCTCGTCGCCGGGCTGCTGCTGCTCTCGAACCGACTGGTGGCGTTCGCGCTGGTGCTGCTCGCGCCCATCGTCGTGAACATCTTCGCGTTCCACGCGCTGGTCGTTCAAAGCGGCGTCGCCCTGCCCGTCGTCATCGTCGCGGTGCTGGGGTTCGCCGCGTGGCAGCAGCGGGAGGCGTACCGCCCGCTGTTCGCCTCGAAGAAGACGTCGACTCAGCCGCGCGGCGCCCTGCAGCCCGCCTAACGCTGATGGCCGAGGCGCACTTCGATTTCGGGGTGCGCCTTCGAGAAGGTCTGCAGCCGCTCGAAGCTCACGCGGCTGCGCGCCGCGTCGTTGGTGAACGTGCCCGGCTCGACGTGGTGCTCCCAACCCCAGCGCGTGTGACTGCCATCGCCGGTGAGCAACACCGCGCCGCTCGTCGTGCGTACGAGGTACGCCGTACTGCCCGGCGTGTGCCCCGGCACCCACAACGCCCACACCGAGCCATCACCAAAGATGTCGACGACGCTCTCGTCGCTCTGCGCGTATGGCCACTCTGAAATCAGCTGCTTCCCCGCAAGCGCCGCGTCGATGGAGCCGCGCGTGAACGCGTTCATCAACCCCGTCACCCGCGTCTCGCCGGGGCCCGCGTAAATCGGTGTGGTCGACGGCACGTCGGGCAACCCCGCGACGTGGTCGAGGTGCAGGTGCGTGAGCAACACGCCGTCGAGGCGCCCTTCTTTCTTCAGCCACTCGCCCAGCGGCACGTTCACCTTCAACAGGTCCATTCGCATGGCGCTGCGAACCAGCCCGCTGAGCGCCGAGTGTTCAGGCGCGTCGCGCAGCGCGGTCTCCATGCCGGTGTCGACGATGAAGGTGCCGAACGTGGGGTGACGAATGACGTGGAAGTAGACCTGAATCGGCTCGAGCCCATCGGTGAGGCCCGCGGCCTTCGCGGTGGGGTGGCTCAGGTTCAACAAGCCACTTCGGTCGATGTGCCAGTCGGCTGAGTTCACCGTCTCGAGTTGAACGACGCCCGGCATCGCCAACGAGGCCTCGAGCGCCGCCACATCACGCGCCGTGCCCAGCGTCGACGGCTTCGTGCCGTGAGACGTCGTCGAACAACCGCTCAACACCACCACTGCCGCGAGAAGAATCAGTTCCATGCGGCTCAAGGTAACGATTCACCTGCGCATGGAAATCGACCATCTCGGCATGACACCATCCACTTGTGGATATTTCATGGGACGACGCAAAGCTGTTCCTTGCCATCGCTGAAGCGGGGAGTCTGAGCGGCGCGGCGCGGCAGTTGAAGCTGGGCCAACCCACGGTGACGCGACGCCTGGCGCTGCTCGAATACACCGTGGGGGCCGCGTTGTTTCGCCGCAGCGTCGAGGGCGCGACGCTCACCTCGGCCGGAGAGCGCCTGCTGCTGCCGACGAAGAAGATGGCGGAGTGGGCCGGTGAATTGAACCGCGCGGCCGAGTCGAGAGACGGCACGCCGCGGGGCCTCGTGCGCATCACCGCGAGCCCTTCGTTGTGCTTCGAGTTTCTCGCGCCGTTCGCGGGCGCGCTCGCGCAGAAGCACCCGGCCCTGCACCTCGAGCTGCTCTCGGGGGTGCAGTACCTCGACCTCGTGCGCGGAGAAGCCGAGCTCGCGCTGCGCCCCGTCGCGCCGTCGAACAGCGATCTCGTGCTCGTCCACAGCGTGACGCACACCGCGGCGGTCTTCGTCTCGAGGTCGCTCAAGGCGCGGCTGCCACGAAAGGTGACGCTGCAGTCACTTCCGTGGGTCGCGTGGAGCCCACAGTTCGACGCGGTACCGCCGAACCCGCAGCTGAGGGCGGCGATTCCAGACTTCGCGCCGGTGTTCACCGCAGACCACTACCTGGTGCAGCTCGCGGCGGCAGAAGCCGGCGTGGGCGCGATGATTCTCGGGAGCAACCTGCACCGCTTCAAACGAGAGACATCGCTGGTGCCGCTCGACGTCGACCTCGGGCCGTGGGCGAAGCAAACGCTGCACCTGGTGTGCGCGAAGTCGGCGCTCGACATTCCACGCGTGCGCCGCGTGGCCGACCTGCTCATTTCAGAGCTGAGTACGCGGCGATCTTCTCGCTGAGCCGCGCCGCCAACCCGGCATGCGCCTCGTGCAGCGCATCGTGAATCACATGCGCTTCGGCCCGGTACTCGCGCACCTTCTCTTCGCTCCATTGCGGCGGCGCGGGCTCGAGGTTGGTGATGCGGTCGGCGAGCTTCACCAGCCACACCTCGCGCGGCTGCAAACGAATGCGCCGGAGCGCGTCGTTCATGCGGTCAACCTTCGCGACGCGCTCGTCCTTCGTCAGCGCGTGGACACCTTGCGCCACCTTGAGGCCGAACGCGTGCTCGAGTTGCACGAAGGTCACGCCGGCGTCTTCCATGCAGTCGTGCAGCAACGCGCACTGCATCGCGAGGTCGACGTCGAACGTGCCGTCAGCCACGCGGAGAATCTCGGAGGTGACCTTCACCACGTGCACCACGTACGGCGCGCCGGTGCCGAGAATCTTCTGCTCGCCGTGCGCCTTCGCGGCGAAGTCGAGCGTGCGCTTGAAGAGCTCCTGGTTCCAGCTCACGGCGCGCCTCGCGCACGCAGCGCGGCGTACGTCGCGTACTTGTACGCCTCCGAGAGCGTCGGGTAGTTGAAGCACGCCTCGATGAAGAGGTCGGCGGTCGCGCCGCTGAGCATCGCCATGAGGCCGATGTGCACCAGCTCGGTCGCGCCTTCGCCGATGAGGTGCACGCCGAGCAGCTTCATGTCGCTGCGGCGGAAGAGCAGCTTCAGGTGCCCCGTCTCGCCAATCATCGTGCCGCGCGCGTTCTCTTCGAAGTTCGCGACGCCTTTCACGTAGTCGACCTTCGCCGCGAGCAACGCCTCTTCGGTCTCACCGGCCATCGACACTTCGGGAATGGTGAAGATGCCGTAGGGGAACAGCGGCGCGACGCGCGTCTTGTATTTGAGGTCGAAGAAGTCGACGACCGCCACGCGCGCCTGCTCCATCGACGTCGACGCGAGCGCGGGAAAGCCGATGACGTCACCCACCGCGGCAATGTGCGGCACCTTCGTACGAAAGCGCGCGTCGACCTCCAGCTGCCCGCGCTTGCCGGCCACGAGGCCCGCGTTCTCCAACTGCAACCCGTCGGTGTTCGCCGTGCGCCCCGAGCAGATGAGCGTGGCTTCGACCTCAATCGGCGCGGTCTTCTCGAAGCACAACTTCACCGAGTGCTCGCTCGCGTCACACTGCGCGACCTGCGCGTTCAAGATGAAGCGCACGCCGAGCGCCTGCATGCGCTCCATGAGCCAGCCGCGAAGCTCGCCGTCGAGGAAGCCGAGCACCTCGCCGCGCGACTCGATGACGGTGACCTGGGTACCGAGCGCCGCGAAGAGACACGCGTACTCACACCCGATGACGCCACCACCGACGATGGCCATGGTCTTCGGCAGCGCGTGAACACGCACCACTTCGTCGGAGTCGTAGACGTGCGAGTGCTCGAACGGAAACGTCGGCGGGCGGTGCGGCCGACTGCCCGTGGCGATGAGGAAGTGCTCGCCGCGAATGCGCTCGCCGCCTGCCTCGACCACGTGCGCGTCGATGAACTTCGCCGCGCCGTGCAACACCGTCACGCCGTGCTTCGCGAGGTTCTGCGCCATGCGCTGCTGCTCGGTCTGCATGACGTGGCCGAGGTGAAAGAGAAAGTCGTCGACCTGCGCGGCGCGCTCGAGGCCCATGCCGACGCCGTGCAACCCGCGTTGACGAAACCCCGACAGGTAGAGCGCCGTCTCGCGCAGCGTCTTCGAGGGCAACGTGCCGGTGTTGACCATGGCGCCGCCGAGCTGCGCTTCTTTCTCGATGAGCGCGACCTTCTTGCCGAAGTACGCGGCCTGAACTGCGCCCTTTTCTCCAGCAGCTCCGCCTCCGATGACGACCAGATCGAACTCGCGCATGACAAGTCGATGGTAGTCAAACCATCACAGCGACGTGCGGGCTTCTGTCTCTTCCGGTACGTGGACATCGAGGTGCTGCGCGACGCGGCGCCACAGCTCGGTCGAACGAAAGTACCCCTGCGCGTCGAACCAACGAAGCGCGTCGACGGGCGGCTGCTTCGCGAGCAGCGCACGCAGCGCGGAGACGACGCGCTCTGAATGCGGGCTGCCCGACGCGTACTGTTCAGCGCGCGGCAGACTCGAGAGCGCCTGTTTGTGATTGCCCGCGCACAGCCACGTCAGCGACAAGCAGCTCGCGGTCTCGGCAGGGTCGAGCTCTTCAGACCAGCCTGCCTTGCGGTCTTCGAGCAGGTCGAGGCACGCCAGAAAGTCGGCGCGCGCGAGGCTCAACTGCAACGTGTCGCGGCGCTCGAGGTGTCGCAGCAACTTGAGCAACCCCGAGAGGTGACGCGTCCACGCGATGAGGCCCGGCCAACCGTTCTCTTCGGCGGCGCGACGCGCTCGTGCAATCGCCGCCTCGGCGCGCTGCGAGTCGAGCTGCTGCACGTAGACCATCGCCATGGCCGCGGGGCCGTACGCGCGCGCGGCGTGGTTGCCGATCTGCTCCGAGAGCGCGAGGTACTTTTCCTGACAGGCGAGCGACGCGCCGTATTCGCCCATGTACCCGAGCACCAACCCCAGGTTGTGCATCGCCACCGCTTCGCGCCGACGGAAGCCGATGGTGCGCGCGAGGTCGAGGCTCTTCTCGAAGCCCTGTCGCGCCACCGGCAACGCGCCGTCGCGGAGGTGCAGCAACGCACGCGCGTTCCACGCGACACATTCGTCTTTGGGTTCACCGCGCGCACGCGAAACCGAGATGAGCTCGTCGGCCAACCGGCGCGCCTGCGCCTGGTCTCCGCCGCGAGAGTGGGCAATCTGCTCGGCGCGCAAGAACGCCACCGCGTGGGAGCTGCGCGCGATGCCCTCACCGCCGACGTGCGCGCGAGCCGCCGCGCAGATGCGTCGCGCCAGCGCGCCGTCGGCCAGCATCTCGGCCGCGAACCACGCCCAGGTGCGCGCCAGCCGCAACCACAACGCCGCCACTGCGTCGGAGTGCTTGATGCGCTCCAGCCGCGCCTGCAGCGCTTCGAAGGCCCGCCGCGTCTCTGCCGTCTGCCCGAGGTTCGAGAGCGCCTCGGCGCGCGTCAGCTCGAGCGCGAGGTTGGCTTCTTCGGCGCTCAGCGTGTCCCACCGCTCGAGCTCGTCGTGAACGTCGCGCAGCACCACCGCGCACCACGCCGCGGGGCCGGCGCTGACTGCTGGCCCCGGCGAGCGAAACGCGGCCTGCGCCGTCTTCGCGGCGAGCCCGGCTTCGCCCCGAAACAGCTCGTCTTCAGCCTGCAGCCGCGCGAGCACGAGTCTGCGCACGCCCGACGCCGTGCTCTCTGCGCGCCGCAAGCCGTACACGCCAGCACCACCGCGCGCCGAGAGCTCCCACGCGAGGCTCAAGCGCGCAGCGTCGGCGGTGCTCTCGGCGGCGCGAATCAGCATCGGCAGAAGGTACGAGCGCTGCGCCGGGCCACAGTCGTCGCCCAGCAACTGCGCTTCAGCCCACGCACCGACCGCAGCGACCCACACACGCGCGTGCGCCGCGTCGACCTCAGGCGCCTGCGACGGAAACCGAAGCCACACTTCAACGCCGCCACGACACCGCGCCGTCGCGCCTTGACGAATGAGCAACCGACGCTCGAGCGACGCGACGACGTCACGTTGCGAACCCCCGAGCGCCACGTCGAGCGCCGCGAGCGGGAGGCGACCACCACAGACGCTCAACACACCGAGCACGTTCGTCTCAGCCGATGGCAACACGCGTTGCAGCTCACGCACCGCCGCGTCGAGCGACAGCGCTGAAGACGTCTCGTGTGCCGCGAGCTGGAGCAGCCGCGCCGTCAGCGGCACGCCCTTCGCTGCGCGCGCCGACGTTGGAAAAGCCTCGTGCATCGCCTCTGCCGTCATCGGGGCCAACCGCAGCTCGTGCAGCTTGCCCGTGCCGCGCACCGACTTGAGCCGGGTGTCGAGCACGCCGCGTTCATCGTCACGTACGGCCAGCACCACCACACCGGGAAATTCTGCGCTCTGCGCGAGCCACGTGACGAGGTTGAGCGACTCGACGTCGAGCGAGAGCGCGTCGTCAATCACCCACGCGAACGCGCCGTCGCCCTCTTTGAGCCAGCGCCCCACTTCACTGAGCGCGCCTTCCCACCGGCTCCGCGCGTCGAGCCGCGTGGTCTGAAAGTCGGCGCGAAGAAAGCCCATGGCGCCGGCGAGAAACTCGCGAGCCAGCGGCTCGAGCCCGGGGTCGAGGGCCTCGAGCAGCGCTTCGCCGTGCGTCGCAGGGTCGAGCCCGAGGCGCGCGCGAAGCAGCGCGTCGATGCCGCCACCGGCCTGCACGCCGACACGTTCAGCGTCGACGTACTCGGCGCGGTGCCCCCACCCACGAACCTCTTCGACGAAAGACGCGAGCGACTGGCTCATGCCTGCACCGCGAGGCGCAGCGCAGACGACGACGCGCACGGCGTTGTCGCCAATCGACGCTTCGAGCTCGCCCACCAACGCCGCGTGTCTGGCAACCAAGAGAAGCCCCCGAGCGACCTGCGCAGGAACGCGACTCTACACAGTGACGGCTTCGACGTGCTCCACCAGCTGGCTGAGCATTCGCCACGTCGCGCCCCAGACGACGTGGCGCCCGTCGTCCCACACGAAGACGGGGCGCTCGGCGTGGAAGAGCTCACGCGTCTCGCGACGGAGCCTCCACAGCGGCGCGGCGATGACCTCTTCGATTTCGTGCGGGTTCGGCGTGAGCGCCGTGTCTTCAGGAATGACGCCGACGAAGGGCGTGACCCAATACGAGGTGATGGTGGGCATCGTGCCCAGCAGGCCCAGCACCTTCACCGACTCCGGCGCGATGCCGAGCTCTTCGTGCGTCTCGCGCAGTGCGGTGTGCAGCGGCGTGAGGTCTCCCGCTTCGCGGCCGCCGCCGGGGAAGCTGATCTGCCCGGGGTGTTTGCGCAGCGTCTTGGGCCGCATCGTCAGGTACGCCCACGGCTCACCAGCGCGCCAGAAGAGCGGCGCCAGCACGGCCGCTTCTTTCAACTCGAGCCCCGTCGCCTCGATGGCCTTCGACGGAAAGCGCTGGAGGTGTTCGCGGAGTGCGCTGAAGAAGGCGTCGGCCTGCATCGAGCCGTGAATCTAACGCTCCAGACGCCACGTGCGCCCGCCGTTCCGCGAGTGCAGCGTGAAGCGCCCTGCACGAAGCACCGGCTGGAGCGAAGTCGGCAGGTACGTCCAGCGCCACGCGTCGCCCACGAAGAGCGCGTCGTCGAGTGAGAGCTCGAGGCGCACGTCGTCACCCTCGACGCTCCACCGCTCGAACGTCGCGAGGTAGCCAGGCTTGGGAACGCTGCGCCGCGTGAAGACGCCAGCGTCGTCGCTGCGCAACACCTCGAGCGACGGGCCGGGGCCCTCGGTTTCGTTCTCGCCGAGCGCCCACGTTCGACCGTCGTGCACCTCGACGGCGTGGAAGACGTTGAAGTCTTCGAGCACCACGCGCTGCGAGCCGCGTTGCAACACCGCGACGGCCAACATCGGGAGCTCGGCGTCGGCCGCGCGAATGAAGTCGACCCCGGCGACCGTGAACTGCACGTCGAGCGCGCCTGCGTCGAGCGGCGTCGACGACCACACCAGCCGCTCTTCACGCGCCTCGAACGTCGGGCCTCGCCACCAGAAGTAGCCGCCGATGAGCAGGCCGACGACCGTGAAGGCCATCGCCAGTCGGGGAATCACGGCTGCAGCACGCCCGCGCGCAACAGGCTCAGCAACAGCACCCCGAGCGCGATGCGGTACACCACGAAGACCAGCATCGAGCGCGTCTTCACGAAGCGAAGCAGGCCGCCGATGGCCCCGAGCCCCGCGATGAAGCTCACCACCGTGCCCACCACCAACATCACCGTGGGAGGCCGGTCGACGGCGGCGAAGAAGTCCTTGAGCTCGAGCAGCCCCGCCAGCGTCGTCGACGGTATCGACAACAGAAACGAGTACCGCGCGGCGTCTTCACGGCGCAGCCCCAACGAGAGCGCGCCGGTGATGGTCGTGCCGCTGCGCGAGCTCCCGGGGATGAGCGCCAGCGCCTGCCACAGCCCTACGATGAGGCCGTCTTTGAGCGTCAAGTCAGCCAACGTGCGCTTCTGCGAGGCCACGCGTTCGACGATGAAGAGCACCACCGCCAGAATGATGAGCGACGCGGAGATGACGTACAGCGAGCGCAGCGACGTCTTGATGGCCGACTTGAAGAGCAGCCCCATGACGCCAATGGGAATGGTGCCCAGCCCCACGAACCACGCGAGCCGCGACTCTTCGGTGCCGAAGGGCTTTCGCTCTTTGAGGCCGGTGATGAAGCCGCGCGTCAGCCTCCAGAGGTCGGCGCGGAAGTAGAAGAGCACCGCCACCACCGTGCCCAGCTGAATGACCGCCGAGTACGCCGCGCCCGGGTCTTTCCACCCCAGCAACGCCGGCACGATGCGCAGGTGCGCGGTCGACGAAATCGGGAGGAACTCGGTGAGGCCCTGCACGAGCCCCAGCACGATGGCTTCGAGCAGCGTCACGGGTGCGTCGAGAACAGGTCCCACACGTCGCCGCCGAGCTCGGCCTTCTTGAGCTCCCAGGCTGCCAATACATCAGCAGTGTGGGCAAGGTATTGGGCGCTGGCGTCGAAGCGGTGTTCCTTCGCGTAGGCGACGAGGAACTCGCGCAACACCGGCGACAAGAAGTGCGTGGCGAGCGTGACCTGGCTGCCGTCGAGGTATTCGGTGAAGCGCAGCGCGAAGCCCGACGGGCCCTTGCCCGTGGTCTCGATGCGCACCACGTCTCCCTTCACCTTCACTTCACGACCGCGGTCGGGCAACTCGAGCGTGATGAGCAGCTTCGTGCCCATCTTCAGGAAGAAGCTCGACTCGAGGAACATGCCGCCCACCGACAGGTTCAGCGTCGGCAGCGTGGCCTCGAACGAGTGACTGGGGTCGTCGGCGAGCGACAACTTCGCGCGAACGCTGATGTCGGCGCGCGGGTACTGACGGCGGGCGTCGTTCTTGGCGCCAGCCTTGAGCGCCACGTTCTGCGGCACGCCGGCCTGACGACCGACGACGGGCACCTTCAGCGGCGCGGGGCTCGGAGCGCGCTGCATCGACTGCAGCGCGCTGGCCCGTGAGACCGAAGTTGAAACAGGCGCTGCCGCGCGCGGAATCACGACGGCGGCAGGCTTGCGCTCGAGCGCGGCGGCGATGCGCGCCGCAGGCGTAGGGGCGTCGGGCCGCGCGCTCACCACCGAAGCGGAGAGCGTACGACCGACGGCCTTCTTCTGCGGCTTGCCCTCTCGAGCCATACGGGACCGGCCTACGCCGCCTTCGTGCCGCGAACGCCAGCGGCCTCGCGGAGCTCGTCCTTCTTGTCGAGCTTCTCCCACGAGAATTCGCTGCGGCCGAAGTGACCGTACGCCGCGGTGCGCTGGTAGATGGGCTTGAGCAGGTCGAGGTGCTCGATGATCTCGCGCGGCTTGAGACCGAACGTGGCGCGGACCGCCTTGGCGATCTTCTCTTCGTCGACCGTGGCCGTACCGAAGGTGTCGACCATCACGCTGACGGGCTCGGCGACGCCGATGGCGTAGCTGACCTGCACTTCGCAGCGCGTCGCCAGGCCAGCGGCCACGACGTTCTTCGCGATGTAGCGGCCCATGTACGCGGCCGAACGGTCGACCTTCGTCGGGTCTTTGCCCGAGAACGCGCCGCCGCCGTGACGGCCCATGCCGCCGTAGGTGTCGACGATGATCTTCCGGCCCGTGAGGCCGGAGTCGCCCATGGGGCCACCGATGACGAAGCGACCCGTGGGGTTGATGAAGAACTTGGTCTTCTTGTCGAGCAGCTTCGCGGGCAACGAGGCCTTGATGACCTCTTCCATCACGACTTCTTTGATCTTCTTGTTGCTCGCCTCTTCGGAGTGCTGCGTCGAGAGCACCACCGCGTCGATGCGCACGGCCTTGCCGTCTTTGTACTCGACGGTGACCTGCGACTTGCCGTCGGGGCGCAGCCAGTCGTGCTTCTTCTTGCGCACGTCGGCGAGCTTGCGCGTGAGCGCGTGCGCGTAGTGAATCGGCGCGGGCATCAGCTCGGCGGTCTCGTTGCAGGCGTAACCGAACATCATGCCCTGGTCGCCGGCGCCGATTTCCTTGGAGCCCTTCTGGTCGACGCCGCGGTTGATGTCCTGGCTCTGGCCTTCGATGGCCGCCATGACGCCGCAGGTGTTGCCGTCGAAGCCCATGGCCGAGTCGGTGTAGCCGATGTTGCAGATGGTCTTGCGAACGATGCCGGGAATGTCGATCCACGCGTTGGTGGTGACCTCACCGGCGACCATCGCGAAGCCCGTCTTCACGAGCGTCTCGACGGCGATGCGCGCCATCGGGTCTTTGGCGATGATCGCGTCGACGACGCCGTCGGAGATTTGGTCGCAAATCTTGTCCGGGTGGCCTTCGGTGACGGACTCAGACGTGAAGAGATAGTCCTTCGGCATGTGCGTATTTCCTCGTTGCGTGGTTACGGCAGAGGGCGCCCCCTTAGCCCTTGCGACACATCGCGGCAAGCGACGGTGAATGAGCCACTCCCCGCCTCGTCGTTGGCATACATGACGCCCATGCGAGCCACTTTCGTCGTCGCCCTCCTGCTGTCGCTGCCCGCGCTTGCGGGTACCCCCAAAGACGAGCTGAGCAAGCCGCTCAAGACCATCGTCAACTCGGTGCGCTACGGCAAAGACAACGCCGCGCTCAAGCTCTTCGCCTCTGAAGAGCAGGGCAAGCTGATGGTCGCCGACTCGTGGGCCAAAGGCACCGACGCCCAGCGAAAGGAATTCCAGGAGCTGTTCATGACGCTCTTCGGAAAAATCGCCTTCCCGAAGATCCGCAAGAACTTCGAGAACCTCGACACCGTGCTCTACGAAGAGCCGACGGTGAACGGTGACACGGCCAACATCGCCTCGACCATCCTCATCAACCACCCGCTCAAGAAGCAGGAGCTCAAGGTGAAGTACCAGTTGGTGAAGCTCGCCGGCGCGTGGAAGGTGGTCGACGTGGCGGTGCTGGGCGACTCGATGCTCACCGGCATTCGTGACGACCAGGTGCAGCCCCTCTTGAAAGAAGGCGGGTGGGACGCGCTGCTCAAAGCCATGCGTGAAAAAGCGGCGGAGCTGAAGGACGTACAGCTCAAGTGACTTGCGCTGCCGATTGGTGGATCGTCTCAGCCCCGGTCGGCAACCAAGCCGTAACACCCGCAAAGAGGAGCCCACACATGATGAAGCGCATCCTGACGCTCGCAGTTGGCAGCCTGGTGATGGTGGCCTGTGGCCCCGGCGCCAAAATCGACGGCAAGCAGGGCGCGGCTGACGCGCTCTTCGCGGCCAGCAAGCCCTCCCAGTCGAAGGCTTCGAACGCAGCGAGCCCGGTCGACATCGCGGCCACCGTCACGTGGAACTGCCCCGAAGGCGGCAACACGCGCATCTCCGGCGCGAGCCTCGGCGTGGGCAGCGGCGGCGTCACCACCGGCGTGACGATGACCTACAACGGCTGCGGCCTCTCGAAGGGCGGCGTGGGCGTCGCGGTGTTCAACGGCGACCTCAAGCTGTCGCAGAAAATCGAGATCAACGGCGCGACGGTGAACCTCGACCAGCAGCTCAAGGGCAAGGTGCTCGTGCAGGGCGCGTACGACGACTTCCTCGACGCCGACATCACGCAGAAGGTGGCGGTCGGTGACCTCGGCGCGAACGGCACCGGCGTCTCGATGTACCTGGTCGGCACCATCACCACGAGCGACGGCACGTTCACCTTCGACGAGATGGTCAACGTGAACTCCGGCAGCATCACGGCGCGCGTCGAGACCTCGCGCTGAAGCTTCGCCGCTTCTGCTTCGGCCCCGCCCACCTCCACGGTGCGCGGGGCTTTTTCATGTCACGTGGAAGAGCACGAGCGCCGCGCAGCCCAGCACGTACGCGAGCGGAAAGAGCCACTTGCTGCGCGCGTCGAGGCGCTCGAACTTCGTACGCAGCGCGCGCCGTTCCGCGTCGATGACGGAGCGCTCTGACTCGGGCATCGACGGCAGCGCCGCTTCGAGAGACACCGCGCGGTCGTGCCAGCGCATCACCACCACGCACTCGGCGAGCACCGCGGTGATGACGGCGTACGAGAAGTTGAAGACCTGGTCCAACAGCACGGTCGTGCCCAGGTACGGCAGGTCATCGGTGAAGGCGAGCTGCAGAAACACGATGGTCAACAGCGCCGTGATGACCGTGCCCACGCGCGCCTCGACGTGCACCGGCCGCAAGAAGAAGACGAACCAGCAACACAACATCACCAGCGCGATGGGCGGGAACATCGTCACGAAGAACACGCGGGCCGGCCGCGCCAGCGTCACGCCGAAGCGCACCCGTGAATGCGGCCCGTCAGACGCGAGCCCGAGCTGCCCTGCGGTGCCCACGCGCGTCACTTCACGCAGCGTGGCGCCCACGTTCCAGCCGGGCACCTTCAACGTGGGCTCCACCTCGCTGGCGGCGTCGAGCTCGAGCACCACCTGCGCTTCGGAGTGTTCGACCTCTTCGAGCTCCAACAGCACCTGCTGCGAATCGAGCGGGAAGCCGCCGAGCTCGAACTTGTGGAAGAAGCGACCTTCACCCACGAAGCGCTGGTAGCGGCGCCCGTCGGGCAACGTCAGCGGCTCGTCGTAGACGGGGCTCAACGAGAGCGCCCACGCCTCGAGCAGGTTCGAGAAGCGCAGGCTCTTCGTCGCGTCGCGCTCACCGCGCCACGTCACCCAGAGCAGAAATGACGCGTGGTAGGCGTTCTCTTCGAGGTTGATGGCCTCTACGTTGCGCAGCTGGAGGCCGACGGTGACCCGTTCTGGTGACTGCGAGAGCGCCAGCGCGCAGACGAGAGAGAGAAGCACGAGGGCGATGAGACTCTACGCGGTGCTGGGCTGCATCATTTCTTCGGTCGCCTGGGCGCAAGAGCTCGCGCCGGCGCGGCTCAAGGTGCGCACCAACGCGGCGGAGGCCGTCATCACCATCGACGGTGAAGTGCGCGGCCTCGCGCCCCGCACCGAAGCGATCGCGCCCGGCGTGCACACCATCGTCGCTGAAACGAAGGGCGCGCCCGACTTGACGCAGACGGTGTCCGTCACTTCGGGTGAAGAGCGCACCATCACCTTTGAGTTTGCCCACCCCGTCGCGCCGCGCCCCTTCCCCTCCATCGGCACGTTGATGGTCGTCGCCGGTGGCGTGCTCGTCACCAGCGGCCTGTTGTTGCGAGGGCGCGCCGAAGAGGCCGCCGTGCAGGTCTCGCGCTTGTTCGAGCGCGGCGGCGGCTGGGACGCCAGCGGTCAGAAACTCGAACGTGACGGGCTCGCCGCGCAGAACTGGAGCTGGTTTCTGGTGGGCACCGGCGTGGCCGCCGTCGTCTCGGGCGTCATCGTGGGCGTACTCGAGGTCTTCGGTGCACCGGCCGGAAAGCCCACGCTGGTGCTGGTGCCGACGCCCGGCGGCGCGATGGTGAGCGGAGCGCTGCGGTGGTGAGAGCGCTGCCGCTGCTGCTCGTGCTCGCGGGCTGCCGCATCTACCAACCGACGGTGCTCGACTGTCAGGTGCGCTGCGGCCTCGGCGGCGTCTGCCCCGTCGACACCACGTGCTCTGCGCAGGGGTTCTGCAGACCACCGGGCGCCACCAGTCGCTGCGAATGTCTGCCGGGAGAAACGCAGGCCTGCGGCACGCCGTCGCCCTTCGGGTTGCGCTGCACCATGGGGACGCAGCGCTGCAGCGAAGACAGACAGTGGGGCGCGTGTGAAGGCGCCGTCAGCCCGTCGACGGAGCTGTGCAACGGCATCGACGACGACTGCGACGGCGTCATCGACGACAGCCCGCTCGACGCGCCGCAGTGCCCGCTCCGTGAAGGCGTGTGCGCGGGCACCGTGTTCGCGGTGTGCGTGGGCGGCGCGTTCTCTCAGACGTGCGGCGAGCGCGAGTACGGGCCGACGTACCAACGCGTCGAGACGCGCTGCGATGGCCTCGACAACGACTGTGATGGCTTCGTCGACGGCTACCCGCTGCGCCCCTTCGTCGACGTCGAAGGCGACCGTTGGTTTCTGCTGACGAAGGGCGCGCGCGTGTTGCTGGTGACGGCGACCGACGGCGGCACGCGGTTGACCTGGCTCGACGACGACCTCGCAGAGACCGGCGTCGAATGGCTCGACGCGGGGCTGCCCGGCGCTGCGGCGGCCGACGAAACCTCGCTCACCTTCGCGTGGCGCGACGACGCGGGCGTCTTCTTTCGTCGGCTCGACGACGACGGTGGCGTGCAGGAGCGCCGCGTGAACGAGTGGCGCGCCGCCAGCGACCTTCAGCTCGCGCCGGCGCACGCGGCCGTCAGGCTCGACGGCGGCATCGAGCTGCTCTCATTGTGGGACGCAGGCGCGCCGTGGGTCGTCAGCCAGGACGACGGTGTGGTGCCGCGCTTCGACGCCACGGGCCGCTACCTCGCGTGGTCGAACGGGCTGCTGAACGTGGCCACGCGCGTGCCGCTGCTCGTCGAGCCGCTCGAAGAGCTCGCGGCGCTCAACGAAAACTCCAGCGGCCAGGTGAGCGGCACGCCGAGGTTCTCGTCGGGCTGGTTCTACGAAGACCTCCGCTTCGACCGGACGCAGGTGCCGTTGACGTCTCCACTTCGACACCGGGCCGCGACGACGATGGCGCGACGCGTGGTGGTGGTCGGCGAGACCAACGACGGCATCTGGGCGACGAGCGCGGTGAACACGATGCTGGTGGGCGCGTTCACCAACGCAGGTCACGTCGACGTCGTGAGCCTCAGCACAGGCCTGGCGGTGGCCGTCTCGCGCAACGGCACGTTGTGGCTGGCGCGGCCGTGCGCGCCGTGACGCTCACAACAACCAGGTCGGCACGCGGCCCACGCTGCGCAGCTCGACCTCACCGCGGGCCTCGAACTCGAACTCGGGGCTGAGCGCCTTCATGGTGCTCTCGAGCACCTGCACGCGGCCGGGCACGCCGTGCGACTCGAGGCGGCTCGCGGTGTTCACGGTGTCGCCCCACAAGTCGTAGGCGAACTTGCGCGTGCCGATGACGCCGGCCACCACCGGCCCCGCGTGCATGCCCAGCCGAACTTCGAGCGGCGAACCGACGTCTTCACCGATGGTGCGCACCGCCGAAATGAGCTCGCGCGCGAGGCCCACCATCGCTTCTCGATGACGCGGCAACGGCGTCGGCACGCCTGCGACGACCATGTACGCGTCGCCAATGGTCTTGATTTTTTCGAGCCCGTGCTTCGCGGTGAGCGCGTCGAACGCGGTGAAGACCCGGCCCAGCACCTCCACCACCTCTTCGGGCGACCGCGGCCCGGCCCACGCGGTGAAGCCCACCAGGTCGGCGAAGAGCACCGTCACTTCGTCGTAGCGGTCGGCGATGGTGACCTCACCCTTCTTCAGGCGCGCCGCAATCGGTGCGGGCAGCACGTTGAGCAACAGCCGCTCGCTGGTGGCGTTGGCCTCCGACAGCTCGCGCGTGCGCTCGACGATTCGCGCCTCGAGGTGCGTGTTGAGCTGCTGAATTTCCCGCTGCGCGCGCAGCCGCTCCGAGATGTCGCGAATGATGAGCGTCGTCAGCACGCCGCTGCGCGACGGCACGCGGCTCACCGAGGCTTCGACGGGGAACCTCGAGCCGTCGGGGCGCACGGCCTGCAACTCGATGGTGCCGATGGGCGGCATGCGCACGTCGAAGGCGGGCAGCAACCGCTGCACGGTGTGCCGCAACACCACCTCGGCTTCACACCGGAAGACGACCTGCGCCGCGCGGTTGAACGCGATGACCCGCCCGCGCGCGTCGACGGTGACGATGCCGTCCATCGCGCCGTCGATGATGACGCTGTTGAGCCGCTGCACGTCTTGCAACTGCTCGTCGAGCAGCAGCCGCGCGATGCGACCCGCGGTGACGTTGGCGATGGTGGTGAAGAGCTGCTCGTGTTCGGCGGTGAAGAAGCCGCCCTTCGAGTGCTCCGAGTCGATGACGCCGATGACCTCGTCGCGCAGCAGCAACGGCACCGCGAGCTCCGAGAGCCGGGCCTGGTCATCGATGATGTAGCGCGCGTCGGTGCGCACGTCGTCGAGGCGCTCGGCGCGGCCTGTCTTCGCGACGGTGCCGACGATGCCGTCGCCGATTTTGATGCGGATGGGCGCGAGGATTTCACGGCCGCGCGGGTTCTTGGGGCCGAAGGCGGCGCGCTGCACGAGGTGCGTGCGCTCGTCGTCGAGGAGGTAGATGACGCAGTCTTCGAGCCCGAGGTGCGCGACGGCGCCGTTGGCCACGTCCCACAAGATGTCGTCGAGGTCGTCGAAGTGCGTGAGCGACGCCATGAAGCGGTGGAGCGCGTCCACCATCGATGATTTCCGCTCCAGCGCCTCCAGCTCGTTCATCACGGGCCCATTTCACGTCAGGCGCGGCGCGCGTGGTCGAAAAAGCCCGGTGGGCGAACGTTTTCGACCTCGCGGGTGGTTAAGACCTGCCTCATGCATCGACTGCACATCGCGACCTGTCTGGCGCTGGCGGCTTGTACGACGGCGCCCACGACGCCTCCCGAAACGAAGGTCGTCGCGAAGGTCGTCACCTCGGGCCTCGTCAACCCGTGGGCGGTCGCGGTGCTCCCCGACGGGCGGTTTCTCGTCACCGAAAAGAACGGCACCCTGCGCTTCGTGTCGGCCGGCGGCGAAAAGAGCGCGCCGCTCGCGGGAGTTCCCGCAGTGTCGACCGACGGCCAGGGCGGGCTGCTCGACCTCGCGCTCGCGCCCGACTTTGCGACGAGCGGCACGCTGTACTTCACGTACGCCGAAGCAGGTGCCGGCGGCAGCGGCACGGCGCTGGCCACCGCGAAGGTGGGCGACGCGGCGCTCACCGACGTGCAGGTGTTGTGGCGCCAGGAGCCGAAGGTGAGCGGCGGCAACCACTACGGCTCGCGCGTCGTCGTCGCGCCCGACGGCCGGCTCTTTGTCACCACCGGTGAACGCAACCAGCGCGAACTCTCGCAGCAGCTCAACCGCGGGCAGGGCAAGGTGGTGCGCGTCAACGCCGACGGCTCAATTCCGCAAGACAACCCGTTCATTTCAACGCCCGACGCGCAGCCTGAAATCTGGAGCTACGGCCACCGCAACATTCAAGGCGCCGCCATCAACCCGACCACCGGCGAGCTGTGGACCAACGAGCACGGCCCTCGCGGCGGCGACGAGCTCAACGCGACGCGCGCCGGCAAGAACTACGGCTGGCCGCTCATCACCTATGGGCGCGAATATTCGGGCGGGGAGATCAGCGGCGGCGCCACGGCGCGCGAAGGCCTCGAGCAACCGCTGCACTACTGGGTGCCGTCGATTGCCACGTCGGGCCTCGCGTTCATCACCAAAGAGACCTACCCGAGCTGGAAAGACTCAGTGCTCATCGGCGGGCTCGTCGGCACCACGCTGGTGCGCCTCGAGTTCGACGGTGAAACGGTGACGCGCGAAGAGCGCCTGCTGACCGAGCTCGGCGAGCGCATTCGCGACGTGCGCGAGGGGCCCGACGGCACCGTCTTCGTGTTGACCGACGAGGCGAACGGCAAGCTCTACCGCCTCGAGGTCGCGCCGTAAGTGCGGAGCGCGCTGCGAAGCGCTACAGCCAGCGTCGTCATGACGCGACTTCAAGGTTGGGGCGGCCAGCGCCGCGTTGAGTGCGACGAGCGGAGCCCCGAGACGACGCCCGAGGTCGCTCGCGCGATTTCGAAAGACGGCACCATCAGCCGAGGGCTGGGCCGCAGCTACGGCGACGCGGCGCTCAACGAGCACAAGCGCGTGGTGACGATGACGCGGCTCGACCGCTACCTGGCCTTCGACGAAGGCACCGGCGTGCTGCGCTGTGAAGCGGGGGTGACGTTGGCGCGGCTCATCGCCGACTTTGCGCCGCGCGGCTTCTTCCCCGCCATCACGCCGGGCACCAAGTACGTCACCGTCGGCGGCTGCATCGCCAACGACGTGCACGGCAAGGCGCACCACGCGCAGGGCACGTTCGTCACCTGCGTCGAGTCGATGCAGGTGTTGGTGGCCGACGGCCGCGTGGTGACGGCGAGCCGCTCCGAGAACCCCGAGCTGTTCTGGGCGACGTTCGGCGGCATGGGGCTGCTGGGCGTGGTGCTCGACGCGACGCTGCGCCTGCGCCGCATCGAGACCACGTACTTCCGTCAACGCGCGATTCCCACGCGCGACCTCACGCACGCGCTCGAGCTGCTCGAAGAGCACGACGCCGCGCAGCCGTATTCGATGGCGACGCTCAACTCGATGGCCACCGGCAGCAAGCTGGGCCAGGGCGTGTTGAACATCGGCGACCACGCGCACCGCGACGAGCTGCCGAAGAAGCTCGCGCTGCAGCCGCTGCGCCTCGCGGGTGAACGCGCGCTCACCGTGCCCTTCGAGCTGCCAGAGCTCACGCTCAACCCGGTGACCATTCGTGCGGTCAACACGGTCATCACCAACATCATGAAGACCAAGGGCGAGTTTCAGCTCTACGAAGGGTTCTTCTACCCGCTCGACATGATTCACGAGTGGAACCGCGGCTACGGCAGGCGCGGCTTCATTCAGTACCAGTTCGTCGTGCCCTTCGACGGCGGCGAGCAGACGATTCGCGGGCTGATGGAGACGATGACGTCGTCGGGGCAGCTGCCGTTCTTGAACATCTTGAAGCGCATGGGCGAGGCGAACGAAGCGCCGCTCTCGTTCCCGATGAAGGGGCTCACCTTCGCCATCGACTTCCCCGTGCGGGATGGGCTGGTGGCGCTGACGCGGGAGCTCGACGCGCGCGTGGCCGACGCCGGCGGGCGCATCTACCTGGGCAAAGACTCGTACCTCGAGGCGCCGATGCTGCGGCGCATGTACCCACGGCTCGCCGAGTGGCAACGCGTGAAAGCGAAGTGGGACCCGCAGAGCGCCTTCACCTCAGACCTCGGTCGGCGCCTCGAGCTGTCGACGTGAAGCGTCGGGGGCGGCGCTGGCGCGCGCGGCAGTTCGCCTCTACAAACTGCCGCATGAAGAGAATCGTGGTGCTGGCGGCCCTCGTGTTCAGCAGTGCGTGCGCTCCGACGGTGCGCATCGTTCGAGAAGAGGCGCCGTTGGTGACGCTGCCCATCGAGCGACAACCGGTGAAGGTCGCGCCGCAGGAGACGGGCGTGGCGCTGCTCGACCTGCTCAACCTCTTCAGCGACGAACACACGCGCGACGCGGCGGCCGCGGCGAAGGTCGCCGAGGCGCTGCAACGCACGAAGGCCGTCGAGCTGACGAACTTCTGCACGGGCACGTGTTCGAACCCCGCGACGGAGCTGTTCGTCACGGTGACGGCGTTGAAGCTCTCCGGTGAACCGAACGGCCCGCGAACCGGCACGGTGCGGCTCACGCTCACGCTCGAGAAAGACACGTGGGAGGTCGACGGAGAGAGCACCCAGCAGGCCGATGACGCGACGGCGGTGGACGCCGCGCTGGTGAGCGCCGCCGACGCCTTCGCCGCGAAGTTCGTCGCCAGTGAGCAGGCCGACACCTTCGTGCTGCGCGAAGGGCCCGACCTCGCGGAGGCGAATGAGCAGCTCCTCGACGGCGACACTGCAGGCGCGACGGCGAAGTACCGCGCACACCTCGAGAAAAAACCCAACGACGTCGCCGGCTGGTTGAACCTCTCGGTGGCGCTCACCGCGGCGGGCGATTTCGCAGGCGCCGCCGTCGCCGCAGCGCGCGCCGCAGAGGTCGACACGTCGTCGTTCAAGATCAACCGCGAGAACTACGCCTGGGAGGCGAAGCAGCGCGCTGCGCGCAGCTCACGGGTGCTCTCCATCAACAGCACCGTCATCGTGAAGTGACTGCAATAACCTGTAATTATTAGTTTTTACTCAGACTTGCATCAATGCGCATGAATGCATTATTCCTCACCGGGTGTTGCCCGCCGCCGCCCAGCCGCTCCCTCGCGTGGAGCTCTTTCGACTGCTCGCCGAGCCGGGTCGACTGCAGCTGTTGGCGCTGTGTGAATCAGACGAGCTGAGCGTCTCGGAGCTCGCGTCGCTGCTGCACGACTCGCAGCCGCAGATGAGCCGCCGCGTGTCACCGCTGCGTGAAGCGGGGCTGCTCGACGCGCGAAAAGACGGCACGCGGGTGTTCGTTCGCACCGACCTCGCGACCGTCGCCGCCGACCCGGTGTTGACCGAGGCCATCGCTGAAGGTCGTCGCCTCTGCCTCGCCGACGGCAGCCTCGCGCGGGTGCCGCAGGTCGTCGCCGCGCGTGAAGAACAGGGCCGCTCGCACTTCGAGACCAGCACGCCGTCGCGCGAATCGGTGCCGGCGTCGCCTGAGCACCTCGCGCACCTGTCGGCGCTCTCGCTGTTGCTGCCGGGCCGCGCGCTCGCCGTCGACGTGGGCACCGGAGACGGCCTGTCGCTCGACGTGTTGGCGCCGCTCTTCTCGCGCGTCATCGCCGTCGACCGCAGCCAGGCGCAGCTCGCGCGCGTCGCCGAACGTGTCGCGGCGCGTGGTTTTCATACCGTCAGCTTGTTCCCCGGCTCGTTCGACGACGCGGCGCTCGTGCAGCGGGTCGACGCGGCGGGAGGCGCAGACCTGGTGTTCGCGGGCCGAATTCTCCACCACGCCTCGCGGCCCGCGCAGGCCGTCGCGTCATTCTCGCGGCTGATGAAGAAGGGCGGGCACCTCGTGGTGCTCGACTACCTCCCGCACGAGTCAGACACGCTGCGCGCCGAAGAAGGTGACGTGTGGCTCGGCTTCACGCCGGCCGACGTGCGCGGCTTCATCACGCAGGCGGGGCTGTGCTTTCTCGGAGACGCGCCCGTCCCCAACGCTTTTCACCCCGTCGGCCCCGACGCTGCCGTCACTTGGCACGCCTGGGCCGCTGTCAAACCCACGTAGTTCACTCAACGAAGGAGCCGCACCATGGAACACAAGACCAGCTTCCCCGCCTACAAGATCGCCAACCCCGAGCTCGCCGCCTGGGGCCGCAAAGAAATCTCGATGTCAGAGAAAGAAATGCCGGGCCTGATGTCGCTCCGCGCGGAGTGGGCCGGCAAGAACCCGCTCAAGGGCGCTCGCGTCGCGGGCTGTCTGCACATGACCATCGAGACGGCGATCCTCATCGAGACGCTCGTCTCGCTCGGCGCCGAGGTGACGTGGACCTCGTGCAACATCTTCTCGACGCAGGACCAGGCCGCGGCCGCCATCGCCAAGACCGGCGTGCCCGTGTTCGCGTGGAAGGGCCAGACGCTCGAAGAGGCCGACTGGTGCCTCGAGGCGCAGCTCTTCGCGTTCAAGGACGGCAAGGGTCCCAACATGATCCTCGACGACGGTGGCGACCTCACCATGTGGGTGCACAACAAGCACCCGGAGCTCTTCTCGGGCCCGGATCCCATCCGCGGCCTCTCGGAAGAGACCACCACGGGCGTTCACCGCCTGTACGAGATGATGAAGGAAGGCTCGTTGAAGGTCCCCGCCATCAACGTGAACGACTCGGTCACCAAGTCGAAGTTCGACAACCTCTACGGCTGCCGTGAGTCGTTCCTCGACGGCATCAAGCGCGCCACCGACGTGATGATCGCCGGCAAGGCCGTCGTCATCGCGGGCTACGGAGACGTGGGCAAGGGCTGCGCGTTCGCCGCTCGTGGCATGGGCGCGCGTGTGTACGTGACCGAAGTCGACCCCATCAACGCGCTGCAGGCGTCGATGGAAGGCTTCCACGTCGTCACGATGGACGAGATCGCTCCGCAGGCCGACATCATCTGCACGGCCACGGGCTGCGTCGACGTCGTCACCGGCGAGCACATGATGAAGATGAAGGACGGCGCGATTCTCGCGAACATCGGTCACTTCGACTCCGAGATTCAGGTCAGCTGGCTCGAGAAGAACCCCGAGATTCGTGAAGAGAACGTGAAGCCCCAGGTCGACCAGTTCATCTTCCCCTCGGGCAAGCGCATCACCCTGCTGGCGCGCGGCCGCCTGGTGAACCTCGGCTGCGGCACCGGCCACCCGTCGTTCGTCATGTCGAACTCGTTCACGAACCAGACGCTCGCGCAGCTCGCGCTGTGGGGCGCCATCGACGTCGGCCAGAAGTTCGAGGCCGGCAAGGTGTACGTGCTGCCCAAGAAGCTCGACGAGCACGTCGCGCGCCTGCACCTCGAGAAGGTCGGCGCCAAGCTCACGAAGCTCACCGAGGTTCAGGCCAAGTACCTGAACGTCGCGGTCGAGGGCCCGTTCAAGCCCGAGCACTACCGCTACTGAGCCGCACGCTGATTGACTGAAGATGAGGGCCACCGGAGCGATTCGGTGGCCTTCGTCGTTTCAGCGTCGCCGACGCAGCAGCACCAGCACGCCGAGCCACGAGAGCGCGAGCGGCGCGGCGGTGCAGCCACCGGTCACCGCCTCGACCGACTTCAACGGCTCCACGCCACCATCGGTCGCACGCGCCTCCTCCACGACCGGGAACACCACCCGCGGCTCGGCGCTCGTCTGCAGGCCCAGCGGCCGCTCGTCGATGCACATCCAGTTGTCGAGCCACGTCACGTTCGGCTCGGAGTGCTCGAACCAGCGCACGCACGGCAGCCCCGCGATGGGTCCAGCGCTCGACCAGCGGAAGTGCGTCGTGACCGAGGGCGGCACGCAGAGGAAGTTGTCGGCCCAGATGGTCGCGCGCGGCTCGGCGCCTTCGTTCACGTTCGTGCAGCGCATGCCGGCGATGGGTCCCGCGTTCGACCAGCGCATGCCGAGGTCGACGGTGCTGCAGAAGAAGTTGTCACTCCACTGGTCGGGGTCGGCCGGCTCGTTCACGTTCACGCAGTGCGCGCCCGGCTCGGGGCCGTTCATGCGGAAGGTGAAGCCCGCGTTGCTGAACGACATCACCGCCTCGGCGCAGAGGAAGTTGTCGCCCCACGAGAAGCGGTCAGCCGGCTCGTTCCAGTGCACGCAGGTGCGGTTCGCGATGGGCCCGGCGCTCGACCAGCTGAACTTCCACGGTGACTGCTTCGGCGCGCAGAAGAAGTTATCGGCCCAGACGGCGGGGTTCTCTTCGGCGCCTTCGGCGGTGTTCACGCAGTCCATCTCGGCGATGGGGTCCTTCCACGAGTAGCGAAGGCCCAGGTCGGCGGTGCTGCAGAAGAAGTTGTCGCTCCACGAGTGCGGGTCGCCCGGGTCATTCAGGTTCACGCAGGTCTGCCCGCTCTGTGCGCCGTCGCAGCTGAAGGTGAACGGGCCGGCCGTTCGGTCGCACGGCGGCGGTGGAGGTGGTGCCGTGCACGGTCCTCCACCCGGCCCGCCACCGAAGTACTCCCAGTGCCACGGCTCGCTCGGCACCGTTCGTCGAAAGCCGTACGCGCCGGCGTTCGCGTTGAGCCAGTTGAAGACGGCCGAGTTCGCGGTGTTCAGGTCGAGCGCGCTGCCGCTCTGGTGGTTGCTGTAGCCGGGCCGCGCCGCGAGGTTGCAGCTGTTGCAGTTGCAGTTCGTGTAGCAGGCGTAGAGGTACTGCTGCTCGGACATCGTGCGAAAGCCGCTGTTGATGACGATGCGCACGCCCTGTCGCGCAGCCGCTGCTTGCATGAGCCCGTACGCGGCCGCTGTGCCCTTCTCGATGGGGCGTCCGTCGGCAGTGACGAGCGTGATGCTGAAGGCCGAGCCGTTTCGGTAGCCGGTCGCCTGCCGCTCGTTGCACTCGACGAGGCCCTGACGAAGGGAGCTGATCTCCCGGTCCTCGCCCAGCGAGGGAGACTCATATTCCTCATCGGGCTCGACCACGCCGCAGGCGCTCGCCATCAGCAGAAACAGGAGTCGGTATCGCACACCGGAGTCATCGTTCTCGGCGCGCGAGAGAATCGGGCGATTCTGTAAAAGCAGCTACGAACTGAGGCACGCAACTGCAGCCGAGGCCACGCGATGGGCGGTGCGCTCGTCGTTGGGGAACTCGAGCTGCTGGTACAGGCGGGTGAGCCGCGCGACCTTGCTGAGCCCCAGCTCGGAGCCGCGAATCACGGCGAGGTGCGCGACGAAGAGCAGCCCGTAACCGCGCTCGACGTTCGAGAGCACCGTGGCGTCGAAGCCGAGCTCCTGCCGCGCGAAGGCGAAGTACTTCGGCAACGCGCTCGGCACCTCGGCCGCATGATGTTCGACGGCCTGGAGCACCGCCGCCGTCGTCGTGAGCCCGCACAGGCGGAGCACGTCGACGAGGTAGTCGGGGAAGAACGACGTCTGAATCAGCGGCTGGCCGAGCGAACGCGCGACCGTCTCGTCGAGCGCCTCCACCGCTGGCTGATGCACGAGGGCCTCGAGCGAGAGCAGGTCGATGGGCAGATCTCCACCGCTGCGGGCGAGCGTCTTCTTCGCCGCTTCACGTGAGGTCGCGAGGTCGCGGCGAATCGAGACGAACTCCTGATCAGCCAACTCGAGCAGGCCGGCCACGCGCGCGAAGCGTCGGGCGATGGCGTCGGGCACGGCGTCGTTCACCTTGTAGCCAAGGTCGTGCTCCACCTCGGCCCACGCGTGCTGAAGCGCGGTGCGCACCTGCACCTCGAAGCGAAAGTCGGGGTGCGGCCCGTCGCGGTGGGCGCAGACGTAGTGCACCGAGCGATAGCCAGCCGGCTTCACGCGCTCGAGCGAGTTGCCGAAGTCGACCTCGAAGTGTTGCTCGATGAGGCGCGCCACCTGCTCGACGTGGTCTTCGAACGAGACCGAAACGCGCAGGCCGACGAGGTCCGTGACATCCCAGAGTGAGCGATAGCTCTTGTCGGGGCGCGCGAGCTTGTGCGCGAGGCTGGCCTGGTCCTTCAGCCGCCACGTCACGAACGAGACAGGCACGTCTTTCGTGCGCAGCAACTGGGCGAGGCGGTCGTGCAGTGATTGGCCGACGCTCCGCAGAGAAGGCGCGAGCTGCACGAACTGCTGAACCATCACGTCGCTCACGGCCGCGCAGACTACCGCTGCTCTCTGAGGATGCGCAGCGTCGTGGCACACTCCTTCGGTATGAGCCGCGCTCCCTTGTTCCTCGCCTGGCTCGTCACCACCCTCGGCATCGTCGTCGCCTTGTCACTCTTCGGCTGGCGACGCGGCGTAGGGCTCGCGGAGTTTGGGAATCGGCAGTGGCGGTTGGTGAACGTGGTGGTCGCGAACCGCACGCTGTTGCCCGGCACGACGCTGGCCGAGGGTGACGTCATGATCGGCTGCCTGCCTGCCCGCATGATGTCGAGCGAGCTCATCGGCGAAGACGAACGCCAGATGCTGGTCGGGCGAGCGGTGCAGACGAAGCTCGAGCGCGGCGACCTCGTCACCGAGGCGCACTTCGAGACCCGCTCCGAGGACGAGCGCTGTCTCGATCAGGTCCACGTGCTCATCACGCCAGACTCCCGCTGGGACCCGCTGCTGCGTGAGCTGAAGGACTCGATGAAGGGCGGGGCTCCCGATGAACGATGAGCGCTCCAACATCCTCCCTGGCGTGCTCGCGGGAATCTTGAGCGGCCTCGTGCTCGGCTACCCTGCGCACGCGTTCGTCATGCATCGGGCCACGGAGCGCGTGGAGTGGCAGTGGGAGCGCGTGCTGGTCACGAAGACCGACGTGCTGCCCGGCTCGAACACCGCCAGCCTCTGGGCCGACCGCTTGCCCGAGCAATGCCGCGGACCCGCGATGGTGAACGCAGATGAGCTGCCTGCGCTTCGGCGACACGTCGTGCGCGTCCGCCTGACAGAGGGCCAGCCAGTGCTGCGCCCGTTCCTCGACTCGACGAAATCTCGCTGCGTCACGCTGGTTCGCGAGGTGGTGGAGCAGGCCGGCAGTCGCGCACCGGCTGACGCGCCCGACGTGGTCCGGGCCCTGGAGGGGCGGCTCGGCCCCTTCCTTCCCTGACCGAACGCGCTGGTGCTCCTGACCGTCCTGCGAGAGAAGACCGAAGGCCGCTTTGACCTTTCAGGTGCTCCAGTGTCGCTGCCTTCGATGACGAAAACTCTGACGCTGCTCCTCCTCGGGCTGACGGCCTGCGGGCAGAAGACGGCGACCGCTCCGAAGTACACGACGACGAAGGTCGACAAAGGCCCCGTCATCGGCCGCGTCACCACCACCGGCACCGTCTCGGCGCTCGTGACGGTGCAGGTCGGCGCGCAGGTCTCGGGCCGGCTGCAGTCGCTCAACGCCGACTTCAACTCGAAGGTCACGAAGGGCCAGGTGCTCGCGAAGCTCGACCCCTCGCTCTTCGAAGCGCAGGCGCTCATGGCGCAGGCGAACGAGAAGGCTGCGCTGGCCGGGCTCGCGCGCTCGCAGGCCCAGGAGAAGGACGCGCAGCGCAAACTCACCCGCGCGAAGCAACTGGCTGATCAGAAGCTCGTGCCGCTCGCCGATCTCGAAGCCGCGCAGGCCGAGGTCGAGGTCGCGCAGGCGAACATTCAGGCGTCGGAAGGCGCCGTCGCGCAGGCCCGCGCCGCCCGCCAGCAGGCGCAGGTGAACCTCGCGTACACCACCATCACCTCGCCCATCGACGGCACCGTCATCTCGCGCGCGGTCGACGTCGGCCAGACGGTCGCGGCCTCGCTCTCCGCTCCCACGTTGTTCACCATCGCCGAGAACCTCTCGAAGATGCAGGTCGACACCAACGTCTCCGAGGCCGACGTCGGCAAGCTGTCTGACGGCATGGAGGCGAGCTTCTCGGTCGATGCGTTCCCCAACCGAGTCTTCAAGGGGCGCATTCGGCAAATCCGCTACGCGCCGCAGGTGGTGCAGAACGTCGTGACGTACGACGCGGTCATCGACGTGGCGAACGACGAACTGCTGCTCCGCCCGGGCATGACGGCGAACGTGGCCTTCATCTACGCGCGCTCGGAAGATGCGCTGCGGGTGCCCAACGCGGCGCTGCGTTTCCGGCCCGACGCCGAGCTGATGCGCAAGGTGACGAAGCCCGAGCCCGGCAAGCGGCTGCTCTGGGTGCTCGACGGCGAGACGCCAGCGCCGGTGACGGTGAAGGTCGGCCTCTCGGACGGCACCGTGACCGTGGTGGAAGGCGACGTGAGCGACGGCGCGCAGGTCATCACCGACAAGCAGAGCGCCGATGGGCCCCGGCCGTCCGGTCTGGGTGGCTCCTCGATGGGCGGCGGCGGCATGCGGAGGGCCTTCTGACATGACGGCCGTGGTGGCCCTCGAGGGCATCACGCGCGTCTTCTCGCTGGGCGACGTCGACGTGCATGCGCTGCGCGGCGTCTCGCTCTCGGTGGAGCGCGGCGAGTTCGTCGCCGTCATGGGCAGCTCGGGCTCGGGCAAGTCGACGTTGATGAACGTCGTGGGCTGCCTCGACCGCCCGACGGCAGGCCGCTACCTGCTCGATGGCGTCGACGTCTCGAAGCAGTCCCGCGCGCAGCTCGCCCGCACGCGCAACAAGACCATCGGCTTCGTCTTTCAGTCGTTCAACCTGCTCGCCCGCACCTCGGCGCTCGAGAACGTCGAGCTGCCGCTGCTCTACTCGGGCGTCGGCACGAAGGAGCGCAAGGCCCGCGCGACGGCCGCGCTCCAACGCGTGGGCCTGGGAGAGCGCCTCGATCATCTCCCGAATCAACTCTCGGGCGGCCAGCAGCAGCGTGTCGCCATCGCGCGCGCTCTCGTGACGAAGCCGAGTCTCCTGCTCGCCGATGAACCGACCGGCGCGCTCGACACGAAGACGAGCGAAGAAGTGATGACGCTGCTCACCGGGCTCGAAGACATCACGGTGGTGCTGGTGACGCACGAGCACGACGTGGCCGCGTGGGCCCAGCGTGTGGTGACGCTGCGCGACGGCAAAATCCTCTCCGACAAGCAGCAGACGCCGTTTCGGCTCGACCCGAAGCGACAGGAGGCCTGACCCGATGGGACCACTCCAGACCAGCCGCCTCGCCCTTCGCGCGCTGCTCCGCAACAAGCTGCGCAGCTTTCTCACCGCGCTCGGCATCATCATCGGCGTCGCGGCCGTCATCGCGATGGTGGCAATCGGCGAAGGCGCGCGCAGCCAGGTGGAAGAGACGTTCGCCGCCATGGGCACCAACCTGCTCATCGTGATGCCGGGCTCGAACTCCTCTGGCGGCGCGCGTGGTGGCTTCGGCACGCAACCGACGCTCACGTGGGACGACCTGAAGGCGATTCAGACCGAGGCCTCGCTGGTGTCGGGCGCGGCGCCGACGCTGCGCATGAACGGCCAGGTGCAGAGCGACGAGCAGAACTGGGGCACCAGCATTCAGGGCACCACGCCGAACTACTTCGAGATTCGCCGGTGGCCGACGACGCTGGGTTCGCCGATGAGCGACTCGGACCTCGACTCGGGCGCGAAGGTGATGTGGCTGGGCGCGACGGTGGCCGAGAAGTTGTTCGGGCCCGGCTCCGATCCACTCGGTCAGGCGGTGCGCGTGAAGGGCGTGCCGTTCGTCGTCGCGGGCGTGCTCGCGAAGAAGGGCCAGAGCCCCATGGGGCAGGACTACGACGACACGGTCTTCATTCCATCGTCGACGTTCAAGGCGCGCTTGAGCCCGGGCCTGGGCAACTTCCTCTCGGGCGTCATCTTCGTGCAGGTGCGAACGGGTGAAGACACGGCGCGCGCGCAGCGGCAGGTGACGTCGCTCTTGCGAGACCGGCACCGCCTCGGTCAGGGCGCGGAGGACGACTTCAGCATTCGCAACCTCGCCGAGGTGGCGAGCGCGCAGCAGCAGGGCGCCGACACGTTGAGCGCGTTGCTCGCGAGCATCGCCGCGGTGTCACTGCTCGTCGGTGGCATCGGCATCATGAACATCATGCTGGTGAGCGTGACCGAGCGGACGAGGGAGATTGGCATTCGCATGGCCGTCGGCGCGACGCCGGGACAAATCCTCGCGCAGTTCCTCGTCGAGGCGCTGGTGCTGGCCATCGTCGGTGGGCTCGTCGGCGTGGGCCTCGGGCTGTTCGCGGCGCAGCAACTCTCGGTGCAGTTCGGCTGGCCGCTGCTGGTACGCGCCGACATCGTGGCGCTCGCGACCGGCTTCAGTGGCCTCGTCGGCGTGGGCTTCGGTCTCTACCCCGCGCTCAAGGCATCACGAATGGACCCCATCACCGCGTTGAGGTTCGAGTGAGGCGCGCGCTCGTCGTCATCATTCTCTCCACGGCGGCCTTCGCCGAAGAGGGCCTCTCGCTCGACGCAGCGCTCGCGAAGGCGATGGAGCAGGTGCCAGCGCTCAAGGCCGCTCGGTCGCAAGAGCTCGCCGCCCAGGCCCGCGCGCGGGAGTCGTTCGCGCCGCTGCTTCCTCAGGTGAGCCTCGGCCTGCAGTACTCGCGCTCGACGGCGAACTTCGTCGCGAGGCCGGGCGCCGTTCCCAACTCTCTGGCCGCGGGCTCGAACCTGAGCCTCGACTCCTTCGACTTCTTCAGCGGCAACGTGACCGCGCAGATGCTGGTCTGGGACTTCTTCGCGACGTGGAACCGGCACCAGGCGGCGAAGCGCTCGGCCGAAGGACAGGCCGCGCAGACGAAGAGCCTCGAGCTGACGACCGCGCTCAACGTGCGCACCGCGTACTTCTCGGTGAAGGCGCAGGAAGAGCTCGTCAGCGTCACGAAGGCCGCGCTCGACAACACGCAGGCGCACCTCGCGCAGATTCAGGCCTTCGTCGCTGCGGGAGCCCGGCCCGAGATCGACCTGGCGCAGGTGCGCGCTGAGGTCGCGAACGCGAAGCTGGCGCACCTGAACGCGAAGAACGCCGTCGCGCTCGCCCGTGCGCGGCTCGCCCAGTCGATGGGCGTGAAGCAGGTGCCCGGCGCGCTCACCGACGGCCCACCCGGAATCGTCGACAGTGAAGACGCTTCGCTCGACGCGCTGGTCACCGAGGGCGTGAAGGCCAGGCCCGAGGCCGCACAGCTGGAAGCGGCAGTGCAGTCGCAGGAACTCTCCCTCGCTGCGGTGAAGGGCACGTACTGGCCCACGCTGTCGGCGCAGGTCTCGACGAATGCGCAGGCGCGACAGCTGAGCAACATCGTGCCCAACATCAGCGGACAGCTCTCGTTGTCGTGGCAGCTGTACCAGGGCGGGCTCACCCAGGCGCAGCAGGCGGAGTCCGAGGCGACGCTCGCGGCGACGAAGGCACAGGTCGAGACGCTCGAGCAGCAGGTGCGCCTCGACGTGGAGCAGGCCCAGCTCGACGTGCACGCCGCGAAAGAAGCGCTCGAGGTGGCGGGCGAAGCGAAGACGGCGGCGGCTGAACGGCTGCGCCTGGCCGAGGGCCGATATCAAGCGGGCGCGGGCAGCGTCATCGAGCTCTCCGACGCGCAGGTAGCCTTCACCCAGGCGGGCGCGCAGGTGGCGCAGGCTGGCTTCACGCTCGCAGCGGCGCGGGCTCGGTTGCTGGCAGCGCTCGGCCGCGAACGCTGAACGACACGCCTCTTCGTCGCTGGCGTCTTCCTCTTCCAGAGGCCCACGCTCGGCGAGCG
>JAMHXF010000071.1:0-28656 GCA_035910535.1 Archangium sp. | reverse complement strand
GGGCTGGCGGTCAGCGTCGTCGGCCCTCCCGACCCCGCGTTCGCAGACCAGCTCGGGAAGCGCCTGCTCAAGCCCGTGCTGGCGCTGATGAGTTTCAAGGTGCGGCGGCAGGCAAAGAAGCGGGGCGTGCGCTACGCGTTCTTCTTCATGCGCGCGAGCGGCCCGCAACTGCGCAAGCTGGCCGAGCTCTACGACGCGCGTGTGCTGCGCCCGGTGCTCGACCGCACTTTCACGTTCGACGAAACGCTCGAGGCCATGGCGTACGTCGAGCGCGGTCGGGCCAGGGGGAAGGTCGTCGTAGTCATGCCCACCGGTACATGACGGCGGCCGCTCGCAACCAGGTCAACGGAGTCGCTGGCCCGCGCGCACGACGGCGGTGGCGTAGAACGTGCCCCGCCAGACCACGCCACCGCGCGCCGCCGCCAGCAGACATGAACGAAGCATGGCGACGTTGAGCGGCAGCGCGCCCAGCCCCGGCATCAGCGCGGTCCACGACGGCATGCGCAACCAGCGCGCGACAGACCAGTCGGTGTGCACCGCGAGCGCGAAGGTCGCCAGCGACAACAGCTGAACCCACGCGAGCCCGCTCCACAGGCCGGCGTAGAAGCCGAGCTCCAGCGCCGTGAGCGCGAGCAGGCCACCCACCATCTGCGCGGCCGGAGCCTGCGCGCCGTTCTTCTCGAGCGCGCGGAACAGGGCGGCGAGCGACGGGTAGAACTCGAGCGTGACGGCCTCTTGCGCGACGAGCACCGCGCACTTCACGCCAGCGCGCTTCATCAACGCACCGAGCGCCATGTCGTCGCCGACCTCCATCTTCAGCCACGCGAGGCCTTCGGTGCGCTGCAACGCCGAGCGCTTCACGAGGTTGAAGGCGCCCACGCCGGCCGCCGCGGTCGACTTCGGGTCGGCGACCGAGGAGAGGCGACCGGCAAGCACGATGAGTCGAAAGAAGGCCTGCAGCGCGACGGTGGTGGGCGCGTCGCCCGGCGTGATGGAAGGCAGCGCAGAGACGAACTCGACCTGGTTCGTGGTGGCCCACGCGATGACACGGCGGAGCGTGCCCGGGGCGAGGTGCACGTCGGCGTCGCTGAAGAGCAGCCAGTCGGAGTCGCTCGCCTCCACGCCGCGTTGCAGCGCGTGCACCTTGCCGAGCCAGTCGGGCGGGAGCGCGTCGATGCGGGTGACGTCGACGCGAGCATCTCCGAGCGCCTTCGCGCGGGCGCCGGTGTCGTCAGTCGAGCGGTCGTCGACGACGAGCACCTTCAAGGCCGGGTAGCCGTCGTTGAGCTTCGCGAGGAGCGCGTCGTGAATGTGCGTGGCTTCGTCGCGCGCAGGAATGACGACGGTGACGGTGGGCCAGGCGCCCGGGTCAGGGGCGGTGAGTGTTTGGAGCGTGGGCACCCTGCGGCGGGAGTGCCATGCGGTGATGGCGGTGATGAGCCAGTAGAGCGATGAGAGCGCGACGAGCAGCCACATACGCGGCGAAGTCTATGCGCCTTGATGGGTGTGGCGTCGAAGGGTGCGGAGCGCGCCGCTCGTCACGGAGCTGGCCTCGCGACTTTGAACAACGGGCGACACGTGAGGGCGCGGTTGCGCTGATCAGCCACCGCCTCTCCTCAGAGACGCTTCAGCTCGTCGCGTGCGAGCCCTCGAGCCCGGGGAACAGGGCCACCGTTTTGGAGCCGTACCAAAAGAGTACGAGTCGGTACCTTTTTAGTACTGCCTCAGAAGCGCATCCTTTGCCCGTGGTCGAGCGGTCAACCCGCAGTTGCGCGAATCAGCCACCGCTTCCACTCGGAGACGCTTCAGCTCGTCACGTGCGAGCCCTCGAGCTCGGGGAACAGGGCCACTCTTTTGGGGCCGTACCAAAAGAGTACGAGTCGGTACCTCTTTAGTACTGCCTCAAAAGCGCGTCCCCTTGCCCGTGGTCGAGAGGCCAACCCGCACGGGGCACGTCGTTGGGCGAATCAGTCACCGCCTCTGCTCAGAGATGCTTCAGCTCGTCGCCTGCGAGCCCCCGACTTCGCGCCACTATCTCGGAGCAGAAAGCGTGCGTTCAGCACCGCGAGTCTTCGACCCACCGTCTTGCGCGACTGCCGCGTCACCTCGGCGACCTCCTCCTGCGTGAGCCCGTCGCGAAAGTGCAGCGTCACCAACTCGAGCTCTTCCAGCGAGAGCGTGCGCAGCAATTCGTCGAGTTCCACCCGCGACTCGAGCGCCGCGTCGTTCGCCTCGTCTTCACGCACGAGCAGCAGCTTGAGCTCGCGCGCATTCTTATTGCGCAGCCGCTGCAGACAATGTCGCGTCGCCACCGCGTAGAGCCACGTGAGCGGCGCCGCGCGGAGGCGAAAACGACCAAAGCCCGCGATGGCCGCGATGAAGACCTCCTGCACCGCTTCTTCTGCGTCGTCTTCGTGGCGCAGCAGGCGCAGACACCGTCGGTAGACGACGCCGTGGTACCGCTCGAAGAGCTCACCGATGTCGAGGGCCATGGCGTCTCTCAGAACTTGAACGGGAACGTCGTGGACGAGGCGCGCGACGCAGCCGCGAACTGAAACGTCTTCACGAGCGTCGTCACGCAGCTCGCGAATTCGGTGCTTGCGAACTCCGCGCTCTCGACGGCGACGCGCTCGACGGTGCCGTCAGCGCGCGTCCACCACCGCAGTACGAGCTCTCCATGCAGCTCAGGCTGCACGGCCAACTGCTTCGCCGCGCACGCAGCGAGCTGGGTTTTGTGGGCAAAAATCGTCTCCATGATGTCGCTCTGAGACAAGGACACCTTCACGCCGGAACCGTTAACCGGCCCACCACCGCCACGAATCACCTGAATGATGTTGAACCGCTTCTGCGACGACGCGCGCTCACCGCTGTCCACCACCGCCGGCTGGTCGGGCACGAGCGTCGGCTCCATCACCGTCGTGCCCGCGTCGCCAGTGACGCGCTGCTCGTCAACCGCGACGAGCGACGTGTACTTCGTGACCAGCCGGTGCTCGAGCCCGAGCGCCGTGATGGCCGAAATCGTCTGCGCGTCTTCGTCGCCGTACCGACCGCGTGAGAGTCGCTCGACCTGCGCGCGCGCCCACGCCATCTGCAGCGCCCGCCCTTCGCTCTCGAGCGCCGGCAGCGTCACCGGCACTTCAAACACCACCGGCAGTCCACCGCGAGCTCCGCGCAGCACGACCGTGCCCGCGCCCGCCTTGCGGTACCGCCCTTGAACAATCAACGGCTGCGCGTCGAAGAGGTCTGCGACGGGGTTCGGAAACACGTCGCTCACCTCGAGCCCTCCCCAGTCGACGACCACGTCACGAATCAACGGCCGCTCGATGCGTCGCACGAAGCGCGTCACCGCTTCGCCCGGGTCTTCGTCGGTGCGCACGTATGAATAGAAGCCGCGCCCCTCCTCCGAGAGCCGCGAGAGGAGAAAGTGATTCACCGAGCTCCCTACGCCGAAGCCGAACAGCCGCGCGTCGCCGCGCAGCCTTCGCGTCTCGGCGAGAATCTCGTCTTCGTTGCCGATGTAGCCGTCGGTCATCAACAGCACGAGCCGCAGGCGCCCTTCCTCGAGGGGCCGCGCGAGCGCCGCGCGAATACCGTCCAACTGATTGGTGCCGCCCGCAGCAGGCAAGCCCTGCAAGTACGCCTTCGCGCGACGCACGTTGTCCGGCGTGCCCACCAGCGGCTCGGGATGAAAGCTGCTCGCGGTGCTGGCGAAGTCGATGAGCATGAACGTGTCGGTGGGCTGCAGCGCGTCCATCGCCTGGCCCATCGCCCGCCTGGCAGCGTCGAGCGGCTCCCCACTCATCGAACACGACGTGTCGATGACGAACACCAGCTCGCGCGGCGTCACCGGCGCGTTCACCTGCCGCGCCTCGGGGTTCAACATCAACGCGAATGAGCCGCCGCCAGCGAGCATCACCGCGCGTGCCTGCGGCCCCGACACCCGCCAGCGCAGAATGAGGTCCTTGTTCGGCAACGTGTCGAGCGGGTGCAGGTCGACGTCGACGCGCGCGCTCGTGGTGCGGTCGACCTCGAGGCGATGCGAGACGCTCCACAGCTCTTCGATGACGGTGCCCGCGTCGACGCGCACGTGCACTTCGATGTCGCGCCCGCTGCGCGCCACCGGAGGCGAGATGCGCGACGCATCGGGGACCACGTCGGTGTCGACGGAAGTGCCCGTGCCCTGCGCTTCACCCTCGAGCTTCGCGCCCGGCACGTAGCGAGGGCCGACGACCATCGGGAAGTTCAGCGTGTAGACACCGTCGTCGAAGCGCAGCGGCGCGACGTACGAAATCGTCACCTTCACCGTTTCACCCGGCAGCAGGTTCGCGAGCGACTGCGTGAAGATGTTGGGGCGCTCCTGGTCGAGCAGCGCCGCGCGCCGCCCTTCGGCCTTCGCCGTTTCGTACATCGCGCGGGCGTCGGCCCGCTTCTGAATCGCCGCGCGCAAGACGCGCGAGCCCGCCTTCAGCTCCAGGTCGTGCACCGCCGCGTCGTCAGGCAGCGGAAAGACGTAGACGGCCTCGACCGGCGTGGTGAACGGGTTGTTGAACGTCTGCGTCACCGTGACTGACTGCATGAAGCCGGTGACGGAGATGTCGACCTTCGTGTGCGTGAGCGTGAACGGCCGCGCCGCGCCGTCGTTGCTCGCCGCTTCGAGCGCGCCTTGACCGAAGTCGACGTTGCGACCTCGCAGCGGCAGCGAGCGCAGTCGTGTACTCGTCGCACCACCTCGCGGCTCGAGCAGCTCACGTGCCTGACGACGCGCGACCGGTGGCGAGCCCGGCATGAAGAAGAGCGCCGCGGCCGCCAGCGCCGGAAGGAGCGTGAGTACCGCCGCGCGTCGCTTCCACCGACGGTCGGCGTGCACCGCTGCGGCTCTCGCGCGCGACCTCGAGCCGGACGACGCGTACTTCGCCGAAGCGCGCTCCATGTCGGCCACCTTGCTGCGACACGACTCACAGGCAGAGAGGTGCGACTGCAGCTCGAGCGTCGTGCGCCCAGAGAGGTGTTGCTCCCACTTCAGCGTCGAGGGGTGCGCCATGAACCGTGAGTTCCGCGACGATGATTTCGTGGGAACCCCGGCGATTTGCTACGGGTGCGCGCGTGTCATCGGGAAAGCTCATCGCGTTCGAAGGTATCGACGGCTCGGGAAAGTCGACGCAGGCGAAGAAGTTCGCCGACTGGCTCGAGTCGCTGGGTCGTGAAGTCGTGCGCACGCGCGAGCCGACGAATGGGCCGTGGGGTCGCAAGATTCGTGAGGCGCGTTTTACGGCGCGCCTGTCGCCCGAAGACGAGCTCAACGCGTTCATCGAAGACCGTCGTCAGCACGTCGGCGAGCTGCTCAACCCGTCACTCGCGCGCGGCGCCGTGGTGGTGATTGACCGGTATTACTATTCGACCGTCGCGTACCAGGGCGCGCGTGGCCTCGACTCGGCCGAGCTGTTCGCGCGCAACCGCGCGTTCGCCCCGAAGCCAGACCTGGTGGTGCTGGTCGACGTCGAGCCGAGCAAGAGCCTCGAGCGCATCAACGCACGCGGCGAAGGCCAGGACCTGTTCGAGTCGCTCGGTGAATTGACGGCGGTGCGGCAGCGCTTCCTCGCGATGGCCAGCGAGCCGCACGTCACGGTGGTCGACGGCTCCGGTGCGCCGGAGGTCGTGTTCGGCCGCGTGCTGCTGCGCACGCTCGCGGGCCCGCTGCGTGAGTGGGTTTCAGCGCGCGCACCTGAAGTCGTGCCGGTGCTCGACGACACGAAGCTCAACTCGAATGAGAAGGCCGAGAAGCTGCGCGCTGTCTTGAACGTCGACTGACGGCCCGCTCAGAAGTTCGTGTTGGCCGCCGGGCCCGGCGCGCCCGCACTGCCGGGGTTGTTGAGCGACGCGCCTCCGAAGCCGCCGGGCGCAGCGCTCGCTCCGCCGACGAACGTGTTGCTGCTGTTCCATGAAGGCGTCGCGGTGCTGCCGCTGAGGTGAATGCCGTACGACACGCCGCCGGCGCCACCGCCGCCGCCTCCTCCGTGGCCGCCATTCCCACCAGTGCCGCCCTGCCCACCGGCGCCGACGGGCGCGACGCTGGTGCACGCGTTGACCGAGCCGGGGAGCCCACCGCGTCCACCCAGAGCGCCCGTACCACCGGGGCCGCCGCTCCCGCCTTCGCCTCCGTGGCCGCGCGTCACCGTGTTGTTCTGAATCGTGGGAAGGCTCGCCGTGGGCGTCGAGAAGGTGACGAAGATGCCGAAGGAGCCACCGCCTGACGAGCCGGCCCCGCCCGCGACGCCGAAGCAACCACCGGCGCCTCCGCCTCCACCAGCGCTGCCGAGGAGGTCGCTGAACGGACACGAGTCGAGGTTGTTGAGCCCGCCCCCTGCGCCTCCGCCTCCTCCGCCGCCGCCCGGAGTGCCGTTGCCGCCGTTGGTCGCGCTCGCGCCACGCCAGTGTGCACCGACGACCGTGCCACCGGCGTTCGCGGCTGAAACACCGACGCCTGCGCCGCCTGCAGCGCCGTGCTGGCCGTCGCCTCCGACGTTGCCGACGTTCGAGGCGGCGCAGGTGTTGGTGACGCTGCACCCCGCAGTCGTGCGCCAATTCGAGCCACCCAGGCCGCCAGTTCCCGCCGCGCCGCCTCCGCTGGCCGACGTGCCATTCGCACCCTGCGCCGTGGCGTTGCACGTGCCGGGGCACCCGCTGCTCGCGCCCGCGCCACCGCTGACGCCGGAGCCTCCGCACGTTCCCGACCCGCCGAAGCCGCCCGGGCCCGACGACGTGGTGCACGTCGTGGTTCCGGCGTTGACGCAGTTCGCGCCGGGCTGACCGTCGCCACCAGGCGCTCCTTGTGCACCCGCCGTTCCTTGTGCGCCGCGGCCTCCGCTGCCAGCGATGACGACGTTGTTGGTGACGATGAGCGCGGGCGAGTTGCGCGCGGAGATTGCGTAGGAGTTCGCGCCCACGCCAGACGCGTTCGCGCCCAGCACCGTGAAGCCGTCGAACGTCGTGGCGCTCGAGATGCCGTCAGCAATCACGGCCGTGTTGTCTGCTCCCGTATCGACGCCGCGGATGATGGTCAGGTTGGTGGAAGGCTCGCGCGTCCACGTGCTGGGGTTGTGACCGCCCAGGACGTTGAGCCCAGGGCGCAGCGTGACGTTCTCCAAATAGCTGCCGGCCGCGACGAGGAGCTTCGTCTTCCCGCCCGCCACGCCTCGAGCGAGGCCTGCGGCGAGGGTCCTGCAGGGAAACCGGCCTCCACCGGTCTGCGCGGGGCCCAGGCCGCAGCTCGCGGAATCCAGCCCATCGGCCACAGACACGTAGATGGCCGAGGCATCCAACGAGAACTCGCAGCCGTCGTCCGGCACCGCGTTGAGGTCGAACGAGCCGGCGTCGCAGCGCATCGAGCAGACGGGCGTGGTGCCCGCAGCGTTGCAGACGCCCGACGCGTTGGGCCGCGCGTAGATGACCGTGCAGTCGGTGCTGCAGTTTCCACACGCGGTCGCCTGGTCGTACGTGCCTGTCACCGCGTTGCGGAACCCTTCGTCGACCTGGCCGTCGCAGTCGTTGTCGACGTTGTCGCAGACCTCAGCGCTGCAGCTCGCGCAGCTGCCGCCTCGGCAGGTCTCACCGGCGCCGCACGCCATCGTGCACGTTCCGCAGTGAGCGGCATCATTCTGCAAATCACGGCACACGCCGCCGCACGTCGTCAGCCCTGCGCCGCAGCGCGCGGTGCATTGCCCCGAGGCGCACGCTTCTCCGGCCGCGCAGGCCATCGCGCACGCGCCGCAGTTCGCAGGGTCGATGGCGGTGTCGACGCAGAGGTTGCTGCAGCGCGTGGAGCCGCCGGAGCACTCGAGCGCGCACGTCCCTCCCGAGCACACTTCGCCCGCCGCGCACGCCACGCCGCACGCGCCGCAGTGCGCCGGGTTCCTGTCGACGTCGACGCACGCAGCGCCGCAGCGAGTGGGCCCGCCGGAGCACTGCAGCGCGCACGTCCCTCCCGAGCACACTTCGCCCGCCGCGCACGCCACGCCGCACGCTCCGCAATGCACAGGGTTCCTGTCGAGCTCGACACACGAGTCACCGCAGCGCGTGGTTCCGCCAGAGCACTCGAGGCCGCAGGCCGAACCCGAGCAGACTTCGCCCGACGCACACGCCGCATCGCAGCCGCCGCAGTGAGCCCGGTTCCTCTCGAGCTCGACGCACGCATCCCCGCAGCGCGTGGTTCCACCAACACACTGCGACGCGCCGCCGTCGTCACTCACCTTCGAAGCGCCACAACCAACCGCACACAACGCCAACAAGACGAGGCCGAGTCGGAGCATCGGTGGCTCGTACCACGCGAGTCGTGGCGTCGGAGTCACATGCGTCTTCGCCGTTTGAACAACGCGAGCCCCAACCCCAGCAACGCACCGCCGGGCGCCGAGGTGCAGCCTCGCTCCGTGCGCGTCGTCGACACCTCCGACACGTTGCCTGCGAGATCCATCGCCTGCACCGCGAGCGGGAACGACGAGCCATCCGGCGCCTTGAAGTTGGGCGAACACAGCCCCGTTCGCAGCTGCGCCTCGACGAGCGACGTCGCGCCGATGGCCTGCGTCGGCTCCGTCGAACCAGACGAGTGCATGAGCAGCACCACCTCGCTCGCGTCTTCGCCTCCGGTGACGGCGAGGTCCCACGTCCTGGTGTCGCCGCAGCTGTTCCACGACGACGTCGCCTTGAAGGCCGAGGCGCCCAGCTTCGGCTGTGTGGGCGCTTCGTGGTCTTCCTGAGTGCCGGTGGTGAAGCGCTGCGGCGCCGCGCCGGGAATCGTCAGCTCGTACTGCGTCGACGCCTCGAGCTTTGAAGTCGGCGCCAGGCTCCAGACGTGCTCGCCGGGCCCGTCACGAAACGTCAACGGCACCTGCGCACCGCCGACCCTGGTGAGCGAGAAGTCCTCCGCCGCCGGAGCGAAGTTGTAGAGCACCCGAATCACGACGTTGGTCGGCACGTTGGTGCTGCCGGCGCGAGGCAGAACGTCACCGCCCTTCCGGCAACTGCATGCCAACGCACTTCCGCCCAGCGACAACACCAACAGCACCAGCACGCGGCGCCACGACTTCATTGAGAAACTCCCACTCCGGCCCCGACCCGCGCACCATAGCGGGCGTCGTCGAGGCCACGAAACAACAGCCAGAATACGAATGGCACCTCGCCCACCATCGCCGCCACGCCCACGAGGCTCGCGAACAGCGGCGCATGTTCAGGCGCCAGTACGTTGCCCATTCCGTTGAGGAAATAGCCGAGGCCCGCGAGCGCCATCAGCCCGCCGAACACGCGCGGAAAGTACCCGGAGCGGAAGACCAGCGCGCCGACGGTCAAACAATGCAGCCCGAAGAGCAGCTCCCAGACGTGCACGCACTGCTCGTGCACGTTCATCAACAGCAGCGACGACGACGGCAGCTGCAACACCACGAGCAGCACCAACACGTTCACCGCTTGCAGCACCGTCATCGCCAGGCGCGCGAACGTGGCCGTCAACGCCAGCGCGCGACCTGCCGGCGCCAGCACCACGTAGAGCACCGCCGTCAGCGCGATTTCCGAGAGCACCACCAACACGTCGGCGGCGATGCCGAGACGAAAGAGCGACGTCGACGACGCGAGGTTCTGCGCCGTCGCCGCCGCGTCGCCGGCCACCACGATGACCGACGGCACGTACATCATGCTGAAGGGCGCGAGCAGCATCGGCACCAGGTACAGCAACCCTGCGAGGCGCGCGGTCGTCTTCACGTCTCGCACCCGGGTGGGCGGTATTGAAAGACCTGCTCGAGCGGCACCTCGAAGATGCGCGCCATCTGAAACGCCATCTCCAAGGTCGGCGAGTAGCGGCCCTGCTCGATGGCGATGACGGTCTGCCGGCTCACGCCCAGGCGCGCGGCGAGCTCGGCCTGCGTCATCTCATTGCGGGCGAAGCGCAGCGCTCGAAGCGAGTTGGTGAGGTGCGTGCTCATCGCGGCAGCCCTCGGCGGTACGCGCGCAGTCGCACCACGGCGCTGACCAACGCCGAGACCACGAAGCCCGCGTACAGCGCGTGCGCGATGAAGAACTTCTCCGCGTCGAGCATGGTGAGGCCGAGCGCGGTCACGCCTCCGATGACGCCGAAGAAGTGCCCGACGTAGAGCCCGTAGCGCCGAATTTCGAGGTCGCGCACGTCGAGCGCTGTCTCACCCTTGCGCAGCGCCGAGACGACCAGGTCGCCCCCGATTCCCGCCGCCATCGCGAGGCCCAGCGTCCACAACATGGGCATCACCCACGCAACCTCACTCAGCGCTGCTTCACGCGCCCGCAAGGCCACGGTGACCAGGTAGACCGTCACCCCGACGACAGAAATAAGCAGAAAAATCATACTGTTGAGTTCCTGCGCAGACCTCGGCTCGGCATCGGTGTCAGGTATCTTTGACATGCGTGAGATGTAAAGACGGGCAGACTTTGTGTCAAATAAACATGACATCAAAGAACCGCGGCGGCTGTGAGAATCTCCGCGGCCCATGAAGCGCCTGAACCGACTGGTGAGCCTCGCGTTGTTGCTGTCGGCGCGCCGCCGCCTCACCGCCGACCACGCGGCCGCGCACTACGGCATCAGCGTGCGCACCGTGTATCGCGACCTCGCGGCGCTCGAAGAGGCGGGCTTCCCGCTCACGGGAACGCCGGGCGATGGCTACACGCTGGCCGAAGGCGCGCAGCTCAAGGGCCTCGCCATCACGCCGGAAGAAGCAGAGGCCCTGGTGCTGGCCGCGCGCGTGCTGCAACGAGACGCCGACGAGACGTTGACGAGCACGCTGCAGGGCGCCGTGGCGAAGCTCGAGAGCACGCTGTCGGTGGACGCGCGGCGCCGCTTGAAGACGCACCGCGCGACGGTGCGCGTGACGGCCGCCGCGAAGAAGGCCGGGCCGCTCTCGACGTTGCTCGAGGCCGTGCACCACCGGCGCGTGCTGCACCTCGTCTACGACGGCATCGGCCGCGGAGAGACGACGGAGCGCGACGTGGAGCCGCTCGGCATGCTGCGCTTCGCCGACAGCTGGGTGATGCCGGCGTGGTGTCGGCTGCGCGGCGAAGTGCGCGTGTTTCGCAGTGACCGCGTGCGCTCGGCCAAGCCCACCGGCGAGACTTTCGTCGAGCGCGAGGGCGTGTCGATGGCCGACCTCGTCAAGCGCCACGCGGAAGAGCGCGCCCGTCGCAGCGCGTGACGTGGGAAGATAGACGTCAGCTCCCCCGTGTCAGACGACCCCTACATCGCGCCCGTTGATCCGCTCCTCGGCACGCGCGTCGGCGAGTACCAGATTCTCGAGCCCATCGGCGAAGGGGGCATGGGCGTCGTGTACCGGGCGATTCAACCCGTCATCAAGAAGCGCGTCGCGGTGAAGGTGCTCAAGCCCGCGGTGGCGGGTGATGAAGTGCAGGTGCGCCGGTTGATCACCGAAGCTGAAGCCGTCAACGCCATCGGGCACCGCGGCATCATCGACATCTTCTCGCTCGGCACGCTGCCCGACGGGCGGCCGTACGTGGTGATGGAGTTCCTCGACGGAGAAGCGCTCGACCTCTGGCTGCAGGCGCTGCCGAACCGCCGCGTGGGCATCGACACCGCCATCGAGCTGCTGCTTGAAATGTGCGCGCCGCTCGCCGCCGCGCACCACGCGAACGTCATTCACCGCGACCTGAAGCCGAGCAACGTCTTCATCTGCACCCAGGCCGACGGCACGCGCTTCCTGAAGATTCTCGACTTCGGCCTGGCCAAGCGCGCGGTGGGCCTCGACGGCACCACCAAGCAGACGAACCAGACCACGGTGGCCGGCACGCCCGACTACATGGCGCCGGAGCAGGCGCGCGGGCTCGATATTTCTCCGCGCAGCGACCTCTATTCGCTCGGCGTCATCGCGTTCGAGCTCTTCACCGGGCGCGTGCCCTTCACCGGATCGACGCCGATGGACGTGATGGTCGCGCACGTGGGCACGCCGCCTCCCAACGCGAAGGACCTCGAGCCGACGCTGCCCGACGCGCTGAACGAGCTGGTGATGCGCATGCTGTCGAAGGCCCCCGAGGACAGGCCACAGACAGTCGAAGAAGTGCGCGCGGCGCTCGAGGACGCGTTGGTGGCCATGGGGCACCCGAGGCCGCGGCACTCGGGCGAGCTGCCGGCGTATGTGCCCACCGCGTCTCCAGTGCCGATGCGCGCACCGGCGACGTTTCAGCGCCCGCCGACGCCGCAGCTGCAGCTGTCACCTGCGGGCGCGCCCATGGTGCAGCCGCGCTCCCGCGTGATGGTGGCGGCGTTGGTCGGCAGCGTGGTGTTGCTGGGCATTCTGGGTACGGTCGTCATCTGGCTGGCGACGCGGCCGCCGCGCGTGGTGGTGCCTGAAAACGTGGTGCTGCCGACGGTCGCCGCGGTCGACCCGCCGGTGCTGGTCGAGGTCGATGCGGGCGCGCAGGTCGTCGAGGTGGCCGAGCCGGTCGAGGTGGTGAAGCCGTCTCCGCCCACGCCGGTGACGCCGAGCGTGAAGCAGCTGAAGGAGCACCTCGTGCGCCTCGAGGCCAGGGCAAAGAAGAAGAAGCTGCCGGCCAAAGCCGTGGTGAAGCTCAAGTCGCTGCGGAAGTTGCTGCCGAAGGCCGACACCGCCGCGGAGCGCATGAAGTTCGAAGACGAGCTGCTCGAGTTCGAGCGCACGTACTTCAAGAAGGCGCTCTGACCTCGTTCATCTGGCGGAGCAACGCCCTCGCCTCCGCGTCGCCGCGCGCGCCGAGGTTCTTCACCACCGGCAGCCGGCTCAACAGCCACAAGGCCGCCGTCAGCACCGCGCGCGGGAAAGCCCGCACCACGCGCATGGTCCGCGGCGTCACGTTCTCCACGAGCGCGAAGCCGCCGTGCATCAACGCCACCAGCTCCTGCGCGCGGCGCCACGACACACCTTTCTTCTGCGCACGTACATCGCACCCCAGCAGCATCAACGGCGCCATGAACGCCGCGTGCGTGCGCAGCCACGAGTCGATGTCGTGATGCACCACCGTCGGCACGCCAGCCGCTGAAAACACGCGCGCCCACTGCGCCGCACGCGCACCGCCGACAGTCGTCGTCTGCAGCCCCGACACCACGCGGTGCTTCAACACGCCGGCTTCGACGCGCGCGATGACGGCTGGAAACCCGAACGCGAATCTCTGCTCGCCCACGGCTTCACGCAGCACGTCGAGCCCGCCGAACGTGTTGAACATGAACATCACCGACCTCGCCGCGCTCGCGCGCAGCGACGGCAACAACGGCGCGACCTGTGTCGCGAGCACCGTCACCAACACCAGGTCGAACGGCACGGCTTCCGGCAGCGCCGCGAGCGCCCCTTCACGCCGCAGCGCTTCCAACCGCGCGCCGCGCGCGACGACACACACCTCATGCCCTGCGCGCGAGAGCAGCAACGCGAACGTGCTCCCAATGCCGCCAGCGCCGATGACGCACACCTTCACGCCGCGCAGCGTACGTCACACGTTCGACGGCGAATCGTGGTGCCGACGCGCGGGCAGTGACTCGGTCTTCGGTTCAGGCGCCGTGCGTGGGTTGTCGGCGCGGAGGTCGGTCCACGTCCACGCGGCGAAGACGGCCTCCAGCGCAGCGAAGGCGAGGATGACGGGCGGCGCCCACTGCGCTGCCACGAGGAAGACGAGCAGCGCCACCGTCAGCAAGCGCGTCTCGACCGTCCACTTGAAGAAGTCGAGGTGCTGCGAGCGCGCCGCGCGCCAGCAATAGATGCCCAGCGGCACCACGAAGACGCCCACCACGCGGATCCACGGCTCTTCGGCAGGCGGCTGCCACAGGCCCAACAGCAACACGTTCGGCACCACCATCAACGTGACGCCCAGGAGGCACAAGTAGATGGCGTAGATACGAATGGAGTTCGTCGCCCGGCTCAGAACACGTTTCATGTGGTCCTCCGTTGAAGGGGCTCCTCGAAGAGTCCCGTAGCCACCCGAAAGCGGCTCCGCACCGCACGCGTGGCCCTGGTGACGGCAGCTCCGACAAACGCGGTCACGCATGACCCCTTCGTCGCCGTCGACTCCCGGCTGATCCGCACGTTTCCCTCGGAGAACGTGCTGGCACGCGGCCTGCTCTGTCAGCGCCGCATGACGCTCCGCGCTGCCTTCATTCTCTTCTCGACGCTCCTCAGCCTCCCCGCGTCGGCCTTCGAACTTCAGACCGACTCTGAAGGCGACCTCGTGCAGTGGCGCCGCGGCATGGAGCTGCTGGTCGACGAGAACTTCGCCGCCCAGCTGGGCACGGCGGCCGTGCGCGAGTCGATGAACGACCTGCTGACGCACCTGCGCGACGCGGCGCCGGGCATGAAGTTCGAAGCCACCGTCGGCCCTTCACCGACCTGGGCCATCGGCTACGAGGCCGGCAAGCAGAACGTCAACGCCATCATCGGCCTCGCCGACTGGCCCTACACCTCGAGCAACCTCGCGGTGACGCTGACGACGCTCAACGTGCGCACCAACGAGATTCTCGACACCGACATTCTCTTCAACACCTCGAAGCACGTCATCAACGTGCTGCCTTCCGTGGGCGTGCACTACGACCGCGGCTTCGACCTGCAGAACGCGCTCACGCACGAAATCGGTCACGCGCTCGGCCTGCGTCACAACGACGCCGACGACGCGCTGGTGATGTTCTCGTCGACCTTCGCGGGTGAGTTGACCAAGCGCGTGCTCAAAGACGATGACCGCGCGGGCCTGCGCGCGCTCTACGGCTCGGCCCCCGCCTTCGCCGAGGCCTCCGCCATCACCGAGTCGAACGACGTGCCCGTGGCCGGTTGCTCAGCCGCAGGTCAGGCGCCGCTGCTGCTCATCGCGCTGCTGGGCCTGCTGCGCTCACGTCGCCGCCGCGCCGGTGCCGCCGCCGCCGCCGCGCTCGCCGTCGCTACGCCCGCGCTGGCCGCCGAGCCGGGCGAAGCGGTCTTCAGCGCCGACGCGGTCTCGCTCGCCCGCGTCGTCGACCGCGTGTCGGCCTCGCACCCCACCGCGCCCGGCGTCATCTACACGCGGCTCACGCTGCAGACCGCCGAGTGCCTCAAGGGCCAGTGCCAGAACATGAGCGCCGCGGTCGTCTGGGGCGGCCGCGTCGGTGACCTCGAGCAGATTGTGGCGCACGAGCCGGTGCCTCCGCTCGGCGCTGCGGTGTTGGTGACCCGCCGAGGCGCCGTCGTCGGCGTCGTCGCCCCGCCCGACGCGGAGCTGGTCAAGCTCGCCGCACGCCTCCGCTCCACCGCTTCGGCCGCGCGCCACACGCCTGCTCCCGTCGTCGCTGTTTCTCCCTGAACCCGAAAGGCCCACGCCCATGACCCCGCACATTCCTTCGATTCTCGTGGTTGATGATGAAGACAACGTGTTCAGCGCGATTCGCCGCAGCCTGCGCAAAGAAGGCTACGAGCTGACGCACGCGCGAGACCCCGAAGAGGCGTTTCAGCAGCTCGCGCTGCGCCCGTACGAAGTCGTGCTCAGCGACCACCTGATGCCGGGCATGACGGGCCTGGAGTTCCTCACGCTGGTGCGCAACCGCTACCCCGACGCGGTGCGCTTGATGCTGACCGGTCACGCCGACATGCAGACGGCCATCGACGCCATCAACCGCGGCAACATCTTCCGGTTTCTCTCGAAGCCGTGGGACGAGCTGGAGCTCAAGGCCGCGCTGCACTTCGCGCTCGAGCACCAGCGTGACGCCCTCGAGACACGGCGCCTTCTCTCCATTGCCCGCAACGAAGGCACGGCGGCCTGCCAACTGGAGATGCGCCACCCCGGCATCACCCACGTCGCGCGCACCAGGAGCGGCGTCATCTCGCTCGAAGACGAGGGCCTCGACTACGCCATCGGCTGAAGCTCATTCGTCGCTGGTGTTGATGCCGAGGCGACGCAGCATGCGATGCACCGACTGGCGAGGCAGCCCGGCCCGCTGTGCAGCGCGCGTCACCACGCCGTTGGCAGCCTTCAAGTGTTCCAGCAGGTAGGTCTTTTCGAAGCTCTCGAGCACCCTGTCTTTGGCCTCGTGGTACGGCAACGAGAGCAGCTGATTCGACATTTCGGCGCGCAGCTTCGCGCCTGAAGCTTCATCATTCGAAGCGTCGAGGTTCTTGCCCAGCGCGCGCGCAATCGCGCCGGCCCCCAGGTCGGGGAAAGCGGCCAGGCGCTCCAACACGTTGCGCAGCTCCCGCACGTTCCCCGGCCAGTCGTGGCGCGAGAGCATGTCGAGCATCTCGTCCGAGAGCGCGGCGCCGCCCTGATTCTTCGACTCGAAGTGGCGCACCAGCTGCGGCACGTCTTCGGGGCGCTCGCGCAGCGGCGGCACCCGCACCCGGAAGACCGAGAGCTTGAAGTACAGGTCTTCGCGGAACCGCCCGGCCTTCACCTCGGCCTCGAGGTCTTTCTGCGTCGAGGCCACCACGCGCACGTCGACCTTCGCGGTGCCACCCACGCCGGGCCGCTTGATTTCCTTCGTCTCGAGCGCGCGCAGCAACTTGGCCTGCAGGCCGTTGGTGAGCTCGGAGATTTCGTCGAGGTACAGCGTGCCGCCTTCGGCTTCTTCGAAGGCCCCGGGGCGCGCCGCTGGCCGCGCCGACGACACGTCGTGGCCGAAGAGGTCGCTGTCCATCAACGGTTCGCTCGACGCGCCGAGGTCGACCACCACGAAGGGCTCTTCGCGCCGCGCGCTCTTGTCGTGAATCGAGCGGGCCAGCACTTCTTTGCCGGTGCCGGGGCCACCTTCGAGAATCACCGGCGACTCGGTGGGCGCCGCGCGCTCGAGCAACGCGAAGAGCCGCCGCATGATGAGGCTGCGCCCCAGCGTTTCACCGAAGCGCTCGTGCGGAGAGAGCGGCCACTGCACCTCGGTGCGCTCCGGCTCGAAGCGCAATTCAGTGCGGCCAACGGACAGGCGCGCCTTGTCGACGAGCTTACCGTCGAGCACCTGCACCCCTTCGATGCGCACGCCGTTGGTGCTGCGGAGGTCGCGCAGGCGGTAACCGCCCGGGCCGCCCGACAGCTCGAAGTGCCGCCGCGACACCGACGTGTCGGTCAGCCGGAGCTGGCACGACTCATCGCTGCCCACCACCACGCTCTGGCCTTCGAGGACGACCTCGAGGCCCTTGTCGGGCCCTTTGGTAACGGTGAGACGCGCGCGGGGAAAACGTGCAATCTCGGCCTGCAACACCTCGGTCAGCTGATCCAAAGCCATGGGCGCGGCACCCTAGCACCGCGAGGGGTGCGCTCAGCCCCGACCTGAGATTGAATGAAACGCAGTCACCGTCGTCTGATCCACCGTTCCAAACACCTCTCATCACGAGGAAATGTCATGCGCTTGCCTATGAAGGGAATCCTGGTCGCGGTGCTGGCGCTGATGGCCAGCGGCTGCGTCGTACGGACCCGCGCGACGCGCGTCGTGTCGACGACCACCTGCGACCCCAACTACCCGTGTGCGAACACGTACTACTGGGACCAGTGGCGCACCTGTTACGTCTATTACGACGGCTACCGGTACTACGACGCGCTCGGTACGCCAGGCACCTACCCGCTGCCGCCCAGCACGGTCATCGTGACCTACCCGCCGCGCACCTACGCGCCGCCCTCGTATTACGTGCCGCCATACAACACGTACGCGCCGCCGCGGGGCTACGTGCCGCCTCCGCAGAACTACCACACGGCTATTCCGGTGCAGTGGCACTCGCGCCCGCCGAGCTACGGCAACACCGGTGGCAACTCGTACGTGCCGCCGCCCCCGTCGTACGGGAACAACGGCAACTACGTGCCCCCGCCGCCGTCGTACGGCAACACCGGTGGCAACCGCGCGCCCCCGCCGCCTCCGTCGAGCGGCGGTAACTACGGCTACGTGCCGCCGCCTCCCTCGGGCAGCAACGGCACTGCGCGCCCGCCTCCTCCTCCGCCGTCGTCGGGTGGCTATGTGGGCTCGGGCAACACCGGCGCACCTCCGCCTCCGCCGTCGTCGGGTGGCTATGTGGGCTCGGGCAACACCGGCGCGCCGCCTCCTCCGCCGTCGTCGGGTGGTTACGTGGGCTCGGGCAACACCGGCGCTCCGCCTCCTCCGCCGTCGTCGGGTGGCTACGTGGGCTCGGGCAACAGCGGCGCGCCGCCTCCGCCTCCGGCCAACTTCGGTGGTTCGGGCAGCGTCGGTGCACCTCCACCGCCTCCGCCGTCGTCGGGTGGCAACCCGCCCATCGTCGCGCCCCCGAACTCGGGCGCCACGGGCTCGTTCCAGCGCCCGCCTCCCCCGGCGCCGAGCAGCTACGCGCCGCCGCCGTCCTCGACGTACTCGCCTCCGCCCGCAACGGTGCGCCCGCCTCCTCCGGCGAGCAACACGTTCAACTCGAACGTGAACTCCGGTGGTGGCGGCGTGTACCGCTACAACCAGGACCCGCCGCAGCAGATGAACCGGCAGATCCCGACGAACCGCCCGCCTCCGCCTCCTCCGGCGCCGTCGAGTTCGTCGTCGATTCGTCGCGCACCGGCGCCCAGTGCAGCACCGGCGCCCGCGCCGATGCGTGCGCCGCCGCCGCCCGCGCGTCGTTGATCATCTGACGCAGCGCGTTCACTTCGAGCGCCGGATCCGAGAGCGGATCCGGCGCTTCTCGTTTGTGGGCCCTGTCGCTTTGCTTCTATAGGGTCGCGCCTCATTTCCCGCGGGGAGGGGACCCACGTGTTGCGACTGCTTTCCTTGTGCGTGCTGACGCTTGCTGTGACGGCGCAGGCTTCAGGCTTCTACTTCGGAGACAACGGCGCGAAGGCGATGACCCAGGGCGGCGCGTTCACCGCGCAGGCCGATGACCTCACGGCCATGTTCTACAACCCGGCCGGGCTCACGCAGCTGCGCGGGTTCTCGTTCCTCGCCGACCTCCAGATTCTGCGGCACCAGGTCACGTACTCGCGGCAAGACCCGGGTTGGGACCCCAACAACCCGTCGTCGTTGATCAACACCGTCTCGAGCCAGGAGGCGCCGTACCTGCTGCCCTTCTTCGGCGTGTCGTACGGCTTCGCCATCGGGCCGCGCACGTTGACGGTGGGCCTGGGCCTCATCGCGCCGCCGTCGCAGGGCCGCTACGACTACCCGGCGCCCAACTACGCGCAGCGCGACGGCTGCATGTCGGGCATGTCCTGCTACGAGGAGCGCCCCAACAAGTTCGCGCCGCAGCGCTACGCGTTGGTCAACACCGACATTCTCATCGCGTACCCCACGCTGTCCGTGGCGTTCGACCCGTTCCCGTGGCTGCAGGTCGGCGCGTCGCTGCAGCTGACGGTCTCGCACTTCAAACAGCAGCAGGTGCTCTACGGCGGCGACGTGCTGCTCGACAACCCGCAGCGCCAGCTGCTCGAGAACCCCGACTACGACGCGATGGTGACCATCGACCTTCCCGGCCAGGTGGGCGTCACCGGCATCTTCGGCGTGATGGTGCGCCCGACAGACTGGCTGTCGTTCGGCGCGTCGATTCGCCCGCCCATCAACTTCCACGCGCGCGGAAAGATGACGGTCGAGCTGCCGCAGTACTTCCAGGGCGCCGGCGCCACGGTGAAGGGCGATACGGCGACGCTCGACATGACGATGCCGCTCGAGCTGAAGGTCGGTGGCCGCGTGGTGCCGCTGCGTCACGCCTGCGCGCTGGGCGACGCCGCCCGCCAGGACTGTGGCCTCGGCATCAACGTCGACTTCGTCTACCAGGGGTGGGACTCGGTGAAGCAGCTGCTGCTCACGCCGCAGGAAATGAGCCTCGAGTTCAACGGCACGTCGACGGCCATCGCCCCCTTTGCAGTCGTGAAGAACTGGCAGCCCACCTGGAGCCTCCGCGGCGGCGCGTCGTACCGCGTGTTCCAGTACCTCTCGGTGAGCGCGGGCGTGATGTTCGAGACGGCGGCGGCGAAGACGGCCTACTACTCCGTCGACTGGACCCACCCGCAGCGCGTGTTCGTGACCGGCGGCGTGACGGGGCACCTCGGGCCGCTCGACGTCATCGTGGGTATGCACGGCACGCCGCTCAACACGACTGACGTGGGCGACGGCGACGTGCGCCGTGGGCAGACCAGCACGCCTGACTCACCGGGCTACATGGCGCCTGGCGTCGTGAACAACGGCCGCTACACGTCGGGTGGCTTCGGCGTGATTCTCGGTGTGCGGGGCAACTTCGGTGGTGTCCGCGCACCTGTGAAGACGCTCGAGCCTACGGGCCCGGTCGTCGCTCCGAAGGTGATGCCTGAGCCGACGGCGCCAGCCGCTGAGCCCGCGCCGGCGACGTAGACTCACGTCGGCAATACATCCAGAGGTCGATGCTTCAGCACGTGCAGCGTCACCTCCGGGTCTGAGTTGATGCGCGGCAATCGCGTGCCGTGGCCGAACCCCAGGCCGCGATTCACGTAGAGCTGGTTGCCGAGCACCCCGTACGCGCCGCGGTACCAGGGCTGGCCCACGGTACGAAAGACGCCCTTCGTGAGGCCCGGCACGTCCCACTGGCCGCCGTGCGTGTGGCCCGAAAGACAGAGCACGTCTTCCCACTCGGGGAGTTTGCGCGCGCACGACGGCGTGTGCGTGAGCACGAGCCGCGAACCTCGTCCCGCACCACGGAATGCCGCGTTGACGTCGTCGTGCTTCGAGGTGCTGTCATCGACGCCGATGACGTTGAAGTCGACGCCGCGCAGGCGGAACGACGTGTTCTCGTTCTGCAGCACCTGAATGCCCACGTGCTCGAGCCCATCGTGGAGCTCTTCAGGCCCGCTCCAGTGGTCGTGATTTCCCAACACCGCCACGCGAGGCGCTCGAAGAGGCTCGAGCAATTCAGGCACGTCGCCCAGACGGTCGCGCTTCGACGTCACGTAGTCGCCGGTCAGCACCACGAGGTCCGGGTTGAGCGAGTTGATTTCCTTGATGGCGGCGGCGATGCGCGCCGACGGCACGCCATGCCCAATGTGGAGGTCCGAGAGCTGCACCACGCGCAGCCCGTCGTGCGCCGGGTCGAGCGACGCGAGCGAGGTCTCGACGGTGCTCACCTCGAAGAACTCGTTGGCGATGAGCCTTCGCTCGGCGCGCGCGACGAGCGGAGTGGCGACGACAGCAGAGAGGCTTTGCAGCAGGCGACGACGCGTCAGTCGGGGCATGAGCCCGGGCAAACGCGACCAGCTCGCGCGTATTCCACCGTTACCGCCCGAGCACCGCCCATTCATCGGGACAACGCTTCGGCCACCTCCGCGCTCTCGTTGATGGTGCGCTGGCTCAACGCGCTCTTGTCACCGAAATAGCCGAACGCCCGCAGCGCGCGTGGATCGTCACCCACCGCGTCGACGCGGTTGAGGTTGAAGCGCGAGGCCCCCACGAAAGCGTCCGCGTGCGTCGACACGTCGAGCTGCCGCTGGCGCTTCGCGTTGGTGAGCGCGCGCGTGGCGACGTGACAACTCCCACAGTCTGCGGTCTCCGGTGACGAGCGCCCCGGGTTCTCCAACCGCAGCGCCGACGTGACGGCGCGCTGCAACGTGCGGTCATCGGTCAACCGCAGCTCCGACTCCGAGAGCAGCACCGGGAGTTGGTCACCTGCCGCTTCAGGCTGCAGCTCTCCGCTGCGAAACGTGGTGTTGCCGAACTCCTGCACGCCCTGCTCGGTGAGCGCGTTGAGGCGCGGAATCACATCGGCCACCAGCACCCCGTTGACGACGTCGAGCGCGCCGAAGCGCCACGCCACGTCTTCCTGAACCAACCGCATGAACGCCACGCGAGACAGGTTCTGCGCGCCGCACAGCCGCGTCACCAGCGCATGCAGCTTCGCGCCGTACGCCCCGCCGAGCCCCTGCGCGCGCAGCACCGGGTGCACGTCGAGCGGCGCGCCCTGCGTGCTGCGACCCGCGAGGGCCTTCAAGTCACGCAACGTCGCGCGCACGTCGGCCCAGTCGGCTTCACTCAAGTCGTAGAAGAGGTGCAGCGCCGCGTCGTGCGTCGTGGCGAGCGGCGTGAAGACCACCGGCTGCGCCACGAGCCGAAGCTGCTTGAGACACCCGGTGTTGTGCGCGTCAGTCGGGAAGCACGGGTCGACACGGATGCCCACGATTCGGAAGTCACCGTGAAGGGCCTCCGACGTGGTGTTCGGCAGCAACACCGGCAGCGCGTCGTAGAGCGCGCGCGGCAACAACGCGCCCCGCGCACCCGTCGACTCGAGCGACAACATCGAGCTCGAGAGCGGCACCAACCAGCTCACGTCGTTGAGGTCGAGCCCCCCGTCGCTCGGCGTGTACCCAGCGTCGCCCACGCCACCGTCTTCGACGGGAATAACCGGGCCGCCGCAGGCCGAGAGCACCACCACGAGTCCCACGAGTTGCCAACGCATGAGCGCGCGGGCAGCAAGCTGCGTACCGGTCACCAAGCCCTTGATTCGCGTCACACTTCAGCGCGGCGCGGCCCTCAGAAATTCAAGGCTGAAGCAGTTCCGGCGCGTTCCGGGCGTGACGGTGCAGCTGTGGCAGAGTGCGACTCCCATGCTTTTCGCCCTCATGCTCGGGCTCACCGTCAGCGCCGCAGAACCGCAGGCCGTCGTGCTCGTGGGTCGCCGCACCTCGCTCACGCAGGCCGACGCCAACAACCTCTCGCAGCGCATCTCGACGTACCTCACCGAGGCGCGAGTGCCGCTGCGGCTCGACGCCGATGGCGCGCGCGCGGCGCTCGGTCGGCTCGGGCTCAAAGACGCGTCGGCGTGCAACGGGCGCAAGGCGTGCCTGACGGAGCTCGGTCGCCAGCTCGCCGCGCCGTGGGTCATCACGTTGAGCTTGAGCCAGGTCGGGGTGGATCGCGCCGTCGCGCTCGAGTTGCTGCGCGTCGAAGACGGCGTGGTGGTCGAGAAAGAAGCGCTCATTTTCCCCGCGAAGGCAGAGCTCACGGCGGATCAACTCACGAGCTTCGCGACGAAGCTGCGCGAGCGCCTCGGCGCGGTTCCACCGGCTGATGAGCCGAAGGTCGAGCCTCCGCCGGTGACGCCGGTGCTCACGCCGGAGCCGCCCGCAGTCGTCGTCGCGCCGTTGCTCCCTCCGCCTCCGCCGCCTGAAGAGAAATCACGGGTGGCGCCAGTGGTGCTGGGCATCGCAGGCGTCGCGGCGCTCGGGGCGGCCACGGCGTTGCTCGTCTCGGGCTTGAGCGCGCGCCACGAAGCGTTCCGCACCGACGAGCTCCAGCGCTCTCCGTATTCGGCGTCTGAAGTTCAAGCGCGGGCCCAGGGCGCCGCAGTTCAACTCGGCTTCGCTGGAGGGCTCGCGGCGGCCGGCCTCGGCCTCGGCGCGGCGGCGGTGATTTCATGGTGAAGCGGCTCCTGCCCGCCCTGCTGTTGTGGAGCGCATGCGAGCTCGACCCGGCGGTGACGTACCGCTGCGAGGCCGACGGCTCGTGTCTGCAGCCGGGCACCGTGTGCTGGCCCGATGGCTACTGCCGCGCAGACGCCCCAGGTGGCGGCGGCGGCGGCGCCATGACTGGCGGGGGCACCGGCGGCGGCGCGCAGCTCGACGCCGGCGAAATCGACGCCGGGGAAGCTGACGCGGGCACCGACGCGGGCGCCGCGACCTGCGTATGCCCGAGCAACACGTGCGGCTTCTTCAACGCGGGCGACGGCTGCGAAGAGTTCGACTGCGGCGTGTGCACCGACGGCCTCGAGTGCGGCGTCACCACGCCCAACCGCTGCGGCACGCCGCGCATCTGCAGCCCCGAAGGCTGGTGCTTCGAGAACCCGCTCCCGCAGGGCAACACCATTCGCGCTGCGTGGGTCGCGGGCCCGCGCGAGGTGTACTTCGTGGGCGACGGCGCGACGATTCTCAAGTGGAACGGCGAGCGGCACACGCGCATCAACGCGAGCCCCGGCCTCGACGGCGTCGACTTCTACGGCGTGCATGGCCGCTCGAGCTCCGACTTCTACGTGGTGGGCTCGCGCGGCACGGTGCTGCACTACGCGAACTCCACCTACACGCTCGAGAACTTCACCTTCGTGCGCCCCAGCGGCGTGCTGCGCGCGGTGTACGTGAAGCCCGACGGGGACGCGTTCATCGTCGGGTCAAACAACACCATCTACCGGCGCATGAGCGACGGCGTGTGGGACGACGAAGCGCTCTTCTTCGGTGTGGTGAACTTCAACGACGTCGCGCTCGCGCCCGACGGCACGATGATGGCGCTCGGCACCAAGCCGATTCTCGGGCCGGTGGCGCACCTGAGCGGACAAGACGGAGGCAAGGACTGGAAGACGCTGCCGCCACCGCCGATGGCCTCCGGCAACTCGATGTGGGTTTCGCCTGACGCCGGCTTCTTCGTGGCTGGCGGCATCGACGGTGGCGCTGGGCAACCGCTGCTGGGCGCCATCATGCGACGCGAGCGCGACGCAGGCTGGTCACTGGTGACGACGGCGCCGGCCGAGCTGCTCACCGTTCGCGGCCTCACCAGCGACGAGTACTTCGCGGCCGGTGAGCGCGGCACCTTCGTGCACGTCATCAACGGCGCGGCGCGCATCACCTCCTTCGGCGCTCGCTGGTCTGCGCTGGCCGCGATTTCCGGAGCGCCGATGGTCGAAGGCCAGTGGGGCGAGGTCGCGCGCTTCATCGACGGCGGCGTGCAGTCACTCTCGGGTGGGCATCGCGGGCGCATCAACGGGCTGTGTGAAACCGACGCGGGCTTCTTCGCCGCGGCGTCGGGCGAGCCCTGCACCGGAATGAACTGCACCGTGCCGCTCATCACGCGCGAGAAAGACGGCGGCACACGGTGGCAAGTCAGCTCGCTGCGCACGCCAGAGAGCAGCTCGCTGCAGAGCTGCAACACCATCATCAGCGTGCTCTTCGCGCCCACCGACAGCTCGCGGCTGGTGCGGCTCAACCAGAACAGCTGGTCTCAGGAGAACCTCACGGGCGGGGCGCTGCCTGCCTTCACCGGCGGCGTGGCGTGGGCGCAGGCTCCGACGCGCGCGTGGATTGCCCCGGAGACGTTCACCGGCCCAGACCCGTACCTCGTATTCTTCAGCGGCATTCTCTCGACCATCACCGCGCACGCCGTGCCCTACGACGGTGGTGGCGACGTGGTGACGACGGTCGGCGGCGTCGACGAGCTCGGCTTCGCGCTGGGCACCAACGGGCTGGCCTTCACCATCGAGCGAGACGGCGGCCTCGGGCCGCTGCCTCGGCTCGGCGCGAGCACGTTCCGGCACATCTCAGGCGTGGAGCAGAACGACGGCGGGCCGTTGATCATCGCCGTGGGTGATGAAGGCGCGGTGTACCGCTTCGAAGACGGCGTGGGCTTCGTGGCTGATCAACCCGTCGTCGGAGACCTGTCGACCGCGTACACGCTGCCCGAGGGCGACGCGTGGCTCGGAGGCACGGCACCTTCAGACGGCGGCGCGGGGCCCCTGGGTCGCGTGTACCGCCGCGCGGCGAGCGGCACGTGGAGCCCCGTGGCGGTGCCGTCGACGCCGGTGCGCACCCTCAACCTGCAGCGGAGCGATGCGGGCCTCGGCGTGTGGCTCGGCGGCCCGGGCGGGGCCATTCTGCACCGTCAACAATAGAGTTCCCAAAGCGCCACGCTGATCAACCCCTCTTCCACTCGAGGGGGAACTTCGGTACTTCAGCGACTGCGTCGGCCTTGAGCGCGACGCCGGGACGCATGAGCGACACCGAATTTCGAAAGCAGATCAGCAAATGGCACTCGGTACTGTGAAGTGGTTCAACGATGCGAAGGGTTTCGGTTTCCTCAGCCAGGACGGCGGCGGCGACGACGTGTTCTGTCACCACACGGCGATTCAGTCTGACGGCTTCCGCACCCTGGCCGAAGGCCAGAAGGTCGAGTTCGACGTGAACAAGGGCCCCAAGGGCCTCCAGGCGGCGAACGTCCGCATCGTCGGCTGAACGACGACTTCTGCAGACTTTGAAGTTCTCGCAGGCCCAGTCTCTTCGCAGAGGCTGGGCCTTCGGTTTTGCGGGTTAACCTCCGCGCGCGAATGAGAATTCAGGCTCCGCATTGCCCTTCGTGTGGCGCGCCGTTGTCGGTGCCCGAAGACGCCGCGCGCGTCACCTGTGCGTACTGCAGCGCGCAGCTCGTCATCGAGGCTGAGCGCGTGTCGACGCGACGCCCGAAGCCCGAGCCCCGCGCCAGCCACGTCGAAGAAGACGAGACGCCCTACGCAGAGCCCGACGCGACGTTGTGGGCCCGCGTGTACCCGCGCTTCGAGCTGTCCGTCATCGAGCAGCGAATTCCCAACGCGGTGCCCGAGCTGTTCGCGGGCCTCGAGCTCGAAGGTGAGCGCTTCGCGTTCGTTTCTCTTCGCGTCGTCGACAAAGACGGGCGCCCGGTGGCCCACGCGTTGGACGGCGCCTTCGAGGCGCTGCGTGAGTCGCTCGAGAACGACGGCGACCCGGGCCTCGCCGCCAACCTCGCGCTCGAGGCGCTGTGCGCGAAGCCGTTTGATCAACGGCTCGAGTGCGCGGTGGTGTTGTTCGAGCCCAGGCACATGAAGGTGACGACGTACGCCGCGGGCCTCGCCAACGGGCTGGTGTGGGCCTCTGGTGAAGAAGGCCGCACCATCAACATCGACGGGCACCACGGGGCGCTCGAGCGGAAGATGCTGCGCGAAGCGTCTGATCATTTCGCGAACGGGAGGCCGGTGTTGTTGGCCGCCGGAGACCTCATTCTCATTCCCAGCGCCGGGTTCATGGGCCGTGGCGCGCGCGGGTATTCCGAAGGGCCGCGGGTGCTGCACGAGGTCGCCAACGCGCAGCTCGGTGAAGAGCCCCTGCGGGTGGTGACGCTCGCGAAGAATGGGTTCTGGGCCGAGTTTCAGAAGCACCGACGCACAGGCAACGTGCCCGTGGGTGACGTGCGGCTGGCGGCGGTGCGCGCGGTGTCACCGCCAGCGGTGACGGTGATGCCCTCGGAGTACGTGCTGAAGACCGTGCGCTCGCGGCGCTACGAGCTGTCGTGCCTCACCGGCCGCGGAGATGTGTTGGAGCTGCTGCCGCTGCATTCGGACCGCCAGGTGTTGGTGTGGCTGTCTCCGACGCGTGGTGGGTTGCCGGGTGACGCGTTCGCGAAGGCGCTCGCCGCCATCAAGGAGGTGCTCGACGGCAACACCGGAGACAACGACAACCCGCGCCGCGCCGGGCGTGACGCGCTCGAGGCCATGGGCGTGGCGCCTGAGGCAGTGCGCCTCGCGGTGATTCAGCTCATCGACCAACACGAGCGCGTGAAGTACTGGCGGCACGGGTGGAAGCAGCCGCTCGCGCTGGGCTCACGCGGGCTGCGCGGCGACGGCATGCAGCAGTTCGATGACGGGGGCGAGGCGACCGTGCACGAAGCGGGTCGCCTGTTCTTCCCCGGCGCGTTGGTCTTCGAAGGGCAACACCAGGAGGGCGCCGCGTTCGCGAGCGTGTGGCGTGGCGGCAAGGCGTCGCGGCTGTATGCGGGCCTCGCCGGGCACTGGAAGACGAAGAAGACCGAGCGCGCGTTGCTGCAGCTCGCGTTGGCGGCGCGCAGTGATGAACCCGAGGCCGTGCTGTCTGGCCTCGCGCTCGTCACCGGTGTTCCGGTCTGATCAGGGGAACGGCAACGTCGGGTTGCAATAGCCGCTCGACGTGTTGCACGTGGTGCCCGACCAACAGCTGAAGCCCGGAGAGGAGCAGCGCGGCATGCACACGCCGCCGCCTGACAACGGGTTGAGCTCGCAGACATAGCCAGCGCGGCAGTTCGATTGGCCGCCGCGCGGTGCGGGGCAGGCCTTGAAGCACAGCGGGTTGCTGCCGCCGCCGGTTTGATTGCCGACGTCGATGCAGGTCGCGCCCATCGGGCAGGTGGTGTTGCTGCAGGTCGCGGAGCACGTGCCTCCGGGGAAGCCGGTGCTCTGGCCGAAGATCGTCTCGGGAATGCAGACGCCGTTCGTCGGCGGTTTGCATTGGTTGTCGGTCGCACAGGCCGCGCCGATTTGAGAGACGCCTGCGTCGCTCGCGGAGCAGACACCGAAGTTACAGGTCGTGTTGGTGCTGCAGACCGAGCAGGCACTACCGCCGAGGCCACAGGCGTTGTTGGCTTGCGAGTGCGGGGGCACGCAGGTCACGCCGACGCAGCAGCCGGTGCAGGTCGCGGCGTTGCAGGTGACGGGGCCGCCACCGCCGATGGGCGCGCCACCGCCGATGGGAGCGCCGCCGCCGATGGGAGCGCCGCCGCCGATGGGCGCGCCGCCGCCGATGGGAGCGCCGCCGCCGATGGGAGCACCACCGCCGATGGGAGCGCCACCGCCGATGGGAGCGCCACCGCCGATGGGAGCGCCACCGCCGATGGGAGCGCCGCCGCCGATGGGAGCACCGCCGCCGATGGGAGCGCCGCCACCAACGGGAACTCCGCCACCACCTCCGACAGGAGCGCCGCCGCCTACGGGAACTCCGCCACCACCTCCGACAGGAGCACCGCCGCCGACAGGAGCACCGCCGCCGACAGGAGCGCCGCCTCCGACAGGAGCGCCGCCACCAACGGGAACTCCGCCACCACCTCCGACAGGAGCGCCGCCGCCTACGGGAACTCCGCCACCACCTCCGACAGGAGCGCCGCCACCAACGGGAACTCCGCCACCACCTCCGACAGGAGCGCCGCCGCCTACGGGAACTCCGCCACCACCTCCG
>JAMHXF010000070.1:0-104560 GCA_035910535.1 Archangium sp. | reverse complement strand
TCACGCCCGCACTCGAAGTGCAGAGCGTCGAGGTCGCTCCTGCATTCGAAGTGCAGAGCGTCGAAGTCGCGCCCGCGTTCGAAGTGCAGAGCGTCGAAGTCGCGCCTGCATTCGAAGTGCAGAGCGTCGAAGTCGCGCCCGCGTTCGAAGTTCAGAGCGTCGAAGTCGCGCCCGCGTTCGAAGTTCAGAGCGTTGAAGTCGCGCCTGCTTTTGAAGTTTCGAGCGTTGAAGTCGCGCCTGCGTTCGAAGTTCAGAGCGTCGAAGTCGCTCCTGCATTTGAAGCACCGAGCGCCGAAGTCGCGCCTGCGTTCGAACCATCGAGCATCGAAGTCTCACCTGCGTTCGAAGTCGAAGTCGCGCCTTCGTTCGAAACCCCGAGCGTCGACGTCGCGCCCACGCCGACCGCGCCCCAATTCCAGCCGAGCGTCGAACCCGAAGCAGCGCCGTTCCGCTCGTCGTTCGCGGCGGCGAACCCTGCCTTCGTCGAAAATCTCCCGGGCGTCTCCGTTCACCAGGAGTTCCCGGCGAACCCGCCGATGCAGAGCCAGGACTCTGTGCCCGCCTTCCCGAACGCCACGCTCGGACCGTCGTTCGCCGCGGCCGTTCCTGGCATCGGCATTCCGCCCGCAGAGCCGCTCTTCCTCGAGCCGCCCCGCCCCACCGTCTTCTCGACGCAGAAGTTCTTCGCTGAACCCGGTGCGGCGCTTCCTCGTGCGCCGGTCGAAGTCGCCTCGACCCCCGAGTGGCTCGCGCCTGCGCCGACTGAAACCGCGTGGGACGCGCCCGTCGAAGACGCGCCGATGCTCGAAGGCGAAGTCATGCCTGACATCGACGGCGAAGTCGTCGAGCCGGAACCTTCGGCGCCGCCGCCTCCGCCCAGAGCCAGCGCGCCTTCGGCCTTCGACCTGCTCGCGATGCCGCCCGAATCGGCGCCGCGCATTCCGACCTTCGAGCCCGCGCCTGCGCCGCCACCCAGCAGCGCCTTTGGCACCGCGTGGAACAACGACGCGCCTGACGACTTCGGTGGCAACAGCGCCGAGCAGACCGAGCTCTCGAGCAACGCCGACTTCCTCGCGTCGGTCTCGCCCGCCCCGGCCTCCACCACCGACGACATCGAAATCGACGCCGGAGAGTTCGTCGTCGAGTCGGCGTCGGCTGCCGAGCTGGCGACCAACGTGCGAGAGACGACGTCATCATCAATCGACGACGGCAAGCTCGAGCTCGCGAGCAACCACGACTTCCTCGACCACTCGCAGCTCACGCAGACCGGCGAGTCCTGGTCGAACGAGCGCACCTCGATTGAGCTCGAGCAAGACGACGACGGTGACGTGATTCAGGGCACGGTGCTCGAAGACGACGAAGAAGAAGCGCCGCCCGCAGCGCCGCTCGAGAGCTGGGGAGCCGCGGTCGCGCAGCCCTCGCCGCTGCCTGTCGCGCCGCCCATTCGTACACCGAGCATGTCGGGGCTCCCCGTGGTGCCCGACCCGGCCGCAGCACCTCCGCGCGCGTCAACCATTCCGTCGCTGCCCGTCGTCGCCGCGCCCGCCGCGCTGCCGGCTGAGCTCGCCACCATCTTCCTGGCCGGCGAGCACCGCGTGATTCTCCACACCATGGAGGGTCAGGTGAAACGTGGCGCCATCAGAGACACGCACCTCGGCGGCCCGACCATGCAGCTCACGCTCGCCAACGGCGGCTCCGAGACGCTGAGCCGCGAGCGCGTGAAGGCGCTGTTCTTCATGCTCGCGCCCGGCTCGCGGGCGCCCGCCACCGAGGGCAACAAGGTGCGCGTGACCTTCAAAGACGGCCGCCAGGTCGCGGGCTTCTCGAAAGACCACAAGGGGCCGACCGCCGGCTTCTTCGTGGTGCCCGCCGACAACCGCACCAACACCGAGCGAATCTTCATCTTCAGGCACGCCGTGCAGAGCGTGTCGGTCGAGAGCTGAGGTGGGTTGACAAGAGGTGCGTAAATCGCGCACCTTTCCCTTCCCGTCAGTGCTGATTCACGCAGAACCTTGTTGGGCCGGAGGTTTTCAAGATGTCGAGCAGTCCGTCGCAGGGTCGGGACAAGCGTGTGTTTCCGCGTATCCAGGTCGCGCTGACGGCGCACTGCCGCATCGGGAATCGGTTCGTACGAGACGCCGTGGCTGACCTGTCGGAAGGCGGGCTCTACCTGCGCACCCGGGAACCAGCGCGCGCGGGCACCGCGGTGCGCGTCGCCATCGCGTTGCCGTTCTCTGACGGGCCCCGCTACTGCACGCTGGTGGGCAGCGTGGCGCGCGTCGACCGCGATGCGCGTGGCGTGACGAAGGGCCTCGGCGTCAGCTTCGAAGGCATCGAGACCGACGTGAAAGATCGCGAAGCGCTCAAGGGCTTCTTGTCGAAGACCAAAGCCGCCTGATTCAGGCTTCGCGCGTCTCGAGAATCTGCACGCCCAGCATCGCCGCGAGGAACGCTTTGACCTGGTGCTCGGGCTTGCCGGCCATGGCGATGACTTCAGCGTTGGTGCGCGTGCCGTCGACGCGGGGCAGCAGCTGCGCTTCCCACTTCTCGAGCTCGAGCTCGTGCAGCTGGTACGCGGGCTGTTGGCTGGGCAACAGGCGGTCTTCAGGGCGAACGATGCGCGCGAGGCGGTCGGGCTTGTAGAGCTTCTTCACGCCACGAATCGTCAGGTTGCCGGGGAAGAGGTCGAGCTTGATGCTCTCGGCGCGCGCCCTCTCGCGGAAGGTGACGGTGAACTGGCCTTCTTCCCAGCCGAACAAGCTGTAGATGATGGCCTTCACCTGCTGCCCTACGTAATAGAGGCGCTCGGTGTCTTTGAGCAGCCCGCGCTCGACCAGCACGTCGCCCGTGCGCCGCTTGCTCTGCGAGGCCACGACCGCCGCGTCTTGCAGTTGATCCGGTTTGATCTTCCCGACGCGCACGAGGAACTGTCCGAAACGATCCGCCGCGAGGTTCGAGAGCGCGAAGACGGGCTGACCTGATTCGAAATAGACGACCTTCTTCACCTTGCCCTTCTGGCAGTACAGCTCGCCGGTCTCGCGCGAGAGGAAGAAGGCGCTGATCAACCCCGGCAGGTTGTCGTGGAGCTCGCCCTGCCGCGAGCTGCGGCTCGGCGCGATGATGCCGCTGGCGCTGCTGGGCGGAGGGCGCGTGCCCGACACCGGCCCCGCCACGTGGCGCTGCGCGGTCAACGTCGCGCCCTGGAGCTCCGCGGTGATGTTGCCTCCACCGGTGACGCGGATCTTCCCGGTCAGCTCCATGGCTTCGTCGTCGCCATCTTCGACGTCGATGTCCAACTCGACTTCGTACGACTCGTCAGCCGGCGGCGGCGGCGGTCGCGCAGACGCAGCGATGGGCGCGACCGTCTGCACGGCCTCGAGCAGCTGCTTGGCGTTGAAGGGCTTCTCGAAGAAGCGCGCGCCAGGGAACCGCGTCACCGCTTCAGTCGAGTGCTTGCTGCCCTTGAAGACGCCGCTCATGAACATCAACGGGAGCCCGGGCTTGTTGGCGCGGAGCCCTTCGGCCACGTGGTACCCCATCATGTCCGGGAGCAGCACGTCGACGACCGCGACGGCGACCGGCGAAGCCTTGCCGAGCTCGACGGCCACCTTGCCCTTGCTCGCGCCGATGACGGTGTAGCCCGCCTCCTCGAAGAGCGAGGTGAGCAGCACCACCAGCTCCTTGTTGTCATCAACGACGAGAATCGTGGGCGACATACCGCGAGGCACGTTACCCTCCGATGCGGCCACCCCAAAGGAAACGCGTCATGCACCGTCGCTTCGCGCTCGTGCTCGTCCTCACCTTTGGCGGCAACGCGCTCGCGCAAGACCTACCCGATGCGGGGTTGCCTGATGGCTCCGTGGGGCAAGGCGGCGCCGACCGCGACAACGAAGAGAGCGACGGCAACGACGATCCCTGCGTCGACTCACGAACCTGCAGCAGCGGCTTCGCCTGCGTCGACGCGCGGTGCGTACCGGCCCCGGTGACAGACCTCGGCTGCACTTCGGCGCCCGCGCTGGGGCTGGCCACGTTGCTCTTCGGCCTTCGACTTCGCCGTCGATGATTCGCGCGTTCGCTGTCGCTGCGGTGCTGCTGGGCAGTGCGGTGTTCATCATCGCGCTCGCGAGAACGCCGCCGCCGCGCCCGAAGAAAATCGCGACCCGCGAAGACGTGCTGCGCGCCGAGGCCCTGCCCTCCGTGCTGGAGCCGCTGCGCAGGAACGCACAGCCGAAGCTCGCGCCGGCAGAAGGCGACTGGCTCGCAGAGCACGAAGAAGCCGGGCAATCACTCGAAGCGCATCGCCTCGACTGCGCGCCGGTGCCGGGGCGCGTGGTGTACCTGGTGCCGACGGGCCCGTTCACGGCGCAAGCCGAGCAACTGCTGAGCGCGCTGGAGCCGTTGTTGGCGGCGCACTTTCAGCTCCCGGTGAAGCGGCTGCCGGCGCTCGACGGTGCGGTGGCCGGCAAGTCGGCGCGCGACAACAGCTTCGGCCCGCAGTGGCTCACCACCGACATTCTCGAAGCGCTGCGCGCCGTGCGCCCTGCCGACGCGGCGGCGGTGATGGCGGTGACGACCGTCGACCTCTACCCGGACCCCGCGTGGAACTTCGTCTTCGGCGAGGCCTCGTACGAAGAGCGCGTGGGCGTCACCAGCCTCGCGCGCATGGGCGACCTCGCCGTCGAGCCGACGTTGATGCTGGAGCGCACGTACACGACGTCGATGCACGAAATCGGTCACATGCTGCAGCTGCTGCACTGCATCGCGTGGGAGTGCCCGATGAATGGCAGCAACCACCAGGACGAGGCCGACGCGCGGCCGCTCGAGCCGTGCCCGCATTGCCTCGCGAAGTTGATGCGCGCCACGGGCCTCGAGCCGCGGCGACGCTTCACCGAGCTGCGCGCGGCCTTCGAAGCGGCCGGGCTCAAGCGCGGCGTGGAGGAGATCGACCGCGAACTCGGCGTGCTGACGCCGTAGAACGACGCGGTGATCAAGCCGGCTCCGCACATCGCCAACGTGAAGTACGCCATCCGCAACATCGCCGCCGAGGCCGCGCGCCTCGAAGCGGAGGGGAAGAAGATCCTCCCGTGCAACATCGGCGACCCGTTGAAGTTCGACTTCGCGACGCCGCCACACCTGGTCGAGGCCGTCGCGAAGGCGCTGCGTGACGGGCACAACCACTACGTGCCGTCGGCGGGCCTGAAGGAAGCGCGTGAAGCGGTCGCCGCGTCGCTGCAGCCGCCGGTGCGCGCGCAAGACGTCTTCATCACCGCGGGCGTGAGTGAAGCGCTCGACCTCGCGCTCACCGCGCTGCTCTCGCCGGGTGACGAGGTGCTGCTGCCGAGCCCCGGCTACCCGCTCTACAACGCCATCGCCGCGCGCCTGCAGGCCCGCGTGTTGCCGTACGAGCTGGACGAAGCGAAGGGCTGGGCGCTCGACGCGGCGGTCATCGAGGCGCTCGTCACGCCGCGCACGAAGGCCATCGTGCTGTGCAACCCGAACAACCCGACCGGCGCGGTGGCGACGCGCGCACAGCTCGAGGCGGTGCTCGACGTCGCGCGGCGCCATGGGCTCGTCGTGTTGTCAGATGAGATCTACGACCGCCTGTTGCTCGACGGCGCGCACGTGCCGACGGCCACGCTCGCCAACGACGTGCCGTTGATCACCTTGAACGGGTTGTCGAAGGCGTACCTCGCGCCGGGGTGGCGCGTCGGCTGGCTCGCGTTTCACACGCCGGAGCTGCTCAAAGACGTCGCCGTCGCCGTGCAGCGTTTGGCCGACGCGCGGCTGTGCGGGCCGGGGCCGTTTCAGTACGCGGTGAAGCCCGCGCTCGAGGGGCCGCAGTCACACCTCATGGAAGTGCTCCACAAGCTGCGCGCGCGCCGTGAGGTGACGGTGCGCAGGTTGTCGGCGATGCCGGGCGTCTCCATCGTGGCGCCGCAGGGGGCGTTCTACGCGTTGCCGTCACTGACTCGCGCCTGGGCCGGAGGCGACGAAGCATTCGTGCTGCAGCTGGTGCGGGAGACCGGCGTGCTCTTCGTGCACGGCGAGGGCTTCGGGCAGAAGGCGGGTACGCGACATTTCCGCGTGGTGTTCCTCCCGCCCGAGGCGGTGCTGAACGAGGCGTTCGACAGGCTCGAAGCGTTTCTCCGCAGCGCCCCGGTGTAGGTGCACCTGCGCGCACCACCGCGTCGACCCTTCATTCTGGCGACCCGACAGTGACGTCGGGCGCGTCGACACCGTCGTCGGGCGCGTCGACACCGTCGTCGGACGCATCGACACCGTCGTCGAACACATCGACACCGTCGTCGAACGCATCGACACCGTCGTCGGACACATCGACACCGTCGTCGGGCGCATCGACACCGTCGTCGAACACATCGACACCGTCGTCGAACACATCGACACCGTCGTCGAACACATCGACACCGTCGTCGGACACATCGACACCGTCGTCGGACACATCGACACCGTCGTCGAACACATCGACACCGTCGTTGGGCGCGTCGACACCGACGTTGGGCGCGTCGACACCGTCGTCGGACACATCGACACCGTCGTCGAACACATCGACACCGTCGTCGAACACATCGACACCGACGTCGGACGCATCGACCTTCACGTCGAACGCATCGACCTTCACGTCGGGACTTCCGTCACTCACGTCGGATGCATCGACACTGTCGTCGAACACATCGACACCGTCGTCGAACACATCGACACCGTCGTCGAACACATCGACCTTCACGTCGGACGCATCGACCTTCACGTCGGACGCATCGACCTTCACGTCGGACGCATCGACCTTCACGTCGGGACTTCCATCACTCACGTCGGATGCATCGACACTGTCGTCGAACACATCGACACCGTCGTCGAACACATCGACACCGACGGCGGACGCATCGACTTTCACGTCGGGACTTCCGTCACTCACGTCGGATGCATCGACACTGTCGTCGAACGCATCGACCTTCACGGCCGTCACGTCGCGAGCCTCGACCGTCGCCTCGTCCCGCACGTCGAGCGTCACATCGCGACGACCACGACGTCGCACGCGAACATCGGGGGGCACCGATGCTCACGCGACGAGCGTCACCTCATCGCGAGCGCATCGGTCGTCACGTCGCGACGACCACGACGTCGCACGCGAACGTCGGGGCACCGATGCTCACGCGACGAGCGTCACCTCATCGCGAGCGCATCGGTCGTCACATCGCGACGACCACCACTTCGCCCCCGAGCATCAGGGGGCCGCGCGCGGCTTCCGCGGCGACGACGGCACCAGCGCGACGAAGCGCGCCGTGACATCGGGCCGCGACAAGAACGCGATGCGCGCCGCGCCGATGATGGAGTCGATGGCGCGCTCGATGCGGGCCTGCGCCTGGTTCCTCTCGGCGGTCGACTCCTTGCGCGTCTCTTTCTTCGTCTCTTGCGTCGCGTCTGCCGAGAGCAGCGAGGCGAGCAACCGCTGCGCCTCCGCGAGGTCCGCCGTCAGCAACCCGGCGGTGCGCGTGGCCTCCGGGGCCTGCGCAGCCCCGCCAAGAAACGCCTCGAGCGCGGCCACCACGCTGGCGACGCGGCGCGGCTCCACCGGCAGCTTGAGCCCGAACCCCGCGCGCTGACTGGCCGACGCCCCGGAGCGGATGATGGCGGCGCGCGCCGCGACGAGGAACGTCTGCGCCTGCTTCGCCACCTCGTTCTGCGCCTGCGTCGCGCTCCGGAGCGTCTCGCGCGCAACCGGCACCTGCGCGCGCTTGCCCTCGAAGACATCGAGATCTGCGGACAACCCGTCGACCAACCCCGCCGCCAGACGAGGTGCCAACACCGCTTCATGTTGTTGCGCCAACACCAACGCGGCACGACCGACCCGCGTCACCACTGCCGATGACCACTTCACCTTCGCTGCCATGTTGAACCCCCTGCCTCGAGTGGACCTGCGCCGCGCAGCCTAACGGTCGGTGCGCTTGCGCGCGCGATCTCGCGCGGCCGACAGCGCGTCCTTCACGCCGGGCGCGCTCGGCTTCGGCGCTGGTGCTGACACCACCGGCGCGGCGACCTTCGTCGGCACCGGCGCCGCCGCGGGCGCCACCTTCGCCACGACGCGCCTGCGGAGCCGCGGCCCCGACAAGAAGCGGCGCGTGAAGACCTCGGCGACGAGCAGCGCCACACACACCGCCAGCAGCGACGGCGCGAGCGGCACTGCGGCCTCCGACTCCACCGCTTCTTTGAAGAGCCCGGCCATCGCGAGGCGCTCCACGCCACCGCCGGCCTTCGCCACCGACGACAGCAGCGCCTTGCCTTCACTCACCGGCGCAGGCTCGAACTCCGGCGCCCACGGCAGCGTCACCGGAGGCGCGCGGAACAAGCGGTCTCCCAGCTTCACTACCGGGTGCCACGTGCCGCTGCCCGGCAACACGAAGTGCGCGCCGACGCGGTCTTCATCTTCCCAGCGCATGGGCAGCTCGAGCGGCTTCACCTTCGCGTCGCCCGAGAGCAGCACCAGCGTCGGCGTGCCCGTGGGCGGTGGCGCTGAGGGGTCGAAGTCGAGCGTGACGTGCAGGTCATTCCCCACCAACGACGCGCGCGCGACCGCGTCGAGCTGCAGCGCGAGCGGCGGCATCACCCACCGCACGAGCTGCGTCAGCAGCGCGCGCTGCCCCGCCCACGCACGAAACGGCCCGGTGAATTCTCCGTCGACCTCGGCGGCCAGCGCCGCCACGCGCCCCGCACCGCGCGGCCAGAACGTGGCGATGGGCGCTTCGTTGCCGTCGACGCTGCGCAAACCGACGCTCGCCTGCGGCTTCAGGTACGTGAGGTTGTAGCCACCGATGCGCGGCGCGTCGGCCGTCGGCAGCTTGCCGAGCTGCGCGAGGTCGGCCCCCAGCTTCGTGTCGACCGGCTCTTCGATGAAGGTGGAGCGCGCGACCGCGATGGTCTCCTGACTGAAGATGCGCGGGAGGCTGGTGACGTCTTCAGCGAAGTAGATGCGCCCGTTGCCGCGCCGAGCGACCTCCTCGAGCAGCTTCGCGTCGGAGTTGCTGCGCGAGCCCATGCCGATGACTGACACCGTGACGTTCTGCGCGGTGAGCGCGGCGATGGTCTTCAAGTAGTCGTCGGGCTCTTCGGAGTCGCTCGCGTCAGAGAACAGCAGCACGTGCCGCGTCTCTTTCTGTGACGAGAGCACCTGCTTCTTCGCCTCGCGCAGCCCGACGCCGACGTAGATGCCGCCGCCGCCCGAGAAGCCGCGCGCGACCTTGTCGAGCGGCAGGCCACCGGCCACGGGGCTCATGGGGAAGAGCTCGTGCACCTCGGTGTCGACCATCGCCACCGACGCTTCGTCGCGCGGGTTGAGCAGCTGCAGCGCGCCGACGACGCCCTCTGCGGCGAGCTCCATCTTCGTGCGGCCGTCGGGCACTTGCGCGCCCATCGAGCAGCTGCAGTCCATGATGATGGCCATCGCGATGGCGGCCTTGCGCTGCTCTTCGCGCACCTCGAGCGAGACGGGCAGCAGCTCTTCGACGGGTGACTTGCGGTAGCCGCCTTCGCCGAAGCTGTGCTTGCCGCCCGTCATCACCAGCCCGCCGCCGGCCTCCTTCACGAACTGCGCGAGCACGTGCAGGCCGCTCTCGCTGAGGCGCCCGGCCTCGACGTCTTCCAGCACCACCGCGCCGACGCCCTCGAGCTGCTGCATCGTCAGCGGTGCGGGCGCCAGCACCTCGAGCACGAGGTTCGACTCCTTCAACGTGCGCGCGAGCGTGCCGCCAGGCTTGTCGGTGATGAGCAACACGCGCGGCGGCCCTTCGACGCGCACCACCGCGCGGCCGAGGTCGTTCTCAGGCACGCCGTCACCGTCGGCCACGGCGCGCAGCTCGTAGGTGCCGAGGCCCGGCGCCTCGATGAGGTCGCGGAAGGTCAGCACCGTGGCGCCCTCGTTCAGCTGGCGCTCGGTGCGCGCGATGGGCCGGCCGTTGCGCAACAACGTGAGCGTGGTCTTCGCGGGCGAGGTGGCCTTGAGCGTGGCCGTGAGCAAGAACGGCTCGTTGGCCGCGACCGTCGGCGGGACGACCAGCGACGTCACCGCCACGTCTTGCGCGACGTCTTCACGGCCCAGAAAGCGGACGTCGACTGGAATGCCGCGCGCCGTGAGGCGCCGTGAGGCCGCGCGCGCGTCGAGCCCCGTGGCGCGGCCGTCAGAGAGCACGAGCACGCGCCCCGCACGGTCTGACGGAATCAGCTCGCCCGCAGCGTCGAGCGCCGCCGAGAGGTTCGACGCCTCGCCGTCGATGGCGGCGTTGAAGCCGGGGAAGTGCCCGTCGGCCGAGAGCGCCATCTCGACGCGCGGGTCGCGGCCGAACGACACCACGCCGAGGCGATCTCCCGGGCGGCGCTGCGGCTCGAGGAGTCGGATGAGCTCTTCAGCGCTCGCCTGCCCACGCGGCGGCATCGAGCGCGAGCGGTCGACGACCACCACCACGTCGCTGCCGGCGCTGCGAAGTCGGAGCTCCGGCCTCGCGAGCGCGACGACGAGCAGCGTGACGAGCGCCACGCGCAGCCACATGGGCGGGCCCGAAATACGCGCCGTGAAGAACAAGAAGAGCCCGAGCGGAATCAGCAGCAGGAGCACTTGCGGCGAGACGAGCGTCATGCGGGCACGTCTTTCTTGCGCGGCGCGGCGGTGAGCCAGAAGTCGAGCAGCACGAGCAGGAGCACCACCAGCAACGGCCACCACGGGCGCGGGTGCGTGGTGGCGAACGACGCGAAGGCCTGCGGCTTCTGCGCGGCGAGCTCCCACGGGCCGCGCGTGCGGAGGTCTGATTCTCGTGGGTCGAGCGGCAACACCACCAACGCGTCGAACGGCTCGCCGTCTTTCTCGAGCGCCCACGTCCCGGCGCGCGGCAACGGCGGCAGCATGAGCACGCCCGAGCCCATCACCGGTCGCGCTTCGCCGTCGGCCCCGCGCAGCTCCCACTTCGAGCCGGCGAGCGCGACCAGCGGCGTGTCTTCACCCAGCATCAGGTGCTTGCGCGGGAAGCCCGGCGACGAGAGCCGCGCGAGGCGCACCACGTTGCTGAGCAACACCGGCCACGCCACCGTGCGCTGCACGCTGCTGCGCCCCAGGTCGAGGTTCGCGTGCAGCGTGCCGTCGTCTTCTTCGCTGAGCAGCACCACGTCGCCGGCGCTCATCAACACGCGGCCCGGCGGGTTTTCTCCGGCGGTCCACACCACGCCGCCGAGCTGCACGTCGTCGAGCAGCGCGTGGCCCTTCTGCGAAAAGAACGGCCCGACGAAAGACTTGAGCGTGCCCGTCGCGCCGAGCTGAAACCGCGCGCCTGACTTTGGCGGCCCGATAGTGAGCGTCGCCGGCGCGGCGAGCTTCACGCCGGGGGCGATGGCGAAGAAGCGCCGCAACGCCGCTTGCGCCTGCGCGTCGAGGTCGCTCGTCATGCTGACCGTCACGTCGGCGAGGGGAGACGGCAACAACGCGAGCTCGCCGTCGTCGCGCAGCGCGTCGTCGGGCAGCGCCGCGACGATGGCGCCGGTGGTGTCGAAGCCCACGCGCAGCACGGCGGTGCCTGATGCGGGCAACGTGAGCTCCCTGGTCTGCACGGCAGCGCCGGTGGGAGTGAAGCGCACGGAGACTTTCTTTTCGGTGTCGCTGAAGTTGCCGACGCGCACGGTGACCTGCGCGCGGCCGCCTTCGTCGCGGCGCTGCGCCGAGAGAAACGCGACGTTGCCCAGGGCCTCGCCGACGGAGCGCCCTTCGATGGTGGGCAGCAGCGCGAGCGACTCGGGGGGTGGGCCGTCGGTGATGAAGAAGAGCCGGTGTTCAGCGGAGCCGGAGAGCTCTCGCGCGAGCGTGAAGGCGGGCGCGAAGTCGTGCGCGGGCTGCGCGGGGCGCCACCGCTCGAGCGTCGCCAGCGCGCGATCGCGCTCGAGCTGCGGGCCCGCGAGGAGCGACGGGCGCACGCCGGTCTCGATGAGCGTCAGCACGCCTGCGTTCTCGGCGCGGGCGATGCGCGCGACCTCCGTCTTCGCGCGGTCGACGGCGTCAGCGGCGTTCATCGAGAGGCTGCCGTCGAGGATGATGACGACGTGCTGGCGGGGCGCGGTCTGGCCACAGCGCACGTCCGAGAGGAAGAAGGCCGCGAAGAGCACGGCGAGGACCTCGAGGAGCAGCGAGCGCTCACGAGAGAAGCGGTGGAGGCGCGGGCCGGCCTCGGCGCGTTGGTCAGGCGTGCGCCAGAGGAAGAGCGCCGAGACCGTGCGCGGCGGTTGGCGGCGGCGCAGGAAGTAAGCCGCGACGAGGGCGGGCACCGCGAGGAGCGCGAGCAGGCCGAGGGGAGCGCCGAGCATCATCGCGGCCCCCGGCTCATGCGAGCTCCACCAGCGACGACAGCTCGCGGCGCGCCAGTGCGTCGAGCGACTGCTCTGCCGACGCCTGCGCCCACGTGCCACGAACGCGGCGCGCCGCGGCCTGCCACAGCCCGACGTGCGCGTTGAAGCGCGCCTCGTATTGCTCGAGCACGCCGGGCGTCAGCACGCGCTCCAACACCTCACCTGTTTCCGCGTCGGTCAGCCGCGCGCCCGCACCACCCGACGGGTTCACGTCTTCCGCGTCGAGCACCTGCACCAACACCAGCCCCGCCGCGCCGCGCGCGAGGCGCTCCGCGAAGGGCTGCGGTGGCGCCTCGAAGAGGAAGTCGGAGATCACCACGCGCAACCCGCACGGCAGCAACGGAGGCGCGCGGCGCAGCGCTTCGTCGAATGGAGTGCGGCCGTCGAACTCCAGCGCCTCCAGCATCGCGCGCGTCGACGGCCCGCCTGCTTTGCGCACCGTGCTGCCGGTAGAGATGACGCTGGGGTCGAGCCCACCACGGCGCGCGAGCGTCACCACCCACGCCGCCACTTCACGCGCGCGGGCTGCCTTCTCTTCAGAAATCGCCATCGACGCCGAGGCGTCGACCAGCACCTCGACGCGGGGGCTCACCTCGTCTTGCCGCACGCGCAGGTACAGCTCGCCGGTGCGCGCCACCGCGTTCCAGTCGATGTGCCGCAGGTCATCGCCGGGCGAGTACTGACGGAAGTCGTGCAGCTCGAGGCTGCTGCCCACTGACGACGCGCGCACTTCACCCAGCTTGCCGCGGTGCGGGCCCCGCGGAAGCCGCAGCGCACAGCCCGTGGCCGCGCGCTCGACGAGACCGAAGTCGAGGCGCACCGTCATCGCGTCCGCACCTCGTCGCGGCTGCGCAGCGTGAGGGCCGCGAGCGCCACGGCCACCAGCGTCGCGAGGCCGCACGCCGCCAGCGCGACGTTCATCTGGCTGCCGCTGCGGTCGACCAGGTTTCCCAGCCCGACGAACGGGTTGAGCGCGTTGAAGACGCGACCGTCGGGTTTCCCTTCGACGACGAGCGAGAGCACCAGCGAGCCCACCACGCCCAGCACCAGACACGCGCCGTACCCGAGCCGCGTGGCCAGCGGCTCGCCGAGGCGCTTGAGCGGCGACAGGCGGCCCACCAGCACCGCGAGCGACATGTAGAGCGCCGGGTAACACGCCGCGCCGAGAATGCCGCGCAGCTCACGGTGACCGCCGTCGTGCGTCGCCCACAGCCCGCCCCAGACGACGGTGCTCAAGAGCAGCAACGACACCACGAGCCAGTAGCTGCGTTCAGCGCCCGCCTTGAGCCAGCCGCCGTACGCGCCTTGCCTTGGCCACCCATCACGCTCCGAGACCGCGAAGATGCCGACCAGCGCGAGGAACATGCACACGAGGACCTGCCCCGGCACCGCGTCTCGGGCGCGCGAATGCGTAGAGAGAAACACCGCGAGGCCGAAGAGCAGGCCCAGCACGGTGACGCCCACGAGCGCCTTCCGCGGGCCACGTGACGCAGACTCCGAGGGCAACGCGAGCCCTGCTGCGGCCGACTCCAGTGACAACCACGTCAGCGCCCAGCAGAAGAGCCACAGCCCGAGGACCACGTTGCGAATCGGGTCGCTGGTGACGAGCCGCCGCCCTTCATCGGCCAACACCCACGCGAACGCGATGCCGCACGCCGAGCCGACCCCGAGCACGCCGAGCACCACGAAGTGCGAGAGCGTTCGGCCCAGCTTGCTGTGCGCCTGCGTGGCGATGGCGATGCCCACCGACGTCAGCAACGCGCTCAACGCGCCCGCCAGCAGCAGCCCCGCGACGAGCTGCACGATGTCGACGCCATTCAAGAAGTAGCTGAACAACACGAAGGGCGCGCACGCCGACGCGAAGAGCAACGACTGCGTCATCGCGCTGACCCACTTGCCGCGCGTGATGCTGTGCCGCCCGAGGCCCGTGAGCGTGAGCAGCACCCACGTCTCGTCTTCGAGCTCTCGCACCATCGAGCGGAAGGCGACGAAGGGAATGACGAAGAAGCACACCGCGCCCAACGCCGTGAGGTACGCCGCGAAGAGCTCCTTCCCGTACGCGCCGCGCGCGTGGTTCGAGGCTTCAGCCACGGCGACGAGCGCCATCGTCAGGCACACCGTCAACAACACGCCGAAGAAGATGGCGAAGACGCGCGCGCGCAGCCCCTGCCGCACTTCTTTCACCACGATGGGGCCCACCGAGTCGGCGAGGCGCTCGAGGGTGAAAGCAGTCGTCACGCGAGCCACTCCGCGTCACGCCGTCGCAGCGACGAGAAAGCCGACGCGGCGACCGCCAACGCCACGCCCCACACCAGCAGCAAGAAGGGCATCGCGTCGTGCGACTGACGCTCGAGGTTGACGAGGCCCACGACGGGGTTGAGCGCGTTCAAGAACAGGTCATCGGCCTCGCTGACGATTTCACCGATGAGCGGCGGCACGCCCGCCATCAGCACCAGCAGCCCGAGGAAGACGAGGCGGATCATCGCGGGCGTCTGCCACGGCGGGTGTGGAATCACGCGCGCCACGACGATGGGCAACGAGAGCATGAGCAGCGCGAAGCCGGGCGCGCCGAGGAGCACCATCATCGAGCCCATGGGCATCGTGCCTTGCGCGAGCGCGAGGCCCGCGAAGACCGCGCCCGCGAGCACCAGCAGGCCGACGACGAACACGTAGCCACGCAAGCCGCCGGGCTTGAGCAACGAGAACCGCTTGCCCGTGGCCCAGTGCATCTTCGCCATGCCGTCGCGATCGCTGGCGACGAAGAGCCCCACGAGCGTCGCGTAGAACGACAACGTCACCGCGCCCGCAGTCAGCACGTCGGCGTCGGTGCTCAAGCCCCAGCCCCAACAGAAGAAGAACAGCGCGCCGGTGAACTGCGCGAGGTACGTGAGGCGTGGGCCACGCGCGTAGTCTTCGGTCGGGAGCGAGAGGCGCGCAGCGGCGGCCTCGAAGAGCAGCAGCCCCGTGGTCACCACGCCGAAGATGACGGCGAGCGAGATGAGCCAGAACTCGGCCGACGACGAGATCTTCTGCGCGAACTCACCGAGCGCCGCCGCGCCTCCGATGCCGATGCCCAGGCCCCAGAGCAACGTGCCCAGCAACACGAAGTGCAACAGCGCGCGCACCAGGCGCGACTCCGCGAGCGTGGCGAGGCTCACCGCAACCGAGACGAGGAAGACCTGGTAGCCGATGGCCACCACCACACCGACGATGATGGTCGGCAGGTCGATGCCGTTGAGGAAGTACGAGAACAGAAGAAACGGCGCCGCCGCGCTCGCGTAGAGCGAGCCCTGCAACACCGAGCTCCCGAGCTTGCCGGCGAGAATGCGCCGTGGCCCGATGCCGGTGAGCGTCAACAACACCCACGTCTCTTCTTCGGCCTCGCGCGCCATCGAGCGGTACGCCGCGTAGGGAATGACGAAGAACTGCACGAAGCCCAGGGCCACGAAGTACGAGACGAACGCCGCCTGCCCCGAGCGCGCCGCGATGCCGTCACTCATCGCGAAGAAGATGAGCGAGATGAAGAGGTTCGCCACCAGCATCAGCGTGAAGAACAACCAGAACACGCGCGTGCGCAGGCCCTGACGAACCTCCTTCACGATGATGGGGTTGACGCGGTCTGCGAGCTGTTCACCGAAGCGGTCGAACGCGTCGGGCGCGGCCGCGCTCATGCGACCCTCCCCTTCGTCACCGACATGAACGCGTCTTCGAGGTCGTGCTCACGAGAACGGAAGCTCGCCACCGGGAGCTCCGCCGAGACGAGCGCCTTGAGCACGCGCACCGACGCCTCTTCGACCCAGTTGTTCTGCGGCGTCTCGCCCGCACCGAGCTCGAGGCGGAAGCGCACCGCGCTGTTGAGCACGCTCACGTTGGTGACCAGCGGCTGCTCGAGCAGCAGGCGCTCCGCCTTCTTGCCGACCTCGTCCATCGACGCGCCGCCGGGCACGAACAACGTCAGCTCGACCTCACTGAAGGCCGCCGCGTTCGAGGTGCGCGAGAGCACCTCTTGAACGGTGCCGGTCGCGAGCAGCTTGCCCTGCTCGATGATGGCGCAGGTGTCACAGATTTCAGACAGCTCGGTGAGGATGTGGCTCGAGATGAGCACCGCCTTCCCCTGCGCCGCGAGCGCACGCAGCAGCTCCCGCAGCTCGATGCGCGCGCGCGGATCGAGGCCGTCGGCCGGCTCGTCGAGAATCAACAACCGTGGGTCGTGCAGCAACGTGCGGCCCAGCGCCACGCGCTGCTTCATGCCCTTCGACAGCTCGCTGGTGAGCTTGTCTTTGAGCGGCAGCAGGCCCGTGAAGTCCATCACCGAGTCGACGCGCTCTTTCCGCTCGGGCCCCTTGAGCCGGTACGCGCGCGCGAAGAAGTCGAGGAACTCGAAGACGGTCATGTCGTCGTAGGTGCCGTAGCGGTCGGGCATGTACCCGAGCAGCGGCCGCGCTTGATCAGGCCGCGCCACGAGCGACTGACCGTCGAGCAGCACCTCGCCCGACGTGGGCACGTCGAGCGTGGCGATGATGCGCATGGTCGTCGACTTGCCAGCGCCGTTAGGCCCGATGAAGCCGAGAATGGTGCCCTGCGCGACCGAGAAGCTCACGTCGTCGACGGCGCGCAGCGAGCCGTAGTACCGCGTGAGGCCGTTGACCTGCAGCAGCGCGCTCATTCTTCGTACCCTCCCCGAAGCCAGTGTTCGCCCTCGCCCTGCTGCACCGAGATGCCGCCGCCGGGCACCAGGCCCTGACCTTTGAGCACCGCGACGAACTCGAGGTGTCGCAGCGGCCGCGTCACCACCACCTGCCGAACGCGGTCGTCGAAGCGGCTCGCCGCGGCGTTCCCCGAGAAGTTCAGCGTGTTGCCCGCCGTGAGCTCGACCTCGCCGCCGTCGCGCACCGCGGCGCCGGTGAAGAAGTTGCCGTCGACGTTCACCAGCACGCGCTCGATGGGCGCGCCGAGCGCGTTCTGCAGCACGTACTGCCCGCCCTTCTTCTTCACCACCACGCGCGCGCGCGACGGCTCCACAGAAACGAAGCCCCACTCGCGGTAGGTGCGCGACGGCACGAAGTCACCGCCCAGCGTGAGGCCGTCGCGCCAATCGAGGTCGGCGACGTAGCGCTCGCGGCGGTCTTCCCACGGCGCGACGAGCATCGTGCCCGACGAGAAGGTGGCCTTCGTGGGCGCGAGGTTCGCGTAGTACGCGGTGACACCCTCGGTGATGAGCCGGTGCTGCTTCGAGTCGAGCAGTGAGTAGCCGTACGTCGACGCGTGCACCGTGAAGCCGTCAGCGATGAGCGAGTAGCCGATGATCAACGCACACGTGACGATGGCCGTACCTGGAATGGTGACGAGCAACGCGGCGGGCCCGCGACGACGCGCGACCCAGATGCTGCCGGGGCCGATGGCCAACGTGAACAACGCGATGATGAAGAGGAAGCGGCCGAGCGGCGCGGTGGCCTGCGGCAACAACATCTCCTTCACGGCCGCGCGGTTGTAGCGAGCCTCGTATTCAGGCACCGGACCCTGCGGGTTCACCATCAACTGCTCTCGAAACACCTTGAGGTCTTCGTCGGGCGGGCCGTCGGTCACGAACAACTTGCCGAAACCGTACGCCGTGGTGCCGACCTTCGCCTGCCCGAGCAGCGGGAAGACGGCAGGGCTGCGCACCACGCCGCCGACGAGCACGTTGCCGCCCGTCGCGAGGTAACCCTCGATGGCCTGACGCGCCGACGCATCGAGGTCGTCGAAGATGGCCGCGTCGGGCACCACGACCACGTCGTAGCCGAGGTACGACGCCAGCTCGCCCGGCGCTTCGCCCGGCGGCACCGCGTGCACCAACACGTTCGCACCGGAGTAGCGCGGCGCCTTGCCGACGTACTTCTCGAACTGCTCGGGGCGAGAAATCGACAACACCACACGCTGTGGGTCGTACGTGCTCTGGAAGTACATCTGCGCGCCGGCGTTCTGCGTGATGCCAGCACCTTCAGCGGTGACGGAGCCGTAGCGCAGCTCGTGTGGCACCGGCACGGTGACGGTGCTGCGCTCGCCGGCCTTCACTTCGGCGCTGCGCGTGACGGCGTGCATCGAGCCGTTCACCGACGCGCGAATCGCGAACTTGATGACCTGCGTCGGGCCGCTCGTGTTGTCGACGAAGAAGCGCACCGGCATCGAGCCCGAGCGCGCCGACGGAGCGTTGTTCTCGACCGACACCTTCGTGCGGCCGTCGGCGACCTCGAGCCGGGTCACTTGCGCGATCTGGTAGTCGACGATGGAAGAGCCGACCACCGGCTCGGCTTCTTCGAGCTCAGCCGGAGAAGAGACGAGGGCCTCGACCGCGGCCTCAGCCTCTGCGGGGTTGACCTGCGCGACGGAGAGCAACGTCACCACGACGAGCGCGTCAAGCACGCTGCACCTCGGGCACCGCCGCGAGCAGCTGCTGGGCGACGGTCTCAGCGCTCACGCGCTCGAGGCCCGCTTCATACGAGAGCACGAGGCGGTGGTTGAGCACCGCGCCGGCCATGTCGCGCACTTCGTCGAAGCCCACGTTCGGCTTGCCCTTCGCGAGCGCCCACGCGCGTGACGAGGCCGCGAGCGCGAGCGCAGCACGAGGTGACGCGCCGTAGCGAACGAAGCGCTTCACGCTGTCGGGCGCCGACGCGCTCGAGGGGTGCGTGGCCTCGACGAGCCGACCGATGAACTCGGCGACAGGCACGGGCAGGTGCACGCGGTCGACGAGCCCGAAGAGCGTCGCGAGGCCCGGCCCGTCAGTCACCGGCGAGAGCTGCGGCGGCTGACCGCGCGCGCGCGTGGTGAGGATCGCCGCCATCGTCTTCGCGCCGACCGGCGGTACGAGAACGCGGAACATGAAGCGGTCGAGCTGCGCTTCAGGCAACGGGTAGGTGCCTTCGAGCTCGATGGGGTTCTGCGTGGCGAGCACGAAGAACGGCTGCGGCAACGCGTGCGTGGTGCCGAGCACGGTGACGCTGCGCTCCTGCATGGCCTCGAGCAGCGCCGACTGCGTCTTGGGCGAGCTGCGGTTGATTTCGTCGGCCAGCACGATGGCCGCGAACAACGGGCCCTGACGAAAGGTGAAGGCCTTCGTCTCTCCGTCGATGACGTAGGTGCCGGTGATGTCGCCGGGCAGGAGGTCGGGCGTGAACTGAATGCGCTTGAAGGGCAAGTCCATCAAGCGCGCGAGGCCCTTGCAGAGTTCGGTCTTTCCGAGCCCGGGAAGCCCTTCGAGCAACAGGTGCCCACGCGCGAGGATCGCCGTCGTCACGCGGTCGACCACCGCGGTCTGGTCGAGCAGCACTTGATTCAGCCCGTGCTTGAGCTTCGCGATGGCCTCGCCGGCGGCCTGCACTTCGAGCGGCGTGAGCAGTTGATCCGACACGTTGGTTTCCCCTCTTCAGAACTTCACTTCGAATCGAAGTAGCGCTGAACGAGCGCTCGATTTCGTGGGCGCATGACGCCTTCGTCGTAGCCGGCGGCTTGATCACCCGAGGCCCCCGTGCCCGTCGCCGCGCCGCCACCTTCGCCGGGTTTCACGCGCGGGTTCGCGGCACGAAGCCCGCGGAGCTCTCCCGCTTCGCCGCCGTTGCCTTCCGGCAGCGACTCGAACGCGAGGCGCTCGGGGTCCATTTCGGCTTCTTTGCCGAAGACGAGTTCGCGCGCGCCGCCGCCCTCGTCTGGCCCTTCGCCACCGAAGCCTCGCGAAGCGTGACCGTCTTGAGCACCGGCGCCTTTGCCTTGCCCCTCGCCTCGGCTCTGCCCGCCGCGCTGTTGCTGATTCTGACCGCCGGCCTGCTGTTGCTTCTGCTGCTGCGAGCCGCCGTTGTTGAACTGCTTCGACAGCTCTTTCTGGCGTTGCGCGAGCGCGTTGCGGAGCTCGTTCACTTGCGACTGCGACGGCCCGCCTTTGCCTTGTTGCTTGCCGTTCTCACCTTGCTGACCGTTCTCGCCTTGCTGGCCGTTCTCGCCTTGCTTGCCGTTCTCGCCTTGCTGACCGTTCTCGCCTTGCTGACCGTTCTCGCCTTGCTGACCGTTCTCGCCGAGCGCCTGCTGCAGCGCCTCCTGCCCGCTGCCTGCGGCTCCATCTGAGAGCTCCATCAACGCGCGTTCGAGCTCGTCACGTTCGCGCTGAGTCGACTCGCGCTCACTCGCCTGCGCCAACGCGCTCTCGAGGTTCTTCGCGGCGTTCTCGGCGCGCTCCAATTCACGCGACGCTTCGGCCGCCTGCTTGTCGAGCTGCTGCTCCAGCGAGTCAGCCGCTTCCCAATCAGCCGCGTCGAATGAGTTGTCGGCGAGCTCATCGCGCAACCGCTGCAGCTCTTCCTGCGCGGCAGCATCCGCCGGTTCTTCTTTCGCAATCGCCTCGAGCTTCTCAGCGAGCTCCTCAACACGCGTCGCCGCCGCCGCGTTCGGAGGCGCATTCACCGCGCGTGGCTGCGGCAACAACAACCCAGCCGCGAGAAAGAACACCGACAACACCAGCAACGACACCGGCCGCCGCACGTCGAGGTCGGGCAACGGCAAGTCACGCAGCGACTGGTTGAGCGCGAGCTCCCACTCACCAACCGGCAGCTCGAGCCGCGTGAGCAACAACCCACCCGCCTGCGCCTGACGATCTGCCACCACCGCGGCGCGCTCCTGCGACACGGCGCGACTGCGCGCGAGCCACCACGTCGCCGCCGCGGCGAGCACCACCGCAATCGGCGCGGCCAGCCACACCCCTCGCTGCACGAAAATACGCCACACCACGAAACCCGTGATGGAGACCCACACGGGCCCGACGGCGGCGTTGAGCAACACCTCGAGGTTGAGGTGGCGTCTCACACGCGAGATGCGCGCCTGGACCGCTTGTCTGCGTCGTTCTTCGCCAGCAGCCATGCGTCGTTCAGAGGAGCCTAACCTGCGGCCGGTTCCCGACCTTCCCCATTTTCCCCCAGATGGTCGGAGAGCCGCGGTGAGCCGTCGCCTAACCGTTGCGCAAAGTTCTGCTCATCGCCTCCTTGAAACCGCGGGCCCGGCGTCGCATCTGACAGCGCCATGAAGGCCATCTCCGAAGAGTCACTGCAGCAGCTGTTCACCGACGCCCGCACGCTGCATGCGTGGAAGCCCGAACCCGTGTCTGATGCGCTGCTCACGCGGCTGTACGATCTCGCGAAGCTGGGCCCGACGTCGACCAACAGCCACCCCGCGCGCTTTCTCTTCGTGAAGAGCCCTGAGGCAAAGGCGCAGCTCAAAGACGCGCTCTCTGCGGCCAATATCGACAAGACCATGCGCGCACCGGTGACAGTGGTGGTCGCGTGGGACGAGAAGTTTCACACGCAGATGGCGACGCTGTTCCCGTCGCGGCCGGAGCTCGTGCAGCGCATGGGTGACCTGCCGGCTGACAAGCGCGACTTCATGATGGTGCAGAACACGGGGCTCGAGGCTGCGGCGTTGATCTACGCCGCGCGTGCGCTCGGGCTCGATGCGGGGCCCATGGGCGGCTTCGAGCGCGCGAAGGTCGACGAGACGTTGCTCAAGGGCACGGGCTGGCATTCGGTGTTGTTGATCAACCTCGGCTACGGAGATCGAACCCATCAGCCACCGCGACTGCCGCGCCTCGACTTCGAGCAGGCCGCGCGCATCGCGTGAGCCTCTCGTTCATTCGAAGAGCGAGACCTCCTGAATTCGCGTGAGCCCTTCGGGAAAATGGAGGGTCACGCCCAGGACCACGCCAGCGTCGACTGCAATCGCCACATACGCCGGGTTGGAGATGGTCAACCCGCCGTCAGGAAGAACCAACGGCGCCGCCATCGAGCTCTCCCCGAAGGCTGAGTTGGTCGGCACATAGCCGCTCAACGTCGCCACCCCGCCGTCTTCGAGCATCAGCTGCACACCAACGTTCGCGTTGCCAGCCTCGAGCCCGCGCAGAACGATCGCCGACAACGTCGGTCGCGCGGGGAGCTCGAAGCTCACAGCCTGCGCTGCGTGGCCGTCGACGGCAGTCAGGTCGCCATCGGACAACGGGCACGGCGCCGCGAACGGAGGGCACGGCAGCCCCCGACTCACAGGCGTCTGCGCACCGCTCACTGCGAGCCGCGTACCGCTCATGAGCTCGACTGGTGCGACCCGGTTCGTCCCGCCGAGCCCCGATGACATCAGGTCTGCCGGGTGTAGCTCTGCGCGGAGCACCACCTCGCCCGCGAAATCTTCGAGGCGAACGCCGTCGATGATCATCGGCTCTCGGAAGTATCGCGAGCTCACTGGTTCCCTGAATCGATCGTCGACTTGCCACACCACGCGACCGTCGCCGGTCACCACCTGAGCGCGGTGGTTGAGTTGGGTGGGAACGGGAGCGAACTCGTCAGGCAGTGGAACCGGCGGCTCAAAGAAAAGCGTTCCGTTCTCGAGTCTGGGCTCGGCGCGCCAGTCGCTCAGCGTTGCCACCACCGTCTCGAAGCGAATCGCCTCGAAGTCGCTCGAGGCAGTGCTGCCGGAAGCGAAGGTGGTATCGACACGAAAACAGTACCTCTCGAAGCCGGAGAGACTCTGCGCCTCCACACGAAAGATGTCGAAGCGGTAGCGCCCTGTTGCGCTCGTGACCGTTTCCTTGAACGGAGTCGCAGCCGACGGCTGGCAACTCGTGAAGTCAGCGGGGTCCACCACCTGCATGTTGCGCAGCAACCGCACCACCTGTCCTTCCACGAGTTCTGGGGAGCGCACGAGACCGCGCACCGGAAAGATCTCGTCGGGGTTCGAGCAGCTCGCCAACATCAGCAACAACGCCAGTCGTCGCATCAGTACGTCACCTTCACACCGAGGGTCGGCAAGACGATGGGCAAGCTGAACGCCGTCTTCACGGGCTCCGACGGAGTCGTCATCGAGTAGGTGTAGTCGTAGCCATACACCTCGGGGATCCCGAGCGTGTTGAGCACGTCGAGGTACAGCTCGGCGCTGAAGCTGCTGAAGGTGATCAGTTTCGAGACGCGCAGGTCGAGCCGCGCATACGCGGGCAGACGGTCGACTTCGCTGAGCGGGACGACAGCCCACCGCCGCGCACCCGTCGTCGGGTTCTCGACCAACCGTGACGTCCGCGAGCTGAACTCGCCAGACTCGGGTCGGCCGGTGTTGAAATGAACCGACGCGCTCACCTTGTAACCCTTCGGCAACTGGTAGCCGACGGTGAGGTTGAGCGTGTGCGCCTGATCGAACGCGAACGGCAGCATCGCGGTGGTGTCTGTCGCATACGACTGATTCGCGTCGTAGATGACGAAGCGACGCATGCGCTCGCTGCGCATCAGCGTGTACGAAAGCCAGCCAAACAAGCGCCCCTGCTGAGGCAGGCGCAACATCAGCTCGAGCCCGTACGCGCGTCCCCAGCGAGCACCGATGAAGCGATCGTCAAGCGATGAGATGCCAGTGGCAAACTCGAGCAGGCTCCGCTCCCTCGCCTGGAAGATGTGATTGTAGAAGACGTCACCCGACAGCTCGAGGCCACCCCACGGCAACACGCCGACGGCGCCAAGGCTGAACTGCCCGACCTCGTGCAGACCGCTCTTCAACGCGGCCGTGTCAGAGACGGGCAATGAGAGGAGCAACATCGGCGCCTGGTGGGCGAGACCCGCGCTCGCTCTGAGGGTCAGCGTCTCGAATGGCTTGAAGCGCACGTCGAGCCGCGGGTCTGCGGAGACGAGGGTGAAATCGGGCGGCAGGTGCCAGGTGTCGATACGCACGCCGCCCACGACGGTCCACTGGCCCCAGAAGAACGCAGCCTCGGCGAAGGTGCCGGTGAAGACACCCATCACGCGAGGCTGGCGCAGCACGTCACCACCGGTGCCGACGCCCATGGTGTTTTCGATGTCTGAGAGCTGACGCTCGAAATCGAAGCCCACCTTGAGCTGGAGATGCTCGTTCACCTCCACGCGGTAGCTCGCGCGGCCCGTCCAGGTGAATCGGTCGAGGTTGAAGTGACCGCCGCTGTCGGGCGGAGTGGCGACGGTGACGCCCATCGTCTCCCAACCCACGTTGCTGGCCACCTCGAGCACGCCAGGCCCGACCGGGTACTGCGCGCGCAAATCGATGCGGTGAAAGCGTGAGGTGGCCAGATACGTCGTACGCCCGCGAACACCCGCGAGGTCGGTCGAGCCGAACGCCAGCAACCGCAGCTTGCCCTTGCCCAGCTTCTGCTCGACGCGAACTTGATAGTCGTACGACTCGAGCACCGGCTTGTTGCCACCGAAGAGGTTGGCCTCCGAGAGCAACCCCAGCAACCAGCCCGCGTAATTCGCACTGCCTCCTACCGTGAGGTTCGTGCCGGTGGCCTGAATCGGCACCTCGAGCAACGCGTTCGATTGGAGGAGGTCGGTCGCGATGGTGACGTGGACGCGATCGTCTCGCGCCTTCGCGACCTGTGCCGCGACCACACCGCCAGAGATGCGGCCGTAGCGGCTCGGTGCGTTCGAGGCGAAGAAGTCGATGCGGTCGATGAAATCGGGGTGCACCACCGAGTTCGCTGCCAGCAGGTGGTACAGCTGCGGCATTCGCACGCCGTCGAGGAAGTAGCCCGTGGCGGCCGGGAGCGAACCGCGCACAATCGGGTAGCTCAATCCAGACGCAGGCGCGACCACACCCGGGAGCAACATCACCACCCGCAGCGGCTGGCCTCCCGTGCCCGCGGTGTCGTGCAGTTCGGCGTCGGTGAGGGTGATGCGCGAGACCTCGGCGCGATCCGCCTCGCCACGTACGACCGTCTCGTAGGGGCGCAAGAAGGTGCGTTCGAGGCGGTAGATGACCTTCACCGTCTGCCCCGCCGAGAGCGACTCGGTGAACACCTCCTTCTGGTGACCCGAAGCCGTCACCTCGACCTGGACAGGACCTGTCGGAACTTCGAGCGTGAAGACGCCCTCGTCGTCTGTTTCAACGAAGCCTCCGTCAATGAGCGCCACACGCGCGAATGGCGTCGCATCTCGGGTGCCCTTCGTCATCACGCGACCGGTGAGGCTGGTGAGGCCGGCGTCGGCGAGGCGCAACGGAGCGTCGTAGGCATACCTCCAGACGAGCACCACCCCGACCGCGCCACCGTCCTGGAGGACAGGCGCGAAGACGAGCTCACGCGCGGCCTCAACGGCTGCAGCGGCGAACGCCGCTCCCGGCGCCGACTCGACTTGTGCGTCGACCACGCGCCCTGACGAATCGATGGTGATGAGCAGCTCCACGTCGCCGCCTGGCCCGGCATCGTCCGGCCAGATGACCGGAGACGGCTGCACCAGCACCGGAGTCGCCGAGCCTGTGTCCTGGCCGAACGCCAACGCGGCCATCAACGCCATCGCGACAGCCCACGCCCGAACCCACACGGCCTGACGCATATCACTCCTCAACACTGCCGACGGCGACCCGCCGCGCGCACCGACGAACGTCACCAGAACCAGCTGTGCGCGATGGCGCTTACACCGAGGCCCACACGTTCACGTCATGCGCGCATCGTCGGAGGTCGTTTCAGGCGCCGCGCGTTCGGGCTACACGGCCACCCGTGCTTCGCGCCATCGCCCTGCTGCTGACGCTGCTGGCCGTCTCTGCGTTCGCGCAGACCCAACCCAAACCACCCACGTTGCTCAAGCAGGTCGAGCCCGTCTTCCCCGAGTCGCAGGCCGACGCCGGTGTGACTGCGGCCGCGGTGCTGCTGGAAATCGACATCGGCGTCGACGGCAAGGTGATGAAGGTCAACGTCGTCGAGACCGCCGGCGCCGACTTCGACGCGGCCGCCATCGACGCTGCGCAGCAACTCGAGTTCACGCCCGCCGAGTACGACGGCAACCCGATTCCGGTGCGCATTCAGTACCGCAGCCACTTCTTGATTCAGCAGCAGGAAATCGAAGTACCGCTGGAGCTCGACGCCGGTGTTCCCGTCGTCAACCTGAGCGGCACGCTCACCACTGCTGGCACGCGCGAGCCCATCGTCGGCGCACAAGTCACCCTCGGAGAACGCATCGCCGACTCCGACGAGACAGGTCACTTCGAGTTCGCCGACGTACCGCCCGGCCCCGCAGCGCTCAAAGTCACCGCGCAGGGCTTCGAGCCGTACACGTCGACTGAAGAAGTGAAGGCCGGTGAGCGCACCGAAGTTCGCTACGCCATTCGCTCCAGCGGAGACCCGAACGTCACCGTGGTGCGCGGCACCAGAGAGCGCCGCGAGGTCGCGCAGGTTCGCCTCACGCAACAGGAGTTCCGCATGGTGGCCGGCGCGCGCAACGACGCGTTCAAGGTCGTGCAGAACCTGCCCGGCGTCGCGCGCTCACCGTTCGGCGGCGCGGCGCTCGTGGTGCGTGGCAGCAAGGCGTGGGACTCGCGCGTCTACGTCGACGAAATTCAAATTCCGCAGCTCTTCCACTTCGCGGGGCTCAACGCGACGTTCAACTCGGTCACCATCGAGAGCATCGCGTTTCAGCCCGGCAACTTCGGCGTCGACTATGGCCGCAGCATCGGCGGCCTCATTCAGGCCGACGTGAAGACCCCTTCGAAGAAGGGCTTTCACGGCTCGCTCGACATCAACTTCTTCGACGTCTCGGCGCACGTCGAAACACCGGTGAGCGACACCTGGAGCGTCGCCGCCGCCGGCCGCTTCGGCCTCGCGCAGTTCACGGTGCCCTTCGCCATCAACACCTTCGCGCCGCAAGATGCGCAGCGGGCGTTGGGCTTCGCGCGCGCGCCGCAGTTCTGGGACTACCAGGTGCGCGCCGAGCGCCGCGAAGGCACGAGCAAGAACCGCGTCTTCATCACCGTGTTCGGCTCGTCAGACCGCTGGGCCTTTCTGCGCCCCAACCCGTTCGCCGACGGAGACATCGAAGGCAACCAGGGCGCGTCGGGCAACGCGCAGCTCTACAACCGCTTCGTCGTCGGCATTGATCAACGCCTCGGAGACCGCGTCACCTTCATCTCGCGCAACTCGGTGGGCTTCGACATTTCCGAGCAGCAGGGCGCGACGAGTGAGATCTTCTTCCGCGCCACGCAGTTCCCGCTGCAGTTCCGCGAGCGCTTCCGCATCGACATTCCCGAAGCGAAGCTGGTCATCGGCACCGGGCTCGACCTGCTCATCACGCCCGCGCTGCTCGACGCGCAGCAGCCGCCGCCGTTCTCGGCGAACCAGCTGCCCGACCCGTACATCACGCGGCGCCTCATCGCGCAGACCGAGACGCGCACCTACGTCGAGCCCGGCCTGTTCGTCGACGCCACGTGGACGCCCATCGAGTCGCTGCAGATTCGCGGCGGCCTTCGGCTCGACGGAGAGCTCGGCACCATGAAGAAGATGTGGGTCAACCCGCGGCTCTCGGCGCGCTGGGCCATCATTCCGCAGCTCGCCATCAAGGGCGGCGCGGCCATGTACCAACAGCCGCCTGACTACCGCCTGGGTCAGCTCTCGCCGGTCTTCGGTAACCCGAACCTGCTGCCGGAAGGCGCGTGGCACTTCATGGGTGGCGTCGAGGCGCGGCTCTTCGACCTCTTCGAGCTCGACGTGCAGGGCTATTACAAGCCGCTCTTCAACCAGGCGCGGCAGACGCTCGCGAGCGGGCAAGGCAGCGACATCGCCATCGCCGGCAACGAAGGCCGCTACACCAGCACCGGCTACGGCCGCGCGTACGGCGCCGAGTTCCTCTTTCGCGTGCGGCCCACGCGCTTCTTCACCGGCTGGGTCGCGTACAGCTTGAGCCGCTTCGAGCGCGACTACTTCGGTGGCGTGCAGTTCGCGCCCGGCCCGTTGGACCAACCTCACAACCTCATCATGGTGGGCAGCTTCTCGTTGCCGTGGAACCTGAGCCTCGGGCTGCGCTTCCGCTATTCGTCGGGCCCGCTGGTCACGCCGATTCTGGGTTCACTCTTCGACGCGAGCGGCAACTACACCGTGCCCTTGCCGGGCCTGCCATGGAGCCAACGCCTGCCCGACTTCTTCCAGTTGGACGCGCGCCTGGACAAGCGCTTCGTCTTCGACGCGTGGACGCTGGTCGCCTACGTCGACGTGCAGAACGTCACCAACCAGCAGAACCCCGAAGCGCTCTATTACAATCACAATTATTCCCAGTCGGCATACGTGACAGGCATTCCAATTCTCCCGACGCTGGGCCTGCGAGGTGAGTGGTGAGGCGCTCCTTCCTTCTTGTTTGTGCTGTTCTGTGCGCGTCGTGCGGCGCGCAGTTCACGCCAGAGACGTTGGTTGATTCATTGCGAGTGATGGCCATTCGCGCCGAGCCGCCCGAGGTCGCGCCCGGTGAAACGAGCCGCGTCGAGGTGCTCTACGGAGACCCGTCGCGCATCGGGCTGCCGAGCACCATCATCTGGGTTGGCTGTGAGCCCGACCCGCTCGACATGAACCGCAGCGCCTGCAACGACGCGTCGATTCTCATCAAGCCGTCGTTGATCACCGAGTACCCGCCGGGGCTCAAGCTGCTCGGCTTCGGCGCGGCGTCGGCGAACTACGCGACCGGGCCCGACCCGTTCAGCGTGCTCGGCCCCGACGACCCCATTCGGAAAAACGGCAGCGTGGCGGTGGTGATGGCCATCGTCGTCGCCGAAGAGGTCGACATCTCGGCCATGGGCGATGAGCTCGGCGCGGTGTTCCGCCGCATCGAGAACAAAGAGACACCGGCCGCCATCGCGCTCTCGCGCATTCTGGTGAGCGAGAAGACAGAAGGTCGCAACCTGAACCCGGTCATCAGCAACCTCACGTTCGACGGGCAGAACCTGCCGGTCGGCGCGCGGCTCCAGGTGACGGCGGGCCAGAAGGTGCAGTTGGGCGTTTCGGTGCCCGAGAGCTCGCGCGAGCACTACGTCGAGCAGCAGCCGTCGGGCCCGGTCGAGAAGCAGGAGCTCGTCGTCGGCGCCTGGTACTCCATCGGCGGGCGCTTCAGTCAGGAGCGCTTCGACGTGACCTCGCCCGACGCGACGACGTTCTTCGCGCCGGGCTCCGCCGAGTTCCCCGAAGACCCCGTGCCCGAACGTCGCGGCGGGCAGCTGTGGCTCGTGGTGCGAGACAACCGCGGCGCGCAGGCGTGGGAGCAGTTCCGGTACTACGTGTGTGATGAGTCGCTGCCGTCGCCGACGGTGACAGGCGTGACGGCGCCGACGAGCGAAGGGGACCCCGTCGTGGTGACCGGCACCAACCTGCAGCGCGCGCTCGACGTCGTCATCGGTGGTCGCGCGTTGACCAACGGCACGTACTCCGGCGCGCGCGAGGCGTTCGTCGGCTACCTCTCGGGGCTGCCGCCGGGCACCTACCCGGTGCAGGTGCGCGGGCAGAATTGTCAGAACGCCGACACGGGGCTCACCTACACCGTGCAGTGACTACGGCAGCGGCTGCGAGCCTCGCGACGGCGCGCTGATCATGTTGGGCCAGCCGCCGGAGAAGTTGATTCTGTCGACGAGCACCATTCGCCCCGACGAGCCGACCTGCCCTGCGCGCCACGAGTGGTACACGTGCACCCAGTCGCCGCGCGGCCCCTTCACGATGGAGCCGTGCCCCGGCCCCGCCCACGCGCCGCGCGTCACCAGAATCGGGGCGCCCTTCTTCGTAAACGGGCCGGTCGGCGACGTCGACCGCGCGACGCCGACTGCGTAAGCGTTCGAGGCGTAGCCGTTCGCTGAATAGAACAAGTAGTAGTAGCCGCCCTCGTAGATCATCCACGGCCCTTCGATGAGCGAACCCTCCCAACCGAGCGTGTTCGTCAGCAACGTCACCGCAGTGCCGGTGAGCGAGAGACCGTCTGCAGACAACGGCTGAATACGAATCGGCGTCGTCTGGCCGATGGCGTTGCCGTCGGGTTTCCACAGCAAATAGTTCTGGCCTGTCGGCGAACGGAAGAAGTGCGCGTCGATGACGCCGGGGCTCCCGGTCTGCAGCAGCGGCTGTGACTGCGCGGTGTACGGGCCGCCGGGGTTCGTCGCGGTGGCGGTGCCGATGGCGAAGATGCCGTTGTTATGCCGCGCGCTGAAGTACGCGACGTAGGTGTTGCCGACCTTGTGCAGCTCTGGCGCCCAGAAGTCGCGGGCGGCCCACGCGGGAACTGAGGCAGCGCTCAGAATGTGACCGGCTGAGGTCCAATTCACGAGGTCGGTGGAGCGACGCATCGGGTACTTGTTCGCGCCTCCGCCGGTGCAGGCCATGAAGTACGTGTTGCCGGCTTTCAAGACGCCCGGGTCAGGGCAGTCGGTCGGCACCACCGCGTTCGCGTAGAGGCCGCCGCATTGGCGATACCGCAGCGCGATTTCGCAGTTGCCTGCACCGTTGAAGGTGGGCGTCCACCCGTTGCTGAGCACGGCGACGCCGTCGCTGCCGGAGGTCCGACACACGCCGTCCCACGTCACGGTGTCGTTCACGTCGTCGTAGTCAGCGGGGTGGCCCGGCGCGCGGAACCAGGTGTCTCCGTAGGAGATGCGCGTCTGGCAGCTCGCCGGTGCTGCGGAGGGACACGCGCCGCGTTGATCGATCGCGATGACGCAGCCGCTGCGGCCCGAGAAGTACGGGCGCCAACCATTCGAGAGCGTCGCGACGGAGTTGCCTGCGGAGTCTTGTTCGCACGCGCCGTTCCACGTCACGACTCCGGCGACGTCGTCGTAGTCAGCCGTGTGGTTCGGAGCGCGCAACCACGCCGAGCCGTAGGTGATTCTCGTCACGCACGGTTCGGCAGCGGCACCACCGCCGGCTGCAGAACCGCCGCCGGCTGCAGAACCGCCGCCGACTGCAGAACCTCCGCCGACGACCGCAGAACCTCCGCCGACTGCAGAGCCACCACCGGTCGCGTCACCACCACCGGTCGCGTCACCACCGCCGGTCACGTCACCACCACCGGTCGCGTCACCACCGCCGGTCGCGTCACCGCCACCGGTCGCAGCACCACCACCCGTAGTAGCTGCACCACCACCTGTAGTGGCCGCACCACCGCCGGTGTTCTCTTCGACAGGAACCGGACCACACGCGCTGATCAGCACCGCCACTGCGACGAAGGCTCGCTTCATTCAGCCCTCGTAGAAGGCCGCACACTTCACCGCCAACGCGACACCTCCCGCCTGAGTCAAACGTGTGACGTGCACGCACGCCCGCCACACTCCCGCCACCTGGACGCCGTCATTCCGCTCGATTGCCACGTGGCACATCGCTCGCACTCAGTCGCTGCGCCATGACACCGCCTCTCTCGCTCGACGACGCGCGCCACGCTCGAAAGCTGGGCCTCGTGCTCGCGAGTGACAGCACGCCGGGCATCGCGCGCATCCGCAAAGGGAAGAAGCGCTTCGAGTACCGAACTGCCACCGGCCAGCGCGTTCGCCAACCCGCGCAGCTCCAGCGCATCGCCTCGTTGGCGATTCCTCCAGCCTGGGAGCACGTGTGGATCTGCCCCGACGCGCGCGGCCACCTTCAAGCCACCGGCCGCGACGCGAAGGGCCGCAAGCAGTACCGCTACCACGCGACGTGGCGCGCCCACCGCGAGGCCACCAAGTTCAGCCGCATGGCCAAGTTCGGCGCCGCGCTGCACGCGATTCGTGCCGCCACTGCGCGACACCTGCGCGCACGAAGCCTGACGCGCGAGAAGGTGCTCGCGACCGTCGTCGCACTTCTCGAGCGCACGCTCATTCGCGTCGGCAACGAAGAGTACGCGCGCGCCAACCAGCACTACGGCCTGACCACGCTGCGCTCGTCACACGTCACGGTGCGCGGCACGAACGTGCACTTCGAGTTCGTCGGCAAGAGCGGGCAAGGTCGCGTCGTCGACCTCGTCGACCGCAAGCTCGCCGGCATCGTCAAGGCGCTGCTCGCGATTCCCGGGCGGGAAGTCTTCCACTGGCGCGACGCCGACGGCCGCAAACACATCGTCGATTCTCGCGACGTGAACGCGTACCTGCGTGAGCTCTCGGGCGAAGACTTCACGGCGAAGAACTTCCGCACGTGGGCGGCGACGGTGATGGCGGCAAGTCAGCTCGTCACGTTCAAAGCAGAGCCCACGAAGCGCGCCGTGCTGGCGATGGTGCGCGACGTCGCGAACAAGCTCGGCAACACGCCAGCGGTCTGTCGCAGCTCGTACATCCACCCACGGGTCATCGGCGCATTCACTGAAGGCGCGCTCGTGCTGCCGACCGGGCAACGGCAGCTCGAGCAGCTGACCGACACCGAACGCGCGGTGCTCGAGTTTCTGTCAGCGCCGCAGAAACGACGGGTCGCGGCCTGAGCGCGTGGAATCGCCGCCACAAGCGCGAGCCCACACCTACGCTCGTGGCGTGCGCTGGGTCGTCGCAACCGTCGTGGTGTCGTTGATCCTGCTCGCGGTGTTCTTCCCGAGAACACGTCGGGTCGCGGCGGGTGCGCTCGAGCTCCGCCTCGTCGACAGGGCCGGGGGCGCGTCGAGCGGTCTTCACCTCGTGCGCGTCGACGGCGAGCGCGTGTTGAAGGTGCTCACGTCTGCGCGCATCGAGCTGGCCCCCGGAGCGCACAGCATCGTCGTCTCACCGCTGCGCTCGACGGGCGCGCGGCCGATGAAGCTCTCGCTGTTCGCCGATGCAGCAGCGACGAACGCGGTGCTCGAAGTTCCCGTTGGGCTCGGGTTCTTTCAACGCGTGCTCGCACCACGGAACACGCCGACGCCGCGAACGCCGGTACACGTGACCGCCACGATGCCTGACGGCGGTCGCGCCGCCGGCGCCTGGTACACCTGCGGCGACGAGACGACGACGCTCGACGACGACGGCCGCGGCGAGTGCGACTTCGTCTCGCCCATCGAGCACGTCTACGTCGGCATCGGGGCCTTCGGAGGAAGCGCGGGCATCTCGCAGGAAGACGCGCACGTGACGCTCGGCGAAGCGACGAACTTCACGCCGCAGCTGCGCAACGCACCTGCAGTTTCTCCGCGCGGCGCGAGCCTGGAGCTCACTTCACTGACTCACTTCGTCGTCAAAGCGTTCGTCGAGACGCAGGTCGTGATGCCGGGCCTGATGCAAGAGCAGGCGATCGCCTGCATCGACTTCGACGACGTCGCGGTCTGTGACGTGATTCCAGCTGACGCGGGGCTGTACGCGCCGGTGCTCACGCTCGGCCGCCACGGGCAGATCACCTTTCAGCTCAACGCCGACGCAGGAGCGTTCGTCTACCTCGACCGAACTCCGCAACCCGCGCTCGACGAGCCGATCACCCGCGAGGTCGCGCCCGGGCGGCACCTGCTCGTCGTCGTCGAAGGTGACGACGAAGTTCGCCACGAGCGCATCATCGACGTGCCGGCTGGAGGCGTCGTGGACCTCGGCACGTTGCCTGACAGTCTCAGATGAACCTCGTCACGGCAGTGGAATCGTCGCCACCGTCGGCGCGCGCCAGCCGCTGGCCCAACGACAAAACGGTGCGGGCGACTGCGCCTGCGTCGCCCACTCACACTTCTCGAGCACCTCGGGCCGCCACGGCACGACGCTCGGGCCGAATTGAAAGTCGAGTGACGAGGCTTCGCTGTCGACCACGTGCTGCAGCATCCACTCGCCGAGGCCCGGCACCGTGCCGTCTTTCTCAACCGGAAATTGCCCCGTCGAGACGTTGACGGCCAACGGCGACGCGCACTCGCGAGACGTCACCTTCCACTGGCCGTCTTGCTCCCACGACTTCTTGCGCTCTTCGGGGCCGTGCCAGAACAGAATCGCCGTGCCGATGGCGTCGAGCCCGAAGCCGATGCCCACGCCGAGCGGAACGCCGTCGATTCTCCCCGGCTCATTCGTCGACGCCCAGATGAGGAGGCTCGCGATGGCCGCTTCAGAAATGAACATGAAGGCGGTGATGGCCTTCCACACGCCGTCGTAACGAAAGTACGTCTCGTCGACCCGCTCACGCGTGACGCGCGCCTGCTCTTCACACTTGAGCCGCAGCGAGCCCCGCGGAAATGGTCGGCCCTCCATCGGCTGCGGTGCGGGCTCGACGACGACGACGCCCGGCATCGGCGGCGGCGCGTCGACGGGTTGCGCAATCACCGGCGGCGGCGCGACGTACTCACCCTGCACCTGCAGCCGCTTCTCTTCGGGCCCGAGCGGAGTCGTCTTCTGAACTTCGCCCTGCCGCCAGTCGACGCCAGTGACCTCGAAGACCGTCCACAGCGTGGCGCAGCCCGACGACGTCACCGCGCACAGACTCAGCAGAAGCAGTTTAGGTACGGTGCCGCTCATGAACGCCGCTGACCTCTCCGTGCTTGAAAAACGTGTGCACGCCATCGTTCGCCCCCAGAAGGAACTGCTCTGGCTCTACTTCTTCACCGCGCTCGCGTTTCTCTGCGCCGCGCCGCTCGTGCTCGTACCGCTCTATTTCCGCTACCACACGCTCTGGTACCGCTTTGAGCCGACCGGCGTGTCGATGGGCTACGGCGTTCTCTTTCGCCGCGAGATGCAGCTGACGTACGCACGCATGCAGGACATTCATCTCTCGCAGAACATCGTGGAGCGATGGCTCGGCATCGGCACCGTCACCGTGCAGACCGCGGGTGCAGGCGGCGCGGGCAACCTCACCATCGTCGGTGTGCGCGAGTTCAACGCCATTCGCGACTACCTCTACGCGAAGATGCGCGGAGTTCGGCCTGACGCGAGCGAGCCAACACCGCACGCCGAGACGACCGACGCGGTGCTCACCGACATCCGCGACGCGCTCCGTGACGCCGCCGCCGCGCTGCAGAAGAAGGAGTCGTAAGTGGACACGCTCCTCAAGCTGCTCAAGCCGCTCTTCCTGCCGCTGCTGAAGGTCGACTTCACGCCACCGCACCTGCCCGAAGGCAGCTCGCTGGTGCGCAGCTTGAAGCCGTCGGAGAAGTGGCTCGGCTACCGCTACCTGCAGACGATGTTCGGCTTCTTGAACCAGTTCGTGGGCTTCGGCATCGCCATCATCGCGTTGATGGCGAAGTTGAAGGGCTGGGGCGTGGCGCTGGCGCTGCTGCTCTTCGCCGTCGAGTTCTTCGTCATCGGGCTCGCGCTCGTCACCACGCGCGTCGACTTCGAGGTGCGCCACTACCTCGTGGGAGATCGCTCGCTGCGCGTGGCGCAAGGCGCGTGGAAGAAAGAAGAAGTCACGCTGAGCTACGCGAACGTGCAGAACCTCGAGGTCACGCAGGGCCCGCTGGAGCGCTTGTTCGGCTTCAAGTCGCTGACGATTTCGACGGCCGGCTCCGACAACACGCCCGGCGCCGAGAACTCGCACCTGGTGACGTTGGTGGGCCTCGAGAACGCCGACGAATTGCGCGGGCTCATTCTCAACATGCTGAAACAGCAGCGAGACACGGGTCTAGGTGAGCCCATGGCAACGCCCGTGGAGCTCCCGTCGCAGCGCCTGCTGGAAATCAGAGACGCGGCTCTTTCGTTACGTGAGGCCGCCGCGCGTTTCCGTTGACATTCGGCATCAGCCTTACGAGATCATCGTTTTCTTTCAGCCCTTTGCTACTTCAGGTTCCATGACTCCGTTTCTCTTGTTGGCGCAAGCAGCACCCGGCCCGCATCAGGGTTGGCTCACGACGAAGCTGCTGGCCACGCTCACCGGTGACGCCGAGTGGGTGCTGTGGTTGCTGGCCGCGCTGTCCGTCATCTCCATCGCCGTGATGCTCGAGCGGGGCATCTACTTTTCGACGCGCTCGTTGCCGAACAGCGACGCGATTCTGTTGCAGCTCGCGAAGGGTGACATCGCCTCGGTGAAGAGCGCCATCAACGGCAAGTCGGGCATGGAGGCCGCGGTGCTGCGCGAGGGCATCGACTCGGTCGAGAAGGGCCCCGACACCGTCGAAGAAATCGTCAACGCCACGCTGGCCCGTGAGCGCCCGCGCTACGAGCGCTTCCTGTCGATTCTCGGCACGCTCGGCAGCAACACGCCATTCATCGGCCTGTTCGGCACCGTCATCGGCATCATCAAGGCGTTCAAGGACCTCGGCATGTCGGGCGCGAAGGGCGCTGAAGTGCAGTCGACGGTCATGGCCGGTATTTCTGAAGCGCTCGTGGCCACCGCCGTCGGCCTCGCCGTCGCGATCCCGGCGGTCATTGGGTACAACATTCTGCAGCGCTCGGTGAAGAACACCGCGGCGCGCTCGGTGGCGCTGGGTCACGCGCTCGTCGGTCACCTTCGCGCGACGGGGAAGTGAGCGATGGCTGGCTCGGCGAACGACGACGGCGACGAAATTACGGGCATCAACGTCACCCCGCTGGTCGACATCGTGCTCGTGCTGCTCATCATCTTCATGGTGACGGCGAACTTCATCGTGAAGGAGACGGTGGAGGTCGACCTTCCTCGCGCGGCCAACACCGAAGCGAAGACGGTGCAAACGCCCGTCATGCTCACGATGGATAAAGACGCGAAGATCTACTTCGACGGCGTGGAGATCTCCGGAGAGCCGCTGCTCAACAAGATGAAGGAAGCGGTCGCGAAGGACAAAGAGGTGCGCGCCATCATCAGCGCCGACCAGTCGCTCAACTACGGCAAGGTGATGAACCTCATCGACATGGTGAAGGGCGCCGGCATCGCGAAGTTCGCGCTCAATATTCAGAAAGAGGCGAAGCCCAGCGCTTCGCCGTGACAAGGAACCGGGTCTCGCCTCCGGGCGTTACTTGGATGCTGTGAGTTCAATGGCTCAGCCGCAGTTCGAACGACAAGATGAGCCGAACGGCTGGATTTTCGTCGGCCTGCTGCTGGCGTCTGTCGTCGCGCACGGCGTGTCTTTCGTGGCGATGCCCAGCTCGCCGCCTCCTCGCGTGATGAACACCCGCGTCGAGATGGAGTTCTACGAGCCGCCGCCTCCGAAGGTCGAAGAGCCGGAGCCGCCGAAACCACCTGAGCCCGAGCCGGTGAAAATCGAGCCCGTGAAGGTGAAGCAGAAGCTCGTCGCCAAGGCCGAAGCGCCGCCTCCGAAAGAAGACGCGCCGCCGCCGCCGAATCAGGAACCTCCGAAAGACGTGCCGCAGGAGCCGGTGCCCATCGTCATCGGCGTCACGCTGGACTCGACGACGGCGACCGGTGGCTTCGCGGTGCAGGTCGGCAACACGACCTATGGCAAGGCGTCGGACAAGGTCGTCGACCCCGCGAGCGTGAAGGCCTACGCCGCCAAGAAGTACGCCCCGCCGGGCAGCGCCGACTCCGAGCCGCAGCTCATGGGCGAAGTGAAAATCGACTACCCGCCCGAGGCGAAGAAGAACGACATCGAAGGCACCGTGCGCCTGCGCGTGACCACCGACGAGACCGGCGCCGTCACCCAGGCCACCATCATTTCGGGCCCCGGCTACGGGCTGAACGAAGCCGCGCGCGACGCGATGCGGCGGTTCAAGTTCAAGCCCGCGATGAAGGCCGGCGAGGCCGTCGGCTACACCTTCACCTACGCGTACACGTTCCTGCTCGACTGACGTCGTGCACCCTGTCGGCTCGAGCTTCACGTACGGCTCCGTGTTCGAGCTCAACTGATTTGACCGACGTACAGCAGGGCGTACATCCGTACATGCCCATCAAGTACTCGACCGACATCATCCCCATCAGTGAGGCGCGAGCACGGCTGCCGGAGCTGCTGGACGAGGTGCGAGCCGGCGAGACGAAGATCATCACGCGCAACGGGCATGCCTGGGCCGCGCTCATCGACGTTGAACAGCTCGACGAGTACCGGCGCATGCGTCGCGAACAAGGCGAGCGAGAGTTGGTCACGAGCGTCATGGCCTCCCTCGAGGACATCGATGAAGGACGAGTCATGACTGCCGACACGTTCTTCTCCGAAGTCACGAAAGAGACGACGACGCGTCGCAAGGCCAGGCGACGTGGCTAACCGCTCGCTCGTCTTCACCCGACACCTGCGCGAAGACCTCCGTCGCATTCAGCGCTACGTCGGCGACGAGCGCTTCGATGGTTTCGTCAGCGCGTTGAAAGCCTCATTGGCGCGGCTCAGCTCCCGCCCTGGCCTCGGGCGCCCCTTTCAGCCCAGCAGAGAAGCACCGCAGGCCCGCGCTTTGATTCGGCACATCGCCGCGCGGTTGCGCACCGACGACGTACGTGAGCTGGTCGGAGGCGAACACCTCGTGCTGTACGCCGTCACCAAGACCCACGTGTACCAGCTCTCTCTGCGCCACCAGCTCGAAGCCGGCTACGAGTTCGACTGAGCCTTCTCTGACGCTGAGAGACGAACCGGAGCGTCTACGCCGCATCGTGCGGCTGACACGCCCCCTCGCGCCAACCTCCTGATCTGCACGCGCCGCGGCTGGCACACCAGCTGCTCTAGCCCCCTGCACGCCGGCACTCACGCCGGTCCAAACAAGGAGGCCGAGCATGGTGCCCGGCAAGCGGTACCAGGTCTTCTCCATCAAGGAGACCCTGGAGCAGAGCGAGAAGAAGTCGGTGTGGGTGAAGGCGGGCTCGGCGTGGGTGAACCGCGACGGAAGCCTCAACGTGTACCTCGATGTGCTCCCGCTCGACGGGAAGCTTCACGTGCGTGAAGCGCTCGAGGACCGCCGCGACAGCAACAACAACAAGAACACGCAGGCGAATGGTTCGTCGGCGCAGACCAACAACAACGAAGTCATGGGAGCTCTCTGATCATGAAGACCAACAACGGAACGAAGTGGATGTCGTGGGTGGCGGTTGCGGTGCTGACGATGGGCGCGGGCAGCGCGCTGGCGGCGAAGGCCAAGACGAAGAAGGAGCTCAGCGGCGTGGTGAACGTGAACACCGCCACCGCCAACCAGCTCGACCTGCTGCCGGGCATCGGCGCGAAGGCGGCCAAGCGCATCATCGAGATCCGCACCAAGACGCCGTTCGCCAGGCTCGAAGACCTCCGCAAGGTGAAGGGCCTGGGTCCCAAGAAGCTCGAGAAGATGAAGCCCTTCGTCGCGTTCTCTGGCGCCACCACGGCCAGCGTGAAGAAGGTGAAAGTCGAAGCGTCGCCCGAGAGCCCCACGGCACCTCCGTCGGCCCAGGGCCGGCGCGCGGCGAAGCGCTGACGTGAGTCGTGGTGACGCCGGGCCGCCCATGGAGGTGGCCCGGCGCACACCATTTCGTGCGACATTCGACGGTCAACCGTGCGCGCGTTCTTCCGCAAGTTGGTCTTCGTGATGGCGGGCGCGATGGTGTTGTTCGCCGCGCTCGTGCTGTACGTCGACGGTCACGTCCCCGCGGCGGTGCCCGACGACGCGCCGATGTACGCCGTCACCGAGCTCGCCGATGTGCTGCGCGCCGTCGACTCACGCGGCCAGGTCGACCTCGCGGTGCTCAAGGCGAACCACGCAAAGCTGAGTCGCTTCGTGGCGTCGCTCGCCGCGACGTCGCCTGAAACGAAGCCCCAGCAGTTCGAGTTGGTCGAGACACGCGTCGCGTACTGGCTCAACGCGTACCACGCGCTGGTGTTGACCGAGCTGCTCGACGCCCGTTCGACCATCAGCTCCCGGCGCAGCGAGTTCTTCGACTCGGTGCCCATCGGCGGGAAGCGCATGACGCGCGCGGCCATCTACCGGCACTACTTGAGCCAATCGGGTGACGCGCGGCTGTTCCTCTCGCTCTTCACCGGCGCGAAGGGCCGCGGCGTGCTCGACGGCGCGCCGTTCGACCCGGTCACGTTGAACCCGCAGCTCGACGACGCCGTGCGCCGCTTCGTGCGGAGGAAGGACCACTTCGTCATCGAAGGCACGACGGTGAGAATTTCAGAGCTGTTCCGCAAGCACCGCGACGACTTCCTCGCGGCGCTGCCTGAAGAGCGGAAGAACGTGCTGCAGATTGTCTGGGCGTACCTGCCCGAGACCTGTGGCGACGACAGCCCCGGTTGTGAGACGCGCGCCGACCTCGACCGTGCCTGCGGCAATCGCTTCGACCGCTGCGAAGTTCAGTACCTTCCGACCGACGAGACGCTCGCTGTGAAGAACTGAAAACGGAGGCGCGATGCGCGTGTGGTGGTGGTTGCTGGTGCTGACAGGGTGCGTACACGTCGCTCCGTCGTCTCTCCCTCCGGAGCAGTGGCGCGATGAGCCGCCCGCCGAGACAGTCTCCGCGCCGGAGCCGCCGCGCTTCGGCCCCGTGGTGGGCGTGCACCTCGGCGCGTCACTCGGGACGACCAGCGCAGACTTCGGCGGCCGGGCGGGCGTGCGGCTTCGCGTGGGCCGTCACGTCGACCTGAGCCTGTATGCCGACGTGCAGGTGGCTGAGCGCTCCCTCACGCGATTTTGCTTCGAGCACTCCTGCTTCCCTCGAATTCAGCCATTCAACGTCGGCGTGGCGACCGGCGTCGCGAGGCTCTCGCTCGTCTCCGACGGCAACATCGGCCCGCTCTTCGTACCCGGGCTGACGTTGGGGCTCTTCGTCGGCAGCGGCGTCGGGTGGGTGACGGCGACTGAGTTCCGGCCCGACAAACACGACGGAGTGGTGCGCGCCGGCCTCCACGTCGGCATGACGAAGCTGCCGAACGGCTGGTGGTTTCCCGTCTTCCTCGAGGGGGCCACCATCATTCACGCTGACGGCTTCGCGCAGCTCGCCTTCCTCGCGGGCGTCGGCCTGTGACGCTTCAGAACACGAGACTGACGCCGCCATTCACGCCGCCCAGAATGTCGTCACCGAACGACTGCACCTTGCCGCCCAGGCGCACCTGAAACGGCTCGGCGATGGAATAGATGAGCGCCGCTTCGAGGCCCGCGTCGAGGGAGCCCAACCCGAACATGAGCGTCGGGCGCAGCTCGAGGCCGAACTGCTTCAAGCCTTCGCGCCAGAACACGTAGCGATGCGGCACGCCGACTTCGAGGCCGTGACGCATGCGCCCGCCAAGCACCATGTTGCGGTAGCCGAACGCGAGGTTGGGCTCGATGTGCTTCTTCGGAGCGAAGCGCAGCATCAGGTGACCTGCGAGCGCGCGCGTACCGAGGCTCGAGAGCTCGTACTGAAAGTCTGCGCCGAAGTAGCTGAAGCCGAAGGTCATGCGGCCCAGGCCTCCGCCGCCCGCGCCGTTGAGGCCGAAGTCGGCGCCACCCACGAGGTCGAGCCCGAAGGTGGGGCACCGAAAGCGCTGCTCGACGACGGCCGGCGCGTCGTCATCGGCCACGTAGACGATGATGGGCAACACCGCGACCGCGACGACGGCCAACACCAACACCGCCTTGCCGATGTCGCCGCCACCACCACTGCTGCTGCTCGAGCTGGTGCTCGACGGCGGCGCAGTCACGGGCGCCGCGCCATGAAACGAGCTCAGCGGCGCCGAGGTCGTGCGTGGGTTGACCGCGTAGAAGCCGCCGCTGGTGTGCGGAATCCACACCATGGCGGGCACGGCGAAGCAGCGGTCTGCGTAGCTCGGAGACTCTGCCGGAGCCGTCGGCGCGTCTTCTTCAATGGGCACCAACGGAGGCTCGGTCTGCGCGGAGACAGCCGACGCGATGAAGGCGACACACAGCACCAGGGAGCGCACGGCTGAAAGAGAAAGCACGCCGCACGCCCGCCGCAAACACCCGACACCACGAGCCGTTGCGCAGAACGCTGCGCAATCACGCGTTACTGCTGCGCCGCTTCAGACTCACGGGCCAGGGCGCGCTTTCGTTTGCCTCGTTCAACGCAGCCCTTGAGCGCGTCTTCCATGAATTCGTAGGGCAGCCCCGCCTCGAGTCGAAAGCCCTGCCCGCCTTCGGCGCTGCGCACGCGCGCGAGGTCGAGCAGGTCAGCGACGCCGTCGTCACCCTTCGCCTGGGCCTGCATGCGCGCGAGCGACAACGCGCCACCCAACGTGCGGCGGAGCTCTTCAGCCTTCTTTGAATCGTTGGCTTCGATGTCGGCCACCATGCCGACGTCGCGGGACACGTCCATGTGGAGCTGCGCGTTCTTCGCCGTCTGGCGAATCGTCTCTCCGAGGCGCGGGTCGGTCTCTCCAAGCATGTCGGCCAGCGCGTTGGCTGCGAGCACGCCATAGACCTCGCCGTACGCCATGGAGTCGTTGAGCACCGGCTGGGCGACCGGCGGCGTCGAACCCTCGAGGCGATCGATGACACGCATGAGTTCGGCTTCGTTGTCGGCGAGCAGCAGCATCTCGCCGCGCCACGTGGCGAAGCGCTGCACCTGCCCGTTGGCCAGCGGGCGCTCATGGAGCTGCGCGCGCGGGCCGTAGTCTCTGGCGACCGAGCTGTTCGGAAAGAGCTGCGCCCAGTCGGTGCCCTTGAATGAGCCAGTCACCGACACCACGTCGTCGATCATCGCCACGCGATCGATCTGCCGTGAAGGGTCGAAGCCCGCGTCAGCGAATACCGCCTGCGCGTCGCCGAAGAAGCACGCAGCCATCAAGCCACCGAGCTCCGAGTTCATGATGGCGTTGAACTCCGCGACGACCGCGCCGTACTTCACCTCGGCCGGCATCATCGCGAGGAGCGGATCTCTCGGCGCTTGTGGAGCGACGCCGGGGCCCGCGTCGTACGCAGGCACCTGCCAGCTCGAGCGGACGTCAGCGCGCTCCCGCTCGACGCGGGTCATGCGCGTCGGCAACCGCACCTGCGGAGGTGGCTCTCGTTCTGGTGGCTCGGCGCCACGCATCAACCACGCACCGACGCCGAGCAGCACGGCTGCCACCACGAGCCACAGCCACGGCGCGCGCCGCCTATTCGCCATCGTCGCGGCCGTACCAGTAGCCGAGCGCAGCTCCGAGCAAGGCGGCGCCGGCCATCAGCGTCGGTATGAGGAGCGACTTCTGCTCGAGCTCCGCCTTCTTCGCGCGCAGCCGCTCGAGCTCGAGCTCCGTGCTGAGCCACGCCTCGGGCGAGAGGTACGCGCCCCCCTGCACCTTGAGCTCCTCGCCATCGAAGGTGCTCACCGTTGCGTCCTTCACCTCGACGATTGTTCCGTGCATCGAATCGACCTCCTTGCGAGAAGCTTTGCAGATGAAGCTGACGACCTGGAACGTCAACGGTATCCGCGCGCGCGCCGAACAGGTGGCTGATTGGTTGCGCCTCGAGAAACCCGACGTGCTGTGCCTGCAGGAAATCAAGGCGCAGCCGCAGCAAGTGCCCGAGCACCTGCTCAACCACGACGGCTACTGGAGCTGCTGGCACGGCGGCGGCGGGTATTCAGGCGTGGCGCTGCTCATCAGCAAGGGGCTCTCGCCCACGCGGCCACAGTTCAGCCACCCCGAGTTCGACCTCGAGAATCGCGTCGTCGTCGCGCGCCTCGACACGTTGCTCATCGCCAGCATCTACGTGCCCAACGGCGGCAAGAACTTCGCCGACAAGGTACGCTTTCTCGAGGCGATGGAGCAGTACGCGGCGGTGCAATCGGCCGCGGGGCTGCGGTTGGTGTTGTGTGGCGACCTCAACGTCGCGCGCACGCCCAGCGACGTCCACGTGAAGCTCCGCGACCCGCAGTTGACGGGGCAGACCGACGGCGAGCGCGTGCTGCTCGAGCGAATCATCAGCCATGGGCTGACGGACCTCGGGCGTCACTTCGCGCCCGATGACGAAGCGTTGTTCACGTGGTGGGCGCCGTGGCGGCAGTACCGCGAGCGCAACATCGGCTGGCGGCTCGACTACGTGCTGAGCAGCGAAGCGGTGACGAAGTGCGCGCGGCGCTGCACCGCGATGCGTGACTACGGCACCAGCGACCACGGGCCGGTGACGGCGGTCTTCGAAGGCCCGCTGTTCGACCCCACGAAGGTCGAGCCGGGTGAGGCCCCCGAAGTGAAGAGCGCGCCTGCACCCACGGCGCCGCAGCTCGACCTGTTCAGTTAGAAGTCTTTGCGCTCGAAGCGCCACGCGGCGACCGACAACAACGCGCCGCCGAAGATGAAGCAGCCCACCAGCAGTCGCACGACCATGTCGGCGTTCACCGGCTCAGAGGCCGCGAGGTGTGCTGAGACGGTGGCGAGCGTCGCGAAGCGCGGCACCGGCAACATCGCCACCTTGAAGAGCGAACGCCCGAACCCCGGCTCCATGGTGACGGCGATGGACTCGCGGAAGCTCGCGAAGATGCCCGCGATGAGCGTGCCCACGCCGAGCGCGCCCGAGAGCGCCGCGCTGCGCACGAAGAGGTTCGTCGAGAGCATCACCGCGTAGAGCGAACAGAACCCGCACCAGCCCACGACGCCGCCGAGCACCAACCTCCAGTTCCACACGCCGGTCTTGAGGCCGAGCAGCACCGTGAGGCCGCCAGCGCCGTACAGCACCCCGAGCGCCGCGAGCGTGACGACGCCGATGAACGTGCCGAACAGCAGCTGCCAGCGCGCGACCGGCAACGAGAGCAGGTGCTCGATGCGCCCCGGCGCGAGGAGCTCAGGCGCGAAGTCGGAGCACGCAATCGCGAGGAAGAAGGCGCCTCCGTAGAAGCTGCCGTACGCCACCGCGAGGTACACCGCGTTCATCGCGCGATCGGCGGTGACGATGTCGTCGAAGAGCAGGTTGCCGAAGAGCTTCGAGCCGGCGATGGCCCCGTCGACGACCTCCAGCTGCAGCGAGAAGCCGAGCAGCAGCAGCACGAAGGTGATGGCGCCGAAGAGCGCGAGGAACCACCGTCGACGAGCGGCCTCCAGCAGCAAGTCGAGCGCGACGCGAAGGAGCGGCTTCATAGGTTCGTCAGCACCGCTTCGAGATCTCGCGTCTCCGGCCGCAGCAACACCACACGCACACCGGCACGTCGCACGACGTCGACGGCTTCATTCACCGCGTCGGTGTCGCCGTCGAACAACCACTCACCCTCACGTCGGAGGAAGCCCGCTCCTTCGAGCGCGGTCGCGTCGGCGCCGTCGGCGAACCTCACCTCCCAGCGGCTCGACTTCTTGCGCACCTCGTCGAGTGACCCTTCGAGCTTCAACACACCGTGGTCCAACACGCCGATGCGGTCGCACACGCGCTCGGTCTCGGAGAGCAGGTGCGAGTTGAGCAGAATCGTCGCGCCGCGCGCCTTCTCGTCGAGCAGCAACTGCCGAACCTCCACGCGCCCGACCGGGTCGATGCCGTCGGTGGGCTCGTCGAGAATGAGCAGGTCTGGCTGACCCAGCATCGCCGCCGCGAGCCCCAGCCGCTGGCGCATGCCCTTGCTGAAGTTGCCGATGCGCTGCGACGAGTCCTTCAAGCCGACGCGCGCGAGCAACGGCGCAAGGTCTACCTCACGGAGACCTTTGAGCGTCGCCACCGAGCTCAAGAAGTCGCGCGCCCGAAGCGCGGTCGGCAGGTGCATACGCTCCGGCAGGTAGCCGATGCGCGCGCGCACTCGCGTGTCTTGCGGGTCGCCGTCGAGCACCGTGACTTCGCCCGACGTGGGCCGCACCACGCCCAGCAGCAGCTTGATGAACGTGGTCTTGCCCGCGCCATTGGGCCCGATGAGCCCGAACGCCACTCCGCGCGGAATGCTGAGCGACAAGCCCTTCAACGCCAGCTGCGGAGCCCCGAACCAGCCCTTGTACGACTTCACCAACTGGCTCACGACGAGCGCTGCAGGCACGCGGCCACTCTATGCGGTCTTCGGTTAGGGTCCGCCGCTCCAATGCGTACGTGGGTTCTTGGTCTCCTGCTCGTCGGCACGACGGCGTCAGCGCAAAACGTGTTGCTGCACCGACCTCCAACCGACGCGTCGGGGCTCGCGGCACCACAGCGAATGACAGACGGCGCGGTCGCACACGACGGCGCCGCGTGGGACAGCCCCACCGCCGTCACCTTCGGGCCCGCGCAAGCCCTGGTGTGGGACCTCGGCGCGTCGACGCGCATCACCGGCGCCGCGCTGCAGGGCGACAACAACGACCTCTACGTCGTGGCGCTGTCGGACGACGGCGTGAGCTGGCGCGACGTGTGGAGCGGCGAGCCCGTCGACGGCGCAGGGCTGCAGACCCGCTCGACAGACAGGCTCGACGCGCGCGGTCGCTTCGTTCGCCTCTCTGCGCGCGGTGGTGACACGCGCTACAGCGTCAGCGAGTTCGAGCTCTTCGGTGACGGCACGTCGAGCTCGAACCTCACGCGCGCCAAGTGGGTGCCGCGCCGCCCGCTCGAGGTCACGTCCATCGCGTTGCTCATCGGCGCGGCCGTGTTGCTGGCGCTCGCGAGCCGGCGAGCCCCCAGAGTGCTGCTGCTGGCGATGGCAGCGGTCGGCCTCTGGTCAGCGTGGAAGTTCGTCTTCGAGACCACGCCGCAGACGCCAGACTTCCGTGCGTCACTGCCGTGGCTCCGCGCCGCGACAGCCATGTTGGCCGCGCTCGCCTTGCTGCGTGAACGGTTGTGGCGAGGCACGTGGCCCGCGCACAACGGGTTCATCGTCGGCACGCTCGGGGTGTCGGCCGCGTTGGCCATGTGGTGCTTCCTGAACCTCGGCTCGCCGCAGTTCTTCGATGCGGGCGAACGCCGCGGCACGTGGCTGCACCACTACGACATGCGCACGTACCACCCCATCGCCAAGTACTTCCCCGAGCTGCGCTTCGACGGCGTGTACGCGGCGAGCGTGCTGGCCGTAGCCGACGGGCGAAACCTCGACGAGTTCGACGGGCAGCAGCTCAGAGATCTGCGCACGCACGTGATGACCAACGTGCGCGACTCGAAGGCGCACCTGCTGGAGATTCGCAACCGCTTCACGCCCGAGCGCTGGGCGCTGTTCACCGAAGACATGCGCTACTTCCGCCGCGCCATGGGAGACGGCGGGTTCCTGGGCTCCATGAATGACCACGGCGGCAACGCCACGCCGGTGTGGTTCATGACGGCGCGCGCTCTCTTCGTGTCGGCGCCGGCGAGCGACGCCACGTTGTGGCGCGGCGTCGTGCTCGACCTCGCGTTGCTGGCGCTGGCCTTCATCGCCATCGGCTGGGCGTGGGGCGCGCGCACGGCGCTGCTCGCCGTCACCGTCTTCGGCGCGATGGACTTCTACCAGTTCGGCAGCAACTGGTTCGGAGCCGCGCTGCGCCACGACTGGCTCTCGCTGTGGGCCATCGGCATCGCGCTGTTGAAGAAGCGACACTTCGCGTGGGCCGGCGCCGCGCTCGCCTGGAGCGCGTGGATCCGCGCGTTCCCCGCGTTGACGCTCATCTCTCTTTCGTTCCCCGTCTTGTTCTTGAGCGGCAAGCAGTTGCTCGGCGGTCAGCGCACGTCGTCGTTGGCGACGCTCAAGCCGCTGCTGCGCGTGGTGTTCGGCGTCGCGATCGCGAGCGTGGTGCTGGTCGGCGTCTCGACGTGGCTCTTCGGCGCCGAGGCCTGGCTCGAGTGGCTGCGAAAAGTGCAGACCCTCGACAAAGACAACCACCTCAACAACATCTCGTTCCGCACGTACATCAACGTCGACCGCAACGCGTGGCGCCTGGCCGTGCTGGGCGGCTTCTCGGCGCTCTTCTTCGTGCTGCGACGCGCGCCGCTGCATCGCGCCGCCGCGTGGGGCGTGGCGCTGCTGCCCATCGTCTTCAACCCGGCGAACTACTACCTGCACTCTGCCTTCTTGATGGTCACGCTCGCCGCCGAGCAGGCCGGCAAGGTGACGCTGCGAGGGCTGCTGGTGTGGCTGACGCTGCTGGCGATGTGCGTCGCGAGCTACTTCACCAACGTCTCACCCGACATGGTGCAGCACTTCCGCAACGACACGCTCATCGCGTTCACGACGTTCGGTGTGTTGCTGTTGCTCGAGCTCAACCGACCACGCGAGTCGTGAGCGTCACTTGCGCTTGAGCAACCCGTCGAGCAACTGCCGCGTGACCTGAGCCCACGCGGCCAGCGCCGTCGTCGGCACCTCGTCACGTTCAGGCGTCAGCTGGGCCCAATGCACGCGCGGCAACGGGCCAGCGCTCTCAATCAACGCGTCGGCCACCGCGTCGCCTTCGAGCCCGTCGACCCACTTCGCGGCGAAGACCATGACGCGCGCTCGACCGGCGTGCCGCGCGCGCGCTTCACGAACCGCCTGCACTGCTTTCTCGGCGCGCAGCACCTCAACCTGACCACGCTCGCGGTACTCCCGCAGGAGCAACGCCAGCACGCCCTCTTCTTCCTGCAGCACGGGCTCACCGCGCTCGTCGACGAAGAGCAGCTCGAAGCGCAGCGCTTCAGTGTCGAGCCACGCCGAGAGCTTTCGCACCAACGCCGTCACCGAGCCGAAGAGCCACACCAGCCGCTGGTACTGCTCGCCCGCGTCTTTGACTGCACAACGCGTCAACGAAGCGTCGAACACCAGCACCAGCACGCGCTTGCGCCGCACGGCCACCGACTCATCGCGCGAGTAGTACAGCAGCTCGTTCTCGACGAAGCGCACGTCGAAGAGGTCGGGCCGCGCGTCGCCGTGCTCCATGTAGATGAGCTCGGAGGTGACGAGGTTCTCGATGTTGCCGTGCGTGGTGATGCTCGAGAACCCGCCTACCGGAAACGCCGAGTCTTCTTCCATGGTGGTCGGCGCGTCGCCGTCCTCGAAGACCTGACCCCGCAACCGTGAAGGCAGGTGCTCGTCGACGGCCTGCGCGACTTCAGCCAACTGCGCCAACGCGACGCGCGCGCCGAGGCCCTTGAGCGCCGCGAGGTTCTCGACGAGAAAAACCTCGGCGTCAGACAACAGCTCGCGGGTTCTTCGCGCGGCCCGCGCCAGCAACACAAAGCCGTCGACGAGGCGCGCCGCAATCAGCGGGTCGTAGAGCGCGAGGCGCCCCTCTTCGAGCACCTGCTCCGGGAGCCTGGTGGCGAAGCGGCGCACGATGCTGGTGCTGACGCCAACGCCCTGCGTGAGCCCGAGCCGTTGCACCACCTGTGCGGCCACCAGCCCGACCGCGGCCGCGCGCAGCGACTTCGGGAGCGAGGCCATCGCCTCGACCAACCGAGTCCACCGGCGATCGCTCGTCAGCCGCGCGAGCACGTGGTCTTCGTAGCCACGCAGCGCTTCACGCACCGGCTCCGCCCCCGGAGGCGCGACTGGCAACAAGCGCTCACCGTGGAGCAACGCGGTGAGGTCGAAGACCAACACCGGCGACGGCAGCAACGGACGTTCGGAGTACGCGGCTTCGAGCGCGCGCACCGACAGCTCGAACCACGTAGGAGACGTCGACGCGTCGCGGGCCAGCGCTGCCGCCGCCGAGAGAAAATCGTCTGCGCGCGCACCGTCGAGCCGTTCGTCTGACATCGGCGTGTGACTGTAGCAATGCGTCGATATTGACTCTGGAATCAATTTTCAGGTGAAAGCCCGTCATGTCCAACGAACTCCGCTTCGACGGGAAGGTCGTCGTCATCACCGGTGCTGGCGCAGGGCTGGGCCGAAGTCATGCGCTCTTCTTCGGCAAGCGCGGCGCGAAGGTGGTGGTCAACGACCTCGGCGGCAGCTCGACGGGCAGCGGCAAATCGAGCGCCGCGGCCGACAAGGTCGTCGAAGAAATCAAAGCGGCCGGGGGCACCGCGGTCGCGAACTACGACTCCGTCGAAGACGGCGAGCGCATCATCAAGACGGCCATCGACTCGTTCGGCCGCATCGACGTGCTGGTGAACAACGCCGGCATTCTGCGCGACGTCAGCTTCGCGAAGATGACGCGAGACGACTGGGACCTCGTGATGCGCGTGCACGTCAACGGCGCGTTCCGTTGCACGCACGCCGCGTGGCCGTACATGCGCGACCAGGGCTACGGCCGAATTCTCTTCACGGCGTCAGCGGCCGGCATCTACGGCAACTTCGGTCAGGCGAATTATTCGGCGGCGAAGCTGGGGCTCGTGGGCTTCTCGAACACGCTCGCGATTGAAGGTGAAAAGAAGAACGTGCGCGTCAACACCATCGCGCCCATCGCCGCGTCGCGCCTGACCGAGACGATTCTCCCGCCTGAAGTGCTCGAGAACCTGAAGCCTGAATACGTGACGCCGCTCGTCGCGTGGCTCGCGCACGACGAATGCACCGAGACCGGCGGGCTCTTCGAGGTCGGCGGCGGCTACTTCGGCAAGCTGCGCTGGGAGCGCGCCGAGGGCCGCACGTTCAAGCTGGGCCGCGACATCGAACCAGAGTCGCTTCGTGCGTCGTGGAGTGACATCGCCGGCTTCGACAAGGCGACGCACCCGGCGAACATCACCGAAGCGCTCGGGCCGGTGCTGAGCAACCTGTCGTCGAAGTCGAAGGGTGGCAACGCGTTCATCGACGTCGACCTCGCGCTCGGTCACGAGTTGCCGGAGCAGTTCACGACGTACGACGAGCGGGATTTGGCGCTGTACGCGCTCGGCGTGGGCGCGGGGAAGAACCCGACCGACGCGAACGACCTGCACGTCGTCTACGAGCGCCACGGCGACGGCTTCTACGCACTGCCGACCTACGGCGTGATTCCCGCGCTCAACGCCATCTTCAAGCTGGCGTCAGAAGGAAAGACAGCGCCGGGGCTCAACTACGGGCTCGACCGCATTCTTCACGGCGAGCAGTACCTCGAGGTGACTGGACCGCTGCCGCCCTCGGCGAAGCTCAAGCACAAGGCGCGCATCGCGGAGATCCTCGACAAGGGCAAGCACGCCGTCGTCGTCACGCACGTCGATTCGTACGACGCAGACACCGGCAAGCTGCTGGTGAAGAACGACGTGTCGATGGTGGTACGCGGCGCTGGCGGCTGGGGCGGCGAACGCGGCACCTCTGCAGAAGTGAACGTGCCTCCTGCGCGCGCACCGGACGTCGTGGTGACCGAGAAGACCGACGCGAGTCAGGCGCTGCTGTACCGGCTCTCGGGCGACTGGAACCCGCTGCATGTCGACCCGCAGTTCGCGACGGCGTTCGGCTTCGAGCGGCCGATTCTCCACGGGCTGTGCACGTTCGGCTTCGTGGGGCGCGCCGCCATCAACGCGTTCGCGAAGGGCGACCCGCGCACCTTCAAGAGCATCAAGGTGCGCTTCGCAGACTCCGTGTTCCCCGGTGAAACGCTGAAGATTGAGCTGTGGAAAGAGAGCGAGCTGCGCGTGCTGCTGCGCGCCACGGTGCTCGAGAGAAACAAGGTCGTCATCAGCAACGCGGCCGTCGAGTTCTTCGCAGAGATTCCGAAGGCGAAGGCCGCAGAGGTGACTGCGACTGCGGGTATCACGGCCGCCGCGACCTTCGATGCCATCGCGGCGTACGTCGCGAAGACTCCGGAACTCACGAGAATCGCCACGGTGTACCAGTTCAACCTGAGCAACCCGGCGTCGAGCTGGGTGCTCGACTTAAAGACGGGCGAAGTGAAGCGCGGCACCGTCGAGAAAGCCGACTGCACGCTCACGTTGAGCGACGCCGATTGGCTCGACATGGTCAGCGGCAAGGCCGACCCGATGAAGTTGTTTCAAGGCGGCAAGTTGAAGATCGCCGGGAACGTGATGGCGTCGCAGAAGCTCGACTTCCTCAAGAAGATCGATCGCGCGGCGGCGCCCTCGACTGCTGCTCCCGTCGCGGAGGCGCCAGCCGAAGTGCTCGCGCCGACCATCTTCAAAGCGCTGCAGGAACGCCTCGCGAAGACCCCGACACTCGCCAAAGAGGTCAACGCCGTCATCGCGTTCAAGGTGAAAGACGCGGGCTTCGAGTTCACCGCCGACCTCGCGAGCGCGACGCCGAGCATCAAGCCGGGCTTCGACAACACAGCCGACACGCGCGTCACGCTCACGGATGAAGCGCTCGCCGCACTCACGAAGGGAGAGAGCGCGCAGGTGCTCTACCAACACGGCAGCTTGCGCATCGACGGCGCGCTCGACGCCGCGCACCGCCTCGGGTTCCTCAAGTCACTGGTTTGAAAGGAGTCACGTCATGGGTCGCAATGTGAATGTTCTCGGAGTCGGCATGGTGAAGTTCGCGAAGCCGGGCGCGAGCGATGGCTACGAAGTGATGGCCAACGGCGCCATCAAAGAGGCGCTCAAAGACGCGGCCATCGCCTGGAGAGACGTCGAGCAGGCGTACGCCGGCTACGTGTTCGGCGACAGCACGTGTGGCCAACGCGCCGTCTATTCCGTCGGCGCCACCGGCATTCCCGTCATCAACGTGAACAACAACTGCTCGACGGGCAGCACCGCGCTCTACCTCGCGCGTCAGGCCATCGAAGGCGGGCTGGCGGAGTGTGTGTTGGCCGTGGGCTTCGAGCAGATGCAGAAAGGCGCGCTCGCCGCAGCGTGGAGCGATCGCACCAACCCGCTCGATCAACACCTCAACGTGATGAACGCGCAGCAGGGCGTGAATCAGGCTCCGTTTGCCGCGCAGATGTTCGGTGGTGCCGGCCGCGAGTACCGCTGGCGACATGGAACGAAGCGCGAGACCTTCGCGAAGATCTCCGAGAAAGCGCGCAAGCACGCCTCGAAGAACCCGTTCGCGTTGTTCCGCGAGGTGTTGTCGGTCGAGCAGATCCTTGCGAGCGACGAGGTGTTCGACCCGCTCACGCGTTTTCAGTGCTGCCCTCCGACGTGCGGCGCGGCGGCGGCGATTCTGTGCAGCGACGACTACGCAAAGCGAAACGGGCTCAAGCCTGCGGTGCGCATCGCAGGGCAGACGATGACGACTGACTTCCCGTCGTCCTTCGAGACCTCGATGATCAAGATGGTCGGCTTCGACATGGCGAAGGCCGCGGCAACGCAGCTCTACGAGAAGACCGGCATCGGGCCGAAAGACGTGCAGGTCGTCGAGTTGCACGACTGCTTCACGGCGAACGAGCTGCTCACGTACGAGGCGATTGGTCTGTGCCCCGAAGGCGGCGCCGAGAAGTTCATCACCGAAGACGACAACACCTACGGCGGGAAGTTCGTCGTCAACCCGTCGGGTGGGCTGCTGTCGAAGGGCCACCCGCTCGGCGCGACAGGCCTCGCGCAGTGCACGGAGCTGGTGTGGCACCTGCGCGGCACGGCGGGAGATCGTCAGGTCGACGGCGCGAAGGTCGCGCTGCAGCACAACCTCGGGCTCGGCGGCGCGTGCGTGATGACGATGTACGCGCGCAACTGACGCGCTCCCGCCGGCATGTCAGACCCTCTCTGTAGAAGAGAGGTATGAGCAACCTGGGGGCGGTGGGAGAAGAGGCGCTGTATCGGAAGGTCACCGGCATTCTCGACGATGCGCGCGGTCGGGTCGTCCGCACGGTGAACACCGAGATGGTCGTGGCCTATTGGCGCATCGGCCGGGAAATCGTCGAGGTCGAGCAAGGTGGCGAAACCCGCGCCGGCTACGGCGGACGAGTGCTCGAGCGCTTATCGGCGCGACTCCGCGGAGACGGCATCAAGGGTGTCGGCGTCGCCAACCTGAGAGCCATGCGACAGTTCTTCTTGTCGTTCCCAACGGGCACCTTCTCACCCGAATACAAGCGCAGGAAATCACAGAGGAACATTCGCCAGACGGCGTCTGGCGAATTGGCGACGACCTTTCACCCGGCACTTTCCTGGTCGCACTACGTGGCGCTCCTTCGCGTACTGAACGAGCAAGCGCGCGCGTTCTACGAGATCGAAGCAGGTCGCGAGGCGTGGTCGGTCTCGCAGCTCGAACGACAGGTGAACTCACGACTCTTCGAGCGGCTCGCAGCGAAGAGCAACGCCACCGAGCTCGCCACGAACGGCCAGCAGATTTCGAAGCCCGAGCACGTGCTCAAAGACCCCTTCGTTCTCGAGTTCCTCGACCTGCACGAGGACCCGGCGATTCACGAGCGCGGCCTCGAGCAGCGCATCATCGACCGCCTCGAGGCGTTCATGCTCGAGCTGGGCAAGGGCTTCTGCTTCGTCGGGCGTCAACGACGCATCACGCTTGAAGGCGACCACTTCTACGTCGACCTCGTCTTCTACAACCGGCTGCTCCGCAGCTTCGTGCTGGTCGACTTGAAACTCGGAAAGCTCGCACATCAGGACCTCGGCCAGATGCAGATGTACGTGAACTGGTTCGACCGTTTTCAGCGCAACGCAGACGAAGGGCGCACCATCGGCATCGTGCTGTGCTCCGAGAAGAACGAGGCGATGGTGCGCATCACCCTGCCCGACGACCCGACGGTGCTCGCCGCGCGCTACGCCGACTTCATGCCGACCGAAGCCGAGCTCGCCGAGCGCCTCACCAGGGATCGCGACGACGCAGAGCGCGCGCTGCGGCTCGAGGCGTAGTCACCACTTCACGTGGTACAGGCACTCGTCTGCGCCCGTCTTGCGGCAGGTGCGCTCGTCGAGGTGCACGACGCTCGCGGTCGACTCGAAGCGCCGCGCCATCGAGGTGAGAATTCCGCGATCGAAGTCGCACGGGTACGGGTTGCGGCACGTGCTGACGATGAGCGGCTTGTTGGGGTGCGGTCGCTCGTAGCCGTAGTGCCCGATGCCCTCGACCATCGCCGCGGAGCTGACGTCGAACATCACCTGCCCGTGCTTGCGGTGGTTCAAGTGGTACGCGATGTCGATGGCGCGCAGACCGCTCGCCACGTCGGTCACCCACGACGGAAAAATCGCGTTCTCTGGAATGCGCTTGCCGATGCTGAACAACATCGCAGGGCCCAGCGCTTCAGAGATGCGCTTGAAAGCGCGCAGCCACGCCGCCTGCGAATACCAGCCCTCGAGCTCGAGCTTCACCAGGCCGTCATCGCCGAGCGAGCCGATGCCCTCTTCGACCAACACGCGGCTCGGCAGCCGACGATCGAGCACGAACGCGTCGACCACGGTCCACACCGTTTGACCGTTCACTTCGATATCAGGCTCGAAAGCGATGAACTCCATGAAGGCCCCCTTCAACGCTAACGCTGCGCTTCAGGTGATGCCCAACAGGCGCGGCACCTTCTCTTCGAGCAGGTCGATTTCTTCGCGGGTCTCGCCGAGGTACGCGAGCAACTGGAGGTCCTCCCGCTCGACCGCGCCGCCGTGCACGATCCACGCGCGCGTGCGCAGCAGTCGGTACAGCTTGATGAGCTTGCGGTCTGAGACGAAGACCTCGTCTTCGCGCACCACGGTGCGAATCACGCGCCGGAACTCGCGCATCACCTCTTCGCGAAAGAACAGCTCGCGATCTCGCGGCTCTTTTCGCGACATCAGCAACGTGAGGTAGCGGTGCGCTTTGAGCAGATCTTCGAGCGTCGCCAGCCCCTCGGCCCACGGCTTGCGATTGAGGTCTTTGTTGGTCTGCGACTCGAGGCCAGCGTCGAGCAGCTCGATGAAGTGCGTCTCCTGCACCGAGCGGCACGCGGCCTTCAACACGAAGCGGTCTTTGAGCGCGCCCAGCTCGCTGTGTTCAGGAATCTCGTTCGTCGCCGCGAAGAGAATCTTGAGCCGCACGGGCACCGGCACGCCGTCCTGGTAGAACTTGCGCTCGTTGATGACGGTGAGCAGCGCGTTGAGAATCGCGGAGCTCGCCTTGAAGATCTCATCGAGGAACGCGAGGCGCGCCGTCGGCAACTTCCCCTGCTCACGGCGAATGTAGCGACCCGAGCGCAGCTCGTTGATGTCGATGGGGCCCAGCACCTCGGAGGGTTCGGTGAAGCGCGTGAGCAGGTACTCGAATGAATCGGTGCCTTCGATGCCGAGCGCCTCGCGGAACTTCACGACGAGATCGCTCTTCGCCGTGCCCGGCGGGCCGACCAGCAACAGCGGCTCCTGCGCGACAGCGGCCACCAACATCAGGTCGATGAGCGGCTGCTTGTCGATGAAGTGTCGCCCCAGCGCGAGCCGAAAGCGGTTCAACTTCTCGCGCAGCGACTGGGCCTCGGCCTGCAGCTTCTCGAGCGGCAGCTCCGCGAGCTTCTCGAGCGCGTCTTCGTTCTTTCCTGCGTGCGTCATGATGGTCCCCCGACGTCGCGGTGCACTCGCCGTCGCACGAGGTATTCGTCCTCGTCGAGGAAGCGGCGCGTCGTTTCATTGAGCGTCAAATCGTCACCCACGTGACCCAGCACCAGCGCGTCGGCGAGCGCCACCAACGACACGCAGAAATGCGGGTTGGTGCTGTAGCTGTCGGTGGTCCACGGCAGTTGCTGCGCCACCCGAAGCAGCCCGGGCAAAGCGACCTCGGTGCTGGCGTGAGAGAGCGCCTGCGTCACCGCGCGCGAGAGCGTGGTGCGCTCCGACTGCTGCAGCGCGCCTTCACGACCCAGCCGCGCGAGGGCGTCGTCGATGATGGGCTGCGCCTGCGCGAAGGCGCCCAGGTACATGAAGCCCGACGCCAGCCCGAGCCGCGCCTGCAGCGTGACGACGTCTTCACCTTTGAGCATCGTCACCGCGCGCGCGAGCATCTCCCGCGCTTCTTCACGCAGGCCGACGCGACGGAGGCTGCGCACGCCCGACACCAGCAACCCGCCGACCTCGCCGATGCCTTCAGCCCCGAGCTCGGAGATCGTATTGCCCAGCCGCAGCACGAGCTGCTTCACCAGCGCTTCACGGCCGAAGTGGCCGGCGACGCGCAGCGCGTCTTCGAGCACCGCCGCGCGGTACTTCGGCGCCAACGTGTCGGCCTGAGAGATGAACTCCTGCAACAGCGGCAGCGCCTGTGACTCGGGCAGCTGCGGCAGGTAGTCGAGCAGCCCGTCCATCACGCGCGCGCGCTCTTCGACGTTGAGCTGCGTGTTGGCGATGGCCTCCATGCGGGCCCGAATGGCGCGCAGCAGTTCGCCGGGGTCACGCAGCATGCGCAGCGCGGCGAGCTCGTCGGCCGCCGGGTTCTTCAGCCGACTGACGAACTCTGTGAACGCCACCACCCGCTCTTGAGGCTCGAGCACCTGGCTGTGCTGACGGAGCCGGTCGACGCGGTAGCGCGCGAGCGACTCGAGCTCCGCAAGCATGGTGCTGACGTCGTGCGGCAGCGGCGTCTGCGGTGACGAACCTTCCAGCGCCTGCTCGATGCGCGCCACGTACGCACGCGTCAGGAAGCCGTGAATGGTGTCGCTGCGATCCACCGACTGCAGCGCGGCGTCGCGCAGCTGGCGCGCGCGGTCGGTGTTGGCGAGCCGCGCGAAGCCCCACGCGAACTCCAGCCACACGTACGCGCGCGTATTTTCAACCGGCGCCTCCAACGTCGAGCGCTTGCGCGGCGTCTCCTCGAAGGCCTTGAGCAACGACTCGAGCTGCGCGCCGACCCGCAACGCGCGGCCCGTGCCCGCCCCCGCAGCGTTCGACTGCCCGGTGACGCGTAACAAGCGTGGCACGTCGCGGTCCAACGAGAGGCCGCTCTGCAATCTGGCGAGCACGCGATCCCGCCCCCGCGCGAGCGCCAGAGAATCTCCGCCCGACAACCGCGCGACGGCCACGCGACCCAACCAATAGCTGCGCGCGTCGAGCCCATCACTGAAGCGCTCGAGGAACGCCGACCAGTCGGCCACGCGCGACGTCACGGTGGCGTTCTGCTCGAAGGCCGCGACGAGCAGGTGTGCGACCGCGCCCCGCGTCTGTTCGACGTTGGGCGTCGTCTGCGACAGCACGCCCTCGAGCCGCACCCCCGAAGTCGCGGCCCAGCGACGCGCGAGCGGCAACGTGTCTTCGGCGTTCGCCTCCCAGACGGCGTGCGCCCAGGCCATGCCTGCGTCCCGAGGCCGCTCGACGCGCGCGTACATCTCCGCGAGGCGCGCCCACGCCGTGCGCCGCGCGGGTGAGTCGGCCGGCGCGTCGAGCTCGAGAAACGACGTCTCTTCCTGCGCCACCACGGCCTCGGCTTCAGAGAGGCTGCTCGGGAGCTCGACCATCACCACCGGCGTCGCGGCGCCTTCGCTCGGCTTCTCTTCGCGCGGCGTCGTACGCGGCTCGTTGGGGCGCCGCTGCCTGGCCCGCGAACGCACCGCCTCTTCACCGCGCGGCTCCGCGTCGGTCGGCGCCACGAGCCGCGCGTCTTCCAGCGCGACGAAGGGCGCGAAGTCGAACGTCGCCGAGCGCGCCCACGCCGTCAGCACCTCGCTCGCGCCGTCGATGACGTAGTCGACCCACTCGGTGAGCGGCCGAAACGCCGCCTCAGGCACCGCGTGGCGGTGAAAGCCGCGCTCGGTCGCCTCGAGCCACGTGATGGCGTCGGGGTCGGGCGCGAGCCACGTGCGGAGGCGATCTCTGCGCAGCGGCGGCTCGATGGTGAGCTCCGAGGGCGCGAAGAGGTTCGGCAAGTCGAGCACACGCGAGTACGGCGCCCCCGGCAACGCGAGCGTGTTGGCCTCACGACCGGGGCGCGCGCGCAGCACGACGAGCCCGTCAGCCACGACGAAGAGCACGTTCTCCAGCTGCGCTTCAGGCGTCGAACGCACCAGCGCTTCGACCGCCGACTGACCACCGCGCACCACGAAGAGCGTCGGCAGCTCAGGCCGCGCCGCGCGCGCGAGCGACAGCAGCACCTCGACTCTCGGCGCGTCACCGAGCGCCACGTGCGGCTCGACGGCCCCGAGCCCGAGCGGCACGACGAGCGAGTCGACGTCGAGCCACTCACCGTCGGGCAGGCGCCACCACGGACCACTGCGCGGAATCAACACCAGCCCGTCGTCGGGCGACTCCATCGCGGCGTCGAGCGGGTGCGCAAACCCGAGCTGCGTCCACAGGCGCTCCTGGCCGGGCACCGTCGGCACGAAGGCGCGCAGCCCGTCGAATTCATCGATGGCGCGCGAGAGCACGAACCACGGCGGCTCCACCACTCGCAGCAGCGCGTGCGCCTGCGCGGCCTTCACCACGCGCAGCTCCTGGCGGTCGCACCCCAGCCGCAGCAGCTCGCCAGAGACCTCGAGCAGCGAGCGCTCACCGGAGACGGTGAACAGCACCACCGGCAGCGGGCCTTCAGGCTCGCCCACCGCGCGCGGCGAGAGCACCTCGGCCCAGCACGAGAAGTCGTTCAACTTCACCGACGCGTCACGCAGCGACACCCCGGCGCCAGCGAGCGCCTTCTTCACCTTCGCGCTCAGCGCACCTTCAGGCGCCACCTCGACGGCGCCATCGCTCGCCACGCCAGCCTTCGCCGCGGCGCGCTGCAACTCGAGCGGCACGAGGCCGCTGCGCAGCGCGACCTGCAACGCCTCCTCGCTGGGAAAGATCAGGGCCTCCATGAAGAGCGCAGGACTGTAGTGGAGCCGTTGCTGCGCCGCCCTCTCAAAGCGGCGACACTCCCGCCCCATGAGCTGGCAACGATTTCAGGACTTGTGGTGCGCGGTGGAGTCTCTCGGCGTGAGCCTCGACGTCTCCCGCATGCGCTTCGATGACGCGTGGCTCACCTCGATGCAGCCGGCGATGACGAAGGCCTTCGACGCCATGGCCGCGCTGGAGAACGGCGCCATCGCCAACCCTGATGAGCATCGTCAAGTCGGTCACTACTGGCTGCGCGCGCCGAAGCTCGCGCCGGCCCAGACCGCTGCGGCCATCGAAGACGCGCGCTCGAAGGTGAAGTCCTTCGCGGCCGACGTACACGCGGGCCGCGTCGCGCCTCCGGGTGGCGGGAAGTTCACGAAGCTGCTCGTCATTGGCATCGGAGGCTCTGCGCTCGGCCCGCAGCTCGCGGCCGACGCGTTGGGCGGCGCGCACGACAGGCTCACGCCGCACTTCTTCGACAACACCGACCCTGACGGCTTCGACCGCGTCTTCGCGCAGCTCGGCGGGTCGCTGGCGCACACGCTGGTGGTCGTCATCTCCAAGTCGGGCGGTACGAAAGAGACGCGCAACGGCATGCTCGAAGCGCAGGCCGCGTGGTCGAAGGCCGGCCTCGATTTTGCAAAGCACGCGGTCGCGGTGACGGGCGCCGGCAGCGAGCTCGAGCGCGCTTCGGCGACGTGGCTCGCGCGCTTCCCCATGTGGGACTGGGTCGGCGGCCGCACGTCGGAGACCTCGGCTGTCGGGCTGCTCCCTGCGGCGTTGCAGGGCTTCGACATCGACGCGCTGCTCGAGGGCGCGCGGTTGATGGACGAGGCCACGCGGCTGCGCGACGTGAAGCAGAACCCCGCCGCGTTGCTCGCGCTCATGTGGCTGCACGGCAGCCGCGGCGTCGGCGCGAAGGACCTCGTGGTGCTGCCGTACAAAGACCGGCTGCTGTTGCTGAGCCGGTACCTGCAGCAGCTCGTCATGGAGTCCCTGGGCAAAGAGAAAGACCTCGAGGGCCGCGTCGTCGAGCAGGGCCTGTCGGTCTACGGCAACAAGGGCTCGACGGATCAGCACGCCTACGTGCAGCAGCTGCGCGACGGCGTGCCGAACCACTTCGTGTTGTTCATCGAGGTGCTCAAAGACCGCGCGGGCGCGCCGTTCGACGTGGAGCCGGGCGTGACGTCGGGCGACTACTTGACGGGCTTCATGCTGGGCACGCGCGAGGCGCTCTCCCAGAAGGGCCGCGAGTCATTGACGCTGACGCTGCCTGACGTGAACGCGAAGTCGCTCGGGGCGGTCATCGCGTTGTTCGAGCGCACGGTCGGCTTCTACGGCTCGTTGGTGAACGTGAACGCGTACCACCAGCCCGGCGTCGAGGCCGGCAAGAAGGCCGCAGAAGCGGTGCTGGGCGTGCAGAAGAAAATCGTCGCAGCGCTCAGCGAGGAGCCCGCGCGCGCCGGCGAAATCGCGAAGGTCGCCGGCGTCGACGACGTCGAGACCGCGTTCATCGTGCTGCGACACCTCTCGTCGAACGGCCGCGTGAAGATGACGGGCAGCGGGCCGAGCGCGACGTTCTCGAAGTGAGTTCCCCTTACCTTCCCTGCGAAGCGGGGAGAGGTCGGTGCGCAGCACCGACAGAGGGGCTCGATGACTCGAATGCCCCTCTCCCAGCCCTCTCCCCGCTTCGCAGAGAGAGAGGGAGTTACTTCTTCAACTTCCGGTACAGCGTGACGCGGTCGATGCCCAGCAGGTCGGCCGCGCGCTGCTTGCTGCCGCCCACTGAACCCAGCACGTGACTGATGTGTCGGCGCTCCAGCTCCGCGAGCGTCACCATCGGCCAGCCGTCTTTCAAGCCGCCCTTCGGCGCCGGAGGGCTCGCCACCGACTGCGGCAGGTGCCACGTCTCGAGGCGCGTGCCGTCACACGCCAGCACCGCGCGCTCCACCACGTTCTGCAGCTCGCGCACGTTGCCGGGCCACGTGTGTCGCAGACACAGCTCGGTGACCTCGGGCGCGATGGCGTGAATCGTCTTGCCGTGCCGCGCGCACGCCATCGGCAAGAAGTGCCGCAACAGCAACAGCACGTCGTCTCCACGCTCCCGCAGCGGCGGCAGGTCGAGCCGCAGCACGTCGAGGCGGAACAGCAGGTCTTGCCGGAACGTGCCGTCGCCGACGCCCGCCTGCAGGTCGCGGTTCGTCGCCGCCACCACGCGCACGTCGACCTTCACTTCGCGATTCGCGCCGACCGGTCGCACCGTGCGCTCCTGCAGCACGCGCAACAACGCCGTCTGCAGCGCCGGCGTCAGCTCGCCCACCTCATCGAGGAACAACGTGCCGCCGTCGGCTTCACGAAACACCCCGAGCCGGTCTTCACTCGCGCCCGTGAACGCGCCGCGCACGTGACCGAAGAGCTCCGACTCGAGCAACGTCGAAGGAATCGCGCCGCAGTTGATGGCCACCATCGGCCCCTGCGCCCGCTTGCCCGACGCGTGGAGAGCGCGCGCGACGAGCTCTTTTCCCGTGCCGCTCTCGCCCATCACCAACACCGCGCCGTCGGCCGGCCCCAGCCGGTCAATCAACCGCCGCAGCGCCTGCACCGTCGCGTGCTCGCCCAACAACCCATGCGTGTCATTCGTGCGCCGAATCTCCGTGCGCAGCCGCTCGAGCTCCATCGACGTCTGGTGATGGTCGAGCACCCGCTTGACGACCATCTGCAGCAGCGAGAGCTCGAAGGGCTTGGTGACGAAGTCTGACGCGCCGGCGCGCAACGCCGCGACCGCCGTCTCGACCGAGGTGTGCGCCGTCATCACCACCACCGGCACCCGCTGGCCCTGAATGCGCTGAACCTGCTGCGCCACCTCGAGGCCCGTCTGCCCTGCGAGCTGGTAGTCCATCAACAACAGGTGGAACGTGCGCCGCCTCGCGGCCTCCAGCGCGAGGCTCGGGTCGGAGGCCCACTCCGCGTCGAAGCCCACGCGCTTGAGGTAACTGCCGACCAACCGCGCGATGTCGGGGTCGTCGTCGACGACCAGCACTGCAGGATTGAACGTTTCAGTTTGCATCGCGACGATGCATATCGCAACGTGTGTTCAGTTATCAACCGGCTGATTTCACGGTTTGGGGAGGCTGGTTCCAGTCTTGCTGAATGACAGCTCAGCAGTCAGCCAATCCCCCCTGGCCGTACAGCCCGAAGCAGGGCTGACGGACCCAGTCGCAGCACCGGATCGGGGGACCGGTGCTGCGCTGGGCCCGGTTTTTTAGCGGCTTCGCACCAGCGCGTACAACGTCTCGGTGCGTAAAAAGAGAAAGGCGGTCTCGTCGCCCAGCGTGACGACGTTGCCTTCAGCCAACGCCACTTCACCTGAAATCGTGTTGCCGTTGACCAGCGTGCCGTTGGTCGAACCCAGGTCGCGCAGCCACGCGAGGCGCTGCCAACCGTCCCAACGCACCTCGGCGTGCCGCGACGACACCGAGCCATCGAAGAGCTGCACGTCGGCGGCTTCACCGCGGCCCAGCACCAGCGAGCCTTCGGGCGCTTCACGGCCCAGCGGCACCACCAGCCCGTCGTCGAGGCCCAGCATCAACGAGAGCGCGTGGCGCGCGACCTGCGGCCGACCTTCGGTCTCGATGGTGCGTGAGAGCTGCTTGTGGAGCGTGGCGGGAGATTCGATGCCGCGCTGCACGAGCGCGAGCGGCCCGACCTCCTGAAGCACGGCCGGCAACGGGTAGGTCGCCAGCCGTTTGAGCGCTGCGATGGAGGTCGTAAAAATCGCCAAGCGGCCGGGGACTGTAGCGTCAGGCGAGCGTCGACAGGTACCGCGCGATGTCGGCCGTCTCGGTGGCTGCGCGCAGCGGGTCTTTGGTGCGCTCTTCTGCGCCGGCCAGCCACTTCATGACTTCACCGGGCAGGCAGACGTTCTTCTCACGCGCGAACCGCGCCAGTTGCTGCGCTTCGTCGTACCAGACCCGCAGCGACAGCTTGTCGCCCGTCGACATGCGCATCAGCTCCATCAAGCGGGCCTTCACCTGCGCGTTCGCGTCGTTCATGACTTGTGCTCCACGGCGGCACGGCCGGCCTCGGGGCTCACGTCGTCAGCTTTTCTGACGGCGCCCTGCCCTTCACGTTCGATGGTGATGGTGCCCAGCTCGTCGGGCTTCACGGTGCCGCCCGCGAGCAGCGCCTCGACGATTTTTCGGTGCTGCTCTTCGTGCTCCATCGGCAGCGCGTCGCCGTCGCTCTCGTACTTCACCCACACGTTCTTCTTCTTCGTGGTGGGGTCGATGTCGAGCCGCAGAATCAAGGTGGCCATGGTTCACGAGTCTTTCTTCGGCGGCGCCGGCAACAAGGTGGCGAGCGCTTCTTTGTCGAGCACCTTCTTCTCGAGCAGCAGGTCGCGCAACGTCTGAACGAGCGGCTTGTTGGTCTCGAGAATCAGCCGGGCGCGCGCGCGCTGTTCTTCGAGCAACTTCGTCACCGCTTCTTCCATCACGCGCAGCAGGTGCTCCGAGGCCGGGTCATCGTGGGCCGCTTCAACGCGCCGCACGCCAATTTCTTCGCCGCCCATGCCGAACTGCTCGACGAGCGCGCGCGCGATTTCGGTGGCCCGCTCGATGTCGGCCGCGCTGCCGATGGAGAGGTCGTCGAAGAACAACAGCTCCGCTTCGCGCCCGCCGTAGAGCGTGCAGATCTGGTCGAGCAGTTGACCGCGCGTCACCACGTAGCGGTGCGCGGGGTCTGAGTAGCTGACGAAGCCCAGCGCACCCGCGAGGTCACCACGAATGCTGATGCGCTCGATGGGCGGCGAATGCGGGCAGAACAGCGCCGCCACCGCGTGCCCCGCTTCGTGCGTGGCGACGACCTTCTCTTCACGCGGCGTGAGCGAAGGCCGTTCAGCCCACGACGAGAGCGCCTTCTCGACGTCTTCGATTTCGAGCGGGCCGACCTTGCGCTCCCGCAGCCGCGCACGCGCGAGCGCCCGACACAGCGCCTGCAAATGGTCACCGGAATAGCGCGTCGACTGCCCTTCGACCACGTCGGCGGTGCGCTTGACCGCATAGTCCAACGCGCGCGGCGAGAGCTCGAGGCCCAGCTTCTGGTCGTAGATGGCGAGGATGGCGCGCCGGTCTTCCGCGTTCGGGAAAGGAATGTGGAGGTGAAACTCGAAGCGGCCGGGCCGGAGCAGCGCCGGGTCCAACGACTCGACGAAGTTGGTGGTGCCCACGACGAAGACCAGCTCGTCTTTGCGGAAGCCGTCCATCTCGGTGAGCAGCTGGTTCACCATTGAATGTTCCACGCCGCTGCCCTGGTACGTGCCGCGCGCGGTGGCGAATGAGTCGAGCTCGTCGAAGACGATGATGGCTGGCGCTGCCTGCCGCGCGCGCATGAAGACCTGGCGCAGATTTTCTTCAGATTCGCCGACCCACTTCGACTTGAGCTCCGGGCCCGAGACGACGGTGACAGCGGCGCCCAGCGCGGTGGCCATGGCCTTGGCGAAGAGCGTCTTGCCGGTGCCAGGCGGGCCCCAGAAAATCATCCCGCGCGGCACGAGCCCTTCGATGCGCTTCATCGCGTCTTCGTCGGCGCTCGCGTCTTTGAGCGCGAGCACGTCGAGAATCTCTTTGCCCAGCCGCTCCTTCACCTTCGCGTAGCCGCCGATGTCGCGTGAGAGGTCGACGTCGGGCAACGACAACTGCCCCACGAGCGTGGCCTGGCGCAGCTGCTGGTACGCGGCCTTCGTGTCTGACGGGTAGTCTTCACCGGTCAACGAGCTGAGCAGCCGGCGCAACCGCACCGCGTTGACGCCCGAGACGCTCTTGTAGAGCTGGTACGGCTTGAGAGATCGATCGCTCGAGAGCTTGCGGCTCTCGCGCTGCGTCACCAGCGCGCCGAGGCGATCTCTGGGCACACCCAGCAACGTCTCCCGGCGCGGGAACAGGTTCTCGATGACCTTCGGCAACGGAAACGACGGGTCCTTGAAGCCGATGAAGCAGAGCTCCGGGTTTTCGTAGAGGAGCGGGATCACCTCGCGCGCGTCGCTCGTGAGCCCGCCCACCGACGTCGTCAGCAAGTCGAGGTGCGGCAGCACCAGAATGCGCTCCGAGACCGCGCCCCGCACCGCCTCGCGCAGGTAGAACAGAATCGTCGCCACCAGGCTCATGCCGCCCTGGGGCGCCGGCATGTCGGCCAGCGGTCGCCCGTCGAGGTAGAGGAACTGCTTCCCCTCGGCCTTCAGGCGATCGCGCACACATTTATAGAGGTACGGCGTCAGCTCTTTTTCGCCCTCGACCAGCACCGGCAGCCCGCGGCGCAGTGAATCGGTGATGCGCGCGATTTCAGTCGGGTACGCCGCTTCGACCGCAGCGAACGGCGTCAGCTCCTTCGGGAGCTTGTCTTCTTCAATAGAAATAGACACTTACACGCGTACCTTGATGGTGAGGCTGCCGTTGGGCTCCTCGTGGACCTCTTCGACCTGACCCAGCTCTGCGGCGCGCTGCTTGAGCGCCGCGCCGGTGACGCGATTGACGACGCCGTCGAGCTCGTCGCGCACGTCGCGCAAGGTGCCTTCGAGGCGCTCGGTGACCTCGCGGCGCAGGGTCTCCTGTTCGGCGGCGGCTTCGCGCTCCAGGGCATGTTTCGCCACCGCGCGGAGGTGGAGCTCGCGATCTCCGACTTTTTCGCGGTCTTCCTCGACGACAGCGCTGCGCTCGGTCGACAGCTCGACGGCTTTGTGGCCCTCGGCGGTGACGGTGACTTCACCGGTCACGAGGTTGATTTCGATGCTGACCCCGGCGCCTTCGGAGCGGCTGGCGAGCTCTCCTTCGCGCTGGAAGCCCCGCTGGGCCAGCTCGGCGGCCAACAGCTCGCGCATGCGGTCTTTTTCGAGAATCGGGAGCAGCTCGAGCGACGACGAAACGCCGTCTTCGACCTGCACGTGCCGGGACAGGCTTTCTTTGACGCTGATTCTGTAAGCACGCGACATAGTTGGGGAGCCGACCACAATGGAAAATCGGCTGCAAAACTCCTTTCCTGATCCGAACGCACAACATCGCACCAGATGCTCCGATAACTGCTCAGGAGCCTACAAAATGTCAAAGATCACGCGCCCTTCGACCCGTCCCGATTTCAAGAAGACCCTCCCCAAGGAGGTTGATCAGCTCGCCAAGTCGAAGACGGCGACGGTGAAGAAGAACGCCGACGGCTCCGAGGTCCGGACCAAGAAGACGCCGACCGGCGGCAAAGAAATGAAGACGGCCAAGGGCACGTTGGCGCAGTCGAGCCTCAAGTACTCGACCACGCAGACCAACAAGCACGGCACGCGGACCGATCGCACCTACGACAAGAACTCCGACCACCTGGGTCGTGAGTCGTCGAGCTGGGAGAAGGTCACCACCTCGCACAAGAACGGCAAAGACATCGAAGCGGTGCGCGTGCAGAGCCGCGACGTGTTCGGCGTCTCGAAGGAGACCAACAACACCACCACCGTCGGCCAGAAGGGCGACACGCACACCACCGCCATCAAGGCGAAGTCGGCTGACTCGCGCGGCAACGCGGAGACCTCGTCCGACGTGACGACCGTCAAGGACGACGGCAGGTCGGTCACCACGCGCAACGGCCGCAGCACGCGCGGCACCGACCTCACCACCCGCTCGGAGACCGACTGGGACGGCAAGAAGTTCTCGCTCAGCGACGGCGCCGACTGGAAGCGCACCAACTCGTTCGACAAGAGCTACCTGAACGAGCGCGAGTACGACGCCTCGAAGATCGGCGAGAAGGCCGACAAGGCCGCCGGCATGTTCGGCAAGTTCTGGAAGGCGCTCGGCATCGACGAGAAGTGGAGCAGCCAGGTCTCGCCCGACCAGATGAAGGAATCGACGCTCTTCCAGAACGACCACGCGTCGGTCGGTACGCGCGTCGGCATCTCGGGGGACCAGAGCCTCGCCATCAACGGTGAAGGCGTGCAGGCCGACTTCAACCGCCAGGCCACCGCGGGCATCTACGCGGAGTCGTCGGGCGCGGTCGAAGGCAAGTACGGCACGGCTTCGTACGACGCGAGCGCGAAGGCTGAAGCGACGGCGTACGTCGACGCTCGCGGCACCATCGACAGCAACGGCCTCGACGCGACGGTCACCGTCGGCGCTCGCGCCAGCGTCGAAGCGGAAATCACCGGCCGCGCGCAGACCGAGAGCATCACGCTCGGCGGTCACGAGCTGCACGCCGCTGTCGAAGGTCACGCCAAGGTCTCGGCAGAAGTGGCCGCAGAAGCGACGGGCCGCGTGCAGATCACCCGCGACCCGCTCAAGGCGATTGCGGAGGGTGAAGCCGGCATCTCGGCGGTCGCGAAGGCCGAAGCTGACATCACCGTGTCGGCGGGCCCGTTCTCGGTTCGAGCCAACGCCTACGCGTCGGCCGGTGCTGAAGCGCGCGCCTCGGGCGTCATCGGCTTCGAAGACGGCAAGCTGAAGATTGGCGGCAGCGTCGGCGCGGCGCTCGGCCTGGGCGTCGGCGGCGGCGTGCAGATCGAAATCGACGTCGAGCAGATCAAGGACATCGCCATCGACACCGCGAAGCAGGTCGCCGACCAGAACGGCGACGGGAAGATCGGCTTCGACGACATCGGCGCGGGCCTCCAGAACGCGGGCCGCGTCGTCAGCAACGTGGCCTCGGCGGTGCACAGCGCGGCCGACCAGAATGGCGACGGCAGGCTCGGCCTCGATGACGTCAGCGCCGGCGTGCGCAACGTCGCGAGCGCGGCCACCAGCGCGGTCTCGAACGTCGTGTCGGGCGCGGCCAGCAAGGTCGCGAGCTGGTTCGGCTGGTAAGTCGCAAGACAGCGCGCGCAGCAACCGCCTCCGCATCGGGTTCGCCTGGTGCGGAGGTCGTCTTTTCTCAGCGCACGAGGCCCCGGTGCATTCGCGCGAGCAAGAAGCCTCTCTCCGGGCGCCACCTCGAAGCGCGAGCAGCCCGGGTCGAAGAAGGTGGTGAGCGCGTGGCCTTCGCCATGCGTCACGTGAGGCGTTCGAGCGCGGCGACGAGCGCCTCGGCCTGCGAAAAACCGCGCTCCCCCAGCCGCTCCCAGTCACGCACGAGCTTCTGCGCGAGCGCGTAGTCGTCTTCGATGAAGCGCACGACGCGGTGCTCCTGGTCCCACGTACGCAGCGTGCTCAGGGCGCGCCACGTCGAGCCCGCAGCACGTCGCGCGAAGGCCCGTTCACGCAGCGGCGCGTCGGACGACATCGAGCGCGTCAGCTCGTCGGCGGTGCGCTCTTTCGAAAAGAACTGCACGCCCACGTCGACGAGGAACGTCGCGAGGTCGCGCCGCTTCGCGCCATCGAGCGCGGAGAGAAATGCGGTGAGCACCGCGCCCTGTGCGTGGCCTACGCGGGCCACGGCGTCGACCGCGACGAGGTCACGCTTCGTGCGCTCGGCGCAGAGCCACGAGCGCGAGAGCAACGCCCGCGACGCCTCGAGCCACGGCGCCAACACCGCGAGGTCGAACGTCGGCACCTCCTCGAGGCTGACGTCGCGCGCGAGCAACGCGGCGTGCGTCAACGTGGTGAGCGGCCAACGACGCACCTCGAGCTGACGACACACGGCGGCCTCGCAGCCGGTGCCGCGCAGGCGGTCGATCAACGACGCCAGGAGCGCGTCTTCAGCGGGCGTCAACGGCTCGGGCAACACCAGCGGCTGCACGTCGGCCTCGGCGAGCGGCGTCGACAACAACCACGAGAACAGCCGAATGGTGTTGGCGCCGAAGTGCAGCGGCGGCAGCGGGCCGCGCTCCCACTGGCGCTCCAGCCACGCGCCGTTACGCGCCAGCGACTGCACCGAGCCGCGCGCCAACGTGTCTGACAACACCTCGCGCGCCGTGGGGCCCAGCTGCTGTGGCGGCGTCACCGGCGTGACGAGCAAGCGCATGGCGTCGATGGGCGGCACCACACCGACGGCGACGCGCGCGAGCGTCAGCAGGTTCGCTTCAGCGCGGGTGACGGCGAGGCTCATCGGCGGCGGAAGGCGTTGGCGGCTTGAGGCCAGCCGTTGATGGTGAGCTGCCCGTTCACGAAGCGCAGCTCTACGGTGTTGGGCGTCGTGAAGCGCGGGTCGTCTTTCGAATAGCGCGGCGACAAGAAATGCAGCGTCTGGTTGGTCGACCCTATCCACCGTCGCGTTGACTCTGGCTTCGTCTGCTCGAAGCGGCCGTCGACGAGCAGGTCGACCTGCCCGAGCAACGCGTCGACGTGCGGCGACTGTTTGCCGCGCAGTTCAGCCAACGTGAAGCCTGAGTAGATCATCACCGAGCGCCCCGCTTCCCGGAGCGCGCGACACAGCACCACCAGCGCTTCAGGTTGCTCGAAGGGTTCACCGCCCAGCACCGAAATGCCCTCGAGGTCAGCCACCGCGAGCACGCGCTCGACGAGCGCCGCGACGTCGTGCAGCGCGCCACCTTTGTCGGCCGAGAACATCTCGGGGTTGCAGCAGCCGGCGCAGCGTAGCGAGCACCCCTGCACCCAGAGCGCGAAGCGACGACCGGGCCCTTCAGCCTCGGTGTCGTCAATCATCTGGGCGACGCGGAGCTGCATGTTCGCCTCTACGGCTTCGAGAACTCCACCGTCGCGAACGAGGTGAGGAACTTCTCGATGGGCATCGAAAAAATACCGTCGTCGCGGCCGTCGTGGCCGGGCTCGCGCTCGCCCCACGGGTTGCGCAACTGCACGAGCTTCTGACCGTTCTCTTCGACGACGCCGAGCAGCGTGTACGCGTGGTCTGCCACCACACCGCGGTCCGCAGGGTCCCACGGTTTGCTCAACGCGACGACGGCGCCGCCCGCCTTCAACGCATCGCTGATGCGCTGAAAAGTCTGCGCCGGCTGCGATTCGCTGGTGACGCCGAAGAAGTCGGTGGCGTGCCCGGTGAGCGCCTCGAGCGCGGTGGCCGACATGCCGCCTTCGATGGCGCCGAAGCCACCTTTCCACTGTGCGTAGGCCTTCTCGAAAATCATCGGCCAGAGCTCCTTGGTTTCGCGCGCCGCGGCGTACTCGAGCCGCCCGCGGCGATTGGCGAACGCACCGTCGATGGTGACCTGCACCGGCTTCGGCCGTGCGTCGCCCTTGCTCCGCTCGAAGAACGTCACCGTGTACGTGCCGTCGCGGTTGGTCTTCACCGCGTCGGCGAGCAGCGCAGGGTTGGCCTTCGCCACCGCCGCCAGCGCCGAAATGAAATAGCAGTCACCGACCTGGCCCTGCAGCGCGTCGTCGGCGCCGAAGCCATTCACCGAGAGCTGCCCGTCGCGCTTGTCCCACGTGACCTGGCCCGACTTCTGGCTGTCTTCGGTGAGCGCGGGCTGCAGACGCCGTCGCTCGTCACCGGAGTCACCGGCGATCTTCGCGAGCGCCTCCATTTCACCTGCCACGAAGGCGACCAGCTTCGCGCGCGCGGCCGGGTCGAAGGCCTGCTTCTGACGGTCGACGAAGCCCGACAGGTAGTGCGCCTCGACCTGACTGAAGTGGCCGTTCTTCGCGTCTTTGATGAGCGCGTCGGCTTCCTTCACCGTCACCTTGCCGTCGGCGAGCGTCTTGTCGAGGCGCACCCGGTAGCGTTCGGCTTCACGTTCAATTTTCGAGGGCATCGCGCGGCACCGTAGCAGCCGCGTCGCTCAGTCGCACGGCGGTCCGGAGCAGCGGACCCAGCAATTCGCCGTGCATTGGTAGCCCGCATCACGTCTGTCCTTCGTCTGCCGTTTCGCGGCGCCCGGCGATGCCCGCGTCGGTCGTGCACGCAGGCGCAGGCGCGCAGATTCCGTCCTGAAATTCAGGCCAGCAGCGGTTTCGGGTGCACGTGAGACCTCACAACGACAACACCCCCGAGGCCTGCGTCATCAACGCCACGCGACGCCTCGTCACCGGGCTCGAGCCGTCGATGAGCGCGCGCGTTTCTTCCAGCACGCGCTCCAGCGGGAACCGGTGCACCGAGCTGTCGCCCGTCGGCACGCCGCCCTGCACCGGGGGCAACCAACCGACCATCTCGTCCGTCGCGCCCTTGAGCAGGGAGTTGAGCGCACCGAAGCCCAGGCGCCCGGCGACCGCACGGTCCTGGTAGCTCGGGTTGCCGCCGCGCACCACATGGCCCAGCACGGTGGCGCGGATCTCCAACGTGGGGAGCTCTTCTTTCATGCGCTCTTCAGTCAGCCGCACGAGGCGCGTACACGGCACCGCGACGCCTTCAGCCTTGATGATGAGAATGCGCCGCTTACCGCGCGAAAAGCCTGAACGAATCACCTGCCCGATGTCGTCGACGAGCAGGTCTTCGCTCTTGCCCGACTCACGAATGAGCACCGCGTCGGCCGCCATGGCGATGGCGCTGGCCATGGCGAGGTAGCCGCAGTCACGGCCCATCACCTCCACGACGAAGGCCCGGCGGTGCGCGCGCGCGGTGTCGCTGATGCGGTCGCACGCCTCGACGATGGTGTTGAGCGCGGTGTCGACACCGAGCGACGTGGCCGTACAGCCGATGTCGTTGTCGATGGAGCCGGGGATGCCCATCACCTTCACGCCGTGCTCCTGCGCCAACACGTGCGCGCCAGTGAGGCTGCCGTTGCCACCGATGACGATGAGGCCCTCGGCGCCGAGCTTCTGCAATTCGTCGCGCGCCTTGAGCCGCCCTGCGGCTTCACGAAACCGCGCGCACCGCGCCGAGCCGATGATGGTGCCGCCCTGCCCGCCCGCCGCGTCGACCTCGATGTCGACCGAGACCGCGCCGTCGCTGAGCACCTTTGTCAGCTCGCGAAAGCGCCCGTCGATGAGGCCGTCGTAGCCCTCGAGGCTGCCGAAGACCTGAAGCCCCTGACCTGCGGCCAGCTTCGCGATGGCGCGAAGCGCGGCGTTCATTCCCGGCGAGTCGCCTCCCGAAGTCAGCACCACGATGCGTTTCATGCGTGTCTCCCTGAGGACCGCGCACGGTACACCCGGTTCAAAATCGCCGTGAGTGCACGCTGATGTCTTGTACGCTTTGAAGTTCCCCGGGCCGAAGAGCGAAGGAACACCATGACTCGCCAAATGCTGGTGCTGTTGCCGTGCCTCGCGCTGACCGCATGCATTCCGACGCTGACCGGAGCGCCGTGCAGCGACGACGTGCACTGCCCTTCGACGCAGCGCTGCAACCTCGAGTCGAACAAGTGTGAGCTCGGCGCGAGGGTGGGCGGTGGTGAAGGCGGCGGCGGCGGAGGCGAGACCGGTGGTGGTACCGCCACCGGCGGAGGTGCCACAGGTGGTGGTGCGACGGGCGGTGGCGGTGGCGGAGAAGTCGACGCCGGGAGCGACACGGAGGCGCCGGTCGTCATCGCGACCACACCGACCACCGACAGCACGGGCGTCTCCGTTGCCACGTCGCTCGTCATCGTCTTCAGCGAGCCCATGGACGTCGCGAGCGTGGGCTACCTCACCGACCCCAACGTCACCTACGGCGCGCCGGTGTGGACGAATGGAAACACGGCGCTCCGCCTCACTCCGACCGCGCCGCTCGCGTTCAACCGGCTGCACCGCGTCGGCGTGCTGGGGCGTGACACGGCGGGCAACGCGATGACGCAGTACAACTACACGTTCACCACCGAAGCGACGGCCGACGTCACCCCGCCGGTGCTGTCGGGCTCGATGCCTTCAGCCGGTGAGACCGACGTGGCGACGAACGCCAACGTGGTGTTGACCTTCAGCGAGCCGATGAACCCCGCGTCGGTGGTGCTCAACACGATGCCGACGGTGACGTTCGGGAACACCACGTGGGGCGACAACAACACTGAGCTCTCCGTCACTCCGACGGTCGCGCTGGCCACGACGACGACCTATGACATCTCGGTGAGCGGCGCCGACGTCGCGGGCAACGCGCTCGCCTCGGGCACCAGCGTCTCGTTCACCACTGCGGCCACGCAAGACACGACGCCTCCGCTGTTGACGGCGAGCACGCCCGATGCGGGCAGCGCCGACGTGGCCGTCGACACGCGGTTGAGCCTGACCTTCAACGAGCCGATGAACGTCAACGTGCTCGACGTGACCGTCGACCCCGACCCGGGGCTGGGCGTCGCCACGTGGACCAACAACAACACCGTCGTCACCTGGAGCGCGCCGACGAGCGACTGGCCGGAGGCCCAGAATGTCACGGTGGAGGTCACCGGCAGCGACGCCGTCGGCAACGCGCTGGCGCCGGTGCAGTTCTCGTTCGACACGGCCGTGCCCGTCGACATGACGCCACCGACGGTCACCTCGACGGCGCCCGCGAACATGTCGTCGGGCGTGCCTCCCAACGCGAGCATCGAAATCAACTTCAGCAAGCCGATGAATGAAGCCTCGGTGCAGGCCGCGTTCTCGAGTGTACCTGCGGTGACCTGCACCTCGTACACGTGGAACACCGAGCGCACGCTGATGGTCTGTGGCCATACGGCGCCGTTGGCGACGAGCACCAACTACGTGGTGACGATTGGCACTGGCGCGACCGACGCCTCGAGTCGGCCGCTCGCGGCGGCGCACATCTTCTCGTTCGGCACGGCGGCGGCGATGGACAACGTGCGCCCCAGCGTGACGGTGTTCACCCCCCGACAAGGCGCACTCGGCGTGCCTCGTGGCGTTATGCGGTTGTTTCCGCTTTCGACCGTGTCCACGCCGATTCAGGTGACCTTCAGTGAAGAGATGAGCCAGTCGACCGTGCAGGGCGCGTTCTCCATCAGCCCGGCGGCGGCCCGCAACGGCACGTTCACGTGGAACCGCAACACGATGACGTACACGCCGCCGACGGTGCTGCCCAACGGTCAGGTCGTGACCTGGCAGTTGACGAACAGCGCCACCGACCTCGCGGGGAACTCGTTGATGAACCCCATCAACGCCACCTTCACCATCGTTCGGCGCGCGACCGCGAAGTTCTACGGGCCGACGTCGATCATCGACGGGTACATCTACGCGAACGCGGCGTGCACCTCGGCCACGGTGGTCACCCCCGGCATCTCGAGCGTCTACGCGGGAGATCGCTACATCTCGGGCGTGCAGACGATGTATCGCGGCTACCTGACGTTCTCGCTCGCGCCGCTCGCCTCGCTGGGCAACGTCGAGATCATCTCCGCCGCGCTCTACGTGCAGCAGTCTGGCTGCAGCACCCCGTCGCCCTACACCGCGACCTTCGGCAACGCGATTCAGGCGCGACACATCAGCTACGGCCCGGCGCTCGAGGTCGGAGACTGCAACGCCCCGGTGCTGACTTCGCCAGGCACGTTCACCATCTCGAACGACGCCGTCCCAGAGTTCAAGACGGCGGTCGTCACGTCGGCAGTCAGGGACGACTTCGCGAACCGGACGACGCGCGGCAACCGCTCGCAGTACATGCTGCGCACCGCGACGCTGGCTGGCGACAACGACACCGCCAGTGACTACTGCTACTTCTCGTCGGCGAAGCACACGACGGAGGCCTCGCGGCCGTACCTCAACATCACGTACGAGTACGACTGAGCCACGTGCTGCGCTTCGCCCTGTTCTTCACCTTGCTGAGCTCGGGGCTCGCCTTCGCGCAGCGCGACGGCGGCACCGGTGTGCTCACCCGCGCCCCCACGTTGGTGCAGTCCGTCGAGGCCGTCTTTCCACCGGAGCTCGTCGACGCCGGCGTCGCGGGCGACGTGACCATGGAGATCGACCTCGGCGTCGACGGGCGCGTCACCAAAGCGCGGGTGACGAAGAGCGCCGGTGAAGCCTTCGACGCCGCCGCCATCGCCGCCGTCGAGCAGTTCCTCTTCACGACCGCCGAGGTCGACGGCGTGCCGACGCCGGTGCGCCTCGGCTACACGATGCACTTCGTCTACCGCGCGCCGGAACCGGAGCCGGAGCCCGTCGACGCAGGCACGCCGGTGAACTTTCGTGGCGTCGTCGTCGAGCGCGGCACCCGCGACCCGCTCGCCGCAGCCAACGTCATCGTCGAAGGCCGCGAGGCGCTCACCGGGGAAGACGGGCGCTTCGAGTTCACCGACATTCCCGAAGGCTCGTGGCCGGTGGTGGTCGTCTCGTCTGACTACGAGAAGTACGAGGTCACCGAGGTCTTCACGCCGGGCAAGCGCACCGAGGTCACGTACTTCGTGCGCAAGAAAATCTACGGCGCGCTCGAGACGGTGGTGCGCGCGAAGCAAGAGCGCAAAGAGGTCGCGCAGGTCAGCTTGAGCCGCGAAGAGATTCGGCTCATCCCCGGCACCAACGGCGACGCGTTTCGAGTGGTGCAGAACCTGCCGGGCGTCGCGCGGGCGCCGTTCGGCATCGGCCTGCTCGTGGTGCGCGGCAGCAAGCCGTGGGACACGCGCGCCTACGTCGACGAGACGCCGGTGCCGCAGCTCTTCCACTTCGGCGGCATCTTCTCGACGTACAACTCCAACCTCCTCGAGGGCATCAACTTCCAGGCCGGCAACTTCAACGCCGACTACGGCCGCAGCATCGGCGCGCTCATCACCGCTGAGGGCCGCACGCCGTCGAAGAAGGGCATTCACGGCTACGTCGACATCAACGTGGTCGACGCCTCGGCGCTCATCGAAGCGCCGCTGGGCGAGAACTGGAGCTTCGCGTTGAGCGCGCGGCGCAGCTACATCGACGCGTTTCTGCCCGCAGTGCTGTCGCTGATTCCCGGTGCGGAAGAGGCGGTCTCGTTCACGCTCGCGCCGCGCTACTGGGACTACCAGGCGCGCCTCGAGTACCGGCCGAAGTCGGGGCCCACGCGCTTCTTCGTGAGCTTCTTCGGCTCGTCAGACGCGCTGGTGTTGGCGCTGCCCAACCCGTCGGTCGACCCTGAAGGCCGCGGTACGTTCGGCACGTCGATTCTCTACAACCGGTTGCTCGTCGGGCTCGACCACCGCATCACACCGGAGCTGTCGTTTCGCACGCGCACGTCGGTGGGCTTCGACGAGCTCTCGTTGTCGGTGGGTGACGACATCTTCGCGAAGGGCACGCAGTTCCCGGTGCGCTCGCGCAACACGCTCACGTGGCAGCTGCCCGACTGGAAGCTCGAGCTCAGCGGCGGCGTCGATATCGGGCTGATGCCGTACGTCGTCGAGATTCAGTCGCCGCCGTTGCCCAAGTTGAATCAGGTGCCCGACCCGTTTCAGAGCAAGCGCCTCAACTACGTGAAAGAAACGCCGTTCGCCTTCGAGCCCGGCATCTTCGTGCAGGCGCTGTGGAAGCCGTGGAGCCCGCTGCGCGTCATCGCGGGCGTGCGCACCGACTACAACTCGCAGATGGACAAGGGCTGGGCCGACCCGCGCCTCGCCGTGTTCTGGCAACTGCACGAGCGCATCGCGGTGAAGGGCGGCGTGGGCATCTACCACCAGACGCCTGACTACCGTGGCGGGCTGCTCTCGAGAGGCTTCGGCAACCCGAACCTCGAGGCCGAAGGTGCGCGGCAATACATGCTGGGCGCCGAGGGTCGCATCACCGACGCGCTCAGCGTGGACCTGCAGTTCTATTACAAAGACCTCTTCAATCAGGCGCGCGCCACGCTGGGCGCTTCGTCGGGCAGCGCCACGCCCGACCTGCGCTACACGAGCCTCGGGCGCGGGCGCAGCTACGGCATGGAGGTGCTGCTGCGCTACGCGTTGACGAAGAACTTCTTCGGCTGGGTGGCGTATTCGCTCTCGCGCGTCGAGCGCGACTTCTACGGCGGCACGGTGTGGGGGCTCTCGCAGTACGACCAGCCGCACAACCTCGTGGTGCTGGCCAGCTACAAGCTGCCCTTCGACTTCATCGTGGGCGCGAAGCTCCGCTACACCTCGGGGCCGCTGACGAGGCCCACGCGCGGCGCGGTGTACGACGCGAACGCGAACTATTTCTTCCCCATTCAGAGCACGACCTACGACCAGCGCCTGCCCGACTTCTTCCAGCTCGACGTGCGCCTCGACAAGCGCTTCGTCTTTCAAGACTGGATGTTCGCCATCTACGTCGACGTGCAGAACGTGACCAACCGGCAGAACGTCGAAGCCACGCTCAACAGCTACGACTATTCCGAGCAGGCGTATTTGACGGGCCTGCCGATTCTCCCCGTGCTGGGCCTCAGAGCGGAGTGGTGATGAAGCGCGCGCTCGTCTTTCTGTGTGTCGTCCTGACGGGCTGCGAGCCGGGCTTTCGACCCGAGACGCTGGTCGACGACATGCGCCTCATCGGCATCACCGCGAGCCCGCCCGACCTGCGGCCCGGAGAGACCGCGAACCTCAACGCGCTGGTGCTCGACCCGTCGCGCGCGCAGCCCAGCACAGTGCTGTGGCTCGGCTGCGAGGCCGACCCGTACAACAGCAACACCAGCGCGTGCGCGAACCCCGACGTGTTGAACGACCCGGCTGCGCTCGGCGGCGCGGGAGGCACGTTGCCGCCGGGCGTGTCGGTCATCGGCTTCAATGACCAGGCGGCGTACCGCGTGCCGGCCGGGTTGTTCGACGTCTTCGCGCCTGAAGACCCGCGGCGGCAGACCGGCACCGTGGGGCAGCTCATCGCCTTCGCCGTCGCCGAGACGCTGAGCCCCGCCGCGACGCAGGAAGAGCTCGAGGCGCTCTTCGCGCGCGTGCAGAGCAAAGAAGTGAAGTCGGTCATCGCGCTCTTCCGCGTCAACATCTTCGAGGCGCCGGAGCGGAACACGAACCCCGTCGTCGACGCGCTCACGGTCGACGGTGAGGCGTGGCCGGCGGGCGCGCACGTGTTGTTGCGCCCCGGGCAGGTCGTCACCTTCGACCTCGCCGCGCCCGACTCGAGCTTCGAGCCCTACGTGCTCAAGACGCCGTCGGGCGACGAGGCGATGAACGAGCGCATTCTGGCGGCGTGGTACTCGACGTCGGGGCGCTTCAGCGAGACGCGCACCGCGCTGCGTGAAGAGGTGAAGAATGTCTTCACGGCGCCCGGCGCTGGCGACGAAAAAGACCCCGTGCCCGAGCGCCGCACCGGCGAGCTGTACACCGTGCTTCGCGACACGCGTGGTGGCCAGGCGTGGCGCACGTGGAAGTACTTCATCTGCGACGACGCGCTGGCAGCGCCGGTCGTCACGCAGGTGACGTGGCCCGTGGTGAGCAGCGACGCCGTCGTGCTGCGCGGCGCTTCGTTGGCATCGGTGCTCGACGTGGTCGTCGACGGTGTGGCGCTCGAGCGCGGCGTGTACAGCCCCACCAGCGACACGTGGGAAGGCTATTTCCCCCCGGGGAGTACGGTGGGTAACGCGCGCGGCGAGGTGCATGCGAAGACCTGCACACGCTCGGCACTCGTGCCTTGAGCCACGTGCGTGGGCGGTGTGTAAGCGCTGCACACCCGTCGCGGGAGTCACCATGAACCTTCGCTCTGCTGCAGCGCTCGTCGTGCTCGCTGGCTGTGCCACCACGCCGTCGACCTCGCCTGCTCCGGCCTCGGAGCCCACGCCGCGCCCGTTGTTCGGCGCCGAGCAGAAGGTCACCAACGTCATTCCTTTCGACCTCGCCGCGTGCGCGCCGCGCGAGCTGTCGCTCTCGGTGTTGAACCCCGAGGTCTTGACCGGCGCGTTGCTCTCGCTCTCGCCCGCGTTTCAGGAGTGCTTCATTCTGAAAGAGTCGCGCGACGGCCAGCCGTTCGATTTGAAGGCGAAGGTCACCGCGCGCGAGACCACGACCGTCGAGTTCTCGGGCACCGGCGCGACGGACAGCGGCAAGGCGTGCGTGGAGGCGGCCATCAAGCGCCTGGCGTTCAAGGCTGACAGCGCGCCTGCGACCGCCGAGCTGCCCGTCAACGTGGGGCCGCAGACCTTGAGCTTCGGTGACAACGCCGCCAACGACGTCGCAGGTCGGCTCCGCGTCGCGCAGCTGCAGCAGTGCGTCTGCTACGAGAAGCTGGGCCCCGTGACGCCGCCGTCGCTCACCGCAGCAGTCGAAGTGGACGACCAGGGCAAGGCCACGGTGGCCATCGGCCGCGAAGACGAGTTCTCGAAGTGTCTGTCGGACCGCTTCGGCGCGCTCGAGCTGGGCAAGGAGCCGGTGAAGTTGAAGTGGCCGCTGCTGCTGAAGAACTCGTACGTCGAGCAGGCAGACCCGGCGGCGCCCGCAGCGCTGCGGTTTGCGCAGCTCGAGGGCATTCGTGGGCAGCGCACCGCCGACATGATGATCGCCGCCGGCAGACGCCTGGCCACGGCGCTCGAGTACGACGCCATGGCGAAAGACTTCAAACGCAAGCCGAGCAAGGGCTTCGTCGACAAGCTCAAGAACAAGTGCGCGGAGGTCATCGGCGCTGACGACGTTCAAATCACCTCGGTGAAGGCGCTCATCGGCGTGCTTGAGCAGAGCCAACAGCTCGTGCAGCAAGAGAAGGTCAAAGAGCCGCAGTGGGCGCAGCTCGAGTCGGCCATCGCGCAGCAGCTCACCTCGTCCACGGGAGAGGTGGTGCGCCTCGAAGCGCAGCGTAAAAGTGATGAGGGCGCCTGCCCGAAGACAAAGCTCCCCTGATGACGCTCTTCACCGACATCGCGCAGCTCGAAGCTGAAGGCCGGCCCTTCGTGTTGTGCACGGTGACGGCGTCACACGGCAGCACGCCTCAGAAGCCCGGCTCGCGGCTCGTGGTGCTGGGCGACGGCTCGCTGCGCGGCACCATCGGCGGCGGCGCCATCGAAAAGCAGGTCATCGACGCGGCGCTCTCGCTGCTCGGCGCCGACGGTGAAGACACGCGCGTGGTGGAAACGCACCTCACGCACGACCTCGGCATGTGCTGCGGCGGGCGTATGACGGTGTTCCTCGAGAAGCACGGCGCGCCGGCCTCGCTGCTGATCTTCGGCGCAGGCCACGTCGCCAAAGAGCTCGCGGAGCTCGCGCACCGCGTCGGCTTTCACGTCACCGTCGTCGACGAGCGCGCCGAGTGGCTCAACGCCGAGCGCTTCCCCTTCGCGGTGCGGAAGCTCGAGCAACCCGACGTGGTGGCCAAAGCGCTGACCGGCGGGCCGCACACGTATTGCTGTGTCACCACGCATGATCACCCGCTCGACCAGGCGTGCATCGAAGCGCTGGCGAAGACGCCGCTGGCGTACCTCGGCGTCATCGGCAGCAAGCGCAAGGCGCTCATGTTTCGTCAGCGCATGACGGCCGCGGGCTTCAGCGAAGCGGAGGTGCAGCGCTTCGAGAGCCCCATGGGCGTCGACATCAACGCGCTCACGCCCGCCGAGATTGCAGTGTCCATCGTGGCGCGGCTCATCGCCGTGCGGCGCGAACACTGAGCCTGCTAGTTTCTGCGGCGTGCGTCGGCTCCTCGTCATCGCCGTGCTGTCGTTGACGGCCTGCATTCCCGACGGAGTGCCCGACGCTTCAGTCGACGACGACGCGGGCTTCGACGCACGGCTGCTTGATGCCGGGAGACCGCCCCGCGACGCAGGCACACCCGACGCCGGCTTCACCGACGCGCCCATCGAGTCGTGGTGCGCGCTGCAGGCCCTCGCGCAATGCAGTCGCGACGTGCGCTGCGGCCGCCTCGCCGACGCTGGCTTCGCGGGGTGTCTGTTGCTCGCCACCAGCCCTGCACGCTGTGAGCAGCTCGCGTTGACGCGCGGCGTGCGCGAGTTCCGCATTCAGCTTCTGCCGACCGAGGCGCTGCGCTGTCTCAACGGGTACGCGTCGGGCAGTTGCGAAGAGCTCCCCGACGGCTGCTTCAACGCCTTCACCGGCATGTCAGCGCCCGACGCGGGCTGCTTCCACGCGCTCGACTGCGACGGCCGGAGCTTCTGCGACGTGTACGACGCGCAGTGCCCGCACCGATGTCGCGGCTGGCAACCGCTGGGCGCGCCGTGTGATTCGACGCGCAACCGCTGTGCCCCCACCGACAGCTGCGAGAGCGATGACGCCGGCGTTCGACTCTGTCGACGCGGGCTCATCGAAGGTGACGCGTGCAACGACTTCTCGGCGTGCGGAGAAGGCTCCATCTGCAACGGCGGCGCGTGCACGCGCGTGTACACGCAGCTCGGCGACGCGTGCGCGGTGAGCAACGGCTACCCGCTGTGCCCGCCAGAATATTTCTGTCGCCGCGAGGGCAGCGGCGCCGGCACCTGCGAGCGCAAAGGTGGCGTGGGAGACACGTGCGTGGGTCCGGCGAGCTGCCTGCCAAGCCTGCGCTGCAGCGGCAATCTCATCACCGGCACCTGCCTGCCGAAGGCGGCGCTCGGCGCGCCCTGCCTCGACTACGCGGACTGCCAGGACGGGCTGTATTGCGACGACGCCCTTCAACGCTGCGCAGCGCTCCCGACAGCCGGTGGGAGTTGCAGCTACGAAGCCACCGCCTACCGCTGCGCCCCGGGACATTCGTGTGCGTATTCGAGCACTTCCAACGACACCTGCGTCGCGTGGCGAGCCGACGGAGAGCCCTGCGGCTATGGTGGCGAGTGCCTGTCGAACAACTGCGAGTACGCCACCTTGCCGGACGGTGGTTTCGGTGGCACATGCACGGGCAGTTGCTCGCAGAGGGCCGATGGCGGGCAGTAGTGGTTCAACTCACTTGAAGCTTTCCTCCATCACGCTCCTGTCTTTCGCGCTCGCCGGCTGCCGCCTGGCGGTGGGCCCGCTCCCGCCCGGCCAGCCCGACGCATACTTCGTCGACTCCGGGGCGCCGTTCGACGGTGGCCACGCGCTCGACGGCGGTCTGCCGCCGCTCGAAGTGTGCGCTCAGCTCAACGCAGCGCGCTGCGCGTCGCTGAGCCGGTGCGGGTTGATTGCCAGCGACAACGCGTCGCTCGGCGCATGCCTGCGCAACTTCGAGGCGACGTGGTGCGGCCCGTCGACCTGGCCCAACCACGTGGCCGTCGGCAGCCTGCGCCTCGATTCATCGCGGGCGCTCGCGTGTGTCGGCGCGCTCGAGACACAGGCGTGCAGTGAGTGGCCCACGCTGCCTGATTCGTGTTCTCGCTTCCTGCTACCGCGCGCCGCGCTCGGTCAGCCCTGCTTCGACGGCTACGACGAGTGTCTCGACGGCGTGTGCCGCGGCTCGGCCTGCCCTCGCACGTGCCAGCCGCGCGCGCTGCTCGATGAAGCCTGCAACGGCGACGCTGAGTGCCGCGCGGGGCTCTATTGCCGCTTCTCTCCGCTGAACCCGGGCGTCGGCCAGTGCGCGATGCAGTCGTCGGCGAACGGCGCGTGCCTCAAAGACGTCGACTGCGCGACGGGCCTCATCTGCTCCCAGTCGACCTGCAAGGTGCTGCCCACTGCTGGCGCGCTGTGCCTCGACGGGCGCTGCACTGAATCGAACTACTGCGAAGGTGACACCTGCCGCCCGCGCAAGGAGCTCGGCGCCGCGTGTGACAACCATGAGTGCCTCACCTCGCTCGTGTGCGACAGCCGAAGCAAGAGCTGCGTGACGAAGGTCGTCGGCCTGCACGACTCCTGCTCCGACATGCAGCGCTGCCCCAACGGCACGGTGTGCGTAGGCATCTCGAGCAACGGCGTCGGCACCTGCGCGCTGCCGGCGGACCAGGGCGAGAGCTGCACCAACACCACCGACTGTCGTCCGTACCTTTCGTGCGTCACCGCTGATGGCGGGGCGACGTGCGAGCGCCGCGCCGACGCCGGCACCGCGTGTGTCGAGAGCTTCGAGTGCCAGAGCAGCGCGCACTGTGAGGCCTCGAGCTGCGTCGAGCTGCCGCTGCCCGGCCAGAGCTGCGCGAGCTCCCGTCGTTGCCGCTGGGGCCTGTGTCGAGACGTGGCGGGCACCGACGGCGGCGCCGTCTGCGGCGCGTTGTTGAGCGCCGGCATCGACTGCCGCTCTGACGCCGAGTGCTCGTCGGGGAGCTGCCGTGAAGGCCGCTGCCTCGCGCGCTGCGTGCCTTAACGCGGCTCGCCCGACGGCAACGGCAGCAGGTCCAACCACGGGCCGCGCGAGACTCCGGCCATGGCGGCGACCATCTGCTTGCGCACCCACGGCAGCTTCGTCGCCAACGGAAAGCCGTAGTCGCGCACCGGCTGCAGCCACGGGAGGTCCGACTGGAAGAACGGCGTCAGCGCGCGGGTGATGAACTGGTACCAGCCCAGGTGCCAACGACGTCGCCGCGAGTACGTGAAGAGCGCGTCGGTGACGTTTTCGCGGCCGCGCATCGCCTCTGAAAGAAACCACGCGTCGAGCAGCGCGAGGTTGCAGCCCTGCCCCAGCTGGGGGCTCATCGCGTGCGCCGCGTCGCCCAGGTACACCACGCGCTCGGTGTTCCACGGCCACATGACGACGTCGTGGTACTCGCTGAAGAGCAGCGCGTTGGGGCCGCCGAGTTGCGCGAGCACCGGCGCCGCCTCCGGCGCGTCGTCGAGCACGCCCTGCTTCCACGCCGCGAAGTCGCCTTCACGAAACGACGACAGCAGGTCGCTGCGCAGCGAAAAGAAGAAGCTGACCATGCGCGGGCCGCCCTCGGGGCCGTGCCCGGTGGGCAGCAGGCCGATGAGCCGATGCGTGCCGCGCACCACCTGAAAGAGCCGCCCGGTGAAGCGGTTGTCGACGTCGGGCACGATGGCCCACAGCGCGCCCCACGGGTAGCGCTCGACGCTTTTGACGAACGCCGTGTCGTCACGCAGGGAGCTGCGCGCGCCGTTGGCGACGACGACGAGGTCATGCTTGCCGTGCTTCGTGCGCGTGCCGCGTTCGACGATGGCGTGCGTGCCGTCGCGGTGCACGTGGAGATCCTCCACGTCGACGCCGGTGCACATCGTCACGCCGGGCTCTTTGCTGGCAGCGCGGTAGAGCACGTCGAACAACACGCCGCGATGCAGGCCGACGCCGAACAACCCCGGCTCGAGGTGCGAATACTCGAGCTCCATCACCTTGCGACGCGCCGCGGTCTGCACGGTGAGCTTGTCGATGACGTCGCCCTTCGGCACCACCTGCTGCTCGAGCCCCAGCGCGCGCAACACGGCCATACCGGTGGGCTGGAGCATGATGCCCGCGCCGATGGTCGAGGGTTCGGGCACGCGCTCGTACAGCGTGACGCGGTGGCCCTGCCTCGCCAGAAAGAGCGCGCTGGCACTGCCGACCGTGCCCGTGCCGACGACGGCGACGTCGAGCGGCTTCACGTGGGCTGCACGAAGTTGAGCCGATAGCCGTCGGGGTCGGTGACGACGAGCTCGCGCGTGTGCCACGGCTGCACTTCGGGGCCACTGGTGGGCGCGTTCAACGTCTGCGCGCGCTCGAGCAGGGTGGCGAGCTCTGTCTTCGAGGTGAAACTCAGCAGCACACCCCAGCCACGCTTGCCGTCGACACGAACGCCGGTGGGCGCGCTCACGAGCATCACGTCGCCGCGCTCTTCCCAGCGCAGGTGCGTGAACGTGCCGTCGGTGCCGACGCGCGTGAAGCCCAGCGCTTCGTAGAAGTTCGCCGACGCGGCGCGGTCGAGGACCAACAACTTGGCGAAGAAGTGAAGCTCGCTGCTCATGGGCGCGCGTCTTTATCTCAGGAGCGCCTCGCGCACGGCCTCGAAGCGCGCGGTGGTGACGGTGGCCGTCGCAGACAAGAAACGCGCTGCGTTCACCTCGCTCGGCGCGAAGTACGAGAAGGCGCCGCTGTGTCAGCCCTTCACGGTGACCGACGGAGAGCGGGTGACGGGTCAAAACCCGGCGTCATCGCGGGCGACGGCCGAGGCCACGCTCAAGGCTTTGAAGCGCTGAGCGCGTCAGCGAAGAACTGTGAGCTCTTCGCCAGCTCGACCACGTAGCCCTCGACGTCACGCTTCGCCTCAGCGCCGAGCTTTCGAAACGGAATGACGTGTTCGTCAGGCACGTAGCGAAACGTGAAGTTGATGCGACGGGTCTCGAAGTCACTCACGTGAATGTCGAAGCGGTGCCCACCTTTGGTGTCGACGCGCTGCACGCGATGAAACGCGCGCTTCTTCCACTGCTCGCCGCCGAAGATCTGCAGGCTGCCGTCGTCGAGCCACTGCTGCTCGATGACGCCGTCGCGGTCGCCGGGCTTGCGGCTGCTGACGAACTGAAACATCGCGCGCTCGCCCAGCGACAACGACGCCACGGGGCCGGGCTCGAAGTCTTTGTGCTCGCCTACGCGCGCGGTGTCGACCCACTTCCCGTCTTCGAGCCGCGAGCCGTAGAAGTTCACGAGGCACGTGTTGAGGTGCCAGCCAGCAGGCATGTCGTCGCCGCGAAACATGCGCCGCGTGCGCTGCTCGATGACGGCCACCAGCTTCGCGAGCACGTGCGGAAACGGCTCCGCCTCGACGCAGCGGTCCAGCAGGCCTGCGGGCGGTCGGTAGTAGTCGAGGCACGCGAACTGCCAGTTGCCGAGCCAGTACACGGGGCGAAGCAGGCGGCGCTGCGTTTCACCTTCGGGCAACGGGCGAAACTCAGAGAACCGATTTTCCCAGATGGGCCGCAGCGTGCCGAGCCACGACTCGATGCTGGCGCGGTCGTCACGCGAGAGAAACCCTGCGTCGTAGTGCAGACCTTGAGTTCGCTGAGGCTTGGTGCGGAGCGGCCACTTCGTGCGCATCGCCGATGCACCTAGCACGAGCGTGGTAGAGCCTCGCGACATGAGCGAACGGAACCTGTTGATGATTCCCGGCCCCATCGAGTTCGAGCCCGCAGTGCTCCGCGCGCTCGGAGAAAAGACCCGGAGCCACCTCGACCCCGTGTTCATGAAGGCCTTCAGCCGCACCCTCAAGAACCTGCGCACCGTCTTCGTCGCGCCATCGGCGCAGCCCTTCGTCATCGCCGGCACGGGCACGCTCGCCATGGAGATGAGCGTCGCCAACCTCGTGCAGCCCGGTGACAAGGCGCTGGTGGTGAACACCGGCTATTTCTCTGACCGAATCGCCTCGATGCTCGAGCGCCACGGCGCTTCGGTGACGCAGCTGAAGGCCGAGCCCGGTGACGCGCCGTCAGTCGCCGACGTCGAGAGTGCGCTGAGCGCCGGCGGGTTCAAGGTGATGACCATCACCCATGTCGACACGTCGACGGCGGTGCTCGCGCCGGTGCAGGCGTACGCGGCGGTGGCCAGGAAATACGACGTGCTGGTGGTGGTCGACGGCGTGTGCAGCGTCGGCGGCGAGGCGTTGGAGATGGAAGCCTGGGGCGTCGACGTAGCGTTCACCGCTTCACAGAAAGCGCTCGGCGCGCCTCCGGGGCTCGCGGTGTTATTGGCCGGCCCGCGCGCGATGGCGGCGTGGAGATCCCGCACGAAGCCGGTCGCGGCGATGTACCTCGACTTCTCGGAGTGGCTGCCGATTCACGAAGCGTACGAAGCCGAGAAGCCGTCGTACTTCGCGACGCCTGCGGTGAACCTCATCATGGCGCTCGACGTGAGCCTGCAGCAGCTGGTGGCCGAGACGATGCCCACGCGCGTCGCCCGTCATCACGCCGTCGCCGCGACGATGCGCGCCGCGTGGAAGCGCCTCGGCCTCAAGCTGTTGCCGAAGACCGACGCGCTCGCCGCGCACACGCTCTCGGCGCTGTATTACCCGGACGGGCTCGACGCGACGCTGGTGAAGAACATCGGCTCCGAGGGCGTGACGGTGGCCGGCGGGCTGCACCCGGCGCTCAAGACGAAGTACTTCCGCGTGGGCCACATGGGCGCGGTCTCGCGCAACGACGTCACCGCGACCATCGGCGCCATCGAGCGCGCGTTGAAGCGGTGAGTGACGCGCATCACGCGAGCCTGAGCTGCGCACGCGCGCGGACCAACGCGAAGCCCAGCAGGTTCTGCCCACGCCACTGCGCGGGTTGATGCACGAGCGGGTTCGCGCGCCCCAGCCCGATGCCCCAGATGACGTCTCGTGGCGCGGCCTCCACGAGAATCGCGTCACCCGTGGCGAGCAGGAATTCCTTCAGCGCTGCGCTCGACGAGAACTTCGCCAGCGAGCCACGCGTGACGGCGTCGAGACGCTTCGCGCTCCACACCGAGTCGACGTAGCCGCGCACCTGACGACCGAGCGCTTTGACTTCGCGTGGCTCGTCGACGCGGAGAATCTGCTCGAGCACCTCCACGTCGCCGAACACACGCGCCTTCTCGGCCATCATGAACTGTTCTGCCGACGAGTAGCGCACCCCGTCGACCTCGAAGCTGCAGCGCCACCACTGCGAGAAGCACGCGTCAGACAGCGCCCCGTCAGCGCGCGGCGTGTGGCCGTAGAACGGCTGAAAGGTGAACGACTCACCGCGACTCAACGCAGCCAAGAGCTCTTGAAGATTGGTCATGACGGAGTGACGGAACAATAAAGTTATTCTGACTTCATTTCACGATTCTTCGGCGAGTTCGTCGAAGCAGCGCGAGCGCCAGCGACCTGGCGCAGCGCCACAGCCGAGCGTGTCACCGCACCGAAGTCGCGAGCGCGTTCAGGGCGTCCACGTCACGCGATAGACGGCGCCGCGGCCCTTTACGCTGCCCAGCTGCACCTGGAGATTCTTCGCGCCCGTGAGCCGCAGCCCTTCACCGAACATGCCTCGGTAGAAGTGCGGAACGCCGCCGACGTCGGACACGTCGAGCTCGAAGTCACCGGGCGCACGCTTGCGCGAGACGATGTGCATGAAGTTGGTGCCGGCTTTCAGGTTGTTCGCCATGCGCGGCATGGTCCGCTCGGGCCCGGCGAGCCGCATCATCTGCACGATGGCCTTGCCGATGAGCGTCGCCGCGAAGCCTCGAAACGAGAGCACGCCGAGCAGGTCTTCTGCTTCGACCTCAGGCAGCTCGGGAAACAGCTCGCGCTGCACGTAGATGAACGCGCGGTTCATCACCTCGACGGGGTAGCCGGGCCGCGTGTCGTCGGGGTCGATGCCGTACTCGTCGCGCAGCGCTTCCCGGTGCGCGTCGGTGAGTCTGTCGCCAATACCGCGCTTGAACGTGCCCTCGACGGCGACGGCGTAATACAGCCGCTCCGTCACTTGAACGGCTCGTCACGGAGCGGGTACTTCGACGCGTCGGGCAGGTCGTAGTGCCACCACTCCATGGCGTTCTTCTTGAAGCCCGCGGCCTCCATGGTGGTGCGCAGCAGCTCACGGTTCGCGAGCGCTTCTTTCGAGCCGCCCTGGAACTTGTGGTGCGCTTCCTTGCCAAAGAAGTCGTAGTCAGACGGGAACGCGACGTCTTTTCCGTCGAGCGTCACGAGGCCGAGGTCGACTGCACCTCCGCGGTTGTGGTTGCTGCCCTTCTTCGGCTCAGCGACGTAGCCGGGCACGGGCATCACCTTCCACAGCTCGAACTGCACGTGGTGTGGCCGGTAGCAGTCGTACAGGCGCAGCCGAAAGCCCTTCTCGCGCAGCACGTCGGCGGCGGCCTTCAACTGCTTCGCGCTGCGCGCCAACAACAAGCACCGTGCGCCGTCGGGGTACACCTGCTTCTTCATGAAGTTGTCAGGCGTCGCGTAGCGCAGGTCGACGACGGCATCGGGCACCAGCGTGATGACCTCGACGAGCGGCTCCGGCGCGGCAGCGAGACTCAACGAGAGCAGTGCGGTCCACATGTCACGAGCGTCCCACGTAGTGCGTCGGGTCGGGAACCCCGGCCTCTTCGAAGCCCTTCTTTCGCAGCAGACACGAGTCACACCGCGCGCACGCCAGCCCGTCGGCTGACGGGTCGTAACAACTGTGCGTGAGCGAGTAGTCGACGCCCGCAGCGACGCCCGCCTTGATGATGTCGCCCTTGGTCAGCCCCGAGAGCGGCGCGTGCACGGTGAAGCGCGCTCCCTCCACACCGGCGCGCGTGGCCAACGTCGCGAGCTGCTCGAAGGCGCGCACGAACTCAGGCCGACAGTCGGGGTAGCCGGAATAGTCGACCGCGTTCACGCCGATATAGAGGTCGGTCGCGCCGACGACCTCTGCGAGCCCCAGCGCGAGGCCGAGGAAGACGGTATTGCGCGCAGGCACGTAGGTGACGGGAATGCCGGCGCCGAGCTCTTTGACGTCTTCGTGCTTGGGCACCGCGACGTCGTCAGTCAGCGCAGAGCCGCCGATGGCGCGGAGGTCGAGCTTCACCACGCGGTGGTCCGTCACGCCGTTCGCCTTCGCCACGGCCTTCGCGCGCTCGAGCTCGACGAGGTGACGCTGCCCGTAGTCGATGGAGAGACACACCGGCTCGAAGCCATCACGCAGCGCGAAGCCCAGACACGTCGCAGAGTCGAGACCACCCGAGAGCAGCACGACTGCCTTCTTCTTGTGTTCCATGGCGCTGCTTTGCGTCAGCGACGGCCGCCCTGCAACTGGTAGCGCACGGTGCAGCCGTCACAGACGGGGTCACACGCGCCGCCGTCTTCGGTGCCGTCGGCCTTCACCAGCGTCGTCATTTCGCCGCACAGGCGCACGCCGTCGTAGCCCTGCGCGCTGCGCGTGGGCGCGGTGATGCCCGCGTCATTCGGCGCCGGCACGCCGCCGTCGAGCGGCTCCGTCGGGCATTCACCGTTGAGCGCGTCGAGCTGCGAGCGGCTGAGCACCGCGAAGTGCATCGCCTCGACCAGGCGCGTACGGCACGAAGTGCACTGCGTGAAGATGCGCGGCGCTTCGCCTTCGCTCGAGAAGTACTGGCCGTCGAACGTGGCGGTGCGCGTGTAGCTGCTCAACGTGACCCACGCGGCCTCGCTCGCCGGGTCGCGCGTCAGCACCATGTCGAAGCCGAACGCGGCGCCGCTGACCTCGGTCAGCTCGCACACGCGCTCGACGGGGGTGAGCTGCACGGCCCAGTTGCCCATCGGTTCGCCCGGCGGAGGTTCTGGAGGGCAGGCCGCGAACACCAGCGCGACCGCCACCAGCGCCCGTTTCATCGCAGCGACTCGAGCGCCGCCAACGCCACCGCGCGAAACGCAGCGCTCGCACGGAGCACGACGCCCGTGTCGACGCGCGAAGGGTCACCGCCACGCACCGAGTCGTCGAGCTGCGCCAACACACGGCAGAACGCGAGCGAAGCCGGGTAGGCCTTGAACGCGCGCACGGCGGCGTCAGCAAAGTCCGGCACCGCGTCGATGCCGCGCAGCTTCACGCCCACCTCACCGAGCGAGAGCGCGATGGAAATCAACGCCGGCAGCTCAGCCTGACCGAAGACCGTCAACGCACCGGCGCCGAGCACGAGGCGCGAAGCACCGAGCCACGCTTCGACACCGCCCTGCACGTCGAGCGAGACCTCGAGGCGCTCAGCCCCGAAGCCCACCAGCGCCTCGCGCAGCACGGCGTGCAGGCGAGGCATCGAGGCCTCCGTCACGGCCACCGCAGAAGGCGGCGTGGCTGCAGCGCCGAAGGCCCACGACACCGAGCCCGGCTTCACGGCGGCCGTGGGGCCCGTCGTCGCCGACAGCGCGGCGCCGAAGCCGTCAGCCAACACCGCGTCGCTCGAGCGCCCCGACAACCGCAGCGCTTCGGCGAACAACGTCCACCCGTCGACGTCGGTGACGGCGTCGGCCAGCAACATCGGCCAGGCACGAATCGCCAGCGCGGCGCCCTGCTGCGTGGGCGCGAGGCGCTCGGCCAGCAACCGCAACAGCGCAGGCGACAACGGCGCTTCGTCGAGCAACCGCGCGCCCAGCCGCACCGCGAAAGGCACCAGCTCGGAGCGCAGGTAACCCTCGAGCACGCGCTCGAATTCTTCACGGGTCTCGGCGACCTTCTCTGCGAGCGCGAAGGCCTCACCGTGCAAACCGAGCTGCTCGGCGAGCGCCACGCGGCGGCGAATGAACTCGGGCGTCTCGTCGAGCAGGCCCAGCAACCGGTACGCGTCCTTCACGCGGCCCAGCGCTTCGTACGCGTTGGTCAGCGGCTCGCGCCAACGCACGACGGCTTCATCACCGGCGAGGTCGGCGAGGCGCTCCACCATCGACGCGAAGCGCTGCGGCTCACCATCTCGGTACAGCGGCACCAGCTCGCGCACTGCGACCAGCTGCGCGCTGTCTTCCACCAGCGCGCGCTCGAAGGCTGCCTGCGCCAACTGCGGCTGCGAGAGCTTGTGCAGCAACAGCCCGCCACGCTCGACGTGCAACACCGCGCGCGCTGCGGGCGACGGTTCCAACGGAGCCAACTCGGCCAGCGCGTCGTGTGACTCCTGGAAGCGGGCCTCGTCGCGGAACAACGACGCGAGCGCACGCAGCATCGGCGCGCGGCGCGCGGGCACCAACGAGGCCACAGCCTTGAAGAGCGACTCGCGGCTGTCGACCGACAACTCGGCCTCGTGCGCGAGCAACGCCACCAGCACCTCAGCCGACTGTGTTTCGAGCGCGCGCTCGAGCAACGGCACCGCCGCGCCTTCTTCGCAGAGCGCTTCGACCTCGGAGGCCAGCTTGAAGTCGATGGCCAGCTCGATGCGCAGCTCGACGGAGCGCTCGGTGGCGACGTTCGCGAAGGCCCTGAGCGCGCTCACGTCGCGCGCGGTGCGCAGCAGGCCCAGGTAGCGCTCGGCGGCAGGCGACGACGGCGAGGCTTCGGCCTGTGCACGCAGCGCTTCGAGCAGCTTCGGGTCGTCACCGGCCGCTTCGGCCAACGCGACGGCCTCATCGTGACGGCCACCGCGCAGCGCCGCAGCGAAGGCGACCTCCAGCGCGCGCTTCGGCGCACCCAACTCTAGGAACCGGCGACCCGCGTCGGTCGGCGGCAGCACGCCCGGCGCTTCACGCAACACGCGCTCGAGCACCTCACGCGCAGCTTCGACGTCACCCGCCGCGCGCCACGCTTCGAGCGCCTGCAGCAACATCGCCGCGCGCCCGGCGCCTTCGCCCTGCTCTGCCAGCTGCGTCAGCGCCCGCGCGAGCTCGTCGTTGCGGTTGCTGGCGCGCGCGAGCTCGACCAACAGCGTGAAGCCTTCGCGCGACGGGCGGGCCTCGAGCGACTCACGCGTGAGCGCCAACGAGCGAGCGAGCTGCCCCACGTCGCGGAACGACGCCGCCGCCTCCAACAGTCGACGCGCGCGCTCCTGCGAGCCGAGCAGCGCCGCCGAGTCGAGCTGAATGCCCGCGAGCGCTTCGGTGTCTTTGAGCTCCACCGCGATGCGCTCGAGCCCCGCCAGCGCCTGCGCGTACCCGGGCGCCGAGGCGCCCTGCCGACGAATCGACTCGAGCGGCGTGCGCGCCGAAGTCCACTGCTGGCGGTTCTCGAGTGAGGCCGCGAGCTCGAGCTTCAGGTCGGCCGCGCGCTGCTCGTCAGGCGTGGCGACGGCGAGACGAACCAGCAGCAGCTCGGTGCGGTCCACGTCGCCGCGGCTGCGCGCTTCGGCCAACACGGCTTCGGCAGCAGCGACGTCGTTGGGGTCGGCTTCGTAGGCCGCCTGCCGCAACTCGTACGCGCGCTGACCTTCTGACAGCTCGCGCTCGACGAGGTCTGCGGCGGTCATCAACGCGCGCGTGGCGGCGCTGCCACCGGTGGCGGCCGCGTATTTCTCGTGCAGCGCGACCTGCTCGCCGATGCGCCCGAGCGCGCGGTACGCCTCCTGCGCTTTTTCGTAGAGCGCCTCGTCGCCCGGGTGACGCGCGAGCAGCCACTCCAACGCTTCGAGCGCCTGACGTGGTTCATCGACGAGGCCCAGCGCGCGGCGATGCAACGCGTCGGCCTCAGCACCGGTCGCGGTGGCCGCGAGGCGCATGGTGGTGCGGTACTGACCGGCCGCGTCGCGCAGCTGCGCGTAGGCCTCGTTCAGCATCGAGAGCGCTTCGCGGCCGCGCTCTGAATCAGGCTCGATGGTGTACGCGGCTTCGAACGCGTCGACGGCGTCGTGCCACGCGTGGGCTTCGACGGCCGCGCGCCCCAGGCGTGTCCACACCACCAGCCGCGTGGCCGGAGACAACGTCGCGTCGGCCAGCTGAACGAGGCGGCGATCGAACGGCTGCGCGGCGCGGGCCCCACCACCAGCGGCGGCGAGCGAGCCACGCGCTTCGAGCGCGTCGACGTCGTCGGGCACCTGCGTGAGGTACTCGTCCCACGCTTCGGCGGCGAGCAGCGGCTCACCCGACGCCAGCAGCTGCGCGCGCTGCTTGAGCAACGACGACGCTTCAGCAGGCACGGCGGCGGCGCGCAGCGACAGCAGCTCGGCCTGACGGCGTGAATCACCTTCAGCGCGGGCCAGCAGTGACTCGAACGCCTCGCGGTTGCCCGGCGCCGCTTCGAAGGCCTGCGCTTCACACACCTGCGCACGCTCGACCGCACCGGCGCGACGGAAAGCAGCAGCGGCATCGAGCCACAGCTGACCTGCGGCTTCGCCCGTCGTGATTTCAGCGCGACGCGACAACACAGCCGCGAGCGACAAGTCGTCACCCGACTCGAGCAACCACGCCACGTGGCGCTCGAACGACGCGTGCATGGGGTCGCTCGTGAGCAGCACGCCGTCGAAGTCCGCTGCGTCCTGACGGCGACCGAGCTCGATGAGCAGGTCGGCGACCCGCGCGGTCAACGAGAGGTCGTCGGGGTTTGAAGAGCGCGCCGCGAGCAAAGCCGCCGCCGCGTCGTGCGGGCGCCCGGCCTTCTCTTTGTAGAGCGTCGCGGCGCGCAGCAGCAGGTCGGCGCGCTGCGCGGGGTTGGTCGCACGAAGCGCGGCGGCCTCGTAGTACGCGGCGACGTCTCCGACGCGGTCCTGGCGCTCGTAGAGGCCGAGCAGCAACTGCTCTGCTTCGCCCAGCCCCGGCATGCGCGTGAGCGCCTGCAGCAACGCAGCTTCGGCCTGGTCGGGCGCGAGCATCGGCGACGACGCGACGTCGCCTCCACCTTCTGCGCCGAGCCCCAGGTGCAGCCGCGCGAGCTGAACGAACGCCACGGCCTGCTCGCTCGAGGCGGGCAGCAACGGCAGCACGCGCTCCTGCCAGTCAATCTCGGCGTCGCGGTCACTGCGGCGGCGCGCCAGCGAGAGCCCGTCTTTCGCGAGCGAGAGCGACGGCGCGTAGTCCCACGCGCGCTCGAGCGCCTGCGCAGCACCTTGCAAATCGAGCTTCGAGTCGCGCAGCAGCTCGGCGCGGCGCAGCAGGTGCCCGCCGGCTTCTTCCACGCGACCTTCGTCGGCGCAGACGTCGGCCATCGCCGAGAGCGTGCGCAGCGCGTCGTCGATGCGGCCGCTGCCTTCAGCGAGGCGCGCTTCTTCGCCCCACGACGCGAGCGCGCCGTCGAGGTCGCCTGACGTGAGCTGCAGCTGCGCGAGCTCCTGCAGCTCCGTCATCAGCTCGGCGGTGCGGCCTGCCGTGCGGAGCACCTGCGCGTGTTCGACGTGAACCTCGAGCGGCGCGTCGGTCGCCGCCGCCGACTTCGCGTAGAGGCGCGACGCCGCGTCGACGTCTTGGTGCGTGGCGACGGCTTCACGCGCGAGCGCGAGCAACAACTCGGCGGTGCGCGGAGACTTCGAGAGCGTCTCGGCCCACCGCGCGCGCAATTCAAAGCCGGCGCGTGGGTCTTTCGCCGCGACCAGCGCCGCCAACCGCTCGACGGCGTTCGCGTTGAGCGGGCGCTCGGTAACCACACGGCGCAGCGTCGACTCGGCCAACGCGACGTCACCCAGCTGCTCGGCCAGCTCCGCCAGCCGCAGCCAGACGCGCTCGGCGACATCAGGCGCTTCGTGAAACGAAACGGAGCCCGCGAGCGTGCGCTGCAGCGGCAACGCCTCCCGCATGCCGCCGTGCAGGTAGAGCGAGTCGGCCAGGCGCTGCAGCTCGTCGCCCGTGGCCGCCGCCAACCCGTGCGCACGACGCATGAGCCGCAGCGCCAGCTTCGGATCTTCCTGCGTGTCGGCGAGGTGCGACGCTTCACGCAACACCGCCGCCGCTTCGGCTTCAGGCAGCTGTCCTGCGGCCGCTTCGAGCAGCTCGATGGCTTCGAGCCGCTCGCCACGCGCCGCCAGCAACGACGCGAGGCGTCGGCGCGACGGCACGTCGACTTCATCGATGGCTACGATGCGACGCAGCGCCGCTTCACCGGGGCCCGGCGCGTTGAGCTTGTCGAGATGAAGGGCCGCGAGCTCGACGTAGAGCGGCACGGCGAGCGGCTTCGGCAGGTGCGAAGCCTCGACGGCGAGCACCTCGGCGAGACCAGCCCAGTCGCCCGACTTGCGGAGCGCGGCGATGAGGCCCGAGGTCGCGGCCGGGTGACGCGGCGCGAGCTCGAGCGCGCCAGACCACGACTCGATGGCGCCTTCGAGTGAGCCGCGCGACTCCTGAAGTTCTGCGCGCTCCAACAACGCTTCGACCCGGCGGGGCACCGCGCCCTGCTTCGAGGCTTCGAGCAACGCCTCTTCCGCGCGGCGCGCGTCGCCGGCCTTGCGCGTGGTCTGCGCGAGCCCGAACCACGCTTCGGTGCGCTCCGGCGCCGGCAGCGGCAACTTCACCAGCGCCTCGAAGGCCTCGATGGCGCGCGGCGTGTCGTCGGCCAGCGCTCGGTTGCGAGCGATGGTGATGAGCCGCTCTGCCGCCGCCGTGGTGACGACCGGGTCGGCGCTCGCCAACTGCAGCACCGCCTTGAGCGCCGAGAGTTCAGCTGCTTCGTCGCCCGACTGGCGCGAGAGCTCGGCCAGCGCGCGCAGCAACGGCACCGGGTTCGCCGAGAGCCGCGACGCTTCGGCGAGGTCACCGCGCGCCGAGACCAAATCTCCCGCGACGCGGTGCAGCTCTGCGCGACGCGTGAGCAGCTCTGCGCGCGACTCGCCGGTCGCGTTGGTGATGAGGCGCGAGATGAGCTCGAGGCGTTCGCTCTGGTGCTCGTCGTCGTTGGGCAGCAGCGACAACAAGCGCGTCGCGGCCCACTCGTGGTGCGGCTCGTCGGCCAGCATCGCGCGCAACGCTTCGAGCGCCGACGCGGTGCGACCCAACGACAGCGCGCCCTCCGCATATTCGCGGCGCGTCTCGTGACGAAGGGCGCCGGTCAGGCGCGGCCAGAGCTCGCCCAACAAGTCGACCAACGGCTCCAGCGCGCCCGCGCGGCGGTGCAGCTTCGCCAGCTCGAGGTGCGCCTCGAGGTCATCAGGCTTGAGCGCGGTGAACTTCGAGAACAGGCGCCGGGCCGCGTCGTAGTGGCCGGCCTTCTGCGCAGCGCTCGCCGCGCGGCGCGTGAGGCCGGCGATGTCGAGCTCGAGGCCCGTCTCGTCGCGCGCTTCGGGGCCAGCGCCGAGCACCGCTTCGAAGTCGACGAGCGCTTCGCGCGGGTTGGTGGTCTCGATGAGCTCCGCGCGACGGAGGCGCGCGGGAATGAACGAGGGGTCTTTCTCGAGCGCCTGCGCAATGAAGGGCTGCTCACGCGGCGTGTCGCGGGTCAGCGTGGCCGCGCGGAAGAACCAGCGCGCCGCCTCACGCGCATCGGCTGCGAGCGTGGCTCTTCGACCGTAGAGCCGCGCCGCTTCTTGCGACGCGCCGCGGTCGACCTCGAGCTTCGCCATCGCCTCCAGCGCTTCGCCGGCCTTCTCGCCCGTCGGAGCCGCGTCGAGCGCCGCCGTGAGCCGCAGAATCGCGCCCTGCGTGTCGCCCGCGTCGAGCAACGTCTGCGCAGACTTGAAGAACAACGGCGCAGCGTCGTGTGCGCGGCCGGCCTGCAGCAACGCCTGCGCACGCGCGGCCCAGAGGTCGGTCAGCTCGCGCGTCGAGCGCTCTTCGACGTAGAGCGCCTCGAGGCGCGCGGCGAGCTCGTCATCGAGCCGACGCAGGGGGAAGGCCAACGCGTAGTTCTCGCGCGCGGCATCCTTGTCTCCGAGCTGCTCGCAGGCGCGACCGAGGCGCGCACGAACCTCGGCGAGCTTCTCGGGCGGCGCGTGGCGCGGCAACAGCGCGAGCACGTCTTCGAGGGCACGGCGCGCGTTGAGCGGCCGCTCGAGGCGCAACGACAACGTCGCCAGCTCGAGCAACCCGTTGACGTCGGGGAAGAGCCGCGTGGCCTTTTCCAACGCCACCAGCGACTCACCCGCGCGACCCAGGCGTTGATCGAGCACCTGGCTGAGCTCACGAAGCGCAGCCGCAGCCAGCCGTTTGTCGCCCGCGTTCTCAGCGACACGCGCGCGCTGCTCGAGCGCCCACGCGAGGCCCGCCATGTCGGAGCGACGACGCTCGAGCGCCGTGAGCTCGCCCAACACCGGCAAGTCGTCGGCTTCGACGCGCAGCACTTCACGCGCCGCATTGACGGCCGCGTCGAGGTCGAAGGCGAGGTCGCGCGCCGCGACGATGAGGCGGCGGTAGTGACGCACGCGCTCCTTCGGGTCCTCCGCGAGCTTCGCCAGCGCCTCGAGGCAACGGCACAGCTGCCCGCCGTCACGCTTGCTCTCGGCGAGCGCCAACATGCCCTCGAGCGCGAGGCGATTCTTCGGGTCGGCCTCGAGCGCCTGGCTCAGCAGACGTTCGGCGCGGTCGGGCTGGTTGAGGCGGCCGCGGTACAGCTCGCCGGCTTCAGCCCACAGCGCCGCGCGACGTGACGGCTCGTCGACCACGGCGGCGGCCTTCTCACAAGCGTCGGCGAGCTCGGCGGCCTTACCCGACGCGCGGAAGTACGGGAGCAGCTCGTCGAGCGCGAGCGAGTCTTGCGGGTCGAGCGCGAGCGCCGCCTCGAGGTGCTCTCTGGCGCGCGCGGGCTCACCCAGCTTCGTCTTGAGCAGCCGCGCCAACGCGTGGTGCGAGCTGTGCGCGGCCTTCCGAATCTCTTCAGTGCGCGGCGACGGGCCGGCCAACTCGACGGCCTGCTGGTAGCCCGCGACGGCCTCCTGCAGCTTGCCGAGTGATTCAGCGACGCGCGCCGACAGGTAGTGCGGCTCAGGCTCGCCGGGCAGCAGCGACGCGGCTTCGTGGAAGCGCAGCAGCGCGTTCTCGGGCTGCTTGAGCCCCGTTTCCCACACGAGGCCTGCGAGCACGTTGGCGCGGCCGACGCGATCGACCTCGTGGCGGCCCATGGCCACTTCACGCACGCGGTCCAACGCCTTGATGGCGCGCAGCCACTCGCCCGAGCGGTAGCAGAGCTCGCCCAATTGAAAGAGCGCCTCGGGGTGATCCGGCGCGAGGCGCAGCGCCGCTTCACAGTGCAGGCGCGCGCCGGCGAGGTCGTCTTCGGTCTGCGCGCACAGCCGTGCCAACTGCACGTGCGCCTCGGCCGCGTCAGCCGCGTCACGCGCCAGCGCCGCGAGCCGACGGTACGCACGAATGGCACCGGCGCGGTCTTTGGCTTGGTCGGACGCGCGCGCCAACGCCTTGAGCGACGGCAGATGATCAGGCTTGAGGCCCAGCAGCTCGTGCAGCGCCTTGACCGCCATCTGCGGCGCGGTGTCACGCGAGCTGCGCGCCGCGGCCTCGGCCGAGAAGAACGCGCCGGCTTCTTCCTGGTTCTTCCGCGCGAGCGAACACAGCGCGAGGTACCGCTCGGAGGCGCGGGCGAACTCACCACGGCGCTCACGCACCACGGCCTCGACCCACAGCGCCGTCGCGCTCTTGTCACGGCGACGCTGCAGCGACGCGGCGATGTCCAACGCGAGCTCGTGCGCCTGAACGTCGGCCACCAACAACGTCAGCAATCGCTCCACGGCGAAGGGGTGCGCTTCGGTCGCGTCGCCGAGCCGCAGGTACGCTTCGCGCGCCTGCGCCAACTTGTTCTGCGCGAGCAGCTCTTCGGCGTCGGCGAAGGCGCGCGCACCTTCGAGCGCGAGCAGCAGCTCTTCGTCGGGCGCACCGGGAGGCGGCAAACCACCCGACGAGAAGCGCAGCCGCAGGCCCTTCGACGTGACGCTCGCTTCGGCGAGGCGCGCCTGGTCGAGCGCCGGCATCTTGTAGCCACGCGCGACGGCCGCCTGCTCGACCAGCTCGGGCAACACGCGCGTGGTGAAGCCGTTCGCGCCGCGCCGCTCGACGTCGGGCAGCACACCCAGGCCCTTCACGGCCTCGCTGATCAACGCGCCGAGGCGCGACGCGGGCGTGGTGCTGAACGAATAGAGCCGCACGTCGTACAGGTAGACAGCCAGCCGCTCGCCGTCGCCGTCGAACGCGGCCTTGAACGTGACCGGCGTGCGCTCGGGCCCACGCAAGCGCGCCTGCACCTCGAGGTGACCCGGGCGAAAGTGCAGCCGCACGTCGTCGAGGTCGGCCAGCTTCGCCGACATCGTTCGCACCTCGCGCTGCAGCACCTCGGCGTCGATGCTCAGCTCGAGGAAGCCGAAGTCGAGCTTCTTCTTCTGGTACTTCGAAGCGCCGCCCGAGAGGTTCATCGGGAAGGTCACGTCGGGAATCGAGAGCGCGAAGTCGGTGATGACGACGCCCGGCGAGAGCTTCAGCTCCGGGAAGCCCACGAAGGCACGACGGTCTACGAGCCGGAGCTCCGGGCCTGTGACCTTCGTCGCGCTCGCTGTGGGTTGCTTCTCTGCCATGGGGAAAGCGGGAGCGAAACGGTACCACCCGCTGCATCACCCCGGAATTTTTCGGTTAATCGGCGAGGTCGTCGCGGTCGTGGTGCGGCTCGCCGGCGGGCACCTTCTCACCTCCGATGACGCGCTCGATGGTGGAGACCGTCCACACGTCGACAGCCGGGTCACCGTCGATGTTGCCGCTGCACGCCATGGTCGCGAAGCAATCGGGGCACGTGCCTTTGACCCCGACGGCCTGCCGAACGCCGGCCGGCGTCGCCTCCAACAAGCCGCGGGGCTCGACGCCGCGCATGTTCGGCGCGACGACCTGCCCCGGCGCGATGAGGTACGCGTAGCGCGTCATCTCTGGCGCGAAGCCCATCATCGCGGCGTCGGTGGAATAGACGTCGCGCTCGAGGAAGAAGGCCCGCTGCGCGATGTAGAGCGCGCGCAGGTTCGATTTGCATTCTGACTGCTTCGATCGCGCGCCGAACTTGAGGAAGTTGGGCACGGCGATGGCAGCCACGGTTCCGATGCAGAAGAGGCCCGCAATACCGAGCGCCGCGAGCACGACCAGCACCGACGGCGACTTCTTCTCGGGTGACATGCGCGAACGGTAGTTCGCGCGTGCGGAATCACGCACCGAATACGGAGTCGGAGTTCAGCTCCGTCGACGACGACGCACGAGCCGCCTCGAGGTATGTGGTGGAGCCCCCCGACGTGAATGGCTCAGGCGCGCATCCGCTGCAGAAAGTGCCTACGGTTTCGGCATGCGACCTCTTTGCTATTCAATCAACGTGACGCTCGACGGGTGCGGAGCGCACACCGCCATCGCCGCGCATGAAGAAATGCACCGCTACTCGGTGGAGATCCTCACCCGCGCCGACGTGTTGCTCTTCGGGCGCACCACGTACGAGTTGATGGAGTCCGCGTGGCGCGACCCGTCGCCCGACATGCCCGAATGGACGCTGCCCTTCGCGAAGACCATCGGCGCGGCGAAGAAGTACGTGGTGTCGAGCACGCGCACGTCGCTCGGCTGGAACTCCGAGCTGCTCCAGGGTGAGCTCGGCGAGGCGGTGCGCGCGCTCAAGGCACAGCCGGGCAAGGGCGTGTACGTGGGCGGCATCACGTTGCCGCGCGCGCTCGCGGCCCTGGGGTTGATCGACGAATACGAGTTCATCGTGCACCCGTGCATCGCAGGTACCGGGCCGACGGTCTTCGCGGGGCTCCCGAAGTCGGTCGACTTGAAGCTCGTCGGCCGCAAAGAGTTCAGCTCCGGAGCGGTGGCGCTGCGCTACGCGGTGAAGTGAGCCCATGAAGACGCTCACTGAATACCTCTGGTACGAGACCGAGCATCGCCGCGAGCTGGTGCGCATCACCGATGCGGTCGAAGCCGCGGTGAAGAAGTCAGGCATCGCCGAGGGCATGGCGCTGGTGAGCGCGATGCACATCACCGCTGGCGTGTACGTGAATGACAACGAAGAGGGCCTCTTCAGCGACATCTGGAAATGGCTCGAGCACCTCGCGCCGGCGAAGCCCGACTACCTCCATCACCAGACCGGTGAAGACAACGCCGACGCGCACCTCAAGTCGCTGCTGGTGCACCACCAGGTCATCGTGCCGGTGACCAAGGGCAAGCTCGACCTCGGCACGTGGCAGCAGATCTTCTACGCGGAGTTCGACGGGCAGCGGCGCAAGCGCGTCATCGTCAAAGTCATGGGGGAGTGACGCACAGCCGCGCTGTTGGCCGTCACCGACGAAGGGTACCCTCGCGCGCCGTGGACGACTTGATCGCCGAATTCGCGCTGACGCCGCACCCTGAAGGCGGCTTCTTTCGCGAGACGTACCGCGCCAGCACCACCGTGCCGGGCACGCAGCGCGCCGTGAGCACCGCGATTTTCTACCTGCTGCCTGCGGGCCAACGCTCGCGGCTGCATCGCATCGACGCTGACGAGGTGTGGCACTTCTACCGGGGCGACCCGCTCGACGTGGTGGAGCTGGGTGATGCCGCGAAGATCACGCGGTTGTCGGCTTCGAATCCGCAGCACGTGGTGCGTGCGGGGACGTGGTTCGGCGCCCTGCCCGCCCCTGACTCGAAGTGGAGCTTCGTGGGCTGCACGGTCTCGCCCGCGTTCGAGTTTGCGCACTTCGAGCTGGGTGAACGTGCCGCGTTGCTCGCGCAATTTCCGCTCGCGCGCGAGCTCATCGAGAGGCTCACGCCGTGACGTTGGCGATTCAGTTCGCGATGGCTGGTGAAGCGGCTCCGTTTCTGGCGGGTGGTGACTTTCGTCGGCTCGAGCGCGACCCCGTGTACGGCTTCGAGTTTCACGAAGCGCCAGGCCTCGTGGTCGCCGTCGCGGGCACGCACCCGCGCTTCAACGTCGACTCCATCGGCACGGTGCCTGCGGCGTTGCTCGCGCACACGGTGCTCACGCGCTTCAAGGTGACGCGGCTCATCAACGCGGGCACGGCGGGCGGCTTCGAGTCGCGCGGTGGAGTCGTCGGTGACGTGTATCTCGGCGCGGAGGCGGTGGTGTTTCACGACCGACGCGTGCCGCTCGGTGGCTTCGAAGCGATGGGGCGCGGGCATTTTCCCGTCGAGTGCGACGTCGGGTTGGCGAAGTCACTCGCGCTGAAGACCGGCGTCGTGTCGACGGGCGATTCACTCGACTGCACGGAAGAAGACGCGAAGCACTTGAGGGCGCTCGGCGCGTCGGTGAAAGAAATGGAAGCCGCCGGCATCGCGTGGGTCTGCGAGCGACATCGCGTGCCGTTGGTGTTGCTCAAGGCGCTCACCGACATCGTCGACCACCCGACTTCGACGGCCGCGCAGTTCGTCGAGAACTACGCGCTCGCCGTCACCAACCTCGCGACGAAATTGAATGGCGTCGTCGCGCACTATTCGACGTGGAGGCCCGCCCGATGACCGACGTGGCGTTGTTGCAGCGCGCGATTCGAACGATCCCCGACTACCCGAAGCCGGGCATTCTGTTTCGCGACATCACGACGTTGCTGGGTGACGCGCGGGCTTTTTCAGAAGCGGTGAATGGGTTGTGCGCGCCGTGGCGTGACGCCAAACCAGACAAGGTCGCGGGGCTCGAGGCGCGCGGCTTCATTCTCGGAGGTGCGGTCGCGGCGCAGCTGGGCGTTGGCTTTGTGCCCATTCGTAAGAAGGGGAAGCTGCCACACAAGACGATGAGCGTTCGCTACGCGCTCGAGTACGGCACCGATGAGTTGGAGATGCACGTCGACGCCGTTTCAGCCGGTGAACGCGTGTTGCTCATCGACGACTTGATCGCGACGGGTGGCACGGCAGGCGCGGCGATTGAGCTGCTGCGACGAAGTGGCGCGGAAATCGTCGGCGCGTCGTTCGTCATCGACCTCCCTGACCTCGGCGGCGCTGCGAAACTCGGCGTGCCGGCGCAGTCGCTCGTCACCTTTTCGGGGCACTGAATGCGCTTCGTGTTGCTCGCGCGAGTACTCGATCTTCCGCGTCGAAAGTGGTCAGCAGGAGACGGCCTACTGCGAACGCGTGACTAACGTGAACGCAGCCCTGCACCTGCCCACTTAAACGCGGGATTCAGCACCCGACCGCGGACACCACGTCGTAGTTTGCGGCGGCGACCAGCACTTCGCCGTCGCCGCTCTCAGCGCCCGCCACAGTCTGTTCGGCGGCGCCGCACGGTCCGAAGGGCTGTCGGTGGCGGTCACGAACGCGTGGAGGCAGGCCTTCCCGTATGGTGCCGGAACGTAGGCGGCGACTCGCGAAGCGGTGATGCGCGAGGCGGCTCGCAGCTACGCAGACCATCCGGCAAATCCTCCAAGCCTTGGGTCTATAGAGGGAGCCGGGCCATGATCGTCATTCACAGAATCTCCCTCCGTCCTACCGAGAAGCAGCGCAACGCACTGCAGGATTCTCGGGGTGAAGCTCCCTGCCGGGGTCGCACTTCCGGGGGCTGGGGCTCCTCACGTCGCTTTCGACGTAGATGAGCGCCACCCGAAGTGGGATGCGCTCGAGCGGCTGTTCCGCGAGTGGGACGTTGGGGACTTCGTCAGCACAAGGTTCTCCGCAGACGAGGTGTCGGCGGCGAAGTGGCTCGAGCTCGTTCCTGAGTGGCATCACGGCTACCCGCAGCCGGAGCAAGACTTCGGCTTCCTCGAGACCACCTACGACCTGGCCGATTGGTGCGCCGAGTGCGGCATGGGGCTCAAGCAGAAGGTGCCCTTCCGGATGAAGGGGGAACCGGAGTGGGGGCGGCGCGGGGTCCTTCAGCTCAACTGGGTCTTCGACGAGTTCTTCGTGACGCCCGAGGTGTGGTCCGGCATCTTCGAGCCGCGAGGCGTAGGCTGTCGGCCGGTGATGAACGTGAAGGGTGCGCCGCTGAAAACCGTAGTGCAGCTCGCGGTTGCCGAGGAGGTCGGCATCGCGACCGATCGACTCGCGCCTGAGCGATGTGCGAAGTGCGGCCGCGTGAAGTACAGGCCGGTCACCCGAGGCTTCTTTCCGGCCTTGACGGCACTGCCGACAAGCGCGATCGCGAGGACGAAGGAAGCCTTCGGGAGCGGCACCGCCGCACACAATCGCGTGCTCATCTCGCAGGACCTCGCTCGAGCCCTCACCGCCGGCGGCGTCCGCGGTGCGGAGCTCAAGCCCGTCACGGAGCCCGAGCCCAGGTGAACGCCTCACCCCACCCGCTGCCGAATCTCCGCTCGCAGCCGCTCCGCAAGCCCAGGCGACCACATGGACGCGGCGCTCGCGCGGCGCAACTCACTTCAGCGTCGTCTTCAGCACCCGACCGCTGACGCCACCGTCTTTGCGCGCCCAGCCACTCGTCGCTTCGAGCGCCCGCGCGAACGGCAACGTCGCCGCCACGTCGTACTTCTCGACGTCGACCGGCACCTCGCCACCGAACTCGAAGCCCTCCAACGTCGGCACCAACTTGATGGCGCGCGTCGTCAGCCCCGCCTTCACGGCGCGCCGCATCGCCAACGAAAACGCCGGGTCATGCAACGCGCTGGGCCTCAACAGCTGCGCGTCGTCGCGCTGCAACGTGAACAACACCGTCGCCGGCACGCCCTTCTTCACCAAGCGCGTCAACGCCTCAACGTGCCCCGTCGCGCGC
>JAMHXF010000069.1:0-31803 GCA_035910535.1 Archangium sp. | reverse complement strand
GCGTGGAAGACGCGAATAAAAACGGGCAGGCGGAGCCAACGGAGACCGACGCCACCAACCCCGACACCGACATGGACGGGCTGCTCGACGGGGTCGAAGACGCGAACCAGAACGGCGTGAAAGACGCGACCGAGACCGACCCGCGCCGCCGCGACACCGACGGTGACTTCATCAGCGACGGCCTCGAGATCAACACCACGCGCACCAACCCGCTGCTCGCCGACACCGACAGCGACACGTGCGGCGACGGCGCTGAAGATCTCAACCAGAACGGCTCCGTCGACACCGGAGAGACGGACCCCAACGACGCGACCGACTGCGGGCCTTCTGTGAACCCTGACACCGACGGCGACGGCATTCCCAACCGCCTCGAAGATCTCAACGGCAACGGCGTGGTCGACCCCGGAGAGACCGACCCGATGCTGGCCGACACCGACGGTGACGGGCTCAACGACGGCATCGAAGACGCGAACCGCAACGGCCGCCGCGACCCGGGAGAGACGAACCCGCTGCGCCGCGACTCTGACTGTGACGGCCTCCTCGATGGCCCGTCGCAGGGCATGGTGCGCGGCGAAGATCTCAACGCCAACGGACTGGTCGACGTCGGCGAGACCGACCCGCGCAAGTTCGACACCGACGGTGACGGCTTGAGCGACGGCGTCGAGCTCGGGTTGGTCTCGATGAACATCGCCGACGCGACGAACTGCCCGAACGTGCCCGTCGACGCCGACCCGACGACCACCACCAACCCCACCAACCGCGACACCGATGGTGACGGCATCGACGACGGCGCGGAGGACACCAACCAGAACGGCCGCCTCGACCCCGGCGAGCTGAACCCCAACGACATTCGTGACGGCGTGCTGCCTGACGGTGGCGTCGCTCCGGCGGGAGCGGTGTGCACGGTGATGAACCTGCGGCCGGTGCTGTTCCGCGCAGAAGGTGACGCCGACCTTCAACTGGGCCTGCCGGCCGACTTCACCGAAGTCAGCACCATCACCGTGAATGGCACCAACCGTGGCGTCACGGGCTTCGACCCCGTGCACAACGTGGCCTTCGTGGCCTGGCGTGAAGCAGCGCGCGGTGGAGCGACGACGCCCACGGACGACGAAGCGGCGATTCGTACACAGCTCGAGGGCCTCGGCGCGCTGAGCAACTCGACGACGCAGCCCTTCACGAGCTGGGACAACCTGCCGGCGCTGCAGGCCTTCTACGACATGGCAGGGACGGCCGACTTGAAGGCGCGCGCCAACGCCATCGCCAACGGCCTCATCGGCAATGGCGCAGGTGTGTTGACCGGCGCTGCCGGCGTGACGGGGCCCTTCAAGGTGCAGGTCGAGTACCTCCACCGCACCAACGCCGCCGTGGTGGTGATCGTCGCCCTCACGCCGTTGGCGAACTACTCAGGCTCGCCGCTCTTCACGATGTCTGACACCGCTGGTGGCTCGGCGGTCGCGCAGTTCGGTGACGCCAACGCCTACCAGTGCGAGACGTTCGCGCCGGCCGGCGGCATGGTCGACTTCCTCTTTGCCATCGACGACTCGGGCTCGATGGACGACTACCAGGCCGCGCTCGCGAACACGGCGATGGCGGTGCAGGCGCAGCTGGGCAACTCGCAGATCGACTGGCGCATCGCGTTGGTCACCTCGAGCTTCGCGGGCAACAACACCGGCACCGGCAACTCGGGGCGGGTGCGCGGCTTCACGCGCGACATCAACCAGTTCCGCGCGTGGCTCACCGAAGACTCGACGTGCATGAACTCGGTGTGCACCGGCGTGAGCGGCGCGATGCCCGCCTGTTGGAGCGGCGGCGCGAACAACGGCTGTTGGGTCGGCACCAACGGCAGCAGCACAGAGCGCATCGTCATGTCGGCGGCGCGCGCCATCAACGTGCTGACGCCGACGACGGCGACGGAGCAGGTCGGCGCGGTGCGCACCGGCGCGCAGGTGGTGGTGATTCTGCTCGGCGACGCTGACGATCAATCAGGCGCGTCGATCTCCAGCCTCTCGAACTTCTTCGCGACCAACAACGCCACGGTGACCTACAGCAGCACCACGTACACCAACCGCGTGGGCCCGATTCCAGTGCACGGCATCATCTGCGCCAACGGGCAGACCTGCGGCGAAACGCAGAACTCGCCGCGCACCAACCCCGGCGTCATCACCAACCGTGGCGGCATTCGTGGCGACATCGGAGGTGGCATGGCCATCGCCACCACGGTTCAGCAGATCATGAACGCCACCATCGCGGCCGCCGGCTACCGCATGCAGAAGCCGCCGATTGGCGCGTCGGTGAAGGTCGCGATGGACGAGGTGCTCGACGGCACCAGCTGCGACAAGAACAACATTCCGCGCAGCCGCGGCGACGGCTTCGACTTCGACGGCATCAATCGATCGCTGGCGTTCTTCGGCGCGTGCCGCCCGAACATCACCACGCAGCGCGCGGCCGTCTCGTACCGCTATTGGATCGACACGACGCCGAACGCTGGCGGCAACCCGCCGCCGTGCAGCACCGACGGCTTCTACGATCCGACCGACCCCGACTTCTGTCGCGGCAACCTCGCGTGCAACCGCGCGACGAACGAGTGCGAGTGCCCCGCGAACTGCGGCAGCGCCAACCCGCCGCCGGGCCAGGTCTGCGACACCAACAAGCTGGTGTGCGACTTCGTGTGCACCAGCGATTGCGGCGGCACCTGCAGCGCGTACCAGACGTGCAACACCACGACGTGTGGTTGTGAATGCCGGCAGAGCGCGACGTGCCCCACGGGTTACCGCTTCGAGAACGCGGGCGCGGTGTGCGGCTGCGTCTGCGACACCGCAGCGCTCAACTGCGGCGCGACGCACCAGGCTGACCCGGCGTCGTGCTCGTGCGCGTGCAAGGCCGACTGCGGTGGTTGTGCGGCCGGCACCACGTGCAACGTGTCGACCTGCACGTGCACCGGCGGCATCAACTGAACCGAACCGCAGCGCCTTCGACTTGAAGGGCGCTGCAGCACCTCATTCAGGCCAGATGGCCTGCTTCGTCGCCAGCAGCGCGCGGTAGCTGCGGTTCGCCTCGCGGAGCAGATCTTCGGTGCTGCGAATGCCTTCCGTGGGGAACACCGCGCCGCCGCAGCTCGTGTTGACGCTCAAGGGGCCGCTCGGGCCTTCGACCACCACGCTGCGCATGACCTCGAGAATGCGACTGCCGACCTGCCGCGCGCCGGGGCGATCGGTCTCCGGGAGCAGCACGACGAACTCATCACTGTCGACGCGGAACAACCGGTCGGCGCCGCGCAGGCACGACAACACGCCTTGCAGCAGGCGCGCGAGGTACGCGTCGCAGCCCTCGCGACCCAGCGTGTACCGGAGGTGTGCGTAGTCTTCGAAGCCGAACATCAGACACGCAGCGGGGCGGCCGTACCGCCGACTGCGCGCGAGCTCAGCGTCGAGCGAGGCCTTCAACTGCGAGTACGTGCCCGCGCCGGTGACGGGGTCGACGGCGCGGAACTGCTGCAGCTCTTCTTCGGCGTCGAACAGCCGGCGCCGGTACTCGCGCACCATCAACGCCGAGTTGATGCGCGTCTGCAGCTCGATCAACTTGAAGGGCTTGGTGACGAAGTCGTCGGCGCCGAGCTCCATGCCGCGGATCTTTCCGTCCATCTCGCCCACGGCCGTGAGCACGATGATCGGCAACTCGCGGAACTTCTCGTGCTCGCGCGCCCACTTCAAAACCGAGAAGCCGTCGCGCACCGGCATCATCAGGTCGAGCAGCACCATGTCGGGCGCGTGCGCGACGATCTGCTCGATCGCTTCGCCTCCGTCGGCGGCGGCGATGACACGAAAATTCTGCGCTTCGCACAGATCGCGAAGCAGCGCGCGCGTGGGGTCGTCGTCATCAACGACGAGAATCAGGCGGTTACTGAAGTCGAGATCTTGCCGAGTGGGCGTGGCCAAGCGGCGCAGAACCTATCAGGCATTCATCACGACGCCCTCGGGCACTTCGTCGGAGATGCGGCGGGTGCGGCCCTTCAAGAACTCGATGACCTGCTCGTCGGTGCGCTCGTCGCCGGGCAGGCGCACGAAGCGCTTGGCCAACCAGTCGTAACGCTTCAAGAAAAGAAACAGAGAGACCATGAAGAAGTCGATGCCTTCGAAGACGATCGCGCCTTCCTTGGCGTAGCGCTCCTGGTTCGCGAGGAAGTCGGCAGGCATCTCTGTCCAGTGGCGGGTCTGCTTGATGTGGTGGCCGATGTGGTACCCGTCGTTGAAGCACTTGCCGTTGTACGGCGTGTTGATGCAGGTGATCGAGTTGACGAAGGAGTCACCCGGTCGCGACGCGTCGATGAACGCGTGCTGGCCCCAGTTGCCCCACATCATCGCGAGGCGCATGAAGAAGTACGGCACCACGAAGGCCGCCACCGACGCGCGCCAGTCGATGAAGCCGAGGCCCACCATGAGCAGCACGTGCGCGAGGTCGCTCAAGATGGCGCGGCGGGCCATCGCCGGGCGCTTCTTGCGCAGGAAGTACTGCGTCAGGTCGACGTGCGAGAAGAAGAGGAAGCGCGAGAAGTACAGCAGCCAGTTCAAGATGCTGTCGCGCTGGTAGCGCATGGTGCTCGACAGATCGCCGCGGAGGTTGTTCTCGGCGTGGTGCATGCCGACGTGGTGCTCCATGTAGCCGGTCGGAATGCCGAACATCAGGCTGGTGGTGAAGGGGATGACGCGGTTCAACCAGCGCGGCGACTTCACGAAGGGCCGGTGCATGGTGTTGTGCAGCATCAAGATCGCCGGCGGCGCCATCACGGCGATCTGAATGACCCACAGCACGATCGCCAGCCACCACGAGAACCACACGAACGTCGCCACCTGCAGCGGCACGATGATGGCGATGTTGCGCAGCCAGAGCCGAAAGAAGACCGCGTCGCGCTTCTCGTAGAGCATCGACTCGATCCACTGCTGAAAGGATGACGGCGCGTATTCGGGCTCGCGCTGTGGATCGGTGATGACGGGTACGGTCATGGCGCACGTCCCCTAAGACAAGGCGGGGGCCCTGCGCAAGCGTGCAGCCCGCTACTCGACGAAGCCCGCCGTCACGAGTCCCGAGGCCTCGAGGCGCTCGAGCGCGGCCCCGTCGTGCGCGACGACGACCTGAACTTCTGGGTGTTCATCGAGCAGCTTTTTCAACGCGGCGATCTGGTCGATGACGGGCTGGCGCTGCTCATGGAGGAACAGGCTCGCGGCCAGCGGGCGCATGCGCAGCGCCTTGAAGCTGTCGTGGTTCCACGCGATGTCGCCCACGAAGAGCAGCTCACGCCCGTCGGCGCGGCGCACGTAGACGAGCTGCGAGCCGGGGCTGTGGCCGGGCGCGCGCTGCAACGCGACGCCGGGCGCCACGCGGTAGAGCTTCTCGTACGCGATGGGCTTGAGGCCCGCGACCGCGTCTTTCTTGAGGCCCGTCATCGGCTCGGCGAGCGCGTTGTCCAGCTGCTCTTGCGTGAGCAGCAGCCGACCCTGTGCGTGCGCGGTGACGTTCTTCGAGCGCGCCACACCGCCAATGTGATCCGGGTGCTCGTGCGTCAAGACGATCGCCGTCGCGTTCGACATCGCCTTCTCGAGCGTGAGCCAGGCGTCGTCGTGGAACGTCGTCAGCGTGCCGTCGAGCGCCTCGTAGCCGGCGCGATCGTACGCGGTGTCGATGAGCACCGTGCCCGCGTCGGGCGTGAGCACCTGAAACGCGGCGTAGACCGAGCTGTAGTTGCCGCTCCCGTTGCCGGCCATCACGAAGAACTTCGGCAGGTCACCGTCGGCGACGTGCAGCACGCGAACGTCGGTCGGCAATTCTTCGCTCGGCGCTGCGGCCGTGGCGCGCAGCCCGTCGAGATCGACCACATAGCCGCCGGCGACAGGCGTCGGGCTGGTGCGAAACAACACGAACCAGCCGACGAGCAACACCGCGAGCCCCACGGCCACGGCGAGCCGCTTCTTCACGGGTTGCCGCCTTGCCAGTCGCGCACGCGGCTCTCGAAGCGGGTGAACTCGCTCAAGAAGACGAGGTCGACAGAGCCGACGGGCCCGTTGCGCTGCTTGGCGACGATCAGCTCACACGGAATGATCGTGCTGCGATCTGACGAGGGCGGGGCGCCGTCTTCACTGTCTTCTTCACGGTGGATGAACATGACGACGTCGGCGTCCTGCTCGATGGCGCCTGATTCACGCAAGTCGGAGAGCATGGGCTTGCCGCCCTTGCGCTCTTCGACTTTTCGGTTGAGCTGCGAGAGCGCGATGATCGGCACGTCGAGCTCTTTGGCCAACTGCTTGAGCGCGCGAGAGATCTCCGCGACCTCGAGCTGACGGCTCTCGACCTTTCCCTTCTGGTGCATCAGCTGGAGGTAGTCGATGACGATGAGCCCCAGCTTTCCTTCCTTCTGGGAGAGGCGTCGGGCCTTGGCGCGCAGGTCGAACGAGCTCAGGCCGCCGGAGTCGTCGACGTAGAACTTGGTCTTGTAGAGCTCGTTGGCCGCTTCGCTGATGCGCTCTTCGTCGGCGGGCGAGAGGCGGCCACCACGGAGCTTCTTCATGTCGACCTTGGCGTGCGTGGCGAGCAGACGCGTCAGCAGCTGCACCGAGGGCATTTCGAGCGAAAACACCGCCACCGCGAGGTTCTCTTTCGAGGCCACGTGCAGCGCGAAGTTCATCGCCAGCGAGGTCTTGCCGATGCCGGGGCGCGCCGCGAGCACGATGAGCTCGCCGCCGTGGAAGCCGGTCAGCTGGTTGTCGAGGTCGACGAAGCCCGAGGCGACGCCGGTGATGCCGCCGCCCGACTGCTTCATCTTGTCGAGCAGCGCGAGCGCCTCTTCCATGAGGTCTGACATCGGCCGCAGGTCGCCGGCGCGGCGCTTCTCGGCAATGTGGAAGACCTTGCGCTCGGCTTCGTCGAGCAGCTCGGCGACGTCGCCGGCCTCCTGGCTCGCGAGGTCGAGAATTTCGCGACCGGCCGTCGCCAGCAGGCGGCGCGTCGACTGATCTTTGATGATCTTCGCGTACTCGACGGCGTTCTGCGCGAAGGGCACGGCCTGGTCGAGCTGCGCCAGGTAGCCGGGGCCGCCCGCCGACGCGAGCTTGCCGTCGACCTTCAGCTGCTCGGCGGTGGTGACGAGATCGATGCGCCTGCTGGCCGCGTCGAGGGCCGCGAAGGCGCGGAAAATGTCGGCGTGCGCGGGGATCGAGAAGTCTTCTGCGGTGATGACCTCCTGCACGTTGGTCAGCACCGCGTTGTCCAACAGCACGCTGCCCAGCACCGCGCGTTCGGCGGCGACGTCCTGGAATGAGGCGAGGGTGCTCATGCGACTCCTTAAAGAAGAAAACCGTGCGCCCCGAAGCTACCGGAGCGCACGGCTCAGAAGACTTGAAACTGCTGCGGCGCTTACGCCGTGGCGGCTTCGCCTTCGACGTTCACGTTGAGCGTCGCCGTCACGTCACGGTGCAGGCGGATCTCGACGGGGAACGAGCCGATGGCCTTGATGGGCTCCGGCAGGTGGATGTGGCGGCGGTCGACCTTCTGGCCCGCGGCCGCGATGGCCTCGGCGATGTCGAGCGCGGTGACGGAGCCGAACAGCTTGTCCTGATCGCCGACCTTGCGCTTGATGGTGACCTTGATGCCCGAGAGCTTCTTGGCCTCTTCCTGCGCGGCGCCCTTGAGCTTCTGCTGACGCAGCTCGATGACCTTCTTCTCGTGCTCGAGCTGACGCACGTTGGCCGAGCTGGCAAGCATCGCCAGGTTGCGGGGGAGCAGGTAGTTACGCGCGAAGCCTTCCTTCACGGTGACCAGCTCGCCCGACTTGCCCAGGTTGTAAACGTCTTCGCGGAGAATGACTTTCATGGGTCAGCTCGCCAGCACGAGGTAGGGGATCAACGCGAGGCCGCGCGCCTGCTTGACGGCCTTGGCCACCGCACGCTGGTGCAGCGCGCAGTTGCCCGAGATGCGGCGGGGAATGATCTTGCCGCGCTCGGTCACGAAGTACTTGAGGGTCGACTGGTCCTTGTAGTCGACCTTCGCGTTCTTATCGGCGCAGAAGCGGCAGACCTTGCGACGCGCAAAGCCACGGCCACCACGCTTCTCATCGCCATCGCCCATTTCGCCATCGTCACGCTTGGCGGGGCGGCTCTTCTTCTCAGCAGTCAGAGTGCTCATTGAGTGATCTCTTTCCGATCAGGCGTTGAAGCCGCCGTCATCGTCCATGTCGTTGTCGAAGCCGCCGAAGCCTTCACGCTCGGCGCCACCGAAGGGCTTGTTGTCGTCGACGTCACCCGAGAGCTTCAGGTCTTCCTGGGGCTGGTGCGCATCGGCGTTCACGTCGATGGCCAGGCGCTTGCTCATGAAGCGGCTGACTTCGTCGAGGTTGCGGAGGTTGCGCTCGACTTCGGCCACCAGGGCGGAGCCGCCGAGGTAGTGGGCGTGAATGAAGATGGCGCGGGGCTGCTTGGCCACCGGGTACATCGTCTTCTTCTTGCCCCAGATGGTGAAGCGCAGGAACTTGCCGCCATCACGGCCCACGATGGTGCGGACCTTTTCCTTCACCTTGTCGACGTTCTCGTCGGTGAGGTCGGGCTTCACGAGGAAGACCGTCTCGTACTCACGCAGCTTCGCTGCGGTTTTCACTGCATCAGCCATTGTATGGCCCCTTGGGTAGAGCCCAGCCGGGGAATCCGGTGAGCGGGGTTGCTTCTCCCGAAGACGAAGCGCAGCGCGCATAGGGGAGGGGGGCGCCAGAGTCAAGGCTCGCACGTGTGCTGGCGGCAGAACGGCGGCCGCACAGTTCAGGCTGCGGACGTCACGCCAGTCACGGGCATTCGCCGACGGACGCGACATTGAGCACCGCCACCGTCCAGTTCGCCTTCTCTGCCTGGATGAACGCGAACCTCACGTGTTCTCCTTGGTGAAGAAGGCCGTCGCTTTTTTAGGATTCTCGCTCCACCCGCAGCGTCTTCACCTCACGCCGCAGCGCCGCGAGCTCGGCCCGCTCCTCGGTCGTCAGCGCTCCTGGTGAGCCCTCGCCGCGGTCCGCTTTCGCCCGCTCCACTCAGCCGCTCAGCGAGTTCTCCCAGATGCCCAGCGCCTCCGCGACCTGCGTTACGGCGCGCTTCTCCTCGAGCACCTGCTTCACCGCCTCCGCCTTGAACTCAGGCGTGAACTTCCAGGCGCTTCCGCTTCTCCATCATCTTGTTCTCCCTCAAACCGAGGGTGTCCACCAAGTCGGGTCAAGCCCACTCGGCGCTCGGATACGCCAGTCCTGTACAATATGAATGGTCAGCTCGGTTGGGCCGGCTGCATGAACGAGGTGTCCACCGAATCGGGGCAAGCTCACTCAACGGAATTGAAGTGCTATTCATCCCTCCGCTGCCATGGCGATTCAAAAAAGAAGGAATCGATGTTCATCGGCACATACTGGTCACAAAGAAGTGAATCGAGAGAGGCTGCTGCAGAACGAATTGCCGCATTTCTTAATGTACTCCCCAGTTTCGGCACTGAATTCTTGGCTTGGTTTAAGAAGGGGCGCGCCGTGAATCCGCGTTGCTGTCGACCCTGGGCGTTGATGCTGTATCAATAGCGCGCGAACTCAAGGCCAATCGAGGTGAACTCGATGGGCAGCCCATTCCAGAACTCGGGTTCAGCTTCAGTGTTTGGAACGGCCAAGAGGAGCCGCTCTCGGCCTCGTTCTCGGTATCGATTGGAATGTGGAGTGGCACCGAGACCAATGCCGTCATTCTGAGTTTTGAGCACAAACTCGCCGACAGCACCGAGCATGCAATTCTCGCTCAAATGATCGCCGCCTTTGATCCGGACAATGGCGTGGTTTCCTTTTATGAGCGATTGCCCAGAAGTGCAGGAACAAGCGTCTGGGAATTTGGTCGACTTACGTTTCGTCGGGGTGGCGCAATTGAACAGCACATTATGCCTGCTCGCACTGCTGACTATTAGTCAGTGTCTCGGATGAGGCGCGTCGTTCTCTTGATCGGATCGTTGAAATGGCAGCGCAACGCGCAAAGAGGCGCTGACGCAGCGAGGTCACGAGCGCCGACGACGTAACAACGCGCCGAGCAACAACAACGCCGCGGGCCCTTCGAGGCTCATGCAGCCGCAGCTCCCCACCACCTGCTCTGGCGTCGTGATTGGAGGCGCCTCGAGCGCCGTGAACGCCACTGGGCTGCTCCGGGTCGACTTGCCCGACGCGTCGTGCGCGATCGCCACGACCGTGTGCGCCCCGACGGCCACCGCCGCCGTGAAGTCCCACGGCGAGTTCGAGATCGAGGTCACCGTCACGCCGTCGAGCTCGAAGTCGACCTGCGTGACGCCTACGTCATCGCTCGCCGTCGCCGAGAATGACACCGACGGCCCTGTCTCTGCGCCTTCGGTGGGCGTCACCACCTGAACCTGCGGTGCCTCGAGATCAACCGGAGGCGCGCCACCCACCACCACCCGCACCGCCATGCTGGTGCTCGCGTTGCCTGCACCATCTGTCGCGCGCGCGGTGACGAGGTGGGTGCCCACGCTCAACGTCGACGCGTCGAACGAGGCCTCCCAGGGCGTCGCGGTGTCGTCGCCTACCTGCACGCCGTCGACGAAGAACGTCACGCCCGCCACCGCGACGTTGTCGCTCGCCTCGGCGCTCACGGCGGTGAGGCCGGAGATCACCGCGTCATTCATTGGGCTGGTCACCGTCACCAGCGGCGCGTCGGTGTCGGGCGTGGCCACGACAGTCACTGCCGCCGTCGCGCTGCGCCCGTTCGTCTGCACCGTCACCACGAAGGCGCTCCCTTCGCTCATGCCCGCCGTGAAGAGGCCGTCACCGTCGACGCTCCCGCCAGTCGCCGTCCACGTGAGCATCGGCGCGGGCACCACCTCGTCGTCGAATTGATCGAAGACGGTGGCGGTGAAGGCCTGCTCCTGCCCGCGCAGCAACGTCACCGCCGTCGGTGAGAGCGTGAGGCGCGTGGGCGTGCTCTCGACCTCGACGGTGACGACGCTGCTCGCCGAGTTGCCGGCGCCGTCGGCCACCGTCACTGCCAACGTGTACGTGCCCGCGCGCGTGAAGGTGACGTCGGCGTCTTTCGCGGCGTTGGTGTCGTTGGCCGAGAAGGTGACGGGCGCCGGGCCCAGCGTTGATTGCCAGCGGTAGACGAGGTTCGCTTCGCCCGCGTCGTCGGTGGCGCGCACGCTGACGCGGGTCGTCGTGCCGGTCACCGGGTTGGGCGTCGCGGTCGCAGCGGCGGTGATGCTGGGCGCGCCGGCGCCGACCACCGTCACGAGCGCAGTGCCCATGGCGCCCGCCGCGACGGCCTGCACCGTGTACGGCCCGCCGGGCGTCGGACCCGCGATGAAGGCGCCGGAGCTCGTGCCGCTGATGGTCCCGCCTCCCGTCACCGACCACGCCACGGGTGAGGTGAAGAACGTGCGACCAAACTGATCGACGGCCTGTGCCTGGAAGAACTGCGTCGCGCCGATGAGCACGTTCGCGGCGGCGGGCGTCACCGTCAGCCCTGTCGCGGCCTGCTGAACCTGCACCTGCACGGAGGCGACGACCGTCAGCCCGCCGGGATCCCGAATGGTGCACTGCAGCGCGTAGGTGCCCGCGCCGCTGAAAGTGACGGCGGCGCTCTTCGCGGCGTTGCTGCCGTTGGGAGAGAAGGTGACGGGGTAGATGCCCGCCGTGCTCCACGTGTACGTGAGCTGCGCTTCGCCGGTGTCGTCGGCGCCGAGCACCGTGACGGCGGTGGTGGTGCCCGTCACCGGCGCCGGTGTCGCGACGGCCTGCACGGCCACCGTGGGCGGCTGGTTGACGACCGTGGTCTCGAAGTTCTGCCCGGTGAGGTCTGCGGCGGCGACGGTGGCGCTGCGCGTGGCGGGCGTGAAGGTGTTGCCGGCCAACGTGGGCGTCAGCGTGTAGGTGCCGGGCGCGACGTCGACGATGACGTAGTTGCCGAGCGCGTCGGTGGTGCCGCTGCGCGTGCCGTCGCTCACGACGACCCCGGGGAGCGGTGTGGTGCCCGTGCGCACCGTGCCGCGAATGACGTACGAGGTGCGCGCCGCCGCCGCGAAGACGAGGCCAGCGCGCGCCTGATTGTTGACGACGACGGGGTTGGTGAAAGACGACGGCGTCAACGTCACGCCGGGGCTGGTGGCCTCGAGGTTCCACGCGCCGTTGGGCACGGCGTTGAGAAAGAAGGTCCAGTTCGCGCCGCTGCGCGTGGCGGTGACGGTGCGCACGCCATCGGTGACGACGGGGGCCGTGGCCACCAACGCGGCGGGCACCGAGCCCGACAGCGAGTAGCCCGAGGCGTTGAAGTTCTGCCCGGTGAGGTTCACGCCGAAGACCTCGACGGGGTTGGTGAAGGTGGGGCTGAACTGAAAGCCCGCCTTCGTCGCGGTCAGCGTGTAGCCGCCGGCTCGCACGCCCGTCAGGGTGTAGGCGCCGCTCGCGTTGGTGGTGGCCGTGCGCGTGCCGTCGGTCACGGTGGCGTTGGCGACGGGCATGCCGCTGGCTTGCACGGTGCCGCTGATCGTCGCGCCGGCGCCCAGCGTCGCGGCGAAGTCGAGGCCCGTTTGATTCGCCGAGACGGTCAGCGGCGCCGCGAAGCTGCGGGTGAAGGTGTAGTCGACCTTCGCCGCCGAAATGGTGACGCTGCCCGAGGGAACGTTGGCGAGGCGCCAGGTGCCATCGGCGAGCGAGAAGGTGGCCCGCGTGCCGTCGGTGACGCGCACGGCGTCGAGCGGCTGGCCTCCGACGGTGACTCGGCCCGAGAGCGTGAAGGTCGTCGGCGTACCGACGGTGATGAGCACCGTGGCCGTCGCGGTCTGGCCCTTCATGTCGCTGACGGTGAGGCGCACGTTGTGGGCGCGTGCGGCGCCGAAGGTCTTCGAGGCCATCGAGGTGTTGGGGCCCCAGGTGCCGTCGTCGAAGTCCCACTCCCAGGCGAGCGTGTCGCCGTCGGGGTCGCTCGCGGTGGCGGTGAAGGTGACGGCGCCGTTGACGGCCACGCTCGTGGCGCTCGCGCTGAGGCTCACCGTGGGTGCGCGGTTGCCGACGAAGGGCCCGCGGTTGATGACGACGTCGATGGCCTCGGGCGTGGTGCCCGCCTTGGCGATGGGCGTGAAGTGCAGGTCGGCCGCGCTGTCGGAGAACGTGCGGCCGATGACGAGCGCCGAGACGTTGCGGTTGCCGTCGCCCGGCGTCATGTCGAGGAGCTGCGACTTGCCGCCCGGGCCGTCCCAGTTGATCGAGAGGCCGTCGCGCGTGGAAGGCGTGTTGATGGCGGGGCGGTACTCGAGCCAGTACGCGCGACCGCCCCCGCGCTCCACGCGCGCTCCTTGAAGTCCGCTGGTCACCGTCGGCTCGAGGGCCTGAATGCGGTACGTGCCGTTGGTGGTGATGGTGGGCGTGGCCATGGGGCTGAGCCAGTTGAAGCGCTGCTTCACCCACGCCGTGAAGTGGTTGGCCTGCGTGCTCCCGCCGCCCATGAGATCGAAGGGGTTGCCGTACTCGACGGTGGTGCCGTTGGGGGCGATGGGGTTGAGCGCAGAGGTCGACCAGAAGTTGGCGTGCTGAGAGCCCCAGTTGTGGCCCAGCTCGTGGCCGGTGACGCGGAGGTTGAAGCTGCCGTTGAGCCACGTGCCTCGACCGCCGACGTACCCGCGGCCTGCCCAGCCGGAGTAGGTCGACGCGAAGGCGACGATGTCGTGATCGAAGTCGGTGTTGCGGAAGCCGGCGTCGAGCGCGAGCGCCAGGGCGTCGGCGCGCAGCAGCGTGTACGAGTTGGCGTCGGCCGCGTACTGCGCGCGCGTGCGAGGCAGCCGCAGCGTGGGCGTCACCGTGGCGCTCGGCAGCGACGTCTTGCCGTAGGAGTTGGCCTCGAAGAACTGATCGCACGTCGACTCGATGATCGACTGTGCCGACGAGGCCGAGAGCGGCTCTCCCGCGCGATCCGAGAAGTCGACGCGCACGAAGAGCAGCGTCTTGGGGCCCTCGGTCCACGCGCTGGCAGGGGGCTCCTCGGCGGCGTGCAGCCGCTCGTCGAAGGCGTCAGCGCTGGCCGCTTCGCAGAACGAATAGAGCAGGTCACCACCGTGAAAGAGCGCGCCGTCGCTGCAGCCGTCGACGGCCGCCACCTTGAGCTCGGGCACGACTTCACCGGGGTGGAGCTGCCGCAGCCGGCGATCGGTCAGCGCGATGGCGCCGTCGAGCTCGACGCCATGCAGGCGCACGTCACGGCGGGTCTGCTCGAGCGCGCGGCGACCGACCAGCCGCGTGGCGTACATGACGTCATCGCCCACGAAAGAAACGAACTCGTCGGTGTCGTGGCCGTCGGTCGGCTCCTCAGGGTCGAGCGCGATCACGTGAATGGTGCCCACGCCGTCGCGCCACTGCTCGAGCTGCACCCGCACCGACGAAGGCACCGCGTCGCGCTCGGCAGGAGAGACCGCGAGCTCGAGCGCGAGCTCCGGGTTGCTCAAGATGACCCGGTTCATCGCGACGCGGCGCGCCGCAGCCAGGGCCGCACCTTCGCGGTCGAGCTGCTCACGGCCGTCGGCTGCGCTGGTGAGGTACCGGTGCAACCACATGCGAAACGCGGCATTGGCCTCGAGCGGCTCCGTCGAATGCAGCCCCTCGGTGGACTGCGCCGGCGCCACGCGGGGTGGACTGTCCTCTACACATGCAGCGAGAAGCGTGACGGCGAGGGCGCAGGTCAGTGCAGGTCGCATCGAGGCTGTGGCGATAGCAAACGTGGGGCCAGCCCCGATCGAGCTCGTCAAAAAAAGAAGCTGAAGGCTGGCGAACATGGGGCAGAAACCGGCACATGTTCACTTCGTCGCTCCGCATGGCACTCGTCGCGTCGTTCTTCGCGCTCGTCGGCTGCAACGGCCCCAAGGGCTCGCCCGGTGGCTCCGTGAAGTCGTTCTTCTCGAGCGCGCTCTCTCAAGACTGGGACGCGATGGCGGAGATCGCCTCTGACGATTCGATCAAGCGCCTGGGTTCCCGTGCGCGCGCCGCCGCCAGCTTCGCGCGCGACTTCGACGGGTGGAAAGACGTCGACGTCACCATCACCGAAGAGACCGTCGACGCCGACGACAAGCACGCCACCGTGTCCTTCGACTGCATCTCGACGCAGACCGAGAACTACAAGGCGAAGCAGTACGACTGCTCCGACATCTACCGGCTCGTGAAGCAGGACGACGGCAAGTGGCACATCGACATGCCGGGCAGGACGCGCGTGAAGCCCATGCAGTAACGCAGCACGTCGCAACTCCTCCAGCGTACCTCGTCACACACCGGTGACAGGTGGTATAGGCGCGCGCCGCTGCACCGAACGAGGGGAGAACACCGATGAACTTGAGGGCGTTTTACGCCGTTGCCCTGTTGGCCATGCCTGCCGTCGCGCAAGTCGCTGACGGAGGGCTGGCGATCGAGCCGATGGTGGCCAACCCGGGCGACGCGGCGGCTCCGGCCGACGTGGTGCGCGAAGTCGAGCTCCCTGAAGAAGACGCTGGCGTGCCCGCCGTCGTCACAGCGCCCGTGGTTGACGCGGGCGTGCCCGTCATTTCTCCGGCGGGCAAAGACGACGTGCCGCCGACGCAGTGGCAGCTCACCGCGAAGCTGGGCGCTTCATTCCGGCTCAACTACGGCGGCGCCACGCTGTACCCGCTCGACGCCGACGGGCGCACGTACGACACCAACCCCTTCGGCACGCGCATTCGTGTCTCGCCGGAGGTGCACCTCAACGGCTTCGGGCTGGTGGCGGAGGCCGACGCGGCGACGGGCGCGATCTTCGGCACGCCCTCCGACGCGCTGGTCAGCGATCGCCAGCCGGTGCCCGCGATTCGTGCGCTCGAGCTGCGCAAGCTGTACCTCGAATACAAGTGGGAATCGGGCGCCTTCCGCGTCGGCCAGCAGACCTCGCAGTGGGGCCTGGGCCTGCTCGCGAATGATGGTGCGAATGACCCGCAGGCCGGTGACTTCGGCCAGCAGCACTTCGGCAACCTGACCTACCGCGCGTTGCTGGCCGCGCGCCCGTTCTACGGCATGCACGGTAAGTGGCGCGGCTTCGAGACGGTGCTCGCCGCCGACCTCATCGTGCGAGACAACTTCGGCGAGTTCTCGAAGGGCGACCGCGCGTTCCAGGGCGTCATCGCGCTGCGCTACGCGAAAGACGCAGACAACAACGTCGGCGTGTACGCGGTGTACCGCAACCAGCGGAACGTCTTCTCGGTCGACGGCGGCAAGGCCACCGACGCCTTCATCATCGACTTCGCGGGGAAGTGGCAGCTGCTCAAGAAGCGCCACCGCGAGTTCCACCTCGGCTGGGAGCTCGTCGGCATCACCGGCACCACCACGCAGGCGCGCAACGAGAACTCCGATCTGCTCAAGGTCGCGCAGCTGGGCTTCGCGCTCAAGTCTCGCTACCGCATCGGCCGCGCCACCATTTACCTCGACGGTGGCTACGCCTCGGGCGATCAGAACGCCGCCGACGATCGCGTCGAGAACTTCCGCTTCGACCGCGACTACAAGGTCGGCCTCATTCTGTTCGACCAGGTCATGGCGTACCAGTCGGGCCGTGGCGCAGTGCGCGCGGGTGACCCGAGCCTCACCGGCATCGCGCCAGAGGGGGCAGATCTCATCGGCACGGCGGGGTCGGTGACCGGCGCGTGGTACCTCTTTCCCCGGTTGAAGATCGCGCTGGCCGACTGGTTCGACGCGTACGGCGGGCCGCTCTTCGCGTTCAGCACGGCGAAGCTCACAGACCCGTTCAACTCGCGCGTCGGCGGCGGCACGTCGCTCAACCCGCTGGGTGGCACGCCCGGCATGTACCTGGGCACCGAGCTGGATCTCGGCCTGCAGGCGCGCTTCAAGCCGATCCCCGAGCTGCAGTTCAGCCTCACCGGCGAGGGCGGCATCTTCTTGCCCGGTGACGCGTACAACCTCCCCGGCGGTGGCGTGATGGCGCCCATCGCTTTCGGCCGCATCCGCTTCGGCGTCGCGCTGTACTGAAGGAGCCCCACGATGATCCGCAACCTGACGATGCTGTGCGTGGTGGTGCTGGTGAGCTGCGCTTCGCCCGAAGGCAAAGGGCTCATGAAGACCGAGCAGGGCACCGGCGCGCTGGTGACCTTCGACGTTCACGCCAAGCCGCTGCCGAACATTCCGCTGCCCAACGACTTCGCGACGCGCTTCGACGCCAGCTCGCCGACGAAGAAGCGCGTGAACGCGTCGATGGAAGCGCCCACGAAATGGGAGCGCGCCACGCGTGAGGAGCTCGACCGCCTCGACGGCTGGGGCACGTACCAGAGCATCACCGTGGCCTTCGAAAAGCCGCTCGATCTGCACAACATCGTGCGGCGTCACCAGGGCGACGACTTCGACCCGTCGAACGACGCGGTGTACCTCATCAACATCACGCCTGATTCGCCGGCGTTCTGTCAGCGCACCCCGTTGGACATGGGCGAGGGCAACTTCCCCATCGTCCTCGAGCGGCCCGACTACTTCGACAACGATCGCAACGGCGATCAGCTGCTCTTCGACGATCGCGACGAAGACCTGAACCGCAACGGCAAGCTGGACCTGGGCGAAGACCTCGACATGGACGGCGTGCTCGACAAGCCGAACGTGCTGACGCCTGGTGACTCGTCTTTCAAAGCGCTGACCTTCTACGAGCGCGAGACGAACACGCTCATCATGAAGCCGGTGATGCCGCTCGACGAGCGCACGACCTACGCGGTGGTGCTGACCAAGCGCCTCACCGACGAAGACGGGCGCCCGGTGCAGTCGCCGTTCGCGTACGTGAACCACACCGCGCAGACGCCCGCGCTCGAGCCGTTGACGCGCTGCCTGCCTGCGTTCGGCCTGGGCGTCGAAGACATCGCCTTCACCTGGTCGTACAGCACACAGTCGGTCACCAACGACTACGTGGCGATTCGTGACGGCCTCTACGGCCTCGGGCCCATGCAGCGCCTGGCTACCGAATTCCCCGCGGTGATCACCCGCATCATGACGCTGAAGGATCAGATGGGCACCGGCATGAACGTGCGCATCGTGAAGGGTGACGACTTCCGCGCGGCGGCGCTCGATCTGCTCAAGCAGCTCGAAGGCGGCACGCTCTCGCCGACGTTCGCGGAGGTGGCCGAGCACCACAAGTTCATCGACTACCACATCGTCTTTCAGTTCGAGGCGCCCCAGTTCTTCCCGCGCAACGACTCCGAAGGGAACCCGCTGCCGCTCTACAAGCAGCTCTTCAACGTCAACGCCGAGACGGGCGCGGCCTTCACGCGCTCCGAGACGATCACGGTGTGGGTGACGATGCCCAAGGCGCGACCCGCTGGCGGCGGCCCCGTGCCGGTGGTGATCCTCGGCCACGGCTACACCGGCAACAAACTCGACCCGCTCTTCTACGGCGGCTTCCTCGCGCGCTACGGCATGGCCACCATCGGCATGGAGAACGTCAGCCACGGCGTAGGCCTCGACCCCACGGAGCTCGACCTCGCGCGCGCGCTGTTGGGCGGCAAGGGCCTGGGCAACATGTTCGACGCCATCGCGCGCAATGATCGCTCGTTCGATCAGAACCGCGACGGTAAGCGCGACTCCGGCGCCGACTTCTGGACGGCGTACATCCTCCACACGCGTGAGGTCGTGAAGCAGTCGGCGCTCGACTACATGCAGCTGGTTCGGTTGCTGCGCGCCTTCGATGGCCAGCAGCGCAGCGTGTACGACGCCAACCAGGACGGCGAGAAAGACCTCGCGGGCGACTTCGACGGAGACGGGCAGATCGACATCGGCGGCAACGCGCCCATTCACATCATGGGTGGTTCGCTCGGCGGCATCATGAGCGCGATGATGTCGGGCCTCGAGCCGCAGATCGACGTGGCGGTGCCCGTGTCGGGTGGCGCGGGGTTGCCGGACATCGGGGTGCGTTCCATTCAGGGCGGCGTTCGTGAAGCGGTGAACCTGCGCATGCTGGGCCCGATTCTGTCGACGGTGCCCAACGCGCAGGGCGTGCTCGAGCTGTGGCAGGTGCTGCCCGACCTGAACGATCTCGGCCGCGTGAAGGTGGGCACCGTGCCGGTGACGCTGACGGAAGGCGACACGGCGGTGATCACCAACCTCACCACGAAGGAGATCCGCTGTGCGCGCGTGGGCGCACAGGGCCGCGTGCGCGCCATCGTCAGCTCCGACGAAGGCGATCAGTGGTCGCTTGCCATCTACACCGGCGCGCTGCCTCCCAAAGACCGCGACGGGTGCTTCGTGCCCGAGGGCACCGAGCCGTACTTCGTCTTCGACACCTTCCAGGAGACGGTCACCTTCCAGGGCCTGACGCACGAGGCCGGCACGCCGCTCATCGCGCTGGGTGACGGCTTCGGGCTGCGTCGACAGTCGCCCGAGTTGCGCCGCTTCCTCGGGCTCGCGCAGATGGCGATCGAGAAGGGCGACCCGGTGAACTTCCTCGCCAACGCCGAGCGTCACCGCGTGTTGCGCTACGGCACGGGTGAAGAGGTGTCGACGCGCATGCTGGTGGTCAACACCATCGGCGACATGAACGTGCCGGTGGCCACGGGTGCGTCGATCGCCCGCGTGGCCGGCTTCATCGACCTCACGACCAAAGACCCCCGCTACGGCAAGACGCCCAACCGCGTGCTCATCGACAACGGCGTCATCGAGGCCGTCGAGCGCACGGGTCGCTACCAGAACTCCGCAGGCCAGAACGTGCTGATGGACGTCGATCACTTCAGCGCGCTGTCGGGTGACGGCACGCAGGATCTGTTCGACGTGCCGCGCCTCGCGCCGCCGCTCCGCCTCGTGAAGCCGTCTGCGCGCGTGGGTGGCATCACCGGCGCCATCTTCCCCATGGTCACGCCGACGGGCCGCCACGGCTTCGACACGCCCGACCCGACGCTGCCGTTCAACCTCGGCGCGGTGATGCTGAACATGCTGGGTCGCTACATGTCGACCGGTGGCACCGAGCTGCCGATGGAAGGCTGTCTCGAGTCGAGCTCGTGCAGCTTCGTGCCTCCGTTCCCGGCGCCGTGAGCGTCGAGCAGGTCTTCAGTCAGCGGTTCGGCTCGAGTGAAGACCCGACGGTGCTGCTGCTCGCCGGCAACGGCTGCAGCAGCGTGTACTGGCCTGACGACTTCTGCTCGCTGGTCGTCGACGCGGGCTTCTCTGTTATCCGCTTCGACTACCGCGACACGGGCAAGTCGCCGCACGACGGTGAGCCGTACGCGTTGCTCGATCTCGCGATCGATGCGTTGGAGTTGCTCGACGCGCACCAGGTTCGGCGCCTTCACCTCGTCGGCTTGTCAATGGGTGGGTTCATCGCGCAGTTCCTCGCGACCGTTTTGCGCGAAGCCGTGCTGTCCATCACGAGTCTGATGTCGACCAGCGACTACGCGACGATGCTGCATACCTTCAGCGGAGCGCCTGCGCCGACGTCAGGCCTGCCGCCTCCGTCAGCCGCCTGGCTGGCCGAATTGGGCAAGCTATCGCCGTCGCTGTCGCATCGTGAGCTCATGCTCGAGAGCTGGCGACTCGCGGTCGGCGACGCTGCGTTCGATCGCGATGAGTGGTCTGCGTTGCTCGATCTCGCCGATGCACATGGAGACGATGCGAGAGCAGGTGAGCGCCACCGCGAGGCCTGCGCGAGACACCCACAACTGAACCTGCTCGACGCGCTCGGCTCCGTTGAGATTCCGGCATTGTTCATCGAAGGTGCGAACGACCCGATCTTCCCGACGGGTCACGCTGCAGCCTCGGCACGCGCGGCGAAGAACGGGCGAATGCTTCGCCTCGAGGGCATCGGTCACGGCCTCACACGCGCGTTCCATCGACCGATCGCCGACGCGTTGATCGAGCACTTCAAGCGCGCGCCGTAGATCCGACCGTCGTGGCGCGCGTTGAACCGCGTCATGAACGCCACGCTCGCGCTGTTGCTGCTCTCTGGTCTCGCCGCGCAACCTCACGAGAAGACTCCGGAAAAGAAGCCGTCGCTCTACACGACGTATTTCTACACGGCGGGCGAGGCCATCGTTCACGGCTACGAGGCCGGTACGAAGGTCCGCGTGGTGTCGATGCAGAAGCGCGGCACCATCTGGGAAGGCACCGTCAACGCGGGTGAGACGCGGCTCGTGCAGACCGGACAGGGCGTGTTCGGTTTCATGGCCGACAAGAAGGCGACGATTCTGGTGGGCACGCCCAGCAGCTGCACGGTCGTCGGCTACTTCCTCAAAGACGAGACGGGTTCGTTCAAGAGCAGACACTTCTACGCGCAGCTCCCGGCGAACGCCGGGGTCTCCGAGCACTTCACGATCTGGGCGTACGAAGCCTCGAACGTGCAGGTGCTGGTCAACGGAAAGCACGTGAAGTCGCTCGAGCTGCCGGCCGGTGGCTTCTACGACTTCGCCGGTGAAGAGCTCGGCAAGCTCGCGGGCCGCACCGTCGAAGTGAAGTCGACCAACCAGGGCGTCGCCGCGCAGGTCTATTACGACGAAGGCTTCATGGTGCCCGCAGACAATGGCCGCGGCTCCGGCAAGCGCTTCATGACGTACGTCGGCACGCTGACCACCGGAGAAAACGATCTCAACGTGCTCGCGCAGGGCCTCGACGCGAACGTGAAGGTGCGCGATCTCAAGACGAACAAGACGATCTTCGAAGGTCTCGTGAAGCGCGGCGCCATCAAGACGCTGACGCTCAAGGGCGTGTTCGTCGAGGTCACCAGCGACGTTCCGGTGAACGCCGTCGTCGCGGCCTTCGAGCACTACAAAGGCGGCTACGCCGAGCACCATTTCCAGACCGGCCTCGAGGGCTCCGGCATCGAGAACGACTTCCTCATGACCACGTCGGGCGAGCTGTGGATTTTCTCGTACTTCTCCGACAACGAGATCACCGTGGAAGACGCGCGCACAGGCAAGCAGGTCTTCAAAGGCAAGGCGAACGCAGGGCAGGTGCACGGGCTGACGCCGGGCTTCGGGCTGTTCCGAGTGAAGGGAACCAAGGGCATCTCGGTGATGGGCGGCGCGTCATCGTGTGGCGCCGACTATTCACCTGCGGGCAGCATGTTCGCCGTCGACGAAGCGCTCTTTCACGTCATCGCGCAGGTCAAAGACGAGCGCATCAAGGCGGCTGAAGCGTCGGGCCGCAAGCTGAGCGACAAGGAACTCAACGCGCCGCTGTCACAGAGTGAATACCAGCGCTACGCACCGGCCGCCGCGAGCCCGGCGACGAAGTCACTCTCGCTCGACGAAGTGAACGAGCGCGCCGCGCAGCTCAACCAGCAGTGACGTCGCGGCGGCTCTCGCGGAGCTCCCACCACGCCGTGCCGATGATGAGCGCGCACAGCATCCACGCCACCGCGTAGCCCTCGGTGAGGCCGCGGTTCAGGTGTTGGTACAGGTAGAACGCCATGAAGATCACGTGCAGGCCAATGAGCATGCCCAGCGCCGGCTTCTGGCGTTCAGCGCGCATCGCCAGCCCCAGCGCGAGCAACCCGAGCATGTTCCAGTAGTACATGTTCACCGTGAGCCACGTGAAGACGAGCAGCGGCCCCAACACGAAGGCCTCCACGTCGGTCGCGCGACGAATCAACACGACGATCAGCAACGTGAACAACAGCCGGACCACCGTGAACCCGAAGCGGTAGTCGTCGGCGTTCACGTCGGCGCGGCGCTGCGCGAGGTCTGTCGGGAAGATCGCCTGGCCCCACTCACGCACCGGGTTCGCCGCGTGCTGCAGGTAGACCGTCTTGAGCGAGTACTGAATCGCGTAGAACTTCTCGACCTGCGCGACCTGAATGCGCTGCGCGTATTCCTTCCACGCCGACGCGCCGAACATCGCCGTGCTGATCGCCACGCAGGCCGCGCCGACGATCGCCGTCGAGCGCAAGAAGCGCAGGTACTCGCCGCCGAACGTCTTCGTCTTGCGCCACTCGAGCAGCGCCTTGATGCCCAGCGCGACGCCAAAGAAGATCGGGAAGAGCTTCGTGGCCAACGCGAAGCCGAAGAACCCACCGGCCCAGCCGTAGCGCTTCTGCTTCAGAAAACACGCGGCCAGGCCGACGACGAACAACCAGTCCCAGCGCAGAAAGCTGCCGGCGAGGTAGTCGAAGACCAGCGGCGGCACGGCCCACATGAACAGCCCGATGCTCGCCACGCGGTGCCCGAAGGTCTGCCACACCGCGAGCCACAGCCCGAGCATCAGCAGCATGTCGAGCCACCCCAGCAGCGCCTGCCCGTTCATCGACAGCGGCACCAGCTTCGTCAACGGCGCCGCGATGATCGCCCACGCCGGCGAGTTGGAGTTGCCGTGATCGTTCATCACGTTCGTCCAATTGATGGGCCACAGCCGCGCCATGGTCGCCCAGTCTTGCTTGAACGCTTCCCAACGTTCTGGGCTGAAGCGGCCCTTCACTTCGGCGGCGTTGCTCAGCGCCACGTCGAGCGGCACCTGCTCGAAGTTCGTCAGGTCGCGCGTGGTCGGCATGTTGCCGAGCACGTTGACCGTCTCGCGATCGGCCAGGATCGCGGCCTTGTACAAATTGAACCAGCCGACTTCGGCCTGGTACTTCGCGCCCAGGTAGAAGTGGAACTGCTCCCAGTTGTGGATCAGCGGCAGGCGGCCCTGCGCCACGCCGATGCCCACCCAGCCGCCTGACAACGCGATCGTCAGCGCGATCGCCAACGGCTTCGACTTCGCCAGCAGCGGGCGCTCATCGATGATCGCTGCACCGGTCGCCACGCGACGCGCAAACCGTGCGCTGACGGCCATCAACGCCGCGGTGATCGTGAACCACAGCCAATTCTGCGCGACGTACGTGCCCGCATCAGGCGCCGGTGTCGGCAACGAATTGAAGGTGGTGCTGACGGTGAGCGACGCCACGAGCGCCGCCGCGGCGGCCCAGAAACGCGCGCGTGCAGGGTCTGCCCTGGCCCAGGCGATCAGGTCTGCGAGGCGCCGTTCCCGCTCGGACGAGAACGCGAACCCCACCGCGAACCCACACGCCAGAATGATCGGAATCGAAGAGATCGCCCGCGAGAAGTCGATGTTGTGTCGCAGCGTTCCCCAGTTCGCCCAGCCGAACACCATCAGGCCCGCCAACACGCCATGCGCGCGGGCGCGAACCTTCTCGAAGCGAGCTCCGGCGATGGCGTCGATGAGCAGCAGTGCGATCGAGCCTTCCAACAGGACGATCTTCAGAATGCCCGACAGGTAGTGGTTCATCGGTTCTCGTTGCTCAACGACGCTTGCGAAGCGCGGGCCCCGCCCGTAATGGACGGCGAGCCTTTAGCGGAAAACCGGAAGCGAGCCAGCATGAGCGTGCAGGAACGAGATGTCCTCGCGGCGATGTCGACCGTGATGGATCCCGACTTGAATCAGGACATCGTCAAAGCGGGCATGGTGAAAGATCTGAAGATCGACGGCAGCTTCGTGAAGCTCCGCATCGAGCTGACGACGCCCGCGTGCCCGATGAAAGAAAAAATCAAGGGCGACGCCGAGGCCGCGTTGAAGGCCGTCTCGGGCGTCGAGAAGTTCGAGATCGCGATGTCGGCGCGCGTGCGTGCGCAGCCTTCGGGCGGCGGAAAAGATCAGCTGCTCCCCGGCGTGAAGAACGTGCTGCTGGTCGGCGCAGGCAAGGGCGGCGTCGGCAAGTCGACGGTCGCGCTCAACCTCGCGTGTGCGCTCGCGCGTCATGGTGCGCAGGTCGGCCTGCTCGACGCGGACTTCTACGGCCCGTCGGTACCGGTGATGACGGGCATCAAGCGCCAGCCCGTCTCTCGCGACGGGAAGATCCTCGAGCCCATGGAGGCGCACGGCATCAAGGTGATGTCGATCGGCTTCCTCATCGAGGCTGATCAGGCGCTCATTTGGCGCGGGCCGATGCTGCAGGGCGCGCTCATGCAGTTGGTGCGCGACGTGAACTGGGGCGAGCTCGACTACCTCGTGGTCGACCTGCCTCCAGGCACCGGCGACATTCCGCTGACCGTCGCGCAGCAGCTCAAGAGCGCAGGTGCGGTGCTCGTCACCACGCCGCAAGACGTGGCGCTCGCCGACGTCATTCGCGCCAAGCAGATGTTCGACAAGCTCCACATTCCCATTCTGGGAATCATCGAGAACATGTCGCAGTTCATCTGCCCGCACTGCGGCAAGGGTACGCACATCTTCGATCACGGCGGCGGCACCAAGGCCTCCGAGATGATGCAGATCCCTTTCCTCGGTGAAGTGCCGCTCGAGCTTTCCATTCGCCAGGGCGGAGATCGCGGCCTGCCCATCGTCGTCGGCAAGCCCGACGGCGCAGAGGGCAACGCGTTCATGGAGTTGGGTCGCAAGGTCGCGCAGCGCGTGAGCATCGAGAATGCGTCACGTGCCGCGCCTTCAGTGACGATGCAGTCGGCTTGAGTAGAGTGATCGAATGAGCACCGACGAATTTCCTCCCGAAGATCCTCTCGATGGCTCCGAGCCCGGTGACGAAAAGAAGGGCTTCGTGCCCGACTTCGTACGCCGCATGGCGTGGGCCGGCCTGGGCGCGGTGTTCATGTCGGAGGAGGGCGTTCGCCGACTCGCAGGCCAGCTCAAGCTGCCCAAAGAGGCGCTGGGCTTTCTGCTGACGCAGGCCGAGAAGTCGAAAGATGAGATCGGCCGCGTGGTGTCTGACGAGGTTCGCAAGCTGCTGCAGTCGGAGCGCCTGCGTGACGAGCTGCTCAAGATGATCGCCGGCATGACGATCGAGGTGCGCGCAGAAGTGAAGCTCGTGCCCGATCGCGTGAAGGGCGAGGCGAACTCGCTGCTGCCCAAGGTGAGAGTCAGCGACCTCAAGACCAACTACGACGGTCGCAAGCGCAAGAAGTCCGAGGACGATTGAAGAAGCGCCTGCCGCTGCTGGTGATGGGCGTGCTGGGCGTCGTGCTGTGGAAGACCGGCTTCTTCGGCTTCGCGCCGGAGGAGCGCACGATTCTCTGGCGGTTCCCCGTTTCGTACGGCGAGGTTCGCCGCCTCGAGCTCCAGGTCTGGGACGGAGACGAGCTCATCAAACGCGAAGAGTCGGTGCACGCGGCGGGGCTCGTCGGCGAGCCGACCTTCGTGGTGCCGTTGCGCAATGGAACGTACCGGGGCACGGCGGTGCTCTCGTTGCTTCACGCCGAGAAGCCCACGGTGTTTCAACGCGACTTCAAGGTGGGCTTCGACGAGCACGTCGTCGTCGACATGAAGAGGAACTGACATGCGCGCGTGGCTGGTGCTGCTGTTGTCGGGGTGCTCCATCGTCGTTCCTCCCATCGCGCAGCAGTACAGCGATGCGTGCGCGCAGTTCATCGCACTCGGAGATCTCGCGCAGGCTGACGCGGCGTGCGATCACTCGCTCGAGTACCAGCCGAAGTTCTGGGACGCGCTCCACAACAAGGGCGTCATCGCGCAGCAGCGGGGCGACGTGGCGACGGCGAAGAAGTTCTTCATCGAAGCGGTGCGCGCGAACCCGGCGATGCGGCAGTCGTACAACTCGCTGGGCATCATCGAGCAGCAGCTCGATGGAAAACCGGCCGAGGCCGAAGGCCAGTTTCGGCAGTTGGTGATGGTGGCCTCGACGCTCGTCGAAGCGCACCTGGGCCTCGCGACTTCGTTGGTCGCGCAGGGGAAGTTCGCGGAAGCCGCGAGGTCGGCGGAGCGCGCGACCGACCTGAACGTTGGAGACGCCGCTGCGTGGTTCCTCCGCGGGCAGATCGACGAAGCGCGCGCGCTGCGTGAAGACGCGAAAGACGCGTACGAGAGATGTCTCCTGGCCGACGAGCAGAAACTCGAATGCCAGCAAGCCTTGAAGCGCCTGACTTCTGATTGATCGACGTGCACGCGGCTCGTACAAGCGCGCGCATGTCCATCAATCACATTCTCGTCGTCGGCGCCGGGCAGATGGGCGCGGGCATCGCGCAGGTCGCGCTCCAGGCTGGTTTTCAGGTCACCCTCGCTGACGTGTCTGAAGCGTCGCTCGCGAAGGGCAAGGCAGGCATCGAGAAGGGGCTCTCGAAGCTCGTCGAGAAGGGCAAGCTCGAGGCCGCCGCGAAGGACGCAGCGCTCGGCAAGCTGTCGACCACCACCTCGATCCTCGACGTGAAGAACGTCGACGCGGCCATCGAAGCCGTCACCGAAAACGAAGAGCTGAAGAAGAAGATCTTCAAAGACCTCGACGCCGTGGTGCGCCCCGGTGGCCTGCTGGCGTCGAACACGTCGTCGATCCCCATCACCCGCATCGGCGCGTCGACGAAGCGACCTGAAGCCGTCATCGGCATGCACTTCATGAACCCGGTGCCGATCATGACGCTGGTCGAGGTGATCCGTGGCGCGGCCACCAGCGACGAGACCTACGCCGTCACCAAAGCGATGGCCGAGAAGATGGGCAAGACGACCGTCGTCTCGAAAGACTTCCCGGGCTTCATCATCAACCGCATCTTGATCCCCATGTTGAACGAGGCGTGCTTCGTGTTGGCCGAAGGCATCGCCACGCCTGAAGACATCGACGCCGGCATGAAGCTCGGCACCAACGTGCCCATGGGCCCGCTCACGCTCGCGGACTTCATCGGGCTCGACACGGTGCTCTCCATTGCCGAAGTGCTGCACAAGGGCCTGGGAGATCCCAAGTACCGCCCGGCGCCGTTGCTGCGGCAGTACGTCGAGGCGGGTTGGCTCGGCAAGAAGTCGGGCCGCGGCTTCTACAAGTACTGAGAGGACACCATGGACTTCGTGAAACTCGAGTTGGAAGGCGCCGTTGCAGTCATCACCATCGATCGGCCCAAGGCGCTCAACGCGCTCAATCGACAGGTGCTCGGCGAGCTGTCTGAAGCCATCGGCCAGGTCGCGCAGAACAAGGCGATGCGCACGTTGATCATCACCGGCGCTGGCGAGAAGGCCTTCGTCGCGGGCGCCGACATCGCTGAAATGGCCGCGTTCAACCGGGCCGACGCCACTGCGTTCGTCGAACTGGGGCACCGCGTGCTCGACTCGCTCGAGGCGCTCTCGATTCCCGTCATCGCGGCGGTCAACGGCTTCGCGTTGGGCGGCGGTACCGAGCTCGCGCTGGCGTGCGACTTCATCTACGCGAGCGAGAAGGCCAAGTTCGGGCTCCCCGAAGTGTCGCTGGGCGTGGTGCCCGGCTTCGGCGGCACGCAGCGCATGACGCGACTTCTGGGCCGCGCGCGCGCGAAGGAGCTCATCTTTACCGGCGATATGATCGACGCGGCGAAGGCGAAGGAGATCGGGCTGGCGCTCGACGTGTTGCCGGCGGCCGAGCTCCTCGCGCACTGCAAGAAGGTCGCGGCGACGATCGCGAAGCGGGGTCCGTTGGCGGTCGCGCTGGCGAAGAACGCCATCGACTCTGGTGCCGACCTGAAGCTCTCCGAAGGCAACCAGATCGAGCGCGAAGCGTTCTCGAAGCTCTTCGACAGCGCAGACCAGAAGGAGGGCATGGCGGCGTTCCTCGCCAAGCGACCACCGGAGTTCAAGAACCAGTGAAGGTTCGGTTCGTCATGCCCTTTCCAAATGAAGGGGCATGACGAATCGAAGCGTGTTGCTGGCAGATAACGCCAGCGTAGCGATCTATGTGCGCGAGCTGAGCGTTCGAGAACGAGCACCTGTTGGCGAGCGTCTCTCCGCAGTTCCGCAGGCGCTGGCTTGATGCTCTCGACGCAGCGAATGCCGGTCACCGGCTGCAAGTGACTCACTTGATCGGAAAGTCGTCGTAGGCGCCGGAGCCATCGGCGTCGACGAGGATCGCGTTCGTCAACGCGCTCGCGCGGCTCGACGCGGCGGTGCAAGTCGCGCCCGAGCAGGTCACGCCGTCCCACGCCATGGGCACGAGCGTGCGACACGCAGTCGACGCGCGCACCATCGCCACGAACCAGGTGTCTGACGTCGCGTTCACGAGGAACGTCTCGCGCACGTGAACACGTCGCGCGTTGAACCCGTTCAACCCCGGTACGGCTTCGAGCGGCAGCATCGTCGGATCGAACGTCTTCTTCAGCGCTGCGTCGGTGGGCACCAACGTGTCGTTGGCGGTGCCGTCGGTCGCGTCACGACCCGCGACGTGCGTGTGCACCTCGATGGCGTCGAACTGCATCCACTCCGGCGCCTGCACGTCGACGGTCAGCTCCAGCTGAGTTCCCGAAACCGTGTCGCCGACGTGAAAGACGGTGCCGTCTCCGCCGACGACCTTCGCGGTCAGCGTGACGAACGGGCCACTCGAGAACGTGGCGCACCGTTGCTTGAGCGCTGTTGTGAAGCTCGTCGGAGTGAACTGATCGACACGAACCCACGTGCGGCCGTAGCCACCGACGACTTTGTACGCGTCGTGCGTGTCGGAGACGCCGGTCGCGACCGTCAACAGTCCGCGCGACATGAAGGTCATCCAGTCATTCATCGCGGCGGTGCTCACGGCGGTGCCGTTCATCACTTCGATCGCGTCGAAGTCGGGGCTGAAGAGCTTCGTGTCGTTCGCGGTCGCGGCAGGGTGGGGCTCTTGTCGGAAGGTCGCCGGGTCGGCGTGTGTGGCGCCGGTCGCGGTGTCGATGCGCATCATGGTGAGCGCGCCGCCGGGGCTGCCGCGCGGGTGGTTCATCTGAATCAAGGCGCCCGGGTCTCGCTCACGCAAGCCGACGTACAGCTGATCGAGGCGCAGCGTCGCGCCGTCGCCGCCCGCCCAGTCGAACGCGTCGCCTTGACGAACAGGGAAGACGTTGTGGTGGCCGAAGTCGAACGGCGTCACCTCGACGCCGATCATCGACGCCATCACGTCGGTCAACTGGAGCTCGGCCAACACCGGCGCGTAGTCGGTGATGAAGTCGTGATCTGTCGAAACCAGCACGTCGACACCTTCAGCCGCGAAGCTCGTGGCGCGCAGCGCGTTGCCGACCGCGCTGTCAGGGCTGCTCATGGCGTGAACATGGAGGTCGGCGCTCATCCACCCAGTGGAATCGACGACCTGCGCCAACGTGACACTGAGTGATTGATTGTCCGTCGTCAGATCGACGCGGTGGCCCGTCGTCGGGAACGTGTCGGGAAAGGCCGAGTACTCCATGCCGCGCGTCGCCAGCACCTCGTAGGTGCCCGGCGGCAGCGCGATCTGCGTCGTGCCTGTAGCGCCGACGTAGACGATGGCCTGCAGATCAGACGGCTGGCTCTCGACGTCTACGTACGAACGGTAGTCGATGCGCTGATCGATGCACGGTGAGTTGGTGCAGCGCACCATGACCTTGCCGGTGAGGGGCGCGCCGAAGGGGTCGGAGATCGAAACGCTCAGCGTGCGCGAGGGCCCGAGCTTCAACGTCGCTTCGGCGGTGCCATTCGAAGGCACTGACAACGCCGTGAGGTTCTCGATGGCGTGGCCGAGTGCGCCCGCGCCGACGAGGTAGTTGCCCGGCTTGAGGTCGACCTTGCCGATGCCGAGCTCGTTGGTGACGACCAGCGTCTGCATGCGGCCTGATTCGGCGATCTTCACGGTGACGCGCGTGTTCGGCGCTACGGAACCGTCGGCATTCTGCGTGGTGAACGTGACGCGTGACTTCGCCGCCGTGTCGATCGCCAGCATGGTGCTGCTGATCTCGGCGAGATCGCGGCCGACGAAGAAGTCGCGCAGGAACACGCGTTTGTCACCCGCGAGCACGCTGAAGGCGCCGGGGCGCCGCGTCGCGTTCTCGTCGACCCACGACAACGAGCCGGCGTGATTCTCGCCGTCGGCCAACACGCCCGCGATCCCGGCTACCGACAACAACGCGTTCGCTGCTGGCGTCTTCGAGTCGTTGAACTTGTACGCGCGGTACCCGTAGGCGACGGCTTCGGCCTGGTAGCCGACCCAGCTCGAAGGGTCGACGAAGCAGTCCTTCACGCCGAGCCCGTTGGTGCAGCTCTCAGGGTTGAAGGCCTCGCTGACGCCACCTTGCTCGAGGAGATCGCCGACCTGCATGGTGACGGTCTCTTTGCCGTCGTTGCAGAACGCGGTCAGCACCCGTACGCGGTTCTCGCCGGGCGAGAGCACATAGTAGGTGGTCATGGTCAGCGGCACCGCGATGTCGGGGTCGCGCACGAGCTTCACGTCGCCGAGGAACTCGTTGAGCACGTTCTTCACATTCACGGAGTCGAGGACCGCGTCGGTGCCGCTCGCGGCGATCATCGCGTAGCCGCCGTTCTTGCCGTCTTGCAGCACCTCCACCTTCGAGACGTTCATGGTGCGCCCGAAGGCGTAGATGAGGCCCATTTTTCCGAACTCGTCGCGACCGGCGCCGCTGCGAACCAGGTCGGCGTCGATGAGGTTGCCGCCGTAGGGAATGGGCGCGATCCACCGGCCGGGCTGCTGAATGACGACGCGCAGGCGATCGTTCTGCATCACGAAGTCACCGAGGCGGCCGCGCGCCGCGCCGCCGCCAATGAGTTGCGTGGTCCGCTCGACGACGCTGGCCGTCGCGCCGTTGCCGACGGCACCGAACGAATACGCGGTGAAGTCGATCTCGCAGCGCCCAGAGGGGATCGGCACGGGCTTCGGCTTCGGTTCAGGGCAGGCGAACAACACGAGCGAGCTGACGAGCAGGAGGCGTCGCATGGTGGCGGCACTCTAGAGCACGTCTCATAACCGCGTCCGCCCGAAGAGGCGTCGAAGCAGCAGCACGATGCAGCCGAGGTGCACGAAGCCGAGGAAGTTCTCAGCTTTGTGTTCCCAACGAGTCGCGATGCGACGCCATCGCTTGAGCCAGGCGAAGAGACGTTCGACTTTCCATCGACGTTTGTAGCGACGGAGTTTGCGAGCGTCCTGCTTG
>JAMHXF010000068.1:0-1368 GCA_035910535.1 Archangium sp. | reverse complement strand
GGGCTCACCGTTCCACCGCGCGGCCGTGGCCACGTCTTCGAGGCCGTCTTCGATGGTGGCGATCTCGTCGAGGCGAATCTCGCGACCCTGCTGGTTGCGCACGACGACCGCGCGCATCTCGTCGAGCGACTTCACGCGGCCGTTGACGCGCACGGTGAGGTAGTCGCGGCTGATGTCGAGGCGGCCGCCGGGCAGCGTGATGTTCTGGCTGTTGATGGCGGCGCCGATCTCGGCGGGCGCGATGCCGAGCGCTTTGAGCTTCACGGGGTCGACGAGCACGTTCACCTGGCGCTTGCGGCCACCGATGAGCGTCACCTGACCGACGCCGTTGACGGACTCGAGGCGGCGGCGCACGACGCGGTCGGCGAGGTCGGTGATCTCACGCACGTCGGCGTTCGCGTTGCGCAGGGCGATGAAGAGCACCGGCTGCGCGTCGGGGTCGAACTTCTGCACGATGGGCGGGTCGATGCCCTTGGGCAGCTCGGGCAGCACCATGTTGATCTTCTGCTGCACCTCCTGCGCGGCGACGTCGACGTTCTTCTCGAGCGAGAACTGAATGATGACCTGCGAGACGCCCTCGGAGGAGTTCGAGCGCAGCTCGTCGATGCCGCTGATGGTGTTGACGGCGCCTTCGATGCGGTCGGAGATGTCGGTCTCGACGTCTTCCGGCGCGGCGCCCGGCAGGGTCGTCTGCACGACGATGACGGGGAAGTCGATCTTCGGGAACTGATCGACGCCGAGCTGTTTGTAGAAGACGCCACCGACGACGAGGATGACGAGCGAGAGCACCGTCGCGAAGACCGGGCGCTTCACACAGAGTTCAGCGAGCCATTGCATGGTGGTCTCCTCTCACTGAATCGCGGAGCCGTCGGACAGCCCGGGCGGCGGTCTGACGATGACCTGCGTGTCGGCGGCGAAGGGCTCGAGCACGGCGATGCGGCCGTCTTTCGTGAGGCCGGTGCGCACGACGAACTCGACGGCGGTCTGGTTCTTCGCGACGAAGAGGCGGCGCACGTTGCCGTCGCTCTTGATGGCGTCGACCGGCACGGTGGGCAGCTCCTCTTCACCGGTGACGAGCTTCACGGTGGCGAACATGCCGGGCTTGAGCGCGCCGTCGTCATTCTTGGCGCTGGCTTCGATGATGAGGTCGCGCGTCTGCGCGCGCAGGGCGGGAAGGCTGAAATTGAACCAAGAGTTGAGCGGCAGCAGTTGGTTGCCAAAAATACGACCAGCAACGACAACGCCAGCCTGCATACAAAGCTGGACAGGGACGTCAAACACCGAGCTGCTGAACGGAGCAGAGGAGGTGAGAGTCAGAGTGGCTGCGGCGGCATTGGAGGTGAGAGTGACGGTGAGCCACGTGGTGTT
>JAMHXF010000067.1:0-3288 GCA_035910535.1 Archangium sp. | reverse complement strand
ACCTGATTCGCCCGCCCGACGTGCACGCGACGCTGCTGAAGTCGATGGGGCTGACGTTCGGGCACATCTCGAATCAATCGCCGGTCGCCATCGACGCGCTCATCAAGCCCTGACGGGTGGACAGTCGACGGCGGGGATGAGATTTCTCGAGGCTCCTGCCACTCGGAGCCCCCGTGACGAAATCCGACCTGCTGTCTCTGTTGAAGAATGAAGTCTCGGTGTCCGAGCTCGCCGCGCGCCGCGGTGTGACCGAGCCCGAAGTCGTCGCCGCGCGTGACGCGTTCCTCGTCGGTCTCGAGAGCCGCAGGGCTCCGTCGGCGATGGTGGCCGTCGTCTTCGCCGTCGTGGTGAGCGTGGTGGCGACCCGCGCGTTCGCTGCTGGCACCTGCGCGCAGACGCTGCCCGCGCCGCTCGCGACGATGTGCCCCGATGAGCCGGCGACGGCGACCGACGTGAACAACAACTTCGGCCAGGTGGTGCGCTGGGTCGAAGAGAAGACGGGCCCCGTGGGAGATGGCGGCATCGTCACGAGCTCGCTGCGGGTGAACGGTGCGCTCACCGCGACGGGCGCGACCTCGGTGGGAGCGCTCACCGTCAACGGCAACCTTCGCGTGACGGGCAGCGCGCTCGGCGGCTACCAGAACGTCTCCGCTGGCGCTGACGTGTTGGCGGTCACCGATGGCTTCGTCGTCGCGTCACTCAGCGCCGACCAGAACGGCTCGCGCTGCCACATGCAGGGCCTCGTGAACGGCACGGTGCGCGCGCGAGACTCGTTGCACTACTTCACCAACAGCGACGTCTTCGTGACCGACGCGTCGTTCATCATGCCGGTGCAGCGCGGCGCCACGTGGCGGGTGAATCGAACCGATACGGCCACGCCGCTGACCTGCACGTTGTCGCTCACGTGGGTGCCGCTCAACCCGTGACATGGTTTCGCACTCGAAGTGGGTGACCGAGCAGTCGGCGATGGGCATTCGTGACTTCGCCGACTGGTACCGGTTTGGAGAAGGTGGAGCCGCTCCGCTCGTGCACTACACGGGCGGCAGCATCTCGTGGCAGGCGCATCAGGAGCGCTTTCACTCCCAGCCGACGCCGATTCTCGAAGAGTTCGTTCGGGCGTGGGAGCGCACGGGGCGCCCGCGGGTCGACCTGGTGATTTCGCCCGCTCCGCCTCCGGGAGCGCTGCCGCGCCCCGAGCCGCTCGAGTCGTTCCTCGAGTACGTGATGGATGAGCTGCTGGTGCGGTTGCCCTCGGCGCCGAGCGCTCATGCGTTTCTCGGGTACTCGCTGGGTGGCTCGTTCGCGACCTACCTCGCGGGCTCCACCGAGACGTGCCGGGCGCTGGCTGTGTTCGGCGGAGCCGGCGTGGTGAACGCCGCGAAAGACGTCGGGCCCGTGCACGCGAGCGACCTGGCGACGGTGTTGTATAGGAATGTGGAAGACCCGCTGCAGGACCCGACGATGGTGGCTCCGCAGTTGGCGGTGGGCTTTCACGCCCGCGCGATGGCGCAGCGGCCCGGCGCACACCCGTATGTCGACTACGCGGCGAACCGCACCGTCGAAGACGCGTTCGCGTTCGCGCTCGAGCGCTTGCGGTAGACCTTCAGAACGGCGAGGGCATTGGCCGCGAGTTCGAGGTCTCGACGATGTACGGCCCGTTCCACCCTGGTGGCACGCGCGCGATGTTCGAGCCCGTCGTCACTGGCAGGTTGCCGCCCGCGCCAAGGCTGTATTTGAGATTGCGAGCGCCCAGCCCGCGGCCACGAATCTCGAGTGACCGCAACGCCGCGCCGCTCGTCGTGTCGAACCACACCGAGTCTTCGTAGACACTGAGCTCGACGCCCTGGTGCCCATTCGTCGGTGGTGAGGTCGAGTAGTCGGGCGTGTCGTTGTTCTCGGGCCCGAAGCCGGCGTTGGCCGTGGGGACGACCTGAGCCGCCGCTCCGAACTGGACCCGATGCAGCGCCATGAAGCGGGTGGGGTAGCCGTAGGTGAACCCAGCGCCGTAGTCGCCCACGCGGTCGTCGTCGCGCCACGCGTCGGGTGTCTGGCTCAGCCGCGCGTCATTGCCCTGCACCTTGATGTAGCTGGTCGACGACGCGGTGTTGGTGAGAATGGAGTGCCTGACCGACGTCGAGTCGAAGGTGCCGCGCATGCAATGCGAGCCGCCCTGGCCGGCGTTCTTGTTGAGCGTGATGCCCACGAGGTGCACCGCGCGGCCGTCTCCGAACCACGCGTACCCCGAGCCCGGCTCGCTCGACAGCTCGCCCGACTCCCACGCGAAGAAGCCGCGCGGGTAGCGAAGGTTGTTGGCCACCGTCGCGCCTCGGCCGAACTGCACCGCCTGCTCGAAGACGTAGGCGAAGGCCGCGCTCGAGTAGCGGCGCAGGTGCCCGCCGATGACGCCGCAGTAGTCGTAGCCGACCGCGCCACTCGAGAAGGTGCCCACGTCGATGTTCCAGAAACGAATGTGCTTCGAGCGCGACACGGCGGCGGTGACTTCGTTGCGCGCGTCGACCTGCACGGCGGCGACGATGGGGTCGGCTCCCGTGCCCACCTTCGAGATGACGATGTTGTGGCGGTCGCTGGTGACGATGGGGCCGAACGCGCTGTAGTCGCCGCCCGCCTCGAGCGTGTAGTGCGAGCCGCTCTGCCAGGCAGGCCACGAGCCCCGCGAGACGGGCACCAGCGTGGCAGTCGGCGGAGCGGTGACGACCACGGTCATCGAGAGCGTCTCTTCGCGCCCTGCGCCATCGCGCGCCCTGAGTCGAACGAGGTGCGTGCCCGTGCGCGTGAAGGCTCGCCCGAAGATGGGCGGGCCCGTCTCTTCGTCGCGGCTCGCGCCAGACACGGGCCACGTGCCGCCGACGTTTTCGCCGAAGTGAAGGCGGTAGCCGATGTGGAAGAAGGCGCCGAACGCATCGGTGGCGCCGGGGTGGGTCGAGCGCGTGCCCGTCGCGTCGAAGGTCACGAGGAAGGGCGCGGTGCCCGAGATGGTGGTGGCTCCGTTGGCGACTGGAGTGCGGTGTCGCTGGCCGGCCGCGTCGACGTACTCCACGACCAGGGAGAGCGTCAGGCCGCTCGGAAGTGCGGAGCCGCCAGCCGTCGCGGTTCCGCCCGCCGTTGCAGTTCCCCCCGCCGTTGCAGTTCCGCCCGCCGTTGCAGTTCCGCCCGCCGTTGCAGTTCCGCCTGCCGTTGCAGTTCCGCCCGCCGTTGCAGTTCCGCCCGCCGCTGCAGTTCCGCCCGCCGTTGCAGTGCCGCCCGCCGTCGCGGTTCCGCCCGACGTCG
>JAMHXF010000066.1:0-3354 GCA_035910535.1 Archangium sp. | reverse complement strand
GAAGGGCTGCAGCGCGGTTGGCTTCGATGCCTCGGTCGCTGGCCTCGGCCTCGCGATGCTGGCCCTCATTCGCGGCCGTCGCAGCTAAAGCAAACACTCCGCAGTGCCGGCGGCCCGGCAAGTCCTTCGAGACACGCCGGGCCGTCGTGTGTGTGACCAGCACGGGCGTGGATAGGAGGTGAAAGTCCTCTCGGGAGCAGGTCGAAGCGACCGACACGAACCGCAAGGCGACAAGCCGGGAAACCGGTCCACGCGCGAGTGTGGCGCTGAAAGAAGCGGGTAGTGAACCTGCGAGTCGACGAACAGGAAGCGGCTACGAGGCGGAGCAGCCATGGGCGAGCGGGCACATTTTCGCGAAGCTCAAACGACCAAAGAGGCTGAGACGTAGAGCCGCCGACTGCGCAGGGAAATCCACGACGCCTTACCTGGGGAGACCTCGCCTGATGCCTGAAAGGGCGACGCTGCCGATGAGGAGCGGAGCGAGGAGTCAGCAGAGGCCGTAGTAGCCGCGAGCAGAAGCCGGCAGGGAAGGCGAGCCGCCTACCGGAAGCCGAAGGCTCGGTGAGGGGCGAAGGGCCGAACGAAGAGGAGAGCGAGACGACTGTGGGCCTCGGAAGCGACAGGCACCAGAAGACCGCGCAAGCGGAGCTCGCGTTGAGGGGTAGGGGTGAAGCCCCGAGAGCTCAACGAAGCGGTGAATCGCGACCGGCGGTGCACGGAGACGAGCGCTCAGGAAACGACGGCTTGATGGAACGAGTCGTCGAGCGAAGCAACGTCGAGAAGGCGTTGAAGCGGGTGAAGCAGAACAAGGGCAGTCCCGGCGTCGACGGAATGAAAGTCGACGAGCTGGCCGAGCACCTCACGAAGCACTGGAAGGAGATTCGGGCGCAGCTGCTCGAAGGGACCTACCGGCCGAAGGAAGTGCGAAGTGTGGAGATACCGAAGAGCGGTGGAGGAGTCCGAAAGCTTGGGATTCCGACGGCGCTCGACCGGTGCATCCAACAGAGCATCCTGCAGGTGCTGCAGCCGGTGTTCGACTCAACCTTCTCGCAGCACAGCCACGGTTTCCGGCCTGGGCGTCGAGCGCACGAAGCAGTGTGCGAGGCGCAGCGGTACATCCAGAGCGGGAAGCGTGTGGTGGTGGACGTGGACCTCGAGCAGTTTTTCGACCGCGTGAACCACGACGTGTTGATGGGAAGGCTGGAGAAGCGCATCAGCGACAAGCGGATGCTGGGACTCATCCGTCGCTACCTCGAGGTGGGCATCATGGCGAACGGGGTGGTGATGGAGCGGTACGAAGGGACGCCGCAGGGCGGCCCATTGTCACCGCTGCTGGCGAACGTGCTCCTCGATGAAGTCGACAAGGAGCTGGAGAAGCGCGGGCTTTCTTTCGTGCGCTACGCGGATGACTTGAACGTGTACGTCAAGTCGAAGCGGGCGGGCGAGCGTGCCATGCAGACGCTGCGGCGGCTGTACGGGCGACTCCGGTTGCGAATCAACGAAGCGAAGAGTGCGGTGGGCCGTCCGTGGGACCGAAAGTTTCTGGGCTACAGCTTCTGGGTGGCGCCGGGGAAGACGGTGAGGCGGAAGGTGTCGCCGAAGGCTCTTGAGGCGATGAAGGAGCGGGTGAGAGACATCACCTCGCGGAACGGCGGCCGCAGCATGAAGGCGGTGATGGCCGAACTGCGCAGCTACCTTGAAGGGTGGAAGCAGTACTTCAGGCTGGCCGACACGCCGGGCGTCTTCAAAGTGCTCGACGAGTGGATCCGCCATCGCCTGCGACAAGTGCAGCTGAAACAGTGGAAACGAGGGAAGACCATCTACCGGGAGCTGATTCGGCGAGGCACTGCCGCGGATGTCGCCCGCCAGGTGGCCACACACTCGCGATGCTGGTGGCGCAACTCAGCCATGATGCTGAACGTCGCTCTGCCCAACACGTACTTCGACGCCGAAGGGGTCCCTCGGCTTGCGAACTGACCTCAACTCTTCGAACCGCCGGATGCGGACCCGCATGTCCGGTGGTGTGGCAGGGGACTGACGGCGATCCGCCGTCAGCCCCTATGCCGATCCGGCGTTTTCTCTTCCCATCGCCGCGCAGCCACGCAGACTCCGCCGGCCGTTCAACCAGAGAACCTCAAGGGGAACCTCCATGAAGAAGATGCTCTTCGTCGCCGTCGTGTCCGCAGCGCTCGGTGGTCTGGCCACGCAGGCGTTTGCCGAGCCCCAGCCGAACATGAAGAAGGCGCTCGCCTCGCTGGAAGACGCGAAGAACCACCTCGAGAAGGCCACGGCCGACAAGGGCGGCCACCGCGTGAAGGCCATGGCGCTGATCAGCGACGCCATCGCCGAGGTGAAGGCGGGCATCGAGTTCGACAACAAGCGCTGATGCTCCGCGTCGCTGCCATCGCCGTCAGCCTGTTCTTCGCGGCCTGCCAGTGCGGGCCGCGGTGTGACGTGTCGAACTGTGCCGGTTGCTGCACGTCGTCGGCTGAGTGTCTGCCGGGCACTCACACCCTGGCGTGCGGCGTCGATGGCCAGCGGTGCGTCACGTGTCGCTCCGATGAGCAGGCGTGCTCGATGGGCGGGTGTGTGCCGGCCCCGCCCTCAGGGCTGGGTCCCGGCTTCGGCGCGGGTGGCGGAAGCGCCGGCGGCTCGGCAGCGGGTGGCGCTGCGCTTCAGCCCTTCGGCAACCTGCTCACCACCATCGGTCAGCCCTGCACCGCCTTCGCCGATACGCCGGGTGGTGAGTGCAGCGCCGAGCTCACCTGCCTGCCCGTTCCAGGGACGTCGCGTTTCGCCTGCCAATACGCCTGCGCGAACGGCGGGTGTGGTGGCACCGGGCGCTGTCAGCTCACTGTCGAGGCGAGCCGGTCATGCACCGACTGTCTGCGGCCCTGCACCTCGTGTCTGACCGACGAGATCTGTGCGCAGCGCGTCGGCGGCAACGTCTGCATGCCCAACTGCAACCTCGTCGGCGCGCAGTGCCCCTCGCCCCAGCAGTGTCTGCCGAACGGCTTGTGCTCGCAGGGTGGCCTCGTCTCGTATTGCCTGCGCTTCTGAAGCCTGTGCCGAGCGCGCTCCAGGGCTTGAGACTTCGCCTCGGCGTCGAGGGCACGCGCAGGGCCGTGGAGTCGTTCGCGCTGCCGTCGTTGCGCCGCGCGCTGCTCGTGTTCGCGCACATGGACGATGAGATCAACGCGGTCGGCCTGGTGAGCCGGCTGCGGGCGCAGGGCGTCGAGCTCGACCTCATCGTGCTGACCGACGGTGCGGCCAACCCGTGGACCGACGCGCGCGTCGTCGGTGCCCGGTCGCACTTCGAGTGCCGCCGCGACGAGCTGCTCGAATCCACGAGGC
>JAMHXF010000065.1:0-1358 GCA_035910535.1 Archangium sp. | reverse complement strand
TCTTCGGGGTGTGTTCCGTACGGGGTCACGCGGCGCGAAGCAGATACCAGCAAACGCACACAGACAACCGCTACGCTCCGCGACCATGAACCCGTTGATGATGTTGCGAGAGGGCGGCATCGGAGCGTGGGCTGCGCTCGCGCTGGGGCTGCTCGCGTTGCTGTTGGCTGCGGTCTCGTTGCTCGCGGCGCTCGGCAAGAGTCGCTCCGCTTTCGGGCTCGGCATCGGCACGTTGCTGCTGGGCACGTTCTCCGCCGTCGTGGGCATGCTGGGCACGGTGCATGGGCGCACCCAGGTCGCCCGCGCCATCGGCTCGGTGGCCAGCGGCATCGACGCCGAGCGCATTCTGCTCATGGGCTGGAGCGAAGCCGCCAACGCAGCGCTCTTCGGGTTCTTCGGCGCCATCGTTCCCCTCGTGCTCGGTACCTTCGCGGCGCTGAGCGGCGCAAAGGCTGATCAGCCCGGTCAACGAATTCAGGGCCTCGCGAACGCGACGACGACCGACGAAGGCTCGGGCCGCGTCGTCGTCGCGATGGTCTTCGCGGGCATCACCGCGCTGGCCTGCGGTGGCGCGTGGGTGTTGTCACACCAGAAATCTCCGGCCGGGCGCTTTGACTTCGCGGGAGATGATCAGAACGCGTGGCAGCTCGCCGCCGCGCTCGAGAACATCGACCAGGACGAAGCGACGTCATGTGAACGGCTCTCGTACGCGCTCGAGCAGTACTGGAACCCCACCGACCGCCGCGAGTGGCCTCGCGTGATGCGCGGCGTGATTCCCCCGCAGCTCGTCGACCGCTGGAAGCCCGCCGCGAAGAAGTGCGTCGAGCGTCAACTCGACTCCAACGCCAACGGGTTGCTCGAGTCACCGCTGCTGCATGACGACGCGCTCAAGGCACGCATCGAAGCCGCGGGCATGATTCCGTCACTCCCGCCGCCCGGAGCTGAAGACCCCGCCATCAGCAAAGAGGCCATCGCGCAGGTCGTGAAGCGCAACAAGCAGGCCGTTCAGAAGTGCTACGAGCGCGCGTTGACGAAGCAGCCCACGCTCGAGGGCAGGCTCGTCGTGGAGTTCACCATCGAGGGCGACGGCCGCGTCTCGAGCGTGAACGCCGCCGACGCGAGCACGCTGACCGACGCCTCTGTCTCGAGCTGCGTGTTGAACACCATCTCGAAGCTCAGCTTCCCGCCGAGCAGCGACGGGCAGCGCGTCACCGTCGCCTACCCCTTCGTCTTCGCGCCGGCGAAATGAGCGCGAACGAACGCATCGCCACGCTGGAGGTCGCGACCGGCGTGGAGCTCGCGCCGGTCGACCTCACGAAGCGCTCCGGCATCAACCTGAAGGGCTTTTCGCTCATCAC
>JAMHXF010000064.1:0-11007 GCA_035910535.1 Archangium sp. | reverse complement strand
TGGCTCCCCGGGTCGATGAGCACGTTGAACTGCGTGCGCGGTGAGTGCTCGTTGTTCTCGAACACGCGCAGGTAGCTGTTGGAGTGGAAGATGCTCTTCGGATCTCGCTTCCCGACCCAGAACGTCCCGGGAGCGATCTCTACGGCGGATGACACGTCATACGGCAGCTGCATGCAGCGCGGGCGATGCAGCCCCGATGCCGAAGCGCGGCCGAGCGGAACAGCTGCTCGGAGGGTGCAAAACTTGAGCTTTTGGCTGGTTCAACGCGCAGCAGCTGCGCTTACTCGAAGGCCAGCGCGCGCTCGAAGTCGCTCGGGTTCGACGCGGCCTCTTTCGCGACCTCGACGCTGATCTGCCCGGCGCGCAGCAGCTGCACGAGGTGCTGGTCGAAGCTCTGCGTGCCGAGAATGTCGTGGCTGCGCTCGAGGAAGTCTTTGATCTCGTGGGTGCGATCGGGGTCTTTGATGAACTCCGAGACCGACAGGTTCGACACCATGACCTCGGCGGCGACCACGCGACCCTTGCCCGAGACGTGCGGCAACAGGCGCTGCGAAACGGAGCCGCGCAGGTTCTCGGCCAGGCGCATGCGCACGCCGGTCTGCGCCTCGGGAGGGAAGACGCCGATGATGCGGTTGATGGTTCGATACGCGTCTTGCGTGTGCACCGTCGACAACACGAGGTGCCCGGTTTCTGCGGCCTTGATCGCGATCTCGATGGTCTCGGCGTCGCGCATTTCGCCGACCAGAATCACGTCGGGGTCCTGGCGCATGGCCGCGCGCAGGGCTTTGCCGAAGTCAGGCGTGTCGGGGCCGATTTCACGCTGCATCACGCGCGAGAACTTGTCTTCGTGAACGAACTCGATCGGGTCTTCGATGGTGACGATGTGCTTGCGGTAGTGCGCGTTGATGTAATTCACCATGGCCGCGAGCGTGGAGCTCTTGCCCGAGCCGGTGACGCCGGTGACGAGGATGAGGCCGCGATCTTCCTGGCTCAGCTTCTCGAGCACCTTGGGCAACCCGAGCTTCTGGAAGTCGGGAATCTGCAGGGGGATCGAGCGCATGATGGCGCCGAGGTGCCCTTTGTTCCGGTAGATGTTGGCGCGGAACCGGCCGACGCCATCGAGCGGGTAGCTGGTGTCCCAGTCCTGCAGATCTTCGATGGCGCCCTTGTACCGACTCGACGCGAGCAGATGCCTCGCGATGCGCGCCGTGTCTTCAGGCTGCAGCGCCGGCACCTTCACCGGCAACAGCTGCCCGTTCACGCGCAGGGCAGGCGACGAGCCCACCTTGAAGTGCACGTCAGACGCCCCGTTCTTCACCGCCGCCGCCAGGAATTGATTGAACGTCGCGAGTTCCACGGTGCTGTTCCCCCTGATCAGCGAACGAAGGCCTGGGTGCGAGAGAGCTGCGCGCTGGTGCGGCGCAGGCGCTCGGCCATGGTGCGAATGAACGAGCGGTAGACCTTCACCGCCAGCTTGTCGTCGGTCGCCAGCAGCGCCTCGAACTCGGCGCGCGGCAGCTTGAGCAGCCGGCTCGGCACCGCCGTCGTCACGCGCGCGCTGGTCAGCACGTCGTCGATGAGCGACATCTCTCCGAACAATTCGCCTTCACGGAGGCGGCCGATCTCTTCGTGCTGCTCATGCTTGCCGTCACCGTCGGCGTCGCGCGAGACGGCGACCTCACCTTTGCCGATGACGTACAGCGCGTCGCCGAGCGCGTTCTGCTCGATGACCACGGTGCCCGCGGGCACGTCGAGGTACTCAATGAGCGAACCCAGGCGGGTCGTCTCGTCGAAGGTGAGCTTCTGAAAGAGGTGGAGCTTCTGCAGCAGCTCCACGCCCTCGAATTCTCCAAAACCCGTCAGTTCGAGTTCCACGGCGCGAAACCTTATGCGAACTCGTTCCGATACTCTCCGACTGTGAGCAACGGTAGCGAGCGGCGTGTCGACCCCAGGTACGGAGCCCATTTTGACGTGCGATTCACCCGAGCCAGCGATGCGGCCCGGGCGTTCAACGCGTTCTCCATCAACTTCAGCCCGGGTGGCCTGTGCGTGCGCTCGCCCAACGCCTACTCGGTAGGGGAGGCGCTTACGTTGTCGCTCACCATCGAAGGTGAGCTCTTCGAGCTGCAGGGCATGGTGTCGTGGGTGCGCGGGGAAGCCGTCGGCGTGCGCTTCGTGAACGTGAAGCCTGCGGTGCGTGCTCGGTTGGAGGCCGTCGCTCAGTTGCTGGCGACGCGCGGCGCCGCGCTCACTTGAGTCGGAAGACGCCGACGTCGCAGCCGTCGAACCCACACGCGCGGAAGAACGCGACGAGCTCGGGTGAGGGCGCGCCGTAGGTCTGCACTTCGAGGCGCTTCACCGAGAGCACCTTCGCGCGCTCGACGACCTTCTTGAGCAGCTCGCGGCCGACCCCTTTGCGCTGCCAGGCGGTGGCGACGTTGAGCTCGTCGATGGTGGCGGCGCGACCGCCGGTCTTGAGCACCGGGCGATGCGAGAGCGTGGCGAAGCCGATGGGGCGATCGAGCTGATCTGCGGCGACGACGATCTCCATCTCCGGGTGGCTGATGATCCACGTCACGGTGTTCGGGTCAGACGCGATGCCCTGCTGCGCGAGCAACGCCACGAGCGGCACGGCGTCGCCTCGCCGTGCGGGGCGAACCTTGAACGAGCCCGGTCCTTGAGGAACTGGAGTCATCGACACGAAAGGCAGTCTAGGCCTGTTCGCGCGAGGCTCAAAAAACCGGTCACACGTCGACGAGGAAGACCTCGACCGCGAGCTCCAGCAGCTCTTTCGAGAGCGCTGGTGGTTGCCCCCGGTAGCGCGCCGCGTCTTTGACGAGCTGCACGAGATCTCGCGGGTGGCAGCTGCGCAACGAGAGGTTTCGCGGCTTGTAGGTCTGCTCGAGCAGGTACGTGACGGCCTGCTCGACGTAGGGAATGCCGCTGGCTTCGCAGACACGCTTGAAGATGGTGCGGTACTGCTGCTCGTCGGGGTTACCGACTTCGATTTTGTATTTGATGCGGCGCAGGAACGCTTCGTCGACGAGCTCTTTGGGGTCGAGGTTGGTCGAGAAGACGATCAGCTGATCGAAGGGAATCTCGAACTTCTTGCCGGTGTGCAGCGTGAGGAAGTCGACGCGCTTCTCGAGCGGTACGATCCACCGGTTCAGCAGATCGGTGGGGTGCACTTTCTGACGACCGAAGTCGTCGATGAGCAACATGCCGCCGTTGGCCTTCACCTGAAACGGCGCTTCGTAGAACCGCGCCGTGTCTGAATAGATGAGGTCGAGCGTCTCGAGCGTCAGCTCACCACCGACGATGACCGCCGGCCGACGACAGAGCTGCCAGCGGTTGTCCATCTCGAAGGTGGCTCTGCGACCCTGCGCGTCGCGACCGAGCTCGAGCGGCACGGGGTGATGCACGAGCTTGTCGAAGACCTTGACGATCTGCCCGTCGATCTCGAGGCAGTGTGGAATGTACGCCTCGCCGCCGAACATCGCGGAGATGGCTTCAGCCAGGGACGTCTTGCCGTTGCCCGGCGGCCCGAAGAGAAACAGCGAGCGGCCCGAGTTCACCGCAGGCCCGAGCCGGTCGACGATGGTCTCGGGCACCACGAGGTGGCTCAACGCCAGCTCGAGCTGCTTGCGCGAGACGGTCGGCGCTTCACGCGTCTGCTGATGAATGAGCGAGTTGTACTGCTCGATGGGCACCGGCGCGGGGCCGACGTACGTGGTGCGAGAGAGCGCGTCGCGCGCGTACTCGCGGCCCTTGTCGGTGAGCTGAAAGTCGACCGACACGCGACCGAAGCCCTTGCCGCCGCGCAGATCGACGAGCTTCTCGGTAGCGAGGTGATCGATGACGAGCTCGACGACGCCCGTCCACGGCAGGCGGAGCTGATCGGCGACCTCCGCGCCGGTCGCCATGCCCTGGTAGTAGAAATACTTGAGCGCGAGATCAGCGAGCAGGCCCAGCTTCAGGCCTGTCTCTTCGAGGCGCTTAGGCAACACCGGCGCGAGATCGAGGATCCCCGGGTTCTCGAGGTTGAACGGGTTGTCCGTTTCCTGCGTGCTCAAGGCCTCGTGAACCTGCGTGCGCCGGTTGGTCATCGGCGCGCGACGCTAGCTCAGACGTACGTGAGCCAGTGCTCGAAGCGCGGCTCGTGCCCCCTCACCACGCGGTGGTACTGCTCCTGAATCGACTTCGTGATCTCGCCGGGCTTGCCCTCGCCGACGGTGCGGTTGTCGACCTCGCGCACGGGCGTCACTTCGGCGGCCGTACCGGTGAAGAACACCTCACCGGCGATGTAGAGCGCGTCGCGCGTGAAGCTGACCTCTTCGACGGGGCGGCCTGCGTCGCGCAGCAACGAAATGACGGTGTCGCGCGTGATGCCGCGCAGAATCGGTGACGACAGCGAAGGCGTGCGCACCACGCCATGACGACCCACGCAGAAGATGTTCTCGCCCGAGGCCTCGGCCACGAAGCCCGAGATGTCGAGGAGGATGGCTTCGTCGTAGCCGCCCATGACGGCCTCTCGTTTGGCGAGGATCGAGTTCACGTACTGCCCGGAGATCTTCCCGCGCACCATGTTCACGTTCACGTGCATGCGCGTGAAGCTCGAGACCTTGGCGCGAATGCCTTCTTTCACGCCCTTGTCGCCGAGGTACGTGCCCCACTCCCACGCGGTGATGGCGACGCGCGTGTCGTTCTGCGCACCCAGGCCCATGGCGCCTTCGCCCATGAAGGCCACCGGGCGCAGGTACGCGCCGTTGGGGAAGCGGGCGTCTTGCACGCGCAGCACCTCGAGGCACGCGTCGACGAGCTGATCTTCGGTGTAGGGGATCTTCAGCAAAATGATGTGCGCCGAGTCGAGCAGCCGACGAATGTGCTCACGGAGGCGAAACACCGCGAGCTTGCCGTTCTTCGCGCGGTACGCACGAATACCCTCGAAGACTCCCAGGCCGTAGTGCAGCGCGTGGGTCATCACGTGAACGTTGGCCTCGTTCCACGAGACCAATTTGCCGTCCATCCACACCTTGTCGGCCTTCAGCAGCGCGTTCGACGTCGAGCTCATGACGGCGGCTTAGACCTGATGCGGAGCGTCATGGCAACGGCGCAGGCATGATCGGCGCCGGAGTTTCCATGGAGCGAAACGCGGGCGCACCACGCGGCAACTTCACGACGAAACGCGCACCGCGGCCGGGCAGGGAGTCGGCGAGCACGGTGCCACCGTGGTGCTGCGCGAGCTGCGCGACGATCCACAAGCCGAGGCCGAAGCCGCGCGTGTCTTCGGGTGCGCGCGCGCGGGTGAAGCGGCCGAAGAGCCTCGGCAACGCGTCGACGGGTATGCCGGGGCCATGATCTCGCAGCGCGAAGCTGACGAAGTCGGGCTCGCCGGTGAGCTCGATCTCCAGCGGGCCGGGCGCGTACTTGCGCGCGTTGTCGATGAGGTTCCCGAAGATCTGCTCGAGGCGGCTGCGGTCCCACCAGCCGTTGGTGTCGCCCTTGACGGTGAAGGTGACGGATGACGGCGTCCACACGCCGTCGGGTGACGGGCGCAGCGCCACGTCGCGCGCGACGGTCTCCATGTCGAGCGACTCACGCTCGAGGTTGAGCACGTTCGACGAGAGCCGCGAGACGTCGAGCAGGTAGTTCGAGAGCCGCTGCAGCCGGTCGACGCTGCCCTGCACCTGCCGCAGGTACGAGAGCGCGTGGCCCGACGGGTTGCGCATGGTCTCGGGGCGGTCCCAGCTCTTGATGGCGTTGCGCACCTGAAACTTGAGCGCGGTGATCGGCGTGCGCAGCTCGTGCGACCCGACGGCCAGGAAGTCTTCGCGCGACTGCAGCGCCGACCGCAGCTCTTCTTCGGCGCGCTTGAGCACGGTGACGTCTTGAAGGTTCACCAGCATCGTCTCGCGGTTGCCGTTCAGCGGTGGCAGGCGCTCACTGAAGGCGATGAGCGCGCCGGAGCTCGTGTCGTCTTCGAAGTGGAAGAGCTCGCCGTGCAGGAGCTCTCCACGTGCAGCGCGCGCAATCGGGAGCTGTGGCGGCGTCAGCATGTTGCCGTCGGCGTCGCGCAGCGAGAGCTCCCGTGGCCACGGCCTTCCAGCGAAGACGCCGTGGGCGAGCGTGACGGCCGCGCGGTTCGCGAAGCGCGGAGAGATCGCCTCGGGGTCGATGAGGATGAGCGGCGTGGGCAGCGTGTCGAGCACCGACTCGAGCCACCGCTGTCGATCGATGGCCGTCTCTTTTTCTCGCTCGAGCAACTCACGGCGATGCGCCAGTTGCTGCGCCGCGCGCAGCTCGTCGCCCACCCGCTTGACCTCACGCGTCTTGAGCGCGAGCTCGACGAAGACCTGCAGCTTGCCGCGCAGAATCGTCGGCTCGATGGGCTTGATGAGGTAGTCGACGGCGCCCACCTCGTACGCGTGAAAGACGGGCGGCCGCCCTTCGTCGATGCCGGTGAGGAAGATGATCGGCGTGCGCGCAGACTTCTCGCGCTCACGAATGAGGCGGGCGCATTCGAAGCCGTCCATCTCCGGCATCTTCACGTCGAGCAGGATCGCGGCGAACTCGTGCTTGAGCAGCAGTCGCAGCGCGGCGCGACCGGAGTTCGCCTTGAAGAGCCGCTGGTTCAACGCACCCAGCACCGTCTCGATGGCGAGCAGGCTGCCCTCGTCGTCATCGACGAGGAGAATGTTCACCTGGTCTTGCACTTCAAGCCTCGAGCGCGGGAGAGGGCGGCGCTGCGCCCAGGAGAGAAGCGGGGCGCGACGCGAGCCACACGCGCAGCACGGAGATCAGCTTGTCCACGTTCACCGGCTTGGCGATGTAGTCAGACGCGCCGGCGACGAGGCACTTCTCGCGGTCTCCCTTCATGGCTTTCGCGGTGAGCGCGACGACGGGCAGGTCGACGCACGCGGGCCGCGCACGAATGGCGCGCGTGGCTTCGTAGCCGTCCATCTCCGGCATCATCACGTCCATCAAGACGAGGTCGACGTTGGGGTTGGCGTCGAGGCTCTGCAGCCCCTCGGCGGCACCTTCGGCGTGGAGCACGTGAATGTCGTGATGCTCGAGCGTGGCGGTGAGCGCGAAGATGTTGCGCACGTCGTCGTCGATGACGAGCACCGTGCGCCCCGCGAGCTGAGGATCTTTCGCGAGCGCGAGGCGCACCAACGACTGCTGGCCGAGCGGCAGTCGATCCAACCGCCGGTGGAGATATAGCGTCACCAGCTCGACCAGCCGCTCGGGCGTGCGCGCGACGACGCCGACCCAGCCGGGCTGCGGTTGCATCGCCCAGCGCCACTCGGCCGCGCCATCGGCGCTCTCTGCGAAGAAGACCACCGGCGGTCGATGCGCGCCGGGCGCCAACTCGGCCAGCGCCTTGAGCACCGCGTGTGGGCTCGCACCTTCGTCGATGGACACGAGCAGGCAGTCATAGCGGTGGTGACCCAGGCGTGCCGCGGCGTCGGCGGTCGTGTGCACCACGTCGAGGCGCGCGTTCGGCTCGTTCACCATGGCCGCGACCTGCGCCGCGCGATCGCGTTGCGTGTCGAGCACCAGCACCAGCCGTGACGCGTCGTCGGCGTACTGGCTGAGCTGCTCGATGGCGGTGCCCAGGCTCGCGGCTTCGGTGGGCAGCACGCCAGCCGCGCCGCCGCGCAGGGCCCGCGTCACGGCGTCGGTGTCTCGGGCGCCGATCATCCACGTGGGCAGGTGGCGCACCGACACGTCGCGCTTGAGCCGATCGAGCGTGGTCCACGCGTCACGGCCGGGCAGCTCGAGGTCGACGAGAATGGCGAGCACGTCGGGGCGCCGCGCGGCCTCGATCACCGTGTCGGCGTGATCGACGAGGTGCAGCGAGAGGTTGTGTTTGCGCGCGAGGTCACGCCACACATCGACGTCGGTAGCGCGCTCCGAGACGAAGAGCACCGACTTGAGCTGCGGCTCCGCGGTCGGTCGTCGCAGCCCTTCGAATGTCGCGGGCTCGGGCTCGCGGCGCACTTCGATGGTCGTGGTGCGCGGCGCCGGCGAAGACGGCCGCTCGACGTTCACGCGCGCGCGGCCCACGTAGCGCTCGGGGAGGAAGAGCGTGAACGTGCTGCCGAGGCCGACCTCGCTCTCGACGCGGAGCTCACCGCCGAGCAGCTGCGCGAGCTCACGGCTGATGGACAGGCCGAGGCCCGTGCCTCCGTAGCGGCGGCTGGTGGTGCCGTCGGCCTGCTGGAAGGCCTCGAAGATCAACGCGTGCTTGTCGCGCGGAATACCGATGCCGGTGTCGACGACACTGAAGCCGATGAGCCCGTTCTGCGCCGAGAACACCTTGAGCACCACGCTGCCGCGCTCGGTGAACTTGAACGCGTTCGAGAGCAGGTTGCGCAACACCTGCTGCAGTCGCTTGGCGTCGGTGACGAGCGCGGCGGGCAGCACGGGGTCGATTTCGATCTCGAAGACGAGGCCCTTCTTTTCGGCGAGCTGGCGGAACGAGCGCGTCACGAAGTCGCGCATCTCGAGCAGGCGCACGGTGCTGGCGTTGACGGCCACGGTGCCCGACTCGATCTTCGCGAGGTCGAGGATGTCGTCGATGAGCTCGAGCAGCTCGGTGCCCGCGGAGTTGATGGTGCGCGCGAAGTCAACCTGCTTGGTCGACAGGTTTCCGTCGCCGTTCTCGGAGAGGTACTGCGAGAGCAGCAGCAGCGAGTTGAGCGGCGTGCGCAGCTCGTGCGACATGTTCGCGAGGAACTCTGACTTGTACTTCGAGGCCAACGAGAGCTGCTCGGCCTTCTCTTCGAGCGCCTCCTTGGCCTGCTCGACTTCGCGGTTCTTGTGTTCGACCTCGGTCTTCTGCTGCTCGAGGCGCTTGTTGATTTCCGTGAGCTCTTCGGTGAGCGCCTGGCTCTGCTGCAACAGCGTCTCGGTGCGCATGTTGCCGCCGATGGTGTTGAGCACGATGCCGATGGACTGCGTGAGCTGCTTCACGAAGTCGATGTGCACGTCTGAGAACGCGCTGAAGCTGCCGAGCTCGAGCACCGCCTTGAGCTCGCCTTCGAAGAGCACCGGCAGCACCAGCAGGTGGCTGGCTGGCGCCGCGCCCAGCCCCGATGAAACGCGCACGTATTCACTGGGCAGGTTGCTGACGAAGATCGGCTGACGGTCGGCCGCGCACTGGCCGATGAGGCCTTCGCCCACGGCCACGCGCTTGGTGCGCAGCCGCGCGTCGGCCGAGCTCGCGTAGCCCGCGCGCAGCACGAGCGTCTCGGTGTCGCCTTCGTGTTCGGCTACGTAGAACGCGGCGTACGGTGCCGAGATGAGCGGCGCGAGCTCGGACAGCGTCACCTTCGAGACCATGTCGAGATCGCGCTCGCCCTGGAGCATGCGCGTGAAGCGGGTCAGGTTGGTCTTGAGCCAGTCCTGCTCCGTGTTCTTTCGCGTGGTGTCCTTCAGGTTTCGAATCATCTCGTTGATGTTGTCTTTGAGCGCGGCGACCTCGCCTTGCGCTCCAACGGTGATGAAGCGCGTGAGATCGCCCTTGGTCACCGCGGTGGCGACCTCGGCGATCGCGCGCACCTGCGTGGTGAGGTTCGCGGCGAGCTGATTCACGTTGTCGGTGAGGCCGCGCCACAGACCTGCGGTGCCGGGCACGTTGGCCTGACCGCCGAGCTTGCCTTCGATGCCGACTTCTCGCGCCACCGTCGTCACCTGGTCGGCGAAGAGCGCGAGCGTGTCGATCATGCCGTTGATGGTGTCGCCGAGCTCGGCGATCTCGCCCTTCACGTCGAGCGAGAGCTTGCGCTTCAAGTCACCGTTGGCGACGTGCGTGACGACCTTGGCGATGCCGCGCACCTGCGTCGTCAGGTTCGAGGCCATGGAGTTCACGTTGTCGGTGAGATCCTTCCACGTGCCGCCGACGCCCTTCACGACGGCCTGACCGCCCAGCTTGCCTTCGGTGCCGACCTCACGGGCGACGCGCGTCACCTCGCTGGCGAAGGAGTTGAGCTGGTCGACCATGGTGTTGATGGTGTTCTTGAGCTCGAGGATTTCGCCGCGCACGTCGACGGTGATCTTTCGAGACAGGTCTCCCTTGGCGACGGCGGTGGTGACCTCGGCGATGTTGCGGACCTGCGTCGTGAGGTTCGACGCCATGGAGTTCACGTTGTCGGTGAGATCCTTCCACGTACCGCCGACGCCCTTCACCATGGCCTGGCCGCCGAGCTTGCCTTCGGTGCCGACCTCGCGCGCGACGCGCGTCACCTCGGAGGCAAACGACGAGAGCTGATCCACCATGGTGTTGATGGTGATCTTCAGCTCGAGGATCTCGCCGCGTACGTCGACGGTGATCTTGCGCGAGAGATCTCCACGGGCCACGGCGGTGGTCACGTCGGCGATGTTTCGAACCTGTGAGGTGAGGTTCGAAGCCATGGAGTTCACGTTGTCGGTCAAATCCTTCCACGTGCCGCCGACGCCCTTCACGACGGCCTGACCGCCCAGCTTGCCTTCGGTGCCGACCTCACGGGCGACGCGCGTCACTTCAGAGGCGAAGGACGAGAGCTGGTCGACCATGGTGTTGATGGTGTTCTTCAGCTCGAGGATCTCACCGCGCACGTCGACGGTGATCTTCCTCGAGAGATCTCCCTTGGCGACGGCGGTGGTCACGTCGGCGATGTTGCGAACCTGCGACGTCAGGTTCGACGCCATGGAGTTCACGTTGTCGGTGAGATCCTTCCACGTGCCGGCGGCGCCGCGCACCGTGGCCTGACCGCCGAGCTTGCCTTCGGTGCCGACGTCACGGGCGACGCGCGTCACTTCAGAGGCGAAGGACGAGAGCTGATCGACCATGGTGTTGATGGTGATCTTCAGCTCGAGGATTTCTCCGCGCACGTCGACGGTGAGCTTCTTGCTGAGGTCTCCCTTGGCGACGGCGGTGGTGACCTCGGCGATGTTGCGAACCTGGGTCGTCAGGTTCGAGGCCATGGAGTTCACGTTGTCGGTGAGATCCTTCCACGTGCCGCC
>JAMHXF010000063.1:0-125618 GCA_035910535.1 Archangium sp. | reverse complement strand
GGCACGGAGATGGACGCGGGCACGGAGATGGACGCCGGCACGGAGATGGATGCCGGCACGGAAATGGACGCCGGCATCGAGTAACCCGCTCACGACGTGAAGTTCTCGGCGCACTGGCCTCGCGGCTGGTGCGCCTTTTTTCATCGCGCGAGCGAGCGGTAGTGCGGGCTCTCGGCGAACGTCGGCACGCGGCGCGGTCGCTTCGCCCAGAAGTTGATGGCGATGGCCAGACGCAGTGATTGCTCTCGGGGCAATCGCTTCCCGGGGATCTGATTCTCTGCGTCCAACACGCCGTGCGTCAGCTTCCCGTCGAACCACGTGAACCGGTTGGCCTTCGGCTCGACGAAATCGAAGTCATGGACATCGGGTGCGAAGGCCTGGTTGCGCGCGTTCGGCGGCTCTCTCGTCACGGCCAGCAGGCCGCCTCGACACGCATTCAAATAGAGCAGCGAGCTGACGGTGGGGTGCACTTCGACGCCGTCGTCGTCGAAGCGCGCGTTGTCGCGATCGCGATGAAAGTCGACCTTCACGTTCGAAGTTCGCATGCGGGAGAGCCACCACTCGACCCCGGCGGAGCGACGGTTCAACAACGGTCGCAGCGCCAACGCGGCGTCTTCGATGACATTCGACGGGCGCTGTTTGAAGTCAAACCAGAACGTCGTCTGGTAGCCCGCCACGAGGCGCTCCTTCCCGAGCGCGACGACGGCGTCGTGCAGCACCAAAAACCGGCGCGGCGTGAGCGCGCCGTCGACGATGCGCACCAGCGGCTTGCGCATCACTTGCTCAGTTGCACGGCCTCGACCAGCACGCGGCCTTCGCTGCTGGCGGGCGGGCTCAACTCAACCAGCGCGGCGAGCGTCGGCGCGATGTCGATGGGGTGCGCGTCGTGGCCGTAGTGCCCGCTCTTCACGCCTTTTCCGTAGAGGAAGATCGGCACGTCGGCGTCGTAGCTCCACGGCGCGCCGTGCGAGGTGCCGGCTTTTTCACTCTCGAGCACGCGGAACGGCTTCATCACCATCAACACGTCACCGCTGCGCTCTGGGTTGTACGCGTGAACGAATTCACGCTCGAGGCCGCCGGCGCTCACCGTGTGCAGATCGTCTCGCGACACGGCCGCGTGCACGTCGACCTGTTTGTTCAACCACGCCGCTGCTGCGCGCCGCACGGCCACCACGTCGAGCTTCTTCGCGTCGACTGCTCTCCAGTCGACATACACGTCGGTCTCTTCGATGGCCGCCACGAGGTTCGCGGCACCGAAGCGTTTCTCGAGCTCTTCGTTGACGCCTTTCTGCAGGTTCTGCGGAGGCACGCGCACGCCCTCGAGGCCGATGGCCGCCCACTCTTCGGGGATGTTGGCGCCGCCGTGATCTCCGGTCAGCACCACGACGACGTTGCCTTTGCCCGCTGCTCTTTCAGCCGCCGCGATCAGCTCACCGAGGTGTTTGTCGAGGCGCAGCAGGTGGTCCTGCATCTCCCACGAGGTCGGGCCGTACAGGTGGTACGTGCGATCGAGCGCCGAGAAGCTGACGCTCAAGAGATCGGGCACGTCGTCTTTGCCGAGCTGTTCTCCGTCGATCGCCGCCTTCGCGAAGTCGAGCATCAGCTCGTTCATCATCGGTGACGAGGCGAGCGCGCTGTACGACTGCGGGCCGGGCGAGGGCAGGCCACCGCTGAGCGGGTGCGGAAAGGTCTTCGACATGCCGTACCAGTCGGACTCGAAGGGCCGCTCGTCGTCGCCGAGGTAGTCCTTCGCTGGGTTGAGCAGTTCCCAGCGCTTGCCGTGGAAAGCGTCGGCGGGCTTCTTGTCGTTGAAGGCCTTCACCCAGGTCGGGAATTCCTTCCGGTAGTACGTACCGGTGACGAACTTGCCGACGCCTTCGTGAAACCACCACGCCTCGCCGAGGCGACCGGCCATCGCCACCGCCGAGCGCCCTTTGCCCGCGATGGAGAGCGACTTGCCCTTGAGCGCGGTCGCCTGACGAAGGCGATCTGACAACGTCTCGGTGAGCAGGTTGAGCGGCGAGGTGTCGTCGTTGCCTGCGGGTGCCTCGAGCACCGGGTGCGCGAGATCGAGGTACGACGGCTCGAGCTTTCCGGTAGCGCGGTTGAAGTGCTTGTTGCCGACGATGCCGTGCCGGTTGGCGTACGCGCCGGTCACCATCGTGGTGTGGCCGATGGCGGTGACGCACTCCAGCGTTTCGTAGCGGGCGACGGGGTACACCGCGCCTTCGTTGAGCAGCTTCGCGAAGCCGCCTTTGAACTTGCTGCGGTTGCGCTGCAGCACGTCGGTGCCGAACGAATCGACGCTGATGAACACCGTCAACTTCGGAGGTTTGGCGAAGGAAACAGCCGAGACGAAGAGGAGCGCACTCACGAGCCAACGCGTCATGGCGGCGGACCAAAACACCTTCGTCACGGGCTTGCTACAAAGCGCGCCGACTCATGAGCACTCACGTCGAAGCGAAGCTGCGCGTCATCTACGGCGACACCGATCAGATGGGCGTCGTCTACTACGCGAACTATTTCCGCTACTTCGAGTTCAGTCGCAGCGAGCTCTTTCGCGCGCGCGGCGGCAACTACACGGAGCTTGAAAAGGCCGGCTACGGCCTGCCGGTCGTCTTGGCGCACTGCGACTACAAACGGCCCGCGAAGTACGAAGACCTGCTCGTCATTCGCGTGCACGTCGCCGAGCTGCGTCGCGCGTCGTTGCGTTTCGAGTACGCGGTGACACGAGACGGTGACGACACGGTGCTCGCGACGGGTCACACCGTTCATGCTTGCGTTGGCCCGAGCGGAAAACCAACTGGACTTCCGGAGTCGGTGGTGAAACTCCTTTCGACACCGTGAAGACCGCTCCCGAAGAGGCCCCGCATATGGATCGCAACCTCGCCCTCGAAGTCGTTCGCGTCACCGAGATGGCCGCCATCGCATCGGCGCGCCTCATGGGCCTCGGCGAGAAAGACAAGTCTGACCAGGCGGCGGTCGACGCCATGCGCAAGGCCTTCGACACGCTCAACATCGACGGCACGGTCGTCATCGGCGAAGGCGAGCGCGACGAGGCGCCGATGCTCTACATCGGTGAGAAGGTCGGCAAGGGCACGTCGAGCGCGTCGCCGGTCGACATCGCGCTCGACCCGCTCGAGGGCACGAACCTCTGTGCCTACGGTCGCCCCGGCGCGATTTCAGTCGTCGCGTTGTCGAACCGCGGCGGGCTGCTCAACGCGCCCGACACGTACATGGAGAAGATCGCCGTCGGCCCGCTCGCGCGAGGCGCCATCGATCTCTCGAAGTCTCCCACCGAGAACCTGCAGCGCATCGCCGCGAAGATGGGGCGCACGGTCTCCGAGCTCGCGGTCGTCATTCTCGATCGCGAACGTCACGCGGCGTTGATCAAAGAGGTGCGTGCGGCCGGCGCGCGCATTCGCCTCATCGAAGATGGTGACGTGGCTGCGGCCATCGCGACGTGCTTCGAAGAGAGCGGCGTCGACGTGCTCATGGGCACCGGCGGCGCGCCCGAAGGCGTCATTTCGGCGGCGGGTATTCGCTGCGTCGACGGCGACTTCCAGGGCCGCCTGCGCTTCCGCAACAAAGAAGAAGAAGAGCGCGCCACGAAGATGGGCGTCAAAGATCTGCACCGCATCTACCGCGCCGACGAGCTCGCGTCGGGCGACGTGATGTTCGCGGCCACCGGCGTCACCACCGGCGATTTCTTGAAGGGCGTGCGTTTCTTCGCCAACGGCGCCGAGACGCACTCCATCATCATGCGCTCGAAGACCGGCACCGTGCGTCGCATCACCGCCACGCACCGCCTCGACAAGAAGCCGATGTAACGTCCTCGCCGCACACCCAACCTCAAGGAGCGACTCTCAATGCCTGGCGCCCAGCGGACCATCACCATCAACGCCCCTGTCGAGAAGTGCTGGCAGGTGATCTCCGATTACGAGCGGTACCCGGAGTTTCTTCCGGAGGTGAAGAAGATCCGCACCAACAACCGTCGCGGCAGCGAAGTCGACGTTCAGTACGAAGCCGAGGTGGTGAAGGTCATCAAGTACACCGTGCACATGAAGGAAGACGGCCCGCGCGGGCTGACGTGGTCCTTCATCGACGGTGAATTCATGAAGGACAACAAGGGCGGCTGGAAGCTCGAAGACGGCGGCAACGGCACCACGAAGGCGACCTACTTCATCGAAGTCGAGGTCGGCATGCTGGTCCCGAAATCCATCGTGAATGCGCTCGTCGACACGCAGCTCCCCAAACTGCTTGAGAACTTCAAGCGCCGCATCGAAACGGCGAAGTAATTACAACGGGTTGGGTAACTACTGGAGAGCAGGTTGATGCGCTCCAGACCATGGTTACAATTGACGCGTCTTCCTCTCCCAAAGGCCCCATGCTCGACACCTACATCATCGAAGAGCTGAAGCGTCGGGAGCGGGATCGCCTGCAGCGCGAGCGTTCGCGGCCAAGCCTTGAGATTCCCGTCATTCGTGACGAGGAGCCGGATGACCGCCGCTCTGAACGTGATGAGCCGCCCGGTGGTGGTTCGGTCGTGCAGATCGATCTCTGACGGGGCGAGGCGATGAACCCGCTCCTCGCCTTGCTCGCGAAGGGGCGTCGGCGGCCTCTTCGAATTTTCTACGACGAAGCGTTTCGGCTGCCGATCAGCGGCATTGAAGCGGGGCCCCGCTCGATGGAGACGCGCCGCGCTGACGACGCGCTCCACTATCTGACCCACGCGCACGCGGTGTCGCGGCGAGAGATCATCAACCCGCAACCGGCGAGCTACGAGGCTCTGGGGCGCGTGCACTCGCAGGCGTACCTCGAGTCGCTGTTTCACGCAGAGACGTTGGCGCAGATCTTCGCCGTCGACCCGTCTGACGTGTACGTCGACGAGGTGCTGCGCACGATCCGCCTCGGCGTGGGCGCGACGATGGCCGCGGCGAGCTACACGCTCGCGAAGCGACAGCCGGCCATCAATCTCTTCGGAGGTTTTCACCACGCGGCGCCAGCGCGCGGCGCGGGGTTCTGCGCGGTCAATGACGTCGCGGTCGCCGTCGCCGAGTTGCGCGCGCAGGGCTTTCAAGGTCGCATCGCCGTGTTGGACTTCGACTTTCACCCGCCCGATGGCACCTCGGAGTGTCTGGGTGACGACGCGTCGGTGTGGCTGGGGTCCATTTCAGGCGCTGACTGGGGCACGTTGAAGGGTGTCGACGAGACGCTGCTGGCCGATCACACGCGCGACGAGCAATACCTCCCGGCGGTTGAGGCGTTGTTGGCGCGCATGCCCCAGGTCGAGCTCGCGTTCGTGCTCGCGGGCGCCGACGTGTTGACGGGCGATCGCCTTGGGCAGTTCGGCTTGTCGTTGCCGGGGGTGCGCCAGCGCGAGCTGATGATCTCACGGCGGCTCGGCTCGCTGCCTCAGGTGTGGTTGCCCGCCGGTGGCTACTCGTCGCACGCGTGGAAGGTGCTCGCGGGGGTGGGGCTGACGTTGGCCTTCGACACCGACGAGCCGGTGCCGACTGACTACGATCCGCTCGAGGCGCGCTTCTCTCGAATCTCGCGCTCGCTCCCGACGGAATCACTGGGTGACGAGCCGATGATTTCTGAGGCCGACGTCGCAGACGCGCTGGGCCTGCCGCGACAGGGGCCGCTGCGGTTCCTTGAGTTCTACACTTCGCAAGGCATGGAGTTCGCGCTCGAGCGCTTCCGTGTGTTGCCGATTCTGCGGCGGCTCGGGTTTCAGAACCTGCGCGTGGTGATCGACCGCGTCGCTCCGTACGAGCGCGCGCGGGTGATGGGCACCGACGCCATCAACGGTCGTGAAGCTGCGTTGGTCGAGCTCGAGGTCGAGAAGCGACGGTTGGGCGACGACACGTTCTTGTTCGTGAACTGGCTGTCACTGCGCAACCCACGCGCGCAGTTCAGTGGCCTGCGACCGCAGCTGCCGGGTCAAGAAGTGCCGGGGCTCGGCCTCGCGCGCGAGATGACGCACATCCTCACGTTGATGTCGAAGCGGCTCATGCTGGCTGGCGTCGCGTTTCGGCCGTCGTGGTTTCACATGGCGTGGGCGGCGCGGCATGGCTCTCGCTTCGTGAACCCGCAGCGGCAAGGGCGCTTCGAGGCGCTCATTCGGGACTGCCGGCAGTTGTCGCTGTTGGAGGCGACGCGCGCGATCGCCGAAGGGCGCGTGACGTTGAACGACGCGCCGTACACGTGGGAAGCCGACGAGATGGTTCGCTGGCGCGAAGAAGAAGACATTCCGAAGGATCAGGCGCTCATCGCTGCCGAGCGCGATCGCAGTCACTTCAAGTTCAAGGAGAGCTGAGCCATGGGCGTACCGATGACCGTTCGCATCACGGGGCTGCAGTGCGAGCTGACGCACGAGCCGTCGGGCGCTGTGATTCGTACCGTGCCTCCCAAAGACAATGGTGGTGACGGCACGTCGTTCTCTCCGACCGATCTGCTGGGCGCATCACTCGCATCGTGTGCGCTGTCGACGATGGCGTTGCTGGCCCCGAAAGAGGGCCTCACGTTTCTTGGTGGGTCAGCGCGCGTCGAGAAAGAAATGGTCGGGCCTCCGCGACGCGTGGGCTCGTTGTCGATCGTCTTCACGTTGCCTGCCGCGACGCCCGAAGCACAGCGCGCGCGGTTTGAAGAAATCGCGCGCACGTGCCCGGTCGCGCGAAGCCTGCACCCCGACCTGCAGGTGCCCACGCGCTTCGAGTATCGCTAGCTCAGGGGCAGGGCCCGTTCCAATGAATGGCCTCGACACGACGTGGACCTGCGTCAGTGCTGCTCAGAAAGTCGTTGATGAGACATGTCGAGAGCATTTTGTTCGCGTCGATATCGATGCGCTTGGTGACAATGAGGCTGTCTGGCCATTCGAGTTGTTGCAGAGACTCGTTGCCAGACAGACTGACGTACTGCATCGGGCCGTCACCGAATCGAATGCTCGTTAGTGAGTGACTCGCCGCGACATTTACTGACGTGGGGTTGATGACGGATAGATCAAGCGAGACGAGGCCGGCTTCTTCCAGCGTCACGAAGTCGACTCGCTTGAGCGACGATGCGGCGAGATTCACACGCGTGTTGGTGCGTCTGAACGTCAAGCCCGGAATGTACTCGTCGGTCAGACCACTCATGCTCGTGAAGTTTTTCCGCGGAGCTTCGCCGTACAGCGCCACGGTGCCCTCCAACTGCAACGAGCCGACGATGTCGACAGTCTCCATGCCTCGAAGGTTTTCGAGCGTGTCGACGTTGATGCTCAGGAACCGAATTTCTCGGATCTTCGGCAGCAGCGGAACATCGGTGAGGTCTTCGTAGCCCGAGATCTGCACTGGCGCGTCAATGTCGACACACGCCGCGGCACAGAACGCATCGAGTTCAGGCAAGGGCCGACTCGGGTCGAAGGTCCACTGACCACCGTCGTAGACGGCGCAGTCAATGGCTTCGAGGGCTCGAGGTGTACGACAAGAATCATCAACGGCTGGCGTACACGCGCTCAGTATTGTGATGATTAGTGCTGGTCGAATTGAACGCATTGCACGGTCGCTCCTGATTGCGATTTTTGCCGAAAGCCAGTCGGCTGTCCGCGGAGCACAGTGCGCGCGGCTTGAATAATCGGCTGACGTGCCCGGTTGCGCGAAGCCAGCTCAGGGGCACGGGGCGTTCCTGGAGACCGTCTCCTCTATGCGGCGGGTGCCAGCGTCGGTGCTGCTCACAAAGTCATTGATGAGACATGTTGAGAGCGCTTCGTTCGCGTCGATATGGATGCGTTTGCTGATGATGAGATCGGCTGGCCATTCGAGTTGCCGAAGTGACGCATTGCCAGTCAGATTGATGGCCTCCATCTGTCCTGCTCCGAGGCGAATATGTGTTATCGCGCTGTTTAGATAGACACTCATGGAGACGAGGTTGAGCCTCGAGACGTCGATGGTTTCGAGGCCGGTTTGGTCGAGGTCAAGGTGGTCTATCTTCTGGAGAGATGAGTCTGCGATGTTTGTGCGTGTATCTGTCCGAGAGATTATCAGCTTTGGAATATGCTCGTCAGTCAGCCCCTTGAGGCTCGTGAATTCCTTGGCCGGCGACTCGCCAGTCACAGCGGCCGAACCCATTAGTTTCAATGCGCCGACGATGTCGACTGACTCCATTCCACTGAGGTCGGTAAGAGTGTCGATGTTTATGCTGAGGACCTGTATTCGACGGAACTTGGGTAGCAGCGGCACTTTGGAGAGGTCGTCGTACCCGCTGATATGAACAGCTGTGTCAACGTCGACACATGATGCCGCGCAGAACTCATCGATGGCTGGTAGTGGCTGATTCGGATTGAAGGCCCATGAGGCGCCGTCATGCACAATGCAGTCGGTGGCCGCCGGATCTCGTGGTGTGCGACACGAGTCGTCGACGATTGGTTCACACGCACTCAGCACTACGATGATTAGTGCTGGTCGAATTGAGCGCATTGTGCGGTCGCTCCTGGATTTCGATCTTTCGTTAGCGGCGTCGTGACCCTGAGCGTTGTCTGTCCATCGCTCACGTCGACACGTGCGGAATCGCTCATGTTGAAGTACCGACCTTCAATGGCCGTAAAGAAACAGAAGGCGTTCGTATTGAGTGGCTTCGTGAGATGTTGCGGTGACCGCAGACGGTAGTCCATGCCTGCGCGCCGTCCGAGTTCCGTTGTGAAAATGTTAGTAATCAGGGTTCCAGCTGCTGTCGCTCCACTCTGTGGTTGCATTCCTTGAATGCTTGCAATGCCAATTCTAATCTTTGATGATGCGAAAGGAAAGAGGTCGGTGGAGGTGAGCCATATTTGTCCAGGCTGGCCCAGGCTTTCTAGTCTGTTCGCAGTTCCGGGCTCGTCGAGGTAGAGCGAGACGCCACTGAACATTGGAATGTCGGACGTAAAAAATCTCTCCATGTGGCCTCTGTTTTCGAGCGGCGGCGAGAAAGAAAGCGTCGTTGTCCATGATGCTGTCCCTCTGTTGATGTATGTGAAGGTAGACCATTCGACGCAGCTCACCTCAAGCTTGACTGGGTCGAAACGCAAAGGTGCGGCGACGTGCGCTATCCATTCCCCTGTCGATGATGGAGTGATGTTGAAGTCTGCTTCGTGCAGGCGGCCGGCAATGCCAGTGATTCCGCAAAGGTGTGTCGAGTGCTGAATCCGGTATCGAGATCGACCGTGCCACGCCCCATGCTGTTGAGTTCAAACACCGTCACTTGTGGCGGGCTCCCAGGAGGGGGCGTTTGTGGCGTAAAGGGCGGTCGTACCTGGTAGCCAACGACGTCGGCGAGCGCGGCGTTCACGCCTGATTCATCGCACGTCACCGTGTGCCCATTCGAGAGGCTGTATTCCGGGAGCCTGCAGTCCTTTGCCTCGAAGTCGGCGCAGGTGTTGACCGTTCCCAGCACGTCGTTTCGGCAATCGGACAGGCGGCGCGTCGAGCCCTCCGAGCACGCCTCGTAGAACTTCACGAACGAGAGCAGCAGTTCTTCCTGACATGGGCCTGAGGTCTCGAAGTTCGAATCGCCATCGAAATCACCGGCGCAGCGGGATTGAGGAACGGTCGCGAAGACGAGGCGCCCCTCTGTTCGGTAGTGCTCATATGCGTGCTTGTGTGCGACGTACCGTTGCCACTGCTCGTACGCATTTCCGACTCCGTCGCGGCTCTCGACGAGGTCCGTCAGGTGATTGTGCACGCAGGCCCACTCGTCTTCCCCGACGGTCGAAGCGCGACCCGTCTCGGCCAGACACAAGTCGACATGGCGCATGTCGTAGCGACGCGTCGTGTAGTCGACGACCTGCGGAAAGCTCGTGACAGCGCTGAACGTGAGTCGCTTGAAGTACTCAAGTGCTGCGTGCACCGTCATGCCTCGCCCACCTGAAGGCAGCACAACAGTCGAAGGTTGTGACGGCATGCCGGAGGTCTCGACGACGAGCATCTCGGAGTCGAACCCCTGGCTCAAGAGGGCCTGCAGGCTCGCGACGGGGTCGAGGGTTGCCCCCACGGTGGTCGCACCGAAGAGTGAACTGACGAGCGCATCAACTGCGGGGCGGCGCGAGTCTCGACGCCACGAGAGCAATACATGCCCACCAAAAATCCTGCGCTCGAGCGAGACGTCGCCGCACGTCGTCACGAAGTCGGCGAGACCATTCGCCGTGTCATTCGGTACATGGCGACACGCCGAGCCGGCGCCTCGAATCGGGCCAGCTTGCTCAGCGCGAGCATCGAAACGCGAGAGCATGACAACGTAAGGCGTTTCGCTCGATGGCCCGACTTCGGCTGCTGTTTCGATACCGAGGTTGCCTTCTTGCACGGCGACCTGTGGGCCCACTCCAATCGCAGTACGAATGCGAGTTGGCACCTCGTCCGCGTTAAAGGCTGTGAACCCCGTAGCGCTCCACTGCTGGAGCGAAGTGGTAGCCGCTGCCTCACGGGCGAAGCAGGAGTTTCGAGCGCGGCTCAATGCGCGGTCGTAGCCCTGACCAATTGTCAAGCCACTCACATCGGGGAGGAGTTCTGATTTCTGGTTTGCCGTCTCGTTTGCTTGCTTCTGCTTTGCGCAGCTCGCAAATGCCAACGCCGCAACCAGACAACTCAACGACAACGTATTCATCTTGTGCATGTCGCCTTCGTCGACCATCGCCCACAACCAAGACATCACCGAATCGCGGCGGCACCATGCGCGAAGCGATGTGAAGCGGTCAAGTGCTTCGGCGGCCCATCGCGCGGGCTTTGCCGCTGCGCTTGGCCGAATACATCGCTTCGTCGGCGACGCGCATCAGCGTGCCGACGTCGGTACCGTCGGCTGGAAACAGGGAGTAGCCGACGCTCGCCGAGACCCGCAGCGCGACACCTCCGACGATCACCGGGCTGCTGGCGGCTTCGAGGATCGGCTCCAGGTGCGCCGAGGTGCCATCGAGCAAGACGACGAACTCGTCACCGCCCAGCCGACCAATCGCGCTTCCGCAAGCCATGAAACGTTGGCTGACGGCGCGCAGCAACGCGTCACCCATTGCGTGGCCGTGGGTGTCATTCACCAGCTTGAAGCCGTCGAGGTCGACCAACGCGAGCGTGAATGGCTCTTTCTTCGCCACGCGCGCCTGCACTTCATCGAGCAGCGCACGCCTCGACAGCAACCCCGTGAGCGAGTCGAAGCTCGCCATGTCAGTCATTCGTTTCTGCAGCTGCAGCAGCTCGAGCGACGCGAAGTAGTGGCGGCGGAGAAAGCTCACCTTCAGCGCCGTCACGCTCAACGCGCTCACCGCAATCAATCGGGTGAACTCGTCACCGAACCACAGCATCGCCAGGCCGGGAGGAACGATGCCCACCACCACCGCCGTGAAGGACGCGACGGGAATCGTCGACATCGCGTGCGCGAGGCACAGCGAGCCGAACGTGAGCGAAATGGGCACCAGCACCGACGAGCTGAACAACTTCGTCGCGGTGGCCCATACGGCGAACGCGCTGGTCGCGAACATCACGCTGAACAGCAACCACTCTGCGGCGCGCAGCCGACGCGCGGCATCGGCAACTTCCAGCGCCGGCTCGTTCACGCGGCGTTTCCACTGTGAAATGCGCACCAGCGAGACGACGACCAGAATCCCCGTCCACGCGAAGAGGCGTGGGTCGAACCCGTCGACCCACATCGCGTAGTTGGCGATCAGCAGGTTCAGCACCGCGACTGCATGCAGCACCGGCAGGTTGTCGCGCAGCGCCGCGTACTGGTGCCGCACGACGGCGTCGCGGAGCTCCGGCGGAGGTGGTGGGAAGACCCGCGACGCGATTCCCATGCCGGGCAACTTCAGGTGCCGGTCTTCACCGTGCCGCCGAGCTCGTTGGGCACCAGCTTGAGCTGGGTGGCGGTGAAGCTCTTCGCGTCGACTTCACGCTCCAGGTACGTGTACCCGGCGAGGCCCGCTTCGTAGACGCGGAGGATCTGGCGCGATTCGTCGAGCGTGATCTTCCCGTTGCGCAGCGCGCTCTCGGTGAACGTGCGCATCTTCGCGACGAGATCGTCTTTGTTGTACGCGACGTAGTTGAGCACCTCGGTCACCGTGTCGCCTTCGACGACGCGATCGATGAGGTAGCCGCCGCCCGGAGCCAGCGACACCTGCACGGTGTGCGTGTCTCCGAAGAGGTTGTGCATGTCGCCCAGAATCTCCTGGTACGCGCCGACGAGGAAGATGCCGAGGTAGTACTCGTCGTCGTTCAACGCGTGGAGCTGGATGTCGTCTTTGACTTCGCGCTTGTCGATGAACTTCTCGATCTTGCCGTCGGAGTCGCAGGTGATGTCGGCCAGCACCGCGCGGCGCGTGGGGCGCTCCGCCAGGCGGTGAATGGGCATCACCGGGAAGAGCTGATCGATGGCCCACGAGTCGGGCAGCGACTGGAACAAGCTGAAGTTGCAGAAGTAGGTGTCTGACAGCCGGTGCTCGAGCGTCTCGAGCTCTTCGTTGAGCTCCCCGTGCTCGCGCGCGATGCGCAAGATCTTGTGACAGATCGCCCAGAACAGGTTCTCGGAGAGCACGCGCTGCTCGAGCGAGAGGTGCCCGAGCGAGAACAGCGTCAGCGTCTCGTCTTTGTACTCAGCGGCGTCGTGGTACGTCTCGAGCAGGTTCTTGTTGGTGACGTCGCGCAGCGCGGCGAAGAGGTTCTTCACCACCGTCGGCGCGGTCTCCGCGAGGCGCTCGGGCGCGGGCGGCACGTCGAAGTCGCTGTTGCCCAGCACCTCGGTCACCAGCACGGCGTGGTGCGCGACGACGGCGCGGCCCGACTCTGAGACGAGGTTGGGGTGCGGCAGCTGCGCGGCGTCGCAGGCCTCCATCACCGAGAACACCACGTCGTTCGCGTATTCCTCGGTCGTGTAGTTCATCGACGAGGCGAAGTTCGTCTGCGAGCCGTCGTAGTCGACGCCCAGACCGCCGCCGACGTCGATGTACTGGAGCGGCGCGCCGAGGCGCCGCACCTCGACGTAGAAGCGGCCGACTTCACGCAGCGCGTTCTTCACGTTGCGGATGTTGGAGATCTGGCTGCCGAGGTGGAAGTGGAGCAGCTCGAAGCTGTCCATCAACCCGGTCTCGCGCATGAAGGCGATCGCGTCCATCAGCTCGCGGGGCGAGAGACCGAACTTGCTGCGATCTCCGCCGCTGGCCTCCCACTTGCCGGCGCCGCGCGTCGACAACCGCACGCGCATGCCGAGGCGCGGCTTGATGTTCGTCTTGCGCGCCACTTCAGCGATGAGCGCGAGCTCGGTCGGCTTCTCGACGACCATGACGACCTTGCGGCCGAGCTTCGAGGCGTAGAGCGCGGTCTCGACGTACTCTTCGTCTTTGTAGCCGTTGCAGACGATGAGCGCTTCGGGGTCGTCGAGCAGCGCCATCACCGCGAGCAGCTCAGGCTTGCTCCCGGCCTCGAGGCCGTAGGTGTACGGCTTGCCAGCCTCGGTGATGGTCTCGGCGACGTACCGGTGCTGGTTCACCTTGATGGGGTACACGCCGCGGTACTGGCCCTTGTAGTTGTGCTCGGCGATGGCCTTGCGGAACGCCTCGTTGAGGTGCACCACGCGGTGGCGCAGCACGTCGGTGAAGCGAATGAGCAACGGCAGGCTGATGCCACGGCGACGAACTTCGTCGACGAGCTCCTTCAAGTCGAAGCTCGGCGTGGTCGGCCCACCCGGGTGCACGCACACGTTGCCCTTGTCGTTGATGCCGAAGTAACCCGCCCCCCAATTGCGGATGGCGTACATGTCGTTCGAGTCGGCAATCGTCCAGCGCTGCGAGGGGTTGGCCATGGCGGCGCGCACTATAGAGAATTGCCGGGAAGATCCAGCATTCGGCCAGGGCCGATTTGCCGCTATTCCGCGCGTTCGGAGAGGCGCTCGATGTGGCGGGCCGCTTTGGGGTCGCGCACCAGCTCCAGCAGCTTCTCGTTCTGCATCAGCGCGCGCACGTCACCGGTCTCGAGCGCCTTCTTCCACCCGTCGGACTGCACGAGGTTCTTGAACCGGCTGTCTTTCATGAGCGCCGCGTAGTCGGGGTCGTCTTTGAGCTTCGCGGCCGCGGCCGGGTCAGACGCCAGCTTGCCGGCGAGCGCGAGCTCACGCCCGCCTGAGAACTGCAGCACTTCGATGGCGTTGTGCTCGCGCCCGAAGGCCATCAACTTCGAGTCTTTCGGGGTGAAGACCATCTTCTTGCCGCCGAGCACGAGGTTGCCTTCGAGGAAGGTCGCCGCGGAGACGCCAACCCACACCAGCAGCGCGGCCTTGAGCCCCGAGAGCCCAAACCCAAGCGCACGATCTGCGCCCCGGTTCTCTTCTGGCTCTTTGCCGCCGAGCAGCCGCTTGATGACGCCTGTCACGATGGCGCGCACCACGAGGTAGATGAGCACGAAGCCGACGATGGTGGCCGCGACCGTGCCGACCGTCAGCGAGGTCTTGAGCGCGTTGGCGAAGAGCTCCGCGAAGAAGCGGCCGACGGGGAGCGCCGCGAAGACGGCCGCGACGCCCGCGATGGCCTGACCCACCTGCCGCGCGAAGCCGGTGAAGGCACCCCAGATGGCGAAGAGGGCGATGGCGCCCAGGGCGACGAGATCGAAGGTCACTTGATCTTGAAGGCTTCGCCAGACACGCGGCGCTGTTCGTCGAGCTTCTTCTGCACGTCGAGCAGCAGCTCCTTGAAGCGCGCGTTGCCAGCTTCGTAGGTGAGGCCCATCTTCAAGTTGCGCTCGGCGGAGGCCCAGTTCTTCTTGTCGACGTCAGCCATGGCGCTCTTGAAGAACGGGCGCGACTTGGGGTTGTTGCCGAACTCTTCGTCGACGGTCTTGCGGGCTTCGGCCTTGAGCTCCGACTCGGTGGCTTCGGTGTAGCGGAGCTTGCTCGCGCGATCGGCGCCGCTGATGTCGGCCAGGTACTTCTTGCGCTTCGCGTCGTCGCGCAGCACGTAATACGACTCGGTGATGCGCTTGTAGATGGAGCCCAGGTCGGTCTTCACCTGCGAGTCGAGCAGGTGGAAGAACCGGTCGGGGTGGTACGTGCGGCTCTCTTTGTAGAAGGCCTTCTTGATTTGACCTGGCGTCGCCGCGTGCGCGACGCCGAGCACCGCGAAATAGTCGAGCGCGTTGAGGTTCTGCGCGAGCGCCCGCAGCGCCGTCGCCTGCCCGTCGGAGATGGTCTCGATGGCGCCGGTCGCTGAGATGGGGCTGGTGCGAGGCGCGGCAATGGGGGCCGGTGGAGCGATCGCAACCGGCGGCGGCGGAGCGGGCGGCGGTTCTGGCTCGTCGAAGAGGTTGAGCACCGGCGGTGCGATGCGAGGCGCGCTCACCGTCGGAGGCCGCGGCGGCGCGACCGGCGTGAGCACCGCAGGCGCTCTCGGCGGCGGCGCGATCGCCGGGGCGCGCGGAGGCGCGAAGGTCGGTGGGGCGATGACGGGGCGAGGCGGCAACGGCGGCGCGACGAAGCCGCTGGGCGCGGTGATGACGGGTCGTGTGGGCAGCGGCGTCGGTCCCGTACGCATCGGCGGCGGCGCCACGGGTCGCGGAGGGACCGCGACGGGCGGCGCCGTGATGACGGGCGCGATGGTCGGCAACGGCGCCACCGTCACTCTGGGCAGGGCGCGCGCTTCACCTGCAGCCGGCGTGATCTGCGGAAACCCCGGGGCGGGTGGCTTGCCAGTGTTGTCGGAGCCGTTCGACATCGTTTGAGCGCAACCTATCTCGCAGCAGGGAGATCGCGGTGGTTCGCGAGCTGCACCTGCTGGTTGGCGTTGATGGACTTCTGAATGTCGGTCTCAGAGAGGCCAGAAGAGAGGCTGATGGTCGTCGAGGTGCGCTGACCCGTTTCTTGATCGGCGGCCTGCACGTTCACGATGCCGTTGGAGTCGATCTCGAAGGTCACGTCGATCTTCACTTCGCCGCGGTACCCCACGCGGAACCCACCGAACTCGAATTCACCGAGCAGCTCGCACTCGTCGGCGCGGTTCGACTCGCCCTGGTAGACGCGGATCTTCACCTTGTCCTGGCCGTCGCGGCTGGTGGTGAACGACTTCGACTTCTCGATGGGAATGGGCGTGTTCTTGTCGATGATCTTCTCGGTGTAACCGCCGACGGTGCCGATTCGCAGCGCCAGCGGCGTCACGTCGACGAGGAAGGTCTCGGTGGCCTTGTCGAGCAACGCGTGGGCCTGCAGCGCCGCGCCGAGCGAGACGACCTGATCCGGGTCGACGCCCTCCATCGGGTTCTTCTGAAAGTAGTGCTTCACCGAGTTGCGGATGATGGGCAGCCGCGTGGGGCCACCGACGAGGATTACGGCGTCGACGTCGTTGACCGTCATGCGCGCGCTCTGGAGCGACTCGTCGGTCACCTTGAAGGTGCCCTGCACGAGATCCATCACCATGCGGTTGAAGTGATCGGCGGTGATCTGCATCTGCAGATCGATGATGTTGCCGTTCACGTCCTGGCAGATGCCGGGGCACGAGATGTCGGCCACGCCGTTCAGGCCGACCTCGATCTTCGCGCGCTCGGCGGCTTCTTTGAGCATCTGCAGGCAGAAGCGGTTCTGGCGCAGGTCGAGGCGGTGCTTCGCGAGGAAGTCCTCCGCCATCCAGTTCATGATGCGATCGTCGAAGTCGTCGCCGCCGAGGTACGTGTCTCCGGCCGTCGAGAGCACCTCGAAGACGTCTTTGCCGATCTCCAGCACCGAGACGTCGAACGTGCCGCCGCCCAGGTCGTAGACGGACACGCGCTGGTTCATGTCTTTGCCGAAGCCGTACGCCAGCGCCGCCGCCGTCGGCTCGTTCAAGATTCGCAGCACGTCGAGCCCGGCGATGCGGCCCGCGTCTTTGGTGGCCTGACGCTGGTTGTCGTTGAAGTACGCGGGCACGGTGACGACGGCTTTGGTCACCGGCTGGCCGAGGTAGGTCTCGGCGATGGCCTTGAGCTCCTTGAGCACCAGCGCCGAAATTTCAGGCAGCGAATACGTGCGGCCGCGCGCCTGAATGCGCACCGAGTTGTTCGGTCCTTCGACGATGGAATACGGCATCACCGTGGTGGCCTTCTTCACCTCGTCCGAGAAGAAGAAGCGGCCGATGAGGCGCTTGGCCGAGTACACGGTGTTCTCGGCGTTGGTGATGATGTTCTTCTTCGCCGCGTTGCCCACGAGCACGCTGCCGTCTTCGAGAAACGAGACGCAGCTGGCGTGGGTGTACTCACCCCATTCGTTGGGAATCACGGTCGGCTGGCCGTCGATGACGGCCGAGACACACGAGTACGAAGTGCCCAGATCGATGCCGACTGCGATGTCTGCCATGCGCGCAAAATACCGTGTTTCCGGTAGCTCGTCGCACTTCCAGTTGGGGAAGTGGTGTCGATGGCCGGGTGTTGAGATCATCGACCCGTTAGCTCCCGTACTGGCCGAAGGAATGGAGTCGTTCGATGTCTCAGGTGCTCGCTCTCATCACGTCCGACGCGGCGCTGCTGCGCTGTGAACTCGACCGCGTGCGCTCGCGCTTCGTGTTGGCGCCCAGGGCCGTCGTCGGCGTCGGTGGCTGGCAAGACGGGCAGGTGGTCGCCCGGAACTACGGCGTCGGGAGCCCCGTCGACGACGCGTGGAACGCGCCCGATTCAGAGGTCGCGATGCTCGCCAGCCGGTCGCTCGGGGTGGGCCAGGGCGTCGACGACAGCGCGCAGCCGTTTCGTTTTCGGCGCTGGCTGTTCGCGGCGGCCGGTGCGCTCGAGCGGGCCGACGCGGTTCGTGAACGTTTGAGGGAAGAGCTCCCGGAGTTTCTGCTGAGCGCGGTGCGTGGCTCGACGTGGGAAGAAGCGGCCTTCGCGCGCTTCCTCGCGGAGCTCCGGGAGATAGGCCGCATCGAAGATTCGCAGCTCGACGCCAACACGGCGGCCTCGATGCTCGGCGCGGCGGCGAAGGCGCTCGAGCAGCTCTCGGCGGCGGTGGGCGTCACCACGCGGCCCTCGTTTTCGTTGGCGGCGAGCAACGGGCGCGTGATCGTCGCCACGGCGCGCGGCGGTGCGCAGTTGTCGTATTCGCTGCTCGAAGGGCACGTGGAATGCGCGCGTCACGAGCTGACGGCCGACGCCAGAGACGGTGAGCCGCTGGTCAGAGATCACCGCCGCCGTCGCTCGGTCGTCGTGGCCTCAGGCGTCGAAGCGGGGGCGGGCTGGGTCGCGTTGCCCGACGGCGCGACGTTGGCCGTCGACCGCCGGCTCAGCGTCACGATTCGTTGATCAACGCCCGAAGAAGCTCGCGTCGAGGATCTTGATCAGCAGGTTCGACGCGGCGTGCATGAGCGCGGCGCCGACGATGGAGTTGGAGCGCTCACGCATCCACCCGAAGAGCAGGGCGGGGAAGAACACCGCCAGGCGCCACACCTCGAAGATCGCGAGGTGCCCGAGCGCGAAGAGCACCGCCGTCAGCCAGAACGCCGGCCCGAGCCGCGCGCCCAGAAACGTCTTCCCCTGAGGCCACGCGTCGCGCAGGCGCGTCTGAAGGTAGCCCCGGTAGAAGAGCTCTTCGGGGATGGCGACGACGAAGAGATCGTCGATGAGCCATTCAGCGAACCGGTCTGGCAGGCGAAAGTTGAAGCGCGGCGCGCCCGTGTACGGCGTGAGAATGCGCGTCAGGTCGTGCGGCAGCTGAGGCCACAGCCACGTGAAGGCGACGTAGCCGCCGATGAAGAGCGGAAAGATGACGGCGCCGACGAGGAGGAACTGCTTCACGTCAGCGCCCAGTCGCCGCGTTGAGAGCCCGAACTCGGCCCAGTCTTCAGTGCGCGCGCGCCCGGCGATGAGCGGCAGGTACAGGAAGCCCACCGTCGCCGCGACCTTGCCTGCAGGCCGGTAGATGCTGAAGGTCAGCAGCACGCCGATGAAGCAGATCGCCCACATCGCGAGCGCCTCGGCCGCTGCCGTGCGCGGGAGCCAGCGTGGTGCTGCCTGCGTCATGACTTGAGGCGGTTGGCGAGCATCGCGTGGCGCTGGTGCAACTGCAGGTTGAGCGGGTCGAGCTGCAGCGCGTTCTCGCACGCGTCGGTCGCTTCTTTGAGCTGCGCCTTCTGCTCGTAACCCTTCGACGCGAGGAACTTCACGTGCGCCGAGCCTGCCGCCGACGGGTGCGCGAGGAGGAACTCCTGGCGCAGGCGCTCGAGATCGAGCGGGCCCAACCCTCCGACGATGCAGCGCGCCACGCCCTTCCAGTTGCCGCGGTTGGCGTCGTAGCGCGCGCGGTGCAGCGCTTGCGAGAGCGCGTCACGGGCGGCGCGCACGCGCGTCAACGCCGCGTCGAGCTGCGCGAGCTCTTCATGTTTGCTCGTCTTGCGCTTGAGCTCCGAGAGCTGGGTTTCTGACTCGCTGGCGCGGTTGCGGATCTCGACGAGGTCGGCGTTGGGCTGCAGGCCGAGCATCACGTAGTGATCGCCGTTCATTCGATCGCGGTACTTCTCGAGCTCCGCTTCGATGCTGCGCGAGTGCACACCTGAAGCGGTGGGCCGCGGCTGCACCGGCAGGCCCTGCACGAGGCGATTCAAGGTCTCACGCAGCGCCGGCGTCACGTCGAGGAATTGAACTCCGAAGCCCGGCGCCATGCCCCACGCTCTGGCTTGATCAGGTGGCACGTGGCGCACGACCTCCGCGAGGAGATCGAGGTTGCCCGCCGAAGGAATCGTCACCTTCACGCGCGCGAACACCGGCGGCAGCTCACCGGTCGTCGAGAGGAACATGCCGCCCTTCGAGATGTCGTCGCACTTGAGCGTGCCCAGCTGCTGGCCGTCGAGCCTCGCGACGACGGCGTCGAACTTCGCGGTGTGGCGCGGCTGCGGCTGACCTGCGACCGCTACCGGCATGAGCGCCGGGGCAGAAGGCGGCGGCGTGATCACAGGCTGCGCACCGAGCGCCGCTTCGAGCGCGGTCGAGAACTCGATGGCCGACTGAAAGCGATCGCCGGGGTTCTTGGCGACGGCCTTCATGATGACGTCGCTCCACGCGCGCGAGACCTGCGGGTTCACCTCGTGCGGTGGTTTGGGCAGCTGACTGCGGTGAGCGATGAGCAGGTCGGTCAACCCACGCTGCGGGTACGGCAGCCGGCCCGTCGCCAGCAGCCACGCGATGCAGCCCAGTGAGTAGATGTCACTGCGGCCATCGACGGGCGTGGAGTTGGCCTGCTCGGGCGACATGAACTCAGGCGTACCGACGATGAGGCCGGCCGCGGTCTTCGTCGAGGAGCGCTCGGTGTCGAGCAGCTTGGCGAGGCCGAAGTCGAGCACCTTGACGAAGTTCTCGGCGCGCCCGCGACGAATCAGGAAGATGTTCTCGGGCTTGAGATCGCGGTGAATGATGCCCGCGTCGTGCGCGGCCTGAAGCGCGTCGCAGACCTGCATCAGAATCGGAATCGCGACGTTCGCCGGCACCGGCTGCGTGAGGAGGTAGTTGAGGGGTTTGCCCTCGAGGTACTCCATCACGAGGTAGTACCGGTTCGGCGGCACCACGTTCATGTCGAAGATGTTGACGATGTTCTCGTGGCCGATGAGGTTGACCGCGCGCGCCTCGGCGTAGAACCGGCCCACGAGCCCTTCGTCGGCGGCCAGGCGCTCCTGCAGCACCTTGATGGCGACGCGGCTGCCGATGACGGCGTGTTCACCCAGGTACACCGTGCCCATGCCGCCGCGGCCGATGACCTTCGAGATCTTGAACGACCCGAGAGTTGTACCCACCACGCCGTCAGCCGCATTCATCGTCATCGGGCTCGCGATTGTAGACGACTACCGACGGGCGATGGCAGCGCGAAACGCCTTCACGTCACCGGCGTTGACCACGTCAGTTTTGCGCGCCCAGCCGCGCCGGGCCGACGCGAGCGCCCAGGGGAGGTGGCTCTTCAGCTCTCCGACCGAGTGCGCGTCGGTGCTCAGGCTCAGCTTCAGGCCGCGCTGGAGCGCCAGACGCACATGCTCGGGCTTCAGGTCCATGCGCTCCGGGCAGCCGTTGACCTCGATGACGATGCCCTTCTTCGCGGCCTTGTCGAGGATCTCCTCCATGCGCATGGGCGCGGCTTCACGGCGCAGCAACAGTCGCCCCGTGGGGTGCCCCCAGATGTGCAGGTGTGGGTTGTCGAAGGCGTTCAACACGCGCTTCGTCATGGCGTCTTCGTCTTGTGAGTAGCGCTGGTGAATCGACCCGATGACGACGTCGAGCTGCTCGAGCACCGAGTCGGGGTAGTCGAGGCGACCGTCTTCGAGGATGTCGCTCTCGATGCCCTTGAGCAGCGTGATGCCCTTCACTTTTTCCTGCACGGCGTCGATCTCGTCCCACTGCGCTTTGAGGCGATCGAGCGTGAGGCCGCCGGCGTAGTTGCTGGTCTGCGAGTGCTCGGTGACGGTAAAGTACTTGAAGCCCAGCGCCTTCGCGGCGAGCACCATCTCTTCGAGGGAGTTGCGGCCGTCGCTCCACGTGGTGTGGGAGTGCACGTTGCCCTGCACGTCGTCGGCGGTGACGAGATCTTCAGGCAGCTCGTGCTTGAGCGCTGCTTCGATTTCACCCCAGTCTTCGCGCAGCTCCGGCGGCACGTACTGCATGCCCAGCAGCGCATAGAGATCGCGCTCTTCCCGAATGCGCAGCTTCTCTTCGGCGCCGTCGTGCTTGGCGGTGCCCTTCTTCGGCGCCGCTGCGTCTTGCGCCATGCGGAAGACGCCCCACTCGGAGATCGTCAGGTTCTTTTCGAGCGCCATGCCGCGCAGGCGAATGTGGTGCGCCTTGCTGCCGGTGAAGTGGTGCAGCGCCGAGGCGAAGTCTTCGTCGGGCAAGACGCGCAGGTCGACCTGGAGGTCGGTCTCTTTCAAGCGGATCGACGTCTTTGATTCGCCCGAGCCGATGACCTCGGCCAGCTGCGGGAACGTGAGGAAGTGCGCGAACACCGGCGCGGCTTCTTCGGCGCTCGCGAGGAGGTCGACGTCGGCCACGGTCTCGCGCAGGCGGCGCACCGAACCACCGAGGCTCGCGCGCTTCACGCCCGGCGCCTGCTTGATGAACTCCAGCAACGCGTCGGCCTGCGGCTGTACGTCGGCCAGGCGCTTGCGACCACCGGCGGCCATGCTGCGGCGCGCGAGCTCGATGCCCGCGAGCAGCTTCTCTTCGGTCTTCTGGCCAAAGCCCTTCAGGTCTCGCACGCGGCCGTCGCGACATGCGCTCTCGAGCTCGTCGATGGAGCCGATTTGCAGCGCTTCGAAGAGCGTCTTCGCTTTTTTGGGCCCGAGGTCCTGCACCTGCAGCAGCTCGAGAATTCGCGGAGGGTAGGCCGCGCGCAGCTCTTCGAGCGCGCTCATTTTTCCGGTCGTCACCAGCTCGGAGATCTTCGCGCCGATGCTCTCGCCGATGCCGGGGAGCGAGGTCAGCTTCTTCTGGGCGACGAGCGCGCTGAGCTCTTCGGTCATGCCGGCGACGCGCTCGGCGGCCATGTCGTAGGCGCGGGTCTTGAACGCGTTCTCTCCCTTGATCTGGAGGTACAAGCTCATGTCCGTCAGCGCCTTCACCACGGTGCTCTTGTCGACCGGCGTCATGCCGCTCTCATAGCGTCGGAATTGAGGTAGGTGCAGCCCCTGTGACAGACGTGAAGAAGATCAACCTGGGCGCCGCCGATCTCCAGGAAGGCGAGCTGCGTGGCTATGCGGTGGGCAAGCGAAACGTGCTGGTCGCGCGTGTCGGTGGCCGCATCAAGGCGCTCGACGACTGGTGCAATCACGCCGGGTGTCTGCTGTCGGGCGGGCGCCTGGAGGCGAACATGGTCGTCTGCCCGTGCCACGAGATCGGCTTCGATCTCGACACCGGCAAGAACGTGACGTCGCCCGGCGTCGCCGATGATCAACCGGCCTACGCGACAGAGGTGAACGACGGTCAGCTCGCGGTCATCGACTTTCCGACGGAGTGAACGCCGCGAACCTCAAGCCGTTGCTTGATGACTTCGTCGAATCGCGGCCGTGGCTCGATCGCGTTCGCGCCGACCCGGTCGAGTTTCCGCATCGCTACAACGATCCACGCGACGTCGAGACGGTGGCGTTGTTGTCGGCCTCGCTCGCTTACGGCCGCGCGTCGCTCTTCAAGCCGAAGATCGCTGGCATTCTCGAGGGCCTCGGCTCGTCGCCAGCGAAGGCGATGGCGGCGTTGACGGTGCGCGACGCGCGCGAGCTGCTCGACGGCTTCGTCTACCGCTTCAATCTGCCCAGCGACGTGGCGGTGTTGTTGATGGGCATGGGCGCGCAGTTGGAGACGCACGGCTCGCTCGAGAGCGCGTTCCTCGCGGGGCGTACGGCGAGCTGGCAGACGACGCTGGCGAAGTTCGCGCACGGAATTCGTGCGGCTGCGCCCGAGCGTGAAATCGTTCGCAAGCTGGGACCGCTGCGCGGGTTGCATCACCTGCTGCCGTTCGCAGAGGCGGGCGCGGCGAAGCGCTTGAACCTCTATTTGCGCTGGATGGTGCGCGGCCCCGACGAGATCGACTTCGGCATCTGGAAGCGTGTGAAGCCGTCGGAGCTCGTGATTCCACTCGACACGCACGTGATGCGCATTTCGCGGTGGCTGGGCTTCACGAAGCGCAACACCATCGGCTGGCAGACGGCGGAAGAGGTGACGGCTTCGCTGCGCAAGCTCGACGCGAATGACCCGGTTCGTTACGACTTTGCGCTCTGTCACTACGGCATGAGCGGCGCGTGCCCTGCGAAGCCGCTGAAAGCCAACTGCAGCAAGTGCCCGCTGCGGAGTCAGTGCTCGGTGGGCCGCAAGCTGAAGCCGTGACTCACACCAGCCGTTGCCACTGGTCGCGTTTCACGAAGAGCTGTTTGCGCCCGAGCAACACCAGCCCGTCGCGCGTCGAGCTCAGTCGCAACAGATCACTTCCGACGTCGGCGGCTCTCACCAGCCCGCCGCCGCTCAGAGCGAATACGCCGGAGCTCGAAACGACGTGGAGCTGTCCTCCGAACACCGCGACGTCTCGGAGATCTTCTTTGAGCGTCGTCTCGATGGGCTGCCACGAATCACGTCGACCCTTGAGCAACACGCCGTCGTGCCCGACGACGTAGACGAAGCCATCGTCTGCACAGGTCACCGAGGTGAGGTTCGCCTGCGTCGTGCTCTCGACGCGTCGCCACGTTCCTTCGTCACGCCACCAGAGCTCGCCGTGCCAGCCGACGGCGTACATTTCGCGCGCGTCGAAGCCGGCGAGCCCTTCGAAGCCCACGACGGTCGCGTCAGCGTCGCGTGCCGGAGGGCCGACCGGCGACCATTGCCCTGGGCCCGTGCGCTCGAGCACCGCGCGGTTCATGCCGCACGCGTAGATCGTCTCGCCGACGGCCACGAGGCGGCGCAGCACCGTGTCGCGCGAAATCGTTCCGCACGTCTCGACCGTCGTCGCAGGGTTCAGCTCCCAGAAGTCACCGTTGTGCCCGATGGCGACGACGACGCGTTGACCACCTGCGGGTTTGATGGTCGCCATCGAGATCGCCGGCCAGTGAACGTTCTCGTCGTACTTGCGGAACGCGTCTTCACCGTCGTCTTCGTCGTAGACGAAGAACGCGGAGTTCGGTGTGCCGGCCCGAGCGAGCGCGTCGAGCTCCTTGGCGAAGAAGATGAAGCCGACGCTCGCTGCCGTGTACGTCAGGAAGCTCGAGCCGCTGTGATTCATGCGGCGCACGCTCGCATGCCGTTTGGTGCAGCGTCGCGGTCGTTTTGCTACGTCGCCGCTCGTGTCGCTCCATGACGTGCAGGGTCAGCCGAGAGCCGTCGACGCGCTGCGCGCGGCGCTGTCGAAGCAGCAGGTTCACCACGCGTGGCTGTTTCAGGGCCCCGAAGGTGTCGGCAAAGAGCTGACGGCGGCGGGCTTCGCGCAAGCGCTGGTGTGCCCCGAGAAGCCCTTCGAAGGCTGTGGCAAGTGTTCGACGTGTACGCGCGTGCTCAAGCGCAACTACCCCGACGTGACGTGGGTGCTGCCCGAGGCCGAGCAGGTTGAGCGCGGCATCGCGGGGCGCAGCGACTTCACCAACACGCCGTCGCGCGACATTCGCATCGAGCAGGTGCGCAAGCTGCAAGAGCGCCTCGCGTTTCGTGCGCTGGAGTCGCAGTACAAAGTCGCGCTGCTCGTCACCGCGCACGCGATGAACCAGAACGCGCAGAACGCGCTGCTGAAGACGCTCGAGGAGCCGCCGAAAGACACGGTGTTGATCCTCATCTCTTCTGCGCCCGACAAGTTGCTGCCGACCATTCGCAGCCGGTGCGCGAAAGCGAACTTCGGGCCGCTGCCGACCGACTTCATTGCCGCGCAGGTGAAGGCCGCCGCGAAGAAGGGCATGGACGATTCGTTGGCGCAGCAGATCGCCGCGATGGCGTCGGGGAGCTTGTCTCGTGCGCTGTCGTTGGACCCGGCGACGTTGGCGAGCCGCAAGGAGCTCATCGAAGCGTTCGAGAAGCTGCGCGCTGACGACGCGAGCGGGTGGTTGTCGCTGGCTGAAGTCTGGGCCGAAGATCGCCCCACGGCCGAGACGTCGCTCGAGGTGTTGCAGGTGTGGCTCCGCGACGTCGCGCTCACGCAGGTAGGCAGCGATGCGCTGGTGAACGCCGACCTGAAGGCCCTGGCCAGTGACGCGGTGACGCGCGTGTCTCCCGCGCGACTTCAGCGGCGCTCGACGCTCATCGACGAGGCGAAGAACGCCATCTCTGCGCGCAATGGCTCGGTGCGGTTGCAGCTCGAGCGCATGTTCATCGAGATGTTCACCGCCTGAAGCTCACTTCTGCGCGAGTGCGACGCGGCAGTCGCCAGCCGCCGCGCGGTTGACCGAGTCCAGCACGTGCACGGTGCGCACGACGCTGCCGGTCGCTGCGACCTCGGGGAGCTCGACGACGCCGACGTTCACCACCGCGCCACGTGAGTCGGTCAGTGTGCACTCGAGGCGAATCTTCTTCAGCAGGTCGGGCGTGTCGTTGACGTACTCGATGACGAACGCGCGGTGCGCCTCGACGCCGTACGCGCGCAGCACGTTGATGTGACCGCGCGACTCGGTGGTCTTCACCGTGATGGCTTCACGCTCGTTCTCGATGACGCCGTCGCAGTTGATGAGCTCGTAGTCCTGCGCGTCTTCGCAGGTCTCGCGATCCGTCTTGTCAGACAGGCACGCACGGAACGCGCGGTCGGCTTCGCGCTGACATCGCTCGGCGCGGTCTTCCGACTTGAAGGTGACGTGCGGGCGAACGCGAGCACACGACGAAGCGACGAGGGCGAGGGCGATGACGAGAGTTCTCATGGGCGGTAGCCCGACGACTGAACCACGGTGGCGGTTGGTTCGCCCGTCACATCGCGCGCGCCGGGGCATTTCGTCGACGTTGCCGACAGCGCGTCGTCGAGAGGGCATGGTTCGGCGCCGTGAAGCGTGTGCCTGCAACGTGGAAGATCGTCGTGCTGACCGTGCTCTACGGAGCGCAGGGCCTGCCCTTCGGTTTTCAGTCGAACGCGTTGCCGCTGTACCTGGGTGAGCTCGAGCTCTCGTACACGCAGATCGGTCTGGCGCGGGCGTTGGCGCTGCCGTGGGCGCTCAAGGCGCTGTGGGCTCCGCTGGTCGACCGTTACGGCCGTCGCAAGACGTGGATCGTCGGCGCCCAGCTGCTGCTCACCGCGACCTGCGTCGTGGCGGCGTTCTTCCCTTTGAGCTCGCAGACGCTGGTGCCGTTTCTGGCGTGCGTGTTGTTGATGAACTTCTTCGCCGCCACGCAGGACATCGCGGTCGACGGGCTGGCGGTCGACCTGCTCTCTCCACGCGAGCTGGGCGCAGGCAACGCGGCGCAGGTCGTCGGCTACAAGGTGGGCATTCTCACCGGCGGCTCGCTGCTCGTGGCGCTGTCGGCGGAGTGGGGCTGGCCGTCGCTGTTCTTTTCGATGGCCGCGCTCTGTCTGCTGGCGATGACGATGGTGCTCTTCGTGCCCGAGCCGCAGGCCGCCCCCGGCGCACCGAAAGAGCGCGTCAGCTGGAATGAGCTGCTCGCCAAGGTGAAGGCGATTCTTCATCGCCCCGGCGCGCGGTGGCTGTTGCTCACCGTCGCCACATACAAGCTCGGAGAGACGCTGGCCGACGCGATGTTCGGCGTGTGGCTCACGCGCGTGCACCAACTGCCCAAAGCGCAGGTCGCGCTCTGGCTGGGCGGTTGGGGCATGGCGGCGTCGTTGCTCGGCTCGTTCGCTGGCGGCGAGCTGGCGACGCGCTTCGTCATCACCCGCGCGGTCTTCATCGCCGCGTGTCTGCGCTTGATTCCGCTGATCGCGCAGTGGGCCGGGGTGGCGGGCTTCTTCGAGATCAGCCGCGAGACGGTGATTCCACTCACCATTGCTGAACATGCTTTTGGCGGGCTGCTCACCACCACCGTCTTTGCGCTGAGGATGGCGTCAGTCGATCGCCGCATCGGCGCCACGCACTTCACCTTGCTGGCGAGCCTCGAGGTCGCGGGCAAAGCGGAGCCCGGTCTGCTCAGCGGCGTGCTCGTCGACGCGCTCGGCTTTCAGTTCACCTTCGCCGTCTCGGTGGTCCACTCGGCTTTGTTTAACTTTGTCTGTGCGCGGGTGTCGACGACGGACGAGCCGAGTAGACAGCCCGCGCCATGAGCGCACCTGCCACGCCGAACGCCCCGCCTGCCACGTTTGGAGAGCCGACTCCCCTCGGACTTCTCGGTCTCTCCATTGGCTGTGCGGCGCTGGTGCCCATCGCCTTCGGTTGGTTGCCGACAGACCCTGCGAAGCTGCCGATGTTCTTCAAGACGGCGGCGTGGTTCTGCCTGCTCTTCGGCGCGGGCGGTCAGTTTCTCGCGGGCATCATGTCGCTGGCGAACAAGAACACGCTCGGCGGCACGCTGCTGACGACGTTCTCGTTCAACTGGGTCATCAACTGGTGGACGCTCGACGAAGCCTCGCAGGGGCGCGCGGTCGACGGCTCGGTGCTGTTGTCGGTCGACTTTGCGTTCATCGTCATCTTCCTGGTGTTGACGTACGCGTTCGGCTTCTTCTCGAAGCTGCTCTTCTTCTTCCTCGTCGACATCGACCTTTTGTACGTCTTCCGCATCGCTCGGCACTTCGCGGCGCCGGGCGGTGAGACGTGGAAGTTGCTGGGCAGCGGAGTGGGGCTGACGACCATCGCGTTGATCGTCATCGCGCTCTACATCTCGTTCGTGTTGCTGGTGAACCCGGCGGCTGGCCGCGCGGTGTTCCCGACGACGGGACCGATGTTCAAGGCCACGCCGCCTCCGGCCGTCTGACGTTACGGCAGCTTCACCACGTCGCCGTCGTCGGTCGTCTGCACCGTGCCGGTTGATGGTGACCCATCACCAATCATGATGGTGTGAGCCCGCTCTTTTTCGGCGCCGCCGAAGTTGCCGCCACCTGAAATGACGACGTGGCCGCGCGTTCCCGTGAAGGGAATGGTGACGCTCTTCAGCTCGCCTGCGCGCACCGCTTCGGCCGAGAACACGCGCAGCGGTACGGACTCAGAGACGGTGATGCCGTCGACGCCCCACGCGCCGACGCGAACGTCTTTGCCGTCGGCTTCGAACTTGAGCGTGACGCTGACCGACGCCGCGCCGACCTTCGCGTCGATCGAGAACGGAGCGCCGGGCTTGCGCGTGTCTCCGACCTTCGCTTCAGGCGCGGGCTTCGCGGTCTGCGTGGTGCAGCACGAGATGCAGAGGAGCAGCAGAGGCAGGAGCAGTTTGTTCATGGCGAGGTGATGGAGACGCTGACCTGGTAGGTGCCCATCGTCATGCTGAAGCCCTGCAGCACGACGACGTAGACGGTGCCGTTGGTGGTGGGAGTCGAGAACGCTTCGGTGCCGCTGGTCACGCTGTCGCGCGAGCCGAGGTACACGCCGCGGCGGTACAGATGAATCGCCACGTCTTGCGTCGAGTTCGCGCTGACCTCGACGTTTCGGCCGGTGCCGGTGAACACGTAGTACTGGTTCTGCTGGTACGAGTTCGAAGGGTACCCGCCGAGCAGCCCGATGCCGCCGTTGTACGGCGCGTTGGCCATGGTGAACATGCCGGAGAGGTTCGAGTCACCCACGCCGAAATCTGACGTCACCGGGCCCACGTTGTAGTGCGCGATGACCGCGTTGATGCCCGTCGCGTTTGCGCCCGGCAGCGCCTTCAGGCCGGTGACGAACGAGGCGAGGGTGGTGAGCGCGTCGGTGTTCTTCTGGCGCGTCGACATCACGTCGTAGACGGCGCCCAGCCCTACGGCGGCTTGATCGTGCGCGCCGTCGGCCGTGCTGTCGTAGAGGTCGTAGATCGCGCGCAGCACCGAGTACTCCGAGAACGCGCTCGGCGTCGCGTCGTCGGTGGGCGAGGGCACGGTCTCTGCGTCGTAGCCCCACGCGTAGAGCTGCCCGGAGCTCCACACTGAGTCGGTGTACATCGTTTCGGGCAGCACCATGGCGGCGACGGCGGTGCCCCACGCTTCACCGAAGGCGATGCGCGCGTCGAGCACGTCTCCGTTGCCGTGCGGCCCACCGGGGCTGTCGGAGCGGGAGATCTGCTCTTCGAAGTAGTGACCCCACTCATGAACGATGACGTGCGTGTCGAACTCGTCGGTGTCGGCGCCGGCCATGCCCAGCACGTAGATCTCGTTCTCTGACGGCGAGTAGTGCGAGGTGCTGATGAGGCCCTGCGCCGAGTCGCCCGGTTGCGGCGCGTTGCGCGGGCTCCAGTTCACCTTGAGCGCGGGGAACGTCACCGGGCGCACCGCCATGAACGCGCGGCTCGCGGTCAGCATGGTGTCGAGAATCGCGAAGGGCGCCGCGATGCGCGTCGCCGCGTTGTAGCCGGCGCCCGTCCACCCGTGCGTGGCGTGAAGGTTGACGAGGTCGTTGCCGCTGACGGTGGCCGACGTGGCCCACGTGGCGTTGTTCGCGGTGTTGTCTTCAATCTGAATGGGCGGCGTGGTGGTGCGCGCGAGCGCCTGCAGCGCGAGCGTGCCTCCGGTGGGCGTGAACGAGAGCGTGTAGCTGCCGTCGTCGCCCGTGCTGCCGGTGGCGAGCACCGAGCTGCCGCCTTGAACGACGCGCACCACGGCGCCGCGAACGGGGCGCACCTGCGTCTGGTTGAAGTACAGCGTGCCGCCCTGGCCGCGTACGTAGCGGGAAGGCACGAAGTCGTACGTGACGCGACCGGTGATGGTGCGCGTGCCCGTCATTCCACCGCCGCCGCCCGTCGCTGAACCACCGCCGGTCGCAGCGCCGCCGCCGGTCGTCGAACCACCGCCAGTTGCGGCGCCTCCGCCCGTCGCGCCACCTCCGCCGCCGATGCTCGCGCCGCCACCAGTGTTGCTGCCGCCGCCCGTCGCCGTGCCGCCGCCTGTCGCAGAACCGCCGCCGACGTTGCTGCCGCCGCCGGTGCTGGTGTTCACCACTGCGCAACGACCGAACTGGCACGACTGCGTGTTGATGCACACGTCGCAGCGGTTGCCGCCGACGCCGCACACCTGCTGAATGAGCCCCGCGAGGCACTGATCGTTGGCGTCGCAGCAGCCGGTGCAATTCTGCGGGCCGCACGTCGGTTCGACCTGCGTCTGGCAGCCCGAAAAGATCAGCAACGCGAGTGCGGCGGGGGCCAGCCAGCCACGCATCGAGAACGTCATGAGAGCTCCACGCACGGAGGACACTCTTGGCGTTCGCGCCGCGCACTTTCAAGTCTTGCCGCGTGGCGTTTTGCGCTAACTGGCGCGCCATGCAGCTCGTCAGCGTGAAGCAGGCTCTCGCAGGTCAGCCGGCCGTGGGTGAGAAGGTCGAAGTGCGTGGTTGGGTCCGTACCCGCCGCGACTCGAAGGCTGGCATTTCGTTCGTCGCCGTCAGCGATGGTGGTTGTTTCGACGCCATTCAGCTCGTGGTGCCCAACACGTTGCCCAACTACGAGAGCGAAGTGCTCAAGCTCACGGCGGGCGCGTCGTTGTCGGCCACCGGCACGCTCGTCGCCAGCCAGGGCAAGGGGCAGGCGTACGAAATTCAGGCTGACACGGTGAAGGTCTTCGGGCTCGTCGATGACCCCGAGACGTACCCCATGCAGCCCAAGCAGCACTCGATGGAATACCTGCGCGAGCAAGCGCACTTGCGCCCGCGCACCAACACCTTCGGCGCCGTCAACCGCGTGCGTCACCACGCTGCGCAGGCCATTCACCGCTTCTTCCACGAAGAGGGGTTCTTCTGGGTCAACACGCCCATCGTCACGGCGAGCGACGCTGAAGGCGCCGGCCAGATGTTCCGCGTTTCGACGTTGGACCTCTCGAACCTGCCGCGCACCGAAGCGGGCAAGGTCGACTTCAGCAAAGACTTCTTCGGCCGCGAGACCTTCTTGACGGTCTCCGGGCAGCTCAACGTCGAAGCGTTCTGCCTCGCGCTCTCGAAGGTCTACACGTTCGGCCCCACGTTCCGCGCCGAGAACTCGAACACCACGCGACACCTCGCCGAGTTCTGGATGATCGAGCCGGAGATCGCCTTCGCGAACCTCAACGACGACGCGGATCTCGCCGAGCGGTTCTTGAAGTACGTCTTCAAGGCGATCCTCAACGAGCGCATGGACGACATGAAGTTCTTCGAGGACAAGGTTCAGAAGGGCGTCATCGCGCGCCTCGAGAACTTCGTCGACTCGAGCTTCGAGCGCATCGACTACACGGCGGCGATCGACATCCTTCTCAAGGCGAAGAAGAAGTTCGACTACGCGCCGGAGTGGGGCAAAGACCTCCAGACCGAGCACGAGCGCTACCTGACGGAAGAGCACGTCGGGCGCCCGGTGGTGGTGATGAACTACCCCGAGCAGATCAAGGCGTTCTACATGCGCATGAACGACGACGGGAAGACCGTCGCGGCGATGGACATTCTCGCGCCGGGCATCGGTGAAATCATCGGCGGCTCGCAGCGCGAAGAGCGCCTGGACCTGCTCGACGCGCGCATGAAGAAGATGGGCCTCGACCCTGCGCACTACGGTTGGTACCGCGACCTGCGTCGCTACGGCTCGGTGCCGCACGCGGGCTTCGGGCTCGGCTTCGAGCGCCTCATCGTCTACCTGTGCGGCCTCCAGAACATCCGCGACGCGATCCCGTACCCGCGCGTGCCGGGCTCGGCGACGTTCTGAGCATGAGCGACGAGCTCGACGAGGCGCTGACGGAGCTCGACGCGGGTGGCGAAGCGCCGGCCTACCTGCTCGCGGGTGAAGAGTTCCTCATTCGTAAGGCCGCTGATCAGCTCATCGCGAAGCTGGTGCCCGGCGGCACGGCCGACCTGAACCTCGTCACGATGGACGCGGCGAGCCCCAAAGAGGTCGCCGCCGAGCTCGCCACGATGCCGATGTTCGGTGGCCGCAAGGTCGTCTTCTTGCGCGACCCGGAGTTCATCGCCTCGAAGAAAGGCCGCCCTGACGCGCTCGCGAAGGCGCGCGACGCGTGGAAGGCGAACCGTCGCAAAGAAGCGGCGCGTCGCGTGCTGGGCATCGCCGCGCGCGCGGGCTGGGGGCTGGCCGAGCTCGAGACCCCTCGCGTCGACGAGTGGGAGCGTGATCTCGGCATCGCGCTCGTCGAGGTCGACGTGCAGTTCTTGAAAGAGGTCGCGACGTTCTGCGCTTCAGAGGGCATCGGCGCGTCGTCGAGCGACGATGGCGTGCTGATTTCCTGGCTGGCGGGCAAGCCGTCGCGGGGCCAGGTGCTCGTCGTCGCCGCGACCGAGGTCGACGCGAAGAACGCGCTGGTCAAGGCCATCAAAGAACACGGTCGCAGCTTCGAGTTCAAGACCGTGGCGCGGCTGCGCGACTTCAAGGGGCAGCTCGACAAGGCCGCGGTCGAGCAGCTCGGTGAGTTCGCGCGCACCACGCTCGCGCCGCACAAGAAGGTGCTGGGCGCCGGCGCGTTGGAGTTGGTCATCGATCGCGTGGGCGGGAACTTTCGCCTGCTGCAGTCGGAGCTCAACAAGCTCGCGCTGTATTCCGACGGCAACACCATCACGAAGAAAGACGTCGACCTGCTGGTGGGGCATTCGCGCGAAGACGAGTACTTCGAGCTGAGCGACGCGATTCAGAAGCGCGACTTCGTTGCGGCCCGAAAGTACGTCGACGACGCCGTCGCGCAGGGCAGTCACCCGTTGATGATGCTGGGCTCGGTGGCGGGCATCGTGCGCTCCATGCTGGGCGCGTACGAACGCGTGCTGCGCCACTCCGGTGGCAAACCGCCGCGCACCTACAATGAGTTTCAGGCGCGCGTGTGGCCCGGCATCGAAGAAGAGCTGAAGGCGAAGAAGGGCAAGGTGCCGCACCCTTTCAAGACCTTCAAAGACATGGAGACCGCGGGGCTCTTCGGCCGTCAGGCGCTGCTTCGTGGGCTCGTCGCCTGCGCTGAAGCCGACCTCGCGCTGAAGCTGGGCGGTGAGGAGCTGGTGTTGGAGCGGCTCCTCTGGACTCTGTGCGGCAAGGCGGCCGCCTGGGAGAGCCAGATGCACGTCATCCGCCGAGAGAACGAACGATGAAGACGTTGGTCACCTGCGCGCTCCCGTACGCGAACGGTCCGATTCATCTGGGCCACATGGTCGAGCACATTCAGACCGACATCTTCGTTCGCTACCTGCGCAGCAAGGGCGATGACGTGGTGTTCCTGTGCGCTGACGACACGCACGGCACCGCGATTGAAATTTCCGCGCAGAAGCAGGGCGTCACGCCGGAGCAGTTCATCGAAGGGGTGTCGGTTGATCACCAGGCGGTGTTCCGCGACTTTCAGGTGAGCTTCGACCACTACTCGTCGACCAACTCGCCCGAGAATCGCCACTACGCCGAGCTGATCTACGGGCGCGCGAAAGACGCGGGCTTCATCGGCAAGAAAGACGTCGAGCAGGCCTACGACGAGACCGCCGGGCGCTTTCTGGCCGACCGCTTCATCAAGGGTGAGTGCCCGAACTGCGGCACGAAAGATCAATACGGAGACGCCTGCGAAAAGTGCAGCGCGACGTATGGCCCGAAAGAACTGAAGAACCCGTACTCGGTGCTCAGCGGCAAGCCGCCGGTGTGGAAGAGCTCGCCGCACGTCTTCTTCAAGCTCGGCAAGCACACCGAGTTCTTGAAGGCGCAGCTGGCCAAGCCCGACTTCATGCACCCGGGCCTCGCGGCGCAGCTGCAGCAGTTCTTCGAGAAGGGCCTCGCCGATTGGGACATCTCGCGCGACGGCCCGTACTTCGGCTTCGCGATCCCCGGCGAAGAGAACAAGTTCTTCTACGTCTGGCTCGACGCGCCGATTGGTTACATCTCGGCGGCGGAGCAGTGGGCGAAGAAGACCGGCAAGGCCTCCAGTGCGCTCGACTACTGGGCCAAAGACGCCGACGCGCGCGTCATTCACACCATCGGGAAAGACATCGTCTATTTCCACTGCCTCTTCTGGCCGTCGGTGCTCGAGGTCGCCGGGCTGAAGATCCCCGCGCACGTGCACATTCACGGGCACCTCACGGTGAACGGCGAAAAGATGTCGAAGTCGCGTGGCACGTTCATCAACGCGCGCCCGTACCTCGACCTGCTCGACCCGAACTACCTGCGCTTCTATTACGCGTCGTTGATCGGCTCTGGCCCCGAAGACCTCGACTTCTCGCTCACCGAGTTTCGTCAGCGCGTGAACGCGGAGCTGGTGAACAACCTCGGCAACCTCGCGAACCGCACGCTGTCGTTGCTCGCGAAAGACAAGACGCTCGCGGCGCCCAATGAAGCAGTGGGTGGCACGTTGGTGCGTGAGGCGCTCGCGCGCGTGAAGGAGATCGGCGCGGCGTATGAGCGCTTCGATCACCGCTCGGCCATCAAGGCGATTCTGGAGATCGGCTACTCGGCGAACCAGTTCCTCGCGAAGGCCGAGCCGTGGAAAACAATCAAGACCGACCCCGAGGGCGCGAAGTCGGTGCTCTCGGAGGCCGCTGAGATTGTCTATTTGCTCACGGCGTTGCTCGACCCGGTGGTGCCGCAGCTCGCCGAGAAGCTGGCGACGCAGTTGAACCGCCCGAAGTTGACGTTCAAGGCGCTCGAGACCGCGACGTACCCGTTGCTCGATCGCTCGACGCCGCTTGGTGAGCCGTCGCCGATCATCGGCCGCATCGAGGAGGCCGTCGTCGCGCAGTTGATCGTCCCTGCGGCGCCGGCTCCGGTGATCGCTGCGGCTCCGGCGGCCCCGGTCGCGGAGATCGAGTTCAGCGACTTCGCGAAGGTCAGCTTCCGCGCGGGCAAGGTGTTGGCCGCCGAGAAGGTGCCTAAGGCCGACAAGCTGCTGAAGTTGAGCATCGATCTCGGTGAAGGCACGCCGCGGACGATCGTCTCGGGCATCGCCGAGGCGTACACGGCCGAGCAGATCATCGGTCGCAACGTGGTGGTGGTCGCGAACTTGAAACCGCGCGCGCTCAAGGGCGTGGAGTCGAAGGGCATGATCCTGACGGCGGGCAAGGGCGGGAAAGAGCTCGTGCTCCTCGACCCCGGTGACGTCGCGCCCGGCTCCGACGTGAAGTGACGATGACCGACCCACACACGCCTCGTGAAAAAGCCCTCATCGCGCTCGAGCGTGAAGCGCAGCCGCGCGCGCGTGTCGACGCGGCCACCGCGCTGTGTGAGCTCGCCTTCGACGCTGCGCCTGAAGCGCGCGCCTTCTTCGTGCCCGACGTCGTTCGCCTGCTCGCCGACAAGCAAGACGAAGTGCGCTGCGCCGGGCTCGCGCTCGCGAGCGAAGTGCTGCCGCCCGCAGAGTCGAAGGACATTCTCATTCGTCACCTCGCGGACCCGGTCGTGCGCGTGCGCGTCGAAGCCGCAGGTCGGCTGGCAGACCTCGAGCTGCCCGAAGCGCGTGGCGCGCTCGCTGCTGCACTGCAAGACAAGGTGCTCGCGGTTCGTTTTGAAGCGGCGCGGGGCATCGCGGAGCTGCAGCACTCCGCAGGGCTGGAGGTGCTGCTCGCTGCGCTTGAAGCGGGGGAGTTCCGCTTTCGGGCGGCGGCAGCGCTCGCCCGTCTCGGGAACAAAGACGCGGTGGCGCCGCTCAAGAAGGTGCTCAACGGGTGGTTCGTGCCTCCGTTCGATCGCACGCAGATCGCCGGCGCGCTGGCGGTGCTCGGTGACGCAGACGGCGTCGCGCATCTCCACCGTCGCATCGGTAAGAAGTTCGCGATCGATCGCCCCATGGCGGTGGAGTTCCTCGGCGAGCTCGACACGCCCGACGCCAAACAGACGCTGCTCGCGATTCTCGACTCACCCGCAGATACCGCCCGGGGCACGGCGGCGCGTGCGCTCGGCCATCACGGCGGGGCTGACGTCGAAGCGAAGCTGGCTGCGCTGCTCGCGGCCGACGTGAGCGACGACTTCAAGCTCGACGTGGCCGAAGGGCTGCTACGGCTCGGCGCGCGCGGCGTCGTCGAGAAGCTCACGCTCACCGACCCCGACGCGCAACGTGAGCTGGGCTCGATGCTGGCCGACTACGGAGATGCCACGACATGAAGCTCGTCGACTCGCACTGTCACCTCGAGACGAAGGACTTTCCCGTCGCCGGTGAGGTCATCGCGCGCGCACGTGAGGCTGGCGTCGTGCACGCCGTCGTCGTCGGGTTGCTGCAGAAGCCCGGTGACTTCGGCAACGCGCTCGCCGCCGCGCGCGCGCACCCCGACTTCCTCACGCCCACCATCGGCGTGCATCCGCACGACGCGGCGACCGCCACCGCAGACGACTGGAAGACGTTGGAGACGCTCGCTGCGCTGCCTGAAGTGAAGGCCATCGGCGAGACGGGCCTCGACTACTACTACGACCACTCACCGCGAGACGTGCAGGCCGCGCGCTTTCGTTTTCAGTGTCAGCTCGCGAAGTCGGTGAACAAGCCCATCGTGATTCATGTGCGCGATGCGCACGACGAGTGCTTCGACATCTTGAAGTCCGAAGGCATGAGCAGCGGAATGATCCACTGCTTCACCGGTGATCTCCCTGCAGCGCGCAAGTACCTCGACCTCGGCTTCTTCCTCTCCATCTCCGGAGTGGTGACCTACAAGAAGACCGAGCCGCTGCAGGAGGCCGTGAAGTTCGCGCCGCTCGATCGCTTGATGGTCGAGACCGACAGCCCGTATTTGTCGCCCGCGCCGTACCGGGGCAAGTGGCCCAACGAGCCGATGCGCGTGGCCGAGACGGCGAAGAAGGTCGCCGAGCTGCACGGCCGCGACGCCGACGAGGTCGCGTTGACGTGCGCACGCAACACCGCTCGACTGCTGGGCATCAACTTGACGCTCTGATGAACGCGCGCTGCGAGAGCAGACGTGAGCTACTTGCCGAGCTCACGCGCGACGACGTCGAAGTCGCGGTCGGTGTTCGGCATGTCGGTGAGCAGCGCTTCGGGGTCGAACGTGAAGTCGGCTTGCGGCGTGGTGAGCATGGGCGTGATGGCGGCGTCGCCCTTCTTGTCAGTCCACGTCGCGTAGACGATGCGACCGCGCTCGAACTGCAGGTAGCCCTCTTGCGGGCCGTTGCGCACCACGAGCCGCCCCGACTTGCGTGACGCGCCGAGCAGCTTCGAGATCTCCAGCGCTGCGAACTCGTCGAAGCTGCCGCGCACCGTATGGCCAAGCCCGCCATGTTCGATGCGATCGAGGTACGCCGCGCGAATGGTGTTGGCGGCTTCGTCGGGCGCGAGGGGAAGAGGAATGAAGCCGCTCACGCCGGCCTGCACGAGCCGGTCGCGGCTGCCGGCGTCGGTCGGGTCACCAAGCACCAACACCGGCAACGACGCGCTCTCGGGGCGCGCCCGAATGAACTGCACGAGCGCCACGATGTCGCCGACGCCGTAGCCGAGCCCCACGGCGATGGTGTCGGCCTCGTTGCTCAGCGTGGCGTCGATGAGGCCGTCGAGCTTGATGACCGACTGCACCACGAGGCCGCTCTTGGTGAGCGAGTCCATCAAGTCGGTGCGTACGGCTTCGTCTGGGTCGGCCACGAAGAGCTGGCGGCCGTCTTGCTCGACGCGTTGCTTGAGCAGGTCACCGCTCTGGAGCACGTCGAGCGCATCGACCACCACCGGGTCGAAGAGCGAGCTCTCGCGCATCGAGGTGATGGCCTCGCCCTTGGCGAGCACGCGGCCGTGCGGGTTGAACGGGTTGCGCGTGAGATCGAAGAAGGCGTCGACGGCGGCGATGACGCGCGCGCCGGGGCTGATGTCGTCGCCCTTCGCGCCCTGCGGTACGCCCGAGCCGTCGAAGGCTTCGTAGATCTGCGCGAGGATCGCGTTGACGCCGCCGGGCAGGTGCACGGTCTCGAACAGCTTGATGGGCGCGCGTGCGTAGCGCTTGGCCTCAGCCTTCGCTTCAGGCGACGACGCAATGAGCGGCAGCGTGAGGTGCTTGTCGGGCTTCTTGCCGAGATCGTGCAGGTACGCGGCGATCGACGTGTTGGACACATCGCGCGGCTGCAGCCCGATGCGGCGCGCGAGCAGCTGCGATTGCCGCGCGACCTGCGCCGAGTGCCCGCGGAACTCCTTGCGCGGCATCTCGAGCAGGCCGACCAGAATGTTCAGCGTCTCGACGAAGTCGTTCTCGCCGACCGTGCCGCGCACCGCGCCGAGGGCTTCGCGCAGCTGCGTCGGGTTCACGCGGCTCGAGGTCTTGCCCGAGCCGCTGCGCGTGCCTCCCGAGCTGTCGCCGGAGATCATGCGCGAGTCGCTGCCTTCGTACGCCCCGGCGAGCTTGCGCGCGTCTTGCTGCAGCGACGCGCCGCTCTGCATCGACGCGAAGGCCGTGGGGTCGCCGTAGTAGTGCTTCTTGATTCCGGCCTGAATCGCGCTGCGAACGCCGACGTAGGCGAAGACCTCCGCCATGTCGGTGACGATGGCGATCTCCTTCACCAGCGCTTCGTTCTGCGGCTCGGCCATGACGATCGACAACACGCGGCGCTCGGCGTCGTAGGCGATCGGCAGGAAGTCCTGCTTTTCGGCCATGCGCACCGGCACCTTGTCGAGCACCTCGGTGGAGATCTTCGCCTGCGCCAGCTTCTCGGCTGACACGAAGCGGGTCTTGAACTCAGTCGCAAGAAAACGCAGCAACGCGCCTTCTTGAATCAGCCCCAACTCGACGAGACAGTCGCCGAGCCGGTGGCTGGTGATCTTCTGATGGCTGAGCGCCTGGTCGACCGCTTCCGCGGAAACCAGGCCGGCTTCAATGAGCCGCTCCCCGAGTCGCTTCGCCATGATCGGTTACGAGTTCGACGGCTCGGTCGGCTTCTCGTCGGTGACGAGCGCGTTGAACGGCTTGAACGCCAGCCCTTCAGGCAACGAAGGGTCGCGCTTCGGCTCGTCTGACTTCGGCTTGTGCTCGACCTTCGGCCCGCGGGGTTTGCGCTCGGGGCGATCAGGTCGTTCAGTGCGCTCGGGCCTCGGCGCCGGCGCGTGGCCGTGCTGCGCGTTGAGCGCCTTCTCGAGGTGGCCGACGAAGTTGTCGAGCGCCTGCACCAGCTGCGGGTTCTCCAACAACCGCTCGAGGCGCTTGCTCAGGCGCACCTTCGCTGCGGCGTGTTCGTCTTTTTCGCGCGTGGGCTTCTCTTCGCGCACGGGCGCGGCGACGGGCGCCGTCCACGCGAACTCGGCCGCGTCGATGGGGCCGGCGTCGAGCCGCTCGAGGCGGTCGATGACCAGCTGGGTCTGGCCCTTGAACTGGCCGACCTTGCCCTTCACGAGCAGGAAGTCGTCGGTCGAGAACGCTTGATCAGCGGCGTCGACGTTGTCGAACACGCGGCCATCAACGGAGCCGGTGCGATCGACGAGCGTGAGCGTGAGGTACGACTTGCCCCCACGGCTGGTGTGTTTTTCTTTGTAAGCGGCGCGGAAGACGGTGTGCACCGTCTCTCCGGACTTCAGATCTTTTGCGTAGATCTTGCGGATGCGCTCGTCGCTTGAATTCGATTCAGTGTTTTCGGTCTGGTTCACGGCCGTGCCACACTAGCGCTTCGCCACTCACGTTTCGACAGGATGTGATCATGCTGCACCTCGCCCTCGTTCCTTTGTTGCTGTTGTCCGCCGACCCGAAGTGGGAGGTCGCCGCCGAGACCGACGGCGTCAAGGTGTTCCGCCGCGACAAACCGGGCAGCGAAGTGAAGGAAATGAAGGCCAACGGCACCATCGACGCGGCGCCCAGGGCCGTGTGGGACGTCATTCGTGCCGTCGAGGCGTACCCGAAGACCATGCCGTACACCGAAGAAGCGAAGGTCATCTCGCGCTCGGAAGGCGACAAAGAGATCTACTTCTACTCGCGCATCAAGGCGCCGATGGTCGCCCAGCGCGACTACGTCATCGTCTTGAAAGACGAGAGCACGATGAAGGACGACGGCAGCGGCGCCTACAAGGTCTCGTGGACGACGGCGACGCCTGAGAAGGCCGACGCGGCGGTGCCCGAAAAGAAAGACGTGGTGCGCGTGCGCATCAACGACGGGTACTGGCTGCTCGAGAGCGCTGACGGCGGCAAGAAGACCAACGCGACCTACTACCTCTACACGAGCCCGGGCGGCAGCGTGCCCACGTTCATCGTCAACGCGGCCAACGGCACGGCAGTCCCCGACGTGTTCAAGGCCATCAAGAAGGCCGTCGCGCCGAAGAAGTGACCGTCACCTGCGCTTCGCGGTGTCGGCCGTCACCTTGAACAACACGCCGACCACCGCGAACGCCAGCACCAGCCCGAACACGTAGAGCTCCGGCTTGTCCTTCATGTTGCCGTTGCGAATGGCGACGAAGGCCCCGATGGCTCCGAGCACGGACAGCCCGATCCACACCAGCATCGGGTTGAACTTTTTCTTCGTCGCCAGCTTCGTCATCAACTTCGGCAGCTCGTTGGCTTTGCGCCAGACGGTCTCGCCTTCGCGCAGCACCTCGTCGTCACCTTCGACGAGCCCGGCCGTCGCCGCTTCTTTGAGCTGCTCGAAGCTCTCGAAGGTCAGCTCGCCGTCTTTGCTGCGCACCGCGTACTTCACGAGAGCTCCGCGCAGATCTGCTCGGCGATGCGCAGGCCGTCGATGCCCGACGACACGATGCCGCCCGCGTAGCCGGCGCCTTCACCGCCGGGGTAGAGGCCCTTCATCGAGACCGACTGCAGCTGCTCGTCGCGCGTGATGCGCAGCGGTGTCGAGGTGCGCGCCTCGATGCCGATGAGGTTCGCGTCGTCAGTGATGAAGCCCTTCATGCGGCGGTCGAACGCGCGCAGGGCCTGCTTCAACGACGCCGTGAGCCAGCCGGGGAACAGGCGGTTCAAGTCGACGTGCGCGAGGCCGGGCCGGTACGTCGTGCCGCCCGGTTCTTTCTTCAACCGCCCCGCGAGGTAGTCGGGGATCGACTGCGCCGGCGCGAAGAACTTCCCGCCGCCCAGCTCGTAGGCCTTGGTTTCCCAGTAGCGCTGAAACGCGATGCCGGCGAGCGGCCCGGTGAAGCCCTCCTTCGCGTAGTCCTCCACGGTGACGGAGACGACCACGCCCGCGTTCGCGTACTTCGCGTTGCGGTGCGAGTTCGACATGCCGTTGGTGCACTGCATGCCTTCTTCAGTCGGCGTAGGCACCACGATGCCGCCCGGGCACATGCAGAACGAGAACACGCCGCGCACGTCACCGTCGACTGAGAGGTTCTCGGCCAGCTTGTAGTCGGCGGCCGGCAGCTTCGAGTTCGCGGCGAACTTGTCGCCGTACTGAATCGCGTTGATGAGCGCCTGCGGGTGCTCTGCACGAAAGCCGAGCGCGAAGGGCTTTGGCTCGATGAACACGCGCTCATCGCTGGCGAACTTCTCGAACAGCTCCCGCGCTGAATTGCCGACCACGAGGATCACGCGATCGCTGTGGAGCTCCGTGCCGTCAGACAGCCGCACGCCGGTGCACTTGCCGTCTTTCGAGAGGATGTCGTCGACGCGCGTCTCGAAGCGGACCTCGACGCCCATCTGCTGCAGGTCGAGGCGCATCTTCTCGACGGCCAACGGCAACAAGTCGCTGCCGATGTGCGGCTTGCCCTGCACGAGAATTCGATCTGGCGCGCCGTACTTCGCGAACGTCTCGATGACGCGGCGCACATGCGGGTGGTTGATGCGCGTCGACAGCTTGCCGTCGGTGTACGCGCCCGCGCCGCCTTCGCCGAAGCTCATGTTGCTCTCGGGCAGCAGCGTGCCGTCGCGCATCAACTTCGCCACGTCTTTGCGGCGCTGAATCACGTCGCGACCGCGGTCCAACAAGATCGACTTCACGCCGCGCAGCGCCAGCTCCCAGGCGCAGAACAAACCAGCCGGGCCCATGCCGATGATGATGGGGCGCTGATCGGGCTGTCGCTTCACCGGCGCCGCTTCAGGCAACGGCGGGTCCACCTCGCTCACGTCCGGCGGCATCGTCCTGGGCAACTTGCCTTTGGCGAACTCGACCTCGACGGTGTGGATGTAGCGCGGGCTGTTCTTCTTGCGGGCGTCGAGCACGCTGCGCACCACGCGGACATTGACGAGGTCTGCTGCGGTGACGCCGAGCTTCTCTGCTGCCTTCTTCGTCAGCAGGGAATCAGGCTCGTCGAGCCACAGCGCGAGGTTGTTGACGCGGTACGACGGCACGGCGCGGGCTTATGCCTCTCTTCAGGTCAGCTCCACAAGTACCTGATTCGACTTGGGTAGTGCCTCACGTGCTTCGCGCTGCGTCCGTTCCAGCTGCGTAGCGGACTTCGCACTTTACGACACCGGAACGGGGTCACTCTGTTGATTTTGTTCACTGTTTCACGTGTCAGCAGCGTGGCACGCAGCGTGTAAACACGTCCGCTTCATTGGAGGTCGCACTGATGAGCACGGACAAGAAGGGCACCAAGATTCTCGCGCACACGTTCTTTGCGCAGCTGCAGGCCGGCGGTTACACCCCGAACCAGATTCTCGATATCGCCACGGAGCTGATCGATCAGGTCACCTGTAACCTGAAAGAGATCAAGCCCGTGGACGGCGCGACGACGCAGGAAGTTCGCGTCAGCGCGTAACAGTGCGAGCCCCCTGGGTCGCTCTGAGCTCCGGCCCGGCGCCGGGGGCAGAGCCCTCAAGTGGGTCAGCAGCAGACCAGCGGCCCGGTGTCGCTGAGGCAGTCAGGAGCCCGGCCTTCGCGCCGGGCTTTGTTTTTTCAGGGCCCCGGCGTGACGACGAGCGACGCGATGAAGGTGCGCAGCGCGGCGCTGTAGTCGGGGTAGGCACCTTCTTGCTGTGTGCCCGACTTGAACATGTCGCACCGTGGCCGCGCGTTGGTCAGCGACACCGAAGTACGCGCCACTTCATTCGCCGAGATCGCCTCGCGCACGATGAACTCGTAGTCGGCATCGAAGACGGTGATGCCGCCGCCGCGGCCTTCGTAGTGGCACTGGTTGACGACGGTCTTCGCCGTGACCCGTACGCACGCGACCAGCTGCGTGTGGCGCACGTCGTCGGCCGTCGACCACCAGTGCGGGAGCTTGCGGCCCGGCCAGAATAACGTGTCGCCGCGGCGCTCGAAGTTGAGCACCGGTGACACGGTGCCCGGTTCACGCACGTACGCCGGCGCGTTGGGTTGCGCCTCGCCGTCACAGACGAACTTGAAGTCGTCGCGCGCGAGCTTCAGCGCGCCGCCGCGCAGCGCGGGCTTCGGCGCGCTCTTCGCTTCTTCATCGAGCGGCTGCGTCGGGTCTTCGAGCCACGCGGCGAGCGCCCTCAGCTTGAGCGCCTTCGCGACGCTCAGCGCGTTGCGGCCGTTCAAGTCTTTCGCGTTCACGTCGGCGCCGCGCTCGACGAGCCGGGCCACCACCGCGAGCAACGTCGGCTCGGGCACGGTGTCGGCTTCGTGGGCGATGAAGTTCGGGAGGAGCGCCTGGTCACACCGTTCTGTCGTCGCGCCTGCGTCGAGCATCAGCAACGTGAGCGGCACGTCGACGCCCAACTCGCAGCGGCTGGGGTTTGGCTTGAGCCCGCTCGCGAGCAGCATCGTCACCGCCTCGTGGCGTTTGCGTGAGAGCGCGTGCCGCATGGCCGAGGCGCGCTCCGCGTCGCTCACGCCGCGCTGAAGGGCTTCGGCCAGCACGTCGCTGCGATCATTGATGACGGCCCACGGCGCGCGACCACCTTCGACGAAGTAGCGGCCGTGAAAGAACATCCACGCGGCGAAGAGCGCGATGACCGTGGCGGAGATTCCGACGATGCGCATACGTGGGAGACGCTTCAGCCGCGCTTCGTGTGCAGCCGCGCGCGTTGACGACTGACGGCGGCGCCGGCGCAGACCACGAGCAACCCGAAGATCATCGCCGAGAAGACCTGGCTCTCGGTCCACGACAAGGTCGCGGCCCACGTGCCGAACGCGCCGAGGCCGAACACCACGTCGAGCCACACCGGCTTCTTCTGCTCGTGCATCAACGCGCCGCCGAAGAAGGTGAGTGGCACTCCGAAGGCCACTTGTCGTTCCACCGCCGCGAGGCTGCCGAAGATGGTGCTCGCGTTGTGCACCAGCACGGCGGCGAAGATGACGACGGTGCCGATGGCGAGCACCAGCACGCCGGCCGCCGCGATGTCTTTGGTGAGCTTCGCCTTCTCATCGAACTGTTGAATGGCGAGGTCGACCAGCTGCTCGAGCGCGGAGTTCAACATCTCGGCGAAGAGCACCAACAGCACACAGAAGATCAGCGTGACCTTCTCGGCGAGCCCCAGCGCGATGCCGCTGCCCACGAGCCCCACCAGCAGGCCGGAGATGATGTGCATGCGCATGTTGCGCTGGTGCACGACGGTGTGGATGAGCCCGTTCCACGCGTAGAGCACCGAGGCCAGGAAGTTCGTCGGGCGCTTCTCGGGTTGAAAAGGAGGCGTAGCCACGTCAGGGAGAATTACGGACTTTCGTCGGCTGCGTCGTCAACAAACGAAGCTGCACCGGTTCGTGGTGGGTACGGGAGACCGTTCATCCGTCCACGTCAATTCATGGTGGTTCGAACAGCGACGTTGGTTGCATATCCCGGCCTGAAACAGCCGGAGCGATAGCTCAACTGGTAGAGCAACGGACCCGCCTCCGTGTGTCGAAGGTTCAAATCCTTCTCGCCCCACCGGGAGAACGTCGGGCAAGCAGATGCATACGCGGCCATGGGCACGAAGCCCTCGCGCCTCCGGTTCACGCCAACGCGTCGCCAACCTCTGTCTTCACTTCGAAGAGGGCCGCACGAGGTTCGCCTGTCTCGGACGCTCGAGTGGACGTGCGTTCGTGGCGCCTGAAGTCAGGGCAACGCGCGTGCTTCCGTGAACCCGACGGGCTCCCACTTTTCGAAGACTGTTCAACCCGCAGCACCAAGGAGACGCGACATGAAGATTGAAATCATGACCAACGAGCGCGCCTTCCTCCTCGAGGACGGCCGCCCGGTGAAGTACTTGAACCCCGGCATTCATCAGGTGTGGGCTGCGTTCGCGCGGCTGCGCGTCGAGAAGGTGCAGACGGCGCAGCTGCTCGCCGAGCTCGATGAGAAGCGTCTCGCGCTGGTGCCCGCGGATGATCTGAAGGTCATCTCGTTGGCCGAGCACGAGCGCGCCCTCGTCACCCGTCGTGGCAAGCCGGTGTTGTGGCTCGGCGCCGGTGTGCACCAGCTCTGGTCGGTGGACCGCCTGGTCGATCGCGAGACCGGCAAGGTGACGCCGCTGATCAAGGTCGAGGTCATCGACACCAGCGCCGTGGAGGCGAAGGTGTTGCAGCCCGACGTGGCGGCGCTCGCGAAGGCCCGCGACTACGTGGAGGTGACGGTGCCGGAAGGCTCGGTGGCCGTTCGCTACGTCAACGGGCAGCTCGACGAGGTGTTGAGCGCCGGCCGTCACGCGGCCTGGAACACGCTGCGTACGGTGAGCTACGCGTTGATCGATCTCCGTGAGCGCGTGCTCGCGGTGACCGGTCAGGAGGTCATGACGAAGGATCGTGTGACGCTGCGCCTCAACTTGAGCGCGACGTTCCGCGTGAAGGACGCAAAGCGCCTCGCAGTCGTGGCGCGCGCTCCGGACGACGTCGTGTACCTGGCGATGCAGCTGTCGGCTCGTGAGGCGATCACCACCCGCACGCTCGATGAGCTGCTGGGTGTGCGTGACGAGCTGTCGAAGGTGATGACGCCGTCGGTGCGTGAGCGCGCCCTCGGCGTCGGGCTGGAGCTCATCGAGCTCGGCGTGAAGGACGTCGTGCTGCCGGGCGAGATGAAGGAGCTCCTCAACAAGGTGATTCAGGCCCAGAAGGAAGCAGAGGCGAACGTCATCCTCCGCCGTGAGGAGACGGCTGCAACGCGCAGCCTCGCGCAGACGGCGAAGGTCCTCGCTGAGAACCCGCTGCTCGTGCGCCTCAAGGAACTCGAGGCGTACAAGGAGCTCGCAGCGAAGGTCGGCCAGGTTCACCTCGTGCTCGGTGAGGGCGCGATGGAGAAGTTCCAGCTGAAGTTGTGAAGTGAAGCCGGGGCGACGCGAAGTCGCTCCGGTTTTTTTCTGACAAATCGTCAAAGCGACACGCGCACGTAAATACGCTCGAAAAATCGTCCGTAGGGCGCTGCATGGTGACCGCCCTCGTGATGATGGTTCTGACGCAGACGCCCGAGTGCCGCACGTCAGGCATGCAGACGGCGTGTGGGTTTCACTGCCGCGCAGAGCTGGACGAAGTGAAGTGCGCCCAGACACCGCAAGGTCGCTGCGAGCGCATCGAACGACGGCTCGTGTGCTGGGACCCGCCCGACGAAGTGCGCTTTCACGAAGACGCGGGCATTCCCGGTGCGCCGGTGTGCCGCGCGAAGTACCGCGACGTGGCGTGTGGCTATGCGTGCGTGACCTCGCCCAACAAGCTCGCGTGCGCGCAGACGCCGTGGGGTGTGTGCGCGACGCGACATGACGACGTCCACTGTTGGGACCCGAAGCCAGAGGTGATCCATGCGTTCGTCGCCACGAAGCAACTCGGCGGTGCGAAGTGTGTACAGACCGACAGCGGCTTCGCGTGCGGGTGGGACTGCAAGCGCTCGTATCAAGACGTGCAATGCGCGCAGTCTCCGGTCGGCCGCTGCAGCGTCTTCGAAGGTCGCATCACCTGCTTCGAGCCTCCGTTGCCGCCGGTGACTCACGCGCCTTGATCGCTACACCGCGCGCATGGTCGAGCCGCGGCTCGAGTTCGGGCGTTCAGTTTCAGTGTTGTTGATCGACACGTTGGGCACCGCGGTGACGTCGCAGCTCAAGTCTTCGTCACGTGGCTCGCGCCGTGTGGCCAGATCGTTCAGCGGCGCGACGCGCTCCGAGCGCTGGGCTCTCGCGCCGTCGACCGCCTGAACTCGAAGTCCCCACGTACTTCGACGACCTTCCTTGCGATGGTGCCGCGCATCGAGCACGGCCGCTCGATGGGGAACGGCATCGTTACGTGATGCGCTGGTCGGTCTAGCCGCACCCCCGCGCGCGTGAAATCGAGCTATGCGGGCGTGCATGCGCTTGCTCGTCTTCGGCGTCCTGGTGTGTTCGTTCACGGCGGCTGCGCAGTGGGCCGACGACTGCGGTCTCGAACCTCCTGAAGGCGTCACCATCTACCCGCACGAGCCGAAGGTCTGGGAGCCGACGATCACGCCCGACTCGCCGGCCGTCGTTCGACCTGAGCGCCGCACGCCGCGCATCGGCGGTTCGGCCTCGTCACACGTGACGGGCGTGGGCGCGCTGGCGGGCAAGGTCATCTACCTCTCTCCGGGCCACGGCTTCACCTGGGAAACCGGGGCGTGGCGCACGCAGCGCGGCAACACCAACGACATCGTCGAAGATCTCGTCAGCATCGAGACGCTGAGCCAGTACCTGATGCCGCTGCTGCTCAACGCCGGCGCGCGCGTGGTGCCGGTGCGCGAGCTCGACCTGCAGACCAACCTCGTGCTGCTCGACAACGGTGAGCCCGGCTATTCAGAGAATGGAGACGCCGCGTCGTTCATCGACTCCTCCGCGAAGGGCTGGCGGCGCCCGACCTTCCCGATGGCGGGCGACTTTCTGCCTTTTGATGGCACCAACCGCCTGATGCTGGCCAGCGCCACGCCGACCGCGTCGGCCAGCTACACGCTGACAGTGCCGGCCGACGGGTATTACGAGGTCTCGGTTTCGTACACGCCGTTCTCGGCGCGGGTCACCGACGCGCACTACGAGGTGGTGCACGCCGGCGGCACGACTGGCTTTCGCGTGAACCAACAGCGGCACGGCAACACGTGGGTGCAGTTGGGCCGCTTCTATTTCCGCGCGTCGCAGCCGGCGCGCGTCGTCGTGCACAACGACTCGGCGAACCCCACGGGCAAGAACGTGTCGCTCGACGCGGTGAAGCTGGGCGGTGGCATGGGCTTCATCGATCGCGGCATGGGCGTCAGCGGCCGCCCGCGCTTCGAAGAGTCGTCGCGGTACCAGGCGCAGTGGGCCGGCGCGCCGATTTCGGTGTGGGCGCCGTCGTCGAACACGCCCAGCGCCGATCGCACCAACGACATCAACACGCGCCCGCGCTTCACCGCGTGGATGCACGAACCCGGAGAAGACGCCGTGTACGTGGCGTGGCACACCAACGCCGCCAACGCGTCTGCGGTGGGAACCATCACGTTTGTTTATGGGCCGAACCCCGTCGACGGCACGCTCAACTTCACCGGCGTCGACGGTGGCATGCAGCTCGCGAACGCCATTCACACGGAGTTGATGAACGACTTCAAACAAGACGCGGGTTGGAACCAGCCGACCTGGCGAGATCGCCAGGTTCGCTCGGCCAACTTCGGCGAGCTCAACCCCAACAACAACCCCGACACGCCCTCGGTGCTGCTCGAGATCGCCTTTCACGACGCCGCAGCCGACGCAGCGCACCTGAAGGAGCCGGGCTTCCGCTACGTCGCCGCGCGCGCCATCGCGCAGGGCATCATCAAGTACTTCGCGAACAAGGACGGCGTGCCGGTGCGGTTGCCGCCGGAGCCGCCCACGCACCTCGCGGCGCTCAACCAGAGCAACGGTGACGCGGTGGTGCGCTGGCGCTCGCCTCCGGTCGACTCGCAGAACGTGCGTGGCAACGCGGCGCAGGCGTACCGCGTGTATTCGAGCGACGACGGCCTCGCGTGGGACAACGGCGTCGACGTGGCGACCACCTCGTTGCGGCTCCCGTTGCCCGCCGCGGCGGCGAAGTACTTCCGCGTGACGGCGCTCAACGAAGGCGGTGAGTCGTTTCCTTCGGCGGTGGTGGGCGCGCGGCGGCCGACTGCCGGGCAGCCCTTCGTGCTCATCGTCAACGGGTTCGATCGCCTCGAGGCCGCCATCGGCAAGACGGAGACGTTCCCCGCTGCGTACGGCCTGGGTGACGTGCTCCGAATCTTCGTCGAGAAGATGAACGACGGGAGCGCAGCGCGGCTCACCGGCGCGGCGCTCGACGCAAACTCCGTTGGCTTCGACACCGCTGAGTCTGACGCGGTGACGGCGGTCGACGTGCCGCTGGCTCCGTATTCGTTGCTCACGTGGTTCGTCGGGCGGGGCAAGCAGGGCGGGGCGGCGCTCACGTCGTTGGAGCAGGGCGTGGTGACGGACTTCCGCACGCGGAACCTGCCGGTGTTCTTTTCAGGCGACGGCGTGGCGGCCTCGGCGTTCTTGTCGGCGACGTTCTCGGGCATGGCGCCCGGTACGACTGGCTCGTTGTCGGTGACTGGCGCGGGGCCGCTCATGGGCGTGCCCGGCATCACGCTCGACGACGGCAACAGCGGCTCTTTCAATGCGGGCGCGCCACCTGCGGTCAACGCGACGAGCGCGGCGATCTCGCTCGGCAGCTACAGCGCGGGCGGTAACGCGGCCATTGGCACTGCCGGGCAGACGGTGTTCTTCGGCTTCCCCTTCGAGACGGTGGTCGGCGCAGCGCAGCGCGCAGAGGTCATGCGTCGGGTGCTGGGTTTCCTCTCGCCTGGTTCGTTTGATGGCGGCGTCGTCGACGTCGACGCAGGCACGCCGCTCGACGGCGGCTTCGACGCAGGGGTCGTCGAGCCTGTCGACGCAGGTCAACCTGATTCGGGCATGACGGGTGGTGGCACCGGCGGCGGAAGCGGCGGCGGCGGCGCACCGATGGGCGGCGGCTCAGGCACCGGCGGCGGCAGTGAGCCGGTGGCGCCGAAGCTCGGCTTTCAGGGCGGCGGCTGCAGCAGCGCACCGACCGAGTTGCTGGGGCTCCTCGTTCTTCTCGTCGTTCGCCGTCGTCGCAGCTAGAAGGTCGGCGCTCTCGCTTTCCCCTTCAATCAAGGAGTCACGTCATGGCCATCAAGTTTGCGATCAACGGTTTCGGCCGCATCGGCCGCATGGTGCTTCGCGCCGCGCTGTCCCGACAGGAGAAGGACATCGAGATCGTCGCCATCAACGATCTCGACAAGCCGGCCACGCTGGCGCACCTCTTCAAGTACGACTCGGTGCACCGCAACTGGCCCGGCACGGTCACGTCGACCGAGAACTCCATCACCATCGACGGCAAGGCCTACAAGGTCACCGCCGAGAAAGACCCCGCGAAGCTCCCGTGGAAGGAGCTCGGCGTCGACGTGGTGCTGGAGTGCACTGGGCGCTTCACTGCGCGTGAGAAGGCCGAGCTGCACCTGCAGGCCGGCGCCAAGAAGGTGCTGTTGTCGGCGCCCGGCAAGAACAGCGATCTCACGGTGTGCTTCGGCATCAACCACGAGAAGTACGACGCCGCGAAGCACCACATCATCAGCAACGCGAGCTGCACGACGAACTGCCTTTCGCCCGTGGCCAAGGTGCTCAACGACTCGTTCGGCATCGAGCGCGGCCTGATGACGACCATTCACAGCTACACCAACGATCAGCGCATTCTCGACCTCGTGCACGACGACCCGCGACGTGCGCGCGCCGCGGCGCTCTCGATGATCCCCACGTCGACTGGTGCGGCCAAGGCCATTGGCGAGGTGATCCCCGAGCTCAAGGGCAAGCTGAACGGCGCGTCGATTCGTGTGCCGACGCCCAACGTCTCGCTCGTCGACTTGACGGTCTCGCTCAAGAAGTCAGTCACCGTCGACGAAGTGCACGCGGCGATGAAGGCCGCGGCCGACGGCAAGCTCAAGGGCGTGCTGCAGTACGACACCGAGCAGACGGTGAGCATCGACTACAACGACAACCCGCACAGCGCGATCTTCGACTCGACGCAGACCAGCCTCATCGACGGCACGTTCCTCAAGGTCTTCGCCTGGTACGACAATGAGTGGGGCTACAGCTCGCGCATGGTCGACGTCGCCAAGTACCTCGTCGCGCAGAAGTAAGCCGCCATGGTCCGCTACATCGACGAGCTGCAGCTCACGGGGAAACGCGTCTTCGTTCGGGTCGACTTCAATGTGCCCCTCGACGACGCGCAGCACATCACCGACGACACGCGCATTCGTGAAGCGCTGCCGACCATTCGGAAGATCCTCGCCGCGGGCGGGAAGCCGATTCTCGCCTCGCACCTCGGGCGCCCCAAAGGCGTCGACGAAAAGTTGTCGCTGATGCCGGTGGCCCGACACCTGGCGATGCTGCTCGGCAAGCAGCACGAGGTGTTGATGGCCGACGACTGCATCGGCGAGGGCGTGGGTAAGCAGGCCCGCGAGCTCAAGCCCAATCAGGTGCTGGTGCTCGAGAACCTCCGCTTCCACAAACAGGAAGAAGCGAACGACGAGGCCTTCGCGCGGCAGCTCGCCGACAACGCCGACGTGTACTGCAACGACGCCTTCGGCACCGCGCACCGGGCCCACGCGTCGACGGCGGGCATGGTGCCCTTCATGAAAGAGAAGTGCGCCGGCCTGCTCATTCGCAAGGAGCTCGAGCAGCTGGGCAAGATTGTGAAGGGCGCCGAAAAGCCCTTCGTGGTCGTGCTGGGCGGCTCGAAGGTGTCCGACAAGATCAAGGTCATCGAGAACCTGCTGCCGAAGTGCCAGACGATGCTCGTCGGCGGGGCGATGGCGTACACGTTCTTGAAGGCCGAGGGCATTGAAGTGGGCAAGAGCCGCGTCGAAGAGGACAAGCTCGGGCTCGCGTCACGGCTGCTCGAGAGCGCGAAGCGGCTCGGCGTCGACCTGGTGTTGCCGGTGGACCACGTGTGCGGCACCTCGCCCGACGCGAACAGCAAAGCCATCGACGTGTTGGAGCGCGCCATTCCGAAGGACCTCATGGGTCTCGACATCGGCGGCAAGACGCGCTCGCTCTATACGCAGCACCTCCGCGACGCGAAGACCGTGTTGTGGAACGGGCCCATGGGCTTGTTCGAGGTCGCGAAGTTCGCCGAAGGCACGAAGTCGGTCGCCGTGGCGATGGCCAACAACAAAGAGGCGCAGACGGTGATCGGCGGCGGTGACTCGGCCGCGGCGGTCAATGAGTTCAAGCTCGCAGACAAGATGACGCACGTGTCGACGGGTGGCGGCGCGTCGTTGGAATTCCTCGAAGGCAAGGAGCTCCCGGGCCTCAAAGCCCTGGAGTGATTCTCATGACACGGCGCTGCTTCATCGCGGGCAACTGGAAGATGAACAAGTCGGTGGGCGATTCGCTCGCGCTGGTGCGTGAGCTGCGCAACGCCGTCTCGCAGGTTCGTGATCGTGTGGAGATCGCCATCGCGCCGCCGTTCACCGCGCTGCACCCGGTGGCCAAAGCGCTGGAAGACTCGAACATCGCGCTGGCGGGCCAGAACTGCCACGCGAGCGAGTCGGGCGCGTTCACCGGCGAAATCGCCGCGCCGATGCTCAAAGAGGTCGGCTGCTCGTGGGTGATTCTGGGCCACTCCGAGCGTCGCCAGTACTTCGGCGAGACCGACGCGGGCGTGAACCGCAAGGTCGCCGCCGTGCTCAAGGCCGGCATGCTGCCCATCATCTGCGTGGGCGAGACGCTGGAAGAACGTGAAGGCGGCAAGACGTTGAGCGTCGTTGAGACGCAGGTGAAGGGCTGCCTGCAGGGCTTCGGCGCGAAAGAAGGCGCGTCGTTCGTCATCGCGTACGAGCCCGTCTGGGCCATCGGCACGGGCAAGACGGCGACCTCGCGGCAGGCTCAAGACGTTCACGCGCACATTCGCGGCCTGCTGACGGGCCTGTGGGGCGCAGAGACCTCTGCGCAGGTGCGAATTCAGTACGGCGGCTCGGTGAAGGGCGACAACGCGGTCGAGCTGTTGTCGATGCCCGACATCGACGGCGCGCTGGTCGGTGGAGCGAGTCTGAAGGCGGCCGATTTCGCGGCCATTGTGAAAGCCAAAGCGTGAGGTTGTTCCCCGACCTCTCGTGTGCTTAGGAGCGGCCCCCTATGTTGACCTTCTTCACCGTCGTTCACGTCATCCTCTGCATCTTCATGATCTTCGTGATCCTCCTGCAGCCCGGGAAAGACGCGGGCATGGGTGCGGCGCTCGGTGGTGGTGCGGCGACGTCTGCGTTCGGTGGCCGCGGCGCGGCGACCTTCCTGACCAAGCTCACCGCGTTCTTCGCGATGGCTTTCTTCCTCACGTCGCTGGGCCTCTCGTTCGTTGGTCTGCGCACGTCTGTTTCGGCCGACCTCGCCGACGCGGAGCCCGCACTGCCGACCAACACGGCGCCGATTCCTTCTCCCGTGCCTGCCGAAGCTGCGCCGGGCGAAACGCCGCCTGCGCCGGCACCTGCGCCTTCCGCTCCGTCGGCGAACGACGCGGTTCCCGCCGATAAGCTGCCGAACCAGTAAGAAAGCGCTTCCCGTCGTCAGGCGATCTGGTACTAGGGCGTCGCTTTCGCAGGTGCAGAAAGACAGTTCGAATAGCCCAGGTGGTGGAATTGGTAGACACACCATCTTGAGGGGGTGGCGCCTCGCGGCGTGAGGGTTCGAATCCCTCCCTGGGCACTCCGAAACCTTCCTGAGAAATCAGGAAGGTTTTGTTGTTTCTGGAGCTCAGCGCAGCGATCGCACCAGCCGCTCGAGGAACAGGGTGTTCTGCTCTTCGACAGCGGCGAGCTTCGGCAGCGCGGCCTTCAGCTCGTCGACATTTTTTCCGTCGAGCTCGAGCAGCTCGCGATCTCTCTCGAGCCACTCTCCGAAGCGCTGCGCCGTCAGCTCGACGTGAAACTGCAGCCCCACGCTGCGCCCGACTCGAAACGCCTGCTGCGTGTATCGATCTGTCGACGCGAGCAACTTCGAGTTCGGCACCGCAGACCACGTGTCTTCGTGCCAATGCGCGACCATCGACTTCGCCGGCAACCCTTTCACGGCGAGGTCGTCGAGGCCGTCTCTGGTCCACCGAACCGGCGCGACGCCGACTTCGAAGCCATTCTTGCCGCGCGTCACCGTACCGCCGGTGGCCGTCGCGAGCAGCTGCGCGCCCAGACAGATGCCGAGCATCGGGCGATCGAGCGCGAACCGTTCGGTCAACAGCCCCAGCGCATCGCGCAGAAACGGGTGCTGCTCGACGGCCGTCACGCTCATCGAGCCGCCGAGCACCACGAGCAGGTCTGCGTCGAGGTCGCGATGTTCGACGCTCCGAAACCGCACCGTGATGTCGTAGCCGGCGTCGCGCAGCACGCCTTCAAGCAAGCCCAGGTCTTCGTGTGTCTCGTGCTGAAAAACAGTCGCGCGCATGCGCCGTTATTTCTTCGAGACGCGACGCCGGAGCAACGAAACAAGCGCGCCGGCGAAGAGCAGCCCCTGGGCGCTCGAGCAGCCGAGGTACGGCTCCGTCACGTCTTGCGCGGCGAGCGCGAGCCACGGTGAGTCGCAGTACGCATTCTCGCGGTTGCAGCCAGGCTGAATGGTGACCCACTGGGCCAACATCGCGTCGAGCGCAGGCTGTGAGTTGACCGCGTTGAGCAGCGCGACGGTCGCCTCGGTCGCGGCGTTGGTGATGGTCTCGGTCGCGTGGCCGCATTTGTCCATGCTGCCGGAGTGCCGAAAGCCGTCGCGCGCTTCGTCGTAGCGGGGGCTGATGGCGTCGGCGTAGTTGAAGAAGTGCGTGACGCGGTGGAACCCGTCGGTACGAAACGAGTGCGAAAACGAGTCTTGCACTGCGTGCGCGGCGCGACCTGCGAAGTACGCCGGCGCCCACACCCGCAGCTCGACGAGCCCGTACCCGTCGATGTCGTAGGTCACGCCGATGTATTGCGCGTCGCGCGGCTTCGAGAGCGCTTCACGCGCCTGCGCCATCAACGCGTTGACGGTGACGCGCACGCCCTCTGCCACCACCTCGTTGCCTTGTTCTCCGTCGTCATCGCCGCCTCGGAGCGCGTGCGCGTATTGGTCGTGCGGCACGGTGTGAAGAATTCGCGTGTTGTCGAGGTCGAGCAGCGAGTGCCCGCCGGTGTCCGGCGCGCGCACGCCCATGATGAGGCTCATCTGTGCGTAGCGGTATTCGACGGGCACGTCGGCGGCGCCGAAGTTCTTCGCGAAGTCTTCCGACACACGCCGCTCGAGCTCCGTCGGCGCGGGAGGGATCGTTTCTGCGGGGAACGTGGCGCGCGCGCGGGCGAACGCCGCCGCCGTCAACGGCTCGTGGCACGGAGACGAGAACGCGGTGGCGATGCTGAAGGCCTGCGCGGGCAGGGCAGCCAGCAGCGCGATCGCAACGAGGCGCGCTGTCACAACGTGACCTCGAGACACAGCGACGTGCGGAACTGAATGCGCACCAGCGGCAGGCCAGTCATCACCGGCATGAGAAACGTCAGACCGAGCGGGTCGATGCCGAAGGTGAGGATCGTCTTGGGAATTTTCCAGCGAATGCCGAGCGGCCGCACGTCGAGGTACAGCCCCGTGGAGCCTGCTTTGTCGAGCACGGTGTCGAAGAGCAGCGTCGAGGTCCCGAACGCGACGGCGGTGCGAATGAGTCCGTCGGCGAAGCGGTGTTCTCCTCCGAGGCCCACGTTCAACACGCCCGGCACCAGCCCCGCGTCGTAGTTGGTGCCGCCCCACACGTCGTTCTCGACGTGCAGAAACAAGCCCCAGCGCTCGTTGCCGAAGCCGGCGCGAAGCCCTCCGCCGAAGGCGAGCCCCAGCAGCGAACCTCCCGCGCCTGAGTTGAAGCCCGCGCCGTGCGTCTCGACGGCGAGGCGGGCTTTGAGCTTCGGTGCTTCGGCGTGAGCAACTGCGCCAGACACCACGAGTACTGCGAGCACGGCACGAATCGACATTGGGGCCCACATCTTGGCACTCGTCGCCAGAAGTCCTCCAAATGGGTGTATTTGACTTTGAATTGCAATAGCGAATACGCGTGCCTGCATGAACGCGATAGAAGCGCTGCCGGCGGCGGTCGAACCAGTGCAAGTGGCTCCGCATGCGCTGAGCGGTTCGAAGGGCCTGCTCTACTTGCTCGGTACACGACGGCTCCTGCTGGCGAGCTCCGCTGCGTTGTCGGTGCTCGGCTCGGCGCTGGCGCTCGTGCCGGCTTTCGTGGTGGCCCGCATGGCGCCCGTCGTCTTCTCTGAAAGCCCCGACGGCGAGGTGCTGCGAACCCTGTGTGCGTGGGGCGTCGCAGCGGTGCTCGCGCGCTTCGCGTGCTTGTCGGCATCGACCATGGCTGCGCACTACGCCGCGTTTCACATTCTTCACGACCTGCGGCTGCGCCTCGTTCGCAAGCTGGGTGACGTGCCGCTGTCGTTCTTCGCGAAGCGCACGAGCGGCGAGCTCAAGCGCCTGGTGATGGACGACGTGGGGCAAATCGAGAGCTTCGTCGCGCACCATTTCCCCGACGCTGTCGCGGCGTTCTCGGTGCCTCTGGTGACCTTCGTCGCGTTGTTGTTCGTCGACTGGCGCATGGCGCTGGGCACGTTGGTCGTTGCGCCGATCGCGATTGGCGTGATGGGCGCCGCCATGCGCGGCATGGACGAAGTGCATCGCGGGTGGCTCGCCGTTCAAGATCAGACGAACAGCGCGTTGCTCGAGTACTTCCGCGGCATTCACGTCATCAAGGCGTTCGGGTTGTCAGCCCAGCGCTTCGGCGCGCTGGCGAGGTCCATCGACGCAGGTCTGGCGTGGGTCGAGGGCTACATGCGGCGCAGCGGCAGCTCGTTTGGCGCGTTCTCGGCGATCATCGGCTCGAGCCTCGTGGTGTTGATGCCGCTCGGCGGTTGGCTGCATCTCTCGGGGCGGTTGTCGCTCGAGAGTCTGACGTTGTTCCTCGTGCTTGGCCCGCAGCTGTTACTCGGGCTGCTTCGTTTGATGTTCGCGTTCGGCAACATTCAGCGCATCGAAGAGGGCAACGCGCGGCTGGTGAAGGTGCTCGAGGCTCCGTCGCTCGTCGACTCCGGCACCTCGACGCCCAACGGCTTTGGTCTCGCGTTTCGTGATGTGGGGCTCGTGTACGGAGACGGCCGCACCGCGTTGTCGGGGGTGAACTTCGAAGCGCGTGCTGGCGAGGTCACCGCGCTGGTCGGCCCGTCGGGAGCAGGGAAGACGTCGCTCGCGCGCCTGGTTCCGAGACTGTGGGAGCCGACAACTGGAGCGGTGGAGCTGGGCGGTGTTCGGCTCGATGCGCAGCCGCTCGATGCGTTGCTGTCGCGCGTGTCGGTCGTCTTTCAAGACGTGTTTCTCTTCTACGGGTCGGTGCGCGACAACCTGCGGCTCGCGAGGCCAACGGCGACCGATGCAGAGCTCGAAGCCGCGTGTCGCGCGGCGCGGGCTCACGACTTCATCACCGCGTTGCCCGATGGCTACGACACGCGCCTCGGTGAACGCGGCGCGCGGCTGAGCGGAGGTGAGAAGCAGCGCTTGTCGATCGCGCGGGCGTTGCTCAAAGACGCGCCGGTGCTGGTGCTCGATGAGGCCACCGCGTTCGCCGACGCTGAAAACGAAGCGCTGATTCAAGACGCCCTGGCGGAGCTCTGCGCCGGGAGAACGGTGCTCGTGATCGCGCATCGACTGGCGACGATCGCCACCGCGCATCGCATCGTGGTGCTCGAGGCAGGCCGCGTCGTTGATCAAGGCCCGCACTCCGACTTGCTCGAGCGATGCGCGCTCTACCAGTCGCTCTGGCGTGAACAGCAGGCGGCCCAGGGGTGGACGCTGCAGGTCGGAGGTGTGGCGTGATTCGAGAGCTCTTCACGTTGGGCAGTCGGCTCGCTGGCGAGACAGACCGTCGACTGACGCGAGGCATGGCGTTCGCCGTCGCTGAGTCGGTCGCCACCGCAGTGCCGCTCGCGTTGATGTTGCTGTTTCTTCAGCGGGCCCTCGCGCGCACGTTGACGCTCGAGCTCGTCTGGCAGCTGACGGCCGGCGCGTTGGTCGCTGTCGTCGCGCGCGCGTTTCTTGCCCGGTGGTCGATGAGCGACATTTTTCTCGCCGCGCACAGCTTGATGGGCAAAACGCGCATTCGTGTGGCCGACCATCTGCGGCGCTTGCCGATGGGGTTCTTCACCACGCGTCGCTCGGGTGAGCTGGCCGGCGTGCTCACCACAGACATCGCGTTGGTCGAGGAGATCTGGTCGCACCTCATTGGCCTCTTCACGGCGAGCTTCGTCTTGCCGATGGTCGTCGGTCTCGGGCTGTGTCTGCTCGATTGGCGACTGGGGCTTTCGTTGGTGCTGACGATGCCGCTCGCGTTTGGGGTGCTTCAGCTCACGACTCCGCTCTTCCTCCGGCGCGTCGACCAGGTGATCGCCGCCAGCGGCGACGCCAACGCGCGGCTCGTCGAATTCGTTCAGGGCATCGCGGTGCTGCGCACGTTCGGGCGTCATCGGGGTGCGGAAGGCGAGCTCGAAGCGTCGATGCGGCGGCTGCGCGACGCGATGGTTGCTGCAGAGGTGTGGCCGGCGCCGATGCTCGGCATCTATGGCTTCGTGGTCGAGCTCGCGTACGTGCTGGTCGCGTGGGTCGGCACGTTTCTTCTGCTCGGGGGGTCGTTGTCTGCGGTGACGCTCTTCACGTTCCTCGTCGTCTCGGCGGGCGTGAGTCGACAGCTCGCTGAGCTCGGCGTGGCGATGTTGACGTTGCGTGGCGCGCAGCGGGCGCTTTTGCGCGTCGACGGGTTGCTCGCCGAGCAGACGATGGCCGAACCGGCACAGCTTCGTCGTTCACCAGAGAGCGCCGACGTCACCCTGGAAGACGTGGAGTTCTCGTACGAGCCGGGCCGCCCGGTGTTGCGCGGCGTGAGCGCGACGTTGCCCGCGAAGAAGCTGACGGCGATCGTCGGCCCATCAGGTTCAGGCAAGTCGACGCTCGTTCACCTCATTGCCCGGCTGTGGGACGTGCAGCACGGCGCGGTGAAGGTGGGCGGCGTCGACGTTCACGATTTCCCCGTCGAGGCGCTGCACCAGCACGTCGCCATGGTCTTTCAAGACGTCGTGCTCTTCAGCGGCACGGTGATGGAGAACCTCCGACTCGGGAGGGTCGACGCGAGCGACGAAGACGTCTTCGCGGCCGCGAAGGCCGCGCAGGCCGACGACTTCATTCGCGCGTTGCCCAGGGGCTACGACACGCCGCTGGGTGAAGGGGGCAACCTGCTCTCTGGTGGCGAGAAGCAGCGGCTGTCGATCGCGCGGGCGCTGCTGAAGAACGCGCCGATCGTCTTGCTCGATGAAGCGACGGCCTCAGTCGATGCTGCCGCCGAGAGTCGCATTCAGGCCGCCATTGACGCGCTGGTGAAAGATCGAACCGTCGTCGTCATCGCGCACCGTCTGCGCACCATCGCGCGCGCCGACCAGATTCTGGTGCTCGATGAAGGCCGCGTCGTCGCGAGCGGAACGCACGAGGCGCTGCTGCGTGACGAGCGCGGCTTGTACACCCGCTTGTGGCGGGAGCAGCAGCGCGCCCGAGGGTGGGTGATCGCTCCGACTACGGCTTCGCGGTGAGCCGGCCGACGGTACGAATCAGATCGGCGGTGTCGCCTTTTCGAATCGCGTGCGTGGCCTGACATTCACGGGCGCGTGACGCGAGCGAGGTGGCGTCGATGGCCGACCACAGCAAGACCGGCGTCGCGCCGTGGCCGTGCGTACGCAGCGTCTGCACCAGCATCGCGGCCTTCATGGTCTTGAGCTCGGGCTCGAGCACCACGAGATCGACCGGGTTCTTTCGCAGCGTGCGCGCCACCAGCATGGGGTTGTCGAGCGTGAGCACCTCGTAGCCCGCGCGGCTCAACGTCGTCTTCGCGAGCTCGAGCGCGCTGGCTTGATCGTCGACGACCAACACCGTTTTTCTGTCGCGCACGACGGGCAACGACGGCGCTGACTCTGAATGTCGAAGCGGTGCGGCTGGCACGAAAGCAGGCGTGGTGCCGGTGATGGTGCCGCCCTTCACGGCGCGCGTGAGGAACGGCCCGATGTCGGGCAGCGCAATGACGTGCTCTGCCGCGCCGAGCTCGACGGCGGCCTTGGGCATGCCGAACACCGCGCAGCTCGCCTTGTCCTGCACCACCGTGCGCGCACCCATGCGGCGCATGCGCAGCAGCCCCTGCGCGCCGTCGTCTCCCATGCCGGTGAGCAGCACGCCGATGCCGCGCCCCTTGAGCGCGGTGGCCATCGAAAAGAACAGCGAGTCGACCGACGGAGAAATGAGCGAGTTGGGCGGTGGCGGCAGCAACTTCACCGTCAGGTTCTCGCGAACGAAGAGCTCCTGCCGCGGCGGCGCGACGTACACCTTGCCCACTTCGAACTTCGAGCTCGCGGTGGCCTGCTCGACGGGGTGCCCCGACGCATCTTTCAAGAAGCGAACGAACGAGTCGAAGAAGTCTTCTGCCATGTGCTGCACGATGGCGATCGGCAGCGGAAAGTCGCGAGGCAGCGACGACAACAACCTGGCCAGCGCCTTGGGGCCGCCCGTCGACGCGCCGATGCCGAGCAACAGCGGCTTCTCGGTCGAGACGGGAATCGGCGGGGCAGGGGCCGCGAGGGGCGCCGGTTTTTCGTCGGCGACACCGGCCTCAGCCAGCAGCCACATGCGCTCGATGAAGCGACGCACGTCGTCGTCGCCGGCGCCGAACACCGCCGACTTGGGCACGAGCTCCAACGCGCCGCGCGAGATGGCCTCGTAGTTGAGATCGACCCCGGAAGTCGACGAACGCTCGGAGATGACGACGATGGGCGTGGGGCGGTCGCGCATCACCACTTCGATGGCCTTCAGCCCACCCATGCCGGGCATGTTGAGGTCCATCGTCACGAGGTCGGGCTTGAGCGCCCGCACCATGGTGATGGCTTCTTCACCGGTCTTCGCCTCACCGACGACGACCAGCGTGGCGTTGATCTCGAGCGTGCGCCGCAGCACTTCGCGGCTGAGCGACGAGTCGTCGACGATGAGGACACGGAATTTCGTCATCGAATGCGTCGCCAGTCTAAGCGCGTTCGACGGAAATCAGCCTCGCGAATCAACAAGCGCTACAGGCCGCTGCACGTCGCGCGGCCACAAAATTCCCCTGTCGGAGCCGGGCCGTATGGTGCGCGCATGTCGAAGCGCGACGATCGCCAGCTCGAGCTGAACCTCAAGGCCGCTCCGAAGCTGCGGGTGATCGAAGGTCTGGGGCAGAAGAAGCAGGAGCCGCTGGCCTCCCGTGACGCCGTCGCGCGCGTGTTGATTGAAGCCGGCGCCGACATGCTCTTGCGGCGCATCAGCCCCGAGCGCGCGGAGGTCATCGAGAAGGCCGTCGACGAGATCTTGACGCTCTTCGATCGCGTCGACGACAACCGGCTCCTCTTCCCGGTGCTGCAGCGCAAGCTCGACGACCTCGAGCAGCTCATGCGTGAAACTCGTGAGAAGCGAGTCAGGCGTGTGACACAGCGGTGACCCGTCGTTTCAGGCGTTTGCGCCACCACTCCGGTGGCCTAGCATGCTGGTTCCTTCGTCGTGTCGCTCGAAACCTACGGCCGCTACCAACTGCTGAAGAAGCTCGCCGTGGGCGGCATGGCGCAGATCTATCTCGCGCGTCAGGTGGGGCCTGAGGGCTTCGAGAAGTTGCTGGTGGTGAAGCGCATTCTTCCGCACCTCGCCGAGAACGATGACTTCATCACCATGTTCCTCGACGAGGCGCGCATCGCCGCGCGGCTCAACCACCCGAACATCGTTCAGATCTTCGATCTCGGCGCGCAAGACGACAGCTACTTCATCGCCATGGAGTTCATTCACGGCGAAGACGTGCGCCGCGTGTGGAAGCACTCCGAGCGCGAGGGCAAGCCCATACCCATCGCGTTGATCTGTCGCATGATCATCGATGCGGCTGCGGGCCTCGACTACGCGCACAAGAAGCCTGATCAATCAGGTCGGCCGCTCAACATCGTTCATCGCGACATCTCGCCGCAGAACATTCTCGTGTCCTTCGAGGGCGGCGTGAAGGTGGTCGACTTCGGCATCGCCAAGGCCGCAGATCAGGCCACGGTCACCAGGTCAGGCGTGCTCAAGGGCAAGTACTCGTACATGTCGCCCGAGCAGGCGAGCGGTCAGCAGATCGACTGTCGCACCGACATCTTCGCGCTCGGCGTCGTGCTCTACGAGCTGCTCACCGGCACGCGGCTCTTCAAGCGCGCCACCGACATTCAAACGCTCAACGCGGTCAGCGAGTGTCAGATCGCGCCGCCCTCGCAGGTGCACGCGCGCGTGCCCATCGACCTCGACGCCATCGTGATGAAGGCGCTCACGAAGAACCGCGAAGATCGCTACAGCGAAGCGCGGCAACTCGGCGCGGCGCTCGAGCACTGGCTGCTGAGCAACAAGATGCCCTCGAGCTCCGCTGCGCTCGCGGAGTTCATGCACGACGTCTACCGGGAGCGGCTGGCGCGCGAGCAGGAAGAAGGGCGGCTGCTCATCGAGACGGCCGACGTCTCGCGCGGCGAAGAGCTGATTCCCGACCGCGCCACGCCGACGGGAGAATTTCGCGGCAAGGCGAAGCGCGCCACGCAGTCGCAGGCGCGCCCGAAGCGCGAGCTCGAGGTCACTTCTGCCGAACGTGGGCCCGGCCGCACCGGCAGCAATTCTCGCAAGGCCCTCGAGCGCGCGCTCGATCAACGGCCCGCACCGCAGGCGCAGTACCCGACTGAAGCGAGCATGCCCACGCAGGGCGAGCGCAAACGTGGTGGCGCTGTGTTCGCCGTCGTCGCGGTGGCGGCGTTGCTCGCCGTGGGCGCCGCCGGTTGGGCCTTCATGTCGAACGCCTCGAGCCGTGAGGCGCTGCTTCAGGTCGTCAGTGAACCGGCGGGCGCGGCCGTGAAGAGCGGCGGCAACGTGGTGTGCACCACGCCCTGTTCGCGCGTGGTGGTGGCGGTTGGAGACACGCAGCTGACGTTCGAGAAAGACGGCTTCAAGCCGCAGCAGCGGCAGGTCAGCTTCCGTGAAGGTGTGCAGGAAAACCTGGGGCTCGTCACGCTCGAGCCGCTCGACCCTGCGGAGGCCGCGAAGCCCGTCGAGGTGATCGCGCGAACCGTGGTGACGGTGCGCTTCGAGAGCACGCCTCCTGGTGCTGCGCTGTCGTTGAACGGGCAGCCCGTGGGCACCACGCCGTTCTCTGCAGACTTCGAGACCAGCACGCTGTTGACGGCCGAACTGCACCTCGCTGGTTTTTCAGACCTCGAAGATCGTTTCGAAGTGAAGGACGGCGCTGCGCCGCATCGCTACACGCTGGTGCCTACGAAGCTGAAGCAACCCAACGTCGTGAAGCCCCCCGTCGAAGTGAAGCCGCCCGTCGTCGCGGGCCGGGGCACGGTTCGTTTCGTGGTCAAGCCGTGGGCCGTGGTTGAGTGCCCTCAAGTGCGCTTCAAAGATCAGACGCCGTTCGCAGACCAGCAACTCCCGGCGGGGGAGTTTTCCTGCACGTTCACCAACCCCGACTACCCGACGCAGACGCGCGTGGTGCGGGTCGAAGCCAACGCGACCACCAAGGTTCAGGTGAACTTCCTGCAGTGATGTCATGGGTCCGGGCGATGGGGTGACACAGGACGTTTTGGCGCCGGGCGTGGTCGTCAACGGCTTCCGTTTGACGCGGCTGGTGGGCGAAGGCTCGATGGGCACCGTCTTCCTCGCGGTCGACGAGCGGCTCGGGCGGCGGCTGGCGCTCAAGTTCATTCGTGGCGCGATGTTGAGCGAGCGCGGCCTGCAGCGCTTTCAAGACGAGGCCCGCACCACCGCGCGCTTCAACCACCCGCACATCGTCACCGTGTACGCGGCGGGCGTGTTCGCGGGGCGTCCGTACCTCGCGCTCGAGTACGTCGACGGGCCCACGTTGCGGGAGCGGCTCGACTTTCAACCACTCGCGATGCCCGAGGCGTTTCGGGCGTGTCGCGCCATCGGTGAGGCGCTGGCTGAAGCGCACAAGAACGGCGTGGTGCACGCAGACCTCAAGCCTGAAAACGTCATCATTCCGCGCGATGGCCGACTTCGCGTCGTCGACTTCGGGCTCTCGCGCTTGGTGGGCGCTGACGCCGCGGCCGCGTCGGGTACGCCGGCGTACATGGCCCCGGAGCGCTGGTCGGGTTCGGCGCCCGGCCCCGCGATGGACGTCTGGGCGCTCGGCGTGCTGCTCTACGAGTTGATCGAAGGCCATCGGCCGTGGGGCGATCATGAGCTCGCCCAGCTCGCGTACTCCGAGACTGAGCTGACGTTGGGCCCGAAGGTGAGGGCGTCGCCGTGCGCGGCGCTCGTCGCGGAGTGCCTGCGGCTCCACCCCGATGAACGACCTGAAGCGAGCACCGTCGTCGCGCGGCTCGAGCGATTGCTCACCGGGGCGCAGGCCGATGAGGCGCGCTCTCCGTTTCGTGGCCTCGAGGCTTTCTCGGAGCGCGACGCCGTCGACTTTCATGGCCGCACGGCAGACATCGACGCCGCGCTCGAACGACTGCGCACCACGGCGGTCTTGCCTGTCGTCGGGCCGTCGGGTGTCGGCAAGAGCTCTTTCGTCTTCGCGGGTGTGTTGCCTCGGCTGCGCGAGCGTGGCGCGTGGGAGGTGCGCACGCTGCGCCCCGGTCGTCGCCCGTGGGTGAGCCTCGCCGCAGCGCTGCAGTGCGACGTCGAGACGCTGACGCGCGGGCCCGGCGGCCTCGTCACCGCGTTGCGCGCAGTGGCGGTGGGCGCGAAGCAGGTGCTGTTGGTCATCGACCAGTTCGAAGAGCTGGTGACGCTCGGCGACGTCGAGACGCGCGTGGCGGTGTTGCAGGCGCTCGCCCTGGCCGCGTCGGTTGATGAGCCCTGGCGGCTGGTGTTCACGCTGCGCGCCGACTTTCTGCCGGCGTTCGCCGCGACACCCGAGCTGGGGGCTGCGCTCGAGTCGCTCTTCGTGCTTCGGCCGCTGGGTCGCGCCGCGCTGGTGGAGGCGATTGAGGCGCCGCTTCGACGGGTCGCGCATGCGTGTGACGCTGCCGGGTTGCCGCTGCGCATCGCCAGTGAGCTCGACGGCCAGAGCAACGCGCTGCCGCTGCTGCAGTTCGCGTGTCAGGCGCTGTGGGAACGTCGCGACACCGCGCGCCGACTCGTGTTGCAGCGCGAGTACGACACCATCGGTGGCGCCGTCGGTGCGCTCGCCGCGCATGCGCAAGGTCTGCTGGAGGAGCTGCAGCCCGAGGAGCGGAAGTTGGTGCGCTCGTTGATGCTTCGGCTCGTCAACGCCGACGGCACGCGGCGCCCGCGCACGCGCGACGAAGTACTCTCGGGGCTCGCGCCAGAGGCCTCGAGCGCGCTCGATCGTTTGTTGCGCGAGCGCTTGCTCGTGGCTGATCAACACGAAGACACCGGCGAGGCGATGATTGAGCTCGCCCACGAATCGCTGGTGACGGCGTGGCCGCAGCTCGCGCGCTGGTTGGCTGACAGCCACGACGCGCGAACGCTGGCGCATGAAATCGAGCAGGCCGCCGTGCTGTGGGAGCGCCGCGGCCGCCGCGCCGACGAGACGTGGACGGACGACGCGCTGACCGAGACGTTGCGACGAGTTCAGCACTCGAACCTCTCGCTCACCGGGCTCGCCAGTTCATTCCTCGCGGCGGGGCGCGCGCGGCAGGCGCAGCTCGCGCGTCGACGTCGCGTCATCTTCAGCACCGCGTTCGTGGTCGTTTCTCTGGTGGCCATCGTTTCGGGCATCGCGGCGCTCGCGTTTCGCGAAAAAGAGCGACAGGCCATCGCGCAGCAGGCGCAGATTCGGCTCGCCGCCGGTGACATCGGTCGCTTCGAGCTCGTGCTCGAGCCTTTTGATTGGGACGCAGAGCGTCGCGTGCCGGTGCCGGTCAACGCGGAAGAACTCGCGTCGCTCAACTGGCAGTTGCTGGCGCCATCGAAAGACCCCGAGCAGCACGGCGGAGCGCCCATCTCCGCGCTCGGGCTCATGCGCTCAGCGCGGCGTGTCGAGGCAGATGGCACGTTGCACGAAGTGGTCGAAGCGCGTGCTGGCGCCGTCGTCTTCCGCTTCGAAGGTCGCGGTCGCACAGGCGAGAAGTGTGGGCCCAGCTGGTACGCGCTCGAGTCGTTGCCGGGCTTCGCCGAGCGCGGAGATTCGAGCGTGGTGCGCATTCCCGTACCGACGTGCCGCGCCACGCGCGCGGGCCAGGTCGAAATTCCGGCCGGGCCCTTCTACAGAACGTGGAAGGTCGGCGAGCAGAAGGAGATCACGCTGCCTCGCTACCGCATCGACTCGACCGAGTTTCCGGTCGAGCTGACCGCGATGCACTTTCGCGACCCGCGTACCGGCGAGCCGCCGCGCTTGCCACCGGCCGTGATGGGCGGAGCGGAGCCCGGTATTCCCACCACGTGGGTCACGGCGCGCGACGCGCAGCGGCTGTGCGGCTTTCTCGGGCGGCGGCTCCCGAGCGCCGACGAGTGGCAGAAGGCGGCGCGCGGCGGCGTGTGGCTCGACGACGCGCAGACCGTGCCGAACCCGTCGCCCCACCGCATGACTCCGTGGGGCGACGATTCGAGCGAGGGTGTGAACTCCAAGTGGGAAAAGCCGTCGAAGCGGTTGATGACCGTCGGCACGTCTCCTCGCGACGTGAGCCCGTATGGTGTTCGCGACCTCGGCGGCAACGCGTGCGAGTGGAGCAGTACGTTGTCGCCGTTTCCCGAGTTCCCCGGGCTTCGCGTCTACCTGGGCGATGGCGCGATGTCGCCGTTGAAGCTGTGGGGCCTCTCGGAGGTGGTGGTGATAGACCCCTCGGTGCGGCAATTCAACGTCAGCTTCCGCTGCGTTTCAGAGTGACGCCACGTCCGGTGTCTTTGCTCCCGCGTAGTCGTCGACGTCGCCACCCAGCTCGTTGTCGAGCCAGTCGCACGACAGCAACAGGTAGCCGACGATGTTGCTGCCCGGCAGCGTCACCAACTGCGCCGTCGAAGGGAAGTACGGGTAGGTGATGTCGCCGTCGTCGAGGTCGGCCTCGAACAACACCGGCCCGCCGCCGTTGTCGTACGGCTGCCCGTCGTCAGGGCTCAGAATGTAGAACTCGATGATGGTGCTGCTCCGGCTCTCGACCTGCACGACCACGGGTCGGTACACGTTGCGCAGCAGGTTCCAGTAGCCGTCGAGCTGCGTGTACGACGAGACAGGCACGATGTTGGCGTTGGCCTTGTCGTTTACGGGGGTCAGCGGCCCCTTGCCTGCGCAGTCACCGTCGTCGTCATGCTCCTTCTTCTTCGCCTTCTTCACCTGCGGCTTCTTCGGCGCGAGCTTCTTCTTGTGCTTCTTCGCCACAGGCCTCTTCTTCTTCTTACTGGCCATTCGTCTTTCCCCTTCCCGCGAGATGAACGCCGGGGCGGCGCGGGTTCCGCTTTCCCGGAGTGAGGTGTGCTGCACGCACGAGCGCTTGTTGCTGCGCGTCGTCGAGCGGACCTTTCGAGAAGGCCACCTGCGAGACCCACGACGGCGCGCCCCACAGCGTTCGCTTCTCGCCGAGCGCTCTCTCGAAGGGCACCAGCCAGCTCGAGGTGCCCGGCGCGGCGACGCGACAGCCCAACAGGTGCACGCGCGCTTCGACATGCAGCTCGGCGCCGATGGCCTTCGCGAGCTCGAGGCCCGTGCCGTCGGCGGTGAACGTCAGCCCGTCGCCCAGTGAAAAAGCGCCTGGTTTTCCGTGGCCCAGCAGCTCCAACAGCTTCACGTCGTGGCCGCGGCGCCGCCACTGCCGCACCAGAAACGGGGCCTCGTCGGCGTGCTGGCAGCGCTCGAGGCGAAACGTCGGGCCGACGTGTCGTGCGAGGTTCAGCACGCTTCGCTCGAAGACGATGCTGATGCTTCGTGGGTACGAGACCAGCATCAGCCTCAACGGCTTCGTCACTTCGCGTCTCGCTGGAAGCCGAAGGTGCGAATCAAGTTGTAGACGTGGCTTCGGGTGAGGTCGAGCCGACGGGCGACTTCACGCACGTTCCAGTCGCAGCTCTCGAGCGTGCGGCGCACCAGCTCGCGCTGAAACACGCGGGTGGCCTCCGCGAAGCTCTGCACGCTCTCGTCGTTCTCGAGCATGCGCGAGCCCTCGAGGTGCCGCGCTTCGACCTGCTGGGCGCGCTCGGCGACGGCGCGAATCAGCGCCTGCTCGAGCCGGCTGCGGAGCTGCCGCACGTTGCCGGGCCACTCCATCGTCTCGCAGGCGATGCGGAAGCGCGTCGAGAGCGGCAGGCTGGGCAGCGAGTGCTCGAAGGCCACGCGCTCGGCGAGGAAGTCGAGCGTCGGCCCGATGTCGTCGGGGCGCTCGGCCAGCGACGGCATGCGCACGCTGAAGGTGTTGAGCCGGTACAGCAGGTCTTCGCGGAAGCGCTTCTCGGGCACCATGGCCTCGAGGTCGGCGTTGCTGGCGGCGATGACGCGGATGTTGGCCGTGGTGAGCCCCGTCGAGCCCAGCGAGTAGTACTGCTTGCTCTGCATCAACTGCAGCAGCTTGCCCTGCGCGCCGAGCGGAATTTCAGACACCTCGTCGAGGAACAGCGTGCCGCCGTCAGCCGCCGCGACTTTTCCGCGCAGCTGCTTGGCGCCCGTGAAGGCGCCTTCGCGCGTCCCGAAGAGCTCGCTCTCGAACAACGTCTCGGGGATCGCGGCGCAGTTGAGCTCGATGAAGGGCCCTGCGCTGCGCGGCGAGTTGTCGTGAATCGCCCGCGCCAGCTGCGTCTTGCCGGTGCCCGATTCGCCGGTGAGCAGCACGGTGATGTCGAGCGGCGCGACGAGCGTGAGCTGCTCGAAGACGCGCGCCAACGCGCGGCTCCGCCCGGCCAGGCTCTCGAGCCGCAGCTTCTCGCGGAAGGGGCGGGTGGGATCGTTGAGGTCGCCTTCTGTCGAGGGGGCGCGCATCGACAACATCGGCCCCAGGAACCGCGCGACGTGCTCGCTCAACGAGACCTGCGCCGGCGTGAACGGGCCCGCCCCGCGAACGCCTTCGAGGTACAGCACGCCGGTCTGCGCGCCGTCGAAGGGCACGCACAGCACCGCCTCGAGGCGTTGGTTCTGCACCGAGGGCTGCTTGCCGAAGCGCGCGTCGAGCAGCGCGTAGGGCGTGTGCACCGTCTTGCCGCTCGCGATGGCCGACGACACGATGCCGCGTGAGGTGACGCCGCGAATCTCTTCTTCCTGCTCCGAGGTGCAGCGGAAGGAAACCGTCAGCGTTTGCCCGTTGCGTTTGTAGAGCTCGACGCACGCCCGCTCGGCGCTCACCACCGACGTCAGCCGCGCGATGATCGACTCCAACCACGCCGTCAGCCCGTCGTTCCCGGGCCACTGCGTCAACTCCCAAAGGAGCGTTCGCTCCTGCTCCTGCCTCACCGCCTCCTCCATAGCGCTGTGCAGTATGCAGCGTTTCCCAGGCTCCGCTCTCAACAGAATGGAATGTCAAATTTATTGGACGCCAAGTGCTCGAAGTGTCCACCGTGGTGGACATCGTGGTGAACCAACCACTTGGAACGATGTGAAGGCGTCCAAGGCATCAAAGTTGCAGCCGTATTGAACGCGGTCGAGGAGAACGACATCGTGCCCGAGGCGTCGCGGTTGTCCGGGGGGATGGCTGACGAAGCTTTTCAGCGGGGGCGGTGAGGGGTTGGGAATCGCTCGTTGGCCTTCTGCGCTGCGTTCGCGAAGGGGTCGACTCCTCTTGTAGGTGGCAGTGAGGGCGGCACAGGGGTGTAGCGCAGGTGTGCTGGAAAGAAGACGACGTCTCTTCAAGGGAGTGGCCTGGTCCCCTCAGGCCTGGCGGGTGTGGTGGTTGGTCGAGCGGACTCCTTTGAAGTGGCGCCGGGGCGCTGAAAAAGAAAAGAGCCGCCGCTCCAGTGTTTTGGAGCGGCGGCTTTTTCTGTTTCAGGCGATCTGTCGACTTTGGCTTACTTCTTCTTCTTCAGCTCGTCGTCGATGACGGCCTTGAAGGCGTCGATCGGCTGCGCACCGACGACCTGTCGGCCGTTGATGAAGAAGGTCGGGGTGCCGTTGGCGCCCACGCGGTTGCCTTCAGCCGAGTCCGCCGCGATGTACGCGTCGAACTTGTTCGAATCGAGCGCCGACTTGAACTTGCCCATGTCGAGGCCGAGATCCTGTGCGTAGCGCTCGAGGTTCGGGCGATCGAGCGCCTGCTGGTTGGCGAAGAGCTTGTCGTGCATTTCCCAGAACTTGCCCTGGTCGTTGGCGGCCATCGACGCGGCGGCGGCGATCTTCGCGTTGTTGTGGAAGGGCAACGGCTGGTGCTTGAAGACGACCTTGATCTTGCCCTCGTACTGCTTCTCGAGGTCGTGCAGCGTGGGCACGACGCGCGAGCAGAACGGGCACTGGAAGTCAGAGAACGCCACGATGGTGACCGGCGCGTTCTTCGGGCCCAGCACAGGGGCGCCGTCGATCTTCAGGTCGGTGACGACCTTCGCGGCCTCAGGTGCGCCAGGGGCCGACGGGGGCGGGGCCTTGCCGGCTTCCTTCTGGAACTCGGCGTAGAGGTCCTGCTGCTTGATGCCCTTGGCGAGCAGCGCGTCGGCCTTCTTGATCTCTTCGTCGATGATGTTCTTGAAGGCTTCGAAGGGCTGCGCGCCGACGAACTCACGACCGTTGATGAAGAAGGTCGGGGTGCCGTTCGCGCCCACCGCCATGCCGGCCGCCGAGTCTTCCTCGACGCGCTTGGTGAACTTGCCCGAGTCGAGCGCCGACTTGAACTTGCCGACATCGAGGCCGAGCTCCTGCGCGTAACGCTCGAGTGACGCGCGATCGAGCGCCTGCGCGTTGGCGAAGAGCTTGTCGTGCATCGGCCAGAACTTGCCCTGCTCGTTGGCGGCCATCGACGCTTCGGCCGCGATCTTCGCGTTGTTGTGGAAGGGCAGCGGCTGGTGACGGAAGACGACCTTCACGTTGTCGCCGTACGCGTCTTCGATCTGCTTGAGCGTGGGCACCACGCGCGAGCAGAACGGGCACTGGAAGTCAGACCAGACGACGATGGTCGCCTTCGCGCCGTTCTTGCCGCCCTTGGCCGGCGAGTCGTTGGGCACGTCGATCTTGCGGATGGCCGCGGGGGCCGGAGCCGAAGGGGCCGCCGGAGCCGGGGCCGGCGCCGTCACGCCATTGGCGATGACCTTCGCGTAGACCTGCTCAGCCGGGGTGCCGTTCTTCACGAGCTCCTGCGCGCGGGTCATTTCCTCGTCGATGATCTTCTTGAAGTTCTCGATGGGCTGCGCGCCGCTGATCTTCTTGCCGTTGATGAAGAACGCCGGGGTGCCCGTCGCGCCGATCTGCATCGCGAGCGCGGTCTCTTTGGTGATCTGCGCCGCGAACTTCGGCGACTGCTGGTCGGTCTTCCACTTCTCGATGTTGAGGCCGAGGTCCTTCGCGTAGCCCTCGAAGTTCGAGTCTTCCAGCTGCTGCTGGTTGGCGAAGATCTTGTTGTGCATCTCCCAGTACTTGCCCTGCTCACCAGCGGCGAGCGCGGCGAGCGCGGCCGGCTTGGCGCGCGGGTGGAAGTCCAGCGGGTGCTGCTTCATCACCACGCGGATCTTGCCCTCGTACTGCTTCTCGAGCTCGAGGATGGTGTTGTGCGCGCGGCTGCAGAACGGGCACTGGTAGTCGGAGAACTCGACGACGGTGACCAGCGCGTTGGCCGGGCCTTTGACGGGCGACTCTTCGAGCGGCACCTTGTAGACCGACGTGTCAGACGGAGGCGCGCCAGCAGGGCGCGGCGCAGCGGCCGACGGGTTGTTGCCCGCGATGGCGGCCACCGGCGAGTCGGACCCGCCCTTGTTGAACATGCTGCCGACGGCGAAGCCGACGACGCCGCCGACGATCAGGGCGATGATGACTGAAGGTTTCATGAGTGTTGTTGCTCCCTTGGGGAATTGAAAAGCGGCGCGGTCCATAGCAAAGGCGCGATTGGATGTCGCGCAATGCCCGCCATGAATGACCCAGCCCGCCTCCGGGTTTCAGCCCACCTCGTCGATGCCCGGGGAAAGGCCTGCCCGGCGCCCATCATCGAGCTGGCGAAGGCGCTGCGTGGGCATGGCGAAGTCGAGCTCTGGGCCGACGACCCCGCCGCCTGGGCAGACGTCGAAGCGTTCGGCCAGGCGACGGGCCACCAGATCGACTGGCCCGCGTCGCGCGGCGCCGAACTGCAGGCCGTGATTCGCAGGTGTTAGACCGCTGCGCATGACGCGGCGACTCGTGGGGCTGTGGTGTTGCGTGCTGCTGGCGTGTGCACAGCCCGCGACCCCATCGGGGGTCTTCGCCGCACCCCGCGCGCTGGAAATCGGCGCGCTGCTCGACCCGCCGCTCGCGCCGGGTTCTGCCTTCGTGATCGATCTCGCCGTCGGCGACTTCAACGGAGACGGCACCGGCGACCTCGTCGTGGCCTGGCCCGGCTTCTCGACGATCTCCCGTTTTTCAGACACGGGCCTCACGTTGCCGTCGCGCATCGACGCGCTGCAGGCGCCGCTGTGGGCCGAAGATCTCAACGGAGATCTCCGCGCGGAGCTCGTCGGCGCGAAGCAGGGCAACTCGCTGCGCGTGCTGGCGTGGGACGACACGGAGGGCTTCGTCGAACGTGCGTCGTTGTCGCTGAGCCGCGCGCCGGTGGCGATCGCGATGGGTGACGTCATGGGCGACGACGGCCGAGATCTCGTCGCGCTCACGCTCAACGCCTTCGACGCGCATTCACTCGAGGTCTTCGCGCGCACGGAGGCCGGCATCGGCTTCGCGAACGCGGTGGTCTCGAGCGTGCCTTCAAAGAGCGAACGCATCGCCATCGGTGACGTCGACGGCGACGGCAAGGGTGACGTGGCCTCGGCGGCCTTCCGCGAGAACCGCGTCGAGCTCTTTCGCGGCGGTGTCGCCGGTGTCAGCGCGCCGGTCTTCATCGCCACCAACCCGACGCCTGACGCCGTGGCGATAGGTCAACTGCACAGCGACGTCGGCGCTGACGTCGTCGCCACCAGCCGCACCGGCAAGCTGAGCCTGCATTCGTGGGCCGACGGTGGCGTCGCCGCGCCTACGGTGCTCGCGCTCACGGCGTGCGTGCAGCTGCTCATCGCCGACGTCGACGCAGACGGCCGCGCCGATCTCGTCGGGCTCTGCAACGGCGCGATCGAAGTGTTGCGCCGCACCGACACCGGCTTCACGTCGCTCAATCGCTTTCCCGTCGAGGGCGCGACGCTGTTGCGACGCGGTGACGTCACCGGAGACGGCCTCGCAGATCTCCTCGTCGCGCCGCAGAACGGCTCCGGTGTCGTCTACGTGCTGCGTGCCCTCGGCAGGTAGCGCGGTGGGTCTTCGACGACCGGGTTGCAGCGCATGACCCGGCTCGGCGAGTGCTCCTCCCGAGCGGACGTCGCTGGGTACGCCGCCTGCAATGCCTTCTGCGCAGGAGGCAACACCCGTGGACATCGAACTGAACCGCATCGAGAGCGAACTTCACGCAGAAGAGTCGGCCCTTCACGCTGAAGCGCAGCGGCTGGCTTTGCAGGGACAAGCGCTGGCGGCCCGCGCGACGGCGCTGCGGTTGCCCGAAGAAGACGCGGCCGTGATGAAGACGTTGCCCGCGGTCATCGAGCCTGAAGTGATGGCCGCGCGCGCCAGGGCGGTGCGTGAGTCGGCGGTGAAGACGCGCCGCGAAATGAACGCGCAGGTCCGCAAAGCCATCGCCGAGACGAAGGCGCAGCTCACGCGCTTCACGCAGCAGGTGATGGACGACGAGCAGGCGGCGAAGAAGGCCCGCGCTGCGCCAGCGCCTGTCGTTGCGCCTCCAGCCTTCAAGGCCTCGAAGCCCGTCGACCCGCCGAGGCCGCAACGCCTCAGCCCGCGCGTGCGCATGATGGCGGCCATCGACTTCTCGTCAGACGCGAACTTCTACCAGGGCTTCTCGGCCAACATCTCCGAGGGTGGGCTCTTCGTGGCGACCGTGAACCTCGTGCCGTTGGGCACCGAGGTCGACCTCTCTTTCTCGCTCCCATCGGGGGACCGCATCGACGCGAAGGGCGTCGTGCGGTGGGTGCGAGAAGTGAATGACAAGCTGCCCGACGCTTTCCCGGGCATGGGCGTGGAGTTCGTCAACCTCGCGCCTCAGGCGCAGGAGTCGATCGACGCCTTCATCGCGCAGCGCGACCCGCTGTTCTTCGTCGGCGCGTGAGTGCCTCGCGTCACGTCAGCTGCAGCACCTTCTCTTCGAGCCGCTTGCCTCGCCACACGGTGAGGAAGAGCACGTTCTTGCTCGCGAGCAACCCGACCACGCGGGTGATGATCTCTTCGGGTTGCACTGCCTGCCCGTCGTACGTCACGCACAGCACCTTGTTGCCGTCGACGTGCGCCTCTTTCACGCCCGAGGTCGCCTTGACTTCAGCCAGCGGCACGTCGCCGCGCGCGATCTGCACGCGGAACTCGGCGAACTGGCCCGTCAGCTCGGCCATGCTCGAGGCGCTGACCAGCTTGCCTTTGTCGAGAATCGCGGTGGCGTCGCAGAGCTCCTCGAGCTCCTGCAGGTTGTGGCTCGAGACCACGACTGTGTGCTTGCCCTTCAGGTCGCGAATGACGTTGCGCACCGACGCGGCGATCTTCGGGTCGAGGCCAGCGGTCGGCTCGTCGAGGAAGATGACCGGCGGCGCGCCCATCAACGCCTGCGCCATCGACACGCGCTTGTGCATGCCGTGCGACAACGCACCGGCCGCCACGTTCCACGTCTCGGGCAACTGCACGCGCTCCAACACCGCGCGCGCTTCACTTTCGGCGTTCGGCAGGCCGCTCAGGTTTCCGTAGTACGTGAGCAGCTCACCGACGGGCCACGTGGGCGGCAGAATCGCGTCTTGTGGGAGCACGCCGACCTTGCCCTTGAGCGCGCCAGCTTCTGACGGGTCGACGCCCAGCACCTTGATGGAGCCCTGCGTGGGAAACAAAAAGCCGCACATCATCGAGAAGGTCGTCGTCTTGCCGGCGCCGTTGGGCCCGATGAGGCCGTAGCAGTGGCCTTCTTCGACGTTGAAGCTGACGTCGTTGACGGCGACCTTCGCGCCGAAGTGCTTGCTGAGGTTCTTGATTTCGATGGCAGCGCTCACAGGTCCCTCTTCTTCAACGCGAGCTGTGCGAGGCCGAGAAAGCCGAGGCCGTAGCCGACGTGCACCAGCGCCGCAGGCAACGCGCGTGACCAGCTCGGGTGCAGCAGGTCATCTCCGAAGTGCCACACCGACGCGTAGCGGAGGTACGCGATCCACGACTCTGACTTGAGCATCGCCAGCGAGTTGAGCGCCGCCTCTTCACCGGGGAAGCGGAAGGCTCCACCGACCAGCGCGATGAACCAGATGACGAAGAGCGCGATGATGTTGAGCACCAGCGCGATGCCGCTCTGCCTGGTGATGGCGCTGAAGAGCGCGGTCAACGAGAGGTACGCCAGCGAGAGCACCAGCGACGAAATGATGAGTTTGAAGGTCCACAACGCGACCTGCGAGGTGGCGAAGTCTGCATTCAACACGCGCGCGACGAACACCATCAGCAACGTGCAGAGGCTCAACAGCAACGCGAAGATCGTCAGCTGCGAGAGCAACTTGCCGAGGATGATCGAGTTTCGCTTCACGCGCACCACGAGGTAGCGCACCGACTTGGGGCCCACTTCGCCGGCGAGTTGGTCGAAGCCCATGAGCGCGATGAAGAGCGGGAGAAACCGCAGCGTCAGCTTGAAGACCACCAGCAGCACGATGGGGATCGCGGCGAGCGAGTCGAGCATCGCCTCGTCTTCGGTGACGAACATCTTGAGGAACTGCTTCTTCTGCTCTGTGAGCTGCGCGCTGGCCTGCGACAGGTCGGCGCCCGCCATGGCGGCCTCTTGCTCGAACTTCGCGTTGACCTGGTGCAACGCACCGCCGACCAGCGTCAGCGCCAGGCCCACGAACATGACGAAGAGCACCAACAACACCAGCACCCGGCCGCTCTTGAGCGCTCTTCGCGTCTCGCCGCTCCAGATGGCCACGATTTCAGACAAGTCCGCCATTGCGGCGCGGCACCCAACCACAGATTCAGATCAGGCGTATCCACTTCTGAGTGAGGAAGCGGTCGAACGCCACGAGCGCTTCGAACTCTCGCAGCGGAGCGATGCGCAAGATGTTCTCGACGTCGCGTTTGCCGTCGACGCGCGAGAGCAGATAGCGCTCGGGCGCGGCGAGCGACAACTTCGCGACCTGTTCAGGCCCGATGAGCATCGACGGCACGCGGCCCGACGAAACGAAGTCGGTCTTCAACTGCGGCATCCACGCCACTTCGATCTGGCGCATCAACAACGCGGCGTCGAGCGTGGGGGTGATTTCATTGCTGCGGCGGCTCAGCGCCCACGCGTCGCGGAAGTTGCTCTTGGCGTAGAAGGCGCGCGCGTTGTCGAGCAGCTGGGAGGCCGTCGGTGAATCACCCAGGCCGAGGTCGACGTCGATGGTGATCTGCGGGCCGGTGGGCTCGTGCACCTTGATCGCGCCCATGTGGAAGTACGCGTAGAGCCGGTTGTAGAGAAAGTAGTCGGTGGCGTGCAGCTTGAGCGCCATCTCGTCGATGGTCTGGCCCGCTTCGATGCTCACGAAGATCTTCTGGTCGATGCTGCCGGGGCGCGGCGGCTCGGCGAGGTTCTCAGTGAGCAGCTCGAGCGTGTGCGAGCCCGAAGGGAAGGCCTGACGGATCAACTTCCAGGCCTGCAGGCGGAAGTCGCTTTCTTTGTGCACTTCGATCAACGGCACTTCGACCCGAATGCCTTCAGCGAGCGTGGGCTTCTTGTCGGCGTCGAAGCGGAACTGGCCGTCGACCCAGTTGAAGGCGTCGAGCAACGTCTCGCGGAACTTGGTGCCGAGCACGTCGCTCAACGTCTCGGTCTTCACCGCGCCGATCATCTCGAGGATCTTCCCGAGGAAGACCTTCGTCTCTTTCTGCGTGGCGTAGGCCTTGTGAAACTGCTCCTCGGTGAGGTGGCCCAGGTTGATGAGGTACTGGCCCAGGTACTCGCGCGGCAGGTTCGACGAGGCGTTGTAGATGTGCCCGTTCTCGAGCATCACCTCTTTGCGCACGCCGCGGTTCTCGAGCACCAACACCCCCGCCGCCTGCCGATTCCACAAGTAGACGACGAGGTCCTTGAGAGGCATCGTCGAGAAGTCGCCGGCGAGTCCGTGCATGTGCGTTGAGGCGATTCTAGGCATGGCTGCGACGATTCACGTCTACCGAAAGCCGGGCTGTGCGTTGTGCGACGAGGCGCTCGACCTGCTCGACGACGCACGGGCGCGGTTCGCCTTCACCGTCGAGCCTCACAACGTCCTCGAAGACGGGGCGCTGTTTGCGAAATACCGGTACCGCGTGCCGGTGCTAGTCATCGACGGAATCGAGCGGCTCGAACTGAGGTTCGACGAAGGCCAGCTCGAGACGGTTCTACGCGCAGCAGAGGTACCCCTTCGTGAGTGACGACTTCCACATCGCAGCGTTTCGCCAGGTGCCTCGAACAGGCGTCATCTACGTCACGGCTGAGGCCACGCGCCTCGGCTTTTCTCCCCGAAACCCCGACTGGTGCAACCTGGGCCAGGGCCAGCCGGAGACCGGTGAGTTGCCGGGCGCGCCGAAGCGCGTGCACCACGTCGAAATCGACATCGACGACCAGGAATACGCGCCGGTGGCCGGCCTCTGGGAGCTGCGCGAGGCGATCGCGAACCTCTACAACAACCTCTACCGCAAGGGCCGCAAGTCGCTCTACGGGCCGGAGAACGTCGCGGTGTCGGGTGGTGGTCGCGCGGCGCTCACGCGTGCAGCGGCGGCGTTGGGGCACGTGAACCTCGGCCACTTTTTGCCCGACTACACGGCCTACGAAGAGCTGCTCGACATCTTCAAGGCGTTCACGCCCATTCCCATTCTGCTCGAGGGAGATCGTGGCTACGCGTTCACCGCTGATGACCTGAAGAAAGAGATTCTGGGGCGCGGGCTGTCGGCGCTGTTGATGTCGAACCCATGCAACCCGACGGGCAAGGTGGTGCAGGGCGCAGAGCTCGAGCGTTGGGTCGGCATCTCGCGGGAGCTCGAGTGCGCGCTGCTCGTCGACGAGTTCTATTCGCACTACATCTGGAGCTCGCCGCCCGGCCGGCTGCCGGTCGAGAGCGCCGCGCGCTACGTCGACGACGTGAACCGCGACCCCGTCATCATCTTCGATGGGCTCACCAAGAACTGGCGCTACCCCGGTTGGCGTACGACGTGGACCATCGGGCCGAAGCAGGTGATCGACGCCGTCGCGAGTGCGGGCAGCTTCCTCGACGGCGGCGGCAGCAAGCCCATTCAGCGCGCGGCGGTGCCGTTGCTCGAAGAGAACCACGTCATTCAAGAGACCAACGCGATTCATCAGGCGTTTCGCGGCAAGCGTGACTTCCTGCTCTCGGGGTTGCAGCGGCTCGGCGTGCGCGTCGATCGTGCGCCCGACGGCACGTTCTACGTGTGGGGCAACGTGGCGCAGCTGCCGGCGCCCTTGAATGACGGCATGGGCTTCTTCAAAGCGGCGCTCGAGAAGAAGGTCATCGTGGTGCCCGGTGAGTTCTTCGACGTGAACCCCGGCAAGCGTCGCAGCTCGCGTGGGTCGCGCTTTCGTCAGTACGTGCGCTTCTCGTTCGGCCCGTCGATGGCGACGATGGAGACCGCGCTGTCACGGCTGCAGGAGCTCGTGACGGCCCACATGAAGTGATTTTCAGCGCTGCGCTGTCGGGCCGAACCTCGCGCAGGCCGCTCCGACCATCGCCCAGGTGTCGCGATGACAGCCGACGAGCCCGCGGTCGTTGACGATCTCCCGGCCCTCGTAGCCGTAGGCGACGCCGTCGAAGCCGACCAGCACGCCGCCGGCGGCCTCAATCACCGCCTGTGGGGCACATGAGTCCCATCGATTACTCATGGTTGATGGGTGCAGGTAGAGGTCTGCTTCTCCGAGCGCCAGCAGCGCGCACTTGAGGCCGACCGAGCCCTGTTCTTTGACCTGCGTGATGCCGAGCGCGTCGCGGATCGCGGCGGTCTTCTTCGACTTGTGCGATCTCGAGACGAGCAGGCGGAGCTCTTCGCTCTTCTTCACCGGCTGCATCATCAGCTCACGCCGTTCACTGCCGAGCTCGAGCACGCACGGCGATCCCTTCGCGCCGCTCCAACATGCCCCTTGCACGGGTGCGAGCACGACGCCGGCGACGGCGACCCCGTCGACGGCGAGCCCGATGTGCACCGCGAACATGCCGTTGCGATCGACGAATTCGCGCGTGCCGTCGAGCGGGTCGACGAACCACACCCGGTTGCGTTGCGGCGCGACGTGCGTCGATTCCTCCGCGACGATTTCGTCGGTGGGGAAGGCCTTCTGCAGGCCACGAACGATCAGCTCGTTGGCGCGCTTGTCGGCTTCGGTGACGGGGCCTCCGCCGCCGGCTTTCTGCACGACGTCGAACGCGCCAGCGTAGACGCGGTTGATGACTTCAGCGGCCTCGCGCGCGAGGCGCCGCGCGACTTCGAGCTCTTCGGTGAACACGCGGAGCGCCTTAACAACGTCAGCAGCGCGGCAATACCGTCAACGTCACCTCGCCGATGGCCTCGGTCGGCACCGTCAGCAGCGTGATGTGCGACTCGGCGAGCAGCGCCCGAATGCGCTCGGCGAGCTGCTGCGGCGTTTCTCCGCGCGTGGGGCGCACCGTCAACGTGCGCTCGTTGAGCCGAATGATGAGATCCCCTTTGCCGCGCGCGATGCCCTTGAGCAGCAGCCGGTTGGTGCCGATTTTTCGAGCGCGCAGCGTGGTGTCGTACGACGTGCAGAACAGCTGCGGCGCCGGCTCGACTTCGTACGCCCGCGCGATGGTGACGATCAGCGCGTCGTCAGAAGGGTGCGCGAGCGCGAGGGTGCCTTCGGGCAACGCGGCCGCGAGCGTCTTCTTCAAGTACTCGGGGCCGAGCACGCGCGGCACGGAGATGGTGACGAACGAGCCGTCGACCCGAAGCGAGAGCGACGCCACGTGCGCTTCAGATTCCACGAAGACGATGTGCAACGTACCGACGGTGATTTCGGTGACCTGCAGGCCGCCGTCGCTCGCGAGCACCGAGACCTGCGCCGCTCGTGGGTGAACGAGCGAGACGGGCTCCGTGACCTCAGCGGACTCCATGGAGAGGTTTCGCCAACGGAGCGCGAGCGCGCTTCGCTGATTTCGTCAACGTCGTTGGCAGAACGAGGGCGAAACGAGCGGCTGCTTCACGCGACGGCTGAAAAGAAGTCGGCGTCTTTCCACACAGAGACGATGGGGCCGTCGACCAGCGCGCGGAAGCCGTGCGGCACGTTGGCGCCGACGAGCATCGCGGTGAGCTGCGCCGACATGCCGGCGTCGAGCTTCACGGTCGCGCGGCGCGAGTCACACAGAATGGTGACGAGGCAGTCGTTCATCACGCCGCCGAGAAACTCGACGCGGTTCTCGTCGAGCTGTTGCACGCGGAGCTGTGCGTCGGTGCTGAAGATGCGAACACGCGGCGGGCTCGCGGCCGGCACCAGCGCTTCGTTGAAGACGATCTCCACGCCGTCGACGACCGGCAGGTGCCGCATGCTGATCGATCGCGGCAGGGCGCGGCGAAGTGCGGCGACCGCGTGCGTCGGCGTGCTGCGGGTCGCCAACGAGACCTCGATTGAATCGCTCGGCGTCGACACGTCGAGCTCGGCGCTGGGGTTCAACGCGATCTCTCCCGACAAGGTGAACCGGCCGCCGCCGCGCCACGTCACGTGAAACGCGGGGTCTTCGGAGTGCACGCGGAAGCGGTTCGTCGGGAGCGAGATCGGTTGATCGAACATGGTCGGCCCTCGTCGGCGCGCGTACGCCCTTTGATGACGTGCGACAAGAGGGCCTCAGAACTGCTGGGATTTCGCGGCCTTGTAGCCCCTGAGCGGGTACCGTCTGGCTCCGTGCGCGACGGGTCGATCAGAAAGCTCATCAAGCTGCTCGCCCGGTGGGTGAAGGGCTTCGATCTCCGCGTGACGCGTGGGCTGGGCGCACAGCCGAGATATCGACTGCTGGGTTCATGTAACGGCTGTGGCCGCTGTTGCGAGTCGCCGAGCGTTCCCGTCAGTCGCTTCACGTGGCACGTGCCGACCGCGCGAGGTCTGTACCTCTGGTGGCAGCGGGTGGTGAACGGCTTCACGTTGAAGGCGCAAGACGCGCGCTTCCGGGTCTTCGTCTTTCATTGCACGCACTACGACGCGGCGACGAAGCGCTGCGATTCGTACGAGAGCCGCCCGCTCATGTGTCGCGACTACCCGGTGAACCTGACGTTCGAAGCCGTACCGGCGTTGTTCGATGAATGCAGTCACGTGGTGCAAGACGCGCGCGCCGACGTGCTGCGCGCCGCGTTGGTGAAGGCCGGCATCGAGGGTGACAAGTTGCGCGAGCTCGAGACGAAGTTGTTCCTGCGCGGTGAGGAGAAGAAATGAGGAATCTCTGGGGCTGGGGCCACACCGAAGCCGCCGCTGACTTGAACGAGACGCAGGCGCGCGTGGAGCCGTTCTTCGGCGCGAGTGAAGTCGAGGCGAGCCAGGCGCCACGGGTCCCTGCAGCGCGCGTCGAGGTTCCGGGTGAGCTCGCTGCGTTCAGCTCGGCCGGGAATGTCGACCGCGCGGCGCACGCCATGGGCAAGTCGTACCCGGACCGCGTGCGTGGCTTCCGTGGCGACTTCTCGAGCGCGCCTGACTTCGTGGTGACCCCGCGCGACGAGCGCGAGCTGGTGCTGGCGTTGGAGATCGCGGAGCGGGAGCGTTTGTCGGTGACGCCGTTTGGTGGCGGCTCGTCTGTCGTTGCGGGCGTCGAGCCGTTGCTGGGCGCGTCGCATCGGGGAGCGCTCACCCTCTCGCTCGCGAAGCTGAACCGGGTCGTCGAGCTCGACGACGTCTCACACGTCGCGCGCATCGAAGGCGGCACGTTCGGCCCGGCGCTGGAGGCGCAGTTGGCGCCGTCGGGCTTCACGCTGCGGCACTTTCCTCAGTCATTCGAGTTCTCGACGCTCGGCGGGTGGATCGCCACGCGCGCGGGTGGGCACTTCGCGACCGGGCCGACGCACATCGACGAGCTGGTCGAGGCGGTGCGCATGGTGACGCCGCGCGGCGTGATGGAGACGAAGCGTTTCCCGGCGAGCGGGGCGGGCGTCGACCCGAATCGACTGGTCATCGGCAGCGAGGGCACGCTGGGCGTCATCACCGAAGCGTGGGTGCGGGTTCGCCCGAAGCCGTCGCAGCGCGCGGGCGCGTCGGTGCACTTCGAGAGCTTCACGGCGGCGGTGCGCGCGGTGCGTGACGTGCTGCACTCAGGGTTACAGCCTGCGAACTGTCGGTTGCTCGACGCGCAAGAAGCGTTGATCAACGGCGTGGCCTTCGACGGCTCGTCGGTGCTGGTGCTGGCGTTCGAGTCGGCGGGCGCGCCGGTTGAAGCGCTGCTCGAGCACGCGCTGCAGGTGACCGCGTCACACGGCGGCGTCTCGCAGGGCAAGAAGCCGGGCGAGACGTGGAGGTCGTCGTTCTTGAAAGGGCCGTACCTGCAAGACGCGATGATTCAGTTGGGCATGCTGGCCGACACCTTCGAGACCGCGTGCACATGGAGGGCGTTTCCCGAGCTGTATGAAGGCGTGACGGCGGCGATGACGACGGCGCTCGAGCGCGTGTGTGGCGGCGGGGTCGTCAGTTGTCGTTTCACGCACGTCTACGCAGACGGGCCGGCGCCGTACTTCACGTTTCTGGGGCGCGCGAAGCGGGGCGGCGAGCTGGAGCAGTGGGCCGAGCTGAAGCAGGCCGCGTCAGACGCGCTCACGAAGGCCGGTGGAACGATTACGCACCACCACGCCGTCGGGAGGACGCACCGCCCCTGGTACGATCTCGAGCGGCCGGAGCTCTTCGCTTCCGTGTTGCGCGCGGCGAAGCAGACGCTCGACCCGGCGGGCGTGTTGAACCCGGGCGTTCTTTTTTGAGCTGCGGCACGAGCGCCTCGAAGCGCTTCACGTTCCAGAAGGCTGCGAACCACGGCGTCTCGCGGGCGGCGCTCGCGAGCTTGCGGTCGATGTGCAGTGCGCGCTCGAGCGCGTCGAACATCGCGGCCTTGTCACCGGCCCTCGCGTGTACGGCGGCCACGTAGAACCACGGCCACGCCGCGAGCCCCTTCGAGTGCTTCACCGCTTCGTTGAGCTGCGCGGCCGCCTCTTTCAAGCGCCCCAGCGACAGCAGCGCTTTGCCGACCTGCAGGCGCAGCGCGTAGTCCTTCGGGCGCGCGGCGATGAACTTCACCGACTGCGTCACCACGTCCTCGAAGCGGCCGGCCTCGTTGAGCCCGTGCAGCTTCGTGAACCAGGCGACGCTCACGGCGCGGGTGCGGCGAGCTGTTCTTTGAGCTGCGAGACGGCGACGCGCATCATCGGCGGCTGCTCGGAGGCGGGCGCGAGCTTCACGTAGGCCTCGAGGTTTCGGAGCGCGCGCTGTTGGTCGTTGTCTTCGAGCGACAACATGCCGGCGAACATGAACGCGTCGTAGGCATCGGGGTAGCGCGCCGAGAGGTGTTCGAGATCGCGAATCGAGCCGGGGAGATCTCCGTCGAGCGCGCGCACCACGGCCTGACCGACACGTGCCCTGGGGTGAAACGGGTCGATGAGCAACGCGCGCTGCACCAGCGGCCGCGCTTCTTGAAAGGCCTGGCGACGAATGAGGTGAATGCAGAGGTCGGTCACCGCTTCGATGTCGTCGGGGTTGGCCTGCACGCGCGCGGCGAGGCCTTCGATTTTCGCGTCGGGGCGCGCCTGCATCGGCGGCTGTTGCTGCGGCCGCATGGGCTCTTCTTTTTTCGTCGCCTCCTGCGTCAGCTGCCACCCGAGAACCGCGAAGAACGCGACCGCGCCGCCGCCCAGCAACGCGCCCATGAGCGCCGGGTGCTTCGAGAAGAACGTCGGTTCAGCGTTGGCGAGCTTCTCGACGCGCGCCTGCTTCTTCGTCTCGTCGTGCTTCTTGCCGGCGCGCTCACGCAGCACGTCGGCCGCGGCCTGCTCGAGGCGGTGCTGCTCGGCCTGGAACGTGTCGGCGGGCAGCAGGTGCTTGTTGGCCGCGTGCTCTTTGAGCTGCGCGAGCAACGACTGGTAGCGCGCGTCGAAGTCGTCGAGCGTCTCGGGCGCGGGCTTGTCGGCGCTGAGCTTCTTGCTGCTGAAGAGGTACGCGAGCGCGGTGATGATGCCGATGCCGAGCACCATCAAGCCGGGCAACCAATTGGTGGCGGGCGCGGGGTTCATTGGCCGAGGTCTTTCTTCACCTGCGCGAGGTAGTCGTCTTCAGCCGGGGCGTCGGCAGGCGCGACGGCCTTCACGGGCTTCTTCATCGAGCCGAGCACCAACAACAACCCGACGACGAGCATCAACACCGGCGCGACCCACACCGCGAGCGCGACGCCTGATTTTCTGGGCTCCATCAACGCCCACTGCCCGTAGCGATCGACGAAGTAGTCGAAGATCTCGTCGTCAGACTTGCCTTCGGTGACGAGCTCACGAACCTTGTCCAGCTGGGCGCGCGCCATCGACGCGGGGGAGTCGGCGATCGACACGCCCTGACACACGGCGCAGCGCAGCAGCTTGCCCACGCGCTGCACGCGCGCTTCACGTTCGGCGTCGAGCGGATCTTGACCTTGTCGCGGCGGCGCGTAGCCCTGCGCGAGCACCAACGAAAGCAGCAGCGCGATCACTTAGAGGATCTCCTGAATCTCGTGCTCGAACTGCGAGGGGTGCTGAAACGGGTACGGGTACTTCTTCACGATCAACCCCGCGCGGTTGATGAAGTACGTCTCGGGCACGCCCGACACGCCGTAGTCGACGGCGACGGTCGACTTCGGGTCGAAGAGCTGGGGAAAGCTCCAGCCGTTCTCTTTCAAGAAGCGCTTGGTGTTGTCTTCGGTGTCTTCGAAGACGATGCCCAGAAACACGACGTCGTTGCCGTACTTCGAGGCCGCCCAGTCCAACACCGGGTGCTCGACTTTGCAGGGCCCGCACCACGTCGCCCAGAAGTTCAGGACGATGGGCCGACCCTTGAACGACGCCAGCGAGACGATCTCATCGGTGTCGAGGCGCTTGATGTTGAAGTTCGGCGCCGCCTTGCCGGCCATCTTGAAGGGCACGGCGTGCGGGTCGGTGCCGAAGGCGCGCCCGAGCACGAAGACGAGGCCTCCGACGAGCACCAGCGCGGTGATGATCGCTGCGGCGCGCTTCACTTCGCCTCCGCTGCGACTTGCTGACGACGGCGCTGCGGCCACAGCGCGATCAACGTGCCCAGCGCCAGCAGTGGAATCGCGTACCAGATCCACCCGACGAGCGGGAAAACCCACATGTTGAAGCTCGCTGAGCCGCTGGCCGTGTCGTACGACAACAGTGAGACGTACACGTCGCGCAGCACGCGCTCGCTGACGGCGGGCGAACCCACGGGGTCGGTCGATCGCTCGTAGAAGTTCATGCGCGGCGCGTTCGAGCCGTGGTGCTTCGACTCTGAGCCGCCGGGCGAGACGATGGTCATGTTGGCGGCGATCCACTCGCGGTGCGGTTCTTTGCCGCGCTCGAGGCCGTCGAAGCGCACGTCGTAGTCGCCCACCTTCAGCGACGCGCCGGGCTTCAAGGTGCCCGTGCTGTGAACCTTGTACGCACTCGACGCGGCGATGGCGACGACGATGGCCACGATGCCGAGGTGCACCACGTAGCCGCCGAAGCGACGCCGCGCGCGTGACGCGCTGACGAAGATCGCCGTGGTGAGCGACTCTTTCTGTTCAGCCATGCGTTGCTGTGCGGGCAGGAGCAATTCACGCAGCGTCACCACCGTGACGAAGGCCGCGAGCCCGAAGGTCGTCAGCGGCATGAAGCCGCGGTACCCGAAGGCGAAGCACACGAGGCTCGTCACCACCCCCACGCCGCCGGGAATGATGGCGGTGTTGATGAGCGTCTTCGTGTCGGCCTGGCCCCACGGCAACATCGGCCCCACGCCCATGAGGAAGAGCATCACCATGCCCAGCGGCAGCGCCATCTTGTTGAAGTACGGCTCGCCGACGGTGAGCTTCTCGTTGAACACGCCTTCGCTGATGAGCGGGAACAACGTGCCCAGCAGCACCACGAAGGTGAGGCCAGCGAACACGAGGTTGTTCAGCAGAATGCTGCCCTCGCGCGAGACGATGCCGCCCAGCTGCGTTTCAGCCACGAGCATGTGACCGCGCAGCGCCACCAGCAGCACCGAGAAGACCAGCAGCACGCCGATGAAGACGAGGAACGTCGGCCCGATGTCTGACTGCGTGAAGCTGTGCACCGAGTTGAAGACCCCGGAGCGCGTCATGAACGTGCCGACGATGGTGAGCACGAAGCTCGCGAGCGCCAACGCGATCGTCCACAGCTTGAGCGCCTTCTTTTTCTCCAACACCATCGTGGAGTGCATGAAGGCCGTCGCCGTCAGCCACGGCATGAACGACGCGTTCTCGACCGGGTCCCACGCCCAGTAGCCGCCCCAGCCGAGCACCGCGTAGGCCCACCAGCTGCCCAGGATGATGCCGATGGTGAGGAAGATCCACGGCACGAGCGTCCACTTGCGCAGCGGCACCAACCACGCGTCGCCGAGCTCACCGCGCAGCAACGCACCAGCTGCGATTCCGAACGGAATCGTCATGCCGACGTACCCGAGGTACAGCATCGGCGGGTGGATGATCATCAGCGGGTGGTTCTGCAGCAGCGGGTTGGGGCCCGGGCCGTCAGCCAGCGGGTTGGGCACGTGAACCCACGGGTTCGCAGGGCCGGCGATGAGGAACGCGAAGAACGTCGCCACCGCTGCCATCACGCCGAGTGAGAGCTGCATGTAGCGCCCGTGCTCTCGCCGGTAGATGAACGCGAACGCGAACAGGTACAGGCCCATGATCGCGCCCCAGAAGAGAATCGAGCCCTCGAGCGCGCTCCAGAGCGAGACAATGGTGAAGATGGTGGGCGTCGATCGGCTGCCGACCTGCGAGACGTACTTCACCGAGAAGTCGTGCTGCAGCAGCGCGCCGACCATCACCAGGTTGCTGCCCACCATCGCGGCCGCGTAGCCGTAGATGCCGCGCTGCACCCACGGGAGCGCGCTCTCTTTGCGCATGAGACCGGTGACGATGCCGACGATCGCCGCGAACGCCGCGCACAACAGGCCGAGGAGAACGAGGCCGTAGCCCAGAGTGGAATTCACGCGGCGGCTTGTAACGGTTTCCCCCCGGCGGGGCGAGCGCGACTGGCGGGCGCACCGGCGCAGGTTCTGCGGCGACGTATCTTTCGCGCTTCACGTCGCGATTGAGGCACTTCGATGACGCGCAAGCGCCGCCGGGAGGGCTGCTGCCCGCGTGAGCGTCAATTGGCCGGCGGAGGTGCTGGGCAACTTCCATCGGGCAGCTTGCGACGCCAGATCGGCAGACCCATGACGGCCGGAGCAGGGCAGTACTTCGCCTCGACGTACGTCTTCAACTTCGGAATCGCGGTGATGGCCTTGTTCAGCATCGTGGAGCCGGCATCGATGAGCACCGGGGCCTTCGTCTCTTCCAGCTCCGCGATGAGAATGTCCTGCGAGCCGGGCACGGCACGCTGTTCCATGACGGCGGGACTCGCGCCTCGGTCCCACGGCACGACGCCTGCGGGGAAGGTCGTGAACACGTACCGCGTCGCCGGCAGGCGCTTGCAGTTGACGTACACGTTCGAGAAGAAACCCCAGACGAGGATGCGATCGTCTTTCGTCGTGACCTTGTCGAGCCACGTACAGAGCTCGAGGTCGCTGTTTTTGTGCCAGCTGTGGCCAGTCGCACGCTCGTTGGCGAAGTACGCCTGCTTCGTGAGCCACACATCGCTGATGTATAGGAATGGAGGCACGACGAGCATCAACACCGCGAACCCACCTCGCCAACCACGCGTAGGGCCGACGATGTGGTGAGCGAGCACACCAATGGCGAGACCGCCCCAGGGCATCAGTTGCATGAAGTAGTGGCTGAAGCCGCGCAGCGAGCCGTTGGACGACGCCGCCGACAAGAGCAACGAAATGAAGACGGTGATCTCGAAGCCCATCGCATCGTAGCGGCGCGCTGCGGCACGCCACGACGAGAAGCCGCCGACGAAGCGGCTGAGCCACGCGAGGCAGAGAATCGTGCAGATGCCGAACGGCACGCGATTATCAACAAGCCACGCGTGGAAGGTGCTGCGCACGTTGGCGCCGTATGGCGCGAGGTAGACGTCGCGGTTGTAGACGATGAAGTAGTACCAGAACGTCGAAAGCTCTCCGGCGATCACGAAGCGCAGCACGGTCATCAACACGGGCGTGAGACCGCCGAGTGCAAACATCACGATGCTCTTCCAGAACGGGCCGCGCGCGGCAGCCGCAGCGATGCTCCAGAGCGCGAACGGAAGTACGAGCGCGCCTCCCACCTGCTTCGAGAGCAACGCGCACGAAGTCAGCGCTCCCGCGAAGAACAAGAGTCGGGGTGCGACGCGCTTCTTGTCGAACGCGAGGGCGCTGCAGAGCACCGCGAAGGCGGTCAGCGCGAAGGCGTTCAACATCGGCTCGCCGTTGAAGCTGATGCCGTCGGTCGGCCCGAACTGAACCAGCGACGCCCACGCAAGCACGAGTACACCGAAGATTCCGGCCAGCGGCTTCTTCACGCGCCACCCGGCCCACAAACTGCCTCCGGCCGCAGCCGCGAATGACAACGTTCCCAGCAGGCGCATCGCGTACCAGTTCGGGCCGAACACCTTCACGAAGAAGGCCGCCGTCCAATACAGAACAGGGCCACGGTGGCTGACGGCGTCGACGTACGGGAGCCATGAGCCCTCGGTCATGCGCCAACCAAAGGCCGTGATGTAGGGCTCGTCGACGTTGAGCCACGAGGGCCACGGAAAGATGAAGAAGAGCTGCGACTCGAGAATCAGCCCGGCCGCCATCGCGGAACAAAGCGCGAGCACGACCAGCGGAAAGCGCTCTCCGAGGCGACGCGCGCGCTCCCAGCGAGAAGGCCGGGGCGCGGGCGCGACGACGTTCGGCGGCTCCTCAGCGGCGAACGGCGGCACCTCCTCGCTCGGTTCGGCGACGGGCGACGCGTCTACCGACGCTTCACGGTTCTCGTCAGGCGCTGGGTTGCTGCCTTGCTCACTCACGGAATGTACTCGAGCAGCTTGAGCACGCCCTGCTTGAGCGGCGATCGATGATGCGACGCGTTCGAGCGCGCGAGGATCTCGTCGCGGTGCTTCACGTAGTAGTCGTAGCTCTCGCAGATCATCTGGTGGTTGCTGAACTTCGGCGCCCAATCGAGCTCGCGCTTGGCGCGCGTGAGGTCGAAGTACATTTCTTTGCCGTACATGAGCGAGTGGTAGCCGCCCAACGGAGAGATGCCGAGCTTCGAGGTCAGCTCCATGCCCTTCACCGCGAGGCTCGACGGCAGCGAGCGCACGCGGCTCCCGGTGCCTGCGTGACGAACGAGCCCTTCGAGCAACTCCCGCATGGTTCCGAAGTGTTCCGCGCCCACGTTGTAGGTCGAAGGGCCCGCGCGCTCACCAGCCAGCACGCACGCCTCGGCGAGATCGTCGGCGTGTACGAACTGGTAGCGATTGTTGCCGCTGCCGAGCACGAACACGTTCGAGCCCGTGCGCACCCACTCGAAGAGAATCTGAAAAATACCGAGCCGCCCGTGACCCAGAATGGTGCGTGGTCGAACGATCGACACGTCGAGCCCGTCACGCTTCGAGCGCTCACGCGCCAGCTCTTCACCGGCCAGTTTGGCGCGCCCGTATTCTTCGCGCGGCGCGGGCTGCACCGAGTCGTCGACCGGGTTCTTCGGAGGCACCCCGAAGATCGCGCTCGAAGAGACGAGCACCGTCTTCTTCACGCCTGCTGACTGCACCGCGTCCAACAGGTTGCGTGTGCCATCGACGTTCACTGCCCAGAACAGCTCGGCGTCTTTGGCGATGGGCACCTGCGCCACGTTGTGGTGCACCAGCTCGACACCTTCACACGCCGCGCGAATCGCCGACGCGTCGCGAATGTCGCCCTTCACCAGCTCGATGTCGGCCGGGCGATCTGCGTTGTCGACCAGGTCGAAGACGCGCACCTGATAGCCGCGCTTGCGCAGCAGCCGCGCCACCACCTCCCCGAAGTACCCCGACCCACCCGTCACGAGTGCGCGCTTCATCTAGAGCTTCCCTCCGTTGTCGAGCACCCAGCGAATCGACCGCCGCATGCCTTCTTCGAGCGCCACCGTCGGCGCGTAGCCGAGCTCGCGCTTCGCCTTGTCGATGGAGCAGGCGATGGTCTTGTTCATCTCAGACAGCACGTGGATCTTCTGGTGGTACAGGCCCAACGCCTGCAACGTGCCGTCGACGAGGTACGCAACGCCGCTGGCGATGCCCGGCAGTCGCAGCCGACCATGCGTGCACGAGAGGTTGAATTCCTTCTCGAGCAGGCGTTCGACGGTGTCGACGATCTCGGTCATCTCGTACGGGCGCTCGTCGGCGATCCAGTACACGTTGCTCTTCGCCGCTTCGACCTTCTCGCAGAGCAACAGGCCTTGGCAGATGTTGTCGACGTAGGCCATCGAGCGTTGGTTCTTGCCGCCACCGACCAACGGCCCCTTGCCGGAGCGGATCATGGTGAAGAACGTGTTCTGTCGCTCGGGCTGGCGCGGGCCGTAGAACCACGGCGGTCGAATGATGACGACCTCCAGCGCTTCGCGCGCCGCCATCACCGTTTCTTCTGCGGCCTGCTTGCTCTTTCCGTAGCCCATGTACGGCTCGAAGGGCGCGGCCTCGTCGAAGCGATCAGTGGGCGAGCGGTTCACGCCAATGGGTGAGTTCGACGAGACGTAGATGAGGCGACGCACGCCTGCCTTCTTTGCCGCCTCGACGACACGCTTCGTGCCTTCGGAGTTCACCAACCAGAACTCTTTGACGCCGCGCGAAGGGTGAATGACACCCGCGCAGTGAAAGACGGTGGCGCCTTTCGCGTCTTTGAAGAGCGCGTCGAGCCCTTCACCGGTCGACAGATCGCCTGAGACTTTTTCCACCTCGGGGTCGACGCGCGACGCATCGCCGTGAACCAGCGTCCGTACTCTGCGACCCGGCAAGGGCGCCGCGAGGGCCGCGACCTCGGGCATGCCCTTCAAGAGCGCGTCGATGAGCGCGCTGCCCAGCCAACCCGTACCACCGGTAACGATTGCGAGACTCACTGCAGCTCCTCACTCAGTTTCGTTGCGTTGCGGCGGGCCAACGCCATGACCGTGCCTTGCGGGTTCACCCCCGGAGAGTCGGGGAGAATGCTGGCGTCGTTGACCCAGATGTTGTCGGCGCCCCGCAGCTTGCCCACGGAGTTCACGGCGGTCAGCTCTTCGTTCTCGCCGGCCGGCACGGCAGAGAAGGCGTGCACGGTGGTGAGGTTCAGCGCCCTGGCGGGCAGCGGCTCGTCGATCCACCGCGTGGCTTCGCTCTGCGAGGTGATGGGCGCGATGCCCTGCACGGTGGAGTGCACTTTTTCAGCGCCCGCCGCGAGCAGCAGCATCGCCAGACGGCCCATGCCGGCGCTCAGGTGCTTCACGTCGTCGCGCGAGAGCTCGTAGGTGCACAGCGGCTCACCGGTGAAGAAGTTGGTGCGCACCTTGCCGACGCCGTTGCCTCGAACGCCGATGTAGTAGCCGGCGAGGTGAGGCAGGGCGTCGAGCTCATCGCGCGCGGTCAGCCAGTTCTCACTGAGCATCATCGCCGCATGTCCGGGCGTGAAGAACCCGCCGCCGAACGAGATGTCGGGCCAGAACTCCTTGATCTGCAACAGCGGCAGCACGCTCTTGTGCGCGTTGATGACCTCGGGGAAGCGCGCGACCACCTTGAGCATGGGGTGAATCAACAGCGTGGCGCCGATGCGTCGCGAGAACCCGCTGCGCTGCAGGAGCGCGGGCGTCTGTGACGGGCCGGCACACACCACCACGGCCTCGGTGTCGATGCGCACGTGCTCGACTGAACCGTCGGCTTGCGTGAGTCGCGCCAGCACGCCCGTCGCCCGCGCGCGATGCGTGAGAATACGCACCACGTGACAGCGCGTGAGCACCTTGACGCCCGCAGCCTGTGCCGCCGGCAACACGCCGCGCGACATGCCCTGCTTGGCGCCCCGCGCACAGCCTGACGCGCAGGTGTTGCTGCTCGCGCAATCGTGCGCGGCGCGAGGCACTTCCTGCCCGCTCCAGCCCATGGCTTTTGCGCCGCGGTCGAACACCTCGGTGCTCCTGGGCCACGGCTTGCCGTAGAGCGAGACGTTCAACATCTTCTCGGCCCACTCGAAGTGCGGCGTCAGCTCTTCGGGCGTCACGTCGAGGCCGTAGTGCGCCTTCCAACGCAGCAACGTCTCGCGCGGCGTGCGGTGCCAGAAGCCAGAGTTGATTTCCGTGCTCCCACCCAGGCAGCTGCCCTCGACGAAGCCGATGGGCACGCGACCCATCAACGGCGTCATGCCGCGCTTGCGGTAGAGCTTCTGCATGCCGAGCACCGCGTCGCCGCCGTACTCGGGCAGGTCGTAGCTGCCGCCCTCTTCGAGCACGGTGACCTGGTGGCCGCGCTCGGCCAGGGCCAACGCCGTCGTCGCGCCACCTGCTCCAGAGCCGATGACGAGCACTTCGGTGCGCCTTGTCGTCACGGTGCACCTCGTCGCTCGTAGTAGGCCAGCACGCACACCCCGCGAATGGGCTTGAAGAGCATGCGGAAGAGCGTGATCGGCCCGAACGCCCACGACTCGGCGGCGAGGCGACGCCTGGCGAGCGGCAGTTTTTCGAAGCGCGTCAGGTACCGCAGCACGACCCAGCTCCGGAACATGCCCATGCCGATGGCGAACGCGGTCTGCAGCAGCACCGAGAGCGCGGCGAGTTGTTCCGCCGAGAACTGCGCCGCAGAAATCAGCGCGCGGCGATCGATGTCGTCATCGCGATCGCTCCGTGCCACGAGCGCCTCCACCACGCTCTTCAAGAATGGGCTGGGCACGACCGCGGTGCGGTGCGCGGTTTCTGACGAGATGACGTGCAGCGTGACGCCGTTGACGGTGCGCACGTGGTTCGCGTTGCGCGCTGCGCGCACGGCACCGACGGTCGCGCCCAGCTTCACGCCTGACGCGAGCAGCACCACGGCGCCCCAGAGCGTCACCGGCACAAAGAAGCTCAAGTGCGCGACGACGGCGAAGCTCATGGCTACGGACGGGTCGACGCCCTGCGTGGCGAGTGCTTCAGCACAGAACGCGTGGAAGGTGCCGACGAAGCCTGGCGTCGATGGCGCGAGGAGCCCCAGGTTGGTCACCCCCATCACCAGCGTGCCGCGCCAGAAATCAGGCTCGAGACCGAACGCCGGCAACAGCGCGACGAACATGCCTGCCTCGAGTGTCCACACCAGGAGGCTCGCCAACACGAAGCGGAGCGCGACTTGAGAGTTGCGCAGGTTCTTCACGCCTGCGGCGAGTTGCCCGGCGGTGCGCACCAGCTTGTCATGGGCAGCCGCGCCCAGCCGCGCGCCGATGCGCGAGGCGATGCTGACGGGCAACGTGGGCCACGCCACCGCAGCGAGCAGACCGATGCCCGCCGTGCCGAGCACGAGACCGGCGACGCGCGTGAGCGCGGTGAGCCATGGCGAGGCGACGGTGTTGATGCTGGCCACCATCAGCAACGCGAGAATGGCGATGCCGTCGACGACACGTTCGAGCGCGGTGACTGAAAGCGACTGCCACACCGGCAAACCGGTGCGGGCCGAGAGAATGCCGACGCGAACGAACTCGCCAAGGCGCGCTGGCAGCACGTTGTTCGACGCGTAGCCGGCGATGACGATGTCGGTCGCCGAGAGCGTGCCCAGCGTCGCCTGCCCACGCAGCAGCGCAGCACATCGGTAGCCACGCACCAGATGACCGCAGAGGTAGCTGGTGACGGCGAGCGGTACCCAGGGCCACCAGCGAGCCGTCGAAAGTGCAGCGCGGAGCTGCTCCACATCGACGCGACGGGCGGCGAGGTACAGCAACCCTCCCGAAACCAGAATGCCGATCGCCGTCGCGAGAGCGAGCGTCCGTGGCGCGCTCTCCCGTTGCACCGCCACCTCTGTTTCGCGCACGCCCACGCGGGGGGCTCCTAGCTCAAGGGCGCGCTGCGACCAAAGGTGCTCTTCCTCGTCGCCAGGTGACCTTGCGTGCCATCACTGACGTACTCGAAGAAGCAGATCACCGCTGACGAGGTGACGCACGACGACACGCGCCGCTCGAGGTCGACGGCGTCGTCATCTCCGCAGAGGCGAGCAGCCGGGTCGCCGGGGCCGCATGTGGCTGCTCAACGGCGCCGTGCCTTTCAATCGCACGGCGATGGAGTGGGTCGCGACCGCTCAGTTCGACTGGCTCAGCGACTCTTTCCACTGCTCGTCGCTCATGGTGCCGCCGTCGGTGGGCGCGCGGTACTCGTTGCTGTGGTTCACCATCAACCGGTTCGAGCGGAAGACGAGGTCTTTCGAGTAGGCGCCTTCGACCACCACGCCGATGCCTTCACGAAACATCTGCGGCGGCGTCTCGGTGCAGCGCACGTCGACCTTCACGGCCAGCGGGTCGTGCGAGTCGGCCACCTTGAAGCGAATGTTCGGCGCGTCGCTCGTCAGGTCGATGGTGCCCGGCACCACGACGCCGCCCAGCCGCACCGTCGCGCCGTACGCCTTGTCGCCCTGGGCGATCATCTCCGACGGCTTCCAGTAATAGACGAGGTTCTCGCCGATGCTCCCGAACGCGATCCACGACAGCGCACCCAACGCGACGGCGATGGCGCCGACGGCGATCAACCGGTTCTTCACTTCTGACGTCATGACTTGGCCTCCGGGCGTCGCAAGAACAGGCTCGCTGCGTACATGAGAAGGCCGGCGATGCCGACGCCATACGAGGCGTACACGTAACCCCAGCCACCTTGAATGACACCCATCGGCACCTTCTCGATGCCCTCCGGGTGCTTCATTTCGGGCGGCGGCTGCACGTCGGGCGCAGGCGTCGGCTCGGGCACGACGATGTCGGCCAGCGACGCCGTTGAGAGAATCAGAACAGCTGCAAACCACTTCATGCCGTCACCTGAGGAGCCTGTACCGGCGGCAGCTCCAGCGCGCCACTCTGTCGCGCGCGCGCCAGCTCGTAGCGCTTCACGATGAAGACGAAGAGGAAGCACAGGAACGTCGTCGCGCCCCAACGAAGCACCGCCGTCATCGGCTTGTCGACCGTCGACGGCGAGCTCTGCACCTGGTGCAGCGAGTTCCACCAGCGCACCGAGAACCAGACGATGGGCAGCGACACGTAGCTCAAGATGGCCGAGGCCGCGCTCCACGTGGCGCGGCGCTCCGGGTCGTCGGTGAACGAGCGCAGCGCGAGGTAGCCGACGTACGCCAGCAGCATCACGGTGGTCGAAATGAGGCGCGGGTCCCAGTCCCACCAGACGCCCCAGGTCGGCCTCGCCCAGATGCTGCCCATCAGCACGCCGCAGGCCCCGAAGTAGACGCCCACTTCAGCCGACGCTTCAGCGATGGCGTCGGTGCGCCACGACTTCTTCATCAGGTACGCGACGGCGCAGCCCACGTTCAACGTGAAGGCCAGCAGGCACATCCACACGTGGGGGACGTGCACGTACAGAATTCGCCCCACGTCGCTCATGAACGCCTCTGGCGGAGCCCAGAAGAGCCCGAAGTAGAGCAGCGCGACGAGCATCACCACGCCCAGGCCGGCAGAGACCTTCCACATCCACCCGCGAACGGCGGGCACAGCGACGTGCGTGACGATCATCGCCACCACCACGGCCAACATGACCAACGGAGCCCAGGACGGCATGTGTTCAGTCTTCCTCGACGACCTTCGGGAATACGAGAAACCCGACGGACAAATAGATGAGATCGAAAGCGGTGAGCAACTTGAGCCATGAGGGCAGTTGCTCTTGCGCGTCAGGCATCAACGTGAATCGGGTGGCGCTCACGGCCGCGAGCAACAGCGGCACCAGAATGGGAAACAGCAGCAACGGCAGCATCACGTCGCGGGCGCGCGCGTTGGCTGAGATCGCCGAGTACACGATGCCCGGCGCGCTGATGCCGAGGCTCCCCAGAAAGAGCACCACCAACAACTGCAGCGGCGCCCGCGACAGGTCGACGTCGTAGAGCGCCACCGTCACCGGCAGCAGCACCAGCGAGAGCCCGAACAACAACGACGCGTTGCCGAACACCTTGCCCAGGAAGATCGCGCGCGGGTCGACGGGCGCCAGCACGAGGCCCGTGAGCGCCTGATTCTCGGCCTCCACGCGGAATGATTCTCCCAGCGACAACGTGCTCGCGAACAGCAGCGCCAGCCACAGGTAGCCGGGCGCGTGCGCACGCAGCGCGTTGATGTCGGGCCCCATGGCGAACGAGAAGAGCAAGAGCGTCGAGAGCGAGAAGAAGATGAGCGCCGTCATGCGCGCCCGCGTGCGCCATTCGATCTGCCAGTCTTTTTGCAGCACCAACCACGCCGCGCGCGCCAACGAGAGGCGCTTCATGGCGTCACCAGCCGACCGTCGACGAGGTGCAGCCGCTCCTGCGTGAGCGAGAGCCCCTGCTCGACGAGGTGCGTGGCCAGCACGATGGTGGTGCCGCCGGCTTGCAGCTCGCGAAGCAGGGCCTCCATCTGCTCGATGCCCGCCGGGTCGAGCTCACCGAAGGGCTCGTCGAAGAGCGCCAGCTTCGGCGCCTTCATCAACAGCCGGGCGATCGACAGGCGCTTGCGCATGCCCGCGCTGAACTGCCGCACCGGGCTGGTGGCGCGCGCCGTGAGCCCCACGCGCTCGAGCAGCGCGCGCGCCGTCTGCTTCGCGTCGTCGATGCCCAGAAACTCGGCGAGCAACGTGAGGTTCGCCGCGGCGCTCAGGTCTTCGTACAGGTGGGAGGCGTGCGAAATGAGCGCGACCTCGTGCCGGAGCGCGCTGCGGTGCGCCTTCGTCTCGCGGCCGAACACGCTGATCTTGCCCGCCGTGGGGAACGTCGCCGTGGCGATCATTCGCAGCAGCGTGGTCTTGCCCGAGCCGTTGTGCCCCGTGAGCAAGAGCGAGCGACCCGCCGGCAGCGTGTAGGTCAGCCGCGCTACGGCCCACCGCGTGCCGAAACGCTTGCTGACGTCGTCGATTTCCAGCGCGGCAGGGGAGCTCACCTCAAGGTGCCCTCTATTCGCACCACCGTCGCCAGTCGAGGCTCGTGCGGTAGGCTGCGCGCCGTGCCACGGCTCGTGATCACGTCTCTTGTCGCACTCGGCTTGATCGGCTTCTGCGTGTACGGGGTGCTCTCGACGTACCTCTTCAAGCCCGACGCGCCGCTGCACGGGTACTGCGAAGACTGGCTCAACCGCCCGGGCCCGCGCTGGTTGGAGCTGCGCAACTGCACGCTCGACACGCATCAGCTGGTGCTCGAGAGCGAGCAGGGTGACCTCGAGCCGCTCATGGGTCGGCTCGAAGGGCTCTCGACGCGCATCTACGACACGCCGCCGACGTGGGTCGCGGCCTGGGCGCCGGTGCGCGACGAGCGCAATCGCTCCTCGCTGGTGCGGGCGGCGTTCCGTCTCGACTCGGTCGATCTCATGAACTGGCTCAACGCGCTCGATCGCGCGCCACAGCTCAAGCGCGAGCAGATGTGGGCCGACCCGGTGCAGCTCATGCGCGTGGTGAAGCCCGGCTTGTTGCAGGGCCGCGCCGAGAAGCCGACGACTGACGCGTTGCAGAAGTCGTGGGGCAGCCTCGCCACGCCGGCGTTGCTGATCATCACACCGGGCGTGGCGCCGAAGACCCCAGCGCCAGTGCTGGCGGTGTTCGCGGGCCTCGCCGGGGTGGCGCTCCTCTTCTGGTCAATGCGGAAGCTGTCGGGCGCCACCGGTGGGCCGCTCGGTGCGCCCACGGCGGAGCAGGAGCTCACCGCGCTCAACGTGTCTGACGTGAAGGTCGAAATCGGCGCGCTGGAAGAGCTGCGTGCAGAAGAACGCGCAAACAGAAGAGCGTCGCGCGACGAAGATCGCTGAACGTGAACCTGGCCATCAAGGTTCGAATCGCCAGCCCTCCGCGAGAAAATGCGATGCCCGGTTGCGTTGCTGTGCGCACAGCCAGTCGAACGTGTTCAACAAGAAGCGCTGCTTGAGACGGAGTTTTCAGGCCGCTGGTTGCGCATGGGGCGTGAGCCGTCACCGAAGCGCCGTTGACGCGCGCTCGATGGTGGCGATGCGGCGCGAGAGCGTCACGAAGTCGGTCTCGTCGAGCAGCGTGAAGACCTCCTGCTCCGGCAGCGAGAGCCGCCGCGCGGTCTCTGCGGCGGCCTCTTTCCACGGCCATGAAGCGGGCACTCCGAAGCGCTCGTGGAGCGTCTTTCTCAGCTGGTGCTTGAGCGACTCGACGAGCTCCTTTTCGACGCCCGCGTTGCGCATGAGCGACGCCATCGCGCGCACGTAATCGATGGTGGCGCCACCGGCCGGCGGGAGTGGAGCTCTTGGCGCTCCGAGACGAACGCCGCGCGCCCACACGAAGAGCGCCGCGAGAAAGAGCAACTGCAACGCCGTCGCCAGCAGGTTCGCCGGCACGAGCACGGTGGCGTGATGGTGCTGTTCTCCGAAGACGAGCGGCTGCGGCAGTTGGCTCCAGAACCGCGCGTTGTCGGCCAGCTCGAGGCGCGCGTTCTCTGCGAGATCTGCACCGGCCGCGAGCCACACGTCGCCGCGCCCGCGCGGTTGCCACCACATCGCGCCGTGCTCTGCGACCTCCAGCGCGGCCGGGTCGGTGACGCTCAACATGCGCTCCGCCGAGAGCCGCAGCGCCCGGACACCGGTCACCGCGCCGCCTTCGCGCAGCACCTTGACCGTCACGCCACCGACGTCGATCACGCCCGGTTCGTCGTTCATCGGCGCGAGCGGGCCGGGGTGCACGCCCAGCCAGTGATTGAGCAGCGGCTGTGGCGCGGCGCGGGGCACGAGGTACACGAGCGTGCCGCCGGCCTCGACGAACGCGCGCACGGCGTCGACGTCGGGCTGCGTGAGCTCGCTGCCTGCTGGCGCGGCGAGCACCAGCGTCCGCGTTTCTTTTGGCAGCTCGTTCAACGCGGCGTCATGGGCCGAGACCTGTGCGCCGCTCTCCCGGAGCCACGTGAAGAGCACCGCGAGGCCACGTGGGCCGCGGTTCGTCGTGCTGGGGGTCGGTGAGTCAGAGCCTGGCTGCTGTGCTGCGAAGCTCACGATGAGCGCGAGCAGCACCAACGCGCCGAGCGCCAGCCAGGGCTTCACGCGGTGACCTTGTTGACGTCATCGAGGAAGCGCCGCGCGTCGGCGGGCGTGACGTCACCCAGCGAATAGAACGCGCGATCGAACCACGAGAAGAGCGGCGCGATGGCCGCGACCAATTCGGGGGGCGCGCCGTTGCGAGGGAGCGCTTCGTGCAACTCCCGATTGGTGCGCGTGCGATCGGGCCGGGCGAAGTGACGCCGCTCGAGCGCCGCGAGCAGTGAAAGGAGCGCCTCACGAATCGCCTCCCGCGGGTTTGACGCGAGCAGAGCCTCCGCTCGTGCGCGGTGAACGGCGGGGTCATCGAGCTCGAGCGGCGCGCTGAGTGGGCCCGGTGCGCTGGCGGCGAGGCGCGCCTTCCGCGCGCGGAGTCGAAGCGCGGCGAAGAGCCCGACGGCGAGCGCCGCGGCGAGCACCAGCACGCGCGTCACGTTCGAGTACGTCTCGGCGCCGGTCGTCTCGAACAACGCCATGAACCACGCGCGCGCTTGCGCGAACAGCGCCTGCAGCGCGCCGGAGTTTCTTTCACGCGCGCGCTCGAACCCCGGCCGCTCGTAGATGCTCGCGAGCTCTGCCGTCTCGCGGAGCACCGTCGGCTGCGTGTCGGGGTACGCGCGCTCGCCCGGCGCCGCCAACATCAACGCGAGCCACAACGCCGTCATTTCGTCGTCGCTCCCAACTCAAGCTCGAGGTCGAGGCCTTCACGGCGCACGCGCATGTCTGCGTAGAAGTAGAGCTGAAAGATCACGTAGAGCGGCGCGACGATCGACGCGAGCGCGGTCTGGATGATCTCCAGTGGAATCAACAACAGCGCAGGCACCACGTCGTCGATGCCGCGGCCGGGGCCGAACGACGCGCCGTAGGCCCCCGCCGCGATGAGCGACGGCACGCTGGCGACGGTGCTCATGAGCAGCAGCACGCCGCCCATGACGGTGATCAACACCGTGAGCCGCAGCTTCACGAGCCCCATGACGCCGGTGACGACGCGCCCCGACGACATCGTGTCGGCGCGCCGAAACGCGGTCCACGCCCCCACGTCTTCAATCGCGAGAATCTGACCCAGCAATACGAAGCGAATGATGAACCACAGCACCAGCACCACGACGCCTGCCAGGAGCGCGAGCGCGGCGAGCACGGCGAAGAGCGCCGCCGGTGCCGCGGCGTCTGCCGACGTGAACCAGATCGCCGCGCCGGCGAGCGCGAAGGCGGGCAACAGCATGAGCACCATGACGACGAGCGACCAGCCGATGCTCAACGCGAACGCCCCGATGGTCGGGCCGAGCCTCGCTGCCGCGTGGCGAAAGGCGTCTCCTGCGCTCGGCGCACCGGTGCCGATGAGGCGCGGCCAGCCGAAGTGTGAAGTCGCGACGCCGGCGATCTCCGAGACGAGCAGCAACACCAGCGTGACGGCGATCATCAGCGCCATCGCCCCCGCCGCCTGCGGGAGGATCTGCTCCGGCGCGCTGCGCGCGAGCGACATCACCTCGGTGCTGTTCACCAATGGGAAGAAGCGCTTGATGCCGACCTGCATCAGCTTCATGGCGATGAGCTGCACGAGCTGAAAGCCGATGGTCAGGCGGAACAGCGGCTTCCAGTTCCCACGCCAGAAGGTGACCGAGCGGTCGAGCAGTTCTCCCAGAGCGAGCGGTCGGAGCCGATTCACGCGCGGCAAGCTACTCCAGCGCGCGCAGCAGGGCTTCGGTTGCGCGCGCGGCGTCGTCGGCGTGCATCACGGCGCCGATGACGGCGATGCCAGCGAGCGGCTTGAGCTCAGCGATGCGCTCGACGGTGAGGCCGCCCAGCGCAAACGCAGGGCCGGGCAGGGTCGCGGCGAGCGCATGAAACCCGGCGGCGCCAAGCGGTGCACGGGCGGCCGGCTTGCTGTTCGGCGCGAACACCGGGCTCACCAGCTGAATCGCAGGGCGCGCAGGTGATTCACCACCATGCACCGCAATGGTGAGCGGCCCCGAGAACGGCGTGTCACGCAGATGCGCGGGCAGGTGAAGCCCCGCGCCGAGCGCCTTCGCCAGCTCGACATCAGAGTTGATGAACAACGTCGAGCACACCTCGCGCAGGCGTTGCGCCTCTTCGACGAACTGCGCGCGACTCACGCCGTGGTGGCGATGCTGAATCGCCACGCGCGGGTCGACCGCCGCGGCCGCCTTCGCGCGCGCCAGGCAATCAGGCACCGACCAGTCGGTGATGACGACGAGCTTCACTGCCCCACGAGGCCGACGAGCGGGCTCGACGCCGACGCGTAGGCCTTCATCGGAATGCGCCCCGCGAGGAACGCTTCACGCCCCGCTTCGACCGCCAGCTTCATCGCGCGCGCCATGCGCAGCGGCTCTTTGGCTCCGGCGATCGCCGTGTTCATGAGGATCGCGTCGACGCCGAGCTCCATGGCGATGGCCGCGTCGCTCGCGGTACCGACGCCCGCATCGACGATCACCGGCACCTTCACCTGCTCGAGGATCAGCCGGATGTTGTGCGGGTTGCGAATGCCGAGCCCCGAACCAATCGGCGCCGCCAACGGCATCACGGCCACGCAGCCCATGTCGGCCAGCTTGCGCGCGGTGATCACGTCGTCGCTCGTGTACGGCAGCACCGTGAAGCCTTCCTTCACGAGCACGCGCGCCGCCTTCAACGTCTCTTCGACGTCGGGGTAGAGCGTCTTTTCATCGCCCAGCACCTCGAGCTTCACCCACTTCGACAAGCCCAGCTCTTCGGCCAGCCGGCATGTGCGCACCGCGTCGTCGGCCGTGTAGCAACCGGCGGTATTGGGGAGCAGCTGCAGCCTGGTCGAGTCGATCCAGTGCAGCAGCGACTCTTCGCCCTTCGCCTTCAAGTCGAGGCGGCGCACGGCCACCGTCACCAGCTCGGCGCCGGAGACTTCGTGGCAGGCCTTCATCACCGCGTGGCTGGGGTACTTGCCGGTGCCGACGATGAGCCGACTGTTGAACGTCTTGCCTGCGAGCGTGAACGACATCATCCGCCTCCGACGAAAGTGACGATCTCCACGCGGTCGCCGTCGCGCAACTGCAGCTCTGCGTGCCGCGCTTTCACCACCACCTCGGCGTTGACCTCGACGGCCACGCGCGGCGCGTTGATGGAAAGGTGCACCAGCAACCCGGCCACCGTGAGACCGACAGGAACCTGCCGCGGCTCTCCATTGACGTGGAGCTGCATGGCGCTCGCCATAACACGACCTTTCGTTTGACTCAGATCTCCACCGAGCGGATATTCCGCGCGCCCATGCGCTTCCTCACTGCCTTCGCCTCGTTCGCCGCTCTCTCTCTTCTGACCGCTTGCGGCACGCCGATGGCTGGTGAGACGTGCAACGTCTCCGGGTTCCTCTGCGAGTCGGCGGCCAGCGCGCTCGAGTGCAAGGTCGGCACGTGGACCTCGCTGCCCTGCAAAGGCCCCAACGGCTGCAAGCGCGACGGCGACGTCGTCAAGTGCGACATGACGGGCAACGCCGAAGGCGACGCCTGCGCGTCGTCGGCCGAAGGCAAGGGCCTGTGCACGGGCGACAAGCAGGGCACGCTCGAGTGCCGCAGCGGCACGCTGGTGAAGACCAACACCTGCCGCACCTGCGAAGTGACGGGCGATACCGTTACCTGCCAGCCGTAGTCAGAAACTGCTCCAACACCGCTGAGAACGCCGCCGGCTGCTCGAGGTTGGGCAGGTGCGCGGCGCTCGCGATGACGTTGAGCGTCGAATCTCTCACCAACGCCTGCATGGCCTTCGCCTTCTCGAGCGGCGTGATGGCGTCGTGTTCTCCCACGACGATCGCGCACGGCCCCGAGAAGCGGCTCAGAATGTCTTTGCCGTCGGTGCGGCTCGCCATGCCGCGCGCTGCTGACGCCACGGCCTGAGGCGTCTGCGCACGCATCATCGCCTCGAGGCGCTCGCGCAGCTCGGCTGGCGCCTGGTGGGTGAGCAGCTTGGGCACCATGCCGTCGACCAGCCCGCCGACACCGTTCTTCTCGACGTCTTGTGCGGTCGCCTCGCGCTTCGCCTTGCCCGCTTCGTCGTCGGGCGACGACTGCGTGTCGATGAGCAGCAGGCCACGTACGCGCCCCGGGTCGAGCCGCGTCAATGCGATGGCGACGTAGCCACCCATCGACACGCCGCCCACCAACGCCGTCGAAATTTCCAACGCGTCGAGCAGCGCGAGCGCGTCTTCGGCCATCGACTCCATCGTCGAAATGCCGGGCACGAACGCGCTCTGCCCGAAGCCGCGGTGATCGGGCACGAGCAACCGCACACCCTTCGGCGGTGACGCGAGCTGCGGCGCGAAGCTCTGACTGGTGAAGGGAAAGCCGTGCAGCAACAACAGCGGCACGCCGTCGCCGCGGTCTTCATAGAAATACGGTCGGCCGGCAATCGAGATTGAAGGCATCAGAGCCACTCCTTGTGTCGAAACCAGAAGATCATGCCCAGCGGGAGCGCGATCATCAGACCGATCATCGCCCAGAAGAAACCGCGCTGACCGAGCACATCGAAGTTCTGGCCGAAGAACCCAACGATGAAAGACAACGGCAGGAAAATAGCCGCGAAGATCGTCAATTGCTTGGTGATGTCGTTGGTGCGGTTGGCGACCTGCGACAAATACGCTTCGACCGTTCCGCCCACGAGCTCACGCGCCGAGTCGAGCTGCTCGTAGATGCGAACGAGGTGATCATAGACGTCACGGAAATAGAGCGTCGTTCGCTCCTGCACTTGGGGAATGCCACGACGCGACAGCAGCCCGACGACGTCACGCTGTGGTGACAACACGCGGCGCACCATCACCAGCGCCCGCTTGAGCGCGAAGATGTCCTGCAACATCGTCTTCGAGGGCGGGCCTTCGAAGATCTTCTCTTCCAGCAGCTCGAGCTCGTCGGTGAAGCAGTCGAGCAACGGAAAGTGGCGATCGACGAGCGCGTCGGCCAGCAGGTACGCGACGAAGTCGACGCCGCGACCGATGGTGCCCGCAGGGTCTGCTTCGAGGCGCTTGTGGGCGCCGTCCATCGCGCGGTGCCCCTTGTCGTGCACGGTGATGAGCCAATCGGGGCCGAGAAAAAAGTGCAGCTCATGCAGCTCGAGGTCGGCCCACTGGTCGTTCTCAGACGAGAAGCCCTGCAGCACGAGGAACTGATGCGTGCCGTAGTCTTCGAGCTTCGGCCGCTGATCGAGGTGCATGCAGTCTTCGATGGCCAGGCGATGCAGCCCGAAGCGCTCGCCGAGCTTGAGCAGCGTCGCCTCGTCGGGCTCGACGACGTCGATCCACTTCGGGCCGGGGGTCGCCAGGAGCGCCTCGTCACCATCGAGGAGCCGCCCCTGGTCGTACACGCGCACACGCAGCATTCAGGCGGGAGTAGCAGATCTTTTCGCCGTGCGGGCACGCGCTGGCGTATGGAAACCCTCGTGGATCCGTCGGCGTTGCCAGCGAAGTTGGAGGCTCTGTTGGGTGCAGAACCCGACCAGGACTTCGCCGCTCGCGCGCACATGGTCTGCATCGCCGCCAGCCGCACCATCGCCGCCATGGGCGAGCTCGATCTCATTCAATACGAAGAGCCCGACGTCGAAGGCTCGGCCGACCTGTCGATGTGGGAAAAAGTCGCGCCCATCATCGGCAGCACCATCGCCGAGGTGAACACCTTCTGCGCGCAGATCGAGGCCAGCTTCCCGGCTGGTGAGGTGCTCGTCGATCGACGTCAGCTGCAGGTCGACCAGCACTTCAACATCGCCGCGATGAACGCGAAGTCGGAGGTGATGAACTTCGGCATGCGCATGCGCGACCCGTCGGTCGTCGGCGATCGCTGGAACCTCATCACCGAGCTGCAGATCTTCCGCTTCAAGTTCCGTGACGCCATCGGCAAGTTGGTGTGGGACGTGGCCAGCGTGTTCGGCGAGTGCAAGCGCCGCGAGGTCGAGCCCGGCTACGACGAAGCGCTCAAGGCGACGTTGGTGGTTCGCACCATGACCGCCGACCTGCGCCGGTTGATGCGCGTGCGCATTCAGAAGGTCGGCGACGCGGCGCCCGGTGAGGTGCTCGCGCAGGCCCAGCAGATGGAAAAAGAGCTCAACGCCTTCGGTCGCACCGCGGCGTGGCGAGCGCTCCGCGCGCAAGACAAGCGAGGCATCCTCGAGTTCCGCTTCAAGCTGCGGCAGCTCCTGGCGGGTGGGGTGCCGAGCAAGATCGACGTGCTCGAAATGCTCGAGCCCTTCGTGGAGTTCGTCGACGGCTTCGCGCTCATCAGCCGCCGCGAAATTCTCGTGCAGCATGATCAGGAAGTGCTCGCGCAGGTCGGCGTGGTGCTCGAGGGCGCGGTGAACAGCGGTGGCTTCGACGAGCAGTTCGCCGCCTTCAAAGAGGCGCTCGACGCGGGCCAGACGCTGTACGGCCGCTCGTCAGACTTCGACTTGTTCCTGCGCAACCAGCGCAAGGGCCTGCCCACCTCCGAGACCATCGCCGCGCAGCTCGAGCAGTTCCTCGTGCAGATCGCCGGCTTGTCCGTGTATTGAGGTCGGCTGCATGTCGACCTTGAGGCCGCTGCGCGAGGCCGAGCTCTCGAACGTCGAAGCGGTCTTCACCGACGTCGACGGCACGCTGACCACCAACGGCAAGCTCACCTCGGCCACGCTGCGCGCCATCGAGTGGCTCGCCGCCGTACATGTGCCGGTGGTGCTCGTCTCGGGTCGACCGTCGGCGTGGGGCGAAGCGTGGATGCGTCAGTGGCCGGTCGCCGGCGCCATCATGGAAAACGGCGGGCTCCACTACGCCTGGCGCGACGGCAAGCTCGAGAAGCGCTTCGACCAGCCAGAAGCGGCGCGCGCGCAGCACCGCAAGCGCCTCGTCACGCTCGTCGACGCGGCGATGAAGCAGGTGCCCGGCGCGCGGCTGTCGAGCGACTCCATGGGCACGGAGGTCGACCTCGCCATCGACTACAACGAAGACGTCTCACTCGGCTCAGCGGCGGCCGACGCGCTCGAGAAGTACCTGCGTGCGCGTGGCGTCACCGCCGTGCGCAGCTCGGTGCACGTCAATTGCTGGCTCGGCGACTTCGACAAGCTCAAGGCCGTCAAGCGCTTCGCCCGCCTCGAGTGGAAGAAGACCATCGCGCGTGACGACGAGCGCTACGTGTACGTCGGCGATTCGTTCAACGACGCCCCCATGTTCCGCGCGATGCCGCTGTCGGTGGGCGTGGCGAACGTCAAAGACGTGCTCGACACCATCACCTCTCTCCCGAAGTTCGTGACGCGCGCGCGCGAAGGCAAAGGCTTCGGTGAAGTCGCCGACGCCATCGTGCGCGCCAGAAAGAAGCTGCGATGAGCCACCTCGTGAAAGTGCCGGTCAAGCCCGGCCTCGGTCGTCACATTCGTGCGGGTCACCCCTGGGTCTTCAAGAAGGCCATCGAGGCGACGCCGCGTATTCCTCCCGGCAGCGTGGTCGACCTCACCGACGACGGGCGCTTCTGTGGCCGCGGCTATTGGGACCCGTACTCGGCCATCGCCGTGCGGGTGCTGACGACCGACGCCCACGAGACCGTCGACGGCGCGTTCTTCGAGCGAAAGGTGGAGGCCGCGCTCGCGTCGCGTCAGCACCTCATCGATCTCGAGGGCACCAACGCGTTCCGGCTCATTCACGGCGAAGGCGACGGGCTGCCCGGCGTCATCGTCGATCTCTACGACGGCTGGGCGGTGATGAAGCTGTACTCGGCAGGGCTCACGCCGCACCGGCCGCTCCTCGTCGAGGCGCTCTCGCGCGTGGTGCCCGGCCTCAAGGGCGTCGTGGGCCGCGACGAAATCGGCCGCGACGACGCGGACGTCGACGACGAGAAGGGCAACGGCCGCATGTTGTCGGGCCCTGAGGCGCCCCGGCCGCTGACCATCTCCGAGCGCGGCGCGAAGTTCCTGGTCGACGTGTACGCGGGGCAGAAGACGGGGTTCTTTCTCGACCAGCGCGAGAACCGCCACCTGCTGCGCCGCATCTCGAAGGGCCTCGACGTTCTCAACTGCTTCTCTTTTTCGGGCGGCTTTTCGGTGAACGCGGCGCTCGGCGGCGCGAGCTCGGTCTTCTCAGTTGATCAAGACGCCGATGCCATCGCGCTGGCCCGCGAGAACTTCACGCTCAACGGGATCAACGCCAGCAAGCACGACTTCCTCGCGGCCGACGCCTTCGAATTGCTCGAGTCGTTCAAGAAGGAAGGTCGCAAGTTCGACCTCATCGTGCTCGACCCGCCGGCCTTCGCGAAGAGCCAGAAGGCCGTCGAAGGCGCCATCGCCGGGTACGCGTCGCTCAACCGCCAGGCGCTCGCGGTGCTCAAGCCCGGAGGCCTTCTGTGCACCGCGTCGTGCTCGGCGCGCGTGTCACCCGAAGCGTTCTTCGAGGCGGTCAAAGAGGGCGCGTACAACGCAGGCAGCGAACTGACGCTCGTCGAAGAGCGCTACCAACCGCCAGATCACCCCGTGCGGCTGCAGTTTCGCGAGGGCAAGTACCTCAAGTTCTTCGTGCTCCGCCGCGTCTGAGCGTTCTTTTGCACAGCCCCCTCGGGTCTTGTGTCCCAACCGCGAAGCCGTTGACTTCAACAATGCTGTAGGCCAAACGGCGGCGGCCTCTCTCAGGCAGCCGTCAAAAAACACTTAGGGGAAAACCGAAAATGCGTTCCATGAAGCTTGTTGTTCTCAGCGCGATGTCGCTCGTGGCCCTCGTGGGCTGCAACTCTGGCCAGCCGCGCATCTACCGCGTCGCAGTCGACGAGACTCTGATCCGCACGATCTCCAATCCCAGCTGCTTCGTGAACAACAACCTGCCCACGGGCCAGGGCAACCGCACCGAGCAGAACTACCGCTCCGAGAAGGAGTGGGTCATCTGGCAGGGCACGACGAACGCCGCTGGTGAGCAGGTCGAGTACCTCGACCTCGGCAACCAGTCGTGGACGCTCGGCCAGTCGCCGGCGATCAACATCACCGACATCATCGAGGGTTCGAACAAGACGTTCTCGGCGCTCCGCGCGGTTCAGTCGCCCGTCCTCGACCAGTACACGTACGCGCGCCAGACCAACATCGCCGTGACCTGGGAAGACTACTCGTACTCGCCCAAGGGCACGATCGCGCTCCAGTCGCAGTTCGCCTGCATCAACAACCGCGCGAACTGCCCGGCGCCGGCCACCGAGCCTGACGCGGCCTCGTGCTCGGTCACGGTCAACTTCGTCGCGCGCCGCATCGAGGCGCAGCACATGACGGTGTACGGCAACAACCCGTAATTCACTTCACGGGTGTCGCTGTTCGACGGGAGTCTCGCTTGTCGCGGGGCTCCCGTTTTGTTTTGCCCTCGCTGCCATGGTTGCCAAAGGCCAGTACCTCGAACGCCCCACGTTGATCCCTCTCGCGGGTGGGCTCGTGCTCGAGGGCGTCTCGCACCGAGGTGAAAAGCGCCCCGGCTTGTTGGTGTTGCCGCCGCCGCCCATCGAAGGCAGCGGCATGGACCACGTCGTCGGCGCCGAGCTGGCCTACGCGGTCTCGCGCATCGGCCACCCCACGTTGCGCTTCAACTACCGCGGCGTGGGCGGCAGTCAGGGCGAGCCGTCACGCAGCCCGCTCGACTGGCTCGAAGACGCGCGTGAAGCGCTGCGCCTCGCCGCCGACAACACCGAAGGTCAACAGGTCGTCGTCGCCAGCATCGGCGCGTCTGACGCCGTGGCGCTCAAGATGGGCGACGAGCTCGCCCTGGCCGGCCTGGCGTTCATCAACCCGTCACTGGTTCGCCCCGACGACTTCGAGCGACGTGAGGCGGTGCGCTGGCCCTTCGCCGTCGTCGTCGCCGAAGAAGATCGAGCGCAGGAGCGCGGGCGCTGGGCCTCGGTACTCGAGCGACTGGGGGGAGATTTCTCAGTGATTCCAGGTGCCTCGCGCGCGTACCAGCGCAACCTGCCCATGGTGGGGAGGGCCGTCGCCGCCCTGATGGGTCGGGCCGAACTACGCTGAACTTCACGTTCTTTAAGGCTTCTTCGACGGCGCCCGGGGGAACTTGTGGGCAGATCCAATCGTTGGCTCAGTCGTTCGTAGGTCTCGCGAGGCCCTCATGCACCGAATCCTGTTGGCGACGTTGGCAGTGACCCTGGCGGCCTGTGCGCGTGGCGCGGCCGATGATGCCGTCGAGCTCCGCCGGCCTTCGTACGTGACGGCCGACTTGCCTGACGACCCGGCGGCGCGAATTCCCGGGCGCGTGGTGGTCGACTTCGTCGACGGCACCACCAAGGCCGAGTTCGACGCCATCGAGACCGACTGGGGCATCGATCTCGAGTTCAACTCGCAAGAAGAAGGGCCGCGCTCGGCCATCACCGTCGGCAGCTACGACGGCGATCTCGACGCGTTGCTGGCGAAGATCCGCGCGCACCCTTCGGTGGAAGCTGCGGAGCCGTTGATGGAGGTCAAGACGAGCTTCGTGCCGAACGACCCCCTGTACCCGGCGCAGTGGAACCTGAAGCAGATCAACATGGAAAAAGCGTGGGAGCTCTCTCGCGGCAAGGGCGTCGTCGTCGCCGTGCTCGACACCGGCATCGCGTGGGAAAACCACGACGACTTCGTGCAGGTGCCGGATCTCGGCAAGCAGCGCTTCAAGCACGGGTGGGATTTCGTGAATGACGACGCGCACGCCAACGACGATCACGGTCACGGCACGCACGTCGCGGGCACCATCGCGCAGGCCACCGACAACGGTGAAGGCGTCGCCGGTGTGGCCTTCGAAGCGACGTTGATGCCGGTGAAGGTGCTCGATCACTTCGGCAGCGGCAACACGGCCGACATCGCCGACGCGATTCGCTGGGCGGCCGACAACGGCGCGCAGGTCATCAACATGTCGCTCGGCGGTGGCGGTCGCTCCGACGTCATGGAGAACGCCGTGATGTACGCGCGCAACAAGGGCGTCGTGGTGGTGTGCGCGGCTGGCAACGGTGGTCGTGGCGTCGTCGAGTACCCGGCGGCGTACCCCGGCTCGTTCGCGGTCGCCGCCGTGGGCCCGAGCGGCACGAAGGCTCCGTATTCGTCGTGGGGCAAGGAGCTCGACATCGCCGCGCCTGGTGGTGACAAGTCGCAAGGCGAAGCGGCGGGCATCGTGCAGAACACCATCGACCCGCAGGACGTCTCGCAGGCGGTCTACGCGTCGTACCAGGGCACGTCGATGGCCACGCCGCACGTCGCGGGGCTGGCGGCGCTGCTGTACGCGGCCGGCGCGAAGAACCCTGATCAAGTCGAGAAGGCCATCATCATGAGCGCCAGGCCCGCGGCCGGCATGACGGGCTGGAGCGATCAATACGGGCACGGCCTCATCGACGCCGAAGCCGCGTTGAAGGCGCTCAAGAAGCTGCGCGCGGCCGACGTGAGCGAGCTGCTGCCGCCCGAAGCGCAGCTCGCACAGGAGCGCCCGGCCGAGGTGAACGCGTACTCGTACCGCGCCACCAACTGGACGGTCTTCGCCTGGGCCACCGGCTTCCTCGCGTTCGTCTTGCTGACGCTGGGTCGCAAAGAGCGCCCCGGGTTCCTGAACGTGTTGGTGACGCCGGGCTTCCTGGTGCCGCTCATGCTCAGCACCGTCGGCGTCTTCTTCATTCAGCGCTTCGCTGACCCCAACGCAGTGACCGCAGCCATCACGCTGCCGCTGCCTGACTGGCTCAACCGCATCATCTTCGGTCGTGGTTCGACGGCGAACCCGCTCGTGTACAGCGCGCTGTTACCCAGCGTGTTGGCGATGTTCGCGGTGAAGTGGAAAGGGCTGCGGCCCGTCGTCGGCGGCCTGTCCATCGGCTTCGCGGCGATCCTCGGGTACGCGCTCTGGTCGCACGCGCCGGCGCTGGCGTGGTTGCCCTTCACGTTCCTCGCGATTCCCTGGCTCGCGGTGAACGCGCTCATCTGCCTCTTCCTGGCGCGCGCGATGCTCAAGAAGGCCGCATGAAGCTCACCGGCACGGTCGTCTACCGCGACGTCGAAGGTGGCCTCTGGGTGCTCGAGACCGACGACGGGAAGACGTACCTGCTCGCGGGCGGAGATCGGAAGATCAAGAAGAACGGCGCCCGCATCGAAGCAGAAGGCGACGTCGACGAAGAGACGCTGGGCTTCGCGATGGTGGGCCCGCGCTTCGTGGTCTCGAGTTACCGACTCGACTGAAGGCGCGCTTCGTAGTCGCTCAGCGGCGCGTCACCCGCGCGGGCCTTCGCGCGGAGCGCCTTCACGTCGTCGCTCGTCCTCAGGCGCTGCGCAGGTTGCAGTCGCGCGTCGATGAGGTTGAGCGCCACGCCGCGCCAGTCGACGGCGAGCAGCAACAAGAACGACGCGACGCCACCCAGCACCCACGGCGCAAACAGCGTCGCCGGGGGCTTCACGTCGATCGCCACGCGCTGCATCGGCTCGCGCGCCGTCAACGTGCCCTTCGTCGCGCGCGCCAGCACGTACAGTGCAGAATTGCCCACCACGAAGAGCAACACCGGCACCCACCACACCAGCTCCGCGTCTTTCTCGTCGCCGCTCAGAAAGAAGAGCAGCGTCGAGACCGTGTTGTTCGCGGCGTGTGCGCCGATGGCCGGCCAGAGCGAGCCCGCGCGCCACGCCAACAGTCCAAAGAGCACGCCCAGCTCGAAGCGCGCCATGAAGCCCACCGGGTCGAAGTGGAACGCGCTGAAAATGAGCGCCGTCACCACGATGCCGCGCGGCGCTTCTCGAAAGCCCTGCTGCACGAAGCCACGAAAGAAGAGCTCCTCGCAGAACGGCGCGGCGATGGCGGCCCCGGCGATGGCGATGACGACCTCGAGCTGACTGTTGCGGTTGAAGAGCTGCGAGCTGTCGAACATCTCGACGATGCGCTGAGGAAAGATCGCCTCTGCGAGGGCCATCAACGGCACGGCCCACGCGAGGTAGTTGATCGTTCCGTAGGCGACGCCGAGGCCGAAGCTGCGACCCTCGAAGCGCGTCATTCCGAAGGCGGCCTTCGGCGCGAAGCCGGCGACTTGCCAACCGATGACGGCGAGCCCCGCGAAGAGCACGAGCTCCGAGGCCCACAGGCCCCACGCGAGATGCAGCATCTGCGCGGTGCTCCCCACGGCGACGTAGGTCGCGAGCGTGAAGAGGCTCCACACGACGAAGAAACGGGTGCTTGGGGCGGGCTGCTCGATCACGGGAACGGGCTCGTGGCGCGTCGTTATACTCAGCGCCCTGTGAATGCACCGAGCCATTGGTCTGATGACGCCCGCTTCGCCGAGTCGGCAACTGCGTTTCGCGGCTTCTTCGGCGAGCTGCGCGAGGCCTTCGTCGAGCGCGAGACGATGTTCACGCAGGTCGAGCTCGCGTTGCTCTGTCGTGAACACGTGTTGATCATCGGCCCGCCCGGCACCGCGAAGAGCGCCATCGCCGCCGCCGTGCTTGGCCGCATCGTCGACGAGCAGAGCGGGCGCCCGTCGCTCTTCAGCAAGCAGCTCGCTGAAAATACCGTACAGACCGATCTCATCGGCCCGGTCGACTTCAAGACGCTCACCGAGACTGGGCGCACCGAGTACCTCACCGAAGAAGGCATGCTGGGCGCGGTGCACGCGTTCCTCGACGAGGTGTTCGACGGGCGCGACATGCTGCTTCGTTCGATCCTCAACGTGCTGCACGAGCGTGAGCTCAAGCACGGCCGCAAGGTGACGCCGGGCCGCTGTGAGTGCGCGCTGATGACCTCGAATCGCTACCTGTCTGAGGTGCTGCAGCGCTCTCCGGAGACGTTGCAGGCCTTCGCAGATCGCATCTCGTTCATCTGCTTCGCGCCCAAGAGCTTCTCGCGCCGCGCGAGCCGCGGGCAGATGCTGCACCGCGCGCAGACCGGGCAGCGGCCGTCGTTGCAGGCGCGGCTCACGTTGCAGCAGCTCGACGTGTTGCAGGCCGCGGTCGACGCCGTCGAAGTGCCGCCGGTCGTCGCCGAAGGCATCGAAGATCTCGCCGACACGCTCGAGCGTGAGCTGCTGGCGCAGGTGGCGCGGCTGCCTGACTACGTGCCCACGAAGTACTTCTCGCAGCGCTCGATGGTGAAGGCGCTGTGGGCGTTGAAGGCCGGCGTGGTGCGAGATCGCCTCTATCGCCGCCCGGAGCGACGGCTGGTCGCGGAGCCCAGCGATCTCGAGACACTGCGGCACTTCTTCCTGCTCGGTGGGCCCGCCGAGAACGAGCTCGACGCGCTGTTGAAGGTGTCGGTCGACCCGCGCGAGCGGGCGCAGCTGGAGATCATCCGTGTCGAGCACCGCGCCTTCACGCAGTCCTTCGCGAAGCTCGCGCCGACGCTGCAGCAGTCACTCGAGCGCGAGACCGCCGATCTGCGGCCGCAAGACGAGGTGGCCGCGGCCGAAGGGCAGACGCGCAACTGGAGCGCCTCGGTCGCGAGCACGTCGGCCGTCTCGTTGCGCAACAAGCTCGTCCCCGGGCCGCGGCACTCCGACAACCGGAAGCAGCTGCTCAAGGCCGGTGAGCAGCTGTTGCAAGGCCTGTCGCTCCGACTCTCGCGCGGTATGGCGGGGCAGGGCGAAGGTCGCGGAGGCGTCGCGTTGCTCGGCAGCTTCGGCGACGTGCTCGAGCTCGCGCGCCGGGTGCCCGAGCTGCAGAGCCGACTGCCTCCGCTCGCGCGTGAGGTCGCGGAGTTCTGTCGTCAATCAGCCTCGATGATCGCGCTCTCGGCCGAAGGCACCGAGTTCGACGACGCCATGAAGCTCGACGCGGTGGCCGGGTTGGCGACCAACCTCACTGAAGAGCTCGAGCGCATCGCGGAGCTCGCGCAGGTGCTCGGCGTGATCATCCCCGACGCGCTCGCGCCGCTGCGTGAACACGTCGCGGCGGTTCGTGAACGGACGGCGGGTGCGCTGCGGCGCCGCGCGGTGACGGGGTTCGCTCCGTCGGCGCGCAAAGGAGAGCCACTCGAGCTGCTCGGCATCGAGAGCCGCCGCCTGCGCGAGCTCGAGAACGCGCTCGTGGGCCTGTCGCCGTCGAATCGTGGCCTGCGCAGTCAGCTGCTCGCGCCGATCGCCGAGGCCTATTTGCGCGACGTGGTCGCGGTGCAGCCGTTTCAACGACTCGATCAGTTGCAGCGCCTCGTGCAGGCGGTCATCGACAACTTGACCCGTGAAGGTGCCGCGCCTGACGTGGCGTTGCGCGCGGTGCGAGACGATCTCGATCGTCGGGTGCGCGGCTACGCCGAGGGCCTCGGCACACAGCGCGTCGCCGCGCCAGAGGCCGCCAAGGCGCTCAATGGTGAGGCGTACTCGTTCTACCGACAGAGCCTCGCGGCGCAGGCCGTCGAAGGTGAGCTCTCGGCGCTCGGTGCGCTCGACGCGTTGCTCGAAGGCGTCGGCGTGTCGCCGTTGCCGACTGAAGTGCGCTCGTTGGTCGCGACCGCAGAGCTGCACTCTGTCGCGCTCCGCGTGCGCTTCCTGGCGAGCTGGTGGAAGCAGATCGACGCGGCGCTCGTCGCCAATGAGGTCGATCGCTCGAAGGCCGAAGCCGAACGACTCTTCGACGCGTTGGTGAAGAGCCGCTTCCCGTTGTTGGTGACGCGCGAAGGCGAGCTGGTGCGGTTGGAGGGCTCGATTCTCCGCCTCGGCAACGGCGCGAGCAGCAAGCCGCAGGCGCTCGAGACGCTCAAGTCAGAGCTGGCCGCTGTCGACGCTGCGTTCTCTGGTTTCTCGCGGCGGATCATCGAAGCGCGCGCGAGGCGGTAGTCGATGTACGTCGACCACTTCAACGCGTTGAAGGTTCGACTCGACGCGCTGCGTGCAGGTCGGCCGCCGCCGCTGGGGCTGGTCGACCGCGCGCGCATGCTCTTCGTGCGCGACACGCTGACTGACGTGCTCGTCGAGCTGCGCTCCCTCGACGTCGACCTCGAGCGCGCCGGTATTCACACCGCCGCCGACGCGCGGCTGCTGCGCGAGCTCGGCACCGCGAAGGGGCGCACCGGCGCGCTGCACGAAGGGTTGTTGCGCCGCGCGAAGGCCTCACTCGAAGAGTTCGACGCCGCGCTGTCGACGGCCGAGAAGCTGGCGGCGTTGGAGCCCTTGTCGTCGGGCGCCCGTGACGGGCTCGCGGCCGACTTCGTTCGGCTCTCACGGGTGGTGAAGGTGGCCGCCGTGTTCTCGGGCGCGGCGAATGCTCCGGAGATTTTTTCGCGACCGCTGCTCACCTCGCTCGGCATTCCGCAGCTGGCGCGGCTCGCCATCGCTGAGTTCCTCGCGACGCGGGCGCAGGGGGAGGTCGCCGACACGGCGAGCAAGCGACGCGATCTCGACCTCGCGTACGAGCTGGTGCTCCGCATGGGCTCCGAGACGAAGGGCGATCGCGAGCGGAGTCGACTGCTGCGACTCCAGCTCGGCGCGGCGCGGGAGCGCGTGCGAGCAGCGCCAGCGGTGAGATCGTTCGACGAGCTGCTTCGGCACGTGCGGCACACCTCGCGACGCTCTCCGCAGACGGCGTGGCGGAGCCTCCGTGCGCTGTACGAGCGCGCGGTGGAGGCGGGTGACGCGCAGCTCGCCGAGGTCGCGAACTCCGCGGCGCTCTCGATGGTCGACCCGGCGGCGTTGCCTTCGGCCGTCACCCGCGCGGAGGAGCTGCGTTCGACGGGGTGGCGGGCGATGCCCTTCGAAGCCGACGACGGGCTCAAGCCCGGCGGCAAACACGGCATTGGCGACGCGCTCGCGGCCCAGCTCGCCAGCTTCGCGTTCGAGCTGAGCGACGACCAGCGACAGGCGCTCGAGCTCGCCGCAGGCTGCGCGCGCTTCTTCGACGTCGAAGACGCGCTGACGGAGGAGATCGTCGAAGCCGAGACGACCACCACGCGCCCGGTGCAGCGCCGTGTGCCGTACCCCACGCAGTTGATGACCTACGAGACGACCAACTCGCTCGATCAACTGCAGCACTTCGTGCTCGACCGCCCCGGCTCGCTGGTGCTCGACCTCGCCGCGGGTCGCCAGCTGGTGCGCTCGTACGTCGAAGAGGAGGTGCCGCCGAAGCCGAAGCAGGCGCGCCAGGGCGCGGTGCGCGTGTACGTGCTCGACGCTTCGGGCTCGATGCACGGCAGCCGCGCGCGCTTTCGTGACGCGCTGCTCATCTCCGAGTTGAACGCCATTCGCGTGAAGGCGCTCTCGAAGCTCCCGTTCGACCCGCTGTACCTCTCGTTCTTCAACGACCAGCCCAGCGATCTCGCGCGCGTCGACAACGGAGACGAAGCCTCGCGGCAGATCTACCGGCTCTTCCGCGACTCACCGGCCGAAGGGCAAACCGACATCTCCCTCGCGCTCGTCTCTGCGTTCGACTCCATCGGGCGCGCGCGTGGCGCCGACCCGTACCTCGCGCGGGCGACCGTCGTGTTGGTGACCGACGGTGAAGACGGCGTCGACCTCGAGCTCATTCGTAAGACGCGCAGCCCCTACGAAGGCCTGGAGATCGCGCTCTCATTCATCTCGCTGGGCGAAGAGAACCCCGACCTGCGCTCACTGGTGCTCGAGCAACGCGACGCGGGCCGCCGCGCTTTCTACAGCCACCTCTCCGACGCCGAGATTCAGCTCGCCCGCACCGACTTCGACACGGCCTGGCGCACGCTGCTGCCCTCCGACGTGTCGGTGACGACGGATTCTCTCGAGCGCCTGCTGCCGCACCTCGAGGCGCTCGAGGAGATCGCCGCCGGCCGCGCCGTGAAGTACGCCGAGCCTCCGACGCAGACCTTCGAGGCGCTCTTTCCAGAAGCGCCGACGCCCGGCGTCGCGCCGCCAGCGCAGCTGCCGCGCTTCCTCGACATCGTGGAGGCCGTGGGAGAAGCCGTCGGGCTCGCGCCGGCCGACGGGCGCCGCGCCGAAGCGGTGACGCTGCTGCTCCACCTGCTCGGCGTGTACGCGATCCCGCTGCCCACGTACCTCGCGGGCGTGCGCGCTCCCGATGAGCGACTGCACAAGGCCATCGCCCGGCTGCGGCTCGTGTGCTGACGTGCGGTGACGATGGTGTTCGGTTTCTTCAAGAAGAAGAGAGACGCGAAGCCGGCAGACCCGCTGGCCGTGTTCGATCAACTCATCGACTCGCTCGAGCGGCAGACGGCGGCGGCGCGAAAGTCGGCGGTGACGTTGTTGGCGCTGCGCGCCGAGCTCCGGCGCGATCAAGACAAGTACCGCACGCGAATCCACGCCATCGACGGCAAGCGCCCGACGACCACCGAAGCCTCCGTGCTCAAGGTGCTCGCCAGAGATCAGACCGAGGCGCAGCGCTTGCTCGAGCGTACCGACGAGGCGCTGGCGCAGGCTGAGGCCGACTCCACGTTGCTGCTCGAAGCCGCAGAAGATCTCGGCCGCCAGCTCCAGGAGCTCAAAGAAGAACGGCAGAGCGCGCGGGCCCGGTTCTCGAGCGGCGCGATGGTGACCGACGCGCTCAAGGCGCAGGCGGCGGGCTTCGAGAAGGTGATGAAGCTCGACGCCGCGCGCGACGAAGTTGAAAAAGCGCACGCCCTCGCCGAGCTGTACCGCGACGACGTGAAGCGTCAGCGGTAGCCGCGCACCAGCTCCAGGTACACCTTGCCCGCGTTGTCGATCATCAGCTGATCGCTCTCGAGCACTTCACGAATGCGCTTCGCAGGCGAGCCGACGATGAAGCTCCCGGGCTCGAAGATCTTGCCCGGCGTCACCAGCGAGCCCGCGGCGACGAAGCTCCCTGCGCCGATGACGCAGCCGTCGAGCAGGATGCTGCCCATGCCGATGAGGCAGCGATCGCCCACCGTGCAGCCGTGAAGAATGACGCGGTGGCCGATGGTGCAGTCGGCGCCGATGCGCGTCTCGCTGAAGCCGGCCGTCGCGTGCGCGATGGTGCCGTCTTGAAGGTTGGTGCGCGCACCGACGCGGATCGTCCCGCAGTCGCCGCGCAACACAGTCGTCGGCCACACTGAAACGTCTTCGCTCAACTCCACGTCACCCAACAGTTGTGCGCTGGGGTGTACCCACGCACGCGCGTGAACGCGTGGTGACAGCTCGCGGAAGGGTTCACTCGACATGCTGGGCAGCTACCGTATGCGGGCTATGTTGGAAACCACCATGCACCGCATCGTCTCGTCGGTCGTCGTGCTGTCTGCGTTCGTCGCATTCGCGCAGGAGACTCCTTCCATTCCCACGGAGCAGGAGCGCGTCATCATCGTGCCCGCTGCACCCGAGGAATACGACGCGGGCATCTACGCGCCGCCGCCCGAGCCGCAGCTCGAACCGGTGTTGCCCGTGCCCGACGTGCCGCCTGAACCCGAGACGCGCACCTTCAACGCGGTGCCGCCGCCGCAGCCGTTGCCTGAGCAGCTCGACAGCCCGGTGGAGCTGCCGCCGCAGGCGGGCCCCGGCGCGATGATCGACGGGCACCCGCGTGAAGGCGCGTTCTTGAGCGGCCCCGGCAGCGCCATCTTCCTCACGCACCACACGTTGATGGGCGGCCTCGGTGGGCTCGCCACGCAGCTCATTCCCCGCGCCATCGACGCGTCGCCGCGACACCCGGTGCCCGGCTCCATGACGTTGATGGGCGGCTGCGACCCGGCGTCGGGTGAGCTGCCCTCGCGCTACACGGCCGACTACGACCCGCCGGTGACCTCGTGCAGCGACATCGTCACCGGCCCGGCGGCGCGGCTCTCGTACCTGACCTCGGGTCTGCTCGGCGCCGGCATCGGCTTCGCGTCGGCGGCCATCTGGCAGTTCAACAACTGGATCGACGTGCGCACCGCGAACTTCGGCATCATCAACTCCATCTTCGGCGGCATGTTCATGGGCGCGCTCGCCGACCTCGCCACGCAGCACAACGACGCCTACGCCACCGCGTGGCTCTCGCTCATCGGCAGCGTGTCGGGGGCGTGGGTCTCGGCGATCCTCGCGCGCAACGACTACCCGCTGAACAAGATGGCGCTCGTCGTCTCGGGCGGTGGCTGGGCGGCGATCTACGCGGGCCTCATCGTCGGCATCGTCGCCACCACCGGCGGCGGGCTCACGGTGCGCAGCGGCATCGACGCGGTGATGTTGCTGCCGGCCATCGGCGCTTCGTTGATGGCGCTCGCAGCGCTCAAGTTCAACCCCAGCTTCGGTCAGGTCATGCGCGCCAACCTCTTCGGCGCGCTCGTCGGTGGCGCGGTGTTGCTCGTCTCCGGGTTGCTGCTCGGGCCGACGACGGGCTTCACGCAGTCGCCGGTGCCGTACATTCTGGGTGGCGTCGGCGCCATCGGCGCGAAGACGCTGGTGAGCCTGCTGTGGGCCGACGCCGCCGAGACCTCCGAAATCGGGCCTGCGAGCGATCGCAAGTACCGCACGGTCTGGTGGTAACTTCTTTTCGTCATGGCCACCAAGCGCGCGAAGAAGCGTGCCGAACCTGAAGCACCGCGAGAGCTCCACTACAAAGTGGTGGAGCTCTCGAGCGTCGACGAGCACTCGCTGGAGCGCACGCTGAACGAGTGGGCGCCGAAGGGCTGGAAGTTCGACGGCGTGCAGTTCGCGATGCGTGAGTCGAGCAAGCGCCCGTCGATGGCCTTCGTGTTCTTCACGCGCGAAGGCCCGCCGCTGCAGGCGCCCGCAGAAATCGTCCCGCATCTCGACAACTACCGCGACGCCGAAGAAGCCGCGCAGCACCTCGCGCGGCTCGCGCAGCAGTCGAAAGAAGACCCCATGCAGTCGGCGTGGGAGCGATTGCACGTGCTCGCCGCCGAAGACGACGGCAAAGGCGACTCGTGAGAGCGCTGCGCCTCGTCAGAGAAGAAGAGCCCTCGGGCTACCCCAAGGCGTCGCTGCTGCTGCGCGCCGGCGCCCGCCTCGTCGACGTGTGCATCGCGTGGGCGCTCTACGTTTCGACCGGGCCCGCTGGCGTGGTGATGGCGCTGCTCTACATCCTCTTCGCCGACGGCATGCTGCAGGGCCAGAGCCCGGGGAAGAAGATCTTCGGCGTGAAGGTCGTGTACCTGCCGACGAAGAGCGGCGCGAGGCACCGTGACAGCGTGCTGCGCAACGCGCCCTTCGGCCTCATCATCATCCTCTCGATGATGCCGGAGCTCGGTTCACGCGCGTTCTTCGCGGGCCTCGCCGTCATCGGCAGCATCGAGGCGCTGCAGTGCCTGCGCGACGAAGAAGGACTGCGCCTCGGAGACACCTGGGCGCAGACGCAGGTCATCGACGGCAAGGTGCAGGCTGACCAGCCGCAGCGCGCCACTCCTCCCGACGAAGCCCGTGCTCCCGCGCGGCTCAAGCAACAGACGACGCTCCGGCGCGAATAAGTTTCAGCGCCAACCTCCAAGGAACCAGCATGCGCATCGCGCTCACTCACAACCTGCGGCTGTCCGACTCTGAAGAAGAAGCGGAGTTCGACACCGAAGAGACCGTCAACGCGCTCGCCGCCGCCATCGAGCGGTTGGGGCACCGCGTCGAGAAGATGGAGGTCTCCGGGCCTGCCTCGCGCACCGTCGCGCGCCTCGAGGCCTTCTCGCCAGATCTGATCTTCAACACCGCCGAAGGGCGCCGCGGCCGCTTCCGTGAAGCGTTCTTCCCCGCGCTCTTCGACGAGCTCGGCTTCCCGTACACCGGCTCCGACGCGTACGCGCTGGCCATCACGTTGGACAAGCAGCTGACCAAGCTCATTCTCCGTGAAGAGAACGTGCGCACGCCGGGGTGGCAGTTCATCGAGAAGCTCTCGGAGCTGCGCCCCGACGAGCTGCACTTCCCCGTCATCGTGAAGCCCAACTTCGAAGGCTCTTCGAAGGGCATCACGCAGGAGTCCGTCGCCGAGAGCGTCGACGAGCTGCGCCAGAAGGTCGACCAGGCGCTCGATCGCTACCCGTCGGGCGTGCTCGTCGAGGAGTTCATCGTGGGGCGCGACGTCACCGTGCCGTTCCTCGAGTCGGTCGACAACGACTTCGACGGCGTGTTGACGCCCGTCGAGTACGTGGTCGACCCCGCGACCGCGCAGGGCCGTCGCTACGCCATCTACGACTACGAGCTGAAGATGCGGAACGACAAGTCGGTCGCCGTTCGCGCGCCGGCCACCATCAGCGAAGACATGGCTGATCGCATTCGCAAGATGGCGCGCACCGTCATCAAGAAGCTCGACTGCAAAGATCTCGGGCGCGTCGACTTCCGCCTGTCTGACGCCGGCGTGCCGTACTTCCTCGAGATCAACGCGCTGCCGTCACTCGAGCCCGGCGCCGGGGTGTACGCCGCGGCGGCGCTCGAGGGGCTGCACTTCGATGGGGTCGTCGACGCCATCATCCAGAACGCCGCCAGGCGCTACCGCATCAAGGACAAGCCGCGGGGCCTCTCGAAGCCCGCGCGTCGTGGCCCGCTGAAGGTCGGCTTCACCTTCAACGTCAAGCGCATCAAGCCCACCGCCGACGGTGAAGATCGCGAAGCCGAGTACGACTCGCCGACCACGCTGCAGGCCATTCGTGAGGCCATCGCCAGCCATGGGCACGAGGTCGTCGATCTCGAGGCGACGCCGGAGCTGCCCATGGTGCTGGCGACCGAGCCCATCGACGTGGTGTTCAACATCGCTGAAGGGTTCCGCGGTCGTAACCGTGAGAGCCAGGTGCCCGCGCTGCTCGAACTGCTCGACATTCCGTACACCGGCAGCGACCCGGCCACGTTGTCGCTCGCGTTGGACAAGGCGCTGGCGAAGAAGGTCGTGCGCGCGGCAGGCATCGACACGCCGAACTTCCAGTTGATGAACACCGGCCGCGAGCGCCTCGACAAGCAGTTCACCCGTTGGCCGTTGATGGTGAAGCCCGTCGCCGAGGGCTCGAGCAAGGGCGTCGTCAGCAAGAGCGTGTGTCACTCCGAAGCGGAGGTTCGGGAGATCGTCAAAGAGATGGTGGGCCGCTACAACCAGCCCGCGCTCGTCGAGGAGTACATCGGGGGGCGCGAGTTCACCGTGGGGTTGCTCGGTGAGCGCCGGCCCGAGGTGCTGCCTCCGATGGAGATCGTCTTCACCGACAAGTCGGACAAGACGCCCATCTACAAGTTTGAAGACAAGCTGCAGGAGAACGATCGCATCCGCTACGAGGTGCCCGCGAAGCTCGAGCCGGGGCACACGGAGCGGCTGCGCGCGGCGGCGCGGACGGCGTTCATGTCGCTGGGCTGTCGCGACGTGGCGCGCATCGACTTCCGTATGGACGACACGGGCCGCATCTATTTCATCGAGTGCAACCCGCTGCCGGGGCTCACGCCGGGGTGGAGCGATCTGGTGCTGATCGCGCAGGGCGACGGCATGGACTACCGCACGCTCATCGGTGAGATCCTGAGCGGCGCGATTCGTCGCTACAAAGAGCGTGGCGCCCGCCGCCGCGATCGCAGCGAAGACGACGCCGCCGCCTGAGACCTCGAGGTCAGGGTGACGGGGAAGTCACTCGGCAGCTGTGTCGGTTGCCTTCGTCGATGTCGAACTCCGGTGTGCATTCCAACACCGGCGGACCAACCGCGACACGGCGTCGAGCTGGCACATCGCTTCATCGACGTTGCGCCAGTGGCAGTATTGCACCGCGCTACGAGTCGCGTCCTCGTCAGAGGCGTTTCGCCGGGGTCGGGTCGACGCAGCGGCGGTGTTCCCGCGCAGGGAGAGGGGGTTTCAGATGGGTTGCCACAGGCGGCGCGGCACCAGCGTGTTGACGATGAAGTACGAGCCGCCTGCGCCGCCCGTCGACCAGCTCACGCCCCACAGCACGCTCTGTCCGTCGGGCGTCAGCTCGACGCGCGGCTGGTAGCCCCAGCCGTCGCCAGACCACCACGCGCCGTCTGGCAGCACGCCCACCGACCACGTCTTGCCTTCGACGAGATCGCGCACGTACACGCCCTTCTTCCCCCGGTAGTACGTCACGTCGGTGAAGGCGTTGAGCGCGATGGCCACGTAGCGGCCGTCGGGCGTCATCGTCGGTTGGTCGCTCGTGAGCACGATGGGCGAGGCCACTTCGCCGCCCGGCAACGTCTTCACGTGCGTCATCGCGTCGTCGAACACGCGCACCTGCGTGCCCGCCGTGGCGTCCACCACGTGCAGCTGCAGCTCGCCGTTCGCCGACAGGCCCCACAGGAACTTCGACAGATCGTCCGAGAACGCCGCGCGGTTGGCGTGCAGCGGCAGCTCGTTGGCGATGGCGGAGGGGATGAGCGGCGCGTGCGTGCCGTCGGTGAGATCGACGCGGCGCCAGTTCGCCCGCAGGTACTGCGCTTCGTGCAGGAGCGCCGCGCGCAGCACCGCCGTACGCCCGTCGGCCGAGAACGCCGCCAGCCCGCGCGAGCCGACCTGCAACCCCGCCCACGCGTCGAGCAACGTCAGCGGCCCGCCGCGCTTCACGTAGAGCCCGCTCATGTCGCCGAACACCACCGCGCTGCCGTCGGGTGAGATGCCCTGCGCGCCGAAGTTGCGCAGCTGCTGTTGCTCCGTCGCGTCGAGCAGCGGGGTGCGGCCGCTGCGCGTCACGCGGTACGCCTGGTTGCCGTCGATCATCACGTACGTCTCGCCGTCGGCGGTCTGGCTGAGGCCTCGGCAGGCGGCCCACGCGTCGGCGGTGACTTCACCCGTCGACGGCGCATAGAGGCCGGCCCTGGTGCGCACCGCTCCGCCGAGGAGGCACGTGGCCTCGGTCTGCAGGAACATCGCGTAGTCGGCCACCGCGTCGCAGCGCAGCTTCGCGCGGTAGTCGCGGCCCTCGACGCTCGCCACCAGGTCAACCTCGAGCGTGCCGGGGCGCCGCGGCTTGCAGCGCACCTGCCCGAAGACCTGCCCACCGGCGGCGGTGTCCCACGTGCCTTCGAAGTGCGCCTGGTCGGCCCCTTCGAGGCGCAGGGAGATCGACGCGCCGCGCGCGCGGGCCTCGTCGGTCAGCTCGTAGCCGATGCCCTTCTGGCCGACGGTGTTCTGCAGCTCGGCGCTCGTCGTGGCCCACGTGACGTTGGCCACGGGCACGCCTTTCCAGTGCACGAGCTGTTGCCCGTCACCCACCGGCAGCACCACGCCGTTCACCGTCATCGGCCCCGGCTCCATCGCCGCGCCACAGCCACACATCAACAACGTCGCGAGCACCCCGAAGACTCTGCGCATGGCGCCGCGTCATATGGACTTCGTTTGCAGCTGCAACGGTTACAGTCTCCGACATGGTGTCGTCAGAGAAACGAGTGCGCGCTCGCGAGTTGGACCTCCCGTTGGGGCGCTTCAAGCCCGGTAAGTACAACGCCATCACCGACGTTGAAGGCGTGCTGGTCGGTCACTCCACCATCATCGAAGGGGCGCCGGGCCCGCTGGTGGTCGGCAAGGGCCCGGTGCGCACCGGCGTCACGGCCATCATCCCCAACGACGGCAACATTTTCATGGACCGGCTGGCCGGCGGCGCCTTCGTGCTCAACGGCGCAGGTGAGGTGAGCGGCCTCACGCAGGTCGTCGAGTGGGGCCTGCTCGAGACGCCCATCATGTTGACCAACACCATGGCCGTAGGCGCGGTGAGCGACGCGCTGGCGCGCACCATGGTCGAGACGCACCCCGGCATCGGCGACGAGCATGACGTGATCATCCCCGTCGTCGGCGAGTGCGACGACAGCTACCTGAATGACATCTCCGGGCGCCACGTGAAGGAAGAGCACGTGCGGGAGGCGCTCAAGCGCGCGCAGTCGGGGCTGGTGCCGGAAGGCGCGGTGGGCGGCGGCACGGGGATGATCACCTGCGACTTCAAGGCGGGCATTGGAACGAGCTCGCGCAAGCTGCCTCCGGTGCACGGCGGCTACACGTTGGGCGTGTTGGTGATGAGCAACTTCGGGAAGATGCACAACCTCCGCGTGGCGGGCATGCCGGTGGGCGAGGTGCTGGCCGAGAAGTTCCGCGGCATGCCCCGGCGCATCATGAGCTACGGGTCGATCATCGCCGTCGTGGCCACCGACGCGCCGCTGTTGCCGCACCAGTTGAACCGCCTGTGCAAGCGCGTCTCGTTGGGCATCGGGCGCGTGGGCTCGTACGCGGCGCACGGCAGTGGAGAGATCGTCGTCGGCTTCTCGACCGCCAAC
>JAMHXF010000062.1:0-97260 GCA_035910535.1 Archangium sp. | reverse complement strand
TTCGTCCTCTTTGCGCTTCTTGAGTGCAGCGGCGAGCTCAACTTCGGCCGCTTCACGCGCGCGCTTCGCTTCACGGGCGTCGCGATCGGCTGCGTCGCGCTGCTCGGAGTACTTGCGACGCTCTTCGTCGGCCGCGGCCAGCGCCTTCGACAACGCGCCGCCTGCGTTCGTCGCCAGATCCGTCGCGCGCACGCAGATGGCTTCGCTCAGGCCGACACGCCGGGCGATGTCGATGGCCGACGAAGCGCCAGCGACGCCGATCTGCAGGCGGTAGGTCGGCGCCATCTTCTTGCCGTCGAAGCCGACGCGCGCGTTCACGAAGCGCTTGTCGAGGTGCGCGAGGGCCTTGAGCTCTTCGAGGTGCGTCGTCACCAGCACGATCGCGCCGCGCTCGAGCAGTTCTTCCAATACCGCCGTGGCGATCGCCGCGCCTTCACGCGGGTCGGTGCCGGCGGCGATCTCGTCGATCAACACCAACGCGCCACGCCGCGCCGCCAACGTGATGTCGCGCAGCATGGTGACGTGCGCCGAGAAGGTCGACAGGCCCGCGTCGAGATCCTGCTGGTCGCCGATGGCCGAGTGCACCTGATTGAAGAGCGGGATCTTCGAGCCGGGATCGCAGGGAATGGGCAGGCCCGCACGCGTCATCAACGCGCAGAGCCCGACGCCCGTGAGCGTGACCGTCTTGCCACCGGCGTTCGGGCCAGACACCACGAGCGAACGCGCGTCACCCAGCTCGACGTCGTTGGAGATGATCTCTCCGCCCTTGAGCACCAGGCGCGGGTGCCGCAGCGCCTTCAAGATCAGCTGGCCGTCGGCAGCTTCGATGCCCGGCGTCGTGGCGTGCAGATCGTTCGAGAGCGACGCCACGGCCTCCAGCTCGTCCAGCTCCGAGAGCGCGCCGACACCGTCGAGCAACCGGTCTGCTTCACGGCCGACGAGGCCCGACAGCTCGATGAGCACCTTGCGCTCTTCTTCGAGCACCACTGACTGGGCGATCGCCAGCTCGTTGCCGAGGCCGATCATCTCCGCCGGCTCGACGAAGAGCGTCTGCCCCGTCTGCGACGCGTTGTGCACGATGCCGGTGACCTCGCGCTGGTGCGACGACTTGACGGGCACGACGTAGCGCTCGTTGCGCACCGAGTAGTAGCCGTCTTGCAAGGTCTCGCTGAACTTCGCGTCGTGCATCAGCTCGTCGAGCCGGCTGCGAATTCGGCGGTGCAGCCCACGGGCGTGCTCACGCGCATCACGGAGCTCCGGGCTCGCGCGATCCGAGATCTCACCGCTCGCCTCGATGCTTCGATCCAGCTTCGTCGCCAACCGGTTCAACACCGGCAAGCGTCGCCCGAGGTTCGCCAGGCCCGGGTGACGCTCTCGGCGCTCCAGCAGCAGCTCGTGCGTGCGCTCGAAGCTGAAGAGCGCCTGGGTGACGTTGAGCAGCTCGCGCGGCTCCAACATGCCGCCCTTCGACGCGCGATCGAGCGAGCCGCGAATGTCGACGACGCCGGTAATGGGCAGCGTGATGGGCTCCGACTTGAGCGCGCGGGCCTCGTCGGCGAGCGCCAGGGCAGCCAGCACCTCGTCGTGACCCGCGAGGAAGGGGCGGGCGCGGGCGCGCTCCTGACCGACCTCGGTGCGGCATCGACCGGCGAGGGCGGCGCGAATCTCTTCGAAGCCGAGCGACGTCAGCGTGCGATCGCTCACGTCCATCGCGAGACCTGGAGGCAAAAGGGGTGACATGCGCGGGGCTGTCGTGGCGCGAACGGGTTCCTGACGAAGCAGCTCATTTCTTGCGCGCTATCTGTCTCGCACGCAGAGCGAACGCAAGCCGTCACCGCACCTTCGGCGAGTGCTAGGACGCAGCAGGTGATCGCGCTCCTCGCACTCGTTCTTGCCGCCACGCCGCTCGAGCGCGCGCAGGGTTTTGAAGCGCAGGGTGAAGACGGCAAGGCGATCATCGAGCTCACGAACGCGGTGAAGTGGGAGCCCCGCTGGGCCCTGGGCCGCGTCGAGCTGGGTCGCCTGCAGCTCAAGCAGGGAGACGCCGACGCGGCGCTGCTGCACCTCGACGTGGCGCGCACGCTGACGCCCGAGAACCCCCGCGCGCACTACCTGTTCGCGTTGGCGGCCTCCGATGCCGGGCGGCACAACGAGGCGCGGCGTTCGCTCGAGGTCGCGCTGGCGCTCCGCGCTGACTATTCCGAAGCACAGGAACGCCTCGCGAGCGTCCTGGTGGCCGACGGTGAATACCTGCGCGCTGCCGAGCTGCTCACCGCTTACGTCGCGACGCGGCCTGAAGCGAACGGCGCCCGGTTGCAGCTCGCCGACGCGCTCGAACGGGCGGGGCGCGCCAAAGAAGCGGAAGCCCAGCTGCGTGCGCTTCTCGACATGCCGCAGATCAAGACACTCGCCGGGCGTCGATTGATCGCGCTGCTCGACACGCAGGGCCGTACTGCCGACGCACAGAAAGTTCGGCACCTCATTGACCCTCCGAAGCGACAACTCCGCGAGCTCAAGCCCAGCCGGCGCTGAAGCTGTTTTCGAAGGCGATTGTTCGCTATGGCCGTCGCCGTTGCGGGGGCACCCTGGAATCCCATTCATGAGAGCGTTGCTGACAGGTCTCTTCGTTGTCGCAGTGGCGTCGCCGGCGTTCGCGGCGAAGGAGACGCTGCCTCCTGTCGCCGAGACGATGGCTGAGCTGAGGAAGATCGAAGCGGCCGGTTTTCACGAGGCCGTCGCGCCGTTTCGCATCAAGTACACGGAGCTCGCGCGCCAACGCCCCGGTGACGTGATGCCGCGCGTCTTCGTCGCGTGGTGCACGCTGCCCTCAGATGACGCGTGGAATCAGCTCAAGGGCGTCTCGACGATCTTCCCCGACAACCCGTGGGTTCGTTACGGCATCGGTCGCATCTACACGTCGTGGCGCGGCATGAGCGATCTCGCGCGCGCCGAGTTCGAAGCGGTGCTCAAGCGCGACCCGACGTTCTACCCGGCGCTCGTCGGCCTCGGAGACGTCGCCCGGCTGAAGGAAGACTTCGCCCTCGCTGAGTCGAAGTACCGCGCGGCGCTCGCGCTCAACGACGACCCGTTCGCGCGCGCGGGCCTGGGGCTGACGCTCGCGGCCCAGAAGAAGAATGACGAAGCGCGCGCGGAGCTGAAGAAGGCGATCTCCGCGCAACCCGAGCAGCCGTCCGCGCTCGCGGTGTTGGTGACGCTCTCGCTCGAAGCCAAAGACCCTGACGTGTTGAAGGCCGCAGAGGCGCTCACCGCGCTGCGCCCGAAGGATCGCGACGCGCGCAAGCTGCTGGCCGACCTGCGCTTCGAGGCCGGTGACAAGGCCAACGCCGCGAAGGAATACGAGCGCCTGGTGCGCCTGGGCAACGCGCCGCAGCCGATTCAGCAGCGCCTGGCCGACCTGTACCGCGAGCTCGGTGACGTCGACGGCGAAGAGCGCGCGCTCCAGAACCTCGCGGTGCTCGATGCCACGGCCGTCGCGCCGGCGCTCCGCATGGCCGAGCTGCGCTTCGCGAAGAAAGACTACGAGGGCGCTGAAGGCCAGTGGCTCGAGGCGCTGGCTCGCGACCCGAAATGTACGCCGGCACTCGAAGGCATCGCGCGCTCGAAGCTCGAGCAGGGGTTGCCGCACGAAGCACTCGAGTATTCACGCCGCGCCGGTGACGCCGCGCAGGTCGCGAAGCTGGAGGCCGACTTCAAGCTCCCCGCGAAGAAGGCGAAGGGCAACGTGAACAACGTCTACTGGGCGGCGCAGGCGTCGTTGACCAGGGCGTTCCCCGCTGCGGCGGCGGGCAAGCTGCGGCTGCGCGTGCGCATTACGAAAGACGGCGTGGTCGACGGCGTCGACGTGCTCGAAGACACCATCAAAGATCCGCTGGTGCTGGGTCACGTCTTCTTCGCGCTGCGCGACGCGCAGTACCCGAAGCAGAAGGGTGAACCCGTGTTCGAGTTCGAAGTTGGCAAGAAGAAGGGCAAGTGATGCGCTTCGGCATCGACGTTCAGGTCGCGCAGAAGTTCGAGGCGCTCAAGGGCAAGCGCGTCGGCGCCATCGTCAACCCCACGTCGGTCGACGCGCACTACGTGCACCTCGTCGATCTGCTCCACGCTGCGGAAGGGGTGACGTTGGCCGCGCTCTTCGGGCCGGAGCACGGCATTCGTGGCGAAGCGCAGTACATGGTGGCCGTCGACGACGTCGCGCGCGATTCGCGCACCGGCGTGCCCGTGTATTCGCTGTACGGCCACACCTTCGAGTCGCTCACGCCGAAGCAGGACTGGCTGCGCGGGCTCGACGCGCTGGTCTTCGACATTCAAGACGTCGGCAGCCGCTACTACACGTACATCTACACGATGGCGCTCGCGATGAAGGCCGCCGCGCAGGCGAAGATCGCCTTCCACGTGTTCGATCGCCCGAACCCCATCGGCCTCTCGCTGACCGAGGGAAATCTCGTCGGCGACAAGTTCCGCAGCTTCGTCGGGCTCTACGCGTTGCCGACGCGCCACGGCATGACGGCCGGTGAAATCGCGAAGCTCCTCAACGAGCAGGAAAAAATCGGCGTGGAGCTGCACGTGACGCCCGTCGAAGGGTTGGAGCGCGCGCACGACTGGCGCCACACCGGGCGCGGCTTCATTCCTCCCTCGCCGAACATGCCCACGCCCGACACCGCGCTGGTGTACCCGGGCATGTGTCTGGGGGAAGGCACCAACGTCTCTGAAGGTCGCGGCACGTGCCGGCCCTTCGAGCAGTTCGGCGCGCCGTACCTCAAGGCGTGGCAGGTGGCCGACACGCTCAACTCGCTCGAGCTGCCGGGCGTCGTCTTTCGCCCGTGCTCGTTCACGCCGACCTTCGACAAGTGGAAGGGGCAGTCATGCGAAGGCGCGTTCATTCACGTCACCGACCCGACGGCGTTCCTCTCGCTGCGCACCGGCGTGGCGGTGTTTCAGGCCTGCCGCGAGCTGGGTGGTGCTGACTTTGCGTGGCGCGCCGACGCATACGAGTTCGTCGAAGACGTGCCTGCGTTCGACTTGCTCTGTGGCACTGCGCAGGTCCGCGAGCGCATGGAAGTCAACCAGCCGCTCGATTCACTGCTGGAGGGCTTCGACGTGCAGCTCCAGTCTTTCGAGCCGCTGCGCCGACGCTATGCTCTGTATCGCTGAGCATGGCGAGCATCGGTGTCTTCTCAGACTCTGACGGCGACCTGACCGCGTTCGACGCGGCCTTGAAGCTGCTCGCGTCAAAAGGGGCCCGCCGCTTTCTCTTCGCGGGCGGGCGTTTCGCCGATCTCGACGACTGGGTGAAGTGGAAGCGCGAAGAAGTGAAGGCCCAGAGCGACTACAGCGGCGACGATTTTCTCGACGACGTGAAGCGCTACCTCATCGGCCTCGAGCAGGTCGACCGACCCGCCGCGTTCGGCACGGCGCACGAGCAGGTTCGCGCCATCGAAGAGCTTACGCGCATGAAGGACAAGATTCTGCGCTGCCCCGAGAAGGGCTCGCTCGCGTACCAGGACAGCGCCGTGCCCCGGAAGGTGGTCGAGATGCTGGGCGACGCGCTGTGTTGTCTGGTGCACGACAAGAACGATCTCGACAAAGAAGACATGCTCAACGCGGTGGTGTTGGTGCACGGCAAAGACGCAGAGCCGAAGGTCGTGCAGATCGGGCCGCGCACGTTCATTTCTCCGGGGCGGCTCAAGGGCGAGCGGAAGACCGTGGGCCTCATCGAGACGGTGGAGCGACAGGTCGTGTATTCGGCGTTCACGCTCGAAGGTGAGGCGTTGATCTCCCGGCAGTCGATTCAGATCGGCAGCGGCAAGACGAAGCTCTCGGTGAAGTGACGTGAGCGAAATCGCGCTGCTCGGAGGTTCGTTCAACCCGCCGCACGTTGGCCACCTGATGGCCGCGCTCTACGTGCGCACCACGCTGCGCTGCGACGAGGTGTGGCTGGTGCCGAGCTTTCATCACCCGTTCGGCAAAGAGCTCGCGCCGTGGGACGCGCGGTTGGCGATGTGCGACGCGATCGCGGCCGAAGTTGGCCCGTGGGTGAAGGTGAGCCGCGCCGAGAGCGAAGTTGGTGGAGAAGGGCGCACCATCGAGCTGCTTGAGTGGCTGCTGCCGAAGCACCCGGGCACGAAGTTCAGGTGGATCATCGGCTCAGACATCCTGGCCGACCTCCCGAAGTGGAAGTCGTGGAACCGCATTCAGCAGCTGGTCGACGTCACGGTGCTGCACCGCGCGGGCTACGCGGCGCCGGGTGTGCTCGGGCCTCCGATGGCCGAGGTGTCGTCGACGGAGATCCGCAGGCGCTTCGATGCGGGCGACGTGCCGACCGACTTGGTGCCGGCCGCGGCGCTGGCCGTCGCGCGCGAACGCGGACTTTACGGGCTGAAGTAGCTCGCGTTCTTGCGCGAGAAGAGGGGGCGAGGTGGGTCGTCGTGGAAACGCGAACTGGTGCGTGGTCGGAGTTCTCTTCGCGCTGGGCGTGAGTTGCGCGCAGACAGCTCAGGAAAAACGACAGTCGGCGCGAACGTGGGCCGTGGTTGGTGAAATCCTCAAGGCGTCCATGGTCAGCACTGCGCAGACCGTGATCTGCACTCACATCGAAGCGCGAACGAAGACGGTCGGTGGCTATTTCGACGTGCCGAAAGGCGCTTGTCGTCGATCTCTCGCGCCAAACGGAAATCTCATTTTTTCGTTTCAGGGGCGTGGCTACTTCTCGCAATACGGAGGGTTTGCGAACGGCGAGTTTCTGCAGGACGTAGAGGTCGAGTACCGACTGCAGATCGTGGACGGCTACGTCTACATCGTGCCCGTGCGTGTCGTCGTTCAGAAATCTCAGCTCCTCACGCTGAGCCTCATGGCAAGGATCGCTGAATCGACCTTTGGAAAGGTGAGCCGAGGTGTTCATGAAAAGATCTCCGAAGCGCTGAATACACCTCGAACGATCATTCCGAGTCTGGCTGGGCGTCTGTGTGTCGTTCAGGGTTGGGTTGCACCGCGAAGTGTTCCTGTCCTGTGCGGCGCCGAAGGAGAGCCCGATTCGTTTGCGCCACGCGGCGGCTACGCGGTCGCAGCCAAACGCGCGCCTTCCGACTGGGGTACGTCGGGCTTGGACCTCACACGTGCTCTCGTAGCCGTGCCACTGCCTCCCGTTGAGGACAGTGTCGGTGTGGAGCCCGACTCGAACGGCGCAACGCTCGTCGCTGTGTCTCCGGGTGACGGCGTGGCGCCACCGTTGGTTCTTCAAGAATTGGCGAAAGAGGCATCGAAGAACACCATCGAGGCTCCGCCGCCAACGCCGCCGTCCGAACCTGACAAGCGGAATGAACCAGTTCTGCCGCGAGTCGTTGATGCTCCCGCCATCCAGGCTGAAGGCCGTCTTCGCACCCCGCTTGTTTCGAAGCCGCGCGGCGCGAAGCTTCAAGACGAAGCGCCAGAGAGCGTCGCGAAGTCACCGAGTCCTCAGCCGCCATCGATTCGACGTTCGTTGTCGTGGCCCCGCTCTGACGATGAGCGTTTCAGGCGCTTCGTCGTCGCCAACGAAGCTGCGTTGGCAGCCATGATTCAGCGCATCACTCATCCGACAGGTCGCCGGTCGGCCCTTCGCTCATTCGACGTGCGGACCGAAGGCGATGTCGTGGCTGTCGAATTCGAGGTGACGTGGAGCGGCAGGGTTGCGGGTTCGACGCTTGTGACGAAGGTCATCTGGGAGTTCGAACGCACGCGACATATTCGCAGTGGGCTCTTGTCCGACAGTTCAGGCACTCCGATTTCCGACGGGTCGATGACTGAACTCGACACGTACTTCAAGGCGCTCCACGCGCGCATCAACGACTGATCAGCTGCGCTGACGTTTTCGTTCTGCTACTGCCGACCCCGTGAACCGTCGCACCATCCGCGTCGTGGGGGCGATGCTCGAGCGCGAGCCGGGCCGCTACCTGATCACCCAACGTTCGAAGACCGCGTCGTTGCCGCTGCTCTGGGAGTTTCCCGGTGGCCGCTGCAACGAGAACGAAGACGGCGCGACAGCCCTGAAGCGGGAGCTGCGCGAGCGGCTCGGCCTCGAGGTCCTCGTCGACGAGCAGGCCATGGCCACGCACCACGAGTACGACACGTACTCCGTCGACTTTCGCGTCTTTCACTGCACGCTGGCGCGCGAGGGGCAAGACGTCAGCCACGCGAAGGTGAACGACCACCGCTGGGCCGCGCTCGACGAAATGGGTCAGTTCAAGTTCCCCGACGCCGACGCGCGCACGCTGGCCAAGCTCCTCGACCTGGACTCCTGAAACTCATGCACCAGTTCCCCAAAGACATCGGGTGGATCGAGGTCATCTGCGGCTCGATGTTTTCAGGCAAGACGGAGGAGCTGATTCGCCGCCTGAAGCGCGCGCTGTACGGCAAGCAGAAGGTCCAGGTCTTCAAGCCGAACATCGACAACCGCTATGACGAGCTCGCGGTGGTCAGCCACTCGCAGATCAAGATCGTCGCCACGCCCGTCATCAGCGCCGATCAAATTCTCCACAACCTCAAGTCAGACACCGAGGTCGTCGGCATCGACGAGGTGCAGTTCCTCGGGCCTGAAGTCGTCTCGGTGTGCGAAGCGCTCGCGGCAAAAGGCGTGCGCGTCATCTGCGCCGGCCTCGATCAGGACTACCTCGGCAAGCCCTTCGAGCCGATGCCGCAGCTGCTCGCGATCGCCGAGTACATCACCAAGGAGCTCGCGATCTGCGTGGTCTGCGGCAACCCTGCGAACCGCAGCCAGCGCTTGTCGAACTCGGCCGAGCGTGTGGTGGTCGGCGCCGCCGGTGCCTACGAAGCGCGCTGCCGAAAGTGCCACGTTCCGTCGCCGGTCGAAGCGACGCCTCCGCAGAACCTCGAACTCTTCGCCTAGGTGCTCCATGCGTGACTCGCTCTACGAAAACGTCCCCTTCGCGCTCTCGGAGCTGAAGCACTTCTACGGCCCCAACGTGCACCTCGTCGGCAGCCCGTACACGCTGTCGTTGCTCGCCACGCTGTGCGCGAAAGACACGCAGCAGCCGTTGGTGAACACGTTGGTGCGCACGCTGTACACCGACCTCGTGACCATGGTCGTGAACCAGGAGTTCCCGCGCCGTCAGGTGACGATTCCCTCGCGCATGATCCAGTACACGCCGCGCGGCATCTACCAGGGTGAGATCCTCGACCCAGAGGTGCGCGCCATCTCCGTCAACATCGCGCGCGCGGGCACGCTGCCGAGCCAGGTGACGTACGATCTGCTCAACACCATCTTGAACCCTCGGCTGGTGCGGCAGGATCACATCATCATGAGCCGCGAGCTCGACGCCGCGGAGCACGTGGTGGGCAGCAACATCGGCGGCTCGAAGATCGGCGGCGACGTCGACAACGCGACGGTCATCTTCCCCGACCCCATGGGCGCGACGGGCAGCTCCTTGTCGACGGCGATCAACATGTACAAGCACAAGGTGCCCGGGAAGATCCGCAAGACCGTGTGCATCAACCTCATCGTCACGCCGGAGTTCATCAAGCGCGTGACGACGGATCACCCCGACGCGGTCATCTACGCGCTGCGGCTCGATCGCGGGCTCTCGCCGCCTGAAGTGCTGAGCACCGCGCCCGGCGAACTCTGGGACAAAGAGCGCGGCCTCGACGACCGTCAGTACATCGTGCCCGGCGGCGGCGGCATGGGCGAAGTGATGAACAACGCGTACGTCTGAAGTGAAGGAGCACCATGGCTTTCTTTGATGACACCGTCGAAGTGATGCTCGCGGCAGAGCAGATTCAGCAGCGCGTCGCCGAGCTGGGCGCGCAGATCACCAACGACTACCGCGGCAAAGAGCTGACGCTGGTCGGCATCATGAAGGGCTCCATCTTCTTCCTCACCGATCTGGCGCGCCACGTCGACCTGCCGTGCACCATCGAGTTGATGGGCGTCTCGAGCTACCAGGGCGGCACCGAGACCACGGGTGAGGTTCGCGTAACGCACGACGTGACCAAGCCCATGCACGGTCGCCACGTGCTGCTCGTGGAAGACATCGTCGATACCGGCCTGACGATGAAGTTCCTGCTCGACAACATGGGCGCGCGGATGCCCGCGTCGGTGAAGGTCGCCACGCTGCTCGAGAAGCCGTCGCGCGCGAAGGTGAAGGTGCAGATCGACTACAAGGGCTTCGTGATCGAAGACCGTTTCGTCGTCGGTTACGGGCTCGACTACAACGAGAAGTACCGCAACCTCCCGTTCGTCGGCGTCATGCGCACGGACTGAGGTGATGCGCGCGCGATTGCTCCGCTTCGGGCCGACGATCTTCGCGTTCGTCGGAGCAGTCGTCTGGATTTTGCTGAAACAGCGCGAGGCGTCGTTCGGAGATGAATGGCGCTACGTCTGGTACGCGAAGAACCTGATCGCCGGTGCATTCACCCCGCGCGACAACCCGATGATCTGGAACGGGCCGGGCTACCCGGTGTTCTTGATGCCCTTCGTCGCGGCGGGCGTGCCGGTGTTGGTGCCGAAGCTCTTCAACGCGGCGCTGCTGGCGACCGCCGTGTGCTTCACGCAGCGCTCGCTCGAACGCTACACCTCGCGTGAATGGGCGGCGGTCGGCGCGCTGACGCTGGCGTGTCTGCCGGCGAGCGTGCAGCACCTTCAGTTCACGTACACCGAGCCGCTGTGCCTCGCGTCGTTGAGCGCTGCGCTGTACTTCGCGCGTGAACGTCAGGTGCTCGCCGGTGCCTTGCTCTCCGCGACGGTGATGGTGAAGGTGTTGTTCGGCCCGGTGCTGTTGCTGGCGCTGCTCGTGATGATCGTCGCGCGACGTTGGTCGAAGGGCCTCGTGCTGGCCTTCGCGCTCTGCGTGCCGTGGCTCGTCTACACGCACTCCGTCACCGGGCGCTGGTTCCACTGGTCGAGCGCGTCAGGGCAGATGCTGTACTGGCTGGCGACGCCGTGGGCCGACGAGAAGGGCGATTGGTTTCACCATCGACAGGTGAAGAACACGCCGCTGCTCTTCGAACATCACGGCGCGATCTACGAGCGCCTCAAGGGCGCCCCCGAGAGCTACGAAGGCACCGAGGTCGAGCGCGTCTTGCCGGGCATCGGTCGGCAGGCCTCGCCCGAGGCCGATCTCGAGTTCAGACGCATGGCCGCCGCGAACGCGCGCGCCCACCCGCTGTTGTTCGCGCGCAACTGGGCCTTCAACGTGAGTCGGTTGCTCTTCGACGCGCCGTTCACGTTTCCCCGGCCCGCCGATCTCTGGGTCGTCGCAGGTCACGTCGCGTTGATCGCCTTTGCCCTGGTGACGCACCTGCGGCGTCGCGAAAAGTGGAGCCCGGAGCTCAAGTGGCTCGGGCTCTTCACGGCGATCACCTTCGTGATGTTGTCGCTGCTCAGCGCCAACGCGCGGCTGCTGATCCCGCTCTACCCGATGCTGGTGATCTGCGCGTTCGCGCGGTCTGACACCAGGTGACTCAGAGCAGCTTCGCTGCGCGCTTCACCACACGTTCGGCTTTGTTCTTCACCGAGCGCGGGCCCACCGCGACGACCACCAGGCGCTCCGCCGACAGCCACGTCGTCGCCACGCGTCGGAGCTCAGCGAGCGTCACCTTCGCCAGCTCTGCCTTCTTCTTCTCGAAGCTCTCGGCAGGGCGATACAGCTCCACGCCGCCGAACCAACCGCAGAGATCCGCCGGCGAGTCCTGCTGAAAGTCGACGTGCAACGCGAAGCGCGTCTTGGCCCGGCGCAGCTCCTCTGCGGTGACTTTGCCGGTGCGCAACGTACGCACCGTACGCAGCACTTCTTCGAGCACCTTCGTGAGGTTCTGTGGTGCGCACGCGCCGTCGATCTCGAACATGGCCGAGTCGTGAAACCCTTCAATCGACGCGCCGACTGAATACGCGAGGCCCAACTGCTCGACGATGCGATGCGGCAGGCGGCTCGAGAGCCCGTCGTCCAACACGCGGCGCAGCAGCGCGAGCGCCGCAGAATCGGGGTGTGACTCCGGCACCGTGGGGAAGGTGAGGCGGAACTCGACCTGCGATTCATCGAGGTGCACGAACTTGAAGCGAGGCCCCGTCGGCTCGAGCGCCGGCGGCGGCGTCTCCGTCAGTCGCGGCCCCGGCTTCACGTGGCGAAACGCCTTCTTCGCCGCAGCGGTCACCCTCGCGCGCGTCACCGGCCCCGCAACCGACAGCACCAGGTTCCCGCCGACGTACGCGCGCTCGAAGTGACGACGCACGTCGCGCAACGTCAGCTTCTTCACCGAGTCCGTCGTGCCGGCGATCTTCAACGACAACGGGTGCTCGCCGAACAACACGCGCTTCGAGAGGTTGTCGACGTCGACGTCACGGCCGCGCTCGTCGACCTCGTCCAACATCTCCTCGAGGATGACCTTCTTCTCGGTCTCGAGCTTCGTGAGCCGCGGTCTCGACAGCATGTCGCCCAGAATCGACAACGAGACCTCGAGGCCGTCGGCGTGGGCCGGCGTGTAGAAGTAGCTCGAGTCGCGCATGGTGACGCCGTTCAGGTTTCCGCCCGCAGCTTCGACGGCGGCGTTCATGCGCACCGAGTCGGGGTAGCGCGCGCTGCCGCGAAAGAAGAGGTGCTCGAGGCAGTGGCTCACGCCGTTGGTGCGCTCGTCTTCATGGCGACTGCCGACGCGCACGTAGACCGCGCACATCACGCTGTGGAGATGTGGGGTCTCGATGGTGACGACGGTGAGCCCCGAGGGCAGGACATCGCGGAAGACTTCAAAGCTCACTGCGGCTCCGACGGGCGCTCGAACACGCGCGCGCTCCTAACAGGTGCTTCACGCGCGCGGAAAACTGAGTCGAAACGAAGTGCCGCGCGACGCTTCGCTCTCGACGCTGATCTGCCCGCCGTGCGCCTCGACGATCTGCCGCGACAGCGAGAGCCCGAGCCCGGTGCCGCCTTGCTTCGTGGTGAAGAACGGCTCGAACAACTTCTCTTTCACTTCGCTCGACATGCCGGAGCCCGTGTCGTTCACCTCGACCGACAACGTCGAACCGGTCGGCTGCACGCGCACGGTCAACACGCCGCCCGCCGCCATCGCCTCACGCGCGTTCCGAATCAGGTTCAACATCACCTGCCGGAGCTGCCGTTCATCGGCCTCGACGGGCAGGGGTTCGCGAGAGATGTCGAGCCTCACCGTCATGCCCGCACGCTGCAGCTCTTCGCGCGCAAACCCGACGACCTCTTCGACGAGCTTGCCGAGATCTTCAGCGCGCTTCACCGGCGCCGGGAGCCGCGCCAGCCGCAGGTAGTCTTCGGTGATCTCCGTGAGCCGGTCGACCTCCCGCGTGACCGACGTGAGCAGGTCGGCGGCTTCTTTCTTGTCTTCGGGCGACCTGAACTGCGTCGCGTCGAGCTGGTCGGTCAACATCTCCACGTTCAGGCCAATTGACGAGAGCGGGTTGCGGATCTCATGGGCGACCTGCGCCGACACGCGCCCCACGGCGGCCAGGCGCTCGGCGCGCAGCAGCTCCTGCTGTTTCTGTTGCAGCTGCGCTTCGCGTTCTTTGAGCGCCGTCGCCATGGCGTCGAACTCGCGCGCCAGCACCGCGATCTCGTCTTCGCCTTCGACGCCGATCTTCGCCTCGTAGTCACCACGGCGAACGCGCGAGACGGCGTCGATGAGCGTGCGCACCGGCCGCAGGCTCCGCGCCGCCAGCCCCGTCGCCAACAGCCCGACGCCGATCGCCACCACGGGCAGCAGAATGATCGCCACGCCCGTGCGCCGTTCACGCTCTTGCGTCAGCCGCACGCGTTCATGAATGCGCGCCTCGAGCGAGCCGTGCAGGAGCCGAATCGTCGACGACAGGCTGTTCTCGAGCCGCTGCAGTCGATCGAGCGCCTTGTTCGCCTGTGCCCAGTCGGGCTGCGGCGCCTCCAACAAGGCGAACACGCGATCGGCCTCGGCCTCGTACTCGCTGAAACGAATCGTCAGCTCGTCGAACTTCTTCGCGACGTCGGCGACGAAGGGCCGCTCTGCGTCGGGCGCGAACTCGAGCACCCGCCGCGCCGTCTCTTTTCCCGTGCGCAAGCGCTCCGCCATCAACCCCGGCGAATACAGCCGCGCGAGACGAATGAGCGCCTTTCGCGTCTCGACGTTGGGCTCGTCGCGCAGCCGCGCGGTGTCTTTCGACAGGTTCGATTGGAAGGTCTCGATGGCCGCCACGGTCTGCGAGAGCCCGAGGTAGCCCTCTGAAACGAGGCGGATTTCGACCTGGTTCTGCCGCAGCGTGAGCACCGAAAAGCCCGACACCGCGCCGAAGGTGACCAGCACCACCGCGTAGCCAACGAAGATTCGGGTGGTGAGTGACAGCTTCATGGGGATGGAGCGATTGACCGCGTGTGGGTGGAACCACTATGTTCCCGCGCGGCTAACCGATTGTTTTATCAGCCAAATCCAAACATGTCCCGTCTGATTCCGTTGATGTGGGTAGTCGTCGCCATTTCGGCTCCGCTGGCGCACGCGCAGAAACCGCGTGTCGTGTTGGTGCCATTGGTGCCTGGCGATGGCGCGAATGAAACAGCCGCGTCGAAGTTCAACGCGTTGCTGACCGACGAGCTGAAGTCGCGGCCCGAGGTGATGGAGTTGGTCGCTCCGCCGGCGACGAAGGCCGCAGCGCCGACGCCTGACAAGGGCGCGACGGGCAAGCGCACGCCGAGCCCCGAAGCGGTGGGCGCGTTGGACGCGGGCAAGAAGGCCTTCGACGATCTTCGCTTCGAAGACGCGACGGCGAGCCTCCGCAAAGGCATCGACGGCATGCTCGCCGACCCGGCGACGGCCGACTACGAGGGCGTCACTGACGGCTACGTGAAGCTCGCCGCGTCGGCGTTCCGCATGGGCGAAGAGAAGGCGGCGAAAGAAGCGCTGCTCGAGCTCGCGCGTTTCGCGCCTGCGTATGAGCTGCCCGCCGGCTTCCCTCCCGTGTTTCAGCGCGAGTTCGACAAGGCCAAGAAGCGCCTCGACAAACAGCCCAAGGGCAGCGTGTCGATCGAAGGGCCTCCGGGCTCGACGGCGTTCATCGACGGGCGCGATCTCGGCATGGTGCCGGTGCTCGAAGAGAACATTCCCGGTGGCACGCACTACGTGATGGTCGAAGGCACCAAGGGCGAGCGCTTCGGCCAGACGGTGACGTTGACCGGCGGCGTGGTGAAGGTGAAGGGCGCCTTCGGCGGCGGGAGCGCCGGTGACAAGCGCTCGGTGGTCGGCGGCAACGCGGCGGTGGTCGCGCCCGGCGTCACGGCGATCGTCGACGAAGGCGTGCAGGGCCGCCTCGGGCCGTACATGAAGGCCGTCAACGCCGACTACGCCATCGTCGGCTACGTCTACAAGACGAGCGACACGCAGCTGACTGCAGGCACGGCGATCTTCTCGGCGAAGAAGTCGGCGTTCACTTCGCTCAACGCCGTGAGCTTCGACACCGACGTGCTCACGGCCAACACGGAGGCCTACAAGCTGGGCGCCGAGATCGTTCAGCGCCTCAGCGTGTTTGGCACGTCCGCGTCGTTGCCGTTGAACCTCGCCTCGCGCAGCGCGAAGGCCGGTACCAGCACGGCGACCGCGAAGAACGTCGACACGCCCACCAACCCCGAGGAGATCGCCGTCGCCGGGCCGCGAAAGAAGGTCGTCCTGGTGCCGCGCCCCGAGAAGACGACGGTGGTGGCGATTGAAGAGCCGCCGGTCGATCTTGGCGAGCGGCCGCCCGAAGAGATCAAGGCCGACAACAAGCCGTTGGTCTGGCCGTGGGTCGTCGTGGGTGTGCTCGTCGTCGGCGGTCTGGCCGTCGGCGGCACGGTGATTGGGCTCGAAGTTGCGAAACCAGTGACGGGCACCGTCACTGCGACCTGGTGAGCACGGACATGAAGCGATTGTTGTCGGCGGCGCTGCTGGTGGTCTCTCTGACCAGCTGTCAGCCCAAAGAAGTGAACTACGCGCTCAACATCGTCAGCCAGAGCTGTGACTCGTCGGCCGATCCGTTCAACGGCGTGCAGTTTCTCCGCGTGCGCGTCACCGGCCCGGAAATGGACCCGAAGACGGAGGTCTCGTCGATCGCCCAGGCCACGCGCTCGCTCAAGATCCCCGAGATTCCTGCGGGCCTCGCGCGCGTCATCGAAGTGCGCGCCTACGACGCCGAGCCCAGCGCGGCCGGCTCGAAGGTCGTCTCGGTCGGCCGCACGCTGCCGTTCGACGTGCCGGACGTCGTGCCTGACGAACTCGTCGGCGGCGCGTTGAAGAAGAACCTCGTGCTGCGCAAGGTGAACACCTTCGCGCCCATCGTCTCGGCGGCAGCGCCCACTCAGTGCCAGTCGATGCGGGTGGAGCGCGCAGGCCACACCGCGACGTTGATGAAGAGCGGCAAGGTCTTCATCGCCGGCGGCTTCAACCTGAAGCAGGGAACCAGCGAGCGGAAGTCGCTGGCCGACGTCGAGATCTACAACCCCGAGACCGGCGCGTTCGAGCTGGGGAAGCCGCTGTCGATCACCGCGCAGGGCTCGGTCATCGAATTGCCGGCGGCGTACCACGCGGCGATCCGCATCCCCAACGGGCAGATCGTCGTGTGGGGCGGCGAGACCTACGGCGGCGGCGTGAACAACGTGCCCGGCCCGAAGACCACGGTGCTGTTCTACGACGAGACCGTCGACGACTACGGCGCGCTCGGCCCACGTGACCCTCCGTCGATTGCGCGCTCGCACCACCAACTCGCGATTGACGCCAACGGCAAGGTGCTCGTCGTCGGTGGCCTCAAGCGTGCGGGCGTGTTGGCCAACGAGGTCGAGTGGCTCGACACCACCAACAACCAGCATCGCATCGTCGGTGGCGCGAATGAGGCGCGGCTCGGGGCGACGGTGATGCCGGTGAAGGGTGGCGAGTTCATCGCCGTGGCTGGTGGCACCGACGGCACGATGATGAAGGCCGACATCACCTTCTACAAGTTCACGGGCACGACCTTCGCGCAGCAGTCGGTCTCGACGCCTCCGCGCCTCGCTGACCCGGGGCGTCGTGAAGCTGTCGGCGCGCTCATTCGTGACGGCGCCGACCTGCTCATTCTCGGCGGCTACACCAACGCGACGATGGTCACGCCCAGCGCGTCGTCAGAAGTGCTGAACGGCGCGGCTGGCACCATCGGCACGGGCCCCGACGTGCGCACCGCGCGCGGCGAAATGTGCGCCGTGACGATGGGCGATGGCACGGTGCTCGCGGCCGGTGGTCGCACCATCGACGGCGTGAACCCGCGCTCTGACGGCACGGCGGTGTTGATCAGCGCAGCCAGCTCAGGCGGCGTCACCAGCATCGGCGCGCCCAACCTGCCCAAGGCGCGCTACGGCCACACCTGCACCACGCTCGCTGATGGCACGGTGCTCGTCACCGGCGGCATCAACGAGCTGGCGAACGGCGACGTCGAGATTCTCAAAGACGCGTACATCTACACGCCCACGCCCGCCGCCGACTGAGCCGCTCAGGGTTGGAGCCGGGTCAGCTTCTCGGCTCCCACCAGCGCGAACGTCGGGGCGATGGCCAGCAGCGCGACGTCGAGCAACCGGAGCTCCGCGCCTTGCGTGAGCAGCGACATCGCCTGCCAGCCCAGCAACAACAGCGACGTCACGGCGCCCACCCACGCGGCCGCTGCAGAGCACCGTCGCAGCACCAGCACCGCACACACGAACGGCACCACCCACGCCAGCCACTGCGGTGGAAGTGACTTGCCGCGCACGACGTAGGCCACGCCGCTCAGCGCGAGAACCGTGGGCGCGAGTGCCAGCTTCCACGCCACGCCACGCGCCACGGCAGGCAACGATTCACGACGCAGCACGCTGGAGCACGGCGCACAGCTCGCACCTTCGAGACATGACTCGCAGCAAAATGCGCCACAGCGCGCGCAGGTGGTGTGGGCGGCCTGCGCATGCTCGGCGCAGCGCGCTTCGTTCTCGAACCACGCCGCAAAGTCGAGCGCCATGCGGCTGGAGACACCGCGCGGCAACGGCGCGTTCCGTCGCTGTACCTGCCTGACGTCGGTTGATAGAGCGCAGGGCATGAATTTCGAGCTGACTGAGGTCCAACGCGACATCCAGAAGATGACCCGTGAGTTCGCCGCTCGCGAGCTGACCCCCAACGCCCGCAAGTGGGACGAAGAGCACGCCTGGCCGACCGACGCCGTGCAGAAGCTCGCCGAGCTCTCGCTGCTGGGCATCGCCGTGGAAGAAGAGTGGGGCGGCGCAGGGCTCGACAACGTCAGCTACGCGCTGGCGATGGAGGAGATCAGCCGCGGCTGTGCGTCGACCGGCGTCATCATGAGCGTGAACAACTCGCTCTACTGCGACCCGGTGAAGAAGTTCGGCACGCCCGCGCAGAAGGAAAAGTGGCTCAAGCCGTACGCCAGCGGCCAGAAGCTGGGCTGCTTCGGGTTGACCGAGCCGCAGGCGGGCTCCGACGCTGCCGCGCAGCAGACCGTCGCCGTGAAGAAGGGCGACCGCTACATCATCAACGGCTCGAAGAACTGGATCACCGCGGGCCCGAAGGCCGAGGCGATCGTGCTCTTCACGATGACCAACAAAGAAGCGGGCAACCGCGGCATCACCGCGTTCATCGTGCCCACCGACAGCAAGGGCTTCAAGCGCATGGCGCCCGACAAGAAGATGGGCATCAGCGCCGCGTGGAGCTGCACCATGTACTTCGAAGACATGGAGGTTCCCGCTGAGAACCTGCTCGGCAAAGAAGGCGAAGGCTTCAAGGTCGCCATGTCGACGCTCGACGGCGGCCGCATCGGCATCGCGTCGCAGGCGTTGGGCATCGCGCGGGCGGCGCACGAAGAGGCGCTGCGGTACTCGGGCGAGCGAAAGTCGTTCGGGAAGTACATTCGCGAGCACCAGGCGATTCAGTTCATGCTCGCCGACATGGCCACGGAGATCGACGCCGCGCGCCTGCTCGTGCACCGCGCCGCCGTGATGAAGGACAAGGGCCTGCGCCACTCGCCCGAGTCGGCCATGGCCAAGCTCTACGCCAGCGAGATGGCCAGCCGCGTTTCGAACAAGGCCCTGCAGATCTTCGGAGGCATGGGCTACTCGAAGGAGATGGACGCCGAGCGCCACGTTCGCGACGCGCGCATCACCGAGATCTACGAAGGCACGTCGGAAATTCAGCGCATCGTCATCGCCGCCAACCTCCTGAAGGACTGACTCCATGATCAACGCACTCGTCGTTTCGATCGCGCTCGCTGCAGACCCGGCTCCGGCCACGGGCGACGCCATGAAGAACGTCATGAAGGACGCCATCACTCAGCAGAACGATGGCCCTGACGTCAGCAAGCTCCCGTTCACGCCTGACTCGATCAAGCAGGTGGTCATGCACTACCAGCCGCGAATTCAGGCTTGTTACGAAGACCACCTCGCGACGAAGAAGAAGGCGCCTGAAGGGCTGCTCAAGAGCACCTTCACCATCACGCCTGACGGCCTCGTGAAGAGCGCGAAGATCAACAAGAAGACCAGCACGCTGCGCGACCCCAGCGTGCACGACTGCGTGGTGGCGGTGATCTCGACGATGACGTTCCCCAAGCCGCCCGACGGCAAGGATCACCCCATCGAGTTCCCGTTCAACTTGAAGGCCGTGCACTGAGATGGACTTCGAGCTCTCAGAGACGCAGTTGCAGGTGCGCGACGTGGCGCGCAAGTTCGCCCGTGACGTCGTCGCGCCGCGCGCGCGCCAGACCGATCGCGAAGAGACCTTTCCCGCCGACGTGTACCGGCAGATGGGTGAGTTGGGGTTGCTCGGCGTGAACGTGCCGGCGGAGTACGGCGGCGCCGAAGCCGGCGTGGTCTCGTATTCGCTGGCGATGATCGAAATGTCGGCGGCGTGCGCGTCGACGTCGGTCGGCATGGCCGTCACCAACATGGTCGCCGAGCTGATCGTTCAGTTCGGTACCGACGCACAGAAGAAGAAGTACGTGCCGCGCATCACCAGCGGCGAGGCCATCGCAGGCGCCTTCGCGTTGTCTGAGCCGCACGCCGGCTCTGACCCCGGCGCAGGTCGCACGACGGCGGTGAAGAAGGGTGACAACTGGGTGCTCAACGGCACCAAGCAGTGGATCACCTCGGGCGCGTACGCGGGCGTGATCATCGTGTGGGCGCGCACCTCGAGCGACGGCAACAAGGGCCTGTCGTGCTTCATCGTCGAAGGCGGCGCGCAGGGCCTCATCGTCGGTCGCGCCGAAGACAAGATGGGGTTGCGCGGCTCGAACACCGTGCAGCTGACTTTTGAGAACTGCGAAATTCCCGGTGACCAGTTGCTGGGCCGTCAGGGCGATGGGTTCAAGCTGGCCATGGTGGCGCTCGACGGTGGTCGCGTCGGCATCGCGTCACAGGCGTGCGGCGTCGGTCGCGCGGCCGTCGAGGCGAGCGTGAAGTACGTCAAAGAGCGTCAGGCGTTCGGCAAGGCCATCGGCGAGTTTCAGGCGCTGCGCTTCATGCTGGCCGACATGACCACGCAGCAGCAGACCGCCGAGTTGCTCACGCTGCGCGCCGCGACGATGAAAGAGAAGAAGGTGCCCTTCACGCGCGAAGCGTCGATGGCCAAGCTCTTCGCGTCGGAGATGTCGAACCGCGTGTGTGACAAGGCCGTGCAGCTTCACGGCGGCTACGGGTACATCGACGAGTTCCCCGTCGAGCGGTACCTGCGCGATGCACGCGTGCAGACCATCTACGAAGGCACCAGCGAGATTCAGCGCATCGTCATCGCGCGCGAGGTCATCAAGGCGGCCGGGTAGCACCACCAACGCAGCACGGAGTCACCGCATGTCACGCATCACTGCCCTTGCCACGTTCTGCGCCGTGCTGTTCGCGTGCGGAAAGCCCATGCCGCGCCCCGATGCGGGCGAAGAAGTCGACGCAGGCATGGAGGTCGATGCGGGTCGACCGCGCGGTGATGATCCTCCGAATGGTTGGCAGGTCGCGGTGCCGTTGCCGATGGGCGCGGGGTTGTCAGCGAAGCTCGTGTCTCCGGCGTCGACGGCAGATCAGCACCAGCAGCCGTTGATCGCCGCCGTGTTCGAAGACCCCAATGGCGACCTCAACTACGACGACAACCGCGTGGTGTTCTCGCGCTGGGACGGCGTGGCGAAGGCCTTCACCGACGCGAAGATCATCGAGGTCGTCGGTGGCTCAGCGGCGGTGCCGAATGATCGCCAGGTCAGCATCGCGCGCGACGACGTCACGGGCCGCATCGTGATCGCGTACGTGAAGGCGCAGACCAACACCATTCGCATCGCCGTCTCCGACGATGAGGGCGCGAACTTCTCACTCTCGACGGTCGACGACGAGGTGCACGCCGCGCTCGACAGCAACCCTTCGGTCGCGGCGCGTGGCGGCGTGATTCACGTCGCCTTTCTGCAGGGCAGCAACCTGTTCTACCGCTCCAGGACGGGCACCGCCGCGTGGGTCGACGCGTCGCCTGCGGGCATTTCGGTGGCGGGCAAGGCCGTGTCGCTGGCGCTCGATGCTGAAGGCAACGCAGCGGTCGCGTTCTTCGTGCCCGTCAACGCCACGTCGGCGGACCTCGCGTTCTGGCGTGTCGGTAGCAACGCGAACGCCATCGCCAGCGCGGACATGTTCGACGTCACCGTCGCTGGCCGTGAGCCGTCGGTTTCGCTGACCTTCGCGGGCACCACGCCGCACCTCGCGTACCACCTGCAGAAGGTCGACGCGGTCGACGCTACGCAGCTCTGGTACCTCAAGGCGCTCGACACTGGCACGACGTGGGCGGCGCCTGCGGCGATCCCGCGCAACTCGAGCTCGGCGGGCATCTTCCACTCCACGCAGTGGTACCAGGCGATCACCGTCGAAGCGGCGGGCCAGGTGTCGATCGCCGCGCCGTGGTCGGCCACGGGCACGCAGGTGAACTGCAACGGCCCCAAGCTGGCTCGATCGAGCGACGGCGCGAGCTTCATGACGTGCTCGCCGTTGAACAGCCCGATTCAGCGCGGCGGCGACTGGGTGTCACTCTGGAGCCACAAGCCGAACAAGCTCACGTTGATCTTCTCCTACGACTCGCGCACGAACCCGTCGATCAAGCCGGGCGTCGTGCTGTGGCGTGAGCTCTGAAGGTCGTTAAACAAAAGCTGACCAAATGTTCTGTCTTTTCGCTTCCTTCGGTCCGTAGTCATTCGTTAGTGGCAGAGCAGAGGTTGGTCTTCTTTGAGTGGGGTCGAACGTGCTGCACCTTCATGCGATCGGTCATTTTCACCCTGAAAATGTGATCGACAACGCGTTCCTCGAGTCGTTGGACATCGGGACGAACGACGCGTGGATCATGGAGCGGGTGGGTATTCGGGCCCGGCACACTGTGTTGCCGCTCGACTACATCCGCGCGACGAAGAACAAAGACACGCGCGCGGCGATGGAAGCCGCGACCATGACCAACGCGCAGACCGGCGCGAAGGCGGGCGAAATGGCGCTCGCGCGTGCTGGTTTGAAGGTCAGCGACATCGGCATGGTGCTCTCGGGGAGCTGCTCGCCCGATGAGTGCATTCCCGCCGAGGCCAACCGCGTCGCCGAAGTGCTGGGCGTCGACGGGCCGTGTCTCGACGTGTCGAGCGCGTGCTCGAGCTTCGCCAGCCAGCTCTACTTTCTCGAGGCCATGCGCCCGGAAAAGCTGCCCGACTTCATCATGGTGGTGAACCCCGAGAACTCGACGCGCGTCGTCGACTACTCAGATCGTTCTGCGTGTGTCTTGTGGGGCGACTGTTCGACGGCGGCCATCGTCTCGCCGCGCATTCCCGGCAAGTGGAAGATCACCGAGACGTATTTGAAGGGTGACCCGTCGGGCGCCGACAAGGTCAAGGTGCCGCGCTTCGGCCACTTCGCGCAGCAGGGTGCGGAGGTACAGAAGTTCGGCGTGAAGCGCGGTGGCGAGACCTTCGAGGCGCTGCGCGCGACGTACTCGGGCGGCGCCGACGGCGTCGCGTTCATCGGGCACCAGGCGAACCTGCGCATGCTCGAGGCGATCGCCCGCCGCACCGACGTGCCCGCCGGCAAGCACTTCTACAACGTCGATCGGCGCGGCAACGTGGGCGCGTCAGGTGCTCCGTCGGTGATGAGCGAGCTGTGGGATTCACCGTCGCTCGGCGACGCGGTCGCCGTGTGCGTCGTCGGCTCGGGGCTGACCTGGGCGGGCGCGCTGATGGAGCGCACCCGCTAGGTCCCTCGACCTCTCCCCACTGTTCGCGGGGAGAGGCGAGCGCTGTCACTTCTTCTTTTTGGGCTCCGGCTTCGCGGGCGGCGGCGCGGGGAAGTTCGTGTTGAGCACCCGCTGCGCGCTGGCCTTGATCGAGTCGCTCTTCACCTGCTCGATGATCTCGGTGAGCGCGACCTTCGCCGACTCGTACTTCACGTCGTCGAGGTACTCGAGGAAGTCCGCGCGGAACTCCTCGTTGAACGTCTTGTCGTCGATGACCACGTCGCGCACCAGCGCCGCGAAGGGCGTCGTCTCACGCAGCTCACGGTTGCCCTTGAGGTGCGCCGAGGCCTCCAGCGCGAGCTCGTTGTTGCCGGGGTTCGTCTTGAGCACGTCGCGCAGCAGCGGCATCACGTCGATGCTGGCGGCCTGCGAGAGCGAGCCCGCGGTGCGGCGGTAGTACGTCATGCCGCGGCCTTTTTGCGTGACGAGCGCCGCGCGGAGCGTACCCAGCGACGCCGCCGAGCCGATGCGCGCCGCCGCCGCCGCGTAGCCACCGAGGTAGTTGATGTCGATTTCACGCTTGGCGAGCTCTTCGAGCACCCACTTGTGGCCATCGGGTGAATCAACGCGCCCCAGCGCTTCCATCGCCGCGAGCCGCACACGAATGTAGCCAGCGGGGTCTTCATTCAAGCCCTGCGGGCGCTTGGCGAGATCGAGCAACGGCTTGGCAAACTCCGGAGGCAGCTTCTTGAAGCGCGTGTTCGCCAGGCGCTGCAGCACGGCCTCGCGCACGTACGGCGACGGGTCTTTGTTCAGCACGTCGAGAATGGCGCCCATCGCAGTGTCGGTGGGGCGCGTCTCTTCGACCTTCTGCTTGTTGCCGAGCTCACCCAACAACTGCCAGGTCGCCAGCAGGCGCCACGTCGGGTCTTCGTCGTTGCGAGCGGCGTCGACGAGGCGATCTTCGTTCAACGACGAGGGGTTCACCTTCACCAGCGCGCCGAAGTTCTTGTTCCAGTTGATCCACTGCGGCGCAGCCGGCACGTCGATGTCGATGGTCACCTCGGCCTTGTCGACGGTGATGAGCTCTTCCTTCGTGTACGTGGGCTCAGTCGCCCGGTGAATGACAATGGGCAGCTTGAAGACGAAGGGCCCCTTCTCTGAGCCGTGGTTGGGCTGCTGGCGAATCTTCACGGTCAGCTTGCCGCCCGAGAACGTGGTGTCGGGGTAGATGACCGGGTAGCCCTTCTTGTTGAGCCACGCGTCTTTGAAGGGCTTGAGCTCTTTCTCTTTCTTCGTCACCTCGTAGACGACCTTGAAGAAGTCATCGCTGGTGACGGCCTTGCCGCCGTGCTTCTCGAGGTAGGTCTTCAGGATCTTCTTCATCTCGGCCTTGCCGACCCACGTCTCGAGCATGCGCAGCACGTTCATGCCCTTGGTGTACGAGGTCGCGTCGAAGGCCTCTTCAGCGGGCACGCCTTTGACGACGAGCGGGTGGCTGCGCGGGCCGTTCTCTTCTTCGAAGTAGCCGTCGATGAGGCGACGCGTAAGCGACACCTCGTGCTCGTCGTTGTCGGCGTAGTCGTCGGCCGCCAGCGTGCCGAGGTACGTCGCGAAGCCCTCGTTGAGCCACACGTCGTTCCACCACGCGCAGGTGACCCAGTCGCCAAAGTACTGGTGCGCCATCTCGTGTGAGAGCAGCCCGACGATGCGGCTGCGCGCGACGTGATCGTTCTTGTGGTCGACGAGCAGGCGGCTGGTGCGCTCGAAGATGACCGACGTGTTCTCCATGCCGCTCCAGAAGTAGCGGGGCACGGCGACCACATCGAGCTTCGAGAACGGGTAGCGCGTGCCCGTGAAGCCAACCTGGAAATTGTAGAGGCCCTTGAGCACGTCTTGAGCGACGAACGCGTCGCCTTTGCGGTGCGGCGGCACCCAGAGCGTCGAAGGAATGTCTTCATTCACCAACACCGGCTCGAGCTGCGAGATCGCCAGCGCGATGAGGTACGGGCTGTGCGGCTGGTCTTGCTTCCAGTGCACGCGGCGCAGGTTCTGACCGTTCTCGCTGAACTTCTCGTCGAGCTCCTTCTTGCCGTTGCTGACCACGGTGTAGCGGCCGTCGACGATCGCGAAGACCTCGCTGGTGGCCTTGTCGGCCGGCGTGTCATTCACGGGGAAGAAGCGCTGCGCGAAGTTGGGCTCGAAGTGCGTGAAGTAGCCGGGCAGGGCGTTGGGCAGGTCCGGCTCGCTCGAGGTGAAGAAGCCATGGTTCGACGTGCCGGCGGTCACCGAGTACGCGAGCTCGATCACCGCGTCTTTGCCCGCGGCGATGGCCTTCTTCGGCTTCACCTTCACGGTGCCGCGCTTGAGCTCGGGCGAGTACGTCTCTTTGAACTCGGCGGCGTCACCGTCGACCTTCGCGGAGGTGAACTTGAGATCGTACGCGTCGAGCTCGATCTCTGGCAGGGCCTTGCTCGCCTTGAGCGTGATGGTGGCGACGTTGTTGAACGTGCCACCTTCGCCCATGCGCACGTCGAGCTTGTAGTGCTGCGCGTCGTACGGCCGATTCGTCGGCTGCAGACCGGTTGGAGCAGGCGTTACCGCCAGCACACTCATCATCGTCAGAGCGTTGATCATGGCGGCGGAAGGTATGCGAACGCGCCGGGCGATTCATCGCCAATGCGCAACGTGGAAGCGTAAGGTGAGAACGCGATGGCGCTCGGAACACAGCTCCGCGAGCTGGTCGATGCTTTCAGCGAGTTGGTCGCGCAACACGTGCGGCTCGCTCGCCTGGAGCTCACTCAGGACGCGCGGTTCATTGGCGTGCGCGTCGGCATCATCGCCGCGCTCGCGCCGTTGATCTTCGTTGGCTGGGGGTTTCTGTGCGTGGCGCTGGCGCTGTTGCTGCGCCGCGTGATGCCGGTCGACCTCGCGTTTCTGCTCGTGGGCATCTTCAATCTGTTGCTCGGAGGCATCGGCATCGCGCTGGTCGGCAAGCAGCTGTCGGGGCGCAAGGTGCTCGACGCGTCGCTGCTCGAGCTGGAGTCGTCGACGGCGTTGATGCGGCCCGCTCCGGAGGATCGCCGATGAGCGGCAAAGAACTTTCACGGCTGCGCGCCGTCGATTCAGCCGAGCAGGCGCGTGATGAACTGGCCGCAGCGCGCGAGCGACTCGCGACGCGGCTCGAGCTGGTTGAAGAGTCGTTGAAGCCCCTGGGCGACTGGCGCGAAGCCGTGCGTCGAAAACCCTGGCTGGCCGTCGGCGGCGCCTTCGTGGCGGGCTACGTGCTGGCGAAGATCTTCTCACGCAGGTGACGAAAGGAACGACGACCCGATGAGCGACGCGACACAACCTCCTGAGGGAGTTCCCGCCCGTGATGCAGTGCGCGAGCTGACGGATCGATTTGCTCCGCAGCTCGAGCAGGCGCAGGAGCAGCTCGAGGCGGTCAACGAGCAGGTGAAGGGCTTCATTCGCAAGAACCCCGGCACCACGCTGCTCGGCGCCGCGGCGCTCGGCTTTCTCATCGGCAAGTGGGCGTCACGGCGATGAGCGACGAGAACCCGTTGGAGCCGCTCATCGAAGTGGCGAAAGACGCGAACTCGGCGATCAACGGCATCTCTGATGCGGTGGGGTTGACCGACAAGGTTGAAAAACAGCCGTATGGAATGATCGCCGCGGCGATCGGTGTTGGGTACGTCGTCGGCGGCGGGTTGTTGACGCCCACCACGATGCGACTGGCTCGGTTGGCGATGAAATTGGCGGCCGTGCCTCCGGTGAGAGATCGTTTGATTGAAGTCGCCGAGGCGCTGGTCGACGGCGTGTTGGCGCAGGCTCAGAAGTCAGACCCGAAGTGAGCGGAGCAGCAACCATGTGGCGCAACCTGCGAAACCGAATCCCCGACGTGGACAAAGACGATCTCCTCGAGCTCGTAGGGCTCGAAGCGCGTCGCTCGGCCGGCGACAAAGTGGTGCCCGCGCTGGCGATCTTCGGCGCCGGTGTGTTGCTGGGTGCGGGCCTCGGCCTGCTGCTCGCGCAGAAGCCGGGCCGCGAGCTGCGTGAAGATCTCCGCGGGCGCCTCGGCAAGGCCGCGGAAGACGCGAAGTCGACCGTCGAGTCGGCCACTCGCAGCGCCTGATGTCTTTGCCGCATGACACGCCGGTCGACACGCCGGTCGTGTCGATCATCGAGGCGCCAGCGCTGGCGCCCGAGCTGCTCATGGCGGGTGAACGGGCGCTCGAACGTGCGCGCACCGTCGAGACGCTCGAGCCCGCCTACGCCGCGTGGGACGAACTCCGTCAGGTGCACCGCGATGCGCGGCACCGGTGGCTCGAAGAGCGTCAGCGCCTCGTCGACCAGGGCTCGCTGTTGCTGGGCGCCACGCGCGCCGCGCTGCAGTCCCAGGCAGGTGCGGGCCTCGTCGCGCAGAGCCCCTTCCTCGCCGACGCGCAGGCGAAGCTCGACGCCACGCTGGCCGCGCTCGACGCCGACATCGCGCGAGCTGAAGCGGCCTTCGCTGTGAAGCTCGACGCCATGCGCGCGTTGCTCCAAGAGCGCGTGGCGAGGCTTGCGAGCTCGCAGCGGCCCGTCATTCACCTCTCGGTGCGCATGCTGGCTGGCGGCACGCGCATTCTTCACGCGCGACGCCTCGGTGAAGACGAGAGCGTGCTCGCGTTGCACGTGTTGAGCGGGCGAATTCCCAGCCGCTTCGCGTACCTCTTCGACGACTCGTCAGACGACCTTCACGCCACGCCGCCCACGCTCTACGCCGACGAGGGCGTGACAGACGTTCGCGCCGACGCGGGGTTGGAGGCGCGCGCCGACGTGTGGCCGGTGAAGGGCGTGCTGCCTGCGAAGTTGCCCAGCGGCGCGTGGATGCGCTGGGCCGCGCGCGGCGTGGTGCTTGAAGCCGAAGTGCTCGAGGGCGCTGGCTTTCGCAACGTGCTGAGCGCCGAAGAAGCCGAGGCCATCACCGGGTTTCTGCTCGCTCAACAGCTCGCGGGGCGGCTGGTGCTGCAGCTCGTGCGCGACTGACTACTTGTTGGTGCGCACGATGCCGAAGTCGGCCGCGCCCGCGATGACGGCCGACGCCGAGAACAGGTTCTTGCTCTTCGGCAGGCCGATCTTCGCGTTGAGCAACATCACGATGTACGTGTCGTCTCTCGTCGGGAACGCGGTCTCGGGGATCACCACCGTGGTGCGCTTCCAGTCATTGGGCGCGACGACGAGCTTGATGAGGCCCTGCGCGTCCAGCGGACGGTTGGTGTACGTGGGCGTGCTCGCCAGCCCTTCGCCTGTCACGCGGCACACGTTCACGAAGGCGATGTTTCGATCTTCATCGAGCTGAGGGTCGGGGCGCGTGAAGGTGAACGTGCTGCCTGCTTCGAGCTGAACGAAGCCCGACGGCGGGTGAAACTGCGTGATGTTCTCGTGCGGAGGCGAGTTGCGAACTTCCGTCACGTAGGTCTGCCCCGCGTGCTGAAACTCGAACTGGTACGTCGAGCCGCCTTCGTAGACGAAGCCCATGTCGAGCGGCAGGCCGTAGATGCCGTCGCCCACGTCGGTGAGTGACTGCGTGCCGCCACCTTCTTTCTTGAGCTGGCCGACGGCGCCGGGCGTGCCCACGGGCGCGGAGTCGAGGCTCTCGCCCTGCCGCTGACCGAAGAAGATGTATGAGATGGTCGTCGCCGGCAGCGTGAGGCCCGCGTCGAGTGGGATGCCCGCGTCGAGCTCGTATTCGTTGAAGCGATCGTCGAGCGCGATGGCTTCGATGGGCACGTACAGCTCGGGAATGCTGAGCAACGTCGCGACCGCCACCGTCTTCGAGCCCGCCTGTTCTGCGAGCTGAATGATCTCGCACGACGCGAGCGAGACGAGTGCGATGACGGGAACCAGCCAACGGGTGAATGTGGGTGACGGGCTCATGGGAGCGGCAGCATAGTCCGCGGCGCGTGACGAACCCGCTCCAGAGCGCCGGCCGGCGCTTCATTCAGAAGTTCGGCGTGGCGTTTCTGTGGGCGACCCTCATCGGCCTCGGAGTTGGCGCCGCGGCGTATTACCGCGTCGATCGCCGTGACGTCGAAGACGAGCCGCGCTGGCACGCGATCCCGCGAATGCTGCTTGAGTCGTGGGAGGTGCGCACCGTCGACTGGCGAGCGCGTGGGTTGGGCGGTGAAGCCGAGCGGCCCGACGACGTGGTGCTGGTGAACATCGACGAAGAGACGCTCAGCAACGCGCGCGAGTCGGAGCACCTCGACTGGGCGATGCGCCCGTGGCCTCGCGAGCTGTTGGGCGCTGTCATCGAGCAGCTCGTTCGCGAAGGCGCCGCGCGTGTGTACGTCGACGGCTCGTTCGTCGACGTGTCGCCGCGCCAGGCCGCCGCATGCAAGGGCGAACCGGTGAAGAGCGACGACGTGCGCTTCGGTGAGACGCTCGCGAAGCTGGGTGATGCGGTGGTGTTGCCCTTCGAGTGGCACCGCGACACGCGGCGCCCGGCAGACCGGCCTCTGACTCCGTTCTTGTTGAAGGTGGCCGACACCGCGACGCGCGCAGACGCGTGGCCGTTGCTGCGGCGCGTGTTGATGCAGCGCACCAGCGCGTACCTCGTCGAGGCCGATGGGCGGTTTCAGGTGTGGGCCGGCGCGGTGAGCGATGCGCGGCGCCGTGAGCTGGCGACGAGCTTTGAATTGAAGGGCACGCCGGTCACGCGTGGCCTCACGCCGGACGACGACGCCTCAGAGGTGACGACTGACAGCCTGCTGCGCGAGCTCGCGGTGGTGAACGTCGCCGGGCTGCGCACTGACGATCTCGTGCGTGCGGGGACCATCGACGCGCCGGTCGCGCCGCTCGTGTTGCCGGAGCTCGGGCTGGCGAACGCGCGCGTGTTGCCCGAGCCCGACGGCGTGGTTCGCTCGGTGCCGCTGGTGATCTTCGCCGACGTGCAGCTGCCGACGTTCGCGCTCAAGAGCCGCAAGGGGCCGTACAGCTGGAGCGACGGCCTGCTGCGCTTCGAAGAAGGGCCTCCGCTGCCGGTCGACGAGCAAGGCTTTCTCACGCTGCGCTGGAACGCCGACGAAGCAGGTCGCACCGGTCGCGGCACGATGAAGCGCGCGATCCCCGCATGGCGCTTGTTGGTGAATCGCGAAGACGACGACTCAGGTCGCGGTGTTCGGCACTACGACAATAATTTGAACGGGCGCGTCGTGGTGCTCGTCGACGAGCGCGGCACGCAGCGCTTTCCCACCGCGGTCGGGCCGATGACGCGCGGGGCGATCTGGGCGCAGGCGATCACCAACGTGATGAAGGGGCACGGCGTCACGCGCGTCGCGCCAGAAACCGACTTCTGGCTCACGCTCGCGTTTGCCTTCACCGGCGCGATCCTCGCGGTGGCGTGGTCGAGCCTCACGCGGCGCCCGGGCTGGCTCGCGTGGGTCACCACCATCGCGCTCGTCTTCGCGGTGCACGCGTTGATGGCGCGGCAGCTCTACGTCACGCAGGCGCGGCAGGTGGCGATGGTGGCGCCGGTGTTGGCGTGCGGCGCGACGTTCCTCGCGGCGCTCGGCTACGCACGCACCCTGGAGCAGAGCCTGCGTGACTTCATGTTGCGGGCGCTCGGTGGAGCCGTGCGCGCCGACGTCGTGCGTCGCGTCGAACGAGATCTCGCGTTGATGCAGCCAGAGCGACGTGAACTCACCGTCTTCTTCTCTGACATCGAAGGCTTCACCGCGGTCTCGAATGAGAAAGAGCCGCGCGTGGTGGTCGACGTGCTCCGCCACTACCTGCAGGAGATGACGGAGATCGTCCTCGACCGTGGTGGGCACGTCGACAAGTACCTCGGCGATGGCCTGATGGCGTTCTGGGGTGCGCCAGTGTCGGAGCCAGATGACGCGGAGTCTGCGTGTGAGGCGGCGCTGCGCATGCACGCGCGCTTCGTCGAGCGCGCGGAGATCTGGGCGCAGAAAACAGGCCACAAGCTCGTGTTGCGCGCGGGCATGGAGACCGGTGACGCGGTCGTCGGTGAAATGGGCACCGCGCACCGCGTGAACTACACGGTGATGGGAGAGCCCGTGGCCACCGCGTTCCGCCTCGAGGCGCTCGCCAAGCGCTACGGCGTGAGCACGCTGGTGGGTGAAGCGCTCTTCGAAGAAGCGAAAGACACCTACCTCTTTCGCTCCGTCGACGTGGTGCGCCTGGGCCGCACGGGCCAGCCGGTGAAGCTCTATGAGCTGCTCTCGTCGCTCGAGGGCGCTGACGCGTTCCCGTGGGTGTTGCCGCACGAGCTCGCCTCGACGGCGTGGCGTGAGCGTCGCTTCGAAGAGGCGCAGGCCGCGTTTCTCGAGCTGCAGAAGTCGCGGCCTGACGATGAAGTCGTCGCGCTTTACGTTGCGCGTTGCGCGAAGGCTCTGGTCGACCCGCCGCCTCTGGACTGGGACGGCGTATTCGAACGCTGAGCCGCGTCGTGGCGCTCGTAGAAGCTGACGAGCTGCGGCCACAGCGTCTTCGCCGCGTGCTTCGAGACGACCGCGCCGACGTGCCCACCGGGCAGGTGGAGGTGTTGTTTGTCTTTCGCGCCGCACGCGTCGATCAATGCCGCGGCGCTCGGGCCGGGCACGATGTTGTCGTGCTCGAAGGTGATGGCCAGCGTGGGGCAGGTGAGGTTCGAGAGCTGCACCTTCTGGCCGCGCAACACGAACTGCCCCGAGATGAGCGCGTCGCGTTGGTACAGATCACGAATGTACGTTCGGTAGAACTCGCCGGGCAGTGACACGTTGTCGTTGCCCCATGTCTCGAGGGCGAGAAAGCCGTCGAGAAATTCATCGTTCCACGCGCGGTCGACGAGGCTGACGGCCTTCATCAACGGCAGGGTGGGGCGCAGCAACTGAAACGCCGACTGCAGCAACTGCCAGGGCACGGTGCCCGTCGCGTCGACGAGCGTGTCGACATCGAAGCCCTTCGAGTTGGTCCAGCGATCCAACAGGCTGCCGTCTTTGAACTTCACCGGCGCGGCGAGCGCGATGAACGACTGCAGGTGCTCGCCGTGCACCGCGCCGTGAATCGCCATCAACGTGCCGCCCATGCAGTAGCCGAGCACATGCGCCTTGTTGTTCGGCCCCGTCGACGCCACGCGACGCAGCGCCCGGCCCAGCGCCGCGTCGACGATGTCGTCGAAGGTCACGTAGCGATCTTCGTCACCCGGCGTGCCCCAGTCGATGCAGAACACGTCGAAGCCCTGCCCGACCATGAATTCGGCGAACGACTTGCCCGGCATCAGATCGAGCACGTAGTGCCGGTTGATGAGCGAGGGCACGAGCAGCAGCGGTGTCTTGTGGGCGAGGCCTTCGGGGCGCGCGCGGTACCGCAGCAGCCGCCACTTGTTCTCGGCGTAGAAGACGTCGGCGGGCGTGCCTCCGACTTGTGGCTTCGGTCGCGAGAAGAGCCCGAGCAGGTTGGTGAAGCGCTTCATTCGTACAGCGCCTCCAGGCGCGCGCCGTGCTGCTTGTAGACCTCCTTGCGACGCACCTTGAGCGTGCTGGTCAGCAGGCCGCTCTCGACGGTGATCGGCGAGTCGATGATCGTGAACTTCTTGATCGACTCGAACGACGCGAGCTGCGCGTTCACCTGATCGATGCGTGTCTGCACGAGCGCGCGGCGGGCTTCGTCACGCGCGCCCTCTGCGACGCCAGACTTCTCGAGGTGTGCGTTGACGGCCTGCTCGTGCAGCCAGACCGCAGCGACGAGGTAGCGGCGGCCGTCGCCGTAGACCACGACAGTGTTGATGAAGGGATCATCGCGGAAGCGGAGTTCGATGTTCGCCGGAGGCACGTTCTTGCCGCCCGCCGTGACGAGGATGTCTTTCTTGCGATCGATGATCTGCAGGAAGCCGTCGTCGGTGAAGCGGCCCACGTCGCCGGTCTTGAGCCACCCGTCTTCGGTGAAGGCCTCGGCCGTGGCCGCCGCGTCTTTGTGGTAGCCGCTGAACACCGTCGGGCCCTTCGCGAGGATTTCACCGTCTTCAGCGAGCTTGAGCTGCACCGACGGCATCACCTTGCCGACTGAGTCGAAGCGGAAGGCGTCGGGGCGATTGAGTGTCAACGTCGGCGAGGTCTCGGTGAGCCCGTAGCCTTCGATGATCAACAAACCCGCTGCGTGGAAGAACTCTTTGACCTCGCGCTTGAGCCCCGCGCCGCCCGACAGGCAGAACCGAAGTTCACCGCCCGTGACGCTGTGCAGTGCGGCGCGACGTTTCACGGGCTCGCTCTCGCCCATGGCGGCCATCGCGAGTTTTTCCCAGACGGCGGGCACGCTCATGAACACGCTGGGGCGCACGTCGATCAGGTGCGGCAACACCTTCGCGGGCTCCGACATGTACGTGACCCAGCCGAGCGCGTTGCCCAGGCACGCTTCACCGAAGCCGAAGATGTGGCTCATCGGCAGCCAGAGCAGATCGACGTCGTTCTTCTCGAGCAGCGGCGCGTTGTTCTTGAGCCAGTCGGCGCCGTTGATGCCCACGTTGCGGTGCGTGAGCGGAACACCCTTGGGGTTGCCCGAGGTGCCGCTCGTGTAGAGCATCTGGGCGAGCTGATCGATCGACACGCTCGCCAGCAATCGCTCGAATTCGCCGGGCGCTTCTTGATCGCGCGCAGAGCCCATCGACTGCACGCGGCTCCACGAGACCAGCTTGCGCTCGACCTCGGAGATCGGCGGCACCGCGAGGCCCTTGTTGCGCATCTGCTCGATGATCGGCCCGGGCTCGATGGGCTGCGTGCTGAGCGTGACGATGCGCGTGACGTTCGCGTAGTCGCCCCACGACTCGAAGATGCGCTGCAGCAACGCAGCCGTGTCGACGAAGATGATCTTCGTGTCTGAATGTTGAACCACGTACGCGGCCTGCGGCGTGGTGTTCGCCGGGTAGACCGGCACCATGACGCCGCCGACGGCTTGAATCGCCATCGCGGCGCTGATCCACTCCACCGAGTTCGGCGCGTAGATCGCCGCGCGATCTCCTGGCTGCAGCCCAGACGACGCGAGGAACAGCGCCGCGTTGCGGATGCCCTTCGCGTACGAAGACCAGGTCACCACACGCCAATCACCATCAGGCGTCGGCAGCATGAAGCGGGCGCGCGACTTGCGCTCCGGCAGTGCATCGAAGATCGCGCGGGGCGCCGGCTTGAGTTCGAGGAAGGGCGTGATGTCCATGGTGGGTTCTCAGTTCTTCTTCTTGAGCTCGGCGATGCGCTCTTCGAGATCGATGAGCCGGCTTTGAATCTGGTTGAGCGCGTGCAACGTCTTTTCCTGCTCGCGGCGTGTCGGCAGCCCCCAGGTGCTCCACCATTGCGCGGCGGCCTTTTCGCTGGCGGCCTTCACCTTCATACCGGCGGTGAGCAGCGTGCCCATCGGTGAGAGCACGGTCTCCGACTTGAGGACGCCCTCCATCAACTCGGCGGTCTTCTGCTCCCACACGTCGAAGCCCTTCTTCCATTGATCCCAGAGCTGCATGTTCGCTCCTTCAGAGCCCGAGCCGTCGCAGCTCGGAGGTGGTGGTGAAGTCGTCGTTGGTCTCGCCGTTGGCGGCGGTGGCGCGGGCCACTTCGCCGAAGCACTCGAAGACCCAGCCTGATTGACGTCGCACGATGACGGGGCCGACGGCGGGCTCGATGGTCGTCGTGGTGCGCACGCGAAGCGCCTGCGTGAAGGTGACGTCGGGCAGCTCGAGCTGGCCTGCTGATTCAACGCTGAGCTGGTACGTGTCGCGGCCTGCGAAGGGCAGCCCTTGCAGCGTGGCGTTCACCACGTTGCCGACGCTGACCCACGTCTTTCCGGGCTCGAGCGGAAATCGGTACACCGCGACGGGCTGTGAATAGACGACGAGCGTCTTGCCGGTCGGTGGGTTCTCGGTCGGTGACGCGTAGCCGAGCAGCAGAATGTTCGAGCCGTCGTGCGTGTAGACGCCCATCACGCTGCCGCCGAGATCGAGCGACGCAACCCATTGCCCGCCGGGAAAGCTGTTCGCGAACCAGTAGTCGGTGACGGCGGACGCTTCGACAGTCGCGACGCGATCGTCAGCGTAATCGGCGGCCATGTTCCACACGCGTTGGTTCTGCGAGTTCGTCTCTCCGACGAGGTTCACCGCGCGGCTGATGCCCGGAGGCGAGGCGAGGTAGCGCAGCGGCACGCCGATGGCGGCGCGCAGCTCAGTCGCGTCGACGCGGCCGTCGAGGTTGGGCACGCACTCGAGCGGCGCGGGTGACTCGCCGACGTACGCTTCGCGCGTCGGGTAGGTGAGGTTGTCGCCGCACGCGGAGACGAGCAGCAGCGCGGTGAAGAGCAGGGTGCGCATGGTTTTCAGAATCTCCACGCCAGCCGCACGCGGCCGAGCTGAGCGGGTTGAGCGGTGAGGCCTTGCCCGGGGTTGTCGAAGGCGGCGAAGGGAAACAGCACGGCGTATTCGGCGAGCACGTCGAAGCCGTCTTTGCTGAGCCACGTGAGCGAGGCGTGCAGCTCGAGGCCGAGGTTGGGTTGGTTGTTGGGCGTCGAGCTCGCGAACATCGCGCGGGTAAACGTGCCGTCGACGTTGAGGTTCAGCTGCGAGCTCTTGAACTCGAGCAGCCGCGTGCGGGTCCACGGGCGCACGTACCAGGCGTCGGTGACGGTGCCGATGATCTCCGCGAAGAGAATGCGATCGATTCGGTAGTCGGCGTGAAAGCGGAAGTTGTCGATGCGGCGGTCGCGCGGAATGTCGACTTGCGGGCCGTCGAGCTCGCCCGCTCTGACGGTGGTGCCGTTCGGGTATGCGCCGAAGCCGGGTGCCGGGTCACCGCTCGCGAAGCCCAGGTTCACGCCGCCCACGAAGACAGAATCAGGTTCGCCGATGGTGCTCTCGATGACGCCGCCACCCTGCAGCGAGTGCACGCGATCGCGGAGCAGCACGCCGGGAATCAGCGACGGCTGCTCGACTTCGGCGAAGAGCACGGCGGCCTCGGCTTCGATCTTGAAGTACCGACCTTGCAGTCGCGCCCACACGTCGACGACGCCCGCTTTGTAGCCACGGCGCATGACTGATGCGGGGGAGAGCTCGCGGGCTTGCGCCACCGAGAGGTAGTTCTCGGGCACGTCGTTGTCTTGCCAACGGTACGAGCCGAGCACGCCGTATTCGAAGGTGAGCCGCCCCGCGATGCGACGGCGCTTACGGCTCGCCTCGTTCTTCATGTTCATGATCGCGAACGAGACCGACTGAACGTCAGTCGACGGGTCGAGGATCAGTTGGCGTTGCGAGTCGCGGCGGTACTGCGTGGGGCCGACGGCGCTGAAGTCGTACGCGACGGCGAAGATGTGGCCCACCAGCGCCGTGGCGAAGGCGATGCGGTCGGCCTGATCGCCGAGGTTGCAGTCGATGCAGTCGCCTCCGTTCGACAACATGCCGAGGCCCCACATGTTTCCCATGCGGCCGGCGGCGAAGTAGCCGATGGGCGTGAGCACCTCGCCGTACGCGCGCTTGATGCGCAGCAGTGAGTTCGGGAGCTGACCGGGCGACGCGGCGGGCGTCGGGGCGTTGCCGGTGCCGGGTGAGAGCACGGGCGTCGAACCGAAGACCAGGTTGTCGATGAGGTCGGCGCGGATCTTCACGGCCGCGGCGGCGAACGGCGCGTAGATCGCGAGGTCGGTGCGCACGCGCATGTCGGCGACGAAGAGCGACTGCCCGTTAGGGTCTCCGAGCGGCACGGCGAAGAGCGAGCGACCTGAAGGCGTGGTGCCGCGGTCGAGATCGAGGTTGTGCAGCCAGTCGCCCCGCACGCGCGCGAAGCCGGTGAGCGTGAAGTCGATCTTCTCGCGCTCGATGAGATCTTCACCGTGGTCGCCGAGCCCTGACGCGAACGCCGTGCTCGCCAGCACGACGAGAAGGGCGGAAATACCTCTCCCTGCGAAAGCGGGGAGAAGTCGGCGCGAAGCGACGGGAGAGGGGCGGCTCACGGAGCACCTCCGAGGAACGCCTGCAGGTCGCGCGTCGACTCATTGACCGCTTCGATCATCGGAAAGTGGCCGCACCGCGGGTACACCTTGAGGCTGGCGTTCGGCAGTTGACGCACCAGCTTTTCGCCAATCGAAACCGGCGTGACGATGTCTTCGCGCCCCCACATCAACAACGTCGGCACCGACACCGTCTTGTAGCGATCAGACATCTCGTCGAACTTCATGCCGCGAACGGTCTCGAGCGCTGCGGCTTTGGTGCCCGGGCGCTCGAACGCGCGCTCCACCGCGTCGACGAAGTCTTGCGTGACGATTTCAGGGTTGAAGAAGCCGTTGGTCGAGCGCTCTTCGATCTGTTGATCGTAGAACAAGCCGAACAGCGCCTCGCCGACGCCCTTCGCGCGCGCGAGGTGAAACATCGACGGCAGCTGCGACTCGTAGACCCACGCGTCGTACAGCGCGAGCCGCTCGACGCGCGTGGGGTTGGCCATGGTGAAGGCCAACGCCACCGACGAGCCCCACGAGTGCGCGACGAGCGACACCTTCTGCACGCCGCGCGCGTCGAGCACGGCTTTCACCAACTGCGCCTGCGCCGCCGGCGAATAGTCGGAGACCGGGCGATCCGTCCAACCGAAGCCCTTGAGATCGATGGCGATGACGCGGTGGTTCTCGACCAACGCCGGCATCACCGCCGTCCAGTTCTCGATGCTCGAGGCGAAGCCGTGCAGCAACACCACCGCCGGGCCTTCACCCACGTCGACGTAGCGAACCCGCGCGCCCTCGACCTCGAGGTACGTGGCGTCTTTGGGTTCGCCGGGCATGGGGCCGTTGTGAAAATGCAGGCAGCCGCTGAACGCGACCGCCAGCAAAGAAGCCGCGCGCAGCTTCACCGCGACAATCTCCGCACTTCGGCAGCGTCGGTGAACTCGGTGCTGGTCTCGTTGTCTTCGGAGTTCGCGGTGGCCACCGTGCCGAAGCACTCGGCGTTCCACGTGTAGCTGCGCAGCGTCAGCGCCTTGAACCACGGGTTGAGCGTGAAGACGCGCGTGTAGCGCTCGAGCACTGTTCGCACCCGCAACACGCCGAACGGAGTCGCCGGCGCAAACGGTGTCGTCGCGTCGCCCGCGCGGTCGACGGTTGACGTGTAGACCTCGCGCTGGAAGGGCAGGCCGGTACCGAACGCCGCGTTGCCGACGACATAGCCCTGGTACTTGCCGTCGACGGTGGTGTCGGTCGACCACGATTCGCCATGGCGCAGCGGAAACTGGAGCACCTTCACCCACGGCGTGTACCTGAGCTTCGTCGAGCTGGTGCCGTCGGCCGTCGAGACGACGCCCTGAAGATAGAGCCCGTCAGCAGCCGACGAGAACACGCCAAGCAGGTCGCTGCCCTGGCCCAGCTCACTCACGTAGCCCGCGTCGGGGAAGTCGGCCTCGTACCATTCGCCCGTCAGCGCCTTCGTCTCGACCAGCCGCGAGGCATCGCCTGCGAGCGTGGTGTCGAAGTTCCACGCGCGCCCGCCGTCGGCCTGCGCCGTGCCTGCGGTGTCGAACGTCGCCGCGCCGCTGATGCGGAACGTCGCGCGCAGCCCTGCCTGAAAGAAGACCTCGCCGCGTTCGATGGTGCCGTCGTTGTTCGGCAGGCAACCCACCGGCGTGCCAGCGTCGAAGCCGCCGTCAGGCAGCACGCCAGAATCAGGGTTGTGCATGCCGGCATCGACACCGGCGTCGACGCCCGCGTCGGTAACGCCCGCATCAGCGTTGACGACCTTCTCGGGTTCGCAGGTGCCGTCGCCGCGACACACGCCGCTCGCACAGTCAGCGCCGACGCGGCATTCGACCATCGGAGGTTGAGACGAACAGGCCGCCAGAACCAGGCAGGCACACAGAATGAAATGACGACGCACGGGAGCCTCCGAAAGCGCACCGGCCATACGCCTCGTCGTTCGTGAAATCCACCGGGCGGCCCGGAAACCGAGGCTCAGCTCGTGTGCGATCGCAGCGAGAGAAGTGGCCCTGGAATGCTGCACTGCAACATCGTTCGAGCTGTCTGCTGCGCGGCGCGCCATGAAGGCCTCATTGTGCAGGTGCGAACAACGGGCGGCCTCATGGCGCGTTCGTCACGAGCTTGTCAAGCGGTCATGTTGCGTTGCACACAAGACTGGGTACGGTGCTCGATCATGCTCATCAAGAAGTACGGCAACCGGCGGCTCTACGACACCGAGGCCTCGCGCTACATCACGCTCGACGATCTCACGGCGGCGATTCGTGATGGTGCTGAGGCGCGCGTCATCGACGCCAAGACCGGCGCCGACCTCACGCAAAGCACGCTGACGCAGATCATCATCGAGGGTCGCGGCGCCGATAAAATCTTCCCGGCGCAGCTGCTCCACCAGCTCATTCGCCTCGGAGACGACGCGCTCACCGAGTTCCTCGGGCGCTACGTGCAGTCGGCGCTGGAGCTCTACCTGCAGACCCGCAAGGCCAGCCAGAGTTTCATGCCTTTCAACCCGCTGGTCGCCATGCAGCAGTTCGCGCAGGGCGGTACGCCGTACGCCGGGTGGGGTCAGTCGTCGGTTCCTCCGGTGCCTGCGCCCAGCACCGGTGGCCCGCCGCAGCCGTCGAACGACGTGTCAGACCTCCGGCGCGAGCTCGACGAGCTCAAAGGCATGCTGCGTAAGCGAAAGAAATGACGAAGAAATGGTGCAGTGCACAAATTTCGACTTGACGCGAGGCGTCAGCTGGCTACTTTGTGACTCGTTCCGGGCGAACTGGCGCTCGGAAACAACCCGTAACGAGGAACACCACCATGGCCGAGACCAAGACCGCTTCTTCGCAGGTGCACAATGTTGTCGCCCCCGAGCAGTTCGTGAAGCTGTTCGAGGAGCAGTCGCAGCGCTTCACCCAGATCTTCGAGGAGATGGGCAAGGCCCACACGAAGTGGATCGAGTACGGCAACACGCAGATCGACGAGATGAACGAGCTGGTGAAGTCCCAGTTCAACTACGTCAATGAGCTCGCGGCGGGCTGGCGAAAGCTGACCATGGACAACGCCAAGAAGACGGCCGAGACGTTCAAGGCCTGAGTCGCATGCTCGCGCGCCAGCGTGTGAGAGATCTGGCGCGCTGAGTTTGTGTTCAGCGGCAACTGCGGCGCGATGAACTCACGGCCACCAGCGGTCGGCGCCGAGTGATCCGGCGCGCTTTCGCCACCTGGGGTCGCTTTCTTTCAGGCGTAGGTCGTTGGACTTTGCCGTGAGCTCGAGCACGAGCCGCGTGCCTGTCGAACCAATTGAGTGCTTGAACGCCGCGCTCGGATCGGGTCTTCACGCCGCATGAACCTCAACGATCTCAAGATCATCGTCACCGGCGGCGCACAGGGCATGGGTACGCATTTCGCCAAGCGGCTTCACGAGGCGGGCGCGAAGGTCGCGGTGGGCGACGTCAACGAGACCGCGCTCGCGGCGCTCCCCGAAGGCATCAAGCGTCGCAAGCTCGACGTCAGCAAAGAGCAGGACATCGTCGAGTTCGTCGAGTGGGCGAACACCGAGCTTGGCGGGCTCAATGGCCTCATCAACAACGCCGGCATTCTCCGCGACGGCCTGCTGGTGAAGAAGGACAAGACCACCGGCCAGGTCTCGAAGATGTCGCTCGACAACTTCAACGCGGTCATCGGCGTGAACCTCACCGGCGCCACGATGATGGTTCGTGAAGTCGTCGCGAAGATGGTGACCACCGAGAGCAAGCCCGGCGTCATCGTCAACATGAGCTCCATCGCGCGGCACGGCAACCGCGGCCAGTCGAACTACGTGTCGGCCAAGGCGGCGCTCGCGGCCAACACCGTCACCTGGGCGCGCGAGTTCGCACAGTTCGGCATTCGTGTCGGCGCCATCGCGCCCGGCATGATCGAGACCCCGATGACCGCCGGCATGAACCAGAAGGCGCTCTCGGCGTTCGTCGAGAAGATCCCCGTCGGTCGCATCGGCCAGCCCGAAGACATCTGGCTCGCGGTGAAGTTCATCCTCGAGTGCGACTACTTGAACGGTCAGACCATCGACGTCGACGGTGGAATGAGCTTCTGATTCTGGCTACGAGGCACTCGTTTGGAGCCGTTCTTCAAGTACCAGGGCCTGGGCAACGACTTCGTCGTCATCGACCGACGTGAGTCGGGTCAAGACGTCGACGCCGAGACTTCACGCCGTCTGTGCGATCGCCACTTCGGCATCGGCGCTGACGGCGTGTTGTCGATCCTCCCTGAGGCGGGCACCGCCGGTCGCATGGTGGTGCACAACGCCGACGGCAGCATCGCGGAGATGTGCGGCAACGGCCTGCGCTGCGTCGTGAAGTACCTCGCTGAACACGACCCGCAGCAGCCGCGCGAGCTCAAGGTCGCCACCGGCGCGGGCGTGCTCGGCTGCAAGATCGACTGGCGCGAGGGCTCTGTCGATCGCGTCACCGTCGCCATGGGCCCCGCACGCCTCGAGGCGCCCATTCTTCCTCACGGTGGGCCCTTCATTCGTCAGCCCATCGAAGGGCTCGTGGGCACCGCCGTCAGCATGGGCAACCCGCACCTCGTGTTGCTCGACACGCCTCCGTCTGAAGCCGCGCGGCTGGGCCCGGGGCTCGAGCGCCACCCCCTTTTTGTGCAGCGCACCAATGTGGAGTTCGTCGAGCCGCGCGAGGAAGGCGGCCTGCGCGTGACGGTGTGGGAGCGCGGCGTAGGCCTGACGTTGGCGTGCGGTACAGGCGCGTGCGCGGCGGTCGTCGCCAACGCGCTCGCTGATCGCGGCCCGTTCGACGCGTGGGTGCCCGTCGAGCTCCCCGGTGGCGTGCTGGAGATCAAGGTCGCCCGCGACCTCTCGCAAGTCTGGCTCAAGGGCCCGGTGCGCTTCGTGTTCGAGGGTCGGACCTCGTGACGCTCGACCAACGCTGCCTCGCCATCGTCGGCGTCACCGAGATCGAATCGCTCCAGGAGCGCGTGCTCTCGGAGTTCGCTTCGTTGTGCGCTGCACAATCAGGTGCGCTGTGGGTGGCCGGCGAGCGCGTGGGCATGCGCTTGCGCGCGTGGCGGGGCCTGCTCGATCGCGCGGCGTTGCCTGAGCTGGTCGACCCGAACCTCGTGCAGGCGCACGCGTGGAAGGCCGACACGTCGTTGCTGGTGCCGCTGCTGACGCCGGGCGGAGAGCTGGTCGCGCTCGCGCAGCTGTCTGACCCCATCTCTGGTTCGTTCTCTGACGAATTGCTGGCGCAGTGCGAGACCTTCGGCCAGTTCGCCGCGACCGCGCTCAAGACCGCCACGCGCTTCGCGCAGCTCCAACGTCAGGGCCTGCGCGATCGTGAAACGGGCGCGTACACGCTCTCGTACTTCACCGACTACGCGACGAAGGAGATCTACAAAGCGCGCCGCTACGGCCGCGCGTTCTCGTTGCTGACCTTCTCGTTGGACAACCTCGCCGGTATTCGCCAGCGCGTCGGTCACGCGGCGGTGCGGCAGGCGCAGCAGATCGTCTTGCGTGTCATCTCGCAGATCATCCGCGACTCCGACGTGGTGGCCCGCGCCACCGAGCAGGAGTTCCACGTGCTGCTGCCCGAGACCGACTACTTCGGCGGGCTGATGTTTCTGCGCCGCGCGCTGACCTCGGTGCTGGAAGAGACCGACGCGCGGGCGCTCGAGGCCCGCGTGCCGATGGGGTTGACCGGCGGCGTGGCGACGTTTCCGCGCGACGGTGACGACTTCGACGAGCTGCTCATCTGCTGTCGCCGTCGCATGGACGAGCGTCGTGGCTCGCTGCATCACCACCTGCGGCTCGAGCCGCTCCCATTCTGGGACGAGGTCGAGTTGCTGCTCGGCAACTCACGCAGCCCCAAGTTGCCCGACGCGTCGGGCGAACCGTCGCGCCGCGGCAAGGTCGCCGATGTGCTCTTCGAAGAGCTGCAGTCTGAAATCGGGCGCGAGTTCCTCCGTGAGCCGATGGCGCGCGGGCTGCTCTACGTCGGTGGGCCGGCGGTGAAGGGTGACCTGCCGATCGTTCGCGCGCTCGACAACGCGCCGTCCGACTTCGCGCCGCGCGTCTACGTGCTGGGTCGTCACGCCGACCTGCAGGAGCACCACGCGATGACGCCCGTGTTCCTCGAAGGCGACGACCGCCTCGCGCGTCACGAGTTCCTGCTGTGGATGGGTGACGGCTCGGCCTACGCGTTGCTGCAGCGGCGAGGTCGCGGCGCGACGTGGGGCTTCCACACCTCCGACCCGACTCTGGTCGAAGGCCTCGTTTCCAAACTCCAGACTGCGTACGACCTGCAGCCCTACTGAACATGGCGACCGCGCGAAAAGTGTTGTTGGCAGACCCCGACGTCGGCGCCGTGCGTGCGTTGACCAAGGCGCTGCGCGCTCGCGGCTATCAGGTGCAGTACGCGCCCGACGGCTCGAAGGCGTTGGAGGTCTCGGTGCTGCGGCACCCCGACGTGATCCTCTTCGACGAGACCTGCACGCTCATCGAGGCGCGCTCGTTCATTCAGATCCTCGGGTCGAACCCGCGCACGGAAGACATTCCCGTGGTGGTCACCACGGCGTCGCGCGACCTCGATCGTTTTCGTCAGTTGCGTGAGGGCGTGCTGACCAAGCCCTTCAACATCGACGAGGTGATCGCGCGCATCGATCACCTGTGTCGCCGTGGTGAAGCCGCGCAGCAACTGCGTGGAGACGCGCAGGAGATCGAAGGCGGGCTCAGCCAGCTTCCGTTGCCTGATCTCATGCAGATCATGTCGATGAATCGGCGCACGGGCCGGCTCTCGCTGCACCACGGTCAAGAGCGCGGAGAGATTCAGATCGCCGACGGCAAGCCGGTCAACGCGCGCGCCAACGACATCGAAGGAGAGAAAGCCTTCTTCCGCCTCGTGGGCTGGAGAGACGGCACCTTCGCCTTTCACCCCGGCCCCGCGCCGTCGCGCACGAAGATCAACCGCACGATGGAAGACGCGTTGCTCGAGGGCATGCGTCAGACCGACGAGCGCGAGCGCTTGCTCGGCGTGTTGCCCGGCCTGCAACAGATGCTGGCGCTGGTGCCCGACAGCGCCGAGCTCATCGACCCGCACCCGGTGACGAAGGAAGTTCTGCGCGTGTTGAACCAGCCGCGAAAGTTGAGCGAGCTGCTCGACCTCGCCGACGCGGCCGATCTCGACATTCTCGGCGCGCTCATCACGCTCATCGAGAAGGGCGTCGTGCAGCGCTTCGACGCGGTCGGTGTCGAAGAGGCGCCGCTGCTCGGCACCGCGGAAGTGCACGCGCTGCGCGGCAGACTGCTGCGGGGTCGCCCGCATCGCAACGCGATCACCGCCAAGGTGCTGCTCGCCGGTACGGGCCCGAAAGCGGGGCGCTGGTTCCTTCGTTCGCTCAAGGGTCTCAAGCACGGCAGCGACCCCGCATGTCTGCGCAGCAGCTTCGGCACGCTGGCCACGCTCGAGGTCAGCGACGTCTTGAAGATCGACTTCGTCTTCGCGCCGACAGCCGAAGCCGCGCGGCCGTTGTGGCGGCCGTTTCTTTCGTCTGCGCTCGGCGTGCTGCTGCTCGAAGACAGCGACTCGGTGCTGCGCCTCGCGCGCTACTGCGCGTTCGAGCTCCGGTTGCCTGTCGTGCTCGCGACCGGCGGCGCGGCAGGCGGGCTCAACGCTACGTCGCTTTTGCCTTCAGCCCTTCGCGGAGCCCCAGCCGGCGCGGTGATGATCGACACCGACATTTCGGCCGCGGTGCGCACGCTGCTGCTCTCGGGCATGCAGTCGTCGTCGCAAGAGCTGCCCGAGGCCAGTAACAGCTCGCTCGACCTCTGAAGCGTCAGCCCGGCTTCGCGCGACCTTCGAAGCCGCGCGCTGCGACCACGTCGTCTTGATCTCCGCCCAGCCCGCCCATGGCGAGGCTCTGCTCGATGACCTTGCCGCGCACCGCGCGAATGAGCGCCATGCGATCGTCGCCGAACTGCGCCACGTCGATCGGCGCGCCGATGCGGACCGTCACCGGCCCCGGCGTGATGTTCCACGAGTTCTTCGGCATCAACTTGCCGGAGCCTTCGACGGTCACCGGCACCACGGGCACCTGGGCGTGCATCGCGAGCGCGAACGGCCCCTTCTTGAAGGGCAACACCCGCCGGTCATCGCTGCGCGTGCCTTCGGCGAACATCACGATGCTGACGCCGCCTCGAATGCGCTCGCCGGCCTGCTCGAGCGACTTGACCGCGTCGCGATGATTCGAGCGATCGATGAACACGAACTTCGCCACCGTCATGTACCAACCGAGCGCCGGCACGTACTGCAGCGCCTTCTTCGCCACGAAGCGGAAGTCGACAGGCAGCGCGACGAAGAGCGCGGGAATGTCGATGGTGCTCTGGTGATTGCTGGCGAAGATGTACGGCTGGCCCGGCTTGAGGTTCTCGAGGCCCTGCACCTCGAGCTTCGCGCCGCCAGCCCACAGCAGAATCGGCGACCACACCCGCTGAACGATCACCATCGACGCCGACGGGTTGAGCGTGACCAGCATGAAGACCAACGTCACGGGGAACAACACGAGCGTCCACACGACGGCGACGAAGATGCAGAAGAGGTTTCTCAACATGTCACGGGCCTACGAGCGCCTTGAACTCCGGCGCGGTTGCAAGGAAAGCGAATGCCGGGTCTGCCGCCACGTGCGCGGCGTTCCACGACGAGCCCGCAGCGGCCTTCGCCGTCGCGAGGTTCAACAACACGTCAGTCTGCCGCTGCTGGGCTGCGGCGAGTCGAGCCAGCCCGTAGCTGCCGAGCGGTGAAGCGGGGTGCGCGCGCAACAACGCGTCGAGCGTCGTCTGCGCATCTCCGAAACGTCGCAGCGCCAGCTCCGCGCAGCCCACGAGGTAGCGACTCTCGGCGTCGGCGTCGTTCGACGAAGCGAGCTCCAGCGCGGCCGCAGCGTCACCCGGCTCGCCACGAGCCAGCAGCGCGCGGGCCTGCACCTTCTTGAACGACGGAGATGACGGCTCGGAGATCGTCGAGAGCAGCGAGACCGCAGCGCCAGCGTCGCGCGCCTCCAACGCGAAGCGGGCCAGCCCCTCGAGCGCGTCTTCGTTCGTGGCGTCGAGCTTCACAGCCTCGGCCCATTCGCGCTGCGCGTCGTCACGGCGGTCGAGATGCCAGAGCGCGGCACCGAGGCGCGCGTGAGCGACAGCTGAGCTCGCGTCGGCAGAAACGGCGGCTTCCCACTTCGTGCGCGCGTCGTCCCAACGGCCTGATGCGGCCGCGCTGTCTCCCTCTGAAAGGCGTGCCTCGTGGGGCTTGCGACACGCCCCCGTCAGGCACAGGACAATGAGCAGAACGGAGAGCCGCACGGCGGGCGGGGTGTAGCAGAACAACGCTCGACTGACGCGGTTCACGGGAATAAGTGAATGGGCTCGTGTCTGGTCAAAAGTTCATCGCGATCGCGGGCAACATCGGCGCCGGTAAGACGGAGCTGACGGCCTTCCTCTGCAAGAAATACGGGCTCAAGCCTTTCTATGAGCCGAACGATCAGAACCCGTACCTCGCCGACTTCTACAAGGACATGAAGACCTGGGCGTTTCGCAGCCAGATCTTCTTCCTCACGCACAAGTTCCGCCTGCACCGCGAGCTCGAGCGCAGCACCGGCACCTCACTGCAGGACCGAACGATCTACGAAGACGCGGAGATCTTCGCGAAGAACCTCTCGCGCCAGCGCTTCATCGATCGCCGCGACTGGAAGACGTACTGGGAGCTGTACGAGACCATCGCCGCCTCGTTGCGCCCGCCCGACTTGATGATCTACCTGCGCTGCCCGGTGAAGACGCTCAAGCAGCGCATTCGCCTCCGCGGCCGCAAGATGGAGCAGGACATTCCCACCGCGTATTTGAACCGCTTGAACGGTCTCTACGAAGACTGGTTCACCCGCTACGAGATGAGCCCCGTGCTCGTGTTGCCCACGGACACGCTCGACTACCTCACCAACCTTGTCGATCGCGTCGATCTCTTCCGTCAAATCGAGAAGCACCTGTGACGGCGAGCAGAGAGGTCTACATCGTCGCGACCGACTCGGCCGAGCCGCTCACGCCTGAAGTACTCAAAGAGGCGTTCGCGGCCGAAGAGGTCGAGCTGGTGTTTGGTGAAGACGGCCTGTTGTTCTCGGTGCGCGCTGACGCTTCGCGCGTCGACGTTCGCTTCGAGCCGCGCTTCGCTCCGCTGGGGTGGACGCCCGACCTGCTCACCGGCGGCACCGAGCTGCGTGAAATGCTCGAGCAGTCGCATGGTTTTTACCGCGTCAGCTTCGAGCCTGGAAAACCGCAGCCCAGCATCGCTGCCTTCGAAGCGCTGTGGACGGTGCGGACGCTGCTCGAGGTGTGTGACGGCGTGGCGATCGACGTGACGGCGTTCAAGCTGCACTCGGCCACCGACGTCGAAGAGATCACCGAGCTCGACTTCGACATTCGAGATCACATCACCGTGCATGCGCAGCTGGTGAAGGAGGGTGAACGTCAGAACTGGGTGCACACGCACGGCATGGCGAAGTTCGGCGCGCCCGACGTCGAAATGTTCCACATCGCCGACGACGATCTCCCAGCCGCCGAGACGTTCTTTCAAGAGCTCTGCACCGACCTCGCGTTCGGCCAGGGCCCGACGCCGCGGCAGGTGATCGCCACCAGCGTCGGCATGGGCTTCCAGCTGCTGCCGTGTGACGAAGGTCGCGCGAACCTGTACCAGGTCGACCCCGACACGTTCGTCGGTCACAACCAGGGCATTCTCACCGTCGTCGCGCCTGAAGGTGGCCGCCACGCGATGTCGGAGATCCTCAAGCACTACCGGGAGCGCTTCGCGAAGGAGTCGGACGCGGAGGCCGAGAAGAAGCAGACCGACGCGAGCCGCCTGCTTCCGATCTTCAAGGGCCGCTACATGCGCAAGGGGCTGATGGAGCCGCTCACGTTCCTGGTGCGCGCGCCGTTCGAAGTGCATCCCCCGGGTGTCGACGAACCAGCAGAACAAGAGCTGCTCTGGGTCGAAGTCGTACAATGGGACGAAGACACGCTGATCGGGAAGCTGGTCGAGGGCGGGACGCGCACGACGGAGTGGCGCAAGGGTTCGCACGTGGAAGTCGACGACTCACAGATCAACGCGCTCGCGGTCGCCCGCGAAGGGCGTCAACTCGACCCGGAAGAGATGGAGCAGCTGCTCCAGCTCGAGCGTCCGGCGTAGCTCTGCAGGAGGACGAATGGCCGCGCTGTTGTTGCTGACGGGCCCGCAGGCGGGGCGCCGGTTGGAAGTGCAGGGCGAGGTCTTCATCGGCCGCAGCCCGTCGTGCACGATTTCGCTCGAAGACGCGAAGGTCTCGCGGCGTCACGTGCGGCTCTTCGTCGAAGACGGTCTGGCGCGCGTGAGCGATCTCGGCTCGCGCAACGGCACGTTGGTCAACGGTGAGAAGCTCGAGCAGGAGCACTCGCTGCTGCCCGGCGATCGCCTGCAGGTCGGCGACTCGACCATCCTCTTCGAGCCGTCCGCGCGTGCGTCGCTGTCTGATCGCGAGACCGACGGCGAGCAGCACACCAACCCTGTCGAAGAGCTGATTCCCGCGGTGGGCGCGGTCGCGGGCCTGTACCACGCAGGTGTGGCGCTCATTTCTGCGACGAGCGAAGCGATGGTGCTGCGCCGCGCGGCCGAAGAGCTCGGGCGCAGCGTGCACGCCGAAAAAGCGGCTGCGCTGCTCGGCGGCACCGAAGGGTTGATGACGGCGGCGGTGGTCGGCGCTGATTCCGTCGAGGTGCCGCGCTCGTTGGTGCGCGGCGCGTTGGAGCGGAAAGAAGCGGGCCGCGTGAAGGGGTTGTTGTGCGCGCCGTTGATCGCGTCGGGTGGTGCGCCGTTCGGCATTCTGTACGCCGAGCGCCCCGAGCCCTTCGGAGAAGAAGAGCAGCGAACGATCGCCGCGCTGGGCCGCCTCGCCGGTGAAGCGGTGACCTCGGTTCGTGGCCGGGCTGACGGTGTCGCGGCCGCGATTTCCCTCGTCGGTAGCAGCCGCCCTTTTCGCAAGACGGTGGAGGTCGCGCGTCGCGCCGCGTCGGGTCAGGAGACGGTGGTGCTGCACGGCGAGCCCGGCAGTGGTCGCGCGCAGTGTGCCCGCTACGTGCACAGCCGCTCGTCGCGCGCGCTGGGGCCGTTCATCGTCGTCGACTGCCGCCGCGCGCCTGCGGAAACTGAAGAAGCGTTGTTCGGGCGCACCAGCGCGCCGGGCGTCCCTCCTCAGTCGTCGGCGTTGCTCAAGGCCGATGGCGGCACGTTGCTGTTGTTGAACATCGAGTCGTTGCCGCGCCACGCCTCGGAGCGCCTGGCTCGCTTGATCTCACGCAAGACGGCGCCGGCGCGGCAGGGTGGAGAAGAGCCCGTCGACGTGCGCGTGATGGTCACCGGCCGCGCGAACCTCGAGACCATGCAGACGCGTGGCGAACTCGACGCCGAGCTCGCGCGCGCGTTGAACGGCATCGAAGTTGAGACCTTGCCGCTGCGTGAGCGCAAAGCCGACGTGCTGCAGTTGTTCGAGTGGTTCTGCGCCGAGCTGACGCGTACGCGCCGCAAAGAAGCGCCGAACCTCACGCCTGACGCGAAGCGTTTGTTGGGCGATCACCACTGGCCCGGCAACGTCGAAGAGCTGCGCCTGGTCGCTGAGCGCCTCGCGTTGCTGTACGGCGGCGCAGAGGTCACGGCGTTGCACCTGCCGCCTGAGATTCAAGGCGGCGCGGCAGAGCAGGCGCCGCAGTCGCTCGCTGAACGTATTTCCCGGCTCGAGCGCGACGCGATCTCCGAGGCGCTGCGTCAGGCCAACGGGAAGAAGATCCGCGCGGCGGCGGCGTTGGGCATCAGCCGACCGACGCTCGACAAGAAGATCGACGAGTACAACCTGGTCGTTGAGAAGAGGCGCGCGTGAAGCTGGTTTTTTCGACGGAAGTGGCAGCGGCGCGACGTACGTTGAAGCCGTTGGTGGCGCTCGAGACCTCGGTGCTCGCGCAGGGCCTGCCGTACCCGCACAACCTCGAATGTGCGCTGCGCTGTGAAGCTGCAGTGCGTGACGAAGGCGCGGTGCCGGCGGCGATGGCGGTCATCGAAGGACAGCTGCTCGTCGGCATCGATGAAGCGCAGACGAAGCTGCTGGCGACCGGCAAGAAGCTCATGAAGCTGGGGTCACGCGATCTCGCGATCGCCGTGGCGCGCAAGGCAACGGGCGGCACCACGGTGAGCGCGACGTGCGAGATGGCGGCCGCTGCGGGCATTCATGTCTTCGCGACGGGCGGGCTCGGCGGCGTGCACCGCGGCGTCGAGAGCCACATGGACATCTCTCAAGATCTGCCGGCGATCGGTCGCTTTCCGGTCGCGGTGGTGTGTGCGGGCGCGAAGTCGGTGCTCGACCTCCCGCGCACGCTCGAGGTGCTCGAGACGTTGTCGGTGCCCATCGTCGGGGTCGGTACGAATGAGCTGCCGGGCTTCTACACGCGCGAGACGGGGTTGACGGTCGAGCACCGCGTCGACGACGCCAACGAAGCTGCGGAGATGATTCGCGCGCGACGCGATCTGAAGCAGGGCGGCATGGTGTTCGCGGTGCCGCCTCCGGCGAAGACCTCGCTCAAGCGCGTTGACGTCGAGAAGCACGTCGCGGCGGCGATGGCGCTCGCGAAGAAGAAGAAGATCGAAGGCAAAGCGGTGACGCCTTTTCTGCTGGGGCAGATGGTCGAGCGCACCAAGGGCAAGTCGCTCGCTGCGAACCTGGCGCTGCTCGAGAACAACGCGCGTTTCGCCGCGAAGATCGCTGTCGGCCTCGGCTGGCGCTGACCACGAGCGATGGAGCGCACACTCTCAGCGCCGGGAAAGCTGTTCCTCTCGGGTGAGTACGCCGTGCTGTGGGGCGGCGAGGCGCGCATCGTCGGCATCTCGCCACGCGCGCACGCCTTCGTTCGCCCGCGCGTCGATCGCCGTGTGGACATCGTGCTCGAAGGTGGCCGGCTCTCTGGTCACGCCACGCCTGCGGGCGTGCGCTGGTCGGAGCCGGTGACCGACGACTTCAAGTTCGTCTCCGTCGCGATCGATCTCGCGTACCGGCTCTCTGGCGTCGAAGGCCCGGGGTTCTCGGTCGCCTTCGAAGCCTCCCCGTTGGTGAATGGGCACAAGCTGGGCATCGGCAGCAGCGCGCGCGCGTGCGTGCTGGCCGTCGAAGCCGCGAGGTCCGCCCTCGGCGCGACGTGGGACTCGCTCAAGCTCGCGTTGCTCGCGCACGCCGACGCGCAAGGCGGCAAGGGCAGCGGAGGCGACGTCGCCGCGTCGTTCGCTGGTGGTGTCGTTCGCTACCGCCGCTTCGATGCTTCGATGCTGTTGTCGGCCGCAGCGCGGGGAGGCCTCGTCGCCGCCGTCGAGCAGTCGTCGCCCGTCGAGCTCGTGCGCATGGGCGAGCCGTTGTTCCCGATGATCTACGCGTTCAGCGGCACGTCGGCGTCGACGCCCGGGCTCGTGAAAGAGGTCGAACGTCGCCTCGACGACGAGGCCCGCAGGCGCTTCGTCGATCGCTCCGACGCGCACTCCGAAGGGCTCGAGCACGGCTTGCTGCGGCGCGACTTCGAAGGCGTAAAGACGTCGTGCGGCGCGCTGCAGGCGCTGTTGTGGGAGCTCGAGGTCACCCGCACTGATCAGCTCGAGCGCATTCTGGGCATCGCGCGCACGTTTGGCTGCGGTGGCAAACAGAGCGGGGCGGGCGGCGGTGACGGAGCGCTCCTCTTCGCGCCCGACGACGCGACCGCGACGCAGCTCATCGAGTCACTGACTTCACGTGGCTTCGTGGCCTTCGCGGTGAAGCCTGATCGCGGGTTGCAAGGCGAAGTGGCGCGCCACTCGTCGCTCTCGCAGTGGCTCGACGCCGTCGACTGAATCTTCAGCAGTCGCAGACGACTTCGGCGCTGGCCGTGACCTGAATGCACGACAACCGGCACGTGCCCACATCGGTCAACGTGAAGGTTCGATCCGTCGAACATCGTGTCGTCGGCAACCACAGCGGGCCGGTCACACAGTTCATCGAACCGGGGATGTCCTGGCGCAGCTGTAGCGTCGAGCCGAGCTCCACCCAGTCACCGAAGATGCCATTGCACGACTCTTCACCGATGCCGATGTTCGCGCGACCGAGGTTGAGCGGCGGTAGGGCCTGACGAATCACGCTCTCGAGCGCACCTCCGTCGATGAGCGGGCCGTACACAGCTTCCTGCGAGATGGTGAAGAGCGTGCCACCGTCGGCGCGCGTGCCGATGAACTGAAGCCCGGCGTCACCCGACATGCGACGCGGCGAACAATCATCGGACGTCGAGACGATCTCCACGTGCACCAGCCGACCTTCGAAGTCTTCGTCTTCGACTTCGCAGCCCGCCAACACCAGCATCGCGAGGAGAATCGGTCGCATAGAGATCAAAAAAAGGGGGAATCGGCTTTCACCGATTCCCCCTGTGCCCAGGAGAGGACTCGAACCTCCACACTGTTGCCAGTACTAGACCCTGAATCTAGCGCGTCTACCAATTCCGCCACCTGGGCGTAAGGCTGCGGCTGAATACGTTGAGCGGGACGGCAGTGTCAACGACGACCTGACGCTCTACGTGAACTTCTTCGGAGGCCACGTCCCTTCGGCCTCCATCGCTTTCCGAATCGTCGGGTTCTCGTCCATGAAGGCCTTGAGCGACTCCTCGGTGATCCACACCTCGAGATCGGCGCGGCCACACTTCGCCTGACACGCGAGGCGCGACTGCGGCTTCACGTCGTACGCGAGATCGAGGCGATCCATCTCCATGTCGTCTTGCTCGGAGAGGCTCTCGAGGCCCTTCTTCACCCACACGTGGCACGTCGAGCACGCGCACGCGCCGCCGCATGAGTGACCGACCTGCGCGTCGACCTTCTCGGCTGCGTCGAGAATCGAGGTGCCTTCTTCGACTTCAACGGTCAGCTCCTGCAGCGGGCTGCGAAACGTTACGCGGGGCACGTCAGAAGTCCTCCATGCGATGGCCGACGGCGGCTTTGCCGATGGCGCGGTCCATGATCTTTTCGACGAACGGGCGCGCGAGGCCGTCGACCTCGGAGATCGCCGACTTCAACGCTTCGTGGCTCGTCTCGGTCTTCGTCAACCCCGAGAGCCGCGCGAACTGCGTCTCCAACTCGGCGCGCTCGTCAGCGGTCAGCAGGTCGCCGTTCTCCTGGAGTTGCTTGGCGCCGTCGATCAGCAGGCGCTCGGCTTCGACGCGCTGTTCAGCCAGCAGGCGCCGCTGCATGTCGTCTTCGGCGAAGTCGATCGAATCGAGCAACATCTGCTCCATCTCTTCGTCGGTCAGGCCGTGCGTGGGCTTCACGGTGATCTGCTGCTCGACGCCGGTGGTCTCTTCCTTCGCGGTGACCGAAAGAATGCCGTCTGCGTCGACGCGGAAGGTGACCTGCACGCGGCCCATGCCCGCGGCCATCGGCGGAATGCCCGAGAGTCGAAAGCGCGCGAGCGAGCGATTGTCGGCGACCAGCTCGCGCTCACCTTGCACCACGTGGATGTCCATGCCGGTCTGGCCGTCCTGGAAGGTGGTGAAGACCTGCGCCTGCGCAATGGGAATGCTCGAGTTGCGCGGAATGAGCTTCTCGACGACGCCGCCCATCGTCTCCAACCCGAGCGAGAGCGGGATCACGTCGAGCAGCAGCACCTCGTCGCGGCGATCTTCGTTGGTCAGCAGATCGGCCTGAATCGCGGCCCCGAGCGCGACGACCTCATCGGGGTCGAGATCGCTCAACGGTGTCTTGCCGAAGGTCGCTTCGACGAAGCTGCGCACCGCGGGCACGCGCGTCGAGCCGCCGACGAGCACCACGCCTTGAACGTCAGTCGCCGCCACGCCTGCGTCTTTCAGCGCGCGACGCACAGAGGTGCCGGTCTTCTGCAGCAGCGGCGTGATCCACCCGTCGAACTGCGCACGCGTGAGCGGGAAGGGCGCGCCTTCGAAGTCGATCGTCGTCTCGCTCGAGGTGGTCAGCTGCTCCTTCGCGCCCTTCGCCAGCTGCAACAGCGTGGCGATCTGCGTGGGGGAAGGCGCGGTGATGCCGCGCGCCTCGAGGATCTTCTCGACGATCGCGCGATCGAAGTCGTCACCGCCGAGCGCCGAATCTCCGCCCACCGACTTCACCTGGAACACACCGTCGACGAGCTCGAGAATCGAGATGTCGAACGTGCCGCCGCCCAGGTCGTACACGGCGTAGAGGCCTTGAACGCCCTTGTCCAACCCGTAGGCCAGCGCGGCCGCGGTCGGCTCGTTGAGCAGCCGCAACACCTCGAGCCCCGCGAGTCGCCCCGCATCTTTCGTGGCCTGGCGCTGCGCGTCGTCGAAGTACGCGGGCACGGTGATGACGGCTTGCTCGACCTTGCCGGCGAAGTGCGATTCAGCGCGGCGCTTGAGCTGTCGCAGCACTTCTCCCGACACCTCGATCGGCGTCACCGGTTGACCACCCGAGACCTGAAACCGCACCACGCCAGAGCCCGTGACGAACTGGTACGCGCCGAGCTTCTTCGTCTCGACGTCGCCCAGCGACTTGCCCATGAAGCGCTTGGCCGACTTGATGGTGTCGGTGGGGAACGACGGCAGCAATTCCACCGCGCGCCGACCGACGAGCACCGAGCCGTCTTTCGAATAGTGCACCACCGACGGCAGCAGCTTCGCGTCGCCTTCGTCAGCGGCCAGGCACGTCGGCTTGCCGTTGATGACCGCGGCCACGAGCGAATTCGTGGTGCCGAGGTCGATGCCCACCACCGAGCCCTTCGGCTTGAGTGGATCGTGGATCTGCAGAAAGCCCTTCACGACAGCAGCTCCTCTTCGAACGCGTCGACCTCTTCGAGGAAGCGCGAGTAGTAGCGAACGCGGCCCAGCGCGACGGTGGCGGTGGCCACGTCGTCTTTGCGGAGCGCATCTTGTGCCAGTGACAACGTGGTCTCTTTCGCGGCGCGAATTTCGGCGGCCATCGCCTGCGCGGTCTCGATCCTCTTCGAGGCGCGCGCGGCCTCGAGCGCTTCACGGCGCTCCATGATCTCCTCGAGGAAATCCATGGGCATCTTCACCTTCGCCGCGGCGTCTTCGGTGTCGAGCTTCACGCCCTTGAGCTCCAGCACGTAGAACGCGCGGCGCACGGGGTCTTTGAGCACCTTGATGGCCTCGTTGAGCGCCGCCGACTTCTCGGCCGCGATTCGGCGCGTGCGCGCGTCGGCCTGCGGGAGGCGATCGGGGTGCGTCTCGAGCGCGAGCGCCCGGTGCTGGGCCTCCAGCGCCTTCACGTCGAGGTCGACGGAAGGCGCGAGGCCGAAGATTTCAAAATGAGTCACGCGTCACACCGTGAACGAGTCACCGCAGCCGCACGCACCCTTTTCATTGGGGTTCTGCAGCTTGAAGCCCGAGGCGAGCAGGCCCTCTTCGAACACCAACTCGGTGCCCATGAGGTACAGGTAGCTCTTCGAGTCGACGAACACGCGCACGCCGTCGCGCTCGAAGATCTTGTCGCGCTCACGGGGCTTGTCGGTCCACTCCATGTGGTACGCGAGCCCGCTGCAGCCGCCGCCCTTCACCGCGATGCGCAGCCCCGCTTCAGGCGTCTGCCGCTCGGCGAGCAGGCGCTGCAGACGGGTGACGGCGCTGTCAGTCAGACCGATGCCCTTGATGGTGGGCTTGCCCTTCGCCGGTGCGGTCGGGGTGGCGGACTCGGTCATCACGTTCAGGCTCCCTTGCGGGCCGCGCGCTTGGCGCGGAAGTCTTCGATGGCGGCCTTGATCGCGTCTTCAGCCAGCACCGAGCAGTGGATCTTCACCGGAGGCAGCGAGAGCTCCTTGGCGATCTCCTTGTTGGTGATCTTCATCGCGTCGTCCATCGACTTGCCCTTGACCCACTCGGTGACGAGCGAGCTCGACGCGATGGCCGAACCGCAGCCGAAGGTCTTGAACTTGGCGTCTTCAATCACGCCTTCGTCGGAGATCTTCAGCTGCAGGCGCATGACGTCGCCACACGCGGGCGCGCCGACCAGGCCGGTGCCGACGTTGGGGTCGTTCTTGTCGAGCGTGCCGACGTTCTTGCTGTGCTCGAAGTGTTCGATGACTTTTTCGCTGTAGGCCATGGCAGTTACCTCTGGTTGAAACTCAGTGTGCCTTCCACTCGATGGACTTGAGGTCGATGCCCTCTTTCGCCATCTCGTAGAGGGGTGACATGTCGCGGAGCTTGGTGACCGCGCGGTGCATGAGATCGATCACGTAGTCGACCTCTTCCTCGGTGCTGAAGCGGCCGAGGCCAAAGCGGATCGAGCTGTGCGCCATCTCTTCCTCGACGCCCAGCGCGCGCAAGACGTACGACGGCTCGAGCGACGCCGACGTGCACGCCGAACCCGACGAGACCGCGACGTCTTTGATGGCCATCATCAGCGCTTCACCTTCGGCGAACGCGAACGAGACGTTCAGGTTGCCGGGCAGGCGGGTCAACATGGAACCGTTGATGGTGAGGTAGTCGAGCTTCGCCGAGATGCCCTTCCACAGGCGTTCACGCAGCGCCGTCAACCGCGTCGCTTCGGCGTCGAGCTCGTTCTTCGCGATTTCGGCGGCCTCACCGAAGCCCACGATGCCGGCGACGTTCAACGTGCCCGACCGCATGCCGCGCTCGTGACCGCCGCCGTCGATCTGCTCACGCACGCGAACGCGCGGCTTGCGACGCACGTACAGCGCGCCGACGCCCTTGGGGCCGTACATCTTGTGCGCCGACATCGAGACGAGGTCAGCCTTTGCCGCCTCGACGTCGAAGTGAACCTTGCCCACGCCTTGAACCGCGTCGGTGTGAAAGAGCACGCCACGCTCACGGCAGATGGCGCCGATCTCGTTCACCGGCTGCACCACGCCGATCTCGTTGTTGGCCAACATCACCGAGACGAGAATCGTCTTGTCGGTGATCGCCGCCTTGAGCTCCTCGAGATCGATGAGGCCGTCTTTCTTGGGCGTCAGATACGTGACACGCGCACCCACGCGGAGCTTCTCGACCCAGCGCTTGAGCATCGGGTCGTTCTCGAGATCGTGTTTGATCTCGAGCGCGGCGAGGTCTTCGACGTTCACGTCGGCGCCGGTCAGCTCCATCAACCGCTGCACCTTGAGCTCGTCGATGCGCTCCTGCCGCGTGCGCTCAAGGCGCTTGCAGGTGTCGAGGATCGCCTTGTGCTCGGTGGCGACGGTGATGATGTGATCTCCCTTGTCTTTGTAGAACTCGACCACGCCTTTGATGGCGAGGTTGTTCGACTCGGTCGCCCCAGACGTGAAGACGATCTCCTTGTCAGACGCGCCGATGAGCGCGCCGACCTGCTTGCGCGCCTTGTCGACCGCCGCTTCGGCTTTCCAGCCAAAGGCGTGGTTTCGCGACGCGGCGTTGCCGAAGTCGTCCAGGAAGTAGGGACGCATGGCCTCCAGCACCCGCGGGTCCATCGGCGTCGTCGCGTGGTAGTCCATGTAAATCGGCAGCTTGAGCATTCAGCACCTCGAATGTGGACCGCTGAGGTCCGGTATAAAACTCCTGTAACGAAGAGATGATGGACTCGTCAAGTCCACTATCAATGATTCCGGGCGGTTGGCTGTTCTTGCGACTGATTTTCAAGATCGTTACGACGCTGCGTGTCAGTTCGCGGTGTTAGGTTGCGTGCGTGCTGGTGAAGTTCACCACTTCACCACTTCCGCGAGGAGCAGCCATGAGACTGACGATTTCGCTCGATGACGATCTCTACCGGTACGTGAAGGCGCGCTCGAAGAACGACGACGTGTCGATGAGCGCGGTCATCAACGAGATCGTCCGTCGAATCAAAGAGCCCAACGTGGAGCCCATCGCCGTTCTCGAAGTGCGCAATGGATTCCCAATCTACGCCGTCGACGCGGACCCTGCGCTCGACGTCGCGAAGGTCATCAAAGAAAGCGAAGAGGAAGATGATCGGCGCCAGCTCGAGACGGTGGGGTTGCTCAAGTGACGACTTGGTTGCTCGATGGAAACGTGCTGCTCGCGATCTGCAATCCGAACAGCCCCGAATACCAACGCGTGCACGCATGGTTCGCCGCGAACGTGAGTCGCTTCGCGACTTGCCCCATCACCCAGGGAACGCTGCTGCGAAACTTCACTCGGGTGATGAATGACTCGCGACTTGCGCAGGCGTGGGTGGTGCTCGACACGTTTCTCGATCATCCGATGCACGAGTTCTGGCCCGACTCGATCGACTATCGATCGGTGCCTCACGCCGGTCTGCTCGGCGGTGGGCAGGTGACTGACGCCTACCTCGCCGCACTCGCGCGCCATCACGGTGGTCGCGTGGCCACCTTCGACGGAGGTTTCGCTCGGCAACACCCCGATGTGGTGACCCGAATCGGCGCGACGTGATCCAAAGCGGCGCAGCGCCGACGTGAATGCGGCCGGTTGCCGTCCGGCACGACGCTCGCTTCAACGACGCGCATGACCAAACCCGCTCCGATTCAAGAAGGTTGGCGCCGCGGAAAGCCCGAAGAAGATCCCGAGAAGACGAAGCGCTGGGGCTGGGTCTCGGCCAAGCCCAGCGAGTTCCTGATTCGCATGCGTGGCGGGCAGGTGATCGCCGCAGGGCAGGGCGCGACGGTCTTCAAGTGGCCGTGGGACTCGATCGCCATCGTGCCGACGACCGTTCAACGCCTGCACTTCGTCGCCGACCAGATCACCCAGGAAAAAGTCGGCGTGAAGGTCACCGGCATCGCCGTGTACCGCATCGCCGAGCCGCTCATCGCCTCGCGCATGTTGAACTTCAGCTTCCCCGAGCGCGCGCAGGAAAAGCTCGCCGAGATGATGGAGGAGATGTGCGTGGGCGCGTCGCGGCGCCTCATCGCCAACCTGTCGATCGAGCACGTGCTGACGCGGCGCAAAGACGCGCTGGCGCGGGAGCTGGTGCGCGAGATCGCGCCGGTCGTGAGCGGGCAGGGTCGAATGGAAGACTCGACCGAGCGCGGCTGGGGTGTGGTCGTCGACACCATCGAGATTCAAGACGTGCGCGTGTTGTCGGCGCAGGTGTTCGCCAACATGCAGGCGCGGTTCCGCCTCGCTCAAGAGCAGGTCGCGAAAGAAGCGGAGCTCGCCAAAGAGCGCGCGGTGCAGGCCGACCTGACCGCCACGCAGCGTGAGATCGAGCTGCTGCGCGTGGCGGCGGCGACGGAGCTCCGTCAGCAGAAGCAGGCGGCCGACGAAGCGGCGCGGCTCGAGAAGCTCGCGTCTGACGCCAGGGTCGAAGAAGCGCGCCTGGCCCAGGAGCGCAGCAATCGCGCCGCGCAGCTGCTCTCAGAGCGCGAGTACCAACTGCAGAAGATCGCCGCCGAGCAGGAGACACGAAAGCGCAAGCAGTCGGCCGACGAGGCGGCGGCGCTCGAGAAGCTGCAGGCCGATCAACGCACGCTGGTGCAGAAGCTCAACGGCGACTTCGAAGCGGTGCAGCTGCAGTCGCACACCGAGCGCGCGCGCCACGAAGCCGACGTGGCGTCACTGCGGGTGCAGGCGGAGGTCGCCGAAGCCCGCCGTGTGTTGACGGAGATCGAAGCGCGCACCGCCGAGCTCGAGGTGCGCAAGCAACAGCTGCTCGGTTCGCCCGAGCTCGAACGCGTGGCGCGACTGCGCGAAATCGAGAACACGCTCTCGCCTGAGGTGATTCAGCTCGCCGTCGCCAACAAGCTCCCGGAGCTCGCGGCGGCGTTCCAACAGAAGATGGGTGAGGTTCACGTCACCGCAGTCGATGGCGCGAACCCGTTCGGTTACGTCGCCGCCGCCGTCGAAGGCGTGATGGGTCTGGCTCGAAGCGCGGGCCTCGAGCTCAAGAAGCCGTGACGGCTTCCGCCGGGTCGACGAGGTAGTAGCGCTTGAGCTGCTCGTACAAGTCAGGCGCCCGCGTCTTCAACTGCCTCGGCTTCTCGAAGAACGTCTCGGTGGCCACCGCGAAGAACTCCGCTTCGTTGGTGGCCCCGTACGCGCGCAGCACGTTGCCTTCGGGTCGTTCACGCAGCGCGAAGTAGTGGCGTGAAAAGACCTTCGTCCAGGCCTGGTAGTCGTGCGCTTCGTGCAGCTCCGGAGTGCCGTCGAACCCACCGCTCGCGGCGTCGAGCATGTGGGCGAATTCATGCAGCGCCGTGTCACGACCGTCGCGCGGGTTGGCGAGGCCGTGGCGCACGGCGTCCCAGCTCAAGACGACCTGACCCCAGCGAAAGGCCTGGCCGAGGAACACGTCGTGCTCGTCCTGAAAGTGGCTCGGGTACACGACGATCGTTCGCAGTTGGTCGTACACGTCGAGCTCGAGGTTTCGCGCGAGCCGCGCCGCGGCGCCGGAGATGACGACCTTCATCTCGTCAGTCACCTCGAGGCCCTTGATGCCCACCCAGTCTTTGTCGTGCGCGAAGACCTTGAGCTGCACGCGAAAGCGCTCCAATTCGTCGGCCGCGAAGGTCTTCGTGAAGGCGAGCCGGGCCTCGACGATGGGCTCCCATTCGGGCGGGAAGGGCTCCTGCGCGAGGCGGCTTCGCTTGTGATCGCGGAAGAACGAAAACATGCAGGTAGATGTACCTGTAATCAGGCGCGAATTTTCAGCGGAAACGCGGAGGGGGTTCGCTGCATATTGGCGTCATGAAGCGCTCGACGGTGCTGACCCTGGCGTCACTGGCTGCAGTGGGCCTGGTCTTCGTTCCCTCCTTGATCCCCACCGGCCCTACGTCGGCGCTCGATGCGTCGTCGTTGCTCGCGTCGGGCCGCCTCTTCGTCGCCGCCGGTGTCATCTTTCTGGGTGGCTTGCTGACGTCGCTGACGCCGTGCGTGTACCCGCTGATCCCCATCACCGTCGGCGTCTTCGGCGCGCGACAGGCTGAATCGAAGGGCCGCGCGCTCGTGCTGACCAGCGCGTACGTGGTGGGCATGGGCGTGGTCTTCAGCGCGCTGGGCGTCTTCGCGGCGCTCTCGGGCCGCGCGTTCGGCTCGATGCTCGGCAACAGCTGGGTCGTCGTCGGGCTCGCGGTGTTCATGGTGGTGTTGGCCACGTCGATGTTCGGCGCCTTCGAGCTCGCGCTGCCTTCGAGCCTCGCCACGAAGCTGAACGGCGTTGGCGGTGGCGGCCTCATCGGCGCGTTGTTGATGGGCAGCGTCGCCGGGTTCCTCGCCGCGCCGTGTACGGGCCCGGTGCTGACGGGCGTGCTCGCGTGGGTCTCGCAGACGCAAGACCCGGTGCTGGGCGGGTTGCTGCTCTTCGTCTACGCGTTGGGCATCGGCGTGCCGTTCTTCCTCATCGGCGTCTTCACCGTGCGCTTGCCCAAGAGCGGCGTGTGGATGGAGTGGGTCAAGTCGGTGTTCGGCATCGCGCTGCTGGGCCTCGCGATCTCGTACCTGCGCGACGGCTTCCCCGCGTTTGGCGAGCTGCTGACGAGCCTCACGGCGACGTTGGGTCGCGTGGGTGCGGTGACGCTCGCGGCGGCGTTGGCGTTCATCGGCGTGGCGATCGGCGCGGTGCACCTCTCGTTCAAAGAAGGCGCGCAGTGGGTCGCGAAGAGCGCCGGCGTCGCGGCGGTGTTGATCGCCTTCCTCGTTCGTATGGCGGCGCCGCTCGACGTGCCTCCTGCAGCGCCGATCGATCTCGTCGCGCAGGGCGAACTGCAGGCGCAGGTCGAGAAGCTCGAGGGTGCAATCGCGAAGGCCGAGGGCGTCGAGCGAGATCAGCTGAAGGACGCGCTCGCCGTCGCGAAGAAGCAGCTCAAGGCGCTGAAGGCGGGCCCCGAGTTTGTCTGGGCGCTCGAGTACAGCGCCGAGAAGTCGAAGTCGCCTGAGCCCTTCGACGCGGTGCTGGCGAAGGCGAAGGCCGACTGCCGCCCGGTGCTCATCGACTTCTTCGCCGACTGGTGTGCGGCCTGTAAGGAGCTCGACTCGCACACCTACGTGTCTCCTGAAGTCCGCGCCGAGTCGGAGCGCTTCGTGACGGTGAAGGTCGACGGCACCGTCGATCACGACGTGCTCGACGGCCTGTACGAGCGCTTCGGCGTGCAGGGCCTGCCGACGGTCGCGTTCATCGACCCGTCAGGTGGCGTGATGAAGAGCCCGCGCGTGACGGGCTTCCTCCCGCCCGAGAAGTTCCTCGCAGAAATGCGCAAGGTGGACGTCACCACATGCTCGCGTACGCAGTGACGTTGGCGTTGGCCTCGGCTGATGGCGGTCATGAAGTGCTCGCGCTGCTCGACCGGCAGGCCGCCGCGTGGACCCGTGGAGATCTCGACGCGTTCTGTTCGGTCTACGCCGCCGACGCCGTGTTCGTCGCTCCATCTGGCGTCACGAGGGGCCGCGAGCAGGTGCTCGCGCGCTACAAGAAGAAGTACCCGACCGCTGCGGCCATGGGAAAGCTGACGCTGACGCCGGTCGACGTTCGCGAGACGGCTGACGCGGTGTCTGTCGCCGCGAAGTGGACGTTGGAATACCCGAACCAGCCGAGCTCGACAGGCCACACCGTCGTCGTCTTCAAACGCTGGCAAGGGCGATGGCAGATCGTTCACGATGCATCGCTGTGAGGGCTCTCTTCGTCGCGTTGGTCGTCAGTGGTTGTGCCACGTCTCAAGTCGTCGACGCCGGAGTTGATGCCGGCGTCTCTGCCGAGTGCGGGTGCCAGCGTTGGAACATGGCCATCGACGCGGGGGCGATCTCCGCGCCGCTGGTCGAACTCTCGGGGCTCGTCGCCAGCCGCGCGCGGCCCGGCATTTTCTACGCGCACAACGACTCGGGTGATTCAGCGCGCTTCTTCGCCGTGTCGTCGAGTGGGTCGATCGTCCAGACGTTCACCCTGGCTGGCGCCACCGCGCGCGACTGGGAAGACATCGCGCTCGGGCCATGCCCGGCGGGCACGTGCGTCTACCTGGGCGACATCGGTGACAACGGTTTCGTGCGCACCGACTACGCCGTGTACCGCGTGCCGGAGCCGACGGAGGCCTCGAGCGAGGTGACGTGGGAGCGCTTCGCCTACGAGTACCCGAACGGCGACAAGCACAACTCCGAGACGATCTTCATGAACGCGCAGACCGGCGTGCTCTACCTGGTGACGAAAGAGAACTCCGGCGTCAGCGCGGTGTACCGGTTCCCGATGCCGTTCGATTCGTCGAAGACCGCGACGTTGGAACACGTGGCAACGCTGACTGTGCCCGCCAGCGGCGACAGTCGGCTCACCGGCGGCGACGTGAACGTGTGCGGCACCGGCGTGCTGTTGCGCATGTACAACCGCCTCGTCGAGTACCGCTTGCCAGCGGGCGAGACCGACTTCGAACGCATCTTCTCTGCCGAGCCGGTCTCTGTTCCGGTGGCCGACGAGGAGCAGGGTGAAGCGGTCGCCTACGGGCCCGACGGGCGCTCGTACTTCACCGCCAGCGAGCAGATTCTGCGGGTGCCGAACCTCGCCGAGTACCGCTGCCGCTGACTCGAGAGTGCCCGACGAGGCCTTCTCTTCGTCAGAACGAGCCGCCGAAGCGGATCATCGCGCCGCTCGGGTTGACGCTCTCGGTGGGCTCCAACGTAGGTTTCACGCCCGTCGACGTCGGCACCGGAGGCGGCAGCGTCACGATGATCCACGTCACGCCACCGGCGACGGCCGCCGCGCCAGCGCCCACGAGAATGTTCGCGAGCAGCGCCTGCGTGGGCGCGTCTTTCGCTTCGGCGCGCGTGACCGCGACGGGGTTTCCACCAGCCTCGATGCGCGTCTTCACGTTCTGCGCCGACTGACCAAGGATCACGCCGGTCGCGACGGCCGCCGCGCCGACGAGCGCCACGTAGAGCCCCGGCTTGGTGAACACGTTGTTGCTGGGGCCTTCGGCGACCTTCGCGACGACGACCGGGTCGAGCGGGATCGCCTCGAGCGTCACCTGCACGGTCACCTCTTTCGTGGGCTCGACGATGATCGACTTCTCGAAGGGCTTGAAGCCGCTCGCCGTCACCTTCACCGTGTGCGAGCCGCGCTGCACGAAGGCCTCGATGTTGCCCACGCCGCCTTCATTGCCGTCGATCATCACCAGCGCGCCGGGGTCGGCGTTGTCGACGATGATCTTCCCGATGGGCGTCGACAGCCGCTTCTGCACCTGCGTCAGGAAGCCCGACATCTTCTTGATGAACTCCTTGTCTTTCGACGCCTGGCTCTTGCCGGCCACGCCGAGGAAGGTCTTCTCGGCCTTCTCGGCGCTGTCCTGGCCGACGTGGAGGATCTCGTTGAAGCCGGGGTCGTAGCCGTACATTTCGACGACAGAGCCAACGCCCTGCTTGTGCACGGTGAGGCGCACCACTCGGTGCACCTTCAGCTTCCTGGCGATGTTCTCGAAGCACGAATAGTCGGTGGTGCAGGCCTCCAGCGTCGCGAACTCCGCGCCCAGTTGCTGACGAACCGAGCTCGGCTCGACGACCGTCTGGAAGAGATCGCCCTGGCCCAGCTGCTTGAGCAACTCGGCCTCGAGCTGTCGCGCGCGCGACGCGCTCACGTCTTCTTTGTCGGCCGCCTTCACGGAGATCACCGCCAGCGTCGGCCTGAACTCGACAGGCACCTCGGGCGCCTTTTCTTCACCCGAGAGATCGAGGCCCTCGAAGTCTTGCGCGAACGCCGGCACGGAGAGCGACAACAACAAACAGACGAGGGTGCGCTTCACGTGTTCTCCGGTACGAAACGGCGAATCTGTTGGGTCAGCTCTGCGGCGCTGGCCGTGCCCGGCGACAGGCGTTTGTCTTTTTCGGAGAGGTAGTGCTGCTCGATCAGGAACTGCACCGCGTTCTCCAACGTCGTCTTCGAGAGGGCTTCGCTAGCGGTGATGGTACCTGCGAGGAAGTCGGCGCGGCCAGCTTCCAGCATCTTCTTGAGGAACTCTTTGCGCTCGGTACCCGCGGCACCCACATCGACCGCGGAGCGCGCCGCGAGCAGGTACGACTCGAGCAGGTCTCTCAACAAATCCGAGAGGAACTGCACCATCGGCCTGGCGTGCGCTTCGGGGGCGATCAACACGTCGCCGTCGGCCTGGCGCAGCAGCCCCTGGCGCGCGAGGTGCTCGAGCGTCTCATCGAAGATGTGCTCGAAGGTCTTGCCGACCGGGTACAGGAACTCCAGCTTGAAGAGCCGCGAGAGAAAGCGCGCGCGCTCACGAACCGCGTCGTGGCCACGCTCGGTCTCTGACGCCAACACCGCCGCGCACACGATGGTGCGCCCGGCGATGAGGTTCATCAGCGTGTTCTTGTAGAAGCTGAGCTCCGGGCGGCGATCGTCGGCGAGCTGAAAGATGCGCTCACCGCGCGCCTCGACGCTGGAGATCATGCCCGCGCTCGAGAACATGCGCAGCGCATCACGAATGGGGCCCAGCACCACCGGCGACGACGGCGAGTCTTTGAGCAGCCGCGAGAGCGGCGAGCCGAGGTCGGTCACCATGCCGCGCAGAAAGACGATGCGATCGGTGACCTCGCGATCGGAGATGCCGCGGCGGCGGTGGGCGAGCAGCGCCGAGGCGAGCAGCGCGTGCGGCGTCACCGTCGAGACCTTGCTGATGCCGTACATCACGCGGTGGCCGAGCGCGCGAACCAGCGCCCGCTTCTGATCTTCGGTCGCCGTGGCCGGGTTGATGCCGCGATCTGCCATCAACTTCGCCAGTGACACCGGCTCGTCGAAGGTGAGGTGAATGCGGCCGTAGTTCTCGGCGAGCACCGCCGGCGCCGACAGCAGCGCCTTCAAGTCTTCCTGTTTCTTCTCGCCGCCCTGGAGCTCTTTCTTGTACTCGGCGCCTTCGACGACTTTTTCGTAGTCGATGGCGATGGGCACGAAGAGCAGATCGTTGCGCGCCCCTTCGAGCACGGCTTCGACGAGCCACGTGAACAGCCCCAGCTTCGGCTGCAGCAGCTTGCCGGTGCGTGAACGGCCGCCCTCCGGGAAGAACTCGTGGTGAATGCCGTCGTGCACCAGCTTCTTCAGGTACGCCTTGAAGACCGCCGTGTAGAGCTTGTCGCCCTTGAATGAGCGCCGCAGAAAGAACGCGCCGCTGCGCCGCAGAAACGGGCCGAGTGGGAAGAACGAGAGGTTCGCGCCTGCAGCTACGAGCGGCACCGTGAAGCCGCGCTGCCAGAGCACGTAGCTCATGATCAAATAGTCGAGGTGGCTCTTGTGGCTCGGCGTGAAGACCACGGGCGCGTTGGCCGCCGCCTTCATCGCGCGCTGCAGGCCGGCCTCGTCGACCTCGATGCCGTCGTAGATGCGGTTGAAGACCCAGTCGAGCACCATGGCCGCGCCGCCGACCACCGTCGGGCTGAAGCGCGCCGCGATGGCGTCGAAGCTCTTGCGCGCCTCCTTCATCAGCGAGGGCACCGGACGGTTCTTCTCGGTCGAGAGCTCCTGCACCGCGACCTGGAACGTCTTGTCGCGCATCGCCTCGTCGATGAGCCGATCGACGCCCTTCGACGGCGGGCCGAAGACGGCGCGCGTCTCTTTCGCGAGGTGATGATTCAGCGCGCTGCGCACCTTTCGCGCGATGACGGCGGTCGGCTTGTCGCCTTCGTTCGCGAGCACTTCACGCAGGTCGATGGGCGTGGCCACGCGCAGCTGCGCACGGCGGTAGTTGCGAATGAAGGTGACGGCCGAGTGCAGGAAGCCGGGCGCTTCAGGTGAGCCGAACACGCGATCGAAGAGGCTCGGCTTGACCTTCTGCTGCCACTTTTCCCAGACCAGCAGCTCGGGCACGAGGAAGATGGGCTTGTCGCTCTTCCGCGCGAGCTCGACCAACGCAGGGAAGGGGTCTTCGCGGCTCTCGACGCCACGCGCGGTGTTGAAGCCGCTCTCGCGCAGGAAGATGAGGCCGGAGCCGCCTTCGTTGCGCGCCCACTCGAAGCGCTCGGTGTGATCTCCCGACAACTTCGCGCGCGTGAAGGGCCTGGTGAACCAGCGACGCAGGTTCACGACAGCGCGAATCGGCGAGAGGCCGCGGCGCAGCAACGCCCAGTCGAGGTAGAGGTAGTTGATCCAAGCGGTGGTGCGCATGACGTGCACTACGAAGCCGCGCTGCGAGAGCTCTTTGAGCGCCGCGAGGTCTTCCTCGGGGAAGCGAACGGCTTCGAAGTACCGACGCGCGAGCGAACGACCGACAGGGCCGAACTCGGCCTTCAGTGACGGATCTTCGGGAGGTCTCGCCAGCAATGCGTCTTCAGACACCGGTGTGTGATCTCCGCGGGGAACGTGAAGCCGCGGCACCATAGGCGAATCACCACGCGCGAGCGGTCACGAAATGTGACGCGGCGTTTCATTCGCGCGGCCGAACGGCTCGAAGCGACGCACGAGCGCCGCGAACGTCACGGCCGGGTCGTCGAAGCGATCTCTGAACAGCGCGCGCACGTCAGTCGGAGACCAGCGCTTGCGCGCAAAAGCCACTGCCAACGCGTCGCCCAGCAGGTACCCGAGCGCGTGTGAGACCCCGTTGAGCAGCTCGTCGTCGTCGACGGGAATCAGCGCCTGCGCCGCGCGCACGTCGTCGCGGAGCGCGGTGCTGATGGCCAGCGTGAACGCGGCGGCTCGCTTGAGTTCGCCGCGATCATTCTTGAACTGCCACGCCCACTCGTCGAGCGTCACGCAGCGCCGCTTGGGGTTCACGAGGCGACTCCCGAAGAACCCCAGCGCTTCTTCCAGACAGCGCGCCCAGAAGGCGTCTTCACGAGGCCGCGCGCGCTCCATCGCGTCGCCCACGCAGCAGTGACGAACGAAGTGCGCTGCCTCTTCCGCCGCGTGATTGAGCGACATCGACGCCAGCCACACCGCGCGCGCGCGCGGGATCCACGCGCTCTCGAGCGAGAGCACGTGACGCTCGAGGTGCTTGAGCTCCACCTTCGTGAAGCGCGCGCGTTTTGAAATGCGTGAGAGCGCGTCGAAGTCACCGGGGCCCAGCACCAGCACCTCGTCAATCGCTCGCCCAAGCTTGAGCCCCGTGAAGCGAGCGATGTCGCGCGCGAGGTGGCGGAAAGTGAGCGCCATGCCCGGCTCGTCGATCGGCGCGTCACCGGCTTCGGCTTCGACGTAGTCCAGAAAGCTGCGCTGGCAGACCACCGGTGAGCTGTTCACCAGACACACCTCGTTCGCGCTCACCTCGACGGCGCGCGTGCGTTCGACGAGGTTGCGCCGCGCGAGCGCCCAGTAGACGCCTTCTGCGTTCTGGTAGACGACGAGCGACTCGCGCTCCACGTCACCGAGCAGCGCGTCGACCTGCTTCGGCAGGTGCATGGGCGCGACGTGGTACTGGCCCATCAACACCAGCACGAGCGGGCGATCAGCCGCCTTCGCGGCGCGGGAGATCGGCTTCGCCGCGCCCTGGTCACGCAGCTCGAGGGAACGCGGCCCCGAGGCCCGACGATCGATCGCGACGACCTGCAGGTGCTGCTCACGCGCGAACGCGAGGATGGGCGCGAAGCCCGGCCAGATGTCGAACGGCCCTCGGTAGGGGTGACCGATTCTCAGGAGGAACGTCTTCTCGGACAGCTTGCCGGCGAGGAACGCATCGAGCGTGGCCTGGTGCTTCGTCTCGACGAACTCGAGCGCCAACACCACGCGCCGGCCGCTCTTTACGGCGTTCTTCGTCAGCGCGAGGTACGCCTGCTGGGCCATGCGCAGCGTGTGGTAGTCGCCGACGTAGACGAGGTCGGCCTTCGCTACGCGCGCGTCGACGTCGGAGAGCTCCAGCGCTCGGCGGTAGCGCTTCGTCGCGGTCTCGTAGCGGCGCTGGTACGCGCGAAAGCGGGGTGAAGCGGTCTGCACCTGCTGCGCTAACTGCCGGGCTTGATGCTCGTAGAGCGAGCGCTGCAGCGACAACGACGAGCGCATGGGCCGACGAAACGTCCCACGTGGGTGTCACCCGGGCAAATTTCCACCCTTGCGTTGCCGCGGACTGCCACCGAGCATGAGCCCACTCGTGCGCTCGCAATTCGCCGTCGTTTTCAGCCTTGCCGTGCTCGCGTCGACGGCCAGCGCGCAGTCGCGAGCGTCTTTCATTCACACCTCGCCCACCGAAGGCGCGTTGGGGCAGCCGCTCACGCTCGAGGGCTCATTGGCGGGGGGTGAATTCAAGAAGCTCGTCGCGCGCGTGCGCGGCCCGGGTGAAGACTGGGAGGACTACTCGCTCGAGCTCCAGTACGGAGATCTGTACCGTGGCGCGCTGCCTGGTAGCCGCATGGTGCCGCCGGGCATCGAGTACTACATCGAAGGGGTCAGCTCGTCGGGCGATCGCGTGCCGGTGTTCGCGACGGCGAAGCAGCCTGTTCGCGTGATCGTCATCGGTGATACGGCGCCTGATCCCGAAGTCGAGCCGACGCCTGCGCCGAAGCCCAAATGCAAGAAGGGCAAGAAGTGCAAAGACGAGGCGCCGCCGCCGGCTCCGGAGCCGAAAGAGAAGCCGACGGAGTGGGTCGACGCCGAAAAGCCCGTAGAGAAGCCGGTCGAGAAGCCCGTTGAAAAAACGAAGCCGGCACCGGAGCCGCAGAAGCCCGTTGAAGCCGCGCGCCCCGCCGCGCGGCCGGCCAGTGAGCTTGAAGAAGAGCTCGCGTTGTACGGCGCGGAGGCCGCTGGTGGCGTCGCCCAGCGCATCGACGACAGCGCGCGCGTCGTGCCGCAGATGCCGACGGTGTTGACGGCGACGCAGCTCAAGCAACTCGGCGTTCGGTATGTGCACGAAGCGCTCGATCTCGTGCCAGGCCTGAGCGTGAGCCGCGACGTGCAGGGCAACTGGCGCGTCGCGATGCGCGGCCTGCGCTCCGACGCGGAGCTGTTGATCACGCTCAACGGTCAGCGGCTCAACAACTTCTACGACGGCAAGGCGCTGGCGAATCTCCCGGTCGACAACCTCGAGCGCATCGAGATCTTCCGAGGGCCTGGCACGGCCGACGTCGGCCTCGGTAACGTCACCGGCGTCATCAACCTCGTCACGCGGCGCGACGTCGGCTTCCGCGCGTCGGCGAGCGCGGGGCTGTACGAGACCTTCGACGGTCATCTCAACGGCGCGGTCACGTTCGGCGCCGTCACGCTTCACGCCGACGCCGACGTCGCGAATCAGTATGGCCAGCGGCACTCGGTGTTCCGCGACGGCCTTGATTCGGCGACTGCGCAGCGCGCGAAGCTGACCAGCGACAAGCGCCTGCTCATCAACGTCGGCGCCGGGGCTGACGTGAACCTCGAGAGCGCGGGCACCATCGATGTCTCAGGTCGCGTGATCTACGAAGGCCGCAGCGCGCTCATCGGCCTGTTCGACGTGGTCGGCCCTGATTCACGGCTCGAGTGGCTCACGATTCAGGCGCAGGCCGGTTGGAAGAAGCCGCTCGATGGCGGCGGCTCGCTGTCGGTGCGTGGGTGGTTCGACCAGCAGACGACGGATCGCCTGTGGCAGCTCGCGCCCGACGGTTGGCAGCTCAGGCCGGGCGACTCGACGAGCGCGTTTGCTGACGGCGTGCTCGAGCAGTCGAAGATCGGCGTGCGCGGCTTCGGCGCCAGCGGCCGTGGTGAGTTCGTGCTTCCATTCAACAACCGCCTCGTCGCCGGCGTGCAGGTCGAGCACCAGTCGATCTTCTCCGCAGAGCTGCTCGCCAACTCGCGCCCCGTCACCAACGAGAACCTCGGCCAGCTGGTGCGCCCTGACGGCATTCGCCTGCCGATTGAAGACGGCAAGGGCGGCCGTGGGCCTGCGGCAGATCGCTTCAGCGCCGGCGTGTACGTCTACGACACGTGGACTCCGCTCGACGTGGTGAGCGTGCAGGCCGGGTTGCGTGTCGACTTCACGCAGCTGCCTCGTGGTGACGCGAGCGGCGCGTGGCAGCCATCGGTGGTGACGCCCTCGTTCGGGCCTCGCGTGGGGCTGACCGTCACGCCGATGCGTTCGCTCGTGCTGCGCGCCAACTACGGCAGATCGTTCCGCGCGCCGACGCCCCAGGAGTTCGCCGAGACGGTGCCCAACAACGACTTCAATCAGGGTCGCTTCGTCGGCAACCCCGAGCTGCAGGGCGCGAACATCGACGCTGCGGAGGTCGGCGCCGAATACCTGCAGGGCCTCGGCGACGGGAAGCTGCGCCTCAAGGGCACGTTCTTCTTCGAGCGCATCAGCAACGCCATCGTGCAGGTCGATACGTCGGGCAACCTCGTGCCGTACCGCAACCGGTTGCTCGGCGTGCAGGCGCTCGGGCTCGAGGGTGAAGCGCGCCTCGAATTGACGCAGCGCCTGGCGTTCTGGCTCAACGCCTCGTGGGTGCGCGCAGAAGATCTCACCGCGCCGACGCAGAGCCGCGTGTTGACCGACGTACCGCAGATTCGCGCCAACGGCGGCGCGTCGATCCCCATCGGGCCGTGGCTCAACGTCGATCTCGTGGCGCGCTTCGCGTCGGAGCGCCGCAACAACAGCCGCTCGGTGCTGGAGCTCATTCGCCGCTACACGCTGCCGGGCAACGCCACGTTCACCGCGCAGCTGCGCACCGAGCCGCTCTTCGATCACCTCGAGCTCATCGTGCTCGGGCAGAACGTCTTCAACTTCGAGTACTCCGACGACGCGACGCGGCCCGATCGCGTCACCAACGGCGTACCGCGCGAGTCGTGGAACGTCTTCGCGCAGGCACGGGTGGGGTTCTGATGATGCGTACGCTGACTCTCTTCATCGTCGCCGCGCTCGGCTCCGCCTGCGTCGCTTACAACGACCAATGTCAGCCGCTCGTCGACAACCCGAGCGAGCGCGTGGCCTTCATCGCCAGCGGCACCGAGCTGTTCCTCGACCGACCGAACGCGCGGCACGGCAACAACGCCATCGCCCAGCAGGCCGCCGACGCCTTCACCTGGGTCTTCAAAGAGACCGATCGCCCGGTGACCTTCGCGGTCGTCAACGGTGGCGCCATTCGCGCTGAAGGCCTGTGCATTACGCGCAACATCATTCGTGAAGGCCCGCTCTCGAACGGTGTGCTGCACGAGATCATGCTCTTCGAGAACCCGGTGCAGGCGGTCGATCTCTCCGAGAAGGAGATCGTCGACATGTTCGAGCACTCGGCCGAGCGGCTCTTCGCCTCGCCGTCACCCATCGCTTCACCGGCGGGCTCGTTTCTTCACGTCTCGAAGGAGGTCTCGATGACCATCGACTGCGCGCAGCCCGCGCTCTCGCGCGTCACGTCACTCCGCGTGAATGGTGAGCTGCTGCAGCGGCCAGGACGCGCCATCGATCAGAAGAAGTTCCGCGTCGCCAGCTCGAGCTTCATCATCGCCGGTGGCGACGGCTACACGATGCTGACGGGGAAGGGTGACGACCCGACGCGGAGCCTCGCGAATGCTCAACGCTTCGGCGGCATCGACTCGAACATCGTCGCGGCCTACTTGAAGCAGAGCGACTTCAACAAGACGGTCGAGCAGGGCTTCAGAGTCGAGGCGGGCCGAATCACCTTCATGAACTGCTCGGTGCCGACCCGCCCGTCGAACTGACCGAAGCGGGGTGTTGCAGAAAACGACTTGTCAGCCCTGCTGCGACGACGACTGCGCCGCAGCGGCGTCGAGCACGTCGTTGGGCGAGGGCATGCGCTTCAGATCGGCGCGGCCGATTTTCCACGCCTGCTGAACGATCCACGAGAGCGACCGGTCCTGCCGGTGCGACTCGTGCTCGATCTCCTTGAGCATTTCCTCAGGGAAATAGAGCGACTGCTTGCGATGATCGGTGGTGGACATTCAGCGGTCCTCGCGCGGGTCCGGCGCGCCGGCGACGTCATTGACCGCGGGGAACGACTTGATGCGCTCGCGGGCGATCTTCCAGGCCTGCTGAACAACCCACGAAAGCGAGCGATCCTGACGGTTCGCTTCTTCCTGGATTTCCTTGAGCATCTCCTCGGGGAAGTAGAGCGATTGCTTGCGCTTGTCGGTGCCAGACATGTGTGACGTCTCCGGGAAAAAGAGTGGGAAACTGGAGGAGTTATCCGACAGAAGTTCCCGTGAATCAACCATTTCCCCTCGCGTGCGCACAGTGCGCGACACACTGTAGAAGCGGCGCCATGCGCTTCTTCGTGGCGGCCTCCGTGCTCTTGAGCGTCGCGGCCTGCAAATGCGGCCCTGACGTGATGCAGGTGAACCCTTCCCTGGGCGTAACGCCGGCGGGGCTCGATTTCGGCCAGGTGAAGGTCGGCGAAGCGAAGCAGCTGACGGTGAAGTTGGAGTCGCTGACACGCACGTCCGTCTCGTTCTCGTCGATCACCGTCGAAGGAGGCGCCGCTGCGGCATTTCGCCTCGGCACCGCGCCCATGTCGATCGCCGCGCAGGGCTCGGAGACGCTGCGCATCACCTTCACGCCGCCAGCCGAAGCGGCCTTCGCCGCCTCGCTGGTGCTCAGCAGCAACGACGCCGAGCGGCCCACGATTCGCGTCGCGCTGGCAGGCGAGGGCGCTGAGCCGAAGTTCGTCGTCACGCCTGATTGCCCCACGTCGCGAGGCTGCGTTGGAACCGTCGCGGTGACGCCTCCGTCGATCGACTTCGGCCAGGAGCCGTTGTCGAGGCCCGTTGCCCCCGACCCGACGAAGTTGCCGACGTTGGTGGTCGTCAACGAAGGCGCCGTCGCGCTGCACGTCGATTCATTCTCTTTCGGAGGGGCCGACGCGACGGCCTTCAGCATCGCCGGCAACATGACCTTTCCCGATGGCGGCGTGACGCTCGGCGCGGCGGAGGGCTTCAACCTGCCGCTGCGCTTCATCCCCACGAATGAGAACCAGACGACCTACGCGGGCACCGTGACGATCACCTCTGACGACCCGGCGACGCCCTCGGTGACGGTCGCGCTGCAGGGCTCGCTGCGGCCCAATGAGCCCCCGCTGGTGTGCGCGAACCTGGTTCGCGTCATTCCTCAAGACATCGGCTCGACGCCGCGCGACTACGGCACCGCAGCGGAGTGGCTGACGTTGGTGAATCCTCCGACGGGCGGCGTCGATCTCTCGCTGCGCCGCGACGTGCGCCCCGGCGAGCTGGTGGTGTTCTCGGCGACGAGCGACTCGACCGATCTCACGAAGTGTTCGACAGACCCTGAAGACGGCCGCGCGGGGCTCACGTACCTCTGGCGGTTGACGCGCGACCCCACGGGCCCCGTCAACGTGCCGCTGGGGGCGACGGAGCAGGTTCAGTTTCGCGCGACGCGCACCGGCAGCTACGCCGTGGAGCTCTCGGTCACCGACACGCGCGGCAGTACGCGCACCACGGCGCTGCAGTTCGTCGCAGCGGTGAAGCAAGATCTCGTGGTGCAGCTCGAGTGGCCCGGCTTCTCTGGCGTCGATCTCGATCTCCACCTCGTGCGGCCGAGCGCGGTGACCGGTGGAGACGCTTTCACCGGCACGTTCTCGTTCTTCAACGCCGGCGCGGCCAACAAGACGGCTGGCGACATCAACGGCTTCGCCAACACCGTGCGCAGCGCGAACGCAGGCTTCGACTTCAACTGGGGCGAGCCGGGCACCGACGACGATCCGCGCCTCAACCTCGACGACCGGGGTGATGGCCAACTGCTCGAGAACATCTCCCTCAACGAGCCAGAAAACGACGCCACGTGCGACGCCGGCTGCACGTACCCGGTGCTGGTGCACTACTTCGAAGACAGCCGCATGCCGATGACGCCGGCCGCATGTGTCGTCGACGGCACGCCGGGCTGCACAGACGGCGAGTCGTGCAGTTGCCCGGCCCAGCAGCGCTGCGTCGCCGACGTGCCGACCGACGGCGGCGTCGCGCAGGGTTCCGGCAAGTGCTACCCGGCGCCGAAGCCGGTGGTGAAGCTCTACTTCTATGGAAGTCCGACGCCCGCACGAGAGATCCCGCTCCCTCCGGCGGAGGTCTTGCTGGGCGCTCCCTGCAACGTGTGGCACGTGGCCGACATCGACTGGCCCGGTCGCGACCTCCGGGGCTCGTTGCCTGACGGCGGAACGCCACCACCGGTGGTTCGGGTCATCGGCGAAACGGGCGGCAACATCACGCCGTCCGTCGCCAGGTTCGGCCGCCGCGCACCGGGTGGCAGCCTCGCCTGCAGCCCGAACGTCACGCAGGGCGCCGTCGACTGGTACGGGCAGCAGTAAAAAAACGGGCGCTCCGTACAACCGGAGCGCCCTAAAAGAGGGACGGGCCGGCGAACCGACCCGATCCCGTGAACCCTGGAGGGGAGGGGGAACCCCAGGGTCCAACGTCGAACTTGTGAACGAAGGTTCGGGTCGCGTGCTGCATTCCCCGGACCGCGCTCGATGTCACAATCATAAGGGTCGACCTGCACCACGGCAACCCGTCGTCAAGCGAAAAGTCAGCCGCATGGATTTGCAGAAAAATCAGGCGGTTCAACGAGTTGAAGAGGGCCTCCGGCGCGCGTGGCGTCGACTGCTCCCCTCCGAATGCGGGGTGCTGCTCGCGGTGTCAGGTGGAGCCGACAGCATGACGTTGTTGTCAGGGACGGCGCGGATCGCAGGGCTGCGGTTCGAGGTCGCGACGGTCGATCATTCGCTCCGCCCGGAGTCGAAAGATGAAGTGTCACTGGTGGCGACGCTGGCGGCGTCGTTGGGCGTGGCGCACCACGTGTTGATCGCCCCGGTGAGCGGTTCAGGTGTCGAGGCGGCGGCGCGTGCCGCGAGGTACTCGGCGCTCGAGCGGCTCCGGGTGCAGCGTGGCCTCGACGCGATCGCCACGGCGCACACGGCGAGCGACCAGTCCGAGACGGTCTTGATGCGGCTGTCGCGCGGCTCGGCGTTGAGCGGCGCGGCGTCGATCGCAGAGGCGCGCGAAGACCGTGTGCTTCGGCCGATGCTGTCGCTGACCCGTGGCGACGTCGAAGCCTATGTCGCCGCGCGGAACCTCGAGGTCGCTCGCGATGCGATGAATGACGACCCCCGGTTTCTTCGCGTGCGCATTCGTCGAGAGGTGTTGCCGACGCTCGTGAATGCAGCGGGCCCCGGTGTCGAGCGGGCGTTGACGCGGTTCGCGGCGCACGCGGCGGAAGATGACGAAGAGCTCGCGGCCCAGGCGCGCGCGGCGTTGAACCGTGTGTCGTGGGCCGACGGCAGCCTCGAGGGCGCGTCGCTCACGGCGCTGACGCGGCCCATCGCGCGACGGGTCATCGCGCTGTGGCTCGCGGCGCAGGCGATCGAGCTCGACGCGGAGTTGATCGACGACGTGTTGCGGGCCGTGAAAGCGCGCTCGGTGGCGACGTTGCCGGGCGATCGGCTGCTCGCCTGCACAGACGGGCGGGCGAGGGTGACGGCGGCTCCTGCCCGACTTCATGCAACTTCATCCGGAACGCACGGGCGCTCGGGGGATTGATGCGTTAGAAGGTGCGAGTCAGTCGCAAACGGAAAGGGTTTCGAACCGTGCGGAACAGCTACAAGACGATCGGCCTCTGGGTGATCCTCATCATCCTGTTCGTGGCCTTCTACCAAATCTTCTCTGGGCAGAAGGAGGTCGTGAAGAACATCACGTACTCGACCTTCCAGAAGCAGATCGCCGACAAGAAGATCACGGCCGTCACCATCAAGGGCAACGTGTATTCAGGCACGCTCGCCGACACGAGCGAACGCTTCGTGACGACGGGACCTGCGCCCGACACCGTGCTGCTCCGTGAGCTGCGCGACGCGAACGTCGACGTGGCCATCGAGAAGCCAGAAGAGAACTCGCTGTGGGTGAACATCTTCGTGCAGTGGTTGCCGATCGTGTTCCTCTTCCTCTTCTTCATCTTCTTCATGCGCCAGCTGCAGGGCTCTGGCGGCAAGGCGATGACGTTCGGCAAGTCGAAGGCGAAGCTGCTCTCTGAGAGCCACAACAAGATCACCTTCGCCGACGTCGCCGGCATCGAGGAGTGCAAGGAAGAGCTCGAAGAGATCATCGCCTTCCTCAAAGACCCCAAGAAGTTCACCAAGCTCGGCGGTCGCATTCCCAAGGGCGTGTTGATGATGGGCTCGCCCGGCACTGGCAAGACGCTGCTCGCACGCGCCGTCGCTGGTGAAGCCGGCGTGCCGTTTTTCAGCATCTCCGGCTCTGACTTCGTCGAGATGTTCGTGGGCGTCGGCGCCAGCCGTGTTCGCGACCTCTTCGAGCAGGGCAAGAAGAACGCGCCCTGCATCATCTTCATCGACGAGATCGACGCCGTCGGTCGTCACCGTGGTGCTGGTCTCGGCGGCGGTCACGACGAGCGCGAGCAGACGTTGAACCAGCTGCTCGTCGAGATGGACGGCTTCGAGTCGAACGAGGGCGTCATCATCATCGCGGCCACCAACCGCCCCGACGTGCTCGACCCTGCGCTCCAGCGCCCCGGCCGCTTCGACCGCCGCATTGTGGTGCCGCGCCCCGACCTCAAGGGCCGCCTCGGCATCTTGAAGGTGCACACGCGCCGCGTGCCGCTGGCCGAAGAGGTCGACCTCGACGTGTTGGCGCGCGGCACGCCGGGCATGACGGGCGCCGACCTGGAGAACCTCGTCAACGAAGCCGCGCTGTACGCCGCGCGCAGCAACCGCGAGCGCGTCACCAAGAGCGACTTCGACATGGCGCGCGACAAGGTCATCATGGGGCCCGAGCGCCGCTCGATGATCATGAGCGAGCAGGAGAAGCGGAACACGGCGGTCCACGAGGCTGGTCACGCGCTCGTCGGTCGGCTGCTCCCCGGTTGTGACCCGGTGCACAAGGTCACCATCATTCCCCGTGGGCAGGCGCTCGGCCTGACGTGGTCGTTGCCGGTCGAAGACCAGCTCAACCACTACAAGAAGGAGCTGATGGACGACCTGTGCATGATGCTCGGCGGCCGGATCGCTGAAGAGCTCGTGTTCGGAGAGCTGTCGGCCGGCGCGTCGAACGACATCGAGCGCGTCACCAACCTGGCGCGCGCCATGGTGACCCGCTGGGGCATGAGCGAGAAGCTCGGGCCGCTCACGTTCGGCAGCCGCGAGGGTGAGGTCTTCCTGGGTCGCGACATCGCGAGCAAGGCCGACTACTCCGAAGAGACCGCGCGACAGATCGACTCCGAGGTGCGCGGCATCGTCATGGGCTCGTACGAGCGCGCGAAGAAGCTGCTGCACGAGCACCTCGAGACGCTCAAGAAGATCGCCGACGCGCTCATGGAGTACGAGACGATCGACGCTTCCGACCTCGACGCGATCATGGCCGGCAACCCCATCACGCGTGAGAAGCCGCCTCCGCGCGTGACGCCGTCGGCCCCGAAGGACGAGAAGAAGAAGGACAAGCGCATTCTGGACGCGCTCGACGGCATCCCCGGGAAGATCGAACCGGGCACGGCCTGACTCGATGATCTGGGCGAGGCCGCTGCGACTCGCGGCGTCGTCCGCTGCGCTGTGGGCACGGTCTGGGTTACCTCCCCAGGCCGTGCAGCTGCTCGAGGCCGGTCGTGAGTCGTACGCGCTGGTGACTGGCCTCGCAGTTGTGGATCGTGAGCTGCTCGCTGAGGTCGTCGATGCCGCGTGGGTTGGCGGCTCGGGTGACGCGGCGGTGCTTCAGTACTCGAAGCTCGCCATCGAAACCTGGTGTGAACGACTCGGGTCATCGTCTGCGCTCTCGGTGGCGCTGGAGCGTTTGCTGCTGGCGGCCCCCGAAGCGTCGCTCGGGTTCGAGTGGGGCGCTCGCACGCGCATCATGGGCATCGTGAACGTCACGCCTGATTCGTTCAGCGACGGTGGCGCGCACGACACGACTGCGGCGGCCATCGAGCACGGGCTCTCGCTGGTGAAAGCGGGCGCCGATCTGCTCGACGTCGGCGGAGAGTCGACGCGGCCGGGGGCTGTTCCGGTCGACGAAGACGAAGAGGCGCGACGGGTCGTGCCGGTGATCGAAGGGCTCCGCGGCTGCGGGGTTCCGATCTCCGTCGACACCATGAAGCCGGGTGTGGCGCGGCGCGCCGTCGCTGCTGGTGCTGCGCTGATCAACGACGTCAGCGGCCTTCGTGACGACGCGATGATCGACGTGCTGGCCGAGACGGGCGCGAGCGCGTGCGTGATGCACATGCAGGGCGAGCCGCGCACGATGCAGCAGTCGCCTCGCTACGAAGACGTGACGCTCGAGGTGCTCGATGTTCTCGAAGAAGCGCTCCGTCGGGCGGAGCGACGCGGCGTGCCGCGCAGCCGGCTGTGGGTCGACCCCGGCATCGGCTTCGGAAAGACGGCCGACCACAACCTGTTCCTGCTGCGACGATCGAGCGATCTGCGGCTGCTCGGCGTGCCGGTGTTGGTCGGCGTGAGTCGAAAGGGCTTCCTCGGGGCGATCGCCGGAGGCAAGCCGCCCGGAGAGCGCGTCGTCGTCAGCGCGGTCGCCGCGGCGATCGTCGCAGCGCAAGGCGGCGCCGACGTGGTGCGCGTACACGACGTGGCCGAGACGAAAGACGCGCTCGCCGTCGCCGATGCCATTCGGCTCGCGCGTGACGGTGGCAGTCGATTCACCTAAACACCGCGGCCCCATGTCAGAGAAGACGCACCCGAAGCTGTTCGGCACCGACGGAGTTCGCGGGGTCGCCAACGTGTTCCCCATGACGGCGGAGATCGCCATGCAGTTGGGGCGCGCGCTCGCGTACCTCATTCGCAACGGCGAGCATCGTCACCGCGTCATCATTGGCAAGGACACGCGACTCTCTTGTTACATGCTCGAGCAGGCGCTCTCGGCCGGCGTCATGTCGATGGGCGTCGACGTGTTGTTCGTCGGCCCGCTGCCCACGCCGGCGATCGCGCACCTCACCAGTTCGATGCGCGCCGACGCCGGCGCGGTGATCTCCGCGAGCCACAACCCGTACCAGGACAACGGCATCAAGTTCTTCTGGCGCGACGGCTACAAGTTGCCCGACGAGACCGAGTCGAAGATCGAAGAGCTCATCTTCGAGAAGTCGATCGACTCACTGCGGCCCACCGCCACGGCCGTCGGGCGCGCCATTCGTCTCGACGACGCGGCCGGGCGCTACATCGCGATGGTGAAGTCGTCATTCCCGCGAGAGCTGACGTTGGAGGGGCTCACGCTGGTCGTCGATTGCGCCAACGGTGCTGCCTACAAGGTCGCCCCGACGGCGCTGCGTGAGCTCGGCGCGAAGGTGATCGAGCTCGGCGTCGAGCCCAACGGTACGAACATCAACGACGGCTGCGGCGCGTTGCACCCCGAAGAGCTCGCGAAGCAGGTGCTCAAGCACAAGGCGCACCTGGGCATCGCGCTCGACGGAGACGCTGATCGACTGATCGTCGTCGATGAGAAGGGCAAGATCGTCGACGGCGACGCCATCATGGCGATCTGCACCGGCGAGCTCGTCGCGCGCAAAGAGCTCAAGAAGAAGACGCTCGTCGCCACGGTGATGTCGAACATCGGCCTCGAGCGCGCGGTGGGGAAGTGGGGCGTGAAGGTGGTGCGCACCAAGGTCGGCGATCGCCACGTCGTCAGCGAAATGCGCAAGCACGGCTACTCGCTGGGTGGCGAGCAGTCGGGTCACCTCGTGTTCCTCGACCACGCCACGACGGGAGACGGCACGTTGGCTGCGCTGCAGGTGTTGGCGGTGATGTGTCGCTCCGGCAAGCCGATGAGCGAGCTGACGAAGATCTTCGAGCCGGTGCCGCAGACGCTCCTGAACGTGATGGTCAAGGAGAAGCGGGAGCTCGCGAACCTTCCGACGGTGACCAAAGTCATCGCGAGCGTCGAGAAGAAGCTCGGCAAAGACGGCCGTGTGCTCGTTCGCTACTCAGGTACGGAGCCCAAGGTGCGCGTGCTGGTCGAAGGCGTCGACGCGAAGAAGATCAAGGCGCACGCCGAGGAGATCGGTGACGCCATCAAGCGTGCGCTGGCGTGAGCGAGCTGTTTTTTCGCGATGAAGGTGACGGCGAGCCGCTGCTGCTGCTCCACGGCCTCGGCGCGCAGAGCCGCGTGTTCGACCCGCTGTTCGCTCGACGTGGTTCGCGGCGGTTGATCGCCGTCGATCTTCCCCGCACCGCGCGCTCGGGGAAGTGGGCGTCGTCGACGCCCGAGCAGATCGCCTCGGCGTTGATCCCGTTTCTCGAGTCGCGCGGCGTGAAGCGGTTTTCCGTCTTCGGTCACTCGTTCGGTGGCGTGGTCGCGTTGGAGCTGACGACCCGCGTCTCGGCGCGCGTGACCGCGCTGACGGTGGCGAGCGCTCCGGCGTTGGGGCTGCCGTCGGAGTTCAAGTTCCTCCTCGCCAACCCGCTGGCTGACGCGGCCATGAGCTGGTTCGGCGCGATGCCGGTGTGGCGCCCGGGGCTGCGCGCGTACCTGCAGCTGATCTGGGGCGACGCGAAGATGAACGACGCTCAGCTGGCGGTCTACGAAGAGGCCATCGCCGCGAAGGACTTCTCGGCGGGCATGCTCGAGGCGCTGCGATCACTCGGTGCGTATCGACTGCCGTACGCGGTGCTCCGCGACCTGAACATTCCCAGGCGCGCGATCTGGGGCGAGCGCGATCGGCTGGTCGCGGTGGCCGAGGGTGAGCAGCTCGCGCGGGCCATCGGCGCGCAGCTCGAGGTCTTGCCCGGCATCGGCCACTGTGTGCCTGAAGAAGCGCCCGACGTGTTGGCGACCATTCTCTAGCGGGCCACGCTGCGCGGTGTACATACGCGCCATGCCCCAGCGCCTCGGAGTGAACGTCGATCACGTCGCAACCTTGCGGCAAGCGCGCCGCACCACGTACCCCGACCCCGTCGTCGCCGCGTCGATGGCTGAGCTCGCGGGCGCCGGACAGATCACGATTCATCTGCGCGAAGACCGCCGCCACATTCAGGAGCGCGATCTCCGCGTGCTGCGCCAGACGGTGCAGACCATGTTGAACCTCGAGATGGCCGCCACGCAGGAGATGGTGAAGATGGCCTACGAGCACAAGCCCGACATGGTCACGCTGGTGCCGGAGCGCCGTGAAGAGGTGACGACCGAAGGTGGGCTCGACGTGAACGCCCAGCGCGACGCGGTGGGGAAGATCGTCAAGAACCTCAAAGACGGAGACATCCTCGTTTCGCTCTTCATCGACCCCGACGTCGACCAGGTGAAGGCCTCGCACAAGGTCAGCGCGGATCGCATCGAGCTGCACACCGGTCGCTACTGCGAAGCGCGCAGCGAGAAAGATCGCCAGCGGGAGTTCAACCGCATCGTCGACGCGGCGAAGGCTGCGGGGAAGCTCGGCCTCGGCTGCGCGGCGGGCCACGGGCTGCACTACGAAAACGTGCGCGCCATCGCGAAGCTGCCGGAGATCGACGAGCTCAACATCGGTCACTCCATCGTCGCGCGCGCGGTGATGGTCGGCTTCGACCGCGCCGTTCGCGAGATGGTGGAGATCCTGAGGAACCCATGAAGCGCGCGCTCACCGCTGCGGAGATGCGCACGGTCGACGCTGGCTCGGGCAAGCCCGGGCTGGAGTTGATGGAGGTCGCCGGCGAGGCGTTGGCGAAGGCCGCGCTGCGTGAGGCGAGCGCTGACGCGCGGTTCTTCGTGCTCTGCGGCCCGGGCAACAACGGGGGCGATGGCTTCGTCGTCGCGCGGCTGTTGACCGAGGCAAAGCGGCAGGTCTTCGTCGAGCTCGTCGGTGACTCGACGAAGTTGAAGGGTGACGCCGCGACGAACTTCGCGCGCGTGTCGCCGACGGCGATCACCATCGACGCCGGGCCTGACGACGTCGTCATCGACGCGCTGCTCGGTACGGGCCTGAGCCGCGCGCCTGAAGGTGCGATGGCCGAGGCGATCTCTCGCATCGAGCGCTGGAGATCGAACGGCGCGAAGGTGATCGCCGCAGATCTGCCATCGGGCCTCGACAGTGACGTGGGCGAAGTGAAGTCGCCGGGCGTCACCGCGGATCTCACCTTGAGCTTCGGGTACTTGAAGGTTGGTCAGGTCATCGAGCCGGGCGTGTCGCGTTCTGGCCGCATCGAGCTCGTCGACATCGGCATTCCTGCGAGCGCTGAGTCGCTGCTGAGTGGCCCGTCGGTGCAGTTCGTCGAAGACGCCGACGTGCGCACGCGCATTCCGAAGAGACGCAGCGACACGCACAAAGGCACCTACGGGCACGTGCTGGTCGTCGCCGGCAGTCGAGGCAAGTCGGGCGCCGCCGCGCTCTCGGGGCTCGCTGCGTTGCGGAGCGGGGCTGGGCTGGTGACCGTCGCCACGCGGGCTGACGCGCTCGACGGCGTGCTCCGTCACGCGCCTGAGTTGATGGGCGTCGAGCTGCCCGCCGAAGGTGCGCTCGGGCTGAGAGATCTGAACGCGCTGCTCGAGGTAGCCGAAGGCAAAGACGCGGTCGTGATCGGCCCCGGCATCGCGCGCGACGACGACACGCACACCTTGCTCGGTGCGCTCCTCGAAGAGTTGACGTGCCCGTGCGTGCTCGACGCCGACGCGCTCAATTCGATCGCAGGCCACCTCGAGCTCATCGAGCGCGCCAAGAGTGAGCTCGTGCTGACGCCGCACCCCGGTGAAATGGCGCGGCTGCTCGGCGTGACGTCAGCCGAAGTGCAGCGAGATCGCGTCAACCTCGCGCGCACGTTCGCGAGGCAGCACCAGATCGTGCTCGTGCTCAAAGGCGCGCGGTCGCTCATCGCGCGCGACGACGGCACGGTCTTCGTGAACCCCACCGGCAACCCCGGCATGGCGACGGGCGGCAGCGGAGACGTGCTCTCGGGGCTGCTCGGCGCGTTGTTGGCGCAAGGCCTGACGCCTCCCGACGCGGCCATCACCGGTGTGTGGGCTCACGGGCTCGCGGGCGATCTGCTGCGTGAGAAACGTGGCGAGCTCGGGCTCATCGCGTCGGATCTCATCGACGGGCTCACGGAGGTCTGGCGGCTGTGGGATCGCTGATCCGCTCCGCGTCGGCTGACGAGACGTTCGCGCTCGGGCGCGCGCTGGGTGAAGTGCTCGCGGTGAACGATTTCGTCGGTCTCTCTGGACAGCTCGGCGCAGGCAAGACGTTGTTTTCGCGCGGCGTAGCCGACGGGGCCGGCGTGCCGCTCGATGACGTCTCGTCGCCGACGTATTCGATCGTTCAGAGCTACCGGGGCCGGCTGCCGCTGCACCACGCAGATCTGTATCGGCTCACGTCAGAAGACGATCTCTACGCGACGGGCTACTTCGATCTGCTCGACGCGAACGACGCCGCGTTTCTCGTGGAGTGGGTCGAGCACATTCCCGGTGCGGTGCCTGAAGACGCGCTCAAACTCCGGCTGGAGGTCGACACGCCTGACACGCGGGCCATTCACGTGACGACGACCGGGCCTCGCGGCGCGGGGCTGCTCGAGCGCTGGCTTACGCGCGCAGAAAAGCGATGAGCGCGGGGTTCACGAGCTCGGGCCGCTCGGCCTGCACGAAGTGCCCACAGTCGGGGATCTGAGCGATCTTCAACTTCGGCACGTGGCGCTCCGTGCCCGGCACCAGCTCCGCGTAGCCGAGCGCGGGATCTTTCATGCCCCACACCAGCAGCGTGTCGACGTCGATGGTCTCGTAGGTCGGCGGGTTGAACGGGTTGGTGAAGCCGTCGCGCACGGCGTGGCGATACCAACCGATCATCGCTGACGCGGCGCCGGGGCGCTGAATGCCTTCGCGGAAGGGCCGCATCTCGTCAGCAGAGAAGTGCGACCGATCGATCGACGAGCCCTTGATGGTGCGCACGGTGCCCTGCGCGTCGCGGCGCGTGAGCAGCCACTCCGGCAATAGCGGGAGCTGAAAGAAGAAGAAGTACCAGCTCTTCTTGAGCTGCGCCCACGACGGTTTGTTGATGATCGCCGCGCGGAAGATCGACGGGTGCGGGCAGTTCATCACCGTCAGGCGCTCGCAGAACTCGGGGCGCTTCGAGGCGAGGTGCCACGCGACGGCGCCGCCCCAGTCGTGGCCGACGATCTTCACCTTGCCCTCGTGCAGTGACGCGATGAGCTGGCACACGTCGTCGGAGATGGTGTCGAGATCGTACGGGCCGTGCTTGTCGGTTTCACCGTAGCCGCGCAGGTCCGGCGCCACGACGCGGAAGCCGGCGTCGACGAGCGACTGAAGCTGGTACCGCCACGACCACCAGTTCTCGGGGAAGCCGTGCAGCAACACCACGAGCGGCCCGGAACCCGCCTCGACGTAGTGCATGCGCAGCGTGCGCAACTGAACGAAGTGGTGCGCGACGTTCAGGTCAGCCGGCTTCACGAGAGAGGTCTCATGTTCAACGTGAGCTGCTCGTCGATGGTGACGAGCGTGTCTTGCGGTACCTCGAGCCACTCCACGTCGGGCAACAGCGCTTCGCTGGCGATGGCGGCGAGCGTGGGCGTGGTGGCCGCGAAGAGCGTTCGATCGCGCCGTGTTGCGAAGAAGCGACGGCCGTCGCTGACCAGAAAGTTCATCGCCGAACGCTTGCCTTCGCTGTCGTCGTCGCAGATCGCCGCGGCGGTGCGGAAGGTCTTTGTCAGCGCGCCTTCGACGTCGTCGCTCTCGCCGAGGAACGTGCGGAAGAGCGCGAAGCACCGTTCAGAGTCGGTCTCGCCAGTCATTTCGGCGCGGAACCCGGGGTCGATCTCCGCCTCGAACTGCGCGCGCACCTTCTCGAAGTTCTTGAGCGTTCCGTTGTGCATGAAGACCCACGGCCCGGCGCAGAACGGGTGGTTGTTGCGCTCGTGAATCGTGCCGACCGACGCGAGGCGAATGTGCACCAGCATCGACTGGGTCTGCTCGTGGCCGAACTCGTCGAAGCGCAGACAGCTCGCGGCAGAGTCGACGCGGCGTTCATGCGCGCGACCGGTTTCACGGAAGGTGGCGATACCCCAGCCGTCTTTGTGTTCGGCCGCGAGCTGACGCAGGCGATCGAACGCAGGGCGAACACTGAGCGGGGTCGTAGATCGGACAGCGAAGATCCGGCACATCGATGCGGGAGCTTTTACCGCCCGCCGCGCGTGATTTCTAGAAGACGGGCTGTCCGGATTTCACCACGTGCGCCACGTCGTTCATCGCGAAGTGGTACGGCAACGAGCGGTAGCTCTCGGCGTTGAAGATGACGAGGTCTGCCGGCGCGCCGACCTGCAGTCGACCCAGCTGAGAGTCGGCGATGGCGTCGGCGCCGAAGCGCGTGAAGCCCAGGTACGCCTCTGCTGGCGTCAGGCCGTTCTCGACGCACGCGAGGCCGATCGCGAGGAACACGTTTTCACTGTGCGAGCTGCCGGGGTTGCAGTTGGTGCACAGCGCCACGCGCACGCCCGCGTCACGGAGCGCACGACCCGGCGCGAAGGGCCGCGCTTTGGCGAACAACGTCGACGTCGGCGCGAAGACCGCGATGGTGCCCGCGCGCGCGAGGGCCGCGATACCTTCGGGCGAGATCTGCTCGAGGTGATCTGCAGTCACCGCGCCGAGCGACGCCGCCAACTGCGCGCCGCCATTCGCCGTCATTTGATCCACATGGAGGCGCGGCTTGAGCCCGTGACGCAGGCCCGCTTCCAACGCCGCGCGCGCCTCGTCGTGCGTGAAGGCGGTCTGTTCGACGAACACGTCATTGAAGCGCGCGAGCCCTTCAGCTGCGACGCGCGGAATCAACTCGTCGATCACCAGCTTCACCCAACCGGCGCGATCGCTCTTGAACTCCGGAGGGATCGCGTGGAGCGCGAGCAATGTGCCGACCAGAGAAATCGGCTGCTGCTCGCCGAGCCGGCGAACGACGCGCAGCATGCGCAGCTCCGACTCCACGTCGAGCCCGTAGCCGCTCTTCACTTCGGCGGTCGTCACGCCGTGGCGCAACAGCCGCTCGAGGCGGGGCAGGGCGAGCTTGAAGAGCTGGTCTTCACTCGCGGCGCGCGTGGCGGTGACGGTGCGGGCGATGCCACCGCCAGCGGCGGCGATCTCCAGGTAAGTGCGGCCCTGGGTTCGCTGCTCGAACTCTTCGGAGCGATCTCCGGCGAACACCACGTGCGTGTGGCAATCGACGAAGCCCGGGCCGACGAAGCCTCCGCGCGCGTCGATCTCCAGCGCGGCCTCTTCGGTTGGCGCCGTGCCCAGCCACGCGACGCGGCCGTCACGAATGCCGACGCAGCCTCGCTTGATGGGCGCCAGCATCGACTCGGCGGTGCCGTCGCCGGTGCAGGTCAACACCTCAGACGCGCCACGAATGAGAAGGTCGAAGCTCACACCGTCACGCCGGGGATCTTCACGCCGCGCTCGTTGGCCGCGGCGATGGCCTCGTCGTAGCCCGCGTCGACGTGACGAATGACGCCCATGCCGGGGTCAGACTGCAGTGTGCGCTCGATGCGGCGCGCGGCAGCCTCAGTGCCGTCGGCGACGATCACCTGGCCGGCGTGCAGCGAGTAGCCGATGCCCACGCCACCACCATGGTGAAACGAGACCCACGACGCGCCGTTCACCGCGTTGATCATCGCGTTGAGGATCGGCCAGTCTGCGACGGCGTCGGTGCCGTCTTTCATCGCCTCGGTTTCCCGGTTGGGCGAGGCGACCGAGCCGCAGTCGAGGTGATCTCGCCCGATGACGATCGGCGCCTTCACCTTGCCGGTGCGCACGAGCTCGTTGAACAGCAGGCCCGCGCGATGCCGCTCGCCGTAGCCGAGCCAGCAGATGCGCGCCGGCAGCCCCTGGAACTTCACCTTCTCGCCGGCCATTCGCAGCCACCGCACCATGTGCTTCTTTTCGGGGAAGAGCTCCATGAGCGCGTCGTCGGTGACCTTGATGTCTGCGGGATCTCCCGACAACGCCACCCAGCGGAACGGGCCTTCGCCGCGGCAGAACATCGGGCGGATGTAGGCGGGCACGAAGCCGGGGAAGTCGTAGGCGTTCGCAAGACCGCCTTTCACTGCACCGGCGCGCAGGTTGTTGCCGTAGTCGAACACGTGAGCGCCGCGTTCTTTGAACGCCAACATCGCGCGCGCGTGTTCAGCCATCGAGCGGTGGCTGCGTTCGACATATTCCTTCGGGTTCGAGCTGCGCAGTTCAGCGGCCTGCTCGAGCGTCAACCCTGAAGGGATGTAGCCGGCGAGGGGGTCGTGCGCGCTCGTCTGGTCGGTGACGAGATCGGGCGCGAAACCACGACGCACCAATTCGGGCAACACGTCTGCGCAGTTGCCGATGAGACCTACCGACTTCGCGGTCTTCGAGGCCTTCGCTTCAGCGACGAGCTTCAACGCCTCGTCGAGGTCCTTCGCGATCACGTCGAGGTACTTCGTTTCGATGCGACGCTGCGCGCGCGTGGCGTCAACTTCGATCGCCAACATCACGCCGCCGGCCATGGTGCACGCGAGCGGCTGCGCGCCACCCATGCCGCCCAGCCCGCCCGTCAACACCACGCGGCCCGCGAGATCTTCCGAGTTGAAGTGCGTGCGCCCCGCCTGCACGAAGGTCTCGTAGGTGCCCTGCAGAATTCCCTGCGTACCGATGTAGATCCACGAGCCGGCCGTCATCTGGCCGTACATCATGAGGCCCTTGCGCTCGAGCTCGCGGAAGTGCTCCCACGTGGCCCACTCACCGACGAGGTTCGAGTTCGCGAGCAGCACGCGCGGCGCGTCAGCGTGCGACTTGAAGATGCCGACAGGCTTGCCCGACTGAACCATCAGCGTTTCGTCGTCGCCGAGGTTCTTCAGCGCCGCGACGATGCGATCGAACGAGGGCCAGTCGCGCGCGGCCTTGCCGGTGCCGCCGTACACGACGAGCTCCTGCGGGCGCTCGGCCACGTCGGGATCGAGGTTGTTCATCAGCATGCGCATCGCGGCTTCCTGCACCCAGCCTTTGCAGGTCAGCTCGGCGCCGCGCGGGGCGCGCACTTCACGGGGTCCGCTCATGGCGCGCGGGTATAGACCAGCGCTTCAGGCATCGGGTAAGCGCGTTCTCATGCGGCAGGTAGCCCTCGGTGCAGTCGTAGCCTTCGTTGTCACGGTCATCATTCTGTCGGTGTGGAAGCCGAAAGAGCCGGAGGTGACGCCTCCTTCTCCCGCTGCGCCTGTCCAGCCGGTGATCGTCGCGCCTCCGCCGGCCGCGCGGCCGACGGAGAACGTGGTGCTGACCCCCGTGATGCAGATTCGTCGCGCCAACCTGCCGATGACGAAGCGCGTGTTCCTCGCGCTTGATGCCGGTGCGCCGTGAAGTGGTGGCTCGTTGCCGCGCTCGCGACGAGCTGCGCAACGACGCCGCCGCTCCGAGAGACTCCGCCTGAAACGCCGCACGTCGACCCAGCGGCAGAACAGCGCGCGGTGCTCGACGCGTTTCTTCATGCCGTTGAAACACAGCGCTTCGACGACGCGCTGCAGTGGCTCTCGAAGTCGTGGCGCGATCGCTACGACGGCGCGCAGCTCGCGCGTGACTTTGAAGTCGACCCACGCGCCGTCGATCGCGTGGCGTTGCTGCGGAGCCACCGGGGCGACGCGTTCGTCGTCGCGCAGCAGGGTTCGACGTTGCCCCTCGCACAGGGAAGGGCGCTGCAGTTGGTGCTCGAGCCGCAAGGCTGGCGAATCGCCGCGCTCGAGTAGGTCACTCGAAGAGCTGGAGCTGCTCTCCGGCGAGGCGGTCCCAGCTGGTGCCGAGCTGCGTGAGCACCACGTCGAGCGCAGGCGCGAGCTGCTTGTCGAGGTAGTGCGCGTAGTCGATGGGCGCCGTGAGTTGACCCAGCGGCTGAGCGCCGCGCGAAGTCATGAGGTATTCGACTTCGGAGACCGGCGCGTCGTCAGCGTCATCTCTTTCAGCCACCATGCGCGCGGCCCTCACGTGCGGTGACGACGACTCGTATGCGTCGACGTCGCGGCGGAGCCTGCGTCGGTACACGAGCTTGTCGTCGAGCTGCCCGCTCAAGACCTGCGCGCGCAGAGACACGAGCCACGGCTCCCATGGTTGATCGTTGAACACCCGCGCCAGCAGCTCCCGCTGCGCTTCGCGCGCGAGCGGCGTCCAGTCGGTGCGCACCGCTTCGAGGCCGCGAATCACGAGGCGCCCGTCGGCGAGCCCCGCGTAGCGTTTCTTGCTCCCGCGACGATCTTCGCCACGCAGCGAGGGCATCAAGAAGCGCAGGTAGAGCGCGTCGAAGCGCATCTCGAGGAAGCTCTCGAGGTCGTGCTCTTCGGCGATGCGATTTTTCCAATACGTGTTGATCTCCGCCGCCAGACGAGCGCCCTCGGAGCGCGCGGTGGCCTCGTCGAGCGAGTCGGGCAGTCGAACGAAGAGCGAGTCGGTGTCGCCGTAGATGACCTGGTGGCCACGCGCTTCGAAGAACTGCTTCGAGCGCTCGATGATCTCGTGGCCGCGCCGCGTGACAGAGCTCGCCAGTCGTGGGTCGAAGAAGCGTGACCCCGGCGTGCCCAGCACTCCGTAGAACGAGTTCATGAAGATCTTGATGGCCGTCGACAGCGTGTCGTTGCCCGACTCACGCGCGCGGGTGCGCTCGTCGTGCAGCGCCGAAATCAGCTCCGGGAGAATGCCGCCCGCGCGGGCGAAGCGCGCACCTTCGAACCCGTCGACCGGCTTCACGCCTTGAACCCAGAGGCCGAGCGGGTCGATCTGAAAGGTGCGAATGATGCTCGGGTACAGCGAACGGAAGTCGAACGACGCGACGTTGCGCATCAACCCCGGCACGCTGTCGAGCACGTGCCCGCCGGGTGACGCAGCGGGCTCGAGCGCTCCGACGTCAGGCGCGACGTACCCGCGGCGGTGCAGCTTCGGCAGGTAGAGGTAGTCAAACGCGGCCACCGAGCCGCCCTGGCGGTCGAGCAACAGCCCGGTCAGCCGCGTGCGCGCGACGAGAAAGTCGATCAGCTTTCCTTTCGCGAAGATGTCGCGAACGAGGCGCGCGTCTTCGAGGTTGTACGCGGCGAGCTCGAGGGGCGCTTCGCGGTACATGCGCCGAATCTCAGTGAGCGCGTTGACGCTCGCGTCGCGCTTCTTTCCCCGCCCGAGCAGCGTCTGCGCGACGTGCTCCAGGGTGTAGCGCTCGAACGCCCACGACGCGTTTCGCAGCGTCGCCACGCCGTCGAGCACCACGCGCCCCGGCACGCGCGCGATTGAAACCGACTGCGGCCCGTCGCCGACCAGCACCCGCGCTGTCTCTCCCGCGCGGCCGATGAGAAAGGGAACACCCAGCGCGGCGCAGCGCTCGCCCAGCACGCGCAGGTCGAAGTCGACGACGTTCCAGCCGAGCAACGCGTCGGGGTCGAGGCGGCGGAGGTCGGCGAAGACGGCCGTGAGCATCGCGGCTTCTGACTCGAACCAGGTGATGCCCGGCGCCGAGATCTCCGTGCCCGTGATGAAGACGTGCTCGGAGTCGTCCGACGCCAGCGCCACCGAAAGCACAGGGCCGTCCCAGCCGTCGGTCTCGATGTCGAGCGAGAGCGTCCGCAGCTGCGGCGTCACCTCGACTGGCTTCACCGTGGGGTTCGTCAGCCGCAGCACGCCGTGACGCTCGGTGGCGCGGCCAACCAGGGTCACGCCGCCTTTGAGAAAGCGCTCCATGGCGAAGCGGTTGGTGGGCTTGAGATCTGACTCGAGCGTGACGCCGCCGCTCGAACGAATGCGCGCCCGCTCGTCTTGAAGCGCGCGCTGACTCTTGAAGTACACCGCGTCGACCGGCGTGCCTTGCAGCGTCTTGAGCTCGCGCGAGACACGTCGCCCTGCCTGCGTTTCGGCGTGACGCGGCACGAACATCACGGCTTCCTGGCCGGTGAACAACGCGCAGACGACGCCGTGCTTCGGGCTCGAGGCCCACATCGTCAGCTCGAGGCCGCGCGCCGTGTCGCGCCAATCAATCGAGAGCACGAAGGCGTGAATGGGCTCCACGTGCGTCACCAGAACGCGAAGCCGAGACCCGCAATCCACGCCGACGAGCCGTCGAGCCGCAGCTCCGAGCGGCCGAAGATCGTCCCGTAGCCGATGGGCCCGCTGCCGAAGCGGGCGAGCACCTCGAAGCTCGAGGCCATGAGCGCCGTGGTGCCGAGCTCGCCGGTGAGCCCGAACCCGGCCCCCGCCTCGAGCCACGACGTGATCGGGTAGAGCCACCGCAGGCCGACGCGGCCCTTGAATGCGGTCTCTTTCGCGATGAGCACGCCGCCTTCGACGACGAACACGCGCGGCATGAAGGGCTTGTCGCTCGGCGTCTTCATACGAATCGCCCACGGCAACGTGACGATGAAGCCGAGCTGCTCGCGTTCGCTGAACTGCACCGCCACGTGCGGAATCGAGAAGATCGCCCCGGGCTCGAAGTGATCGTGCGGCGCCGGCGTGGCGGCCAGCAGAAGTACGGCGAGCAGGGTCACTTCACGAACTCATTGAAGCGCGGCGTCAGGCCCAGGTGGTTGGCGGCGCTCGCGAGCAGCTTGCGCTCTCTGGCGTCGATCTTCCCGTCGGCCATGGCGACCTGCACCAGCTCGCGCATGAATGACTCTGCTTCGACCGAGCCACGAACGATCAACTTGCCGAACAACGAATCACCGCTCGCGTTGAGCGCGAGCTCGACGTTGGCCCACGGTACGCCCCAGCGCTCCGAGGCCATCTTCAAGAGCTTGAGCTCGCTCTCGTCGACCACGCCGTCGGCCTTCGCCATCACCGCCATCAGGTAGACGAGGCGTTCACGCTCTTCGCGATCGGGCACGCGCGCGGCGGCCGGCGCAGCGCGAGAAGTCGCCGGCGTTCCGCCGAGGCTGCGCCACCATTCCCAGCTCCCGAGATCGCGCAGCACCCAGTCGTGATCTCCGCTCGCCAGCGCGTTGCCGCAGAACTCACAGGTGGGCTGCCCGTTGTCGGTGAGCGGCGCGCCGCATTGCGAGCAGCGGTTCGTCGACATGCCGTGGTCGTCGCTGGTCTTCGCGCCCGACGCGCGCTCGAGCAGCATCACGTAGCGCAGCGGCTGCGACGCGCCTCCGGCGATCTTCGCGCTCCACTTGAGCTCGACGGCGGCCACGTCTTTCCCGTTCTGCTGCGTGAGCTGCTGCGTGTTCACCGCGCCCACCGCGCACTCACGGAACGCGCGCTTCTGAACGCCGGCGGCGAAGGCGGGCAGGGCGACCTTGGCGAGCTTGCTTTGATCTCCGAGCGACTGCGCTTCGACCCACTTCCAGAACACGAGCGACGCGCGATCTTCGAGCGCTTCGGTGGTGAGCGACGCGTCGGTCTGGCGGGCCTTCGCGAAGCCATCGGGGAGCATGGGGTGTGGCTGGTGCTGGCTGCCCTGGGTGATCTCCGAGAGCACCCAGTCGTAGTTGCCGCTGTTGACGATCGCGCCGCAGAACTCGCACGTATTCGCCGCGCCGCCGGTGAATGGAGCGCCGCAGTTCGGGCACTTGCCCTGGCTCACGTCGCCGTCGACCTTCGTCTGTGCGCCGGGCTTACGAACGAACGTCCACACTTCGGTGAAGCGATCGGGCTTCTGCTTTCGCGCGAGCGCCAGCGCCTCTTCGTCGGTCGCGGTCGAAGGCGCGTCGGTGTCTTTCAGGTCGGCGGTGACGCGAACGTGAATGCTGTCGAACGAGTCGTTCTGCTCGAGCCCGATGATCTGCATGTCGAGCACCACGGGGTCGGCGATGGCGTCGCGCACGCCGTTGAGCTCCAGCAACTTCAACTGCACGACGAGGCGCTGGAAGGTGGCGTCGCTCAGGTATTTGCGCACCGGCTCGAGGTTTCGTTTGAACCAGGCGTCTTGCAGTTCGATGAACTGGCGGCGCGTGCGGTCGAACAGCTTGAGGAGATCGAAGCCCGGGTCTTTCGACGTGAGCGCGGTCACCCAGCCCTCGACGGCGCCGGCGCTGACCTGCGTGCGTCGCTCTGATTCAGCGCGGTCGATCGCCTTGCGCGTGCTCGCGTCGCCGACCTTCGACTTCATGTAGACGTAGTAGCCGACGACCGCGATCGCGACGGGAATGCCGATGGTCGGGTGGCGAATCACCAACCAGATCAACAACTCGGCGATCGCGCCGCCGTCGCCTCCACCGTCGCTGTCAGACGAGCCGTTGCCGGAGTTGAAGCTCTCGCCACCGCCGATGCGCGCGAGCGCCGACGCAGCGACGAAGATGACGACGTACGGAATCCGAATGAGGGCCTGCATGTCGCGCGCAACTTACCCAACACGGTCCCGATTTCAGCACGTGCCTGCTAGGCAGCGCACATGAGCGAGATCAGCATCGACGCGAAGGGCGCTTACGAAGTGTGGACCATCAACGGCGAGGCTCGTCGCAACGCGCTCTCGAAGGCGATGGTGAAGGAGCTCGGCGAGAACGTTCGCCGCGTGTCGGGTGCAGATCGAGCTGTGCGCGCGGTTGTGTTGCGCGGCGCGGGCGACAAGGCGTTCTGTGCCGGCGCCGACTTGAAGGAGCGCGCCACCATGAAGCCCGAAGAGGTGCCCGTGTTCCTCGAGCAGGTGCGTCGCATTTTCAGAGCGCTCGAGTTGTCAGACACGGTCTTCATCGGGTTCATCAACGGCGTCGCGTTCGGCGGCGGCACCGAGCTGTCGTTGTGCTGCGACTTGCGTGTGATCGCTCCGACGGCGGAGATGGGCCTGACCGAAGTGAAGCTCGGCATCATCCCCGGCGCAGGTGGAACGCAGCGGCTGCCGCGGCTGGTGGGGAAGGGCGTCGCCAAGGAGCTCATTCTCACTGGTCGCCGCGTGGCCGCAGAAGAAGCAGTGTCGCTCGGGCTCGCGACGCGCGTCGGCACGCTTGAAGACGCAGAGACGCTCGCGAAGCAGATCTGTGAGAACGCGCCGATCGCCGTCGCGCTGGCCAAGCACGCGATCGACGAAGGCGCTCACCTCGGGCTCGATGACGCACTCGCGCTGGAGCAGGACAAGTACGCGCTGACGCTCGGCACGGAAGACAGGCTCGAAGGGTTGAAGGCCTTCGCTGAGAAGCGCGCACCGATCTATCGAGGTCGGTAGTCGCCCATTCCAATGGCCCAGCCCATCGAGAACCGCGCGTTGATTTCACTGCGCGGCTGGAAGTGCTCGGTGCCGTCTTCTGCGCGCCAACGGTAGCCGTCGAGGTTGAACGGCCCGAAGTAGCCGGCGGCGTGGAGTGCGTGCGCGACGCGCGTTGCTTCGGCGTGAAGAAGTGGAGCTTCCTTCAGGTTTGGAGCGACTTCGGTTGCTTGCCATGCGCCGTGTTCGTCGACGTGCTGCACGGTGGGTTGGCCCAGCGTGAAGTCTCCGCTCGGTTCCAGCCAGCCGTGTTGCGCGCAGTCGAGAACGCGTTCGACCCACGGTTCGACTTGAAGGCCGTCGCTCGACGCGGCGATGAAGGCTTCGTCTGCGGGCGTGAACGCGCCTCCCGTCACCTTGCGGCGGCCGCGACCTGCGTAGCCGTAAGGACGTTTCAAGAGCCATTGGCCGGGCGGGAGTGACGTCAGCGACTCGACGTAGTGCGCACCGGGCAGGTGCTGGCCCAACTCGGCGCTGAAGCGTCGGTGGTTCACTCGGCAGAGCACTTCCATCGACGGGTGCGGCGCTGGCGTGACGCCTGCGTCGTGCATCGTCTTCAGGGCCCAGCGTGTCGGGCACCAGGCGCGGCCGATGACGTCGCCCACCCCTCTCGCCGCGAGCGGGTAGAGCGTGAATTCGTCTCGCACGAGCGCGGCGAGGCGCGGGAGCAGGCCGCGAATTCGCTCTTCCATCACGCGACCTGGCGTGTGCGCGCGCCCGCCCAACGCGAGCTCGTCTTCAGCGTCGAGGTTCAGCACCCAGACGTTCAAAATTTCTCCAACGCCGCGAGGAAGTCCGGCGTGAAGCCCGCACGCAATCGCGCCTCGTGGTTCATCGTGGTGCCGCGCGTCATCTGCGGGCTGAGCGGCCTGGGCAACATCGCGCTCCACGTCTCGAAGTCGAGGCCGCCGGTGAACTCGCGAAACCAGTGCAGGCCAAAGGCCGCGTGGGAGATCTCCTCTTCGGTGATCTGCGCCTGAATCTCGGCCGCGCGCGCGTCACCTGCTTCTGCGAACGCCGCGGTGAAGCGCGCGCCGTGATCGAGGTTGCCGCCCTCGAAGCCGATGGCCATTCGCGCCACGAAGATCGTCGGCGTCTCGCAGGGCACGCGTCGCCAGAACCAGTCGTTGATCTGAAACGAGCCGAACGGAAAGCCCAGCGTCTCGAGGTGCGCTGCGTACAGCCCGAGGTGCCGTTGCTCATCGCGGCAGATGCCCAGCAGCCCGCGACGAAACGCCGCCGGCGCTTCAGGAAATGCGAGCAGCGCCCACGCCATCAACTCTGCGGCCTGCAGCTCGTGATGCAGAAACGTGTGCAGCAGCTCGGCGCGCTTCGCGGTGACCTTGAGATCCTTCGGGGTCTTGTGGCGGCCCTCTCGCTGCACCAATTCAACCGGGCGACCCGGAGCGTCGAGCCGCATGCCTTCACCGCTCCATACCGTCGGTGGAGCCGGCGGGCGCAGCTTCACCGCGAGCTCCGTCGTGCTCACGTAGCGCCACGCCCAATGTTCCACGGTGCCATCTGTCAGCTGCATCGCGCGCTCGATAAATCCCACTCGTTCACTACGGAAAATACGTCGCAACGAGACGTGTCACGACGCGCCTGACTCTGTATACGCGCGCGCATGGAATTCGAACTTCCCGAAGACATCCAGGCGATGAAGAAGACCGTTCGCGATTTCTGCGAGAAGCGCGTGAAGGAAAAGGCGCGCGACTGGGATCATTCGGAGAAGTTTCCGCTCGAGATCGTTCGTGAGCTCGGCCAGCTCGGCCTCATGGGCATTCGCATCAGCGAAGAGTTCGGCGGCGCAGGCATGGGCGCGCTCGCGGTGGCCGTGGTGGTCGAAGAGATCGCCCGCTACGACGGCTCGCTCGCGTTGACTGTCGCCTCGCACAACGGCCTCGGCACCTCGCACATTCGTGTCGCCGGCAACGCCGCGCAAAAGCAGAAGTACCTTCCGAAGCTCGCCACCGGCGAATGGCTCGGCGCGTGGGCGCTGACGGAGCCGGGCAGCGGCAGCGACTCGGCCGGCATGAAGACCACGGCGGTGAAGCAGGGCGACACGTGGCTGCTCAACGGCTCGAAGATGTTCATCACGCAGGGCACCGTGGGTGACGTCTTCGTGGTGCTCGCCGTCACCGACGCCAGCAAGAAGCAGAAGGGCATCACCGCCTTCATTCTCGAGAAGGGC
>JAMHXF010000061.1:0-171760 GCA_035910535.1 Archangium sp. | reverse complement strand
AATAATTGGATGGCGCCCGCAGACGCCTACGCGAAGTTGAAGGGGCTCTTTGAAGGCAGCATGAAGGGTCGCACCATGTACGTGGTGCCCTACGTGATGGGCCCCCTGGGTTCAGAGCACTCGAAGATCGGCATCGAGCTGACCGACAGCGTCTACGTGGCGCTGAACATGGGCATCATGACCCGCATGGGCAAGCCCGCGCTCGACATGTTGGGAGAAGGCACGCAATTCAACCGTGGCCTGCACTGCACGGGCGACCTGAACCCCGAGCGTCGCTACATCTGCCACTTTCCTCAAGACAACGCGATCTGGAGCTTCGGGTCTGGGTACGGCGGCAACGCGCTGCTGGGCAAGAAGTGCCTCGCGCTGCGCATCGGCAGCTACCTCGGCAAGAAGGAAGGCTGGCTCGCCGAGCACATGCTCATCCTCGGTGTCGAAGACCCCGACGGAAACAAGACGTACGTCGCCGCGGCGTTCCCGTCGGCGTGCGGCAAGACCAACTTCGCCATGATGATTCCGCCCCGCCGCTTCGACGGTTGGCGCGTCTTCACCGTGGGCGACGACATCGCGTGGCTGCGCGTCGGTGAAGACGGTCGCCTCTGGGCCGTGAACCCCGAGAACGGCTACTTCGGCGTCGCGCCGGGCACGAACATGAAGTCGAACCCCAACGCGATGAAGACCATCGCGAAGAACACCATCTTCACCAACGTCGCGGTGACGAAGAACGGTGAAGTCTGGTGGGAAGGCCTCGACGGCGAGGTGCCCGAGGAGCTCATCGACTGGAAGGGCCAGCCCTGGAAGAAGGGTTCGACCGAGAAGGCCGCGCACCCCAACTCGCGCTTCACCGCGCCGGCCGCCAACAACCCCATTCTCTCGAGCCACGTGAACGACCCGCGCGGCGTGCCCATCTCCGCCATCATCTTCGGCGGTCGCCGCAGCACCACGATTCCCCTCGTGATGCAGAGCTTCAACTGGGCGCACGGCGTGTACCTGGGCTCCACCATGGCGTCCGAGACGACGGCCGCGGCCACCGGTGCGCAGGGCGTCGTGCGCCGTGACCCGATGGCGATGCTGCCCTTCGCTGGCTACAACGTCGCCGAGTACTTCGAGCACTGGCTCAAGATGCAGAAGCGCGTGCCGTACCCGCCGAAGATCTTCATGGTGAACTGGTTCCGCAAGAACAAGGACGGCAAGTTCCTGTGGCCCGGCTACGGCGACAACATGCGCGTGCTCAAGTGGATCCTCGACCGTGCGCACGGCAAGGTCGGCGCGCAGGAGACGATGTTCGGTTGGGTGCCCAAGCAGGGCCACATCGACCTCTCAGGCCTCGACATCGCCGCTGACACCGTCGACGAAGCGACGCACATCGACGAAGGCGAATGGAAGACCGAGCTCGAGAGCCAGAAGAGCTTCTTCGACCAGTTCGGCGAGAAGATGCCCCAAACGCTCGAGCTCATTCGGCAGCAGCTGCTCTCGCGCCTGAGCTGAAAAGCGCGCCACGCTGGTGAAGCGACGAGGCCCCGGCTCCCGCGTGAGGAACCGGGGCCTTCGTATGTGGTGCGCCGAGCCGGGCGAAGTGCGGGGCACCGGGCGTGTTTGCGGGTAGCATCACGGGTCCATGCGTCGCTTTGCACTCCTCGTGGCGCTCACCTGCGCGACCGCCGGTTTCAGCGCCAACCCGAAGGCCTCCGCGCTCGCGAAGGAGGCCGACCGTCTCTACAAAGACAACAAGTACAAAGAGGCCGCCGAGACGCTGCGCAAGGCCTACGACACCGAGCCGAGCGCGCTGTACCTCTACAACATCGCGCGCGCGTACGACCAGGCAGGCGAACTCGAGTCAGCCCTCGAGTACTACCGGACGTACGTCGGGCTCCCGGCTGAAGAAACGCAGCCCGACCTCCTGAAGAAGGCCAACCTCGCGATGGACCGGCTGCGCACGCTCGTCGCGCGCAGTGAAGCCGACAAGCAGGTGCGCGACGCCGAGAAGACCCGCCTGCAAGACGACGCGAAGAAGGCCGAAGCCCGCGCCGACGCCGAGGCCAACGAAGCGCGCAAGCAGCGCCGTGAATTCGAAGCCAAAGAGCGCGACCGCAAAGCCCGAGAGACCGAGACCGTCAACGTTCGCAAGCTCGCCGCGTTCGCCACCGGCGGGGTCGCCGCAGCGGGCCTCGCCTCGGCGCTCACCTTCAGCATCGTCTCGGCCGTCAACCGCGACGCGTTCCGCACCGCCGACACGCTCGCCGACAAGCGCCGCCTCGAGACTGAGACGCGCACCACCGCCGCCGTCACCGACATCTCGCTGCTGGTGGGCATCGCCGCGGGCGTGACCGCCGTCATCCTGTACCCGAAGGGCGACGAGCCGCCGCGGGCCGTCAACGTCGTCGTCGCGCCCATCGCCGGGGGCGCGGTGGCCAGCGTGGGAGCTTCATTCTGATGCGCACACCTCTCGTCTTCATCGGCGCCACCGTCGTCGGGGTGCTCGTCGGTTGCAGCTTCACCACCGCCGGTAACTTCACCGAGTGCGAGAGCGACGCCGAGTGTGGCGCCGTCGCGGCGTGCAGCAGCGGCTACTGCCTGTCGTTGCCCTCGGGCTGTCGTCGCGAGAACGCCGGTGGCTCGACAGAGCCCTTCAGCGAAGGCAACCGCATTCCCATCGCCGCGCTGCTGCCGTTGACTGACAGCACCGGCGAGGTCGACGACTCCGAGCTGCAGGGCCTCAACGCGATGAAGCTCGCCATCTCCGAGGCCAACGACAACAAGGGCCTGTCGAACCGGCACTTCGCGCTCTTCGTGTGCGACACCGGCCGCAGTGATTCGGCGCTGAGCCAACAGCTGGAGTGGATGGTGAAGAACCTCCAGGTGCCTGCAGTGCTCACGTCGGGCAGCGGCCAGACGCAGGAGGCCGCGAAGAACCCGCTGCGCATCGACGCGGGCACGCTCATCATTTCGGCCACGGCGACGAGCCCCGCGCTCACGCCCACCTTTCAACGCGAAGGCAACGTGTGGCGCATTTCACCGCCCGACACCGTGCAGGCGCGCGCGGTGGTGGCGTTGGTGAAGGCCGACTTCCCCGACGCGGGCGACGTGCGCATCGACGTGGTCTTCAGCGCGAGCGACTACGGCCGCGCGTTCGGCCAACCGCTCTGCGACGGGTTGCTCGGCGCCGGCTACGAGAACACGCGCCACGAGTACCGGGAGGGCGTCGCCGACTCGTACGCCAACGTCGCCATCGGGCTCACCAACGGCATTCCCCGCGCCACGGTGCTCATCGGGTTTCCGCCCGACGTGCGCGAGGTCATCACGCGCGCGCAGACCTACCCGAACCTCTCGCGCACCGACGGCGGGCATCGCTGGTACCTCACCGACGCGGCGAAAGACCCTGCGGTGCTGACGCCGACGACGCGCGGCCCGCTCGAGGGTTCGCTGGGCACCGCCCCCGCGCAGGGCGCCGGCGGCGCGTTCACGTCGTTCCGTGACAGCTTCCGAGGCCGCTACAACAACACCGACCCGCTCACGTTCTCGTACACCTCGCACAGCTACGACGCGACGTGGCTGGTGATGCTGTCGGCGGCGTGGGCTTCGCAGGGCGGCGCCACGATTACCGGCGCAGGCATGGGCGAAGGCATGCGGAAGCTCCAGGTGGCCCAGCCCGCGATTCCGCTCCGCGCCGACAAGTGGATTGAAGCGTCCAACAACCTCTCGCAGGGCGTCGCCATCAACGTCGACGGCACCTCGGGGGCGTTGGAGTTCGACCTCGACGCCGGCGCTGCCACCTCGCCCTACGAGGTGTGGCAGGTCGTCGACGGCGGCATTCGCGTGGTTCGCCTGCTCAACCCGTGAGCAATGTCGCCAGTGGAGACTTTTTGCCGGCACCGCGTTAACCAACGCGGCGTATGTCTCTCGACACCTGGTTGACGCCGGAGCCGCTGGGCCCCGGCAGGTACCGCCTGACGCTGCCCGATGGTTGGCAGCAGGGCCGTGGGCTCTTCGGTGGGCTGCTCACCGGCGCCATGACGCGCACGCTCGAGGCGGCGACGCCCGGCAGGCCGCTGCGCTCGCTGACCGCGGAGCTCTTCGCGCCCGTGCAGCCCGGCCCTTCGGAGCTGGTGCTCTCGACGCTGCGTGAAGGCAACGCGGTGACGACCGTCGCGGTGCGCCTCGAGCAGAACGGCGAGGTGATGGCGCACGCGGTCGGCGTGCTGGGCAAGACGCGCGTCACCGACCGTGAACGAACGGAGCTCGCCGCGCCCGAACGCCCCGATTGGCGCCAGCAAGAAGTGCTCGCCGTCGAGCCGCCCATCGGCCCGGCGTTCGCGCGCTTCTGGGAGTTTCGCCCCACGAAGTACCTCCCGTTTTCGGGCAACGACGTGGCCGCCGCCGAGGGGTGGATTCGCCCGAATGAAGCGAGCTCGCTGCGCGACGCGGGGTTCCTCGCGGCCTGCGCCGACGCGTGGTGGCCGGTGATGTTCGCGGTCGAAGAAGCGCCGCGCCCGTTCGCCACCGTGGCCTTCACGTTTCAGCCCTTCGTGCGCTTTGAAGGCCTCGACCCCGCCGCGCCGCTCTTTCACCGCGCGCGGCTGGCCGCCGCGAGTCAGGGCTACTGCGTCGAGCTGCGAGAGCTGTGGAGCGAGACCGGCACGCTGCTGGCGCTCAACCAGCAGACCTTCGTCATCATCAAGTGACCGCGGCGCGCGAGCGGATCCACGCCGTGAAGGCGGTGGCCACGTCTTGCTCGTGCGTCTCACCGCGCCCGCGGAAGCTCTCGAGCGAGTAGCGGAACCTGCAGCCGCGCCCGCTCGCCTCGAATGACGCGAAGCCCGACACGCCGTCGCGCACCCCCACCGACGGCACCCAGCGCACGCGCTTGAGCGCGTCGTCGTAGGCGTAGACCAGCGCGTACGAGAGCACGTCGCCGAACTCGTAGCTGACCTCCAGCGGGCGGCCTGCGGCGTCGGCGCGCACCACCTTCGCCTTCTTGAGCCCCGGCAGCCACAGGCGCGCGGTGCGCAGGTCGATGAACTCGGCGAAACAGACTTCGGGGGTCGCTGGCAGCTCGGCTTCGAACATCGCGTGCGCGCTATGTAACGGAAGGCGCGGCGCGGTGACTGTGACGCCTGTGTGACGTATGCGGGCGCACACCATGCGCCGGGTTGATCAACTGCTGTCGTCGTTGGGCTACTGCACTCGCAAAGAGGCGCAGCGCCTGTGCGCGGAGGGGCGCGTGAAGGTGGGCGAGGCGCTGTGCGACGACGCCAGCCGCCGCGTGGAACCGTCGACGGTGCGCCTCGACGACGCGCCGCTGGAGTTCGCCGATGGCGTGTTGGTGTTGCTGCACAAGCCTGTCGGCGTGGTGTGCACGCACGACTCCCGCGAAGGGCAGCGCATCTACGACTTGTTGCCGCCGCGCTGGCAGCAGCGAGCGCCGCAGGTCACCTCCGTAGGCCGGTTGGACAAAGAGACCTCGGGCCTGCTCGTCATCACCGACGACGGCGCGCTCGTGCAGCGCATGACGTCGCCGAAGCACCACGTCGAGAAGGTCTACGAAGCGACGCTCGACGGCCCCGTCACCGCCGCCGTCATCGAGAGCTTCGCGCGCGGCGTGCCGCTGAAAGAGGGCGCCGAGGCCGTCACCACGCTGCCGTCACACCTGCGCATGGTGGGCGAGCGCCGCGCTGAGCTCACGGTGCGCGAAGGCCGCTACCACCAGGTGCGCCGCATGTTCGCCGCGCATGGGCTCCACGTGCAGGCGCTGCACCGCACGCGCTTCGGGCCGTGGTCACTCGGAGACCTCGCGCCCGGCGCGTGGGTTCAAGCACCGTCGTCTTCGAAGGCCTCGGCGACGCTGGTGCCGGGCGCATAGCCGTCGGGGAAGAAGCGCAGGTTGCGCTGCAGTGAAACGAGCAGCTCGAACCAGTAGCGCTTCTCTCGCGGCGTGAGCCCCGCGCGGTCGAGCAGCCGCTGGTTGAACTTCGGCATGAAGTCGTTCTTCGCGCGCTCGAGCCCGGTGACGCCGTCGAAGTGCGCGTCGACCAACGCGGCGAGCTGCTCCCGCGGCAGCGCGCGCAGCGCCTTCATCTGCGGCACCGCGCGGTGCGACATCGCGCGCTCCTGCCCCGTCGTGATGTCGTCAGAGAACGTGTACGTGATGGTGGCGCGCTGCATCGCCTCATTGAGTGCGTCGTAGAGCGGGCTGCGTGACCGCCGCGCCTCGAGCAGTTGGTACGTGCACGCCGCCATCATGCGCGAGACGGCCATGTGCCGATTCTCGTCGACGGTGTGCAACAGCGAGAGCCGCGAGAGCCACGTGGCGTGCGACTGCTCGGCGACGCGCGTCTCGAAGGCCTTGCCCATGTGATTCACGATGCCGCGCCCCAGAAAGTACGTGGTGACGAAATCGGCGCCGAAGAAGCGCGTGAGAAAAGAGACCGCCGGCCTCGAGACGAGCAGCGGTCGCAGCGGCTTGACGGGGAAGCGCAGCGCCTCGAGGCCGTGCAACGCACGCACGCCGTCCATCACACGCGTGAAGGCGGCGATGTGGTCGACCTCTTCGTGCGACTCGAGGCGCATCAACGCGGCGACCTGCGCGTCGACCCCCTCGAGGGAGCTCGCGATGGCGTCATTGCAGAGCACCACGAAGCGCTCCCCGTCGCCGATGCGGAAGTACATCATCAGGTACGCCCAGTGGTTGAGCGCGAGCTGCTGCTCGTCACTCAAGCTCGCCCAGTACGGCGTGGAGTACCCGAAGCTGAGCTCCCACGGCGCGAGCGGCGTCGACCCCAGCGCCGACCTCCAGTCGTGCGTGTCGAGGTACACGCAGAGCTGTTGACCATGCGGGTTGGCGAGCCTCCGCGCGGCGAACCCACGCAGGCGACGCAGCTCTTCGACGGCGACGTTCACGAGGACAAGGCTTACCATCGCCGACCATGTGGTGGCTGCTCACGCTGGTGCTCGCGAGTGACGGTGGGGTCGTCGACGCAGGCGCTCCGAAGAAATGGAGCTGGGTCGACGGCGACGGCGGGTGGCTTGGTGATGGCGGCGTCACCGACCTGCTGACGGTGCGCGTGGGCGAGACGGCGCCCGTGAAGCTGCCGCTGCCCATCGTCCTCATGCAGTGCGACGCGCAGCTGCTCTCGTTGGACGCGACGCTCGACACTCTGCTGCTGACCGGCGCGAAGGTGGGCCACACGTTCTGCGGCTTCTGGTTCGAGAAGCGCGACTGGCCGCACCGCTACTTCGAAGTCACCGTGACGAAGTGAAGGCCGCCGTCACGGCGCAAGAAAGCGACGCACCCGCTCGAGCATGCGCGCGTCGATGGAGTGACCCAGGTCGGGGATCAGCTCGAGTTCGACCGTCGCGCCGCGCGCCGTGAGCCCGTCGACCGAGCGCTGCGCGTTGTCCACCGGCACCACGGAGTCGGCCGTGCCGTGAACAATCAACACGCGCGCGCCCGGCGCAGCCTTGACCTCACCCGCAATGGCGAAGCGACCCGACAACGCGATGGCCGTCGGCGCCGGCTTGCGACGCACGGCCAACCACTGCGCCAGGCCGGCGCCCTGCGAGAACCCGACGACGATGAGCCTGCTCCCGTCGAGGTGACGCTGCGCGAGCTGCTCGTCGAGCCACGCGGAGAGCGCCACGCCGCTCGGCTCCACGCGCGCCGCGCGGTTCGCCTCGTTGATGTCCTGGAGGCGGTACCACTCGCGACCTTCTGCCCCGCCGGTGAAGGGGAAGAGCCCGTCGGGCACCAACACCTCGGCGTCAGGCGCCATCGACGAGAGCGCCTGCGCCAACGGCAGCGTGTTGTCGGCGCTGCTACCCACGCCGTGCAACACCACCATCAAGCGCTGCGCAGAACCCTGCGCCGCAATGTTCAATACGCGCGGTGGGCGCACCGACGGCGCCGCCGGCTTCGTGCAACCGCTCAACGCCAACCACAGCACCAACAAGAAGCGCATCACTTCGACTCCTTCGTCACGAGCATCGCACTACAGAAAGTCCGCCGACTCTTCCGGTATGGCGAAGGTGCAGCGCAGCCGCACACCACCCGCAGGCTCGTTCACCAGCTGCAGCGAGCCTCCGACCAGCCGCGCGCGGTGCGCCATGCTGTTGACGCCGACCCCGTACGAAGGGAGCGGCTGCGGCAGCGGCAAGCCATCGTTGGAAATCTCCAACACGCCCTGCCCCGCGTCGGCGCGCAAGATGATGGTCGCGTGGCGCGCCTGCCCGTGTCGCCACGCGTTGAGCAGCGCTTCTTTCGCGAGCAGCCGCAGGTGCGCGACGGCCGCGAGCGGCAGTCGAGGGAAGTCGGGGGGCGTCGTCACCGAGCACTGCATCGAGAACACGCCCTCCATGCGGCGCGACAGCTCGACGAGGAGGTCCGCCAACGGCCGCTGCGCCTCTGCCGCGAGCCCGGTGCTGATGCGACGCACCACCCCGATGGCGTCGTTGGCCTGCTGCATCACACCGGCGGCGATGGTGCGCATGTCGGCCGGCACACCGAGTTCCAGCTTGCGCGCCGACAACGCGATGGCGGTGAGCGTCTGGCCGAGGTCGTCGTGCAGCTCGCGCGCGACGGTGTCCATCACGCGGTCGGTGGCGTCACGCAGGCGCAGTGATTCACGATTTCGCTGCGTCACGTCGCGCAGCACCACGGTGCGCAACGCCGGCGGCGCGAGCATCGACACCGCCGCTTCGAGCTCGACCGTCTCGTCATTCGCGCGGCGCCCTTCGACCAGCAGCAACCCGCCACCTGTCGCCGAGAAGTCGAGCAACGTGCGCGGCGAACGAACCAGCTGCGAGAGCTGCACCTGCGACGACGCGTCGTCTTCGAGGCCGAACAGCCGCCGCGCCGCCGGGTTCATGCTGTGCACCGCACCGACCTGGTCGACGGTGATGATGCCGTCTGCCGCGCTCTCGACGATGCTGCGCAGCCGGGCCTCCGAGTCGTAGAGCGCCTGCTCGAGCGAGCGCATCTCGGAGATGTCCTGCAGCACGCCGAGCACCCGCCCTTCGACCAACGCAGCGCTCACCCGAATGGTGCGCGGCGCACCGTCGGCCGTCTTCACCTTCAACATCAACGCGTCCGACGAGCCATTCGTCACCACGTTGGCGACCAGCTCGGCGACGCGCGAGGCATCGCTGGGCTGCACGTAGCGCTCGACGGCCTCTTCGTAGCTCGTGAAGTGCTCTGGCGCGGGCATGCCCAGCAGCTCGGTGACGCGCTCGTCCCAGCTGATGCGCATGGTCTGCACGTCGATTTCCCAGACGCCGACCTGCGCGACCTGCAGCGCGAGCCGCTCACGCACGATGGGCGAATGTGCCGCAGCGTTTCGTGCCTCGAGCGAGGCCACCGTGTCACCAATCGCCTGCGCGTCACGCGGCCAACGCAGCACGTGGTGGTACCCCAGCGCTGCCAGCCGCCCCACCGCGTCAGGCGCGTCGTCGTCGCACAACAACCCGAGCCGCCAACGACTCGCGACGCTCGCGCCGAGCGCCTCACCGTCGAGGTACGCAGCCGAGCCGACGACGAGACACCCGCCCCCCGCTTCACCGCCGTCGACGACGCCCTGACTCCGGGCCGCCGCACGAACGTCTTCTCGTTCACCCTGCGTCACCCAATGAAGCGCGCGCGTCATGACCTCGACTCCAGCGCACCTTTCACTGGAGTCCAACGCTTCACGCAGAGGCCACGGGCGGCGCAGCGAACAGCGGCAACGGGTCTCCGTAGATTTCATGCTGCTGCCCGATGAGCGCGTGCTCGGTGCTCCACTGTGCGAAGGCGCGAAACGCTGCAGTTGCGACGAAGGCATCGAAGCCTTCACGAGAACGCCAGACCGAGACCACGAGGTAGCGGCGGTCGTCGGTCACCTGCCGATAGAGCATGGTGTTGAGGTGCTCGGGCGCCTGCTGCATGGCCTGAACGACGCGCGCCAGGCGTGCCTCGAACGCCGCCTCGCGGCCTTCCGCCACTTCGTAGTTCATGCCAACGGTCGCGACCTGCATGGCGTGCTCCTCCGTCACTCGAGCCAGATGCGCACCTGCGTCGTTCCTTCTTCACCACCAAAGAGCTCACCGCGCGGCAGCCCCGCTTCGACGGCGGCACGCGCGACGGCGTCGACGTCGAGCCCACGTCGCTCGAACATCGGCAGCACGCCAGCGGGCACGAGCTCGCGGAGCACCGGCGTCACCTGCGCGCGAAAGAGCAGCTCGACCCTCGTCTCGCCCTCCTCCGTCAGGCGAATGCGCAGCGACTGGGCTTCACGGCCCGCGGGTCTGGCTGGCACCGGCGTCGGCCGCGCCACCGGCGTCGCACGGTTGAGCGCGTCGACCACGATGGGCCGCCACGGCACCGGCGCGTCGAGCGCGTCGAGGTACGAGAGCAGCCCACGAAACGTGCGCAGCAACGGCAGCAGCGAAGGCGGCACCACGGCGCGCGCGCTCCACCTGTCTTCACCGAGCAGCGAGTTCAACGCCTCGGCCGGTCGCCAGGTGCGCGTCTCGAAGCCCCACGTCGACGCGAGCGGCGCGAAGAGAATTTCTCCCAGCCGTGGCAGCCGCGCCTTCACCGCTTCGAGCACCGCGAGGTCGAAGCCGAGCTCACGCCACAACGTGAACGCGTCATCAGAAGAGAGCGAGAGCACGCCCAGTCGAGCCGCGACCAGGTGCATCAACGCGCGGCGCACGCCCGGCTCGAGCGTCAACACGGCTCCGAAGTCGAGCACCGCGACCTCGGGCCCGGCGCTGCCTCGCGAGAAGCGGAGGTTGCGCGGGTGTGGGTCGACGTGAACGCGACCGACGCCGAACATCGAACCGAAGACGAAGCGCAGCAGCGTCGAGGCGAGCGCGCGACGTTCGACGGCAGACCAGCCGCGCACCGCCACGAAGGGCTCGCCGCCACACCAGTCCATCACCAGCACGTCACGCCTCGTCAGCGACTCGACGACGCCCGGCACCCGCACGCCGAGCTCGTGCGACGCCGACGTGAAGTCGCGCAGCGTCGAGGCCTCGACGCGGGCATCGCCACCGCTCAACAGCAACTTCACCGCGACCTCGCGACCGTCGTGCAACGTCGCGCGGTGCACCTGCCCCGACGAGCTGCCGATGCCGACGTCGCTCAACGCGCGGAACCACGTCTCGATGGCGTCCCCCAGCCGCTCCGCGAGCAACGCACGCACGCGCGCGCCGTCGAGCCGTGGAGGCGCTTCCGCCACCACGAGGTCGACGGACGGCGGCTCCGCGAAGTCGAAGGACCACGTCTGCGGAAAACGGAGCTTCACGACAGTGCCGCCGAGGAGCGGTCGCTCGGCGTCGCGCTTCGCGGAGCCATCGACTGAAACCCGCTTCGTTTTCACCTGGGTGAGCACCTCCGCTCCAGCGCGCGCAGGAGCAGGCAGGATGGTGCCAACGGACGTGCAACGTCACCATCGGGGTGAACCCGACGGCCTTGAGTCAGGTTTTACCTGAGACTCGGTGCGACTAACCGACCCAGCGGGCGGCGCGAACGATGAGCTCGCTCAACGAGTCGATGCGCAGCTTCTCTTTGATGTGCGCGCGGTACGTCTCGATGGTCTTCACGCTGATGCCGAGCTCTGCGGCGATGGCCTTGGTGCCCAGGCCGTGGCCGAGCAACGAGAAGACCTCACGTTCGCGCGCGGTGAGCTGGTGCAGCGGCAACTCGCGCGGATTGTCGAGCGGCGTCACCGGCTCGGGTTGACTGAGCTGCTCACGCACCCGCGGCGAGACCCACAGCCCACCGGCGAGCACCACACGAATGGCTGCGATGAGCGCGTGCGTCGCCGCTTCCTTCATCACGTAGCCGCTCGCGCCGGCGCGCACGGCACGCGGGGCAAACAGGTGCTCGTCATGCATCGAGAGCACGACAATTGGCAGGTCTGGGCGCTGCGCCTTGAGCTCGGCCAGCAACGGAAAAGCCTCTGAGCGCTGCAGCGTGAGGTCGAGCAACAGGCAGTGCAGCGACGGCTCGGCACCGACCAGCGCGCGAGCTTCTTCTGCGTTGCCCGCCTGCCCGACGACCTTCAGGTCAGGTTCACGCTCAATGAGCCACGCCAGGCCTTCGCGAACAATCGGGTGATCATCAACGAGTCCGATACCAAACACGCGCACCTCCCTCAGACCAACACCTCGACGATTCTAAACACACGCGTTGCGCGGCACAGCGTCTTCTCTTCGAGGTACGACTTGACCCGCGCAGCGCTGATTGGCGACGGTCACGCATTCCATGGAGCACCAATGATTCGTCTTCTCGTCGTGATGTTGGGCGTGACGCTGTGTGGGTGCACGGTGACCAGCCCGCCCAACAACCCGTGCGGAGATGTCTCGTGTGGCACCGGTCGCTGCGTCGTCGACCAGGGCGTCGCCGCGTGTCTGTGTGACGAGGGCTTTCGCGCCGACGGGTTGAGCTGCGTGAAGCGCGTCGTCGACGTGTGCGCTTCGATTTCGTGCGACGCCATCATCGGCTCGAGCTGCGTGCTGCGCGCGGACCGCGCGTCGTGCCAATGCCCCGCAGGTGCGCTCGTGCATGAAGGCAGCTGCGTCGCGCGCAACCCGTGCCTCCCCAACCCGTGTACGCGCGTGCGTCGCACCACCTGCGAGGTCATCAACGGCGGCGCGAGTTGCCGGTGCGACCTCGGCTACGCACCCGAAGGCGAGGGCTGCAGCGCGATTCCCTTGTGGACCTGCAACACGCAGCACAGCGGCGTCGACGAAGACACCGCCGAACCCGATGAGTGCCCGCCGTTGGCGTCGGTGCTCGCGCCGATGACGAACGCGACGCGCAACCTGGCGCCCCTCGGAGATCACGACTGGTTTCGAATCGCTCCGTACGTGCGCGAAATCACCTGGTTCGAGGCCACGAGCGAAGACCCCAACACGGCCCTCGTCATCGAGGTCTTCGATGCCGACGGTACGCGGCTGCTCGCGGCAGACAACCGCGGGCTCGCGAACGCCGGCGTGGGCTTCGTTTCGGCCGACGGGAGCGCCGTGCTGGTGCGCGTGCGGGCGCTCGGCGCGACCGCTGCAGGTGACTACACCGCCTCGTACCGGAGCCTCGGCTTCGACGACTTCACCGACCGCGAAGACGAAGCCGCGCGCCTCACGCCGAACGCCGCGGTGCAGGGTGAGACGCAGTTCCCCGGAGACGTCGACGTGCTGTGGCTCGAGCTCCCGGCGCAGCTCGCGGTGCAGCTCACCTTCAACTCGCAGACGGCGCGGCTCGAAGTTCATCGCGACGGCGTGACGACGCGCACGCTGCGCGACGCAGACCGCATCTCCATCACCAGCGCGTTCCCGGAGCAGCTGCTGCTCGTCGTGAAGTCAGAGACCGGCGCGCTGGGCACGTTCTCGATTCACACCGCAGCGGTCGGGCCTGATGACCACGCGACAGACCCGGCGTTCGCCACGCCCATCGCTTCTGACGGAACGTGGTTCGCCGGCGCGACGGAGCGGGTGGGCGACGTCGACGCGCTCACCGTGCCGCAAGTGCGTGGGCGCACCTACCTCGCGCGGTGGAACTCGCTGTCAGGCATGACGGTGCCGACGGTGACGGTTTCAGAAATCAACGGCGCCTTCATCGTGCGCTCCGCCAACAGCCGCAACGAGCTCGCGTGGAAGGCCGTGAGCGACGCGCGCGCGGTGCTGAGCGTGACGAACGGCTCGACGGGCAACTGGCAGCTCGCGGTCACCGACCTCGGGCCCGACGACCACGCAGACACTGCCATTGGCGCGACGCCCATTTCATTGCAAACGCCGCTCACCGGCGTGGTGACGGTCGATGCCGACGTCGACGTGTTCGTCATCACGCCCATCGCAGGTCACGTGCTCCGCGCGAAGGTGACGACACCGCTGACGGGCACGACGTTGTCCGTCGTCATCACCACGCCCGCTGGCGACGCGCTGAGTGAAGGCACGACCGCGAGCGCACAGGTGACCGCTGCCGAGCCGCACTTCATTCACGTACGCGCCTCAGGGCCCGTGGTGACGCCGTACACGCTGGTGGTGACTGACCTCGGCGCCGACGACCAGGCGGGCACGCCGACGCCGCTCATGCTCGACACCTGGAGCCAGGGCGAAACGCAGTACGTCGACGACGTCGACACGTTCTCGTTCATGGCGACTGCGGGCGTCGTGTACCGCGTGCAGTACGAGCACGACGCGCTCTCGCGTGCGGTGAGAGTGACGTGCAACGGCACGCTGGTCATCAACTCGCCGCTGCCGGCCGATGCGCTGCTCTCTCCGCCCACGAACGGCACGTGCGAGGTCGCCGTCAGCTCGACCGTGCTCGGCGCGTTCCGGCTGCGCGTGGAGTCGCTGGGCCCGGAAGACCACCCCAACACGCCGCCGGGCGCGGCCGCTTTCACCTCGGTGAGCGGCCGCATCGACTACCCCAGAGATCGCGACGTCTTCCGCATAGACGCGGCGGCCCTGCAGGGCTACCGCGTGACGCTCAGCCCGGTCGACCTGGCGTCATTTCGGGTCCAGCTGCTCGCCGCGAATGGCGCAGTGCTGTACGAGGATAACGGCTGGGAGTTCGAGTTCAGCCGCGACTGGCCCGAGGCCGTGTTCGTGGAGGTGTTCGCCTTCGGCAACCACGTGGGCAGCTACCAGCTCACGTTGACGGCGCTCTCGCCCGACGACCACCGCAGCACCATCGCCGACGCCACGCCGTTGGCGCTCAACACGCCAGGCAGCGGCGCCACCAACTTCTTCGGCGACGTCGACACGTTCGCGGTGACCGGGCCTGCGCAACGGCACCTGCGCGCGAACTGCGTCGGGTTCTCGTCGCCGTGCTTCGTCGGCGTTCGTCGCGCCGATGGCGGTGTCACCACCGAAGCAGGAGCAGCGACCGTATTCTTTCGAACCACGGCGGCAGCGCCGACGGCCTGGCTCGACGTCACGAGCGCGAACCCCACGCCGTACACGCTCGAGGTCATCGACGTGGGCGCCGACGACGTGGGTGACACGCCGTCGACCGCGACGTCGTTGGCGTTGGGCACCACGGGGCTCGAACGCGCGCTCGAAGTACGGGGCGACGTCGACGCATTTCGAGTCACCCTGAATGCCGGAGACATCGTCGTGGCGCGCTGCACGCCGCTGAGCCTCAGCCGCTGCTCGGTGCGCGTCCGCAGCCCGCTCGGGGTCGAGCTGCAGCCGAGCTTTCGAGCGGCCATCGCCGGTGCGTATGTCGTGGAGATTGTCAGCGACTTCGCGGGCACCTACCGCGTCACCGCGACGCTCGGCGCCGACGACCATGGCGACACGAGCGCCGCTGCGACGCCCCTGACTGTGGGGCAGGTGCTGGCGGGCCACATCGACTACGAGACCGACGTCGACTTCTTCTCCGTCGCCGTCGGGGCGGGACAACGGCTCAACGTCGAGCTCTCGACGCTGTGCCGAATTCGCGTGGTGACGCCGAGCGGCGGGACAGGAAGCGTCGCGTACAACGAGAGCCTCTCGTACCTCGCCGCCAACGCCGGCACGTACTTCGTCGCCGTCAGCGAATGTGACGGCGAGTACAACCTGCTCGCCTACTTCTGAAGCTCAGACGGTCAACGCGGTCTCGAGTTCCTGAATCTTGTAGCGGGCGAGCGCGAGGTTCGCGTTCGAGCGGTTGAGCGCCACGTAGATGAAGAGGTTGGCGTGGTTCGCGAGCGGGCGAATGACGTGGTACTGGCTGCTGAGGCTGATCAAGATGTCTTCAATCTTGTCCTTCAGGCCGAGCTGGCTCATCACCTTCATCTTCGAGCGCACGACCTCCGAGTTACCGGCCGCAGCCACTTCGATGTTCAGCGACTGACCGCCACCGGCCGAGCCGAGGGCAAGCCCGCTCTTGTAGTCGACGACACACGCGCCCACGGCGCCTTCAATCTTCATCAGCTCTTCGAGGGTCTGCTTGATGTTGCTCATTGAGGTTTCGATGCCTTTCACGGGTTGAACTGCGACTGCTTCACAGGCCGCCCTGCCCCAACATCCACGCGAAGCTCAGGGCTGAGCGACCTTCACTGACGACGAACGACTGCTGATTTCCGGAGACCGACCAACAGCGGTTTCCCCGGCGAAAGCTGACGGTGCCAGCGTCGATGTTGCTCATCACGGCCTGCGCGTCGCCGGCGAGCGAGAGCAGCTCCGAGAGCTTCGGCGCGCGCGCACCGAGCACGCGCACCGGCAGCGCCTGACCTTCGACCACCGCCACGTGCACGGCCGTCAGGTCATCGCCCGACGGCGAGACCTCGAGCGCCTCCACCGCGACGAGCCGACGCACCGACTCGGCGAGCAACGGCACCATGGGGAAGGTGAAGGCCAACGCGAACGTGCCACCGCGGCTCGGGTGCCGTTCGATGCGATTGACCCGCTGCGAGGCCATGAGCCCCAACGACACCACGCTGTGCTCGAACAACAACTCGGAGAACGCCGCGGCGCTCATCAGCCCGCGGTCGACCACCATGCGGCCCAGCGGGACGCCCGTGCGGCGACCTTCTTCGACGAGCTTACGCATCACCTGCGCGTCGGAGCCGGCGGCCACGAGGCGGTCCGACAAGAAGTGCCGCGCGCCCGGAGACGCAGCCCACGCGATGCGACCTTCGTCGATGAACACCCCACCGACGCCGTGGTCTCCATGAACGCTGAGCATCGAGGTGCTCGACTCGCTGCCGACGAGCGCGTCAGCGAGCTGCTGAAACGCGTCACCGTCGAGCCGCAAGTCCGAGCTTCGAAACACACCGCTGACGGTCGGGAGCATCACGGACATGATTCGCCGGTTCGCACCACGCCGTGCGCGTAGCCGAGCGCGAGGCCCAGGTTCGCGCCGCGCTCCAGTCGCAACACCACTGCACCGCGGCCGTCGGCCACCACCACGTGAACGCCGTCACTGCTCGCCATCACCGCCTCGACCTCATCGGTCTCGACGTCGACGTCACCGTAGAGCCGCGCCTCGCCTGAACGCAGCACCGACAGCGCCCAACGCACGTCGACCTCCCCGCTCGAGTCGACGGTCTTCCAACCCCCTTCGCTGCTCACCAACTGCGCAGCGCCGAGGGCGTCTGGCAGCACGTCTTTGAGCCGTTGCACGCAGAGCCATTGAGCAAGCTGCGTACCGCGCCGGGTGATCCAGAAGGATCAACACCTTGGGCGCTTGAGGCGAATTGCACTTCAGCTCTGCAACGGACCGGAGTTGCAAATCACCACAGGAAAAATCACGCGCACCTGACGAACTTCAGAGGGCTTGAGGGTGCCGCAGCTCACGACAAACCTGCGCGAACCCGATGCGCGTGGCGAATGGGCAGAAGTGGTGCTGGCCGCCGAAGCGGAGGCTGTCACCAGGTCGGTGTAGGCGGCTGCGAAGAACTCACGACGCGGTCGCGACCGTGCCACACGCGGCGCAGTGTCGAGCCCTCGGTGTGCGCAGCGGCTTGCCGCACGCTGAACAGGGAGCCCCGAGGAGCGACAGCCGGTGGTGGAGCACCGCGTTGTGGTGACAGTTCACGAAGCCCGTGAGCCGCTCGTATGCAGCGGTCACGGGCGCGAACCGCTCGTCGATGGAGCCCGTGGGACCCGGTCGAAGCGCATCGCGATACAGCCGCTCGACGACCTCGAACTCGGGTTCGTCGAGCATCGGCACGTCTTGCTGACAACGCCAACACCACAACGTCTTCACGGCGGCTCCTTTCGACGGAACAACCTCAAGCAGTTCCTGAAGGCGGGCGAACTTGCTCGACGAGGAGGTCGCCAGCACCGACGCTGCGTTCACCAACTCGCTGCTCGGAGCATCACGTGTCCCTCGTCGCTCGTCTTGAAAAGTGGCTGTCTGCAAACAACCCCAACGCGCTGGCGACGTTCGAGCCGGCCGTCGACGTGGCGCAGCTCGAGGCCGCGCTGGGTTCAGTGCGCAGCGCGGCGACGCTGCTCGAGTTGTACGCGTGGCGCAACGGGCAGCCACGTGGGAGCGCGGGCATTGCCTTCGGGTATTCGCTGCCGACCATCGAGACCATCTTCGAGTCGAAGACGATGCTCGACGAAATGGCCGAGGCCGGTGAGTGGGACGACGACGACGCGACGTGGAAGAGCTGGTGGGTCGCCGGTTGGGTGCCGTTCTTCGACAACGGGAGCGGTGACTTTCTGTGCATCGACACGGTCGGCTCGTTCGGCGGTCCGGCGGGGCAGGTCATCGAGTTCCTCCACGACTCCGAGGTGCGGACGATTGTCGCGCCGAGCTTCGATGCGTGGTTCGAGTCGTGGGTGGCGGGGCTCGAAGCGAAGCAGTGGTCTGTCGACGCAGAGGGCTGGACCGCGCCCGCCGATGACGACGCGCTCGAGCAGTTCTTGAAGGCGCGCATGCCCGGGTATCCGAAAGAAGAGGAAGCAGAGACGAAGTGAGGCGTGAGCAGCCAGCCTCAGGGTGAAGCAGCCTCGCGGCAGGCGCGGTGAAGTGCCCGAAGTGCATCCACCGCGTGAGCTCCCCAATGGACGTCGAAGTGGAAGCGCCACTCCCAGATGGCGGCCGCGCTGGGCACGTCCTTGTCCCAGAGCTGGAGGCCCCGACGCAGGTCGCAGTAGACGTCCAGAAGATCGTCTGAAAGCGAGCCGCACGCTGGTGCCTCATCGACGTACGGGTCGAACACCTCCCAATAGAACTCGAACTTGTCGAAGCCGACCCAGTTCCCGGGCCGCTCTGGGTTGGGCCCTGCGTCAATCCCCTCGGGCGGCTCGACGTGCGGCAGAGCAGACCCCGCTCGGTAGAGTTCGAGCAGTCGCTGCTGGGCACCGCAGAGCCGCGCGAGCAGTGGGGAGTCTCCTGCCTTCTCGATGAAGTCGCAGAACTGCCGAGCCTGGTCCACGAAGGCGAGGACCTCTGGCGTGAAGTGCTCTGGCCGTGAGGCGACGCTCAAGACCGTTGCGTGGCCCACGACACGGTTGCCCTCCTGCATCGAGATCACCGAACCAACGCGAACGCCACCCCAGAACTCAGGCGCGAGCGGCTCGACGCGGGCGAGACCTTCGGCGCCGGGTGCGAGCTCGGCGCAGCCTTCCAGGGAGACCCGACCGTCGTTGATGGTCGCCTCGCCCAGCCATGTGTTTCCGAGATCCCAGCTCGGGCGGTAGTCGGTCAGAATTGGCCCCGTTCTGCCGCCGAGTTCGGTCGGAAGAAGACGCACTCGTACGCTGAACACAAGCCGCGCCATCGCAACCGACTCTACATGCAGAAAAAACGAACGCCCCGGAGCCGAAGGATTTCTCCAACGACTCCGGGGCTTTCACCAGTCGGGGAGACAGGATTCGAACCTGCGACCCCTTGGTCCCGAACCAAGTGCTCTACCAGGCTGAGCCACTCCCCGGTGATGCGTGGCCAACTACCGAATGGACCACACCGTGTCAACGCAACTCGAAGACGCGTTGATCAGCGCCCACCTGACTCGCCATCGTCCGGCTCGTCGCGGAAAGCGCTGGGCATGAGGTCGAAGGGCAACACCTTCGCCAACGCGATGAGCAACAGCACCCCGCCCGGCGCCGCAAAAATCGCCAGCGCCGGCACCGCCTTCGCCACGTCGATGAGCTGCGCGCGCATGGTCTTCTTTTCTTCCGGCGTCAGCTTCTTGCCCCGCGCCGCCCTCGCCAGCAGCCGCGACAGCTCGCCGGTCTCGCGCACCTCCTTGAGCAGCGCGCGGTAGTTCTTCTTCATGGTCACCGAGAACTGGTCGACCCACTCCTCGCCCATCTTCTCGGCGCCGTGCGCCAGACTGAACACGTCGACCACGCGGCGGTGCTTTGCATAGAAGGCCGCCATTTCGAGCTCGGTGGTGCGCAGCTGCTCCGGCGTGAACCCCAGCTGCGCGCCGAGCGTGTTCGTCCACTCCACCTCGCGCGGGCTGCGGCGGCCATCGACCAGCGAGGCCAGCAGCGTCTGCTCGAGAATGAAGCGCTTCATGTCGCGGCTGCGCAGCCCGGCCGTCAGGCGCTTCATCGACACCGGGCGCTCGAAGGCCTTGCGCGCGAACTCGGCGGTCTGTTCAGCGAGGTCTTCGGGCAACTTCAGGTCGTCAATTTGCCGCAGAATCGCGCGCCGCGCCGGGAAGCCGGGCTTGCGCTCGGCGCTGACCAACCCCACCAGCACCTCCACCAACCGCGCCTTCTGTTGCGCCGCGAAGCCCAGCCGTCGCTCGACCTCTGCGCGGGGGAACCGGCTCTCGGCGAAGTACGCGATGGCCACGCGCCCGAAGAGGTTGGCGTCGGCGTAGACGGCGCCGTTGTGCAGCACGAGCCCGTAATACGGGTCGGCCGCCAACGAGAGCGCCCGCGCCTCCATCACCGCTTCGACCTTGAGCCACAGCTTCTGAGGCAACGGCCAGCTCTTCGCCGCGCGCTCGATGCGGCGATGCACGTCTTCTGCGTCGGGCAGCTGGTCACTGAGCGCCGCGAAGAGCAGCAACACCTGCTCGGGTCTCGGGCCCGGGGCCGCGTCAGCGAGCGTCGCCAGGTCGAGCGCGAGCTGCGTGAAGACGCGCAGCACCGCCAGAAACAGCTGCTCTTCGGGCCCGACGCCTTCTTGAGCAGTGCTGTCGGTTTCAGGCGTGCCGAAGAGCAGGCCCGATTCACGCAACATGCCGCGCAGGTAGCGCCGCGCGCGGCCTCTCCCCGCCGGCAACGCGCGCGACGCGACGTACGACGCCGTCGTCTCGTTCAACCGATGTGATGCAACGACTGACCGGATGAGCTGCTCGAGCCACCCCGGCTTCCCCAGCGCCATGGCGCGCTGCGAGTAACAGGCTCAGGCCAACGACGCCACGGCCCCGCGCTCGACCTTCGGCGGCGTCACGCCTGCTTCGTCGAACCACTGCGCGATGGCGAGCTCGGCCTCGAGGTCGATGTCGGTGAAGACCACGCTGACCTGCGTGCCTTTGGCGACGCCACGGCGGGCGACGACGACGGCGCTCGCGATGACGGGGCCCGCGAAGGTCGGCACGGTGAACATGAGCTGCACCGAGTCGCTGAGCGGAGGCGCCATGGTGATGAACGACGCCCCCGACACCGACAGGTCGCCCATGCAGGAGCGCGCTTTCTGCCCCGGCTCGCGCACGTCGAGCGCGATTTCACGGCGCGGAGAGTCGCGGCGCTCGTCGCCACGCCGCTCTTTACGGCGCGTCAACGCTTCGGAGATGAGTGGGCGGTTTCGACGGTCGGCCAGGCGGCGGTCAGTCATGCGCCACAGGCTCGCACAGGGGTGTAGCGAGGCAATTTTGTGGCCTCACTCCACCCCTGAAATTGCAGCGCTGGTTACTTCACGGCCTTCACGCGCGGGCGCTTCTCTTCGACTTCTTCGGCCGCTGGCGTCTCGACCGCGGTGGGCACCGGGTTGTTCTTCACGCCGAACTTCTCGTGGAGCAACGCTTCGATTTCCTTCGCGATGGCCGGGTGTTCCTTCAGGTACTCCTTGGCGTTCTCGCGGCCCTGGCCGATGCGCTCGCCCTTGAAGCCGAACCACGAGCCGCTCTTGTCGACGATGCCGTGCTCGCTGGCGAGGTCGATGAGGTCGCCTTCTTTCGAGATGCCGGTGCCGTACATGATGTCGAACTCAACCTCCTTGAAGGGAGGCGCGACCTTGTTCTTCACGACCTTCACGCGCGTGCGCGAGCCGACCACGTTGTCGCCGTTCTTGATGGCGCCCACGCGGCGAATGTCGAGGCGCTGCGAGGCGTAGAACTTGAGCGCGTTGCCGCCCGTCGTGGTCTCGGGGTTGCCGAACATCACGCCGATCTTCATGCGGATCTGGTTGATGAAGATGAGGCACGTCTGGCTCTTGGCCACGGTGCCCGTCAGCTTGCGGAGCGCCTGGCTCATCAAGCGCGCCTGCAAGCCCATGTGCGCGTCGCCCATTTCGCCTTCGAGCTCGGCCTTGGGGACCAGCGCGGCCACGGAGTCGATGACGAGCACGTCGATGGCGCCCGAGCGCACCAGCATCTCGGCGATCTCGAGGCCCTGCTCACCAGTGTCGGGCTGCGAGAGCAGCAGGTCGTCGGTGCGCACGCCCAGCTTGCGCGCGTAGCCCACGTCCATCGCGTGTTCGGCGTCGATGTAGCCGCACACGCCGCCGCGCTTCTGCGCTTCAGCCACCACGTGCAGACACAGCGTCGTCTTGCCCGACGACTCAGGCCCGTAGATTTCGACGATGCGGCCGCGCGGCACGCCACCGACGCCGAGCGCGATGTCGAGGCCCACTGACCCGGTCGGAATCACGGAGATGTCTTTGGCCGTCGACTCCTCGTTGCCCAGGCGCATGATGGAGCCCTTGCCGAACTGACGCTCCACGGCCTGCAGGGCCAACTCAATCGCCTTCTCTTTTTCGGTGTTCGCCATCTGGTCTTCCCCTCGGGGTTTGTTTTTGGGAGCTACTGAACAAGCGTTGCGTACCACAGACACTCGCCCTTTTAGAACAGGGGTCTGACATGTGGCGTGAACTGCAGCTATTTCAACGCGTTACGTCTCGGCACGACCTTTTCAAGGTGACCCGAGGCCCACACTCAAGTGCGGCTCTGGAGACACATCGTGCTGACCTTCGTACTTCTTCTCTCCACCACCGCGAGCCCGCTGCAGTGGTACTCGTCGCCCGACGGCGTCGTCGAGCACTTCGAAGAGAAGCGTCGGGAGGCGCTGAGCAAGCAGCGCGCGGCGGCCCGGCAAATCGAGACTGACAAGCGCGCCGAGGAAGAACGTGCGCGCGTCGAGCGGCAGGTGCGCGCGCAGCAATGTCAGAAGCGCCAGTTCGCGTTGCCGCCGATGAATGGGCTCTCGAACGCGACGCCGGAGCGCGAGCAGTACCTCGAGCTGCCGCGCGTCTTCGCGACGTCGGTGCAGCGGCTGAGCGTGATGACGGGTGTGGAGTTCGAGGTGACGCCGGCCCAACCGCTGCTGCTGTTGGACGATTGTGTCGAGACGCTGGTGGTGGGCCTGCCCTCGCGCGTCGAGGGCGGGTTGATCATTCAGGTGGGTCGCATGAAGCGCGAAGACACCTCCGCGGCGCCGCCGTCGTGTGCGGCGCTGCGTGAAGCGCTCACGAAGCGAACGTCACGTGCGCCGCCGCTGCGCCACGCGGACTGGGCGCCGGCCTTCATCGTCAGCGACGTGGCGTCGGTCGAGGCGGCCTCGGGGCGCGTCACCCAGCGGCTCGGCTACGGCACACCGGTGCTCCAGGCCAACGCGGCGTGCGGCCTCATCGCCTCGGAGTGGGGCCTGGGCTTCGTCGACGTCGCCGCGCTGGGCGCCGCGCTCGATGACGACGCGTCGTTGAAGCAACGAGAGCTGAAGGCAACTTCGAAGGCGCGGTGGGCGGCCGTGCGCGCGCTGCAGTCGCCGACGAAAGAGGCGCTCACGCACGCGACGCGGCTCGCGGCCTCCGTGCCGACGACGAAGGCGGTGCGGTGCCGTGAAGTGCAGCCCGAAGTTGAAGACCTCGAACAGGTTCCTTCGACCGGGTGGAAGGTGAACGGCGCGCCTGCCGTCTTTCGAGCGGCGTGGCTCTATGAGCCGTCAGAGTGTGACTGCTGCGACTGCGAGCGCTGCGCGACGTGGCTGCGCGTGGAGCTCGACGTCCCCGGCGGCGCGCGCGACGTCGCCACCTGCGAGTGACGTCAGAAGTACGGCGGGTTCCACAAGTAAATCCAGAACGCGACATCGGCCACGGCGAGCGCGGCGGCGAACCAGCGCCAGTACACCGTTCTTCTTCGCGAGCGTTGCAGGCCGCGCAGCCAGTCGAGCTGATCCGGGTGCAGCTGCAGCGCGTGAGGAAAGCCGAGCGCCATCAACGCTTCGACGGCCACTTCGCGGGTGACGCGCCCATCACGTGCCTCGAGGTCGTCGAACGCACCGCTCTCGAGCAACGTCACCACGGCCTCGGCGTTGGCGGCCGTCGGGGGCAGCGACGTGAGCGACGCGTGCAGCATCAACAACGCCCGTTCCCGGTCGTCACCGCGCTGCGCCCGCGCGCTCTGAGCCCACTGCGCGAGGGGCGGCACGTTGAGGTCGACGGGCGCCAACGACGGCACCACGGCGTCGGCGACATCCATCAACGGAGAACGGGTCTGCTCCACAGCGCTACAGCTTACGGCTTCGGCGCCTTCGCCACAGTGGATCCCGCTCGCGCACACGGGCAGGATCCCGCGCGCCGTGGTGGCCCCGCCTCTCGCCGAAGATTTGAGCCGAAGCATTGCGCGATGTGCTGACGCGCTCGGAGATCTTCCACGACTCAAGCTGGAGCTCGCGCAGCTGCGCGCCACCGGCGACGGCATCGCGCACTTCGCCACCGCGCTCTTCGAGCTCGAGCTCGCGCGACAAGGTGACGCCGAGAGCCGCGCCAACCTCACGCACCTCGCCGACATGCTGCTGCTCTTCTGGCGCGACGGCTCGGGTGACAGCCTGGCGCGCGTACACCCGGCGCTCGATTCGCTCTGGCACTCGGTGGCGCCGATGCTGGTGCAGTTCGAGCTCAAGCGCTTCGAGCTCGACCTCGCCATGTGCTGGAAGGTTCGAAGCCAGCCCCACGAGCTCATCGCCGCCGTCGAGAACCTCGAGCCACAGGGCCACAAGCGCGTGGAGTTCGCGCGGTGCCTGTACCACCTCGAGCTGGCGCGGCAGGGCGTCGAGGCCAGCCGTAGCCAGTTCGCCAGGCGCGCGGGGCTGCTCGCCGACGCGTACCAGGACGTCGGCTACGCGAACGACCTCATCGGTCACGACGCGGGCCTGCTGCACCTGTGGAGCGAGCTCAAGCCGTACCTCGACGAGTTCTTCGAGACGCTCGAAGAGAACGCCTCGCGCGCGCAGGAGAGCACCAAGCGCGTGAAGATGCCTGTCGCTCCGCCGCCGTTGCCGACTGCGCCGCGCGCGCCACCGCCGGCGCCCGCGAACCTCACGCCGCCGGGGAGCTGGGTTCCCGACGCCGACGTCATCATCGAAGACGCGGTCATCGAAGCGCCGCCTCCGCCGCCGCGGCCGTCGGGTGAAATCGAGGTCGTCGACATCGAAGAAGACCTGCCGCCGCCGCTGCCTCCGGTGACGCCAGCGCACGGGCTGGCCGCCATTCTCGAAGGCGAAGAAATCGAGTTCGACCCCGAGCCCGACCCGGCGACGATCAAGTTCTGGGACTACACGTTTGCCTCGCTGCAGCTCGCGCCGGCCGACGGGCTGCGCACGCGCATGTTGGCCACCGAGGGGCGGAATGATCGCAAGCGCCTGACGACGTGGCTCGACGGGCTGGGCAGCCACCTCGCCGTGCCTGAAGCGAAGACCTTCGCGAGCCTCGTGCGCCTGATGCTGGCGGGAGAAACGAAAGAGAAGAGCCTCTTCGGTCAGGCCAACCCGCGCCGCAAAGAAGCGCTGCAGAGCGCGTTCTCGTTGCTCACGGCCGACGCTGAAGCCGCAGGGCGCGCGGCGGTGTGGTTCGAGCTCGACGGTGAACAGACGAAAGACGCGCTGCACCGTGGGCTCGAGCTGTTGATGCCGTACCTCGCGTTCTGTGCGCGTGAAGCGCTCGACCCGCTCTCACCTGCCGCCGTCGAGCGGTACCTGACCTGACTCAAGGGGAAGACGATGCTGACCTCGCTCGTGTTGACCGCTGCGCTCTCGGGCTCGAGCGGTGGTCTGTTGGCCGGCTACCAATCGCCGCACGTGCGCCTCATCGACGTGGCGACCGAGGCCGGCGGCTTCGTGGAGCGCGTCAGCAAGCACGCAGCGCGCGGCCTCGAGCAGATGACGCCGGACCAGTTGATGCTCGAGCGCGACCGCCTCTCCGACGAGCGCCCGGGCCTCGTGTTGCCCATCGTGTTGATGATCGCCGGCGCGGCCACGGCGGCGGTGGGGTACGGCGTGGTCTTCGGGGCGGCCATCGCGGGCCTCGTCATCTTCTCGGTCGGCGCGGCCGCGCTCGTCGTAGGCACGGTGATTCTCATCGTGAACATCGTGAAGCGCGGCACCCTCTCGAAAGACATCGCGTACATCGACGGGCTCATTCGTACGCGCAGCAACGCCCTACCAGGCCAGCCGATGGCGCCCGGCCAGCCGTACACGCCGCCGTCCGACGTCCCGCCGCCGCCGCCTCCGCAGCCCGGCGTCCTGGCGCCTGTGGCTGCGCCGCAACTGCTGCTGGCGACGTTCTGAATGCTCGGCCTCTGTCTGTCATTGGCGCTCTCGATGACGCCCTCGAGCGCGACGCTGCTCGACGCGCCGCGCCTCGAGCAGATGACGTTGCCTGAGCTCGAAGAAGAGCGCGTGCGCCTCAAGGCGCTGATTCCCAGCAAGGCCGGCGCCATCGCCGTGCTCATTGGCGCGCCCATTCTCGCGTACGGCGTCATCGGGCTGTTGCCGTCGCTCATCGGCACGTCGATGACGACCGCCATCATCGTCGTCACCATCGTGGTTGCGGCGGCAGCCGTGGTCGCCGGCATCATCTGGCTGGTGGTCGTCATTCGCGACGGCATCGTCCTGCGAGAGCAGATAGCCGAGGTCGACCGGCAGATTTCCCGGGCGCGGCCGTATGCGCCGCCGCCCCTGCCTCCGCCGCCGATGTTGCCGGTGCCGGGCGTGCACGCGCCGGGCTTCGTGCCGCAGGTTCAGCTCGCGCGGTTCTGAGAAACGCTACGGCACGCGCAAACGCACGCCGCCGTTCACGATGAACGCGGTGCGGTCGTTGTTCATGTCGCGGAGGAAGAAGTGGCGACCGCCGAACAGCGCGTAGAACCCAATCCACTTGAAGGGGTACCACTCGGCGCCGCCGGCCCCGGAGATGCCCACGCCGAACCCGCCACCGATGGAGAACGGCACGGCGGCCTCGAGCAACACGTTGAACTCTTCGTGCACCGGCAACGCGAACTGAAAGCGCGGCGTCACCCAGAACTGCGGGTACAGGCGGAAGAACGCGCCGATGCGGAACCAGCTCAGCTCGATGCCGCCGCCGAGCTCCAGCCCGCCGCCCAACGCGCTCGAGGTCGACGCCTCGAAGGCGCCGCGCAAGTCACCGAAGGGGCGCACCGGGCGCTCGACCAGCAGGGTGCCCTGCTGCGGCGCTGACGGCGCGGCGCTCTGCACCCACTCCACGCGTGATTCACGGCGCGGGCGAACCTGCAGCTCGATGGCCTGTCGCGGGCCGTCGCCCCACTGCGCCTCGAGCTTGTGCTTGCCCACCACCGGCGTGAGCGTCAACGGCGCCAGGCCCGCCGCGCGCCCGTCGAGCAACACCGTCGCGCCCACCGGCGTGGAGTTCACCACCAGCGTGCCCGTGAGCCGCGAACGCACCGACTCGAGCAGCTTCACCACCGTGGGGTCGACGCGCGCCGGGTCGAGCGCCACGTCGGGGTTGGCCTCCAACGCGAGCGCGAAGGCCTCTTCAGCGCGCACGAAGTCTTGCCGGGCCGCGAAGCTCTGCGCGCGCAGCAGGTGCACCTTTTCCATCACCGCGGGCTCGCCGCCGTCAGCGGCCGCCGCGTCGAGCATCTTGAGCGCCGCGTCGATGTCGCCCTGGTTGAAGAGCTTCTGCCCCTGCTCGAGCCGCGCCTCGTCACTCAGCGGCGGCGTCTTCGGCGCCGGTGCAGCCGTCAACAACGAGAGAACGAGCGGGAGCAACACCCCGCGTTCGCACCACACCCACGCGCGCGCCTCAAGAAAAAGGAGGTGACGTTTTTCGTCACTGCGCCGCGAGCTCGAACTTCACCAGCGTGGCGCGCCCCGCGGTGACACGAATCTCCCGCGTGGTGGACCGGAAGCCCGAGCGCTCGACGCGCACCACGTAGCGACCCGGCAGCAGCTCCAGCAACAGCGGCGTGCGGCCCTTCGAGACGCCGTCGACGCTGACCTGCGCCCAGTACGGCTCGCCGCCGCGCACGCTGATGACGTTCACGCGGCCCTTCTTCTTGAGCTGCTTCTTGCCGCCGTTGGGGCTCGGCACGTCGACCACCACCACGCCAGCGTCGACGACCGGCTCAGCGAGCTCGACCAGCACCCCGGCATCGACAGGCGCTTCTTCTCCGGCGTCGACCACCGGCGCTTCTGCGATGGCCGCGTCGGGCACGTCGTCGACCACCACGACCGGCGGCGGCAGCGGCACCACCACCGGCGCTTCACGCGTCGCGTACCAGATGGCTCCACCGGCGATGCAGCTGACGGCCAGCACCGAGAGCACGAGCGGCGCACGACTGGGGCGAACGGCCTCCGCCAGCTCGTTGGTCGAAGGCTCCTGCGCCTGTGGCAACGCGGCGTTCACCACCGGCAGGTTTCCGCGCGACTGCTGCCGTCGCAGGCTCGGAGACGTGGTGGGCACGGGCCCGGCGACCTGCACCGCGGGCAGCGACGACTTGGAGGCCTTCGCTTCGCCGTAGGCTGCTTCCAACGCGGCGACGAGCTCGGCGGCCGTACCGAAGCGCTCCTGGGGATTCTTGGCGAGCGCGCGCTTCACCACCTCGGCGACGACCTTCGGAATCCACGGGGCGCGGTCGACCAGCTCGGGCGGCGGCGCGTGGGCCTGCAGCTGAATCAACCGCAGCTCTGAATCGGCCTCGAAGGGCAGCGTGCCGGTGAGGCACTCGAAGAGCACCACCGCCAGCGCATAGAGGTCGACGCGGTGGTCGACGTCTTTCAAGCCCAGCGCCTGCTCGGGCGCCATGTAGTGCGGCGTGCCCATCACCATGCCGGTGCGGGTGATGCCGGTGGTCGCGTCTTTCGCGCGCAGAATGCCGAAGTCGAGAATCGTCGCGTGGCCTTCGGGCGAGACGAAGATGTTGCCGGCCTTGATGTCGCGGTGAATGAAGCCCTGCGCGTGGATGTAGTCGAGCCCCGACGCGAGCTGGCGCATCAACCTGAGCGTCTCTTCGGTGGTGAAGCCGCCCTTCGCGCGCAGCCGCCCAGCGAGTGAATCGCCCTGCAGCAGCTTCATGACGATGAAGGGCCGACCTTCGTGCCGCCCCACGTCGTAGATGGGGATGATGTGCGGGTGGTCGAGCTTCGCGGTGAGCCGCGCTTCACGCTCGAAGCGCTCGAGCACCTCGGCGTCGTTGACCAGCCCTGCAGCCAACAGCTTCACCGCGACCTTGCGGTCGAGCTCCGCGTCGTGCGCCGTGAAGACCGCGCCCATGCCGCCCTCGCCGATTTTGTCTTCGAGGCGGTAGCGGCCCGACAGCAGGTCTCCGCCCCGCACGGCGTTGACCGTCTTCTCTTCGCGGAACGCGACCGGCTTCAGCGACCGCTGGGAGACCGACGTGGCCGGCAGCACCGGAGCCCCGCAGGCGGCGCAAGACGTCGCGCCATCTGCCAGGGAAGCTCCGCACGACGCGCATGTCACAGTGACGAACCTTACCCTCGCCTGCGCGTACGTCGACTACGGCGAGCAGGCCGGTGCGTAGCGCATCGCCACCGACTGGCCCGGCGCAGGCAACGAGCCCCGCTCGAAGACGATGGCGTTGCGCGCGGCGTCGTAGCTCCAGTTGCGCGTCGCGCCGCTGAGCTCCGGCACGGTGATGCCTGCCACCCACACCGCGATGGAGGCCGCCGTCGCGGGCGACGGCACCGACGTGAGGAACCAGGTCGAGCGCGCGCCGAACACGGCCTGACCGACGCGCGTGGCCTCGGGGCGCCAGGCGCTGGCGTTGAGAATGGTGCAGACCTCCGTGCGGTAGCCGCCGGTGCGCGAGACCATGTCGGGCAGCCGCGGGTTCGCGCCGGCGTTGCTGTCGTCGTACGTGCAGTTGGCCGTCGGCGTCGCGAGCGTCGGGCCGATGACGTTCCACGAGACGCGGTTGCGGGCGCGCCAGCCGCGCACGGCCATCAGCTCCTGGTAGTGAACCTCGACGCTCGAAGGCGACTGGTCGAGGGCGTCGGTCACCGCGAGGAATGACAGGTTGGTGTCGGTGCGCAGGAAGCCCGCGTTGGCTCCGGTGACGAGCGGCGCGGTGACCGCGGCGACCGACGGCGCGAAGAGCATCTCGGTGCCGGAGCCGTTGACCCCCACGCGCACGCGGCGGTCGAACTGCGTGAGCAGGTTGGGCGTGGTGCCCTTCAAGATGAGCGGCGAGCCCGCGTCAGACGCGAGGAAGCGGCCCTGCGGCCCCGCGGAGCCGAAGCACCCGAAGCCGGGAACGCACTCGCCGCCGTCGGGCGTGAAGTCAGAGGTGGTGACGCCCACATTGAAGTCGACGCCCGCACTGATGGGGTACGAGAAGAGCGCGTTGCTGTTCGAGCCGAGGCCCGCCTGCTTGTCAGACATCGAGCACGAGTCGTCGATGATGAAGACCGCGTCGGTCTTGAGCGGAATGTTGAACACGTCGTTCTGGAAGCCATCGGTGTTGCCGGAGCCGGTGAAGAGCGTCTGGTAGGCGACCGACGCCGGGCTCTGCGCCGCGCCGACCACCAGCGTCGTGCTCGCGGGCCCGACCTGCGTCGCCGCGAAGGTGACGGTGAAGCTGCGGCTCTGGCCGGTGGTGAGCGCGACCGGCAACGAAGGCAGCGCGCCGGTTGAGAACTGCGGGCTGCCGCTCAGGCCGATGGCGGTGAGCGTAATCGTCTGCGCGCAGCTGTTGCGCACGGTGACCGTCGTCGCCGGTGAACGGCAGGTGGTGCGCACGCCGCCGAAGTCGAAGTCGTTGGGGGTGATGACGAGGCACGCCGGCAGCGCCTGCGCGATGCACGTGCCTGAGCTGCACACGCGCCCGGGGCCGCACGAGACGCACGCCGAGCCTTGCTGGCCGCACGCGGTGTCGTTGGTGGCCGCGACGCAGGTGTTGCCGTTGCAGCAGCCGTTGCAGGTCGACGCGTTGCAGGCGGTGCCGCCGGTGCAGGCGCCGCCGGTGCAGGTCGAGCCGTTCTGGCACGCACCGCAGGCCACGCCGTTGAGGCCGCAGCTCGTGGAGGTCTGCGCGCCGGGAGCCAGGCACGTGCCTCCCGAGCAGCAACCCGCGCAGCTGAAGAAGTCACAGGCCGTGGTGACGGTGCAGGCGCCGCTGTTGCACGACAAGCCGGCGCTGCACGCAGAGCACGACGCGCCCGCAGTGCCGCACAGGCCGCTCGACTGGCCGGTGTAGGGCACGCAGAGGTTGCCGGCGCAGCAGCCGGTGGGGCAACTCGCGGCGTTGCAGGTGGTGGTCGAGACGCACTGGCCGTTGGTGCACGACGACGACGCCCCGCACGCCTGGCACGCGTTGCCGCCGACGCCACACGCGAGATCATTCTGGTTCGACGGAGCAAGACAGAGCGGGCCTACGCAGCAGCCCGACGGGCACGACATCGTGTCGCAGGAGCCGGAGCCGCCGCCCGTCGCAGGTCCGCCGCCCGTCGCAGGTCCGCCGCCCGTCGCAGAACCACCACCTGTCGTGGGTCCTCCGCCGCCGGTCGCTGAACCACCACCTGTCGTAGGTCCGCCGCCGGTCGCTGAACCACCACCTGTCGTAGGTTCTCCGCCGCCGGTCGCTGAACCACCACCTGTCGTAGGTCCGCCGCCGCCGAGTGGATCTCCGCCGCCGGTCGCCGTGCCTCCGCCGAGCGGGTCTCCACCACCTCCGCCGGTCGCCGTGCCTCCGCCGAGTGGGTCTCCACCACCGCCGCCGGTCGCGCTGCCACCACCCGTCGCCGTGCCGCCGCCCGTCGCGTCACCGCCGCCGGTCGCGCTGCCACCGCCCGTCGCCGCGCCGCCGCCGGTCGCACTGCCGAGACACAGACCTGAGAAGCAGGCCGTACCCGGGCAGCTCTGGCACGTCGACCCGCCCTGCCCGCACGCCTGCGACGTGATGCCGGTTTGGCAAGTACCGCTGAGGTCACAACACCCAGCACAGTTCGACGAATCACAGGTGTCGCTCGCCGGCGTCAAGCAGCCGGAGAACACCAGGCAAAAAGCGACAACGGAGAGAGCGCGCATGCAGCCTCAATGGAATGAAAGACAGCGACGACGAGACACCGCACATACCGCGAATGTGCAGCGCGGCCTTCAAGTAGGTTCGTGGCTCTTTTCGCGATGGAACAACGCACGCCGTCAGGAGGAATGAAGACCGTCGAAGTGCCCAGTCGGCGCTTCGGCAAATACCTCGTGCGCAGTCGGCTGGGGCAAGGCGGGCAGGCCGAAGTGTTCCTCGCGGAGGCCGTCGACGCGAACGGCGACGTCATCAAGGTCGCGCTGAAGCTGATGCGCCCGGGCGCGGCCGAAGAGAAGTTCGCCGACGAAGCCGACCTCATGGGGTTGCTCTCGCACCCGAACCTCGTGGGCATGCTGGAGCACGGCATCGCCTTCGGGCGCCCGTACATCGCCATGGAGTTCCTCATCGGCGGTGACCTGTCGGAGGTCATGGCCGCGCACCGCCGCTCGATGCGCCCGTTTCCCGCAGGCATGGGCGTGCACGTGTGCCTCGAGGTGCTCAAGGGCCTCGCGTATTTCCACCGCGCGACGACGAAGACCGGCGCGGCGCTCGACCTCATCCACTCCGACGTGAACCCGGCGAACGTCTTCTTCGCGGGCGACGGTGAAGTGAAGCTCGGCGACTTCGGCGTCGCGAGCAGCAGCCACGTCGACATCGGGCCGCAGCCGGGCATGGCGGCAGGCAAGCTCTCGTACCTGTCACCCGAGCAGACGCGCGGTGAGGCGCTCTCGCCGGCCTCCGACCTCTGGGCCGTGGGCGTGATGCTCCACGAGCTCGTCGTGGGCTACCACCCGTTTCAAAGAGACGGCGCCAGCGAGCAGCAGATCATGGCGTCCATCCGCGCGCCGAAGCTCTCGATTCCCGACTACGTGGGCAAGACGCTGACGGGCATTCTCAACCGCGCGCTCTCGCCCGACTTGAAGAGCCGCTTCCGCACGGCTGGTGAATTCGCGGGGCCGCTCTACGGCTACGCGCTCGACCAGGGCGTGCTGGCGACGCGCGTCGAGATGCGGGAGTGGCTCGAAGGCGTGCTCGAAATCGTCGCTTAGGCAGCCGCGACGATGGTCGTCGTGACCGCGCCGGTCGCGGCGAGCTCGAGCTCTCTGACCGCCGCGCCGATGCGCTCACGCACGTCTTCCTTGAGCTTCGGCAGGTCGGCCAGCGTGAGCCCCTGCGTCGGCACCACGTCGAGCACCTTCACCACCGCGCGCGCCTGGCCGAACCACAAGCTGCCCTTGGGTCGACACGCGCGCGTCCCGTAGACGGCGAGCGGCACCAGCGGCTTCTGCGTTTCGATGGCGAGCTGAAACGCGCCGTCTTTGAAGGGCTGCAGGTTGCCGTCGGGAGAGCGCGTGCCCTCGGGGAAAATCATCACGCTGACGCCCGCGGCGAGCGTCTTGCGACACTCCGCGAACATCGCCTCGACTGAAGAGCGCTCACCACGCTTGAGCGCGATGTCGCCGCCCGAGCGCATGAGCCAGCCCAGCAACGGCAGCTTGAAGAGCGACTCCTTGGAAATCCACCGCATGTCCCACGGCAGCCACGACAACAAGAACGGGTCAGCCGTCGACTGGTGGTTGGCGACGACGACGAAAGACTCCGAGTCGATGCCGGCCGGCTTCTGGCCTTCGACACGAAAGTTCCAGATGGGCGAGAGCGCGCTCGTGGTGCGGCCGAACCTCCGCATCCAGCGGCCGCGCAGGCGCATGCCCGGGTCTTTCTTGCCGTGAAGCAGCGCTGCGAACGCCATCGGCAGCACGAAGAGCACCGCGACCAGGAAGAACTCGAAGTACGTGTAGAGGCCCAACACAGCGCGGCGCATGGGCGCGCACCGTGCCACCAACTCGTCATGGAGTCGTCATCGGAGCGACGAGTTTCCCCGGGTCAGCGGCAGCTCGCGGTCGGCTGGTAGGTGCAGCTCGCGACGCGGCCCGACGCCAACACGCCGCGGTCGGTGAAGTTGAGGCCGCCGGTGAAGACGCCACCGTCGCGCTCGTAGAAGCACTCCATCGTGTCGCCGGGGAAGCCGTACGTCCACGTGACGGACTCGAGCTCGCCGCAGTCGCCCTGCGCGACGTAGCCGACGATTCCCGCGCCCGCGTCGCAGTCGGCGGCGTGCTCGCTCAACGTCAACGCAGCGCTCGCGCGGCACTGCGTGAAGCCCGCACCGTCGACGCACATCGCCGTCGACGGCGCGCCGATGCACGTCGGGCCCTGACAGCTCGACGGCGCTTCACGCGTGCACGACGCCACCTGCCCGCCAGCCAACACCACGCCGCGGTCGGTGAACTGCAGCGCGCCCACCAACGTGCCGCCGTCGTTCGCGTAGAAGCACTCGGCCGTCTCGCCAGTGAATGACGTGTTCCACGCCACCGCGCGCAACCCGTCACACGCGCCGACGGCGACGTAGCCATCGAGGCCCGGGGCCGCAGCACAGTCGAGCGTGCGCGCCGCGAGCGTCTCGTCCCACGAGGCGCCACAACGGGTGAACGTCGAGAGCTCGTTGCACGTCACCGGGCCGCCCGCATCGCCGGTGCACGTCGGGCCCTGACAGCTCGGAGGCGCCTCGCGGGTACACGACGCCACCTGCCCGCCCGCCAACACCACGCCGCGGTCGGTGAACTGCAACGCGCCCACCAGCGCGCCGCCGTCGTTCGCGTAGAAACACTCGGCCGTCTCGCCCGTCGTCGACGTGTTCCACGCGATGGAGCGCAACCCTTCACACGCGCCGACGCCCACATAGCCATCGACGCCGGGGCTCGCGTCGCAGTCGAGCGTGCGCGCGGCGAGCGTGGCCTCAAACGAGGCGCCGCACTGCGTGAAGGCCGCCACGGAGCGGCACGTCGCGCCACTCGGAGCGCCGTGACAGTCGGAACCGCCGTCAGGGCCAGATGGCGTGGCTGAACAACCGACGAAGACGAGAACGAGAAAAACGGTGCGCATGGCCATTCGACACGCGAGCCGACTTTCGTGGGACATCACGGTGAATCGACCTCGGCGGTGACGCGCGCGAGGGCCGCCGCGTCGGCGTCGGCGCCTTCAGAGAACAACGTGTCTTCTGCGAGGTGCAGCAGCTCGTCGAAGCCTTCGCGCTTGAGCGCGCTGACCGCCACGCCGCCGCGCTGCCGAATCAACACGTTCACCACGCCCTTCGGCATGCGGTCGGTCTTGTTCCACACCAGCACGCGCGGCGCGTTCATCAGGTCGAGCGACTCGAGAATGTGCTCGACGGCGGCGATCTGCGCGTCGCGCGCGGGGTCTGACGCGTCGACCACGTGGAGCAACAGCGACGCGTCTTCGAGCTCTTCCAACGTGGCGCGGAACGCGGCGACGAGGTCCTTCGGCAGGTCGCGAATGAAGCCCACGGTGTCGGTGATGATGACCTCGTGCTCGCGCGGAAATCGCAGCCGCCGCGACGTGGGGTCGAGTGTAGCGAACAACTTGTCTTCCGCCAGCACCTCAGACTTCGTGAGCGCGTTGAGCAACGTCGACTTGCCGGCGTTCGTGTACCCGACGATGGAGATGACGGGCAGCTCCTTACGTGAGCGCTGCCGGCGGCGCGTCTTCCGGTCACCCGAGAGCTGGTCGATTTTCCGCTCGAGAAACGTGATGCGGTCACGCGCGCGGCGGCGGTCGATTTCGAGCTTCGTCTCGCCAGGGCCGCGCCCGCCGACGCCGCCACCACCCGACAGGCGTGAGAGCGACGCGTCAGACTGCACCAGCCGCGGCAGCAGGTACTTGAGCTGCGCCAGCTCGACCTGGAGCTTGCCGTCGCCCGACTGGGCCCGCTGCGCGAAGATGTCGAGGATGAGCTGCGTGCGGTCGAGCACCTTCATGCTCGTCGCCTCGCCGATGTGGCGCGCCTGCGACGGCGTGAGGTTCTGGTCGAACACCAGCACCTCGGCCAGCTTCTGCATGCCGCGCAGGTTCAGCTCGTCGAGCTTGCCGTGACCGATGAGGTACTTCGGGTCGGCCTGACGTCGCATCTGCAGCAGCTCGTCGACCACCTGTACGCCGGCGGTGCGCGCGAGCTCTTTCAATTCAGCCAGTGACGATTCAGACCCCTGCCGGTCTCCATCGAGGCACACGGCCACCAGCACCGCGCGCTCTGCGCTGCCGACCTTGCGCACCTGCGTGGTCGCCGCGAGCTCGTCTTCGAGCGCCTCGACGATGGCCATGAAGTCGATGGACTCGTCGTACACGTCGGCGGCGGTCTCGGTGCGCCACAGGTCGCCGTTCGCGTTCTCGGGCAGCAGGTGCGCGTAGTGCAGCACGCCCGGCAGCCCGTCATCTTTCACGCCGATGGCCGCCACCATGTCGAGGCGCAGCAACGCGAGGTCGGTCAAGTCGTCGCGCGTGAGCGGCTCGCTCTTCAAGTGCGTGTGCACCAGCCGCAGACCGCGCAAACGAACCTGCCCCGCACGCGCGCGCCCGATGTCGGGCAGCTCGAGCTGGTGCGCGTTGCCGACGATGACGTTCTCGACCTCGCCCTTGCGGTTGAGCAGCACGCCGACCTGACGGTTCGTCTCGCGCGAGAACTCCGTGAGGTGCCGCGCCAGCTCCGGGCTGACGATTTCTTCGGGCATCACGCGGCGGCGCAGCGTGTTCTTGAGGTGCTTGAGCTCGCTCTGCTTGAGGCCGAGCAGATTTCCGACAGGTTCACTCACAGGCTGCTTCCTTCGTGCGTCTCGCGCGGCGTTTCAAGTACCGTTGCGCACCTTGCTGCACGTTTTGATCACCATCTGGATCGCCGTACTCGGGCTGTGCATCGGCAGCTTCTTGAACGTGGTCATCGGCCGCTTGCCGCACGACGACGACGACTTCGAAGAGCCCGAAGTGAGCGGTTTCTGGAACCACGTGCGCGCGGCGTTCAGCTTCTCAGGGCGTGCGTACCGTCGGCTCTACACGCCGCCCAACTCGCACTGCCCGAAGTGCGGCCACCAGATTCGATGGTTCGAAAACATACCGGTGCTCTCGTGGCTCGCGCTGCGCGGCAAGTGCAGCAGCTGCAAGCAGCCGATTTCGCCCCGCTACATTCTGGTCGAGCTGCTCACCGGCACGTTGTTCGTCGCGATGATGACGCGCTACCCGTACGACTGGCAGCTCGTCTCGGCGCTCACGTTTCTCACGTTTCTCATTCCGCTCATCTTCATCGACGCCGAGCACTGGATTCTCCCCTTCGAGCTCACGCTGCCGGGAATCGCGGGCGGCCTGCTGCTCGCGCTGCCACGAGGTCACGATGCGTTCATCGCAGCGGTCCTCGGAGCGGGCGTGGCCTTCATCGCGTTCCGCGTCATGGAGGTCGTCGGCTGGCTCGCGACAGGTCGGGAGGCGCTCGGAGCCGGCGACAAGTACCTGCTCGCGATGATTGGCGCGCAGGTCGGCTGGCGGGCGCTGCTCGGCGTCGTGTTGCTCTCGTCGCTTCAGGGAGCGGTCGTCGGGCTGATTCGCATGCGAGTCACCGGGCGCGCAGGGCCGAAGCCTGTCGACGCGCCGCAAGAGAAACCGGAAGAAGAGGCAGCAGCAGTCGAAGAGGCGCCGTCACGCGAGCCGTTCACGCCTGAATTCATCAAGCCCGGGTATGCGTGGTGGCAGCGGGTGTTGTTGGTTCCGTACACGGTGTTCCTCCAGGACATTCCCGACTCACCGCCGCCTGACGAAACGACAGGTGAGGTTCCTGACTGGGAACCGGGCGCGAACAACATTCCGTTCGGCCCGTGGATTGGGTTGGCAGGCATCGAGGTGATGTTGCTGGGGCCCAGCATCGTCGACGCGCTCGCGCAGACACCGTACAGGCTGCTGGCCGAAATCGTCTTCGGGCTGTGAGCGGCGTAGAGTCGTCGGCATGACTGCGGCGAAGCAGCAGATCAGCGTCGAGCAGTACCTCGCCGACGAAGAGCGCTCGGAAGAACGCCACGAGTACGTCGCGGGTCACGTCTACGCGATGGTCGGTGCAAGCCGGCATCACAACAAGATCGCGGGCAACCTCTACATTGCGCTCTCTGCGGTTCTCCGCGGGAAGCCGTGCGACGTCTTCATTTCCGACATGAAACTTCGTGTCGAAAGGGCCTCCGCGTTCTTCTACCCGGACGTGTTCATCGCGTGCGGAGACGCGCGACCGCAGGGCAACGCGAACTACGCCACCGACGCGCAGGTCGTCATCGAAGTGCTTTCTGAGAGCACGAGCCACACCGATCACACCGACAAACTCACGGCGTATCGAAAGCTCAGTGCGCTCAAGGAGTACGTGCTGATTTCGCAAGAGCGGCGCTTCGTCGAAATCTACCGGCGAAGCGACGTCGGTTGGTCGCACACGACGCTGGAGAAGACAGACGCGCTGCGGCTCGAGAGCCTCGACTTCAGCCTTTCGCTCGACGCGCTCTACGAAGACACCGACGTGGCATAACGCGCGCGTGTCCCTCCGGAAGCAACTGAGCCAGGCGCGTCGCGTCGTCGTCAAAATCGGCACCAACGCGCTCACCAACACCACCGGCCGCTTTCACCGCCCGCACTTCGAGCGCCTCGCCGCCGAGCTGCTCGCCATCGCCAACGAGCGCGAGCTCATCATCGTCTCGTCAGGCGCCATCGCGCTGGGCGTCGAGCGCCTGAAGCTGGCCGCCAAGCCCACCGACATTCCCGGCAAGCAGGCGTGCGCGGCCGTCGGCCAGAGCCGCCTCATGCGCGCGTGGGAAGAGGCGCTCGAGCCGAAGCTGGTCGCGCAGGTGTTGCTCACGCACTCCGACGTTCAAGACCGTCGCCGCTACCTGAACGCGCGGCATGCGCTGGAGCGGTTGATCAGCGATCGCGTGGTGCCGGTGATCAACGAGAACGACACCGTCTCGGTCGATGAGATCAAGTTCGGCGACAACGACACGCTCGCGGGGCTCGTCGCAGGGCTGGTGAACGCCGACGCGCTCGTCATCTTGAGCGACGTCGACGGGCTCTACGACGCCGACCCGCGCAGCAACCGCGACGCGAAGCTCATCAGCACCGTCGAGACCGTCACCCGCGCCATGCTCGCGTCTGCAGGCGGCAGCGGCTCGAGCGTCGGCACCGGCGGCATGGCCACCAAGCTCCGCGCGGCCCAACGAGTCACCGAGCTCGGGGTGGCCTGCGTCATCGCCGCTGGGCAGAAGCCCGGTACGTTGACGCGCGTGTTCGACGGCGAAGAGGTCGGCACGCTCTTCGTGAAGCAGACGGGCCGCCGCGACGCGCGCACCACGTGGATCGCGCACGCGCTCAAGGCGAAGGGCACCATCACCGTCGACGCCGGCGCGCGCACGGCGCTCACTGAAAAGAAGAAGAGCCTGCTGCCGTCGGGCATTCGCGACGTGAAGGGCAACTTCTCGCACGGCGACCCGGTGGATCTCGCCGACGAAACCGGCGACGTCTTCGCGCGCGGCCTCGTGGCCTACGGCGCTGACGAGCTGCGCAAGCTCGCGGGCAAACGCAGCTCGCTCATCGAAGCGACGCTCGGCTACCGCGGCCTCGACGAAGCCGTACACCGCGACGATCTCGCGATGCTGTGAGTCGTGAAATCGACCGCGTCAAGCGCTCGCCCACCTTGCTTCGCGTCGCCTCGCTGCGGTTTCGTCTCTCCCATCTCGCGGGAGGGCCGACCCGATGCAGCGAGTCTCATTGCCGCACCACGAATCGATGGAAGAAGCCGGCGGAGCGCTGCTGGACAAAGCCGTCGACCCCAGTCGCTGGGCCCTGAACACCCTGCGCGTGACCCCGGACAACAGCTGCCGCGTGGGCAACGTGCAGATCTGCGCGGCGGTCGACGTGACGCCGACGCTCGAGACGTACCTGCGGGTCAGCTTCAAAGGGCCGAAGCTCTCGCCCCTGCAGGCCGCTGAGCTGCTCGAGCGCTTCACGTCGGCTCGCTACACGTTCATCCCCAACATCGAGTGGCTCGTGGAGATCGACGCGCGCGAGTGGATTCACTTCTCAAGGCCGTACTCGCAGCCCAGACTGCAGGCATGACGTTGCTCCTTCGGCGCCTCGCGCCGACGTTGTGCGCCCTCGGGGTGTTGGGTTGTCCTCCTGCTGTCGAACCTCCGGGCGAGCGCGAGTTTCCGTCACGTTCACAGGGGCTCGACTGCACGCAGCGCATGGGCAGCCGCGCCAATCGCTTCTTCACCGACACCGCCCAACCCCGCCGCGTCGTCGCGCAAGACGGTGGGCGCCGCTGGTTGACGGCCGACGACGGCGCGACGTGGCGGGAGATCTTCCCCGAGGAAGTGGCGCCGGGCATCGACCCGCTCGAGGGGCCCTACTTCGTCGGCGACGCGCTCTACTTCCGCCGCCCGGGCACCGTCAGGCGCTGGGCCGTGAGCGTCGACAACGGCGCGACGTTCACGAGCGCAGACTTCACGGCTCGCGGCGGCACCAACGCGCCTCCGGGTTCGACGTTTCACGCCACGGCGGGCCAGCTCGCGGCCTTCACGCTCGAGGGTCGCATGCTCCGCAGCGTCGACGACGGCGCGAGCTTCAGGCCCATCGCAGACGGCCTGAGTGAGCGCGGCGGCGCGGTCATCGCGTTCGTGAAGAACTCGAAGCTCTTCGTCTCGGGTGATGACGGCTTCTCGTACGACGCACCTCCGACGCCCGCACAGGCGCGTGAAGTTCACGTCTTCCCTGACGGCCGCATCGTGCTCAACGCGTACTCGGGTGACCTCGACGACAGCAACGAGTTCGCGCTCTACCTGAGCCAGGACAAGGGCGCGTCGTGGCGCCGCATCTCCCCCATCAGCTCCCCGTCGCGGCACTTTCGGCACTTCGTGCTCGGGCCCGGCGAAAACGAAATCTGGGCCGAGTTTCAGACCGCGATTGAGAAGCCGCTGCGCGTCGTGCACTCCACCGACCTCGGCGCGACGTGGGAGTTCCTCGACTTCACCGTCGGCGACGAGGCGCTCGTCTGGAGCGGGAGTGAAATCACCTTCGAGCGCAGCGGAGACCGCGTGCGTATCGGCGGGGTCCTCGAGGATTCCACGACGCGACGGCCGTACCCGTATTGCTTCGTGAGCGCCGGTGCTGGCGCCATCACCCCGAGAACGTCGGTGAGCGCGAGCGGGCCGTGGGCACAGCTGCCCTTCGGCACGCTGCGCGCGGTGCCGGCGGAGACGCGTGGTGAAGCCTTCGCGGTACGAAACGACGGCGTGTACGGCGCGCTGAGCGGGCCGCTCGCCGGCGCGCAGCTCTCGGTGCCCGAGTACTGGCAGGCCCACTGGGACGTCACGCGCCTGCCCGGCGGTGCGCTGCGCGTGCTCTCGTCGCCGCTCGGCCACACCGCGAAAAGAGGTGGGCCGTACACCGCCGCGTCATTCGACCTGCGCACCGGAGTCGTCGACGCGGCGAGCGCCGTTCCGCTCGACGTTCTCGGTTCGGCCACCGTCAGCAACCGTCGCTTTCATTGGCGCGGCGAGCGGCTCTACGGCTTCGCTGACGGCTCGTTGTGGGTCGAGGTCGACGTGAACGAGCCGAGCCTCAACGTGCGCGGCCACGCCGTGGTGCCGCTGACGGGCGCCCCAGACCGACAGGCGAGCTACCGCATTCGCAGCCCTGACCTCGTGTGGGTGGCCAACCCGCTCGCCGGTGCGAATGACCGCCGCATTCCGCTGCGGCCGCGCGCCGGGTTGATGGGCCTGGAGCCGCTCGATTGCACCAACTCGACGTGCTTCGCGCTGCCGAACGACGAGCAGGCCATCGACGTGTTGCTGACCAACAGGTACTTCTTCGTCTTCGCGCGCTCCGGGCTGTGGGCGGTGGACCTCGCGGGCGACGTGACGACGGCGCCGTTGACGAAGGTCGCCGAGACCCCGCTCGCGTTCCGTGGCGCCGTGTCGGTGCCCGATGACGCCGACGGGGCGCTCTATTTCACCGACGGAGATCTCTGGCGCTTCGTGCCCGACTTCTCGCGCATCGCGCCGCAACCGGAGTGAGGCTCATGCGTTCGCTCGTCTTCTCGTCACTGCTGTTTTTTTCTGCGTGTGGACCAGCGACGCCGAAGCCCGACGCTGGCGCTCGGCCGCCGCCGTACATGGCGCTCTCACCGCAGCGCGTGGAGCTGGTGCCCGGTGAGACGACGGGCTTCTCCGTCATCGTCACCGAGACCGACAACGGCGAGAACGCCATGGCTGAACTCCTGGTGACCGGCGGCGAGGTGGGCGCCGTCGCGGCGAACCTGCTGCAGTACCGCGCGCCGATGGCCGTCGGGAAGTACACGCTGCGCGTCACCTACAAGGCCGACCCGACCTACTACGTGGAGTCGGAAATCGAAGTGAAGTCGCCGACGTGGAACGTCTCCAGCCTGCCGCCGACGCACGAGGTGAAGCCCGAGGGGCTGGTCGCCATTCCCGGAACCTCGACGTTCATCGTCTCGGAGCTCGGGCACGCCTACCGCTGGGACTTGAGTGACAACAGCTTTCAACGCGTCGTCACCGGCGCGTCACCCAGCTCGGTGCTGGCCGTCTCCAGAGACAAGCGCTGGGTCTTCATGGCGCTGTTCGGCCGCGTGACGATGGTGAACGCCGAGACGATGCAGCCCTTCACGCACTTCGACTTCGAAGGCACCGTGCATGGCCTCGTCAGCGCGCCGGGCAACGCGTTGTTGGTGTCGTGGCGCCCGACGTTCACCGGCAACTTCGGCAGCGTGACGCGCATCACGCTCGCCGACGGCAAGGACACCGCGACCATCAGCTCGGGCGCGGTGAGTCAGCCCAACATCGTGATGTCGCCGGACGACTCGCAGCTCGTGGTGTTCGACCCGCTGCAGGCCAGCGTGCTGCAAGCGAGCACGGGCCTGGTGCTCGACGGGCTCAACTCGGCAGGTGGCTCGAGCCAGCTCGCGTTCTCCGTCGACGGCGCCACGGTCGGCTACGCGACGGGCCGGGGCGCGCTGTGGGTGAAGTTCGATACGCGCATGACGCTGCACGAGTCTCCCGACCGCCGCGGCTTCGCGATGGACCCGCTCGGCACCTATTCAGTCGCGGGGCGCGTTGATTCGGGCGCGAAGAACCTGCGCGTGTGCTCGCAAGACGGCGTCATCAAAGACGACCTCAGGAGTCGGCCGGCGTTGGCTGACCAACAGCAGCGCTCGACCCGCTCGCTGCACTTCTCGGGCGACGGGCAACACCTCGTGGTGCTCGAAGGCGAAGGCGCCGACTTCGAGACCGTCGTCGTGCCGCGCGCGTCACTGCCGCCGTGACGTCACGGGCAGACGACGGGCTGCGTGGTGAACGCCAGCTCGCAGCGAATCGGAAAGCCGGAGCGGTCGACGTCGCGCAGGTGCCACACGCGCAACGTCGGCGTCGCGCCTGCTGATGCGTCGACCTCGTACGACCAGAAGTTCGCAGGCGAGACGGCGTTGCCTTCGTCGCCGACGAAGCGGCAACTCGTCTGCGCGCGCACCATCGGCACGTTGCCGTCGTAGCCGGGGTCGAACACGTCGTTCTTCAAGGTGAAGTCGAGCACGTTGCTCTGCGGGTACCGCGCGGCGATGGCCTGACACTCGGGCTCCTGAGCGTTGACGACGATGGTGGGGTCGAGCGCCGTGCGCCAACAGCCGTCGACCTGGGCGGGGCACGTGGGCGCCGTGACGCCCGCGTCGGCGAGCAACGGAGCCTCGGGCGCACCCTGCTTCGTGAGGTGCTGCACCTTCACCGTACCGGTGATGGCCTGCTGAAAGCCGTCGCGCTCGACGTACGCGCCGTTCTCGAACTTGCGCACCGAGCCGACCTCTTCAACCTTGCCTTCGAGCGTGAGGTTGAGCTCGTCACCAAGCCCCGAGACCGCAGAGCCCGAGAGCTGAAAGTTGCCGCGCAGGTCGAAGAGCCGCCCCTCCCGCGAAGGCGACACGTAGCGGCACTCACCTTCAGTCACGCGCGCCTGAAACCCGGTGATGGTGCCCGCGTAGCGGCAGTGACCACGCGCGCCCGAAGGCGCGTCGAGAAAGCGCTCGGTGAGGACGAACGCAGCGTCGGTGCGCTCGAGCTGAAGACACCCGCTGCCCGCACGCGGCGAGTCCATGATGGCGCCGACTTCAGCGGTGTCGACGTTGCGCTCCCAACGCACGGTGCCGCAGTACGGCTCCAAAGGCTCCATGGGCGTCACGGGGGCAGAACACGCAGGCAGCGCCAACAGCAGCAACCAACGACTGAACATGGCGCGAACTCTACTCTTGGAGGCAGACTCCGCGACCATGAGACGACTCGTACTGCTGTGTTGTGTGACCGCATTTACCGCGTGGGCCGACGTGCCTCCTGCCGACGTGCTCGGGTGCAACGACAAGGCAGAAGGCGCTGATTGCAAACGTGATGACGGCAGCGCCGGGGCCTGCGCGAAAGCCGCGTGCACGCGCAACGACTACAGCAACGGCCCGCCGCCGAAGACGGTCACGTACGAGTGCCTCAAGTGCGAACCGAAGCCGGCAGCACCTGCGCCGAAGCCGCAAGAAGAGAAGAAGCCGTCGTGCGCGGCGCTGCCCGGTGAAGCGATCGCGGCGTTGGCGCTGGTGCTCGCCGCGCGTCGGAAGCGCGCGTGAGGCGACTCGTGTTGATGTCGATGTTGCTCACAGCACCAGCGTTCGCCGACATCGTTCCTGAAGAGGTCGCGCAGTGCCGCGGCAAGACTGCGGGCGCCGGCTGCACCACGCCTGACGGGCTCGAGGGCACGTGCGTCGAAATCACCATCGGCAGGCCCGACTACAGCCAGGGCGTGCCGCCGACGTACCGCAACATCAAGATGCTCAGCTGCGAGGCGAAGGCGCAGGCCTCGGCGAAGCGGCCGAGCGCGTTGCCGTGGGTCGGCGTCGGTCTGGCCTTCCTCGCGCTGATGGCCGCAGCGCGTACGCGTCGCGCGCCGCACCCCGCCTGATGGCTTCTCGCGGCGACCTGCAGCGCCCTCCGAGCGCGTGGGCCATCGACCGCGCGCGGGCGGCGGCGTATCGCCTCGCCGAGCCGCTGCTGGGGCGCTTCTACGCAGACCGGGAACGGCGCGTTCGTTGGGTCGCGGTGTTCTCCATCGTCACGTCGCTCGCGCTCACCGTCACGGCGCCATTGTGGTTGCTCGCGCTGGGGCCCGTGGTGCTGGGCGTGCCGCACCTCGTCTCTGACGCGCGCTACCTCGTGGTGCAGCCGGGTCTGCATCGACGCGGCGCCCTCGCGCTGCTCGCAGCGCTGCCGCTCATCGCGACTGCCTTCGGAGCGCCGCCCTTCATCGGGTTGCTCGCTGTCGTGCCGATGGTGGTGCTCGCGCGCGCGTCCTTCACACGAAAGCTGCTCGCGCTCGGCGTGTGGGGCGCGCTGACGAGCCTCGCGTTCGTCTACGAGACGCCCTTCCTCCTCGCGTTTCTGCACCTGCACAACGTCATCGCGCTGGGCTGGTGGTGGGCGCTGCAACCGCGTTCACGAAGCGCCTGGCTGATTCCGCTGCTCGTCGTCGCGGCGCTCGTGTTTCTGCTGCTCGGCGGCGCTGACCCGCTTCTCTCGGCGCTCGGCGCGTGGAATGCGCCGGGCTCCCGCACCAGCTTCGGCGAGTTCATCGAGACGTCTGCCCCCGGCCTCGCGCCGAGCCTCGCCGCGCGGCTGGTGCTGACCTTCGCGTTTCTGCAGTCCCTGCACTACGCGGTCTGGCTGCGCCTCGTGCCTGAAGATGCGCGCGCTCGCCCGGCGCCGCGCCCGTTCCGCGAGTCGTGGCAGGCGCTGGTTCGCGACTTCGGCGCGCCGGCGCTCGCGTTCTTCTTCGCGTTGGCGCTCTTCATTTCTCTGTGGGGCGTCGTCGACTTGTCGGCCGCGCGCTGGGGTTACCTGCGGCTCGCCGCGTTTCACGGCTACCTCGAGCTCGCCGTCGCCGCGTGGTTCCTCGTCGAAGGAAAGCGCCCGACGCCGTGTTGAGCTGGTTCGTCGCGTTCATGGTGACGCAGCTCTTCGAGCTGCCGGTGTACTGGCTGGCGACGAAGAGCCTGCGCGTGGGCTTTCTCGCCTCGGCGATGACGCACCCCATCGTGTGGTTCGTCTTTCCGCTGCTGCCGGTGGACTACTGGCCGATGGTGGCGCTCGCCGAGACGTTCGCGGTGCTGGCCGAAGCCGCGTGGCTGCACTTCAACGGCGTGGCCCCCGCGCGCGCCTTCGGGTGGAGCCTCGCCGCCAACACGTTCAGCGCGTCGATGGGCTTGTTGATTCGCGCGACGACAGGCTGGGTCTGACTCAGTCGAGCAGCTTGAAGTACCGCAGCGGCTGCGCGACGTTCTTCACCGGCGTTTCGACGAGCGGCCCGAACTCGAGCGAGGCGAACTCTTCGACGCCATTCAACGCGTCGCGCGCCGACTGCATCACCAGCGTCTCGCGGAAGCTGCCCAGCGACTGCAGGCGCGCCGTCTGGTTCATGCCGGTCGAGAAAGACGTGTAGTTGCGGTTGGGGCCGAACAGGCCGCAGAAGCTGGGCGCCAGGTTCACGCCAATGGCCACGCCGAGGCCTGGCATCTGCAACAATTCGGCGAGCCGGCTGATTTCGGGGTGCGCGCTCATGGTCTCGCGCGTGAACTTCTGAATCTCGATGGCGGCCTTGAGCGCGCCGCCGGCACACTCAGCCGGGGAGTCCTTGAAGAACGGAGGGCCCCACAGGCCGATGACGCAGTCGCCGACCATCTTGTCGAACACGCCGCCGTAGCGGTGGAGGATGCGCACCGCTTCTTCCGACCAGTCGTCGACGAACTTGCCGATGCGCTCGGGGCGCTCGAGCACCTGCTCGCAGATGCGCGTGAAGCCGTTGATGTCGGCGAAGAGAATGCCGACCTCTTCGGCGCGCGGCACGAGGTAGCGACGGCTGTAGTCGGGGTCGCGGAGCAGCTCGTCGATGGTGCGCGCCGAGAAGAACTGCGCGAGGTGAATGCGCTCGCGGTTGTAGTCGATGAGGCGCTGCGAGAGCGTCGAGGCCAGCAGCCGCAGCAGGTCCATCGTGTAGGCCGAGAAGCCCTCGCCGCCGCTCGAGACCATGATTTTGCCGAGCGCGTGGGACTCGGCGACGCCGCTGATCAACACCGTCTCGACCGCGCGCCGACCCAGCGTCTCTTTGAGGTGGTGGTCGTGCGGCATGATGAGGTTCTGGCCGTACGCACGAATCGCCGCGTCGAGGTGCGGGTCGCGCGACCCGTTGCTCGAGTGCTCGAGCTGGCCGTACTTGTAGCTGCGGTAGTGCAGCGAGCCCGACTCGACGGCGTCGCGGTACAGCAGCAGAAACCCCGGCACCTTCACGCGCTCGCACAACGCGCGCACCGCGCCGTCCATGCCGGTCTCGAAGACGCGGTTGGCCAGCGAGTGGTTGATGGTCACCAGCAGCTGGTGCTTCTCGGCGGCGGTCTGCACCGAGGCGAGCACGGTGTCGAGCTCCTCCGCGATGGTCTCGATGAGCCGCCCCAGCTTCGCCGCGTCAGTCGTCCTGTCGCCCGGAAACACGATGCCCAGCGAGCCCACCGGGTGGCCCACGAGGTCGAGCAGCTGCGCGACCAGCGTGTCGCCGTTGTCGAGCCGCCGCACGCCCCACCGGCCGCTCTCCAGCAGCGCTCCGGGGAAGACGCCGCCGAAATCACCGTAGTGGTACGTGGCCTGCGCCAGCTCTTCGTCGACCGTGTTCACCACCGCGCCCTTCGCCGCGATGAGCTTTATCAACGGAGGGAAGACCCGCGCGAAGGTCTGCTCGAGGCTCTCACGCACCTTGAGCGACTCTTCCAGCAGGTCGTCCACGGAGCGCGAGACCAACCGGAGCAACTTCAGCTCTTCAAACGAAATTTCGGCGTCCATGGCGACGCGGAAAATAGCAGGAAACATGAGTCGGCCAATGATCCGGCTACAATGGCGCCATGCTCCTCGCGACCGCTGCCGCATTCGTTCTGTCGACCTCGGCTGGCACCAAGCCGAACACCTACAGCGAGCGTTGGCTCTGCGACCTGTGGGCCGGTGCGCAGTGTCAGGCCACGTCTTGTCAGAAAGACGGCAAGGCCCGCTGCGAAGCCGTCAGCAAGCAGTGCGAAGCGACCAGCCGCGAGGCCACCGTCGACGGCGCCCGCGCCGAGCGCAAAGCCGCCTGTGCGCGCGCGTTGCTGAAGCAGAGCTGCGGCGCTTCGAAGCCCCCAGAGTGCGACGGGCAGCTCTGAACGATCTACCTGCTCGGGCCTCTCGACTGCTCCCCCTCGGGTGAGTAGGACGCCTTCGCATGACTCGCTTGTTTGCGTCGCTGACCGCCCTCCTCGCCCTTTCGTCTTTCGCGCAGGAGGCGGCCGCAGAACCTCCCGCCACCAAGCAGAAGCTGACCGTGATGCCCTTCGCTGCGTTGACCGGTGACGTGCCGGGCCGCGCGGGCACCAAGGCCGTCGGCATGCTGACCACCGAGTTCAAGAGCGCCGACGCCTTCACGCTCGTCGACGCCAAGCGCGAGAAGTCGTCGGGCGCCGCCGAGACCGCGCTCGAGACCGCGCGCAAAGAAGTGAGCGACGCGAAAGAGCTCCGCAACAAGCGCAAGTTCCGCCTCGCCGAAGAGGCGCTCAACCGCGCCATCACCGCGTACAAAGCCGCCGCCGGCGCGCTCCCGGAAATCGGTGAAGTCGTCGACGCGTACGTGCTGCTCTCGGCCGTTCAGTACAACACCGGCCGCGACGAAGACGGCGCGAAGAGCCTCAATCAGGCGCTCGCGCTCGCGCCCGACCGTGAGGTCTCGCTGGCCGCCAGCTCGCCGCTGTTCACGCGCGTGGTGACCGACGCCCGCAAGGAAATCAAAGGCGGCGCCAGGGGCTCGTTGATGCTCGAGTCGTCGCCGTCGAACGCGCCGGTGCTGCTCGACGGCCTGGCCCTGGGCGCCACGCCGTTGTCGGTCAAAGACGTGCCCCCCGGCCTGCACTTCTGGCGCGCGACGCTGCCCTCGGGTGAGGCCATCGGCGGGGTCGTCGAGGTGACGTCGGGCAAGCAGGCGACCGCGAAGGCAGCGTCGGCCAGCAAAGACCCTGAAGCGCGCGTGCTGACGGCACTCTCGCAGAACAAGCTCGACGCCGACCTCGTCGCCGCCGCAAAAGAGCAGGCCAAAGCCGCTGAGGCCGACCTGCTCGTGTTCGGCGCGCTCTCGAAAGAAGGCAAGGGCCTCGCGCTCGACACGTTCCTCTTCAGCGCGTCAACGGGCGACCTGCGCCGCATGGCGCGCACCTCGTTCGACACCGAGCTGCTCTCGGCAGGCATGGAGTTCTACAACCTGGCCGGCGAGCTCGCGAAGAAGGGCCACCAGGTCGGCGAGGCCGTGCGCGTGCCATCGTCGGTTTCGAATTCGCTGGTGAGCAGCGCGGCGAAGACGTCAGAAGCGAAGTTCGGCGTGGTGCCCGGCGCGGAGCTCGGCGTCGATGGCGACCCGGAGCCCGTGAAAGACGAAGGCCCCCGCAAGCCGCTCGAGCAGAAGAAGCGCGCGCCGCTGCGCCGTCAGTGAGTCACCGCGGGCGTTTCGCGCCCAGCCCCACCGGCCGCATGCACCTGGGCAACGTGCGCAGCGCGTTGCTCGGCTGGTTGTGGGCACGCGCCGCGCGCGGCGAGTTTCTGCTGCGCATCGAAGATCTCGACCCCGACCGCTGCAAGCCCGAGTTCATCGACGGCATCTTCGAAGACCTCGAGTGGCTGGGGCTGACGTGGGATGGCCCCGTGTGGAAGCAGTCGGAGCGCACGCAGGTGTACGCCGAGGCGTTGTCGCGGCTCGCGCACGCCGGCCGCGCGTACCAGTGCTGGTGCAGCCGCGCAGAGGTCGCCCGCGCGGCGTCGGCGCCACACGTCGGTGAAGACGGGCCGGTGTACCCGGGCACCTGTCGCGCGACGGCCGCACCGAAGCCGGGCCGTGCACCCGCGTGGCGCTTTCTCGTGGAACAACGTGTAGAGCACTTCGACGACGACCGCCGCGGCGCATGTTCACAAGACGTGGCGCGCGAGGTGGGTGACTTCGTCATTCAGCGCGTCGACGGCGTGGCGAGCTACCAGCTGGCGGTGGTGGTCGACGACGCGTTGTCAGGCATCACCCACGTGCTGCGAGGCGAAGACCTGCTGTCGTCGACGGGGCGCCAACTGCAGTTGCAACGCGCGCTCGGGTATTCGCAGCCGAAGTACGCGCACGTGCCGTTGATGCTGCAGGCCGACGGCAAGCGCCTGGCGAAGCGCGACGGCGCGTCGACGGTGGCCGGGCTTCGTGAGCTGGGCTGGTCGCCAGAGCGCGTGGTGGGGCACCTCGCGGGCTCGTGTGGGTTGAGCGATGGCGCGCCGATTCGCGCGCGTGAATTGGTGGCGGCGTCGTGAAGCGCGGGTTCCTCATCGCCGCGGGCGTGCTGGTGCCGTTCGCCGTGCTCGTGTTCCTCGGCTTCTGGTTCGCGCCTGAGCTCCCGCCCGCAGCGACAACGGAGAGCGGGGCCACACCTCTGAATCCCCCCGCTCCCGAAGTCGCCCCTCGCGCTGCGCTTCGCCCCTCCAACAGCGAGACGGAGTTCACCGAAGCTCCACAACCGAAGCCGCCGGAGCCCATTCGCGCGGTCGAAGCCGAGGTGCATCGCTGCTTCACCGACAACCGGCTCACCGGCAGCATTCGGGTGCGCTTCACGCCCAACCGCGACGGCGGCTACGACGACGTCCACATCGAAGCCAACCCGTCACAGAGCCCGTACCTCGCGGCGTGCCTCGAAGACGTGCTCGCCGAAATGCGCTTCGTGCCCGCTCCGGGTGAGCGCTACGAGCCGACGACTCACACCTTCAGCTTCGGTGCTCCGAAAGACTGACGTACAATCCCGGCTCCCCAAGATGCCCGCCGTCGTCGAACCACTCGGCCCAAGTCACGTGAGCGCGCTGCGCACGCTCCTCGCGCGCGACACGACGCACAACATGTACCTGCTGGGGCTGATGGAAGAGTTCGGCGTGGTCTCGAACAACACGCGCGCGCCCTTCACCTTCTTCGGGCGCTTCTTCGACGGAGAGCTGACCGCGTCGCTCTTCGTGGGTGGCGGCGGCGGCCTGCTCGTGCCTTCAGCGTCGAGCCCGCTGCACGTGGGAGACATCGCCAAGAAGCTGCACGGCCTGGTGCAGCCGCGCGCCATCGTCGGAGAGCAGAGCGTCGTCGACGGCTTGCTGCGGCACTTCTCGGTCACGCCGCGCTTCGCGAAGCTGCAGCGGCTCTTTTCGGTCTCGCCCAATGACCTCGGGCCCTTCACCAACCCGCTGCTGCGCCTGGCCACCGACGGCGATCTCCCGCGCCTCGTGCCGATGGCTTCAGCCTGCATGAAGGAGCTGCTGCAGCGCGACCCGCTCACCGAAGACCCCACGGGCTTCGAACTTCGGGTGCGCCAGCGCGTGAAGTCGGGCCGCACCTACGTGTTGGAAGAAAAAGGCGAGCTGGTCTTCAAGCTCGACGTGGGCACCCGCAGCCAGTTCGGCGCGGAGCTCGAAGGGCTCTACACCGCGCCCGGCCACCGCAACAAAGGGCACGCGACGCTGTGTCTGGGGCAGATCAGCCGCTTCTTGATGTCGTCGCTGCCCCGCCTCACCGTGCGCGTCGATGACGACACGCCGCACTTCGCCAACATCGCGCGCAAGGTGGGCTACCTGCAGGGCCGACAGCAGAAGCTCATCTGGTTGTGACTTAGAACTTCTGAACTTCGCCGTCGTGAATGGCGGCGGCCGGAGTGGCCTCGCCCTTCTTGAAGATGGCGCCGTAGGTGCTGTCGCCCGCGCCGTAGTCGATGGCCGTGTAGAGCTGCCCGGTCTTCTTGTCTTTGACTTCACGAATGACGAACTCGCCCTGGTCGACGGCGGCGAACGCGTCGTCCAACGTGCGCACGTGCTCGTACGTCGACTGGTGGCACGCGGCGATGATCTGCTCCTTGAGCAGCGCGTCGACCTGCGTGGCGCTGGTCACGTCGGTGCGTGAGAGCGTGGTGGTGAGGTCTTCTTTGAACTCGAGGAAGGAGCCCGCGTCGAGCGCGTTGGTGCCGGCGGCGGCGGCCTTGAGCTCGCGCGCGAGGTCGACGGCGAGCTTGCCGGTGAGGCTCATCTTCTTCACTTCGGAGGCCGACAAGCCGTTGTTGTTGAGGTCGTACTTCGCGACGAGCTTCTGCTTCGCGTAGGTGACCGCGCGATCGATGTCCGACCTGGTGACCTGCGCGCCCTTCTTGAAGTCGCGGTGGTCGATGAACTTGAAGAAGACGTCGGCGAGCTTCTTCTCGGTGCCCGTGAGGCCCTTGAGCGCGGCTGACATTTCGGCGCGGCTGACGCGACCGTCGCTGCCGCCGGCGTCTTGAATACGGGTCGCGGCGATCTCGAGGGCGCGGTTGACGTCGGCTTTGGCGATGCGGGACATGTGGACTTCTCCGTGGAGTGAAGGTGCGGCGGGACCTTCTGATCAGCGAAGACCAGGTGCAAGTGACGGCTGCGTCACGTCACCGGCGCGTGCCGTTGTCGAAACCAGATCAACAACGCGGCAGCCGATGGCACCGAAAAAATGACGAGGAAGATGGGGGCTTCGTCGGCCACGCTGTACCCGGCCTGCGCGACGCCGACGTACATGTTGGCGCCCGCACCGATGAGCCAGAGCGGTAGAAACACGAGCATCGCGCGCGCCACACCGTGCCGACCGGCGAGGCCTCGACCGACGCCCGCACAGGCCGCCAACAAGACGAACCCGGCAAGTAAAACGAGCGTGGTGTGCATCGCTCAAGCCTGCCCGATGTCGAGGCGCGAGACCTTTCCGTCGGCACCGAGCGTCACGCGAAAATACGTCGTGAAGTCGCCCCATTGATCAGAATGAAAACGACCGACGACCTCGAGGCCGTCAGCGCTCACCTGCGTGATGCTCGTGAAGCGTTCATGCCCCAACGCATCGGCAGTGAACTGCGTGAGTTCGCGCGGGCTGCCGTCGTCGAACAAGCGCGCGCCGCCTTCGAACTGCGAAGACCAGGCCGCGACGGCACCACGTTGGAGCGCGTCGATGAGCGCATGCATGACGGGGTGTTTGAGCGCGTCGAGCTTCATGAGGTTCCTCTCCATTCAGAGCGTCTCGTCACCGGCGGCGACGTCGCGCGCAATCTCCCACGCAGCCTCGTCGTCGAAGCGCGCCGCGAGTGGCGCGAGCGACCCTTTGAGCGCCTTCGCGAGCGCCCGCTCCGAGGTGATGAACTGGCCGACGGTCTTCTTCGTGCGCGGCATCAGCTCGACGAACCCATCGCCGAGGCCATCGAGCACCACCGCCGCGCGCAGCAGCTTCTCGACGACCGTCGACGCGTCGGGCGCGGCGAAGCAGGCCAGGCGCTCGACCTCCAGGCCACCGGCGAAGACCGTGTGGGTGTCGGGGAGCGTCGCCAGGTCGTGGCAGCGCACCACGTCGAGGAAGACGAAACACGACGCGGGGCGCAGGTCTTCCTTCCCGAGCAGATGCAGGTGGTCGAGCACCAACCCGTCTTCGAGTTCGACGGGCGCTGCAAACACCGCGACCACCACGCTTTGTTTGGTCGCCAGCGCCTCGAAGTCGAGCTCGGCCCAGGGCTTGTCGACCCAGAGAATCACGCCGTCCAACCGGCGCGTCGCCCAGGTGATGAGCTCGCGGCTCCGCTTGCTCAACCGCACCGCCGCGAGGCGCTCAGCGAACACCGCTGCTGACACTTCGAACTGGCTCATTCGCTCTCCTTAGTGAATCGCGGGGCGCACCGGCAATTCACGAATCACGTCGGCTTCACCGTCGAGCAGCACGTTCAAGCGCGCCTCCACGACATCTTCCGCAGCAATCAGCTTCGCCAGTCGCAGAAACAGCCGCTGGTGCCCGTCTTCGCTCTTCGCGAGCTCGCCGTAGAACTTCTTGAGCTTCGCGTCTTCAAGCCCACCCGCCAGCAACGCCAACCGCTCGTGGCTGCGCGACTCGATGATGCCCGCCACCAGAAAGCGGTCGAGCTGTCGCTCTTTGGCCGGCGTGCGCATCAACTTCTGCAGGCGCTGCGCGTAGGGGTCACCGGCGTCTCGACCCAACACCAGCCCACGCACTTCCATGATCTGCAGCACCTTCGCGAGGTGCGCTGCTTCTTCACGCGCGAGCCGCGCCATCTGCGCAGGCAACCCCGGCACTTCAGGGTACGCCTGCAGCAACGACAGCGCGTTCGCAGCGGCCTTCTTCTCGCAGTGCGCGTGGTCTGCGAGCACTTCGTCGAAGCGCTCGAGCGCCAACGGCAACCACCGCGCACTGGTCGCGACGCGGAGCGAAATCACTTCGGCGCGGCGACCTGCTTGAAGTCACCCACCTTCAGCGAGCTGAACTTCTTCGGGTCGACGTACTTCTTGAGCGTCTCGTTGATCTCCTTGAGCGAGAGGCTCTTGAGCTTGTCTTCGACCTGCTGGTCGAACGCCGTGGTGCGGCCGAGCTCCAACTGCTGCACGAGGTCACCGGCGAGCGCGCCGTCATTCGCCCGCGTGCTCTCGAGATCCTTGAGCAGCCCTTCGCGCGCCAGCTTCAGCTCTGCGTCGGTGAAGCCCTTCTCGACCGCCTTCGCGATCTCCTCGTTGAAGCCCGTCTCGACCTTGCTCAGGTTCTGCGGCGCGTAGATGGCGTAGCCGATGACCGCCGCGAAGTCGTCGTGCGTGCCCGCGCGCATGAACGTGCCGGCGCCGTACGACAGGCCGTCTTTTTCGCGCAGCCGCTGCGGCACGCGCCCATTCAAGAAGCCGCCGCCGAGCATGTAGTCGGCGATGAGCATCGCCGCGTAGTCGGGGTCTGACTCCTTCAGCTTGAAGTTCGTGCCCGCGCCGTAGAACGCCATCTTCTTGTCGGGCGTCTCGATGGTGGCCTGCTTCTGCTCGAGCGCCTGGTACGGCACGGGAATGCGCACGAAGGCCTCGGGCGCCTTCCACGTACCGAAGAGCTTCTCCAACTGCGCCTGCGTCTCTTTCTCGTCGAAGTCACCGACCACGGCGATGGAGCCGCTCTGCGCGCCGTAGAACTTCGCGTGGAACGCCTTGCTCTCTTCCACCTTCAGCGCCGTCGCGTCGGCGATGAGCTCCGGCACGCTGGGCACGTACAGCGGGTGCCCCTTCGTCTGGAACGGCGAGAGCAGCCGCTGCAACCCGATCTGCCCGATGGCCATGGGGTCGTCCTTCTGCTGCTCGAAGTGCGCCACGATTTCACGACGGAGCTGCTCGAATTCTTTGCCGTCGAAGGCCGGCGACTTCAGACACTCGGCGACCAGCTCGAGCGTCGCGGCGAGCTGCGGCTTCCGCACCTCGATGCTGACCGTCACGCCCTGCGGCGAGGGCTGCACGCGCACCTGCGCCTTGAGCGCGTCGAGCGCGTCTTTGATCTGCTGGCGCGTCTTCGTCTTGCTGCCACGGAGCAGCATGCGCGCCGCGAAGTCACCGGCCGAACGTTGCCCCTGGAGCGACTTCTCAGAGCCCAGCTTGAAGCTCAGGTTCACCTGCACCGTCTCGCCGCGCGTCTTCTTGGGCAGCAGCGCGAGCTTCGTGCCACCGCTCAACGCGCCACGCGTCGTGCGCGCGTCGATGTTCTTCGGGCTGGCGTCGAACGCCTCACCCTGCGCCATGGCCGCGCGCCCGACGTAGCCCTGCAGCGCGGGGCCCAGGTCGGCGGCCGGTGACACCTCGGCGCGCTCGGGCTTCTCGGTGGGCACGTACTCACCCAACGTACGGTTCGCCGCCTTGAAGTACCTGGTCGACACGCGCACCACGTCGTCGACGGTGAGCGCTTCGATGCGGTCGCGCGACAAGAAGAGCAGACGCCAATCACCGGCCGCCGCGAACTCCGAGAGGAAGATGCCCACGCGATCGCTCGAGTTGAGCAGCAGCTCGTATTCCTTGAGCATGGAGGTCTTCGCGCGGTCGACCTCTTCCTTCGTGGGCGGCTTCTTGTTGAAGCCCTCGAGCACGGCCAGCAAGCCGTCACGCGCGGGGCCCGACGGGTCCTTCGCGTTCAACTGCGCGCTGCACATGAAGTAGCCCGGCTCACGCAGCGTGTAGCTGGTGCACCCCACGCGCGCGGCCTTCTTGGTCTCGACGAGCTCCTTGAAGAGCCGACCCGACGGCGAGTCGCCGATGAGCGAGTCGAGCAGGTCGACCGCGGGCGCGTCGGGGTCTGACGCTGCGGGAATGTGGTAGCCGACCATCACCACCGGGGTGCCGCCCACGCGGCGCACGGTCACCGTGGTCTCGCCGTCGTGCGTGGGCTCTTCGGTGTACGTCGCCGGCGTCGGGCGCTTCGGCTTCGGAATCTTGCCGAAGGTCTCGGCGATGACCTTGAACGCCTTGGCTTCATCGAACTTGCCGGCGACGACGAGCATCGCGTTATCGGGCTGGTAGTACGTGTCGTAGAAGGCGATGAGGCGCTCGTTGGGCACCTTCTCGATGTCGCTCTTCGCGCCGATGGTGGTGTTGCCGTAGTTGTGCCACTGAAACGCGGCAGACATCACGCGCTCTTCGAGGACCCCTTCAGGCTGGTTCTCGCCCATCTCGAACTCGTTGCGCACCACGGTCATCTCGGTGGCCAGCTGCTCGCGCGAGATGATGGCGTTGCGCAGCCGCTCGGCCTCGAGCTCGAGCGCGGTCTTCACCTTCGCGTCGTCGGCGGGGAAGCTCTCGTAGTAGTTCGTGCGGTCGAACCACGTGGTGCCGTTGGCCATGCCGCCGAGCTTCGTGAGCTCCTGCTTCACGTCGGCGAACTTCTTCGTCTTCTTGAAGAGCATGTGCTCGAACAAGTGGGCCATGCCCTTCTCGCCGTAGTTCTCGTGGCGGCTGCCGACGAACACGGTGAGGTTCACGGTGACGACGGGCTTCGAGGCGTCAGGCACGAAGAGCACCTTGAGCCCGTTGGGCAGCGCGTACTCAGAGACACCTTCGATGGAGGGGCCGGCGGTGAAGGGCTTCGGCGGCGCGGCGCTCAACGAGAGCGCGACAACGGCTGCGACGAGCATGCGTGCTTCCTTTCAGAGAAGAAAATTCAAGAGCGAGCGGGCGAAATACCACCGACAACACACGAGCGAGGGAACGATTCACTGCACCCCGCTGCCTGTTCGTGGGTGATGCAGCGGTCACCTCTTTCAAGGAGTCACCATGAAGCGTGTCGTCGCCCTGCTTTCGTTCGTGTCGTTGTCCGCCTTCGCCGCCGACTACAAGTGCAGCAGCGGCCGCGTCGAGAAGTCGGGGAGCACGCAGTACACGTACAAAGAGTCGTCGAGCGAGATCGTCGTCGAGAAGGGCGGCTCTACGAAGGGCAAGGCCGTGAAGCGCGGCAGCAAGTGGCACGTGGAAATCGGCGGCAGCACGCAGGCTACGTTCGAGAACGGGAAGATTGAAAAGGGCGGCTCGAGCTGGGCCACCGCGAGCGACGCGCAGCGCACGTACGACTGCAACGCCGACGTCGCTGCCACGCTCTGGGTGCTCTCGCAGAAGGGCGCGCTCTAAAAGCAGAGGCTCTTGTAGCTGACGTTGATGTCCACGCCGCTCGGCGGCGCGCTGGGCTTGCTGAAGACGAGCTGGTTCTTCGCGACGTCGAAGGTCCAGTTCGTCTGCCCGCCGCTCACCGCAGGCACCGTCACTCCGTTGATCTCCACGCGCAGGTTCGGAGACGTCGCGTCGACGCGCCGCCGCAACGTGAACTGGCGCCTCGGCGTGAACACCGCGCGCTCGATGATGTTCGACACGGTGACCGGCCAGTTGGTGGTGCAGATCTCTTCGCGCGCGCCGCCGAACTCGGTGAGCGCCGCGTCGTGTTTTCCATTCACGTTCGGGTCGTCGTAGACGCACGGCGCCGGGGCGCTCGGCAGAAATGGGCCGATGACGCTGTAGCTCGTCGCCTCGGGCCGCTGCGGGTCGTTCACCATCGACAAGCGCAGCAGGTCGTAGGCAATGGGGTTGGGCGACTGCTCGTTCGCGTCGGTCACGCACACCACGGCCAGGTGGCTGAGCTGCCGCAAGAACGACGAGTTGTACGTCGTCGAGGAGCGGTACTCGTCACTCAACGCGAGGTTCGCGGGCTCGAGACACGACTCGGTGTCGCCGGTGGTGCCCACGTTGAGGAGCGCTCGGAGTTCAACACTCGCGTTGGGCGTCGAGGTCGCGACCCACTTGGCGCCCGTCGACGTGCGCCGCAGCCGGGCTCGCCCCGCGCTCGTCAAGTCAGTGGTGATGACGCCGAAGCGAAGGTCGAGCGCCTGCATCAAGAATGACGGGAACGAGCTCGTGAGCGCGGTGGCCAGCGCGTCGCGCTTGTCGACCATCGAGGCCGAGTCGTCGACGACGAACAACACGTCGCTGCGCGGGCGCGAGAACGGCACGGTGAAGACGTCGGTGCTGTCGGGGCTCAGGTGGCCCTCGCCCTCCAGCTCGACCGAATGGAGCTCGCTGCCCATGGAGCGCGTCGACGTGAACGTGAGCCTCGCGAGGTCGTAGGTCACGCCAGTCGGCCGGTACTCGACGCTGAAGACGTGGCTGGCCTGCGGCGCGAGCGTCACGCCGGCGGGGTTCGCCACCGTGAACTTCGAGCTGCCGACGACGGCGGCCGCGCTCAACGTCACCGACGTGGCGCAGGTGTTGATGACCGTCACCCGCCGCGAGCCCGTGCCGCAGCCGACGGCGCCGTTGCCGAAGTCGAGCGCGTCGGACATCACCAGGCAGTCGGGCCCGTAGGCTGCGGCGAGCGTGAGGTCGGTGCTCGGCGCCGCGACAGAGTCGGTCGTGATTCGCAGCACGTCGGTCGCCTGCTGCGCCACCGAGGGCACCGAGCTCGGCGCGTGGAAGCTGACGCTCACCTCGAACGTGGCGCCTCCAGCGAGCGAAACAGGAGCGAACGTCGCCGCTCTGAACAGGCTGCCGTCGACGGGCGCCGCGCTGAAGATCATGCAGTTCGCGACGCCGGTGTTGGTGATGATGACGCTCTGCGTACGGGTCCCGCCGGGCCGCACGAGCCCCAGGTCGAGCGCCGCAGGCGAAACGGAATACGTGCACGGGCCGTTGGGCATCGCCTCGGCGTTCACGACGACCACGTGCTGCGCGTTGAGAAAGTCGTTCGTGAAGAGCTGAATCGCGACTGACTTTCGGCCCGTGGTCTGCGGCGTGAACGTCACGTCGAGCAGCAGCGGCGGCGCGCCGACCTCGAGCCCCACCAGCGCGTCATACGACGGCGGAAACGTGACGCTGAACTCGCTCGCCACCGAGCCCGAGAGCGGAGAAACCGAGAACGGCGGCGTCGCGAAGTGCAGATTTCCAGCCGGGTCGAGCGGCAGCGGCCGATGTCCAATATTGCGAACCGCGATCTTCCCGGTTTGCGAAACTGGATACGGACCCGAAGGCAGGTTCAGCACGATGGGCGCCTCGATGGTGGGCCCGCCGCCGACGCCGTGCAGTGACACCGAGCCGTTCGTCTGACCCGGCACGTCGGTCACGAAGGTGAACGCGCCGTCGGTCGAGCCGAGCTCCGTCGGTCGAAACACCACGGTGGCCGTCGCGCTCCCTCGCGCGGGAATGTGCAACGCGGCCGCGTCGGCGAGGCTGAACGCGCCGCTCGCCGTGAGCTGGGTGACGAGCATCGGCATGTTCGACGGGTTGTCGAAGGTGACGAGGCGCGCGAGCGCTGCGCCGGGCTGCACGAAGCCGAAGTCGATGGAGCCGGGGCTCCAGTTGAAGCGATCGTTTCGGCCTTCACCGCGCACCAGCATGTTGACCGTGGGGCAGAACACGCCGCGCTGCACGCTGACCTGTGTGGTGTAACCACGCGCCTCGGTGGGCGCGAAGTCGATGCTCACGCGCTGCTTCATGCCCGGCGAGAGGATCAACGCGCCAGTCGGCGTCACCGCGAAGCCGGGCGTCTGCGGTGCGCTGACCGACACGGTCTCTTCGAGGTTGCTGACGTTGTCGATGGCGAGGTCGCGGGTCTTCGTCTCGCCGATGATGACGGCGCCGAAGTCGAGCGTCGACGGCACCGTGCAGTCAGGAGGCGTGACGACGACGTTCCCTCCGCCGCCTCCGGTAGGCACCGCTGCGCACTGCGCGGCGCGGCACGACTGGTCTTCTGTGCACACCGCGCAGCTCGCGCCCGCAGCACCGCACGCGTCGGTGCTCAGGCCCGTGCGGCAGACTCCGCTGACGTCGCAGCAGCCTTCACACGTCGAGGCGCTGCACGCAGGCCGCAGGTCGACGCACGCGCTCGCCACGACGAGCAGCACCAGCGACATTCGACGTGCGTAGCGTGTCGCGCTCAGAAACACAGCGTCGCGTAGGAGATGACGACTGAGTTCCCCGCCGCCGGAGCGTTCAGCGCCTCGAACGTCAGCCTTCCGTTGATGGCGTCGAAGGACCACACGGTCGTGCCGTTGACCACCTCGGGCACCGCCTGACCGTTGACCGTCACCGTCACGCCCGGGCCCGCCGCGTCGACGCTGCGCGACAACGTGAACTCGCGGCGCGGCAGGTCGCCCAGCCGCTGCAGCACGCGGGTCATCATCGCGGGCCAGTTCGACGTGCAGATCTCCTCTTGCTGGCCCGGGAAACGCGCGATGGCATCGGCGTGCACGCTGGTGTTGACGCCGTCGTACGTGCAGCCCGCTGGAGGGCTGGGCAGAAACGGCCCGATGACGCTGTAGCTGAGCCCGCTCCGTGCGCTGCGTGACAACGAGAGCCGCGCGAGCTCGTAGGCCACGGGGTTCGGCGTCTTATCCGCCGCGTCGGTCACGCACACCACGCCGAGCGGCGACGCCTCACGCACGATGACCCCGTTCTCAGTCAACGAGCTGACCGCGTCGTCACGCAGCGCGAGGTTGGTGGGCTCCAGGCATGACTCCGTCCCGCCTGCCGTCCCTGCGTCGAAGAGCTCGGCCAGCAACGGGCCTGCGTTGGGCTGCGAGGTCGAGACGACGGCCGAACCGACCGCCGTGCGACGCAGACGACCGCGCGAAGGGTTGGTGAGGTCCGTGGTGATGACACCGACCCGAAGGTCGAGCCGCGTCGCGCTCGCGGTCGCCATGAGCGTCGGCGCGAAGGCGGCGAGCTCGGCGTGTCGCGGCGCCATGGAGCACGAGTCGTCGACGACGAAGAGCAGGTCGAGCTTCGGGCGCAACGGCACCACGAAGGTGTCGCTGACGGTGTTGACGCCCGCACCACGGAGCGGAACCACATGTCGAATGGTGCTGCCCGCCTGGAGCGACGTGAACGAGAGCAGCGCCTCGTCGGCGCCGAGCGCGGCGGGTTGGAACTGCACGCTGAAGTCATGCACCGAAGTGCCGGCCACCGACGCACCGGAGCCCGAGACCACCGTGAACGCGCCAGACGCCGAATTGACGCTGGCGCTCGAGAGCACCACCGACGTCGGGCACACGTTGACGACCCGAACGCTGCGCGGCGCGCTGCGACACCCCACCGGCGCGCCGCCGAAGTCGACGTCGGCAACCGCGAGCACACAGTTGGCGCCCGTCGTCGCCGTCAGCTCGACCTCGGTGTTCGGCGTGACGCTCGACGAGGTGTGAATGCGCACCGCGCCCCGCAACGTCGTCGCTGAAGTCGAGGCCGCGGGTGGCGGCGTGTAGCGCGCGCGGAAGGTCATCGACGCGGAGGGCGCGAGCGTCGTGGTGACGAAGCCCTCGACGCTGAAGAACGAACCCGTGGTGGTGGGCGCCGCGTTCAGCACCGTGCAATCGATGCTGCCGGTGTTGGTGACGGTGACGGGCCAGTCGACGGTGAAGCCGGGGCGCACCAACCCGAAGTCGACCGGCGAGGCGGGCGAGACGCTGTACGTACACGCTGACGTCGCGACGGCCGTCGCCGTAAGCGTCACCACCCGGTCGGGCGTCGCGGTGTCGTTGGTGTGGAGATGGAGCTCGGCCGTTTTGGTGCCGGGCGTCGAGGGGCTGAAGCTGACGATGAGCGAGGTCCTCGCGTTCACCGCCACCCCATTGACCTCGTCGTAGGTCGGCGCAATTTCGACCAGGAAGTCGGAGAGCTCAGCCGAGCCCAGCGCCACCAGCGTGAACGCCGGCGTGCGGAAGCGCAGGTTCCCGGCGGGGTTGGTGCCCGTGCCGACGTTGGTCACGGTGAGCTGCGCGCTCTGCGTCGAGAAGACCGCGGTCGGTGGCAGCGTGAGCGTGTCGTCGACGCCAATCGCCGGGCCGCCACCGATGCCTTGCAGCGGCACCGACAGCGCAGCCTGGCCGACGGCGTCGGTCTCGAAGGTCAGCGTTCCGGTTCTCGCGCCGAGCACGCTGGGCGAGAACGCGAGCGTCAGCGTCGACGACGACGTGCCGGGGACGGTGAACGCGCTCCCGCCCCCGACGACGGAGAAACGCGCGGTGGTGGCGAGGTTGAAGACCTGAATCGGCGCGGCGCCGAGGTTCTGAAAGACGACGTCTCGCGTGACGGTGCTGAGGAGGCTCGCGTACCCGAAGTCGACCGTCGCCGGCGTGACGACGAGCACGCTCTGCACGACCTCCGCGGTGAGGCGCACGTTCACCGCCGCGCACTTCGGCCCGCGTTGCACCGAGAGCATGGCGAAGGCACCACCGAGCTGCGTCGCGGTGAAGCCGACGTCGATGCGCTGCGTCGCGCCGGCCGCGACCGAGACCGTTCCCACCGGAGAGACCGTGTACCCAGCCGCGCTCGTCCACGTGATGACCGCCGTCTGCGTCTGCGAAGTCGTGTTCTCGAAGGTCAGCTGCCGGGTCGCAGTGTCGTTGAGCGCGATGAGGCCGAAGTCGACGGTGCGGGGCACCTCGCACTCCGGCGTCGTGGCGCTGCCACCGTCGACGTCATTCGTCTCGCACTGCTGGGCGCTACAGGTCTGGTCGCTCGCGCATGCGCTGCAGAAGGCGCCTGAAGCGCCGCACGCGGTGGCCTCATTGCCGAGCTGACACGCGCCGGTCTCGTCGCAACAGCCGGCGCACGTCTGCGGGCCACACACCCCAGGCTGCGGCGTCGGACAACCGGCTGCGAGTACCGCGACCACGAGCCAACGGAGAGGCGCCATGCCCTACGGCGTAGCCCGCGCGCGGAAAGAGCGTCAACCCACGCGCGCACCATTGTGCAGCGCAACAAAACGGCGCATAACTCCTCGCAGCGGGCATGTTGCACCGCACCAAAACGCCCAATGCTCTATCAACTCCGTGAGTGGCAGCGCGCAATGCTGTCTCCGTTCGTCGAATCGTCAGCGCTGGCCTCGCAAGTGCTCCGTGAGCTGCCCGGTGGGCGCACCATGGCCGCGTCGCTCGAGCTCTTTCACCGCGTGGGCCGCGACTACCCCAAGCCCGCGTGGGGGCTGCCGAAGCCCGAGCAGGTGGTGCACGACAAGCCCTTCTGTCGCCTGCTGCGCTTTGAAGGGCCGGGGCCGAAGGTGCTGCTGTTCGCGCCGCTCTCAGGGCACTACGCGACGTTGCTGCGCGAGACGGTGCGGGGGCTCATGGCCGAGCACGACGTGTACGTCACCGACTGGGTGAACGCGCGCGACGTGCCGCTGACGGCCGGGCGCTTCGGTCTCGATGACTACGTGGCCTACGCGATGGAGTTCATGCGCGTGCTGGGCCCCGACACGCACGTGATGGCGGTGTGTCAGCCGACGGTGCCGGTGTTGGCGGCGGTCTCGATTCTCTCGGAGCTGCGCGACCCTGCCGTGCCGAAGACCCTGACGTTGATGGGCGGCCCCATCGACCCGCGCGAGCGCCCGACGCAGGTGAACACGCTGGCCACCGAGCGTGACTTCTCGTGGTTCGAGGACAACCTCATCGACACCGTGCCGCGCGGCTTCGCGGGTGCGGGGCGCGCGGTGTACCCGGGCTACCTGCAGCACGTCGCCTTCGTCTCGATGAACCCCGACCGCCACGCGCAGTCGCACCAGCAGTTCTTCTTCGACCTCATCAAAGGGCACGACGACGGCGCCGACGCGCACCGCAAGTTCTACGACGAGTACAACGCGGTGCTCGACATGACGGCGGAGTTCTACCTGGAGACCGTGAAGACGGTGTTTCAGGAGCACGCCCTGCCCCGCCGGCAGATGCGCGTCACCGTCGACGGCGTCACCCACCGCGTCGACCCGGCGCACATCACGCGGCCTGCGTTGTTCACCGTCGAAGGGGAGCTCGACGACATCGTGGGGCTCGGGCAGTCGAAGGCGGCGCTGACGTTGTGCAGCTCGATTGCGGAAGAGCACAAGGTGCACTTCGTGGTGCCCGGTGCGGGGCACTACGGCATCTTCAGCGGGCGGCGCTGGCGTGAGCAGGTGCTGCCGAAGCTGCACGCCTTCTTCCGTCAGGCCTCGTGATTCAGAAGCAAAACGGCTGGTAGCTGATGGCCACCATGCTGCCCGGCGCAGGCACGTAGGCATCCGTGAAGTTGAGCTGATTGCGCAGGCTGTCGATGGACCAGACGAGCTGACTGCTCGAATTGGTTGCAGGGAGCGGCACGCCGTCGATGGTCACCACAGGCGTCGTCGACAGGTCGAGCGCGCGAGTGAGTGGGAAGCTGTTCGACTGCTTCCTGAACATGTGGCTCAGCACGTTGCCCACGGCGGTCGGCACGTCACCGCAGATCTCCTGCTTCGAGCCACCGAGCACGGTGAGCGCGGTCTCGTGCGCTGACGTATTCACACCGTCGTAGAGGCAGCCGCTCGGCGTCGGCGTCTGAAACGGGCCGATGACGCTGTAGCTGAACTCCGAGGGCCGCTGCCGGCCGCGCACCAGCGACAGGCGACTGAGCTCGAACGACACGGGGTTCGGCGTCTGCTCGGGCGCGTCGGTGAAGCACACCACGCCGAGGTGGGCGCCCTCGCGGAGGAAGCCGGCGTTCTCGAGCGGCGAAAACCGGTACGCGTCGCTGAGCGCGAGGTTCGCCGGCTCGAGGCACGACTCGATGGAGCCGTTGAGGCCGACCTGAATGAGCGTGCTCAGGTCGCTGTTGGCGTTCGCGCCGCGCAGCGACACGTACGACGCGTTCGAGCTCGTTCTGCGGAGCCGCCCACGCGAGGGGTCGGTGAGCTCGGTGATGATGGCGCCGACACGAACGTCGGGCGCGACGCTCGACGACAGGTTCTGAAACGCCGCCGCGAGCGCCCCCTGCTTGTCGAGCATCGAACAGGAGTCGTCGACCACCAGCAGCACGTCGGCCATCGGCGCCCGCACCGAGAACGTCTCGGTGTTGGTGCCCGTCGCGCTGCCGGACCCACGCAACGGAATGACGTGACGAACGGTGCTGCCCAACTGCGTGGACGTGAAGACCAGCATCCCCACGTCGGCGCCCACGTCGGTCGGTCGGTAGCTCGCCAGGAACGTCCGCTCGCTCACGGGGTTGAGCGACAGGCTGGCGCCGTTGGTCAGCGTGAACTCACTCCCGACGACGGTGGCGTTGCCCAGCGCCACCGCGTGCGGGCACACGTTGAGCACTGGAATCGAGACCGAAGCGCTGCGACACGACACGGCCGCGGTGCCGAAGTCGACGTACGACGGCATGAGCAGACAGTCGGGCCCCGTCGACGCCACGAGCGTCACGGTCGTCATCGGCGCGGCCATGGAGTTGGTCTGAAAGAGCAACGAGGCCGTCACCGCAGTCGACGTCGTCACCGTCGTCGTCGGCGCGGTGAAGCGAACCCGAACCGTGCGCGACTCGCCCGCCGCGAGCGGCCCGGCGGTGAAGTCGTGCACCGAGAAGGGCGAAGGCGCCGTGAGAATGCCGGCGCTCAACAGCGCACAGCTCGTCGTGCCGGTGTTGGTGATGGTGACCGGCCAGTCGAGCGTAGTGCCGAGGCGCACACGCCCGAAGTCGAGCGGGCCTCCTGGCGTGACGATGTACGTACACGGCGCCGCGGCGATGGCCGTCGCGGTGATGGTGAGCGTGATGTCAGGGTCCACCACGTCGTCGGTGAAGAGGTGCACCTCGACCGACTTGTCGCCCGCGCTCGTCGGCGTGAAGGTGACGTTCAACGACGCGGCGAGCCCACCTTCGATGCCCACGACGGCGTCGTAGCTCGCAGGCAGCGCGATGCTGAACTCCGAGGCCTGGGTGTTCGCCAGCGGCGTCACCGAGAACGCCGGCGTACGGAAGTGCAGGTTCGCCGCGACGTCGGGCAGTGCTGGGCGGGCGCCGACGTTCCTCACCTGGAAGCTCCCCGTCTGCGAGCCGGGGAACGCCGAGGCCGCCATCGCGTACGGCGACTGCACCGAGACCTGCGGCCCACCACCGACGCCACGGAGCGGGACCGACGTCGCGACGCCTTCACTGGTGAAGGTGAGCGTTCCGGTGCGCGCGCCGAGCACCGTGGGGTGGAACTCCACGTTCAACGTCACCGAGTTCTGCGCCGGCACGACGACGGTCGGAGGCCCCACGTAGCTGAACGACGTCGACGCAGCGAAGTTGCGCAGCGTCACCGGCGTCGTGGTCACGTTGTTCACGTCGACCATCGCCGAGCCCGAGCGGCTCAGGCGCACGTAGCCGAAGTTCACCTGCGGCGGCGAGACGATGAGCGCATCGTCGACGACCTCGGCGATGAGATTCACGGTGCTCGGCGTGCAGCTCGCTGCGCGCTGAACCTCGAGCGTGCCCACAGCAGGACCACCTTGAGTCGTGTCGAGCGTCACCGTGAGCGACTGCGCCATGCCCGGCGCCAGCGAGACGACCCCCATAGGCGTGACTGAGAAGCGCCCCGACGACAAGAGCGCCACGCTCGCGACCTGCGGCGAGCCGGTGGTGTTGTCGATGGCGATTTCACGCTGCGCCGTGCTGCCGCGCGTGACGACGCCGAAGTCGACGCGCGCGGGCACTGCGCAGTCGGGCGCTTCACCGCCGCCGCCGCCGCCAGTCGTCGTTCCACCACCGGTCGCGCTACCGCCACCCGTCGCAGTACCGCCACCAGTCGCGCTGCCGCCGCCCGTCGCGCTACCGCCACCGACAGGGTTCGGCGTTTCGCAGCGGCCCAACGTGCAGAGCTGATTCAACGCGCACGTGTTGCAGCTCGCGGCGAACACGCCGCACGCGGTGGTCGTAGTGCCGACCTGACACGCACCATTCGAGTCACAACACCCGGCACACGTCGCCGGGCCACACTCCTGGTTGGGCACGAGACAGCCGGTGAGCACCACAGCGAACACCGAGACCACGACGAGCCATGCGCGCATGCGCGCTCGCTAGTGCGCGAGCGACCCACGCGCAAGACACGGCTCCTGTATCAAAGCGATACAAGTTGCCGCGGAAACCCACCGCGCGCGCCAGCGTTAACGCCAGATGCTCAAGAAAACCGGTGTCCGTGCGCAGCAGTCGAGCTCCATTCCCCGCCCTGCGACCGCGAAGAAGGCCCCCGCTGTGGCCGCCGCGAAGAAGTTCAACGACGCGTACTCCACCGGGCGCGCCAAGGCCCTGCGTTCGGCCGACGGCTACAACTACGGCGCGGGCAACTTCCAGACGCCGTCGAAGCCCAGGGCCGTCGAAGCGCCGTCGGGCGACGTGAAGCTCGAAGGTGGCGGCGTGTCGGTGTCGCCCACGAGCGTCGGCGGCTCGCTGAAGACTGACGGCGGCTTCACCAAAGAAGTGAAGAACGCCCGAGGCGTGGGCCTGAAGTTCGGCGTCAACGCTGAAGCGTCGGTCTCTACCGAGGTCGCGCGTGAAGGCGGCATCAGCACGTACACGGTCTCTGGCGAAGCCTCGGTGACGCTCTCGCTGGGCGCTGACTCGCGTGGGGCGAGCGTCGGCGTGGCGCACAGCGAAGGCATCAAGGCCAGCTGGGCCGTCGCGCTGCCTGACGACACCTCACAAGGCGTGAAGCCCGAGAGCGTCAACCCGTTCGACCCGTCGTCGATGCCCGTCGGCTCGTCGGTGACGATGGACGGCTCGAACTACAGCTCCACCGAGTTCAGCGCGTCGTTCCGCAACCTCGCGCTCTCGACGAAGGTCACCAACGAGACCGGCGTCAGCGTGGCGTACGAGAAAATCGACAAGAACACCGTGCGCGTCACCGCGGGCCCGACGGAAGCCATCAAGAACGACTCGAAGCTCGGCTTCGACTTCGGCGCCGCGAAGGTGATGGTCGGCCGCAACGACTCACTGAAAGAAGCGACGCTGAAGACGGCGGAGTTCGACCTGTCCACGCCGGAAGGCGCGAACGCGTACAACCACTTCCTCGCGACGGGCGAATTCCCCGCGGACAACGGCAAGGGCGTGGCGAACGTCGCCACGGTCGAGAAGCTCACGTACAGCTCGCAGCGCTCCATCGAAGCGGAGCTCGGCCCGCTGTCCTTCGAAGCCACCGAGACGCCGTACGTGCAGAGCGAGGTCATCACCACGTCGCCCGACGGCTCGTCGACGCGCGAGTTGACGGTCACCTCCGGCGGTCAGGTGCCGATGCAAATCGGCCAGAGCTACGACGCGAAGGGCAACGAGCTGCTCGACCAACGCACGTACTCGTACACGGTGCAGGCCACCGACGAGAACGTCTCGTGGCTCAACGAGGTCGTCACCGGCCAGCAGGCGCACGACCCCGTCGCGAGCGACCCGATTCAGGCCGGCGACACCGTCGTGCTGTCGCTCGACGACAGCGAGATGAAGCGCTTCCAGGACATGTCGAAGGCCGTCGGCGACGAGCGGAGCGGCTCCGACAGGTGGGACGACCTCTCGGGTACGCGCAGCGACGGCTCGCCGCGCCCCACGTGGGAAACCGGCATCGCGCTGGGCTCGAGCATCTACAGCTCCAACGAGCGCTGGGTGACGGAGTACGTCCTCGACGTCACGGCGCGCGGCGGCTTCCTCACCGGCGCCGAGGGCTGGCCCGGCGACTACCAGGTGCTCTGAGCCAACGCGCTCCGACAGCCGGGGAAGGCGCGCGTCGTCAGGACCACGCCGACCCTCATCGGGCTACGGCAGCTCGACGAGCGTGAGGCTCAAGCTGTCGGTGGCCAGCAGTCGGCTGCCGTAGCGGCGCACGACGTTCGGGTGCCCTTCGACGTGGGCCCACGCCAGCTCTGCGCCGCCCTGGTCGAACAACACCAGCTCGGTGACGGAGCCACGCTTCGCGCAGATGGTCCGAATGCCGTTGAGGTCGGTGTCGTAGCAATCGAGCGCGTAGTCGCTGATGGTCCACCGGAGCTCGACGGTGGGCTGCCCCTCGTGCTCGAGCAACGCGCCGGGCTTCAGCGTGTCGTCAACCGGCGCCTCCGTTCGCGGCTCGAGCGTGCCGGCCTCGACGAGGTAGCTCCACCAGCGCGTGGCGCCGTCGCTCTGGTACTCCTGCAGCACCAACGCGTCGCCTTCGCGCGTCAGCTCGAAGCCCGGGCGTGACGTCGCCAGCTTCGCGCAGGCCCACTGCTCGTCACGCCAGCGGCACAGCTGCGTCTCACCCTCCTCTAAGACCAGCACGAGCAGCGTGCTGGCGTCCCACGCGCGAATGGTCAACACCGCTCCGTCAGACAGTGCCCACGGCAGCGGCAGCTCGCGCGCGCCTTCGGCGCCAAGGGCATGGAGCTCCTGCTTGCGGGCCTCGAAGTCGTGCGTGTACGCCCACGCCGCGCCGTCGATGGCGTCGAAGACGGCGGAGCGCGACGTGCCACGAGGCCACAGCGCCGTCGGCACCTTCACCACGCCCCGCGACGTCGCCGTCAACCAGTGCACCTGCCCCTCGCTGAACCACGCGGCGTGCGCGGCGTCTGTCACCGGGAGCCCGAAGGGAACGGAGTCGACCGCGAACTGCTCGGTGACGAGCGCGGGCGAGCTGGTGCGCGCCGCGGGGCGCGGCACGTCGGGGATGAAGGTGCCGCACGAAGAAAGGACAAGCACGAAGGAGCCAATGAGTGAGCAGCGCATGGCCCGGCACTGAGCAGGAGGCGTACCAAACGTCGCGCCCCCGGTAGAGCGACGCGCGGTGTGCAACCGCCTGCACACCTGCGCTGCGCAGCTGTGCACCTCAGAACTCAAACAACGTCGACTGCAGCAGCGGCGGCGGGGTCAGCTCCGGCCGGGCGTTTCGAATGCGCTCGTCGACGTAGCGCAGCTCCCGCGTGACGCTGCGGCGCACGGCGCTCTGAATGGCGAACACCGCGATGCCGGAGATCCCCACCACCAATCCGCCGACGAAGAGCCCCACGAACAACGGCACAGCGAAGACGTTTCCCAGCCCGCCGGCGATGAACACGAGGCCCGCAACCAGGCCGCCGGCCACCATCATCACCACGCCGGGCGCGACGCTCGGCAGCGTGTCCTTCAGGCGGAGCTTCTCGGCCTGCAGCTCAGGGAGAGACATCTGATCCAGCTCGAGCAGGCGGGCGCTGGGCTGGGCCTCTTCAAACATCGAGACGGTGGGGGTCGTGGAGACGAGCGCAAACAAGGCGAAGGTGAGCATGACGGTCCATAAAGCAACTGTGGTGCCAACTCAGATTGCAATCGCCGCTCGTTGCCCAGAAGGTGCGCCGATGTTTGCGCGGTTGCCATCGGCGAAGGTCGTGCTGCTGTTGACGCTGATGTGCGGCGGCGTCGCGGCGCGCCTCGTGAACCTCCAGTACCCGGCGAGCTTCATCTTCGACGAGCACCACTTCGTCGAAAACGCGCGCAACTACCTCGCGCATCGCGGTGATTGGAATGATCACCCGCCGCTCGGGAAGCTGGTGATCGCCGCGTCGATGCGCGCGCTCGGCGACAACGCGCTGGGCTGGCGACTGCCGTCGTTGTTGCTGGGGCTGTTGACCATCGCCGTCGCGGGCGTCGCCTCGGCGCGGCTCTTTCGAAGTCGTGAAGCGGGGCTCATGGCCGCGGCGCTCATCGCGGCCGACGGCGCCTTCATCGTCTACTCGCGCACCGCGTTGCTCGACGGCCAGCTCGTCTTTCTGCAGGCGCTGGCGCTGCTGGTGGCCACCTTTCGCTGGCGCCTTGTGACGGCGGTGGCGGCCGGCGCGGTCTTCGGCCTCGCGTGCTCGGTGAAGTTCAGCGGCGTGGGCCTGCTGGTGCTCTTCGGCGCGGCCATGGTGCTCGACGAGACCATCGACTGGCGGCGTCGCTTCACCTTCGCGCTGCTCATCGGCGTGGTGGGGGTCGTCGTGTACTTCGCGCTCTATGCGCTGGGGCTCTCCATCTCCGGCGTGGCGTGGGGCCCCTCGGAGGTCTGGGCCAACACGCAGCGCCTGCTGCAGCACCACGGCGGGCTCACTGACATGAAGCACGCGTCGACGTCGGGCTGGGCGACGTGGTTCCTGCCGCTCAAGCCCATCGTCTTCTTGCGCGAAGGCCACCTGGGCGCCGTGCGCATGGTGACGATGCTGGGCAACCTCGCGGTGTGGTGGGCGGCGTCGGCGACCTTCTTCGGCGCGGTGACGCTGGTGCTGCGCGACGGCACGCGGCGCGCGCGCGAGTGGCCGCACGGGAAGGCGCTGCTGCTGCTGCTCGCCGCGGCGCTGGGCTTTCTCGCGCCGTGGGTGCTGAGCCACCGCGACTCGTACGCGTACCACTACCTCCCGACGTACCTCGCGTTGGTGGTGCTGTTGGCTGGCGTGCTGCGCTGGGCCAGTGAGCGCGCGCCGAAGCAGGTGCTGGGCTACCTGTGCGTGGTGACCGTGGTGAGCGCGCTCTACGGGCCGCTGTGGTGCGCCGCTGAGACCAGCCAGGGCGTGGTCGACGCGCTGCTCTTCATGCGGAGCTGGCGATGAGTGAGCGCGTGCTCGTCGCGGTGACGCTGGTGCTGTCGCTGGGGGCGGTGTTCTTCGTCACCGGCGCGTCGAAGCGCGGCGTCGTTGAAGTGTCCGTGGTGCCGCGCGACTTCGAGGGGCTGGGTTGTGAAGGCGAAGTGGCGGGCCTGCGCTGTGCGCCTGCACCGCAGCCGCTTCGCCCGTTCATGACGACGGGCGGCAGGTTGGTGGCGCTCCCGGGAATCTTCGAGATGCCGCGCGTCGAGCAGTGGCTGCGACACCCGAAAGAGCCGACGGAGCGCGTGCGAATTCTGTGCGACGCCGAGGTCCTGGCGACGGGAGTTCCGCTGCGGCTCCGCTTCTCGACGAGCGACGCGTTCGGCGAGCAGCGCGTGGACGTCGCCAGCGTGCAGAACTGCTTCGTGCGGTGACTCGAAGCGCTACGCCGACTTCGCGCGCAGCGCCTCCCACAGGCCGGCGTGATTCGAGCCCGGCGCGAACTCTTTGAACCCAGCGCCTGCGCATGCGGCGCCGCGACAACACGCTGATATGAGGTGCCGCCCCTCTCCCCGGCCCACATGACCCTCACTGTCTTCCGCAGCCGCCGTGTCGTGACTCCCGAAGGTGTGCGCCCCGCCACCGTGCACGTGCGCGGCGAGAAGATTGAGGCCGTCGCTGACTACGACGCGTGGCCCGCGAGCGCCGAGCGCGTCGACGTCGGCGACGCGGTCTTGATGCCCGCCGTCGTCGACACGCACGTGCACGTCAACGAGCCCGGCCGCACCGACTGGGAGGGCTTCAAGTCGGCCACGCGCGCGGCCGCCAGCGGAGGCGTCGGCACGTTGGTCGACATGCCGCTCAACTCGATTCCGTCGACGGTCACCGCCGAGGCGCTGCGCACCAAGAAGAAGGAAGCCTCGGGGCAGTGCCTCATCGACGTCGGCTTCTGGGGCGGCGTGATTCCCGGCAACACCAGGGAGCTCGAGGGCCTCGTGTTGGAAGGCGCGCGCGGCTTCAAGTGCTTCATGTGCCACTCGGGCGTCGACGAGTTCCCCGGCGTGCTCGAGGCCGACATGCGCCCCGCGATGCAGGAGTTGAAGCGCCTGGGCCGTCCGCTGCTCGTGCACGCCGAGGTCGAAGGCCCCATCGACGCGGTGGCGGCTGAAGTCGCGAAGAAAGATCCCCGCGCGTACTTCACCTACCTCGCCTCGCGCCCCCAGGCGGCTGAAGCAGAGGCCATCGCCATCGCCTCACGGCTCTGTCGCGAGACGGGCGCGCGCACGCACATCGTCCATCACTCGGCGGGTGACGCGTTGCCGTTGATTCACGCCGCGAAGCGCGAAGGCCTGCCCTTCACCGCCGAGACGTGCCCGCACTACCTGCACTTCGTCGCCGAAGAGATCCTCGACGGCGCGACGACGTTCAAGTGCGCGCCTCCCATTCGCGAGAAGACCAACCGCGAGCTGCTGTGGGCCGCGCTCGGTGACGGCCTGCTCGAGCTCGTCGCCTCGGATCATTCGCCGTGTACGCCGCTGCTGAAAAAACAGGAGCTCGGCGACTTCATGGCCGCGTGGGGCGGCATCTCGGGCCTGCAGCTCGGGCTGTCGGTCACCTGGAGCGGCGCGGCGTCGCGCGGCTACGGCCTCGAGCGCCTGGTGAAGTGGATGTGTGAAGCCCCCGCCAGGCTCGCCGGCATCGACCACCGCAAGGGCAGAATCGCCGCGGGCTACGACGCAGATCTCACCGTCTTCGAGCCCGACGCGCTCTTCACCGTCGACGTCTCGAAGCTGCAGCACAAGAACAAGCTGACGCCCTACGCCGACGCCACGCTGCGCGGCGTCGTCACCTCCACGTACGTGCGTGGCACCCGCGTCTTTCATCAGGGCGAGCACGCGGCCGCGTTGACCGGCCAGTTCATCTGACGCGTGGGCTTCTCAATCGTCGGCGCGTTGATCAGCGCGTCACTGCTGTTGCCGAACCTGGTGCTGTTGATCTTCCCGCCGGTCGACCCACCGCAGCTCCTGAAGAGTGCGGGCCTCGTCTTCACCGTGCTGGAGCGCGCGGGTCAGGTCGCCTGCATGGCGCTGCCGTGCATGCTGCGAGATCAATTCGAAACGCTGAACCTCGACGTGTGGCTGGTGCTCATGGTCTCGAGCATCGTCGGCTACCACGCGCTGTGGGCGCGCTACGTCTTCGCGGGGCGCCGCTTCTCGCTGCTCTTCGGGCGCTTCGTGCCGATGGCGGTCCTCCCCGTGCTGGCGTTCGGCTTCGCGGCGTTGACCGCGCAATCGCTGCAGTTGGGCATCGCCGTGCTTGCGCTCGCCGTCGGTCACATCACCAACAGCGCGGCGACGTACTACGGTGCGCGCCTTCAACCATGAGCCAGACACCCGACTTCATCGACTTCCCAGACCTCGCCGCAGAACGTGTCGGCGGAGCTGCCATCGGCACCAACGACGATTTCTTCGCTGAAAAGGAGAACCTCCTCAAAGCGCACGAAGCCGAGTGGAAGGAGCACGAGTACACGCACAAGGGCAAGTGGATGGACGGCTGGGAGACGCGCCGCCGCCGCGAGGTCGGCTACGACTGGTGCGTCATTCGCCTCGGGCTTCCCGGCGTCATCAAGGGCTTCGTCGTCGACACCAGGTGGTTCCGCGGCAACTTCCCCGAGTCGTGCTCCATCGAAGCGGCGACGTTGAGCGGCCCGCTCGACATCAAAGAAGCGCAGACCGCGCAGTGGGCCGAGATTGTCCCCAAAGCGAAGCTGCAGGGCGACTCGAAGAACTACTTCGCCATCAACGACGCGCGGCGCTTCACGCACGTGCGGCTCAACATTTTCCCCGACGGCGGCGTGGCGCGGCTGCGCGTGCACGGTGAAGTGGTGCCCGACTGGTCGAAGGTGCGCGCGTACGGCGGGCTGGTCGACCTCGCGGCGCTCGAGAACGGCGCCTACGTGCTGGCGTGCAGCGACATGTTCTTCGGCAGCCGCCACAACCTCATCAAGCCCGAGCGCTCGGTGAACATGGGCGACGGCTGGGAGACGAGGCGCCGTCGCGGGCCCGGCAACGACTGGTCGCTGGTGCGCCTCGCGGCCGCCGGCACGCTGCAGCGCATCGAGGTCGACACCTCGCACTTCAAGGGCAACGCGCCCGGCCGCTGCGTCGTCGAGGCGTGTGTCGGCCCGCACGACGCAAAGCCCGACGCGTTGACCGGTTGGCGCACCGTCGTCGAGAGCCCGCTGCAGCCGCACACGCGTCACTTCTTCGACGAAGAGCTGCGCCGCGTGGGCCCGGTGACGCATGTGCGGCTCTCGGTGTTCCCCGATGGCGGCGTGGCGCGCCTGCGCGTGTGGGGTGAGCTCAGCGAGCAGCCGCACGCGGGCCTGGCGAAGTTGAACGCGCTGTCGACCGACGCCGCGGCCAGCGAGTTCTTGAAGGTGTGCGGCTCGAAGAAGTGGGCCACCGCGATGGCGTGGGCGCGCCCGTTCGAGAGCGTGCCGGCGTTGATGCGCATCAGCGAGCGCGAGTGGTGGAAGCTGGAAGACGTCGACTTCCTCGAGGCGTTCTCGGCGCACCCGCGCATCGGCGACAAGAGCGGCGGCAAGTGGAGCGCGCAGGAGCAGGCCGGCGCGTCAGCCGCAGCGCAGGCGACGCTCGAGAAGTTGAAGGCGCAGAACGACGCGTACTTCGACAAGCACGGCTTCATCTTCATCGTGTGCGCGACGGGCAAGTCGGCCGACGACATGTTGGCGCTGCTCGAGGCGCGCCTGCCCAACGAGAAGTCGTCGGAGGTGCGCACGGCGGCAGAAGAGCAGTCGAAGATTTCGCGGCTCCGCTTGAACAAGTGGCTCGGCGAACACGCCTGAATCAAGGGCAGTACATTCATTGCGGCAAGTCAGAATAGACAACCACTCCGCGCATGCGGACGACAGTCAGAATTGCCGCAAATCAAGACTCACATGGCCATGAGAAGGTACTTCGTTCTCTGCTGCGTGTTGGCCGCGTGCCAGAAGCCCCTCGCCGAGGTCTCGATTGATGGGCCCGGGCAGGTCATCGCGCCGGGCTTGAGTTGTCGCACCCGATGCGGTGTCTCGCCAGAGGCAACGCTCGAGGCCGTCGCGGATGACGGCGCGCGATTTCTTGGTTGGGACGGTGCGTGCAGCGGAGACGGCGCCTGTGCAGTTCCGTCAGGCGAGTCAGCAACGGCCCGTTTTGTTGCCAACCCCGTGCTCAAACTGAGCATCGTCGGAGACGGCAGCGTTCGCGCTTCAGATGGTCGCGAGTGCAGCAACAACTGCACGTGGTCGCTCCCGACGCCGATCGTCCTCACGGCGACGGCAGGCCTCGGCGCTGCGTTCATGGGATTCTCCGGTGCTTGCACTGGTGAGGCGCCCTGCACCGCCAACGGCGGCGAAGTCACCGCGCTCTTCGCGACGCTTCAGGACGTTCGCGTCGAGATTTCCGGCGACGGCGGCGGCTTCGTCGAAGTGAATGGACAGCGCTGTACAACCACATGCACCGTCAGCGTGCCATCGAACGAGTCGTATTCGGTCACATTGCAGCCTGATGACGGTTCTGTGTTGGCTTCGCTCACGGGCGCGTGTGAGACGCAGCCCTGCGTCGTGTCTCCGCCCGCTGTGTTGCGAGTGAGCTTCGCGCGCGCCCGCCAGGTGTCTGTAATCCTTCAAGGCCAACGCAACGGCATCGTCAAAATGAACGGCACCTCATTCTGTACGAGCGGAACGTGCACCGCGTCGGTGCCTGCAGCGCAGGAACTGACGCTGACCGCCGAGACCACGAGTGACTACGACGCATTTCGGGGCTTCGTCGGCGTCGGCTGTAGCGCCACGCCCTGCGTGGTGCCCGCTGCGACCGAAGCGGTACACCTCGTCGCGACCTTTGATTCAGTCCTCTTGTGGCATCGCACGTTTGACGCACGTGGAGAGACGCTCTTCGCCGACAGCAATGGGCTTGTGATGGCGATGACAGCGCAAGGAAGTATCTCGATTGATGGAACGACCTACGACACGAATTCAACGTTCGTGAACCCACCATTTGCCGTGTTGACTGAACTCAACTGGGACGCGGGCATCAGGTGGGTCGAAGCCCTGAACGACTTCCGCCCAGACGCTGGCTCGGCCCCCCAGTTCGCGCTGCGCAGCACGCTTCGAGTCCCCGGCAGTAATGAAATTATTATGTCTGGTTATTGTTTGGGTGGACGTGTCGACGACAAGGTCGACTGCAATCCTGCGCTGACGCCGCTGACCATCAGCGTTCGAGACGGCGGGCTGGCGTGGCTCACCACCGACCTCTCCATTGGCACTGGCAACCTCAACAGCGGAGCCTCGCTGTCGGATTTGACCGCCTTCGACGGCGGAGTGGTGGGCTTTCGAGGGGGCGGTGCGTTCTTTGGGCAACACAGCGCGAGCCTCGGCTGGGTCGGCGCGGCCGACGCCGGCTTCGTCGCAGCGTTCACGCGCGATGGCCTCGTACAAGCAGACCAGCGGCGCGACGGGTGTGTCGTCGTCGGTGGCAGACTTCGCTGCGTCTTCTTCAACCTGACCGGCTTGATGCTCGACGAATGTGTGTTGCCACCGTCAGCATCAAGCACAGAGAGTTCGATCATCCTCGAGTTCGACGAACACCTGCGCTGCCTTTGGGCGCACCGGTTTACTGGCATTGCCAGCCGAATCAGCGGCCCGTCGGCTGAAGCAGAGGGTGGCATCTATATTTCGGGCGTCGGCGGACCGATTGACTTCGGAAATGGTGTCTCAATTTCAAGCTCCACTCAGGGCTGGTGGAACGCGCGCTGGGGAACGTCGGGCATCGAACACGTCGGCACGACACCGCTGAGGTTCGACGGCGAATATGCGACCGACGCAATACAAACAGAACTACACAAAGACGATGTCTTGTTTCACATACTGCTTGGACAGCCACAACCCAACGTCACGCGTGGCTCGCTACCGTGGTTCTTTGTTGACCGGCAGACGCTCTCTCAAGTCAGCCGCGAGTGGAGTTTCAAGAGCCCCAATGCTGTGAACGGTACGCTTCAGTCAACGCGCGCTTTCGCCGTTGGGGACAACCTCGCCGTGCTCGTAACGGGCGTACGGGTCAGCTTCGGAGACACCCCCCTCTTCACAAACGATCGTGTGCAGACACATCTCGTAGTGCTTGCACCGTAGAACGACCTGCGCACACGCCTGAGTCAGTTACCGAAGCGGTCGTCGGGTTCGGCCGCGGGCTTCGCATCGGCGAAGGCGAAGCTCGCGGTGACGACGCAGGGGCACGCGTCGGGCGAGCGGTTCCTCTGACGTGCCCCCGGAAACTGGACCAGTTGAGGCGTGAGTCCTGCAATGCCTCGAGGCGCTCGCAGCCGTCGGGCCTGGTCGAGCGAATGAAGGCGCTGGCAACGCAGCGGCCGAGGTTCGGCGACCGCCGGCTGCACACGTTGTTGGGGCGCGAGGGCTTCAAGGTGAATCACAAGCGCGTGTACCGCCTGTATCGACTCGAGGGGCTGTCGGTTCGGAAGAAGGCGCGGCGGAAACTCGCCGGGCACATCGAGCGCACCGTGCTGACGGCGCCGACGCGCCCCAACGAACGATGGTCGATGGACTTCGTGTCGGACGCGACGGTGAGCGGTCGGCGCTTTCGCACGTTCAATGTCGTCGACGACTTCACCCGAGAGTGCTGTCTCTCTACGTGGACAGTTCAATCAACGGCACAGGGTCGCGCGACTCCTCGGCGAGTTCATCGTCAGCGACAACGGCCCCGAGTTCGTCAGCAAGGCGCTCGACCGCTGGGCCTACGAGACCGACGTGAAGCTGCACTTCATTCGCCCAGGCAAGCCGGTGGAGAACGCCTTCATGAGAGCTTCAACGGACGCTTCCGCGATGAGTGCCTTGACCAGCATTGGTTCGCAGACTTGGCCAACGCACGCACGACCATCGGTGCCTGGCTCGTCGACTACAACGAGGTCCGCCCACATGGCTCTCTTGGCGGCCTCACCCCGAAAGAGTACGCAGCACAAATCAACAACCCCGGACTCACGCTACGAGTGGCCTAGCAGACGGGGCACGTCACTCCGTCCCACGGCCAGAGCACTGTCGCGCGCAAGGAGGCAGCTTTGCCCTCGCTATTCTCGTTCAACGACAGCCAGGAACTCGGTGAACGAATTGGCAATGAACGTCATGTTCTCGAGCGTCGGCGTCTCGTCATCATCAGCTTCGAGTTCGTGGTCCCAGAAGTAGATCTTCGACTCATAATCTGTCCCCACTGCGCCGAGACAGAAAAGATTCGAGAACGAGTCCACCCCAATGGGAACAAATCCCGGTGGAATACGACTTCGATACATCTCGAAGCGCGCATCCAATCCATCGGTGTATGAAGGAGAGAACACGCTGAATAGCTTTCTAAGTTCCGTCTTAGCCACTCGGATCCTGCCGTGGATAGCGAACGGGTCAACATGGAGCGCCAAGAATCCCGAGTAATCCAAGGGAAGAGACACCGCATGCCTCGTCTCGAAATCGCGAACTCGCTCCATTGTCATCTACGACTCCTCTCAGCCTCAGAAATCGAGAATCCTCCTACCGCAGTTCCAAGAACAAGGATGTCAGGATAAGCCGATTCACTTGGTGATTGTCTGTGCTTCGCTGGAGTGGCTTCTTTGCGCGAGACCGCGAGTACAGGTCAAAAAACAGAACTGCGGCTCGAATAACTATTATCCTGTTGTTGTTATAGCATTTATTCAAAGCAGCCTGCATCCGTCGGAATTAACGGACGCATGCGCGCAGAAGCTCTCCGTGAGATCAGCTCGGCTACGGGCATGATGGTTGCGCTCGCAGAGCTCAGGTCTCGATGCGCGCCACACAATAACGTGAGTCGCGCGGTAGAACCGGCGGCATGATCACGACGCACATTCTCGACACCACGCTCGGCAAGCCCGCGCGCGGCGTACCGATTTCGCTGGAGCGCCTGCACGCCGACGACTGGAAAAGAGTCGGCGAGGGCGCCACCGACGACGACGGGCGCCTCAAGACCATCACCCCGCCCGGCCCGGTGGAGCCCGGCACGTACCGCCTTCGCTTCGACACGAAGCACTACTTCAACGCCACGGGCACGAAGGGCTTCTACCCGTACGTCGAAGTGGTCTTCGAGGTCGTCGACGGCGCGGCGCACTACCACGTGCCGCTGCTGCTCAACCCGTGGGGCTTCTCGACGTACCGGGGCAGCTGACGCCTTCAGTCGCGCTCGTCGAGCAGGTAGCGGTTCGAAATCGCCTTGAACGACAGCCGCCCACCCAACACCGCCGACTGCATCGTGCTCGCCGAGCGAATCACGATGCCCTCGCGCTGGTTGCTGGTGCCTGCGTACGTGCCCTCGGCCTTGAGCAGCAGCGAGTCGACCGTCTCGTCGAAGCGCTCGCCCGCGAAGGCCAGCGGCACCGGCTCGAGCCCGTGCGTGGCGCAGAACGCGCGGAGCTCGCCGTCGCTCAGGTGCACGCCCGTCGCCGTGTCGAACACGTTGAACACGAAGAGGCTCTTGTCCTTCATGCCTGTCGGGTTCTTCTGCACGCCCGGCCCCACGATTTCGCCCTGAATCGCGAGCGACGAGCCGCTCAGCACCTCGGCGAGGCGGTACTTCTTCACCACGTACCAGTAGAGGTTCTCGCCCTCGGCGACGGAGTGGTTTCGGCCGCACGCGTGCAGCGCGCCGTCGACCATCACGAAGGTCGAGCTCGTGCCGTCCATCTTCACGGTGGCGATGAAGGGGTGACCGCGCAGCTCCTCGAGCACCTGCGGCACGGCCTGCACGCGCATCTCGTCGGTCTTCGGCACAGACGACGGAAACGGCGCGCGCCAATCACCCATGCCGCTGGGCGCCGGCGGCTCGTACTTGGTGACGCCCAGCCGCTCGGTGACGTCTTCGCCCTCCGTCACGGCTGAGAGGCCGACCTGAGCGAGCGGCATCAGCAGGCCCTGCGACAGGGTGCCGCGCAGCCGCAGCGTACGAATGCGGAACGTCGGAGGTCGCGCCACGCCGGTCTGCCCCTTCGGCTGCCAGAGCCACGCGAAGGCCTCTCGGTCGGGCGGCACGGCGTCGATTTCGAGGTACACGGCGAGCTCGCCCACGCGGAACTCGCCCTTCTTCACGACGCACTGCCAGCCGGCGACGCGCGCGAGCTCGATGCGGTCGGCGCCGGGAATGGGTGTCAGGTCGGCGATGCGGGAGATGGAGGCGAGTGCGCGGAGCATGCGTCGCTGACCATCTCCCGAATTCAACCTGACGTGCGCCACGAAAAAGCCGACGCCAGCGGCGCGTCACTCGAGCACGCAGCCGTGCTTCTCGTTGACCCAGCGCGCGGTGGCCGACCAGCTCACGAAGGACGAGGCCTCGACCTTCTTGTTGGCCACGTCGAAGGTCAGCTTCGCCACGTCGGGCGACGCCTTGACCCACTCACGGCAGTACGCCTCGCTCATGTTCATCACGAACATGCACGAGCAGCCCATGCGCGCGCCGTTGCCGACGGCCAGCTGCAGGTCGCTGTTGGCGAAGGTGCGCGGCGAACCGTCGACGTCTGCGCAGCCCGCGAGCAGCAGCGACACCGAAAGAACCAGGCGCTTCATCGCACCACCTCCAACACGCGCTTGATGAGGTCGTTGGTATTCATGGCCGCCTGGCGGTCGTCGCCCACGCGCACCACCACGAGGTCTTCGCTGGGCACCACGATGATGCGCTGCCCCCAGTGGCCCTGCGCCGCGTAGGTGTCGACGGGAACGTCGGGCCAGCGCGACGGCACCTGGCGCTCTGGCACCGGCACGCCCAGCCACCACGAGTAGCCCGACGGGTTGGTGTCGCGCTCGCCGCCCCACGTCACGAAGACGTCGCTGGGCGTGGTGCTGGCCGTCACCCAGCCTTCGGGCAACACGCGCGCGCCGCGCCAGCAGCCGTCGTTCAAGAAGAGGTAGCCGAACTTCGCGAACTCGCGCGGCGTGGCGTAGACGCACGAGCCGCCCAGCGGCGTACCCTGGAGATCTTCTTCGACGACCACGTCACGCATGCCGATGACGTCGAAGAGCGCAGGCCAGAAGGGGTCGGCGCCGTACTTCGTGGCGAGCGCGCGCTTGGCCACCGCCGAGGCCAGCGCCGCGTCGCCGGTGGAGTAGCGCCACTGTGTGCCCGGCTGCGCAGAGAAGCGGTGCGTGAGCACGTGCTTGAGTTGATCTGCCGAGCCGACGCCGAAGAGCATCGAGAGCACGGAGCTCGTCTGGTAGTTGCCGTTCTCGTACTCCTCGACCCAATCGAGGCCGGTGCCGAAGGTGATGGCGTGCTTCACGGTGATGTCGCAGGCCGGCGTGCCCGCGTACTCCGGCAGGTGCACGCAGACCGAGTCGTCGAGGTCGAGCAACCCGTCGCGCACCGCGATGCCCACCAGCGCGGAGCTGAAGCTCTTGGCCACGCTCCACGAGATGTGGCGATTTTCCGGCCCGAAGCCGCGCGCGTACTTCTCGTACACGATGACGCCGTGGTGAATGACGACCAGCCCGTTGGTGTGCAGGCCCTTGCGGCCATAGAGCGCGCCGTCGAGCGTGAAGGCGTACTGCTCGAGCTCGGCGACGGCGGCGTCTTTTCCGGTGACGAGCTGCACCGGCCAGTCACCCTCGGGCCACACGTCGCGCGCCGGGCAGACCGACTGCGCGAAGGCGGAAGACGCGAGCACCAGCGAAACGAAGAGCGCGCGCATGACTTAGAGCTCCACCGTCGAGAGCGCGACGAAGGTGGTGTCGGTGACACCGGGCACGAAGCTACGCACCGTCGTCACCGCCTTCTTTTCGGTGAGCGCCATGACGCCGGTGGTGGCGCCGGCCATCACCACGCCGTCGACCAGCGCGTAGAGCAGCAGCGTGCCGCCGTTTGCGCCGATGGCCACCGGCAGCGCCAGGCTCGCGATGACGTAGACGACGGCGTTGGCCACGAAGGCGCCGAGCAACGGCCACCACGCGGTGAAGCGTTGGCCCGTGACGTTGCCGATGAAGACCGCGCTGAGCGCCGTGATGAGCGGCGGCACCAGCAGGTTCAAGAGCGCGCCCGGCAGCAACGCGCCGAGGAGGTTGTTCGACAGCGCGCCGAACGCTGAACCCAGCAACGCGCCGGTCGTAGCCGCGCTGAAGCCGATGAGCGACGTGGCCGCGAAGAGCCCGCCGTATGAGACGGGCGCTTCAGCCGTCGGCGTCAGCGGCGCGGCGTTCGCCAACGTCATTCGTGGCGCGTCGGTGACGAGCCGGGCCGTCGGCATCGCGCTGGCGAGCGAACTTACGGCCACCACCATCAAGAGAACGAGTCGAGGTGTCATAGGGCGCTCGTAGACCGTGCGCGCCCACGGCGCGAGCGACTTACGGGTTGGTGACCGTCAACGACACGCCGCTGAAGGCCGTGTAGCCACGAATGCCGATGAACCAGGTGCCGGCCGTGGGGTTGTTGAAGGTGCAGGTCTCGTCGTTGCCGTCTTTGTACGGGCGGCAGGTGTAGCTCGAGGTCGTCGGCGCCGCGCCCGAGCGCACATACAGGTCAGCGTCGCCCGTGCCGCCCGACATCACCACGGTGAGGCTGCGCGTACCGGCGGGCACCGTGAACGAAGCCGACACCGTGCCGTTGCGCGCGCCCGAGAGGTTGGTGCGCGAGAGAATCGTCTGCTCCGTCGGCGTGGGGGTGGTGGGCGTGGTGGTGGTGCCGACCTTCGAGGCAATCCACGAAGCGAACGTGGCGACGCGGGCGTACATGCCGGGGCTGCCGGCGAGCGCGCAGCCTTCACCCCAGCTGACGACGCCCGCGAGAATCGGCGTGCCGTTCTTCCGCACGATGAGCGGCCCGCCGCTGTCGCCCTGACACGAGTCCTTGCCCGCGCGTGCCGCGCCGAGCTGGTCCGCCGACAACGAGCCATACGCCGAGCGAATGGCCGCCGCGCTCGCGATGTCGACGTCGACGCGCTTGAGCTGGTTGGGCGACGCGCCGTCGGTGCGCAGCGTGCCCCAGCCGCTCACCGTGGCGACCGCGCCGGTGGCGAAGAACGCGGCGTCAGCTTCCGTGGCCAGCGCGATGGCCCTGGCGTTCGCACCCGACAGGTCGAGCGGCGCGTTCAAGCGGAGCAGCGCGATGTCTTTGCCGTACTCGGGCGACGAGAAGCCCGTGTAGGGGATGACCTGCGCGACGGTACGAATCTGCCCGTTGGTGCGCATGGTGGTGAGCTTCGAGTGGCCCGCGCCGACCTTGTCGCCCACCGCGACTTCACAGTGCGCCGCCGTCAGCACCCACGACGCGTTGATGATGCTGCCGCCGCAGTACTGGTAGTACTGCGCGTCGAGCACGGCGACCTGCCAGGGCAGCGCGGCGATGTCGGCGTCGACGCCCCCGACGATGCGGCCTTCCGCCGTGTCGAACTGCTCTTCGGCGCCTTCGTTCAGCACCGCGAGGTCAGGACCACAGGCCGTCAGTGCCGCGAGACCAATCAGTGTCGTGAGCCGCTTCATGGGCGACCCGACAGAGCACGGTGCGCGCCAACGCTAAGTCATTGATTGCTGGTTCAGCACAGAGCGATGCAACTCCACTCGAGTTGACATGTTCTTTGACAAACATGTCGAATCAATGAGTTGGACTGTCCTTACTTCACTCATGTGACCTGAATTGAATCATGTGCGCCCGTGTCGCCGCATGACTTCAGGTCACCCACTGTTTTCTTACCGGACGAGACGAAGTGAGACCGAACCCGTCGTGGGCGCGACGCGAACCCACGTGAAGGCGCCGTCTTTGAGCCAGCCGCTGGCCTCGGCATCGAACGCCGCGCGCGTCGACTGTTCGCTGAAGCCTTCGACGCTGGTGATGACGGCGCCGTCGGTGAAGACGCGCACCACGAGGCCCAGCGGCGCCCGGCTGACGTCGACGGTGAAGCTGCTGGCGTCACGAACCGTGGCGAGCTCGGTCTTCAGGCCGTCTTCGTCGTGCGTGGTGAAGGTGCCGCGCGACGTCGCCGGGTACGCGAGCACGGTGAGCCGGCCCTTCGACGCGAGCGTGCCCAGCGCGGTCGAGTCGTCGCTCACGTTGAGCGGAATGACGGCGCCCTCCTTCACGAACAACGGCATCTTTTTCAGGTCCGTCGAGTCGTAGTTGCTCAACGTGGTGCCGCCTTCGTGCACGGCGTTGCTCCACCAGTCGACCCAACGCGCGCCCGCCGGCAGCGGCACGTCGCGCACACCCGTGGCGTCGAGAATGGGCGCAACGAGGAACGTGGCGCCCAGCACGTAGCGGTAGTCGCCGGGCCAGTCAGCGAGCTCGCCGATGGGCTGCATGGGCACGGGCGCGCCGGCCCAGGCCTCCTGCGCAGTGGCGTAGAAGAACGGCACGAGCTGGTGATGCAGCTTCGACCAGTAGCGGTAGATGGCGACCGAGCCGTCGACGTCGGTGTCGCCGGTCAACGTCCACGGCGTGAGGTTGCCGCGCCCGTGCAACTGCATGAACGGCGTCATCGCGGCCTGCGCCGTCCACCGCATGAAGTTCACGCGGTCGAAGGGCACGAGGTTGGTGAGCACGAAGTCGTCGCGGTCGAGGTAGCCGCCGACGTCGCTGCCGAGCACCACGTAGTTGGCCTTCGCGCTGCGGAACAAATGGTCGAGCGCGTCTTCGAGCCCAATCCAATCGCGGCGGTTGTCGCCCACCCACGCCACTGGCGCGTGCTCGGGCCGCGCGAAGAAGCGCCCCTCGAAGTAGTACGACTTGTCGTACGGGCGAACCATGGTGAGGAACTCTTCGCGGCCCACGCGCTCGAGGCCGTGCTCGAGGAAGTCGCGGTAGTACGCCTCCGAATATTCCTGCAGCGACTTCTCGCCCGCGAAGGTCTTCATGGGCACGCGCGTGATGTACGACTCGCCGAAGTCGAGCTTCCAGCCGGCCACGCCCATGTCGAGCAGCTCGTTCTGTTGCGCGCGCCACCACTTCACGGCGTCGGGGTTGAAGAAGTCGACGGCCGCGCCGAGGCCCTTCCACCAGGTCTCGAGCGCGCCGTCGTTCACGTAGTAGCCGTTGCGCTTGCCGATGCCGTAGTTCGACGCGGGGCCAACGTACGTGTCGCCGCCGGCTTCAGCGTCGACCGACTGCTCGTTCACCATCTGCGTGGTCCACAGCACGATGCGCACGCCGCGGTCGCGCATGTCGTTCACCAGCTTCGGGAACTCGGGGTACCGCGAAGGATTGGGGATGAAGGTGTTGTAGTTGGTCTCCCACGGGCTATCCAAAACGACCACGGACACCGGGATGTCGCGCGAGATGAAGCCGTCGACGAACGCGTAGGTGTCGGGCCCGTCGGAGATGTCCTTGCTGATCCACGGCTCGAAGGCCCAGCGCGGCGTGTACGGCCCGCTCGGCCCGGCGTCGGGCACCGGCGGCGTCGGAGCGGGACAGGCCATCAACGACAGGGCGGCGACGAGCAGCAGAGAACGCATGGGAGGGCTCATGACAAACCCACGCGCAAAACTGCAAGGTGTTGCAACGAATCCGAGGGACTTCAGGCGCGGCGGTTGCGCGCGATGACAGCGAAGGACCTCGACGCCAGCTCTTCGCGCGACAGCCCCGTGGCCAGCACTTCGTCTTCGGTGAGCGCGCCGCACGACTGACCGCGCAGGAAGAAGTTGAGCAACCCTTGCCCCGTCGCCGCGTCGTCGAACGTGGTGCCCGACAGCGTGGCCTGCCCCAGCTTGTCGACGAAGTTCGCCAGGCGCTTCGTGGCGCTCGGCAGGTTCTCGATGAAGAACGCGTACACCGCGGCGTAGCGAGAGACCAACTGCGCGGGGTGCAGGTCCCACCCTTGATAGAAGCCGCCGCGCAGCGCGTGCTGCGTGTCGCTCAACGACTGCCGCCACGCCGCGTGCACCAGCCGCATGTTCTCTTCGCCCTGCATCGCGCTCAGCGCGTCTCCGCGATGCAGCGGCACCGGTAGCTGTGTCGTCGCGCCGTCCGAGAGCCACACGCCGGTGCCCGAGAACGCGCGCTGCATGTGCGCCTTCGCATCGTCACACGCCGGGTGCTGCATGCGCTGCTCGGCCGCGGCGACGTCGAGCGACGCCGTGAAGTCGTACGTACCGAAGTGCGCACCACGAAGACGAGCACCTGCGGCGGCGTGCACCTGCGGCAACACCTCGCGACCGTGCGCGTCGACCAGGCCCTGCGCAGCTTCGACCATCACCTCGAGCTTCAGCGTGCCTTCAACCCAACCACGAACTTCCTCGAGCGCCGCCAGCGCACGCACGAAGAGCGTCACCTGCCCGGCCGACACGACCTTCGGCAGCGTCACCACGAAGCCGCTGGGCAGCTCCGGCAGCTCCGCGAGAAAGAGCTCCAACGTGCGCACCGCGCGCGCCCCGAGCTCTTCAGACATGGGCTTGACGCGAACGCCGACGAAGGGAGGCAGCTTCTTCGCCGCCGCCAGCTCGCGACCCGCCTGCACCGCCACCGCGTCTTCTTCTTCATCGCTGCGGTGCCCGAAGCCGTCTTCGAAGTCGATGCGCAGGTCTTCAATGGGCTCGCGCGACAACTTCGCCGACACGCGCGGCAGCACCAGCTCGATGAGGCGATTCGAGAACCCGAAGGCCATCGCGAAGTGCACCGGGTCTGGCGCGTAGTCGCGCAGCGCCTTCTGCGCCAACGCACCCAGCTTCTGCGGCGTGTCTGACTTGAAGAGGTGCGCGCCTCCGTACAGCACGCTCACCGGCTGGCGCGCCCCCGAATCACCGGGGAACCTCGCGGTGAAGTCCTGCTGCTCTGCGCGCAGACCTTCATGAAATGACGACCAGAACGACGCGTGCAGAGAGCGCATGCACGCTGACTACTTCACAGAAGGCCATTGACGCAGAGGAACGCGCGCCGGAAGAGAGGCGCCTCATGAATGACCTCGCCTCGTGGGACGCCGTCGAGACCGCAGCACGCATCGCCAAGAAAGACGTGTCGACGAAGGAGGTCGTCGAGGGCGCCGTGAAGCGCGCGCAGGCCATGCAGCACCTCGGCGCGCTCATCACGCCCACCTTCGAGCGGGCGCTGGAGCGCGCCAGCACCACGCCCACCGGCCCCTTCGCCGGCGTCCCTTCGGCGCTCAAAGACCTGGTGCAGGTCAAAGACGTGCGCACCACCTTCGGCTCCCGCGGCGGCGCGCCCACCACGCCGAAGAAGAGCGAGCCGTGGGTGCAGGCCTTCGAAGGGCTGGGCTTCATTTCGCTCGGCAAGACGGCGACGCCGGAGCTCGGGCTCACGGCCACCACCGAGCCGCTCGGCTTCCCGCCCTGCCGCAACCCGTGGGACCCCACGCGCAGCCCCGGCGGCTCTTCAGGCGGCGCGGCGTCGTTGGTCGCCTCGGGCGTGGTACCGCTCGCGCACGCGAGTGACGGCGGCGGCTCCATTCGAATTCCCGCAGCGTGTTGTGGGCTGGTGGGGCTCAAGCCGACGCGCGGCCGCTTCGACATGGAGGGCTCGAACCTGCTGCCGGTGAACGTGGCGACGCAGGGCGTGGTGACGCGCACCGTGCGCGACACGGTGGCCTTCTGGGCCGAGCTCTCGAAGGTCGCACCGCGCAAGGGCCTGCCGTCGATGATTCCCGAGCGCGGCGGCGCGCCGAAGCAGCTGCGCGTGGGCCTCGTCGTCGACCCGCCGCACGTCACGCCCGTCACGCAGGAGAACCTCGACGCCGTGCAGGCCGTGGCGAAGCAGCTCGAGGCGCTGGGCCACCACGTCGAAGCGCTGGCGAAGCCCATCGACGCGAAGTTCAGCGACGACTTCCTCGCGTACTGGGCTTTCGTGGCGTGGGTGCAGGCCAGCACCATGACGCTGCTCAACCAGCGCGACTTCAACGACTCGCTCTTCGACGGGTGGACACGCGGCCTGGGGCGCAGGTTCTCGTCGTCACGCGTGGCGAGCGCGAAGGCCATGTACCGCCTGCGCTCGTTTCACCAGCAGTTCCTCACGCACTTTCAGCGCTTCGACGTGTTGCTGAGCCCCACGCTGGCGCACGCACCGCCGCCGCTGGGGCACCTCGCGCCCGACGTGGAGATGGACCTGCAATTCTCGCGGCTCACCGCCTACGTGCCCTTCACGCCGCCGTACAACGTGTCCGGCGCGCCGGCGATGTCACTGCCGCTGGTGCGCGACGCGAAGGGCTTCCCGATTGGCGTGCAGTTCGGCGCCAACCTCGGCAACGAGCGCGTGCTGCTCGAGCTCGCCACGCAGCTGGAAGAGGCCATGCCGTGGCCTCACGTGGCGCCACCCAGCGCAGTCAGTTAAATCGTAACGCACTGTGTCCAAAGTCCTCGAAGAGCTCGTCACGCTGCTGTCGCTGGAGAAGATTGAAGAGAACCTCTACCGGGGTCAGAGCCAGGACCCGGGCTGGGGCACGGTGTACGGCGGGCAGGTCATCGGGCAGGCGCTCTTCGCCGCGTTGAACACCGTGCCTCCGGAGCGGCAGGTGCACTCGCTGCACGCGTACTTCCTGCGGCCCGGCGACGTGTCGCGCCCCATCGTGTACGACGTCGAACGGTCCCGCGACGGCGCGAGCTTCAGCGCCCGCCACGTGAAGGCCATTCAGAGCGGCCAGCCCATCTTCGACATGTCGGCCAGCTTCCAGAAGTCCGAGCCAGGCTACGAGCACCAGGACGAGATGCCGAAGGTGCCCCCGCCGGAAGAGGTGCCCACCGAGCAGGAGCGCTACGCGAAGCAGGTCGAGCAGTTCCCCGAGTTTCTGCGTGACCGCGTGCTGGCGCGCCGCCCCATCGAGCTGCGCACCGTCAACGAGCCCGACGTCTTCATGAAGCAGCCGCAGTCGCCTGACCGCTACGTGTGGTTCCGCGCCGACGGCACGCTGCCCGACACGCCGGTGCTGCACCAGGCGATGCTGGCCTACGCGAGCGACTTCTCGTTCGTCACCACCTCGCTCAAGCCGCACGGCGTGACGTGGCTGACGCCGGGCATGCAGGTGGCGAGCATCGACCACGCCATCTGGTTTCATGCGCCCTTCCGCGCCGACGAGTGGCTGCTGCACGCCATGCACAGCCCGCGCGCAGCCGGCTCACGAGGCCTGACCTTCGGCCGCATCTACACGCGCGCAGGGCAGCTGGTGGCCAGCACGGCGCAAGAAGGTTTGACGCGCAAGCGCGAGAACTGAAAGGCCGTATGCTCGACGGCACGTGAGCTCACCGCCCGACACCGCAGTCGCCACCGCGAGGCAGTCCGTCATGCGCGAGGTGCTGCGCTGGGCGCTCCCCACGACGGTCGGCGTCTCGACCACCACGCTCATCACCGCCGTCGCCACGGGCATGTTCGAGCAACACTGGGCGCGCGGTGTCCCCAGCCTGGTGCTCGTCGCCTTCAGCCTCATCTCGTACTTCGAGCTGCGACGTGAGCGGCTGGAGCGCGCGGTGCGGTGGCTCATCGTGGGCATCGGCGCGGTGGTGCTCCTCGCGATGACGATGAACGGCGGGCTGAACTCGCCGTCGGCGATGCTGCTGTTCTTCCTCGTCTCGCTCTGTGGCTGGGTCTTCGGCAGTCGCGGCGCGTCGGTGATGGCCGGCGTCGCGCTGGTGGTGATGACTGTCTACTTCGTGCTCGGCGTCACCCGGGTACTGCCCGAGCCGCCCGCGCTGCCGCTGGTCGGGCTGTACGTGATGCTGGTGGTGCTCACCGTGCTGACGTGGACGACCACCAGCATTCCTTCGGCGCGCATGCACGAGGCGCTCATCGCCGCGGGGCGACGTGAAGCCGAGCTCAAGGCCGAGCAAGACCGTCACCTCGCGGCAGCGCACCAGTTTCGCGCGGTCTTCGACCAGTCGCCGCACCTCATGGCGCTGGTCTACCCGGACGGGAGAATCTTCAGCGTCAACCGCGCGGCGCTCGAGTTCGTCGGCCTCACGTCGTCCGAGACCGTGCTCGACACGCACTTCTCGAAGAGCCCCTGGTGGACGAAGGCTGACGCCGAGCGGCTCAACGCCGGCATGGCGCACGTCGCCACCGGGAAGGCCATTCGCTACGAGACCGTGCGCGTCGACGGGAAAGGCCGCGTGCGCAACCTCGAGTTCGCGCTCTCTCCGTTCCGCAACGCGAGCGGCGACATCGGCTACCTCATCGCCGAAGGTCGTGACGTCACCGAGGTGATGCTGGCCAAGCAGCGGCGCGACACCACGCAGCGCCTCGAGCTCGTCGGGCAGCTCGCCGGCGGCGTGGCGCACGACTTCAACAACGTGCTGATGGCCATCACCTCGTCCGCCGAGGTCTTGCGGCTCGACCTCGAGGCCGAAGGGCAGACGACGCCCGAGGTCGTCGAGAGCCTCGACACCATTCTCGACGCCGGCCGTCGCGCGAGCGAGCTGACGACACGGCTGCTGACCTTCGGTCGCCGCGTGGCGATGGAAAAGCGGCCCGTGTCGGTGCACCAGCTGGTGTCGTCGACGGTGAAGCTGCTCGAGCGCACGCTGCCCGCCAACATTCAGGTGGTGAGCAAGCCGATGTCGCCGGCCGACCTCATCGAGGGTGAGCCCGCCGCCATCGAGAGTGCGCTGCTGAACCTCGCGCTCAACGCCCGCGACGCGATGCCCTCGGGCGGCGTGCTCACCTTCTCGACCGAGCGCGTGGAGCTCGACGAAGAATGGTGCGCGACCAGCGGCTTCGACCTCAAGCCCGGCATTTTTCTGCGCGTGTCGGTGCGAGACACGGGCACCGGCATCGCCGCTGAACACGCCACCCGCGTCTTCGAGCCGTTCTTCACGACGAAAGACGAAGGCAAAGGCACGGGGCTCGGGCTGGCGTCGGTCTTCGGCGTCATGCGCGAGCACAGCGGCGCGGTGCACCTCTATTCAGAGCCCGGTCGCGGCACGGTGTTCCACCTCACGTTGCCGCTCTCGACGGTGGTGCCCGTGGTGGCGCGCGCGCCGGGCTCGACGCGTGCGTTCAACGGCGTACGGGCGTTGGTCGTCGACGACGAGCCCGCGATTCGCGCCATGTTGCCCAGGCTGCTGCGCCGCATCGGCATCGAGAGCGTCGTCGCCGGCAGCGCAGAGGAAGCAGACGACTTGCTGGCGCAGCCGCTGCAGTTGCTGGTCTCCGACATCGTGCTGCCGGGCCGCCGAGGCAACGAGCTGGCGAAGGCGTTCCTCGCGAAGCACCCCGCCGCGCACGTGTTGCTCATCAGCGGGTTCCCCAAAGACACCGAGCTGGCGTCGCTCCCGCAGGAGCGCGTTCAGCTGCTGGCCAAGCCCTTCACCTTCGACGCGCTTCAGAACGCGCTGGGCTCGTTGCTCAAGGCCAGTCGAAGCGAACCGGCGTCGTCGGCTGCCCCTGCGGCGTCAGACGCCACCAGGTAGACCGGCAAGCGCCGCCCGGGGCCACCGTCGCGCTCAGCGTCTCCAACGCTTCTGTCGGGCCGCCACGACGCAGGCTCTTCGCGAGCATGTCGGTGCACTCCATCGCGTGTATCGCGCCCGATGACCCGGGGACGACTGTCGCGACGTCGAAGCGCGGCATGGGGGTCTGCGTGCGCACCGGCTGAAGCAGCGGCGCGTTGAGCCGGTGCGGCTCGAGCGCCACCTTCGCCTCGAACTTCAACGGCAACGACTCACGATTCAACGTGATGGACCACTGCCGCGCTTCGCTCCACTGGAGATACCCGATGAACGTCGACCAGCCATTCGTCCCACCGTGAAAGAAGACGCGGCGCCCGTCGTAGTTGTCCATCGCGCCGCGAAGGTCTGGGGCGACTGAGAGGCTGTTGTCGGGGAGCAGCAGCGTGCCGGGGCCGCTCCCGGGGGCGGCGAACGTCTCGGTGAGCCCCGCGAAGCGCAGCGCGATGACGTCGAACGCGGCGCCGGTGGACACCGCTTCGACGGTGGCGTCTTGCAGAACGATGCGGCGGTAGTCGACGTTGGTCCCCGTCGTCACGCGCAACGAGACGTCACCGAGCGAGGCGTGGCTGACGACGCGCTGCAGGAAATAGGGCGTGTCGAGGTTGGCCCGCCGCTGCAGCACGATGAGCGGCGTGACGCCGAGGCTCGTCACGTCGTAGTCGCTGACGCCGACCAGCTCGAACTCGGAGGTGTGACCGCTCGCCGTCGCGGGAGTCAGGGGCATCACGCCGGGAATCGCGAGGTAGGTCGGCGAGGTCGCAAAAATCGGAGCGACGAGCGTCGGGGGCACCGGCGCGCTCGGGCCCACCGGCCCTGCGACCCCTTGTGGGCCTGCGACACCTTGCGGTCCGGTCGCGCCCGTCGGACCAACGGGCCCCGTCGCGCCTTGAGGGCCGACTTCACCCTGCGGCCCCGCGTCGCCCGTCATACCCATCGGGCCCTCCACACCTTGAGGGCCGGTGGGACCTGCGGGCCCCTGCACGCCCGGCAACCCGGTAGCGCCCGTGACACCTTGTGGGCCTGCAGGGCCTGCTGCACCAACGGGCCCGGCGACGCCCTGGAGCCCTTGCTCGCCTTGCGGCCCGGCAGGCCCATTCGCTGGCCCCGCGACACCTTGAGGGCCTTGTGGGCCTTCAGGCCCCTGCGGGCCTTGTGGACCAACCGAAGGAGGACACGCTGACAACACCGCGATGCACAGACTCACCCCGAGGAAACGCATTCGAAGTTTCTAGCGCAGCACGAAGCGCGAGCCCGTTCAGATCTATGGTGCCCGCATGCGCCGGGGCGTCGTCAGCTCGTGAAGCAGTGGTCGCGAGCCTTGCTCTGCGTGCTCTGGGCGTCGTGCCGCACGCCCGCTCCGCCGCCGCCGGTGCCCACGTTGCAGGTCGTCCTTCAGCCGTCGCCCGAACCGCCGCCAGCCGCGCCGACTCCGAAGCAACGTGCGCCCATCGAGCTCGCCCCCGACGCCGCGTCGCTCGCGAAGCTGCAACGTGAGCTGCTGCTCGACGGAGGCGTGCCGCTCGCCGACGCGCAGACGTTCCCCGAGCCGTATTCAGAACATGAAGGCATCTTCACGTTTCGTGGCGGCCCTCGGCGCACCGGCGGCACGTTCGGCGTCATCCCACGCAAGCCGAAGTCGCTCTCCGTCGCCTGGAGCCTGAAGACCGGTGAAGGCCGCGCGCCCTGGCACGGCGGCACCGGGTGGACAGGGCAGCCCGTCATCGTGCGCTGGCCTGCGGTGATGCGGCACTCCATGCCGAAGCTCAAGGCGCGGCGGCAGAACGCCGAGTTCGTCGAGGTGATTCAGGGCTCGCTCGACGGCAGCGTGCACTTCATCGACCTCGAGACCGGCCAACGCAGCCGGCCCGCGCTCGTCACCGGCAACCCCATCAAGGGCAGCGTGTCGCTCGACCCGCGCGGTTACCCGCTGCTCTTCGTCGGTCAGGGCATTCCACAAGGGCGGCCCATCGGCCTGCGCGTGTACGAGCTCATCAACCACACCGAGGTCTTCTTTCTGCCGGGCAGCGACAAGGCCGCGCCGCGCCGTGGCTGGGGCGCGTTCGATTCATCGGGCCTGCTCAACCGCGCGACTGACACGTACGTGGTGGGCGGCGAGAACGGGCTGCTCTACCTGCTGAAGCTGAACACCGACTTCGACCCGCTCGCGCTCACCCTGCACGTGGCGCCGGAGGTCGCGCGCTACCGCTACAAGTCGCCCGGGCTCTCACACTTCGGCATCGAGAACTCGCTGTCGGTGGTCGCCAACCTCGCCTTCTTCGCCGACAACGGCGGCACGCTGCAGGCCATCGACCTCCGCACCATGACGCCGCGGTGGAAGTTCGAAGCCGGCGACGACACCGACGCCACGCTCGCGCTCGAGTTGGAAGGCGGCGACGCGTGGCTCTACACCGGCACCGAGGTCGACAAGACCGGCCCCCGGGGCACGAGCTGGCTGCGGCGCATCAACGCGCTCACCGGCGAGGCCGACTGGGAAAAGGGCCTCAAGTGCGCGGGCGCGTCGTCGCCGAAGAAAATCGACGCGGGGCTCTTCGCGACGCCCACCGTCGGCAGCGGAGAGGTCAGCGACCTGGTCTTCTTTTCTGTCTCCCGCTGCCCGGGCGGTGAAGACGGCGTGCTGCTCGCGCTCGACAAGAAGACAGGCGACGAGGTGTGGCGCGTGTTGCTCGCGCAGTTCAGCTGGTCGACGCCCACGTTGCTCACCGACGAAGACGGCCACGCGTGGTTGCTGCACGGAGGCATCGGCGGCCGCGTTCGACTGCACCACGCGCGCACCGGCAAAGAGGTCGCGTCGCTGCAGCTGCAGGGCGACATCGAGGCCACGCCGTCGGTCTTCAACGGCCGCGCGGTGCTGGGCACGCGCGCGAACCGTATCTACGCCATCGACATCAAGTGACGCTGTCGCTCACTGCTCGACGAAGAACAGCACCACGGCCGTGATGGCCGCCGCAGCCGCGACGCCGTACGCCACGTTGGCACCCACCGAGAGGTCGCGCGCCGAGTCGTGCAGCTGCTGCACGTTGCCTCCGGGCGAGCGGTTGGGGTCGGTGAGCTGCTGGCTGTTGGCGCCCGACATCACGCCCATGCCGACGCCGGCGCCGAGGCTCGCGACGGCGACGCCACCGACGACGTACGTCCACACGCGGCCCTTCTTCTGCGGCGCGGGCTCCACCACCAACGGCGGCGCGGGCGGCGGCGTGCCGGGGTCCAACGTGGGCGCGTCGTCTTTCTTCGGCGCGTCGCTCACCAGCGGCGTCTCTTTCGTGCCGACGGGGCGCAGCGAAATCGTCATTTCTGTCGCGCGCGAGAGCTGCATCACGAATGAGCGCTCGACCTGCTCGTAGCCCTCGGCGGTGACGAGCAGCGCGTGGTTGCCAGCCACCAGCTCGACCGACGCGGGCGAGGTGCCGAGCTCTTTGCCGTCGACGCTGATGCGCGCGCTGGGCGGGTCGGCGAACACCATCAGCTGCTGCTGACCCTTTTCACGCAGGCGACGCTCGAGGTTGGCGATGGCGTCGCTCACCGTCTCTCTGTCTTTCGCGTCGGGCGAGAGCCGCAGGTAGTCGCGGTAGCTGCGCAGCGCCTTCGCGGTCTCGCCGAGCTGCTCGTAGCACTTGCCGATGTTGAAATAGATGACCGGGTGCGGGCGCACCTCGGCGGCCTCTTCGAACTTCGAAATCGCCTCGGCGTAGCGCGCCTGCTTGTAGAGCTTCTGGCCCCACGTGAAGAGGTCCTTGGCCTTCTTCACGTCGGCGTCTTCAGCGGCTGCGGGCGCAGGTGCCGGCGCCTTCTTCGCGGCGGGAGCGGATAGCAACAACAAGACGAGCGCGGGAGTCATCATGGCGTGGCCTAGAACGGCGATTCCTTCAGGTCTTCGGTCTGGCCATACGGGTCGTCCGCGAGGCCGGTGTTGCCGGACTTCTTGCCGCCGCCGCCCGACTTCTTTTCCTTCTCGAGCTCGATGCTGACGCTCTGGTCTGACTCGAAGCGCACCTTGCGCGTGACGCTCTTGTAGCCCTTCGCTTGAAAGGTCAGCTCCGCGATGGCCGACGGCTCGCGCGCCAGCGTGTACGGCGTGGTGCCCAGGAAAATGTCACCTTCGAGCACGTCGACTCTTTCAGGCGTGGTGTTGAAGGTCAGCTTCACCTTCTCGACCACGACGGGCTTCTCGACCACCGCCGGCTTTTCCACCACCACGGGCTGCTCGACGACCACGGGCGGCGGCGCTTCGCGCATGACGACCCAGCCCACGGCGAGCGCCAGCAGCGCGACCACGAGACTCAGCACGATGATGGGCGCCTTGCTGCGCGACGGAGGCACCAGCGCTTCTTGCTGGCCCGTGGTGGCGTTGGTGGTGACGGCCGGCACCTGCCCCGAAGCGCGCAGCATCGCGACCCCGGAAGGCGCAGGCCGCGGCGTGGCCGTCGGCGCGAAGGTGCCCGACACGCGCTTGAGCGTCGGGTCGTTCGACTTGAGGCGCGCCCACAACGAGTCGAGCACCACGAGCACCTCTTCCATCGACTGCGGGCGCGCGTCGGGCTCTTTCTCCAGCATGCGGAAGACGAGCTGCTCGAGCTCTTCAGGCACGTCGGTGAGCGGGCCGGGGTGAAACGGCGCCGGCGCCTCGGTGACGTGCTTCACCATCAACATCGACGGCGTCTCGGCCGAGAACGTGGGCCGCCCGGTGATGAGCTCGTACACGATGAGGCCCAGCGAATAGATGTCGCTGCGCACGTCGACGGGAATGGCCTTGGCCTGCTCCGGCGACATGTACTGCGGTGTACCGACGACCATGCCCACGGCGGTGTGGCCGCCCTGCCCGTGCCCGGTTGAAACCTTGGCGACGCCGAAGTCGAGCACCTTGACGAAGTCGGGCTGGCCGGGGCGCTGCAACAGCATGACGTTCTCGGGCTTCAGGTCGCGGTGCACGATGCTCTGTGCGTGCGCGGCGGCGAGCGCGCGCGCGACCTGCGCCGAAATGTTCACCACGCGCTCCGGCGGCTGCGCGCCCTGGCGGTGCAACAGGCTCGAGAGCGTCATGCCGTCGAGGTACTCCATGACGAAATAGAAGCGCCCGTTCGCGGTGCGCCCGAAGTCGGAGATGTCGACGATGTTCTGCTGACCGATGCGGCTCGCGGCGATGGCTTCGCGCTTGAAGCGCGCGACGAACTCGGGGTCATTCGAGAGCTCGGGCAGCATGACCTTCACGGCCATGGGCTTGCCGAGCTCGACGTGTTGCGCGCGGTAGACCTCACCCATGCCGCCGGCCGCGAGCTTGCCGACGACCTCGTAGCGCCCGTCGATGACGGTGCCCGGCGTGAGCATGCTGCTGATGGCGGTGGCCTCGCTCATCGCCAAGCCGTCGTCGACCGCCAGCGGGTGGGTGCCGGGCGACGCGAAGGGCGTGGGCCGCCGCGCCGTGGCGTCGAGCGCCTGGTTCGAATCAGGACTCAGCGCGGCGATGCGCGGCGAGCTGTTCGGCCTCAACGCAGAAATCGAGCCGTCGGTGCGCAGCGGCGTGGGCATGCGCAACGTGCCGCTGCCGGTCGCGCCCTGTTGGCGCACCACGAACTCGAGGCGCCCGAGGCGCAAAAACACGCCGGGCTGCAGCGCGCCTTTCTCTTTCTGCTCGCCGTTGAGCCACATCAACTTCTGGCCGGTGAGGTCGCGAATCCACGGCACGCCCTGCGGGTCGAGCCGCACTTCGGCGTGGCGCGCCTGCACCGCAGCCGCGGGCAACCGGAGGTGGCAGTCGTCTCCGGCGCCTACGAAGAAATGCGGGCCTGGAAACGCAAACGCTCTGCCCTTCTCAGGGCCATCGCTGATGACGAACTCGAACTCCCCCATGACGTGCGGCGACCCTACTCGCGGTGCACCGGAGGAGAAAGCGAGTCAACACCGCGCCAAGCCTGGAAAATTTCACCCCGGCCACGCGCTTGCCGAGGCCGGAGCGCTGGTGTCTCTTCCGTCACAATCATGCAACACGCCTCTCTGACGCTGCTGTGCTGTGCCGTTTTTCTCTGCGCCTGCCCGAAACCTGGAGGTGGCGGCGGCGTGCCTGACGCAGGGCAACGCTGCGTGGTCGACCTCGCGGCCACCGGGCACTTCAAGCAAGACGGCACCGGCTCGTCGGCGGCGGTCATCTCGTCGGTCGAGCAGCTCATCGGCGGTGAAGGCGCGCAGGGCCGCAACGGTGACGTGCTGCTGCAGAACGACAAGGTGCGCGTCATCATCGAGCAGCCGGGGCGCTCCGTGGGCCCGTTGCTGTCGGGTGGCGGCATCATCGACGCCGACGTGCAGCGCAACGGCGGCGCAGGGCACGACTCCTTCGGGCGCATGGGCCTCTTCTATTCGTTCGGCCGCCTGCCCAGCGTGAAGGAGGTCGAGGTCATCTCCGACGGCTCCAACGGCGGCCCAGCCATCGTGGCCGCGACGGGCGTCGACGTGGCACACGACCTGCTCAACATCGAGTCGCTCATTCAGAACGTCGCGGGGCTCAACGTGCGCTTCGTGGTCGACCCCACCAAGCCGGTGCCGGTGCGCACCACGACGTACTTCGTGCTCTCGCCCGGTGAGTCGCGCGTGCGGGTGCTCTCGGCGTTCTGCAACGACGGCGACGCGCCGGCGGTGATGCCGCTCATCGAGCTGCTCGATGTGGGCGCGTTCGAAATCTACAACTCGGGGCCGTGCGGCAACGGGCTCGGGCTGCCCAAGCCCGACGTGTCGAACAACTGCACCATCGCGCCTTCGAAGTGGTTCGGCGTGCAGGGAGACGCCGTCGCGTACGGCCTGCGCAGCATGTCGCTGGCCGACCCGACGAAGCCGGTCAACGCCAACGCGGTGCTGGGCTACGGCGGCGTGCTGGGCACGTTCGTCGAAGGGGAGTCGCTCGACGGCCTGCTGTCGTGGACCAACGCCGACGCGCGCTCGCGCCCCGGCACGTTCAGCATTCGCGGCAAAGAGTCGCGGCTGTACCTGCGCGACTTCGCCATCGGCCCTGACCTCGCCGGCGTCGACGCCATCTTCAAAGAGAGCGACGGCGCGCCGCTGGGGGCCGTCGTCGTCACCGCCACGTTGCCCGGAGGTGCGCCTGCAGCTGGCGCGCGCGTCACGGTGCTCGACGCGGCGAACAAGATGCTGGGCCTCTTCGAAGCCGACGCCTCGGGCCACGCGAGTGGAAAGCTCTCGCCCGGCGCGTACACGTTGAACGCGTCGCTGCAGGGCCGGCTCGTGGGGCCGAGCGTCTCGGTGACGGTGACAGCAGGTGGCGAGACGACGGCGTCGGTGGTGCTCGGTGAAGGCCGCACGTTGAACGTCGCCGTGCGCGACGTGGCTGGCACGCGCATTCCCGCGAAGGTGACCGTGTTCTGCGCGGGCGGCACGTGCCCGTTCAACGCCGACACGTACAAGCAGCACGTGCTGCTCGACTACCCGGCCATGGGTTCAGCGGCGATTTCGTACGTGCCCATCAACGGCGAGGCGACGCTCACGTTGCCGCCCGGCGAGTACGACGTCGTCGTCTCGCGGGGCCCCGAATATTCGACGTGGCCCGAGACGTGGCCGGCGAGCGGTCACCGCGTCGACCTGCGCACGGCCGATGGCGCGGTGAACGCCACGCTGGGTCGCATCGTCGACACCACGGGGTGGATGTCGGCCGACCTCCACGTGCACGCGTACAACAGCTCCGACAGCGCGGTGAGCAACTCGCTGCGCGCGGCGAACTTCCTCGCGGAAGGCGTCGACGTGCTGCTGTCGACCGACCACGAGTACATCTTCGACTACGGCCCTGTCGTCGCCGAGCTCGGCGCGCAGAGCTTCATCGCCACCATGGTGGGCGAAGAGGTCACCACGTTCACGCACGGTCACTTCAACGCGTTCCCACTCACGCGCGACGACACGAAGACCAACGGCGGCGCGTTCGACCACGCGGGCGGTGAAGACGACGCGACGCTGCGCATGCCGCAGGTCTTCGCGGGCATCAAAGAGAAGTGGCCTGGCGCGGCGGTGCAGCTGAACCACCCGCGCAGCAGCGGCGGCTCACTCACGTTGCTGAAGGTCGACACCGCGACGCTCGCCAGCCGCGGCAACCCGGCCGATTACAATATGGCCGCGGCGCCCGACGCGACGGCGAACGACACGAAGCTCTTCGGAGACGGCTTCGACCTCGTCGAAGTCGCCAACGGGCCGAGCCCGAGCTGGGACGTGATGAATGACTGGATGACGTTCCTCTCGCGCGGCACGGTGCGCGCGAGCTCCGGCGTGTCTGACTCGCACAGCTCGTTCAGCGACACCGGCGGCTACGCGCGTACGTGGGCGAAGGTCGACAGCGATTCGGTCACCACGTTCCAACCGCAGGCCTTCGCCGATGCCGTGCGCGCGCAGAAGTTGTTCGTCAGCAACGGGCCAATTCTCAGCTTCACCGCGCAGAAGTTGGACGGGGCGGGCCTGCCTACCGGCCCGGTCGTCGACATCGGCGGCACGCTGTCGGTGGCGCGCGGCGATAAGGTGCAGTTCACGCTCGACGTGCAGGGCCTCGAATGGATGCAGTTGGATCGCGTGGAGCTCTACTCACACGCGCCGGGCCGTGAAGCGTTCAACGGCGTGGCGAACGGCGAGTGGCCCGAGGGGCGAATTCTGCAGAAGAAGGAGCTCGACCCCGCGCTGGCGACGCTCGAGGCAGTGCCCGGCGCCGGCAACCTGCGCCGCGTGCACCTCGTCGAGAAGTTCGAGGTCACGGTGACCGACGACACGTGGTTCGTGGGCATGACGCGCAGCCTGAATGGTCGCGCCATGCGCCCACTGCACGGCTCGCAGCCCATCGCGTGGAGCAACGCGATTCTCATCGATGCCGACGGCTCAGGTGCGTACGACGACTTCCCGCTCAAGCCGGGGCAGCCGCTGCGCGCTCCCGAAAAGAAAGACAACGGGCCCGTCGTGGTGCCGACGCGGGAGCAGTTCGTCGACGCCGTCGTGAAGCTGATTCTGCACGGCGACGAGCACTGAAATCAGACGGTGATGCCCGGCAACGTGCCGGTGCTGTCACCGAAGCTCGGCACTGCGGCGCCGAGCGCCTGCCCCAACGTCGTGAACAGATTCCCCACTGACGGCTGGTCTGCGTAGCGCAGGTGCTGACCGGGCCGCAGCGTGCCGCCCGCTTTGCCGGCCACGAGAATCGGCATGTTGAAGTGGCTGTGCGAGTCGCCGTCTTCAATCTCGCTCGAAAAGAAGACCGCGGAGTTGTCGAGCACCGTGGTGCCGTCGGCTTCGGGAATCGCCTTCAATTTTCGCACGAGCTTCGCGAACTGCTCGACCTCCCAACGGCCGATGGCCTCCAACGCGTCGTTCTTCGCCACGCTGCCACCGTGGTGCGAGAGCGAGTGATGCCCTTCGGTGATGGGCGCGCCGTCGACGTTCAAGAACCGGTACACGTACCCGCTGCCCGCGTTCTGCTGCATGTACGTAATCGAGCGCGTGAGGTCGCACTGAAACGCGAACGCGATGAGGTCGAGCATCTGGTCGGCCTTGTCCCGAATGTCGACCCACGCTCCCGGGCGCGTCCCCGGCGAGCACGACGTCGCCTGCTCTGAAGCAATGCGCAGCTCGAGGTCGCGCACGCCCGTGAGGTACTCGTCCATCTTCCGCTTGTCGGTGACGCCGAGGCGGGTCTTCAGCGACGCGCTGTCTTCTTTCACCGCGTCGAGCACGCTCTGGCGGTACAGCTTGCGACGCGCCACGGCACCGGCGGTCTGGTTGGGGTCGACGCCGGCGAACATGCGGTCGAACACCGACTGCGGGTTGGTCTCTTTCGCGAGCGGCTGCGTGTCTGAAGCCCACGCGATGTTGCGCGCGTACGCACACGAATACCCCGAGTCACAGTCGCCAGACGCCGCGCCGCCGTCGATGCCCAACTCGAGCGACGAGAAGCGCGTCTGCCCGCGCCACGCGTTGGCCAACACCTGGTCGAACGAGATGCCGTTTCTGATGTTGGCGCCGTTGGTCTTGAACGGGTGCGCGTTGGTGATGAAGGCGCCGGTGCCCGACGCGTGGTCTCCGGGGCCGTCAGGGCGCGCGGGGCGATTGGCGAGGCCGGTGAGCACCAACGTGTCTTCTTGAATGGACGGCTGCGACCCCGACGCACCCAGCGGCGTGAGAATCGACGTGAGCGCGTAGCTCGTGCCGGTCGCGGCGGGCGTCCACCGGTTCATGCGAATGCCGCACGGCACGTAGAACGCCACGAAGCGGCGCGGGTTCATGCTCTGCGCGCGCGCGAGCCCCGGGAGCATAGCCTCCAGCGTCGGCAGCGCGAGCGCAGTGCCCAGCCCGCGGAGCAACGTTCGACGGGACAACGTGAAGCGGCTCATGGCGTCTCTCCGCGGCGGTGCGTGAAGGTGTCGCTCGTCACCAACGCGGTGATGAGGGCGGGCAGGCGGTAGCCGGTCTGGGTGAAGGCGGCGTTCATCTGCTTGAGGGTGCAGCGGTCGGTGGCCACGGGCGCGCGGCCCAGCGCGTAGGTGAACAACTGCTTCGACATGCACTCGGTGAACTTCGGGTCACCGCTGAGCGTGTTCGACAGCTCGGCCGGGCCGGTGAACGCGCGGCCGTCGAACAGCTCGCCTGCACTGTCGATGGCGAAGCCGCCGTTGTCGGTGGTGCGGTAGCGGCCCACGGCGTCGAAGTTCTCGAGCCCGAAGCCGATGGGGTCCATCATCTTGTGGCAGCCGGCGCACTCGGGCTTCGCGCGGTGCGCTTCGAACTGCTCGCGCAACGTGCCCGTCGGCGTCGCCTGCTCTTCAAAGGCCTCGACGTTCGCGGGCGGCGGCGGAGGCTCCATGCACAGCAGCTGCGCCAACACCCACTTGCCGCGCTTCACCGGAGACGTGCGCGTCGGCTGTGAGGTCACGGTGAGGAAGCCGCCCTGCGCGAGCAACCCGCGGCGCAGCTCAGGCACCTGCGCGACGCGCGTGAGCTCCGTGGTGCCCGGCAGCGGCACGCCGTAGTGCGCCGCGAGCCGGTCATTCAGGTACGTGTCTTGCGCGGTGAGCAGCTCGAGCGCGCTGCGGTCTTCCCGGTAGAACGTGCGGAAGAAGGCCTGCGTCTGCGCCTGCATGTCGTGCTTGAGCGCCGTGTTCACGAAGCCGAAGAGCACCGGGTCTGGCGTCGTCTCTTCGACCGCGCGGCTCCACAGCCAGTTCCCGGCGAACTGCGTCGAGAGCGTCTCGGCCTTCGAGTCGGCCAGCATGCGCGTGACCTGCGCCGACAGCTGAGCGCGCAGCGTGCCGTTGTCTGCGAGCGCGCGGAGCTCGGCGTCGGGCGCAGAGGCCCACAGGAAATACGACAGGCGCGCCGCCAGCTCGTGGTCGTCGAGCGGGCGCGCCGAGGCGCTCACGTCACCCTCGACGCGGAACAAGAAGTTCGGCGAGAGCAGCGTGGCGTGCAGCGCCAACTCGAGGCCCTTCATCACGTCATCGCCCTGCGCCTGCGCCAGCGCCACCAGCGCGACGAGGCGGTCTGTCTCGGCCGGCAGCAACGGGCGGCGCCACGCCTTGCGACCGAAGTTCTCGACCACCTGGCGCACACACCCAGCGCCGCTGAACGGGTCGCACGTGAAGACGCGCGCGTCGGCCGACACGCGAACGCGCGCGGGCGCCTGCAGCTCGACCCAGTCGACGATGAGGTTGCGGTCGTTGGGCGCTTCGTAGAAGTCGTTGGTGAACTCCACGCCGATGGTGTGCATGCCCGCCGTCAGCGTCACCTGTCGCTCGTAGGTCTGCGGAGCCGCTTCGGTCGCGGCGACCGGAACGCCCGGCATCTGCCGCACGCCGTCGATGAGAAACACCATCTGCGCGCGGTCGGCGCCGGCCGGCGTTTCGTACGCGCGCGCGCGCAGCGTGTGCGCACCCGCGCTGGTGACGGTCACGGGCTGCGTGAGCGTTCCGTTGGTCCACAGGTTCCAGCCGTTGCCGCTCGCGCCGCCCGTCGACGCGGTCATGTCGACGCCCTCCGCGCGGGTGATGGAGCCGGGCGTGTACGCCGCCGCGACGGTGTCTGTCGCGAGCTTCAACGCCGCCGCGTCGTACTTCTCGACCAGCACCGGAGCGGTGCTCAACACGTCGCCCTGGTTGTCGAAGCCGTGCCCGAAATCGTCTGCGGGAAAATCGTTGGCGGGGCTCGTGGTGACGCCCAGCAGGTCGCGCATGCTGTTGTCGTACTCGGCGCGGTTGAGCCGGCGAATCGTCACGCGGCCCACGTCGACGAGGTCTGCGCGGCACACGTCGACCTCAGGCGGGTTCCACGGCTCCATCGTCTCGGGGTCGATGGGCCCGGGGCCGCCGAGAATCCGCGAGAGCCCGTCACCCCCAGACACCACGGCCTCGCAGCCCGTCAGCACCAGTACGCAGACCCCCAGGAGACTCAGCTTCATGCGCGCGCGTGACTGCAAGGGCGTGGCCATTCGCCCCATTGTAGTGAGTCCTACCGGTTACGAGCGAGACTGAAGCGAGTGGTGCAGCCTCGCCCCCACAGTGGTGAGCACTCCTGTGGGCACTGCTTTTCTATGAGTCGGCCGCGGAGCACGGCGGTAAGTGGGCAGCCATGAGACACCTGCTGCTTTCGCTCACACTGCTGGCGGGTTGCGCCACGACCTCCACTTCGAAAGGCACGACTGACATGACGACGCTGACCGAGACGCCGAAGGCCGCTTCGCTGCTGGCGGGGACGCAGACGGACTTCACGGCGAAGTGCGACGCGGTGCTGGGGCGCGCGCGTGAAGCCGTCGCCGAATTGAAGGCGCTGCCCGCAGGCAACGACGCGAAGGTGCTCGCGCTCTACGACGAGGTCGTCACCATCACCTCGAACATGGCCGCGCGCGCGGGCCTCGCCAAAGAAGTGCACCCCGACGAGAAGTTCCGCGAGGCGTGCGAGGGCTGCGAGCAGAAGCTGGCAGCGCTCGACGTGGAGCTCTCGTTGGACCGCGGCCTCTACGACTCGCTCGCGCGCGTCGACCACAAGGCGCTCGACCCGGTGGGCGCGTTCTGGCTCTTCAAGACGCTGCGCGAGTTCCGCCGCTCCGGCGTCGACCGCGACGAGGCCACGCGCGCGAAGGTGAAGGCGCTCAACGAAGAGCTGGTGAAGCTCGGCCAGAACTTCGGCCGCAACATTCGTGACGACGTGCGCTCGGTGCTCGTCGACAGCCGCGAGCTCGAGGGCATGCCCGCCGACTGGCTCGCCTCGCACCCCGCGAAAGACGGCAAGGTCACCGTCACCACCAACACGCCCGACTACCTGCCGGTGATGATCTACGCGAAGAGCGGCAAGGCCCGCGAAGCGCTGTGGCGCGCGTACCGAGAGCGCGCGTTTCCGCAGAACGTCGAGGTGCTCAAGACGTTGCTCGCCAGGCGCCACGAGCTGGCGACGCTGCTCGGCTACCCCACGTGGGCCGCCTACGTGACCGAGACGAAGATGGTGAAGACCGCCGACGCCGCGCGCGACTTCATCGAGAAGGGTCGCCTCGCCACCGAGTCGAGGGCGAAGCGCGACATGGCCGCGCTGCTCGAGCGAAAGAAGAAAGACGTGCCGGGCGCGACGTCGGTCGAGCCGTGGGAGCACCAGTTCTACGAAGACCGCGTGAAGGCCGAGTCGTACGGGCTCGATACGCAGGCGCTGCGCGCGTACTTCGAATACGGCAGCGTGAAGAAGGGCGTCATGGACATCACCTCGACGCTGTTCGGCATTCGCTACGCGAAGGTCACCGACGCCAACGTGTGGCACCCCGACGTCGAGACCTTCGACATCTTCGAGGGCGACCGGTTGCTGGGCCGCATTCACCTCGACATGCACCCGCGCGAGGGCAAGTACAAACACGCGGCGCAGTTCGGCATGACGACGGGCGTGGCGGGCAAGGCGTTGCCGGAAGGCGCGCTGGTCTGCAACTTCCCGCGCGACGGCGAACTGCTGCAGCACTCGGAGGTCGAGACGTTCTTCCACGAGTTCGGGCACCTGCTGCATGAGATTTTCGCGGGCCGTCAGCAGTGGGCCGGCGTGTCAGGCATTCGCACCGAGTGGGACTTCGTCGAGGTGCCTTCGATGCTGCTGCAGGAGTGGCCGCTCGACGGCGCGGCGCTCAAGACCTTCGCGAAGCACCACCAGACACACGCGACCATTCCCGAAGCGCTGGTCGAGCAGCTCAAGCGCGCCAAGGAGTTCGGCGTGGGCGTCGACACGCGCCGCCAGTTCTTCCTGTCGGCCGTCTCGCTCGCGTTCCACGACCGCGCGCCGGGCTTCGACACCACCGCCGTGCTGCAAGAAGTTCAGGACAAGTTCCTGCCCTTCCGCCGCGAGTGGGCTGAAGGCACGCACTTCGAGTTGGGCTTCGGCCACCTCGATGGGTACTCGGCGATTTATTACACGTACCAATGGAGCACCGTCATCGCGAAGGACCTGCTCACGCAGTTCCGCGCGAAGGGCATGCTCGATGGCACCGTCGCCACGCAGTACCGCAAGCAAGTGCTCGAGCCGGGCGGCAGCAAAGAAGCCGGCGCGTTGGTGAACGACTTCCTCGGGAGGCCGTACTCGTTCGACGCCTTCCAGGCCTGGCTCGACGGGAAGTGACCCATGGCCGTGCAACTGCGAACCGGTGGCGATGACTCGTGGGCGCCGACGCCTGAAGACACGCCGTGGCATCGGCTCGGCGGCAGCGACGCGGTGAAGGCGCTCGCCGAGGCCTTCTACGACGACATGGAAATCAACGAGCCCGCGCTCGCCGCCGTGCATCGGCAAGACGCGCCGGGGAAAGTCGCTCGTGAGTCGCGCGAGCGCTTCGGCCTGTTCCTCGTCGGCTGGCTCGGCGGCCCGCAGGAATACATGGAGAAGCACGGCCACCCCCGCCTGCGCATGCGGCACTCGCGCGTGCTGGTGAACGAGGCCATGCGCGACGCGTGGCTGCGCTCGATGGCCCGCGCGATGGACGGCAAAGGCGTCACCGGTGGGCTGCGCACGTTCTTGAATACGCGCTTCGCAGAGGTCGCTGAGTTCCTGCGCAACGGCTGATGAATACGTCGACGCGCGTGGGGCAGGTGGGCGTCGGCCTGTTGGTGCTCGCGTTCGGGCTGAGCGTCGTGAACTACGCGAACGACGTGCACTGTCTGGGCTGTGACCGCCTCTCGCTCACCGCCACGCAGTACGCGTTCTGGGAAAAGTACTTCGTCGTCAAAGACGCGACGTATGGCCTCGCTGCGTTGTTGATGCTCGTCGCGATTCCGTTCGCGTCACCGCGGCGCTGGCCCTTCGTCGCGGGGCTGTTGATTGCCGGGTTCGCGTTCACGATGGCGCCGAGGTGACAGCAGGTGCGCCAGCCCGATGAAGGGCAGCGACACCGCGGCCTCCACGAAGAGCACGTAGGCGCCGCGCATCGACACCATGCCCTTGCCGATGGGCGCGACGGGAATCGGCGTCCACGGAGAGAAGACGCGCGCATTCGAGAACGGCCAGAAGAGCGCCACGCCCAGCCCGCCGTCGGTGAGCGAATCGAGCAGCGGGTGCGAGAGCACCACGAGGAAGAGCGCCAGCGCCGTGCGCGTCTTCTTCGTGAGCAGCAACGCACAGAGCCCGGCGATGACGGCGAAGGCGATGGAGTGCGTCGCGCCGCGATGACCGAACGGCGCGGCGTAGGGAATGCCGAACCGAAACGCGATGACGTCGAGGTCGGGCACGAGCGAGAAGGCTGACAACGCCAGCATCGTCTTCCAGCGAAATTCACCGTCATGCACGCGCGCCGCTGCGATGCCGACCGCCACGTGACCGAAGCTCGCCATGAAGCGTTGCTAGCCGATGCGCTCGGCGTGCGCGTACACGTTCATCGCGCGCTCCCGCAGAAAGCCCACCAGCGTCACGCCGAGCTGGCCTGCCATGCGCACCGCGAGTGACGTCGGCGCAGAGATGCCCGCCAGCACGGGGATGCGCGCGGCCACACACTTCTGCACGAGCTCGAAGCTCAAGCGCCCCGAGACCATCAACACGCTGCCGCTCAGCGACGTGCCGCTGCGCAGCGCCCAGCCGATGACCTTGTCGACGGCGTTGTGGCGGCCGACGTCTTCACGAGAGACCAGCAGCTCGCCGCGCGCCGTGAACAACGCCGCGCCGTGCAGGCCACCGCTCTGCTCGAAGCCCGGCTGGTTCGCGCGCAGCTTGTCAGGCAGCGACGCGAGCAAGGCCGGGGAGACCTTCAACGTCGTCACGATGGGCGTCGAGGTGCGCAGCGCGTTCTCGAGCGTGGCCTTGCCGCACACGCCGCAGCTCGAGCTCGCGAACTGGTTGCGTCGAAAGCGCGCCATGTCGACCGGCGCGTGCAGCCGAACCTGCAGCACGTTGTCTTCCGCTTCAGGCACGGGGACGACGGTGCAGTGCCGCAGCGACTCCACGTCGCTCCACGCCGAGATGACGCCCTCGGTCAGCAGAAAACCCGCGCCGAGCTCCTCGTCGTGGCCCGGCGTGCGCATCAGCACCGCGAGCGACGCGCCGTCGAGCTGCAGCTCCAGGGGCTCTTCGTGCGCGACCACGTCGAGCGTCGTCTCGCGGCGTTCACCTTCCACCTTCACGCGCGGCAACCGGGCCGTCAGCTCATTCACGCAGCACCTTGATGACGACCGACTTCGAGGTCGGCGTGCGGCTCTCGTCGGCGAATGACTCGAGGGGCACCAGCGCGTTGGTCTCGGGGAAGTAGGTCGCGCAGTTCCCTTTGGGAATGTCGTACGCGATGACCTTGAAGCCCGGCAGCGCCACCTCACCGCGGCACAGCGTCACCGTCTTCGTGAACTTCGCCGCGTCGTCGGGGTGCATGAAGACCACGTCGCGCTCGCCCTTCACGCCGCGGTAGCGGTCATTCAGCTCGTAGACGGTGGTGTTGAACTGGTCATGCGAGCGGAGGCTCATCATCAACAGCTCGTCTTCACCGAGCGCGTGGCGCGGCACCGGCTGCAGCGTCAACTCGACCTTCTGCGAGGCCGTATTCCATTGACGCTCCCGCGCAGCGTTGACGAGCACGAAGCCACCGGGCGCACGCGCGCGCACGTTGAACTGCTCGAAGCCCTCGATGCTCTTCTCGATGAGGTCACGAATGGCGTCGTAGTCATCGCCCAGCTTTTCCCAGGCGACGGCGCCTTCACCCAGCGTGGCGTGCGCGAGCTGCGCGACAATCCACGGCTCGCTGCGCGCCTCGGCGCTGCACGGCTTCAAGCGGCCGCGGCTCGCGTGCACGACGCTCATCGAGTCTTCGACGGTGACGAACTGCCCGCGGTCTTCTTCGGTGCGCCCGAGGCACGGGAGAATCAACGCCGTGCGGCCGGTGTCGAGGTGGGAGCGGTTGAGCTTGGTGCTGATCTGCACCGTCAACGCGCAGCGGCTCAACGCGCGGGCCGTGCGCTGCGTGTCGGGCGAGGCCGCCGCGAAGTTTCCACCGAGCGCGATGAAGGTCGTCACCTCACCGCGCTCCATGGCGCTGATGGTGCCGACGACGTCGTGGCCGTGCTTGCGCGGGCTGGTGATGCCGGTGCCCGCATCGAGCTTCGTGAGAAACGCCTCCGTGGGCGCTTCGTAGATGCCCATGGTGCGGTCGCCCTGCACGTTGCTGTGCCCACGCACCGGGCACACGCCAGCGCCGGGCCGCCCGAGGTTGCCGCGCAGCGCGAGCAGGTTGACGACCTCACGCACGTTGCCGACGCCGTTCTTGTGCTGCGTGAGCCCCATCGCCCAGCACGCGATGACGGCCTTCGAGCTCGCGTAGGTGCGCCCCGCCTCTTCCATCACCGCGCGCGAAACGCCGGAGCCCTCTTCGAGCTCGCTCCACGGCGCTGATTCAACCGACGCGCGCAGCGCCTCGAAGCCGACGGTGTGCTCGGCGATGAACGCCGCGTCGACCGCGCCGAGCTCGAAGACCGTCTTCATCACACCCTTCAAGAACGCGACGTCGCCGTTGATTCGCACCTGTACGTACTGCGTGGCGATGGCCGAGCCGATGCCCAACATGCCGCCGACGGTCTGCGGGTCCGCGAACGACTCGAGCGAGACCTCCCGCAGCGGGTTGACCGCGATGATGCGCGCGCCCCGCTTCGCCGCAGCGCGCAGCGTGGTCAGCATGCGCGGGTGATTGGTGCCTGGGTTCTGCCCGAGAATGAAGATGCAGTCGGCGAGCGCGAAGTCGCTCAACTGCACGGTGCCCTTGCCCACGCCGATGGTGGTGCCGAGGCCCTTGCCGCTCGACTCGTGGCAGAGGTTGCTGCAGTCGGGCAGGTTGTTGGTGCCCAGCGCGCGCGCGAAGAGTTGGTAGAGAAACGCCGCTTCGTTCGACGCGCGCCCCGACGTGTAGAACGCCGCCGCGTCAGGCGATGGCAACGCGCGCAGGTGTTCGGCGATGAGCGAGAACGCCTCGCCCCACGCAATCGGCGCGTAGTGCGCAGCGCCCGGCCGCAGCACCATCGGCTCCACGAGGCGCCCCTGATGCTCGAGCCAGTGGCCCGTCTTCTCGCGCAGGCTCGCGACGTCGTGGCCGGCGAAGAACGCCGCGTCGGCGCGCCGCGCGTCGGCTTCATGCGCCACCGCGCGCGCGCCGTTCTCACAGAACTCGGCGAACGAGCGATGGTCGGGGTCGGGCCACGCGCAGCCGGGGCAATCGAAGCCCTGCTGCTGATTCACGCGCGCCAACGCTGGCACGCCGCGCGCCAGCCCGCTGGTCTGCGCGGCGTAGCGCAGCGACGAGAACACGGCACCAGGGCCGGCAGCGGGCTTCCGGGTCACCATGCGCGGGAGCTTACTCCCGCTCCGGTGCTCAGGCCGCGCGCGGAATGCGGAAGTAGAAACGGGCACCTGCGCCGCGCGCCGACTCGGCCCACAGCGTGCCGCCGTGACGGTTGATGGCGCGGTACACGGTGGCGAGGCCGAGCCCGGTGCCGGGAAATTCGTCGCTGGTGTGGAAGCGCTTGAAGGCCTCGAAGCCCTTCGAGGCGCGCGAGTCGAAGCCGTCGCCGTCGTCTTGCACCACGAAGGCGTCGCCGCTGTTCATGCTCTCGACGCCGAAGCGAATGCGCGCGCGTGGTTTTCGCGACGTGTACTTCCACGCGTTACTCAGCAGGTTGCCCAGCACCAAACGCATCATGCCTTCGTCGGCCTGCGCGGTGAGGTCAGGCTGGATGTCGATGTCGACGGTGCGCGACGGCTCGATGCCCCGCAGCGTCGCCAACGAGTCGTGCGCCACGCGCGACAGGTTCACGTTGCCGAGGTCGAGCGGGCGGCTGGTGACCTGCGAGAGCTCGAGCAGGCCCTGCAACATGCCGGTCATGTGCGTCGCGGTGTGGACCATCTCCCGCGCGAGCATGGCGCGCTCGGAAGCCGTGACGTCGTCGTACTGGAGCGCCTCCGCGTTTCCGAGCAACACCGTCAGCGGGCTGCGGAGGTCATGCGCCACGGAGCCCGCGAAGAGCCGGAGATCCTGGTTGGTCAACGTGAGCTGCTCGGTGCGTTGGCGCACGCGCTCTTCGAGGTTCTCGAGCGTCGCCACGTTGTGCAGCGCCACGGCCGCAGAGTCGGCCAGGGCCTGCGCGCGCTCGAGCTCGTCTTCGGTCATCTCGTGTGAAGCGGCCCAGTAGAAGCCGACGGCGCCAATCGGGTCTCGAGAGCGCATCGGCACCATGCCCATGCTCTTCACGAACGTCGGCCGGTACACCTCGATGGGCACGCGAGGGTCGTCGTACACGTCGTTGATGACGGCCGACTTTGCGTTCTGCATGACCCAGCCGCTCACGCACGCGCTCATCGGGAAACGATTCGGAGCGAACAGCGGCGCCATGGCGTCTTCGTGAACGTAGAAGCACTGGTCGCCATCGCGGAAGACGACGGTGGTGCCATCGGCGCCGACCAGCGTGCGCGCCGACGACGCGAGCGACTCAATGACCGCGCGGCGTGACTTCGCCAACGCCAGCTCCTGAACTGCCGCAATGAACGGCTTCACCGCCATATTCATGTGTTTGACCCCCCGACGCGCCAAGGCGTCGTGAAAGTCTAAACGCGCGTTGGGCACCGCGCAGCGCCCACCTGCGATGTCTGCGTTGACCCTGCGAGGGTGTCGTCAGCGAACTGCGCGCAGCTCGAGGCACCACGACTGCACCAGTTCGGTGTCGGGCAGGCCGAGCACGCCGCGAAGCTGCGGGTCAGCCGACGCTTCGAGCTGCGCACGCGCCGCTTCAAGCGCCCCCTCACGCGCGCGACGCACCCGACGCCGCGCGCTCAACGAGAGCCGTGTCTCGAGTGACGACGCCAGCGCGTGGCTCCACGCGGCGTGCCCGAGCTCGTCAGCGCTGACCTGCGCCATCACCGAGCGCACCTGCGCGTCGGCGGCGTGACGTGACTGATGCAGGCCCACCATCGCGCCGAGCGTCTCGCGCACACAGCCTTCAGCGGCGTTCTCGGTGGCGATGGCTTCGAGCGAGCGCGGCTCACCCGGGGTCGTACCTTCGACCGAGAAGTGCGCGCCGTGCGCACGCGCGAGCGCGCCCACCAGCTGCGTGTGTCGAAGCTCTTCGTGTGCGGCACGACGCGCGCGGCGCACGAGCGCAGGCGCGACGGCGTGGTGGCTCAGTTCATCGGCCAGCTGCGCGAAGGCGAGCGCCGCGGCGGCTTCGTGCGCCGCCATGTTCGCCAGGTGACCGCCGAGGGCTTGCGCGCTTCGTGCGCGCGGCGTCACGCCTTCGGTGAGTCGCCCCACGCCGCAGAACTCCATCCAACAGAGGAGGTCGTTCTCTTCGACGGGCTGGCAGACCTTGATGGGCGTGCCGTCGAAGTCGTTGGGGCACAACGTGACGCAGTAGCTCGGGTCAGCGAGCCCGCCGCCGTCGAAGTAATACGAGTTGCCCGACGTGCTCGTCGAGTACGGCTTGCACGAGAAGATGGGCTTGCGCATGCCCGCGTCCGGGACTCCCGCGTCATGTGCGCCAGCGTCGGGCAGGCCCGCGTCGCCAGGGCCACCGTCGACGACCTTCGAGGGAATCACGCCCAGCTCGTAGAGCTCGAGCTCCGAGCCCATCACGCGGCCGCAGCCTGACGCGATGACGAGCGGCGCCGCGGAGACGCCGAGAACGACCTGTCGCAGGTGCTTCGCCGAAAAGACTCGTCGCATGAGAACTCCTCCAACCGGCCCTTCGGTGCAGCGTACGGCAGTTCAGCGCGGCGCGAACTTCGTGTCGGCCTGCTCGAAGACTGCCGTCTGCTGAACGACGTCAGCGGTGAAGGCTGCGGCGTTCAATGTCATGCCCGGCTGTTGAACGACGACGCCCGCGTCAGACGACGCCACGCCGCGTGAGCGGCTGTAGGCCACGCGCGGAGACTCAGCCTCCAACTCGTTGGGCCCGCGCAGTCGCACGCCGCCTTCGCCTTCGAGCTCTCCCGAGAGAAAATTACCGCGCACCACCGGCGCGGTGACGTGCGTGCCGTCGCGCAGCACCGTGACGCCGGCGTCGAGCGCGGTGAGCGCGCCGGGGTCTCCACCTTCGCGTGCGAGCTCGAGCGAATCGGCCGTCGTCACCACGCGGAGTTCAGTGCCCGCCCACGAGCGCACGGTGACTCTTTCGAGCACGAGGTCGGGCCCCGAGGGGTCTCGCTGCGCCTGCTCGGGCCGCGCGCACGCCAACAACAGCACCACCGGGAAGAACCGCCGCACGCTCTGGCTTCAAGCGCGACGGCGACGGGGTGTCCAGCGACGGGCGAAACCAATCACCCGCTGGCATCATCACCCGCAGCGTGAAGCGGCTCCGGTTGGCCATGGTGATGTTGCTGCTCGGTCTGCCGGCGGGGGCGTGGCTGGTGCTGGCGCTGCAGGGCCGCGCGCTCAGTCAGCGACTCGTCGACGACGCGAACTCGCTCGACGCGCGCGCGCTCGGGCTGCCGCACAACGCGCCGGGGAACGTCATCGACTGTCTGGGCCGCGAAGCCGACCTGTCGCCCGACGTGAGCCGCGCCCTGCCCTTTTCAGGCGCTGAGGTGATGACCGTCACCGACGGGTCTCGGCCGTTTCATTCGCTCTCTCCAGCGGCGCGCGCCGAGGTCGCCAGCGGCCATGCGTGGCTTCGTCGCGTGGTCGCGTGTGGCGCGCTGGCGACCGTCGCGCCCGCTGGCGGCCTCGGCCCTTTCGCCGATGTTCGTCACGGTCGACGTCAGTCGATGCCGCGCTTGATGGAGGCGCTCACGTCACTCGCGCCGCTCACCATGCGTGAAGCCCTGGCGCGCGGTGATGTGAACGACGCGCTGGAGGTGTGCGCGGCGACGTTGAGCGGAACGACCGCGTGGCTGCGCCTCGAAGGCCTCGAGGCGATGCTGGCGACGCTGGGCCCGTCACGCGCGGTGATGCCGGCGTGCGACGAAGCGCTCGACGCCGCGACGCCGGAGCAACGTGAGCGCTTCACGCAGCGCCTCGAAGACGTCCGCGCGCTCGCGCCCGAGTACGCAGAGGTGATGCGGCTCGAGCGGACGCAGCTCGCGCTGCGGCTCTATGGCGCGTGGCTGCCCGACGCCTTCGACGCACGGCTGCCTCCCGGCGCGCGCGCCATGACGGCGGCCCAACGCGCTGACCGCTGGGTGCGCGGCGTGCCTGCGACGCTGGCGCTGCGGCTGTATTGGCGCAAGTTCGACCGCGGCATGCGTGACGTCGAAGCGGCGGCGTCGCTGCCGCCCGCCGAGCGCGAAGCGGCGATTCTGAAGGCGCAAGACCTGCTCGCCGCGCCGCTGTTGCGACGCTTCCTCGCGTCAGACCCGATGGACCTGCGCTACCAGATGTACGCGCTGTACCTCGACAGCCTGCACGAGCACCTGCGGCTGCTCAGTACCCGCGCCGACTGACGAGGTAGACCGCGAAGCTGCCCAGCCAATGGCCACCTTCGTAGTGCTCGCCCGTCACCGCCATGAGCCCCGCCTCGCGGTGCGCCTTCGCCGCGCGCTCGAACGCCTCGCGCCGTGAATCGCCCGTCGGCAACGCCGACGCGATGCCCTCCAACATCCACGCGCGGCTCAGGTTGAGCCCGTCGAGGTGCGCCAGCTTGGGGTCGCTGCGGTCACTGACTTCAGCCGGCGTCAGTGAGAACGACGGGAAGAACTCTGTGAGCCACTTCGCGTAGCGCTCCTGCGGCAACACGCGGCGCAGCAGGTCGGCTTCGGCCAGGCACGGAGACAGAAAGTCCTGACCATTGGGCTCCCACGACAGCGGGCAGGCCTTGTCGGCCTCGTAGTACTTCGCCACGCGCTCACGCAGCAGCGTCAGCATCGCTTCGTCTCTCGCCACGCGCGCCCAGTCGAAGATGAGCCCGAACGCAAACGCGGTCTGGTCGTGCTCTCCGACGCGAATGGGCTTGTTCAACTTCGGCAGCCACGCGGTGATTCGTGCGGCCGCCGCGCGCTCCAGCGGCTCGAGCGACTTGACCCACGCTCGCGCCTCGGGGCTGTCCCACTCGCGCAGCTCGGCGGCGAGCTGCAGCAGCCACGCGAGCCCATACGGCCGCTCGAAGCTGAGCCGACCGGGCCCCTCGAAGTACGTGAGCTCTGCCGCGAGGTTCTTCGCGCTCAGGCTCTTGCGCAACGCCTTGCGCGCAGCAGCGGCGAACGTCGCGTCGGGGAACATTCGCGCGAGCCGCGCCAGCAACCAATGCCCGTGCACCGATGAATGCCAGTCGTAGCAACCGTAGAAGGCCGGCGTGAGCTGGCTGGGCGCGCGCACGTCCTTCGGGCCGCTGAGCACGTGCGCGAGCTTGTTGGGGTACTCCTTGTGTACGCAGGCCAGCGCGAGCTTCGCGAAGCGCTCGGCCGTGGCGACGTCGAAGTCGGCAGGTGGCGTCGTCGACAACAGCAGCAGCGTCAGCGCGAGGCTCATGGGCACTCCTTATTAAAGGTGCGCGGTGAAGGCCGGCACCAGGTGCCACGCGTCGTCGCGGCCGTTGGTGAAGCGCACCGGGCCCTCGAGCATCTGCTGCGGGGTCACGTCGTCGAGCGTCGAGACCTGCACCGACACGTACGCGCCGCCGATTTCTTCGACCACGCCGTCGCCGTGGGTCTGCACGCCGCAGCCCCTGCAGAAGTGCTGATGGCCCGTGGGGTTTCGACCCGCGTAGTGCGTCAGCTCGTCGGCGCCGGTGAGCAACTTGAAGTCGGCCGGCTTCACGAAGGCGCCCCAGTTGCGCGACTTCGTGCAGAACCCGCAGTTGCACTTGCCGGTGCCCTTTGCGAGGTCGAGCCTCACTTCGTAGGTCACGCGCCTGCAGTGACAGCTGCCTCGGTAGATGTGTTCGGTCATGCGGTGAACCTTCGCCCGGCCTGCTGACAAAGTGGTGTCAGGAAGTGAGGGCCGTTACTCAGGCCGCCATGTCAAAGACCATTCTCGTTACCGGTTACGGACCTGGCATTTCCCACGCTGTCGCCGAGAAGTTCGGCGCGCAAGGCTTCGCGGTCGCCATCGCCGCGCGCAACGCTGACAAGCTGGCTGAAGGCGTGAAGAAGCTGCAGGCCAAGGGCATCAAAGCCATCGCGATTGCGACTGACGCGTCGAACCTCGAGGCGGTGCGCGCGGCGGTGAAGAAGACGCGCGCCGAGCTGGGCCCGTTGACCGCGCTGCACTGGAACGCGGCGGCGCCCATCGCCGGCGACCTGCTCACGGCCCCGGCCGAAGACCTCCGCGCGGCGCTCGACACGGGCGTCACCGGCCTCGTCGCGGCGATTCAGGAAGCGCTGCCCGACTTGAAGAACGCGAAAGACGGCGCGGTACTGGTGACCGACGGCGGCTTCGGGCTCTTCGACGAAGGTGTCGACCGCGCGTGCGTGCAGTTCAATTCAATGGGCCTCGCCATCGCGAACTCGGCCAAGCACAAGACGGTGCGCCTGCTGGCCAAGCGCCTGGCGACCGAGAACGTGTACTGCGGCGAAGTGATGGTGCTCGGCACGGTGAAGGGCACCGCGTGGGACCAGGGCAACGCGACGCTCGAGGCCGGCGCCATCGCCGAGCAGTTCTGGAAGCTCTTCACCGAACGCAAGGAGCACCTCGTTCAGGCGAAGTGAGTACGCTCGCGCGCCGTGAAGGAGCTCACTGAGTCCATCGCGGCGTGGCGCAAGTCGAAGCACCCGCGGTTCGCAGCCATCGCCGACTTCGCGACGCTTCGTGCGTTGCCGCAGCCGCGAGCGCTCGTCGGTGACAGTGGCAAGGCGGTCGACGTCGCGAAGTGGCACGAGCTGTTTCTGAAGCGAGATCCGCTCGACCTGCCGCGGCTGCTCGCGACCGTCGGCAGCGGCAAGTCGTCGCAGGCGGTCGAGCGGCTCACGTTGCTCGCGACGTTGAACGACCCGCGTGTGGTGAGCGGCACGCTGGCGTTGTTGGAGTCGCCCCCGTACCGCGCGCAGACGGCGCTGCCCTTCTTCCGTACGTGCGCGAGCGTGCTGGCCGCCGCGAATGACCCGCGCGTGCGACCGGCGCTCGAGGCGCTCGCGGTTCGCTACAAATCGATCCTCGAGACGAGCGTGGGTGACCTCGTCGCCAACCTGCTGCGACGTACGGCCAACGAGCTGGACCTGGTCAAGCCGGGCCCGTTGTCGGCCGCGCTCGAGAAGAAGGCTGCGGAGTTGGAAGCGGCATTCGAGACCGAGCGCACACAAACCACCCGCGCCGCGTCGTCACGCCGCAGCGCCACACAGAACGACGACGCGCTGCTCGAGGCCGTCTACGCCGCGCCCGACGACGACACGCCGCGCCTGGTGTTCGCCGACGCGCTGACCGAACGTGGCGATGAACGCGGTGAGCTCATCGCGCTGCAGCTCGCGCGCGCTCGGGGCCCTGTGAGCGACGCGGCGTTTGCGCGTGAACGTGCGGTGCTTCAAGACAAAAAGCGTGTGATGGCGCTGTGCCACCCGTTGTCTCAAGGCGGTGCCTGCACGTTGGCGCGCGGCTTCCCCGTGTCGATGTTCACCGACACCAGGACAGTCAAGCACGTGGTCTCGCTGCCGGCGCTCCGTACGCTGCGCACGCTGTCGATGCCCTCCGCGCTGTCGGGGAAGCTCGCCCGTGAGCTGCTGACCAGCGAGCACACCCGCGGGCTGCACACGGTCGATTCGCTCACGCGCGCGATGTTCGACGCGCTCGGCGAGCAGACGTTCGACTGGCGCGAGCTGCACCTCGACTTCGTGCCGATGGGTGACGACCTCACGCGCGCGCCGAAGCTCGAGCACCTCGTGGTGAGCCCAGCGCCTGAAGGCCCGGCGTCGACGGCCGACGTCTCGAGGCTGCTCGAGGTGACCTGGCGGGGCACACCGAAGAGCGGGGTGCTCTCGCGCATGACGACGCTGCAGCGCGCGCGGGTTCTCATGAACAAGAACGTGAGCGCGATCTTCGAAGAGCTCGCCACGCTGCGTGCCCTGCGCGCGCTGGAGCTGCTCTCGCCGCCGAAGCCAGATGACGTGCGGGGCCTCGCGCTCGAAGCACTGACGACGCGCTACACGCCAGAGCTCGACCTCGCAGGGCTGAGTGACGCGCTGCCGAAGTTGAAGCACCTGCATGTCGTGAGCGACGCGACCTGGCCCGACATGATTTCGAAGATGCTGCGCGCGGCCGAACACCTGAAGCGCCTCGAGACCTTCACCTACGGCGAGCTGCACTTCACGCGGCCCTTCAGCACGGGCGCGGCGCTCGACGTGTCACCGCCGTTGCTGATGAACACGTACGTCGAGCGACTGGCGACGGTGCTGGCGAGGTTGCCAGCCGACATCACCGCCAGCACCACACTGCGACCCCGCGAGTGGACCAACCCCGCCATCTCCGTGCCCAGGGCCGTCGACGAGGCGCACGTGAAGGTGCTGCGCGAGGCGAACCCCGCGCTGAAGCTCAAGGTCGCCTGGTACTGAACGGGCGGTCGGCCTCGATTGGACGTGGCACGCGGCGGAGGTCTCATCGATGAGAAACCTGAACCCCACCCGAAACCCCATTCAGAACGTAGCGTCGAACGTCACGTCGCCCGTCACGCCCACCTGGTACGCCGAGACGCGGCGCTCGAAGAAGTTCGCGAGCTCCTGCACGTCTTGCAGGTCCATGAAGGGGAACGGGTTCTTCGCGCCGTAGTGCCGCGGCATGCCCAGCATCGACAACCGCTGGTCAGCGACGAACTGCAGGTACTGCTTGAGCTCGGGCACCGACAACCCGGCCACGCCGCCTGAGAGCAGGTCTTCGGCGAACTGCAGCTCGCACGCGATGGCTTCGTCCATCATCGCCAGCACCTGCGCCTGCATTTCGGCGTCGAACAGGTCGGGCTCTTCAGCGCGCACCGTGTCGACCACCTTGAACGCGAACGCCATGTGCGCGCTCTCGTCGCGGAACACCCAGTTCGTGCCGCCGGCCAGGCCGTGCAGCAACCCGCGGCTGCGCAGGAAGTACACGTACGCAAAGGCCGCGAAGAAGAAGAGCCCCTCGATGCAGCCCGCGAAGCAGATGAGGTTCAGCAGAAACTGGCGACGGTGCGCCTTCGTTTCCAGCTTCTGCAGCGACTGAATCGAATCAATCCACTTGAAGCAGAACTCGGCCTTGCGACGAATCGACGGAATCGTCTCGACGGCCTGAAACGCGCGCTCACGCTCTTCGGGGTCGGGCACGTAGGTGTCGAGCAGCGTCAAGTAGAACTGAACGTGCAGCGCCTCTTCGTAGAGCTGGCGCGACAAGTACATGCGCGCTTCGGGCGCGTTGATGTGCTGGTACAGGTTCAAGACGAGGTTGTTCGAGACGATGGAGTCGCCCGTCGCGAAGAACGCCACCAGCCGCTGCACGAGGTGCTTCTCGGCCACGCTCATCTTCGAGCGCAGGTCGGCGAGGTCGGTGCCGAAGTCGACTTCTTCCACCGTCCACGTGTTCTTGATGGCCGACCGGTACATCTCGAAGAACACCGGGTACTTCATGGGCCGCAGCGTCAGCGACATGCCCGGCGAGAGCAGACTCACTGGCAGGCCTCACACGCTTCAGGGTTCTCGAGCGAGCAGGCGACGGCGGCTGAATCGCTGACGACCTCCTTCTCGACGATGACGGTGGCCTTGGCGATGCGCGTCGCGGGGCGCGAACGCAGGTAGTACGTGGTCTTGAGGCCCTTCTTCCACGCGTACATGTACATGGACGAGAGCTGGCCGATGTTCGGGCTCTCGATGAACAGGTTGAGCGACTGGCTCTGGTCGATGAAGGCGCCACGGTCGGCGGCCATGTCGACGAGCGAGCGCATGGGCAGCTCCCACGACGTGCGGAAGCGCAGGCGCACCGCTTCGGGCACCTCGGTCAGGCCCTGCACCGAGCCTTCGGCGATTTTCAGCTTCGCGCGGGTGTCGTCATTCCACAGCCCGAGGCCGCGCAGCGCGTTGACGAGGTAGCGGTTCACCTGGAGGAAGTCGCCCGACAACGTCTCACGCTTGAACAAGTTCGAGACCAGCGGCTCGATGCACTCGGAGCAGCCGGCGATGGACGCGATGGTGGCCGTCGGCGCGATGGCGATGAGCAACGAGTTGCGCAAGCCCACCTTCTTGATGCGCTCGGCGAGCCCCTGCCAGCGCTCGGTGTCGGCGGGCGTGACGCCCCACGCGTTGAACTGCAATTCACCGCGCGCGGCGCGCGTCTCGGAGAAGGTCTCGTGCGGGCCCTTTTCTTCCGCGAGCTCCATCGAGGCGACGAGCGCGTGGAAGTAGACCTCTTCTGCAATCTGCTTCGACAGCGCGCGCGCTCCTTCAGAATCGAAGGCGAGCTCGAGCTGGAAGAAGAGGTCTTGCAGACCCATGACGCCCAGGCCCACCGGGCGCCAACGCAGGTTCGACTTCTTCGCGTTTTCGATGGGGTACAGGTTCAGGTCGATGACGCGGTCGAGCTGACGCACGGCCACGCGCACCGAGCGCGAGAGCTTCTCGAAGTCGAACACCAGCGCGCCGGCGTCGTTCTTCGTGAGGTGCCGCGCGAGGTTGATGGAGCCCAGGTTGCACACGGCGACTTCATCGGCCGAGGTGACCTCGAGGATCTCCGTGCAGAGGTTCGAGAGGTGCACGGTGCGGCCAGGCATCGCCGTCTGGTTGCACGCGAGGTTCGACTTGTCCTTGAAGGTCATCCACCCGTTGCCGGTCTGGGCGAGCGTCTTCATCATGCGCGCGTAGAGGTCGCGGGCCTTGATGCTGCGCTTCGCCAGGCCCTTCGCTTCAGCCGCTTCGTAGGCCTTGTCGAACTCGGCGCCGAAGAGGTCGGTGAAGTGCGGCGTGTCTTTGGGGTCGAACAGGCTCCAGTTCGCGTCGGCCTCGACGCGCTTCATGAAGAGGTCGGGCACCCAGTTGGCGAGGTTCAGGTTGTGCGTGCGGCTCGCCTCGTCGCCGGTGTTGTCGCGCAGCTCGAGGAACTGCTCCATGTCGGCGTGCCAGGTCTCGAGGTACACGCAGGCCGCGCCCTTGCGCTTGCCGCCCTGATTCACCGCGGCGACCGACGCGTCGAGCGTCTTGAGCCAGGGCACGATGCCGTTGCTCTGCCCGTTGGTCGACTTGATGAGCGAGCCGCGCGCGCGCACGCGGTGCCAGGCGATGCCGATGCCGCCCGAGAACTTCGAGAGCTGCGCCACGTCGCCGTAGCGCTTGTAGATGTCGGTGAGCTCGTCTTGCGGCGAGTCGAGCAGGAAGCACGAGCTCAACTGCTCGTGGCGCGTGCCTGAGTTGAACAACGTCGGCGAGCTGGGAATGTACTCGAGCGACGAGAACAGGCGGTACAGCTCGAGCGCCTCGGCGACGGTGTTCGACAGCGCGCAGGCCACGCGCAGGAAGAAGTGCTGCGGCGACTCGATGACGTCGCGCCTGGTGGGGTGCTTGAGGAGGTAACGGTCGTAGACCGTGCGCAGGCCGAAGTACTCGAAGTGGTTGGTGCGCGTGTCGTCGATGGCGTCGTTCAGCTTGCGCGCGTTCTGCTGCACGAAGTTGAGCAGGCGCTCGTTGACGAGGCCGACCGCGTGGCCCGCCGCGATGGACTGGGTGAACGAGTGAATCTCGAGGCCCGCGACCTCCTTCGCGATGAAGGTCGAGAGCAGGCGCGCGGCGAGCTTCGAGTACTCGGGCTCTTCGATGATGAGCGACGCGGCGGTCTGAATCGACAGCTGGTCGAGCTCACGGGTGGTCGCGCCGTCGTACAGGCCGGCGATGGTCTTGAGCGAGACGCGCATGGCGTCGACGTGGGGCACACCTTCACAACAACGGCTGACGGCGCGCACGATCTTGTTGAGGTCGACGGTCTCGAGCGAGCCGTTGCGCTTCTTCACGCGCATCCCCGTGGGCACTGCGCTGTCAGCCGACTTCGACGCCGTCATCACGCCCGCGTGCTGCGCCTCGGTAAGCCCAGACGACGTCACCTTCTCCATGTGTCGTAACCCTCTCAAAACGGTTTGAACAAATTGACTACGAGTACGTGCCGCAAAACGCACCAAACCGACCCCGGGGCGACCTTCCGCCCGGGGTGCGATAAATCGCGAAAAGTAGTTTTCCCTCTCCCCGACGCCGTCTGGCGCTCCCACGAAGGCCTGCAATCGACCGGCGCGGGGGGTCGACTTATGCCTTTCTGGTCACGGGGGTGTCAAGCGCCTCGGCACTAGATATGGTGTCAATTTTTTGTCCAATCCCCCACACTTAGGGGGTTCCAGTCGTACTGCTACAGACCTGAAATCGACGCGGAAGCGGCAAATCGGCCTTGCATTGCGCAGAACCGCCGCCGCCCGGGGGTGCGATGAATCGAAGTCATCAAAGAACCCTTCAGGGTGGTGTTTTTTCATCTCGCGGCGGGCCGGTAACACCTTCACCGGCAGTCCTTGTGCAAAATGACTATTTTGCACTTTCAGTCGCAGGCCGCGCAGAGAACGGGTGGTCAACGGGTCGACTTGTGGCCGTCGGCGACCGAGCGCGCCGCGCAAAATCAGGCGCTCAACCAGCTGCGGCTTGAGCGGCCGGGCGCTTCATGTAATGAAGTTGCATCTTCACTAGAAACATCAACAGCAACACAGTGCTCCTCCGTCGACTCTCGGCGCTGGCCCTGGTGTGCGCGCTGGGGCTCGCGGGCGCTGCCGTCGAGGTGCACGAGCTCGACGCGCGGCACGTGCGCTGCGAGGTGCACGGCGGCTGGCGTCACGACGAGGCCCCTGACGACGCGCCGGGCGACGTCCACACCGACGACCACCGCGACCTGAAGTTCTTCGCGGCGGCGCTGACGCCTCCCTTCACGCCGCTCCCGACGCCGAGGCAGCAGAGCGCGTGGGCTGCCGCCTGCGCGCCGGTCATCACGCCGCGCGCGCAACACAAGGTGTGGGCCACCGCGCCCAAAGGGTCTCCGCCGCCCGCCTGACGAGTTCGTTCGCCGCGGTCGTTGACTCCTCTTTCCCACACCTCCTGCATGACCTCTCACGTTCACTCGGCGCACTGCGCGTGTGCCCACCCGTCCCCGAAGTCTGGTCTCGTCTCGTTGTTGCCGGCGCTCAGCTGCGCGGTGTGCCCGGCGTGTCTGGCGCTGTGGAAGCCGCTGCTCTCTCTGGGCGGCGTCTCGTTGATGTTGAGCGAAGGGCAGCACGCGTGGCTGCTGGGCGTCGCGCTGAGCGTGGCGCTCGGCTTCGGGCTGCGTGAAGCGCGCGCGCGGGGTGAGTGGCGCCCGTTCTGGCCGACGCTGGTCGGCGCGGCGCTGGTGACCCTCGGCCACGCGCTCGACGGCGCGGCGCTCGAGTGGGCGGGGACCTTCGTCATGTTCCTCTCGATGCCCGTGCGGGCGTGGCTGCGCCGCGCATGAGCCTCCGCAACCGCCACCGCATCGTATGGAGCGAAGCCGGGCTGCGGCACATTCGCCGGCGCGACGTCGACCTGTGCATCTGGCGCCGCGCCTTCGACGCACCCTTCGCGAGTTGGTGTCAGCACTCGACTCACGCGCTGGCGCTGGAGGTCGACGAGGTCGTAGCGCTCGATGGCGCCTGGCCGGTCGCGAGGTGGCTCTCGCCGATGCCGGCCTGCGAGCACCGCGCGCGGCTGGAGCACGAAGTTCAGGCGCGGCTCACGCACTACGGCCACCTGTTTCAGGCGCGGCGCGCGCGCGTGCAGCTGGCCTGCGTGCGCCAGCAGACGTGCCCCAGGTTCCACGTCGACAACGTGACGGTGCGCCTCATCTGCACGTGGGCCGGGCCCGCCACGGAGTGGATTGCGGAGCGGGATCTCGACCGCACGAAGCTCCGCGTCACCAACCTCGACGGTGCGCGCACGCAGCACCTCGAGTGCTTCGACGTGGCGCTGATGAAGGGCGTGGCCTGCGAAGGCAACGCGCCCTGGGGCCTCGTGCACCGCAGCCCACCGGTTTCCTCTTCGCCGCGCCTGGTGCTCACCATTGACGGGAGGCCGTGATGTTCGACGCCAGGACTCTCTCGCAGCTGGAGCGCCTGTTCGACCTGCAGATGTGGGCCTTTGGCTGTGACGCGCGGCACGCCGGAGGGAACCTCTTCGCGCGCCGGGGCATGACGCGCACCCCGCCGCCGCCCGGCGCCGCGACGTCGTCGACGTGGAGCGACGCCGTCGTCTCACTCAGCTCGACTGGCGTGACGGTGGTGCGCGGAGCACACGCGCTGCGGCTCACGCGCGGGGCGCTGGGGCCTCAACTCAGAGGCCAGCCGACCGCGCTGCTGCGCGACTTCGCCGCGTGGGTGCTGGCGTGGGAGGCGTGGGTCGATGCCGAGGCGGGCGCGACGTGGCGCGAGGTGACGCTGTCGTCGCGGCAGCGGCCCGCCGCGTGGAGCTCCGCCGGGCTGCGGCGCGCGTGGGCTGCGCTGCTCGACGGGCCACGCGGTGATTGCTGGGTGGCGACCCGAGACCAGTCTGGAAGTTGAACGGAAAGAAGACGCCGTTGCAGCCGGCGAACGTCGTGATGAAGCTCGAGCCCAGCCTCGCCGACCGACGCTGCGGCGCCGACGAAAGACGTTCGTGCCGCAGACGCGCGCGATGACCGTCGAAGCAGCGGTGACTGCCGACTGACGCCGAGCTCTCCCGCAAGTAGCAATGCCAGAAGGAGCCGGGCCCTCACACCCGGCTCCCTCCGACGCTGACGGTCGACGCGTCAGTTGATGCGAACGAGCATGAACGGCCGGGCACTGCCGTTGAGCGTGCCGCGCCCCACGATGTCGCCGTGGCCGTTCACGTCGACGGCGCTGGTGAGCACCCAGCCTGAGTTCGCCGGCAGGGCGTCGTTCAGGTCGAAGGCCACTCCGTCGCGCCACAGCACAGCGCGCGCGGCGAGCCCGGCGATCTGCTCGACGTGCCCGACGACCCAGCCGTCGTCATTGATGGCGTTGGCGACGCTGTGCACCGCGGCCGGAGCGCTCGGCAGCGTGCCCAGGCCACGCATGGAGCCGTTCTCGTAGAGGAAGGCCTGCCACTGCAACGTGCCCGACGTGCTGCCAGGCACGACGCCCACCACGCTCTTGCCGACGATGCGCGTGGTCGCGTTCACGTCGAGCGCCTCCGACGCGTACGCCGGGTTGAGCGCGCCGAGGTCGACCAGCGAGCCGTCGCGCTTCCACCACGTCGCGCGCTGCGAGCCCTGCGCGTCGCGGGCGTGACCGACGATGTCGCCGCTCTCGTTGAGCTTCCACGCGCGCGAGGCCTGCACCGTGGCGCCCGCGTGCGACGGCAGGTACGTCGGCACCGCCTGCGCCGAGGCCCAGCGAATCGCGCGCGAGTTGCCGATGCCCACCAGCTCACCCGCGTCGTTGATGCCATGCGCGACCGCGCCGGTGGCGCCGACAGGCAGGCTCAGCTGCGACAGGCCGCCGCCCGCCGTGAAGATGAAGGGCAGCACCGGGTTGTTATTGCCGCTCTCTCCGACGATGACGCCCTGCGCGTTGAGGTCCCACGGGCGGCTGAAGAGGTTCGACGAGTTCGGCAGAATGCCCACGTCGACGACAGGGCCGGCGGTGAACGTGCCCGCTCCACCGACGACCTCCTGCGTGTAGGCCGAGAGGTGCGTCTGCCCCGTCGGGCGCTTGTTGCCCACGACGCGCCGCTGGTCGTTGAGCGCGTTCACGCCGCTGCTCGTCATGTCTTCCCCCAACTCGACGAGCGTGAAGCTCACCGGCACCTGCGTCGACGGAGGCACGACGGCTTCGCAGCGGTCGGTGAGCGCGCTGTAGACGAAGCCCGCGTAGCAGACACACGTCACGCCGTGGCGGTGGCCGTCACCGCAGGCCACGACCATCACCGGCACGCACGACAGGCCGCTCTCGATGTAGCCGCTCTCGCAGTGGCAGTGGTTGCCGTGCAGCTCGCCGTGCGGCGCGCAGGGGTCGACGCCCGCGTCTACGACGGCGGCCACGCACGCACCGCCGACCTCCTCGTAGCCCGCGTCGCAGTGGCAGTGGTTGCCGTGCAGCTCGCCGTGCGGCGCGCAGCGGTCGACGCCCGCGTCTACGACGGCGGCCACGCACGCCCCGCCGACCTCCTCGTAGCCCGCGTCGCAGTGGCAGTGGTCGTCGTGCAGCTCGCCGTGTGGCGCGCAGCGGTCGACGACGGCTCCCGCATCGGCCTGCTTCTCGACGCAGGTGCCACCGCGCGCCGTGTAGCCGACGTCACAGTCACAGTGGTCACCGTGCGACGCGCCGTGCGGCGCACACGGGTCTTCACTCACCATCGGCGTACCGCAGGCAAAGCCCAGCCACGCGCCGGCCAACAAGGCCAGACGCCACGTCATCTCTCTACTCATGTTTGAAGCCCTCGAACGTTCGCGCCCGCCCCACGCGAGGCGCGCTCAACAACGACAAAACGTGTTCAGCCGACGCGCAGGTACGGGAGCAACCCGAGCAGCCGCGCCTGCTTCACGGCCCGCGCGACCAGGCGCTGCCGCCGGGCGTCGAGGCCCGTGAGGCGCCGAGGAACAATTCGGCCGCGCTCGCTGACGAAGTACTTGAGCAGCTGCAGGTCTCTCCACGACACCTCGTGCACGCCGGCAGCAGAGATCGGGTTCACCCTGCGCTTCATGACGCGACGACCTCCCAGCGCGGAAACGGGTCTTCGAAGGCAGCCCACGATGCAGGGCCCGCGCGCAGCTCCTCGTCAGACACGAGGCACCTCGAGAGCCGCTCACGCACCTCGTCGTGCGCGAGGCCCCGGGTGATGAAGACGAGCTCCTGTCGGCGGTCTCCGAACTCCGGCGCCCACTGCGCCTTCACGTCGCGCCGTAGCGCGCGGCTGGTGGGCCACTCACGCTTCGGCACGGCGGCCCACCACAGCCCCACGGGCTCGAAGCTGCTCGCGCCGCCGGCCTGCGCCCACAGCCCGGTGATGTCGTGGCGCGACGCGAGCCAATAGAAGCCCTTGCTGCGCAGCACGCCCTTCCACGAGCCGTGAATGAACTGCCACAGGCGCTTCGGGTGAAATGGGCGCCGCGCGCGAAAGACGAAGCTCGAGATGCCGTACTCGCCGGTCTCGGGCACCTCTTCACCGCGCAGCACCTTGAGCCACCCCGGGGCCTGCCGCGCGGCTTCGAAGTCGAAGCGCCCGGTCTCGATGAGCTCACGCACCGGCACCACGCCCTTCGTGCTGCGCAGCAGCTTCGCGCGCGGGTTCAGCTTTCGGAGCACGTCTTCGAGCCGCGCGACCTCTTTGGGCTTCACGAGGTCGCACTTGTTGAGCACCAGCACGTCGGCGAACTCGACCTGCTCGACCAGCAGGTCGACGACGGTGCGCTCGTCTCCTTCATCGGCGAGGCCGCGCTCCACGAGCGTCTCGGCGTCATCCCAGTCGGTGAGGAAGTTGAGCGCGTCAACCACGGTCACCATGGTGTCGAGGCGCGCGACGTCAGACAGGCTGCGCCCTTCTTCGTCGGTGAACGTGAACGTCTCGGCCACCGGCAGCGGCTCACCGATGCCCGTCGACTCGATGACGATGACGTCGTACGTGCCGGCGGTGGCCAGCTCCCGAACGTGGGTGAGCAGGTCTTCGCGCAGCGTGCAGCAGATGCAGCCGTTCGACAGCTCGACGAGCTTCTCTTCAGCGCGCCGCAGCTTCACCAGCTGCGCGTCGACGTTCACCTCGCTCAAGTCGTTGACGATGAGCGCCACCCGGCGCCCCTCACCATTCGCGAGCAGGTGGTTGAGCAGCGTCGTCTTGCCGGCCCCGAGGAACCCCGAGAGCACGGTGACCGGAACCTTGCGGCTCACAGCTTCGACCTCTCTTCGTAGAGCACGTGCTTCTTCGCCCGCGGGTCGTACTTGCGCAGCTTGAGCTTGTCCTGCGCGGTGCGGCGATTGCGCGTGGTCACGTAGACGTGGCCGGTGCCCGCAGTGCTCACCAGGTACACGATCGTCCGGTTTCCCTTTGGCATGCGCGACCAACTACAACAACAGAAGCGCTATTGCAACTTCGTACTCAATTACACAAATCACACACCCCGCGGAGTCGCAGCTGAAACCGGCGGCGCCTGACGACCTCCGGCAGCGCGCCTGACGAGAACGAGACGCGCGCTGGCGGCAACAGCACACGGCTCGCGCACTTCACGCACTCGAAGATGACGGCCTCGCTGCTCCTTCTCCCGGAGAGCGCGTAGCGCCAGAGACGATCTCCGCCATCGAGGCGCTCGACCAGGCCCGCCCGCGTCAACGCCATCAGGTTTCGAAATGCCGTGGTGCGGTCCATGAGGCCGCGCGGCAAGGCGTCGACCAACTCGCCGTGCGAGCGCGGCGTCGCCGCGACCTCGAGCACCTTCAACATCTCCAGCCGATGACGCGTCACGCGCAGCCCCGCCGCACGCACCCTCGAGCGCCAGAGCCGCCCGTCGAACACATGTATCGCCACACACAATTATAAATCACATTGCTTTTGCAACTTCATGTCATTTACACAGGACCCCTGCGCGCGGCGAGGTCGCCGCCCCACACCCAAGGAGTCACCATGAAGAAGACGTTGTTGTTGGCAGCGCTGGCGTTCAGCGCCTGCCCTCCCGCGATGCCTGAGCCCGGAGACGAAGCGGAGGTCACCCGGGGTCGGCTGCTCGTCGCCGACGGGGTCGACGGCAAGTTGACGGTCATCGACCTCGACGACGGCACCACGCCCGGCACCTTCACGCTCGAGGGCCCGGCCAGCGCGTACGGAGACGCAGAAGACCCGCTGGGCTTCGGCTTTCTCGTGCAGCGCACGAAGAACGTCACCCAGCTCGTGTCGTCAGGCATCGGCTTCGAAGAGCACGACGGCCACTTTCACATCGGCAAGACGGCGCCGACGCTCTTGAGCGCCCGCATCACCGGCGCGACGCCGACGCACTTCGTTCAGCACGACGGCTGGGCCACCATCTTCAACGACGGCGACGGCAGCGCCGACTTCCTGCAGACCTCAGCGCTGGCCATCGGCATGGTGCAGCCGCGCCGCCATTCGACGGGGCTCGCGCACCACGGCGTCGCGCTCGTCGCGCAGGGGCAGCTGCTCGCGTCCACGCCCGACCCCGTCGACCCGCCGGCCGGCAGCTCGAGGTTGCCCATTGGCGTCTCGGCGCGCCTGACCAGCGAGCTCTCGACGCGCACCGGCGAGTTCAACGACTGCCCGCGGCTGCATGGTGAAGGCTCGTCTGACACGCGCGTGGCCTTCGGCTGCAGCGACGGCGTGCTGGTGCTCGAGTGGAGCGGCGCAGCTTTCACGCCCCGGAAAATCGCCAACCCGGCGGGCACGGCGGCGAGCACGCGCGTGGGCACGGTGCTGGGCGCGCACGGGCTCGAGGTCTTCGTCGGCAACTTCGGCGCGGAGGCGTTGAGCATCATCGACCCGGTGGCCGGCACGCTGACGCCGGTGCCGTTGCCGGTCGCCGCGCTGGGCTTCAAGCTCTTCCACGCCGAGCACGTCATCGTGCTCACGCTCGACGGCAAGCTGCGCAAGCTCGACCCGAAGACGGGCGCGTCGCAAGGCGAGCCGGTCGACGTCATCGCCCCGTATGCGATGGCGCCGTCGGGTGAAGGGGCGGTGCGGCCGTCGCTCACGCTGGGCGTCGACCGCGCGTACGTGAGCGACCCGCGCAGCGGCCAGGTCATCGAGGTCGACCTCGAGCACTGGGAGGTCGAGCGCACCTTCGAGGTCGGCGGCGCGCCGGGCTCGCTCAGCGTCATCTCGGCGAGCCCCGACTTCGCGGCCCACCACGAACACGAGCACGAGGGCTGACGCGATGCGCTGGCACGGTGTGCTCGCCTGCGCGCTGACCGCCGTGCTGGCCTCTTGCGGCCCGCCAGCCACCGAAGACCCGTGCGCGCCCGGGGGCCACGTTCACCGCGACCCGGCCGGAGACTGGTGCCACTGCGATCGCGGCCACCGGACGACCGCCGATGGGCTGGCCTGCGAGGTCGACCCGTCGTTTCGCGAGACGCTGGAGCTGGCGGACAGCGACGCGCGCGCCTGCTGGCATTCAGCGCACGGCCCGTTCGCCACCATCGAAGACGGCGGGCTCGTCGACGCGTTCCTCGTGTACTTCACGGTGAACCTCACGCCGCGCGCCGACGGGCGCTTCGAAGGCGTGGTGCGCTACCAGCCCGCAGCATCGGGTGCGCACGTCGTCTCGCTCGACGTCGGCGGGCCGCTGCGCGTCTCGGAGCAGGAGAAGACGGTGCCCTTCGTGGTGACGCGCAGCTCAACGCTGTGCCCCGGCGTGCGTCAGCAGTGGGCGGCGGTGCTGGAGTCGCGGGTGAGCTACGCGCTGCACCTCGGGCCGCTCTCGCAGCCGCGCGTGCAGTTGCTCATCGACTGGCTCGAGTAATCAACCGCAGTCGTCGCACTGACCGCGCAGCTGCACTTCGACCTTCTGCTTCGAGAGCGCGCGCGGGGCGCCACGCACGTGCTTCACGGCGAGCACCGACTCGGGCAGGCACTTCACGGTGCCGCAGTCGGTGCAGGTGAAATGCGGGTGCTGGAACGAATCGTGCCCGCCCTTCTTCAGCTCGAAGCGCCACACGTGGTCGCCCAGGTCGGTGCGCTGCACGAGGCCCGCCTCGGTGAGGTCGACGAGGTTCCGGTACAGCGTGGTGCGGTCGAGGCCGCCGCCTGACAGCGCGTCGGTGAGCTCGGCGTGAGAGACCGGCCGCGTCGCGTCGAGCAGGTAGCGCAGCACCGCCAGCCGGGGCCCCGTGCTGCGAAGGCCCGCGTCGCGAATCTGCGTCTTCAGCTCAGCCACGGTGGTGGTCGTCATGCTGACGATGCCGTAACACAGCTCCAGCGCTCACGGCATCGCCCGCACCTGCCACGTCGAGTGGCGGCGCAGGTTGAGCCGCACCGCGCGCACGACCTGGCTGTCGGCCGGGAGCTCGCCCACGTCGCTGGCGCTGAAGCGCGCGCCGGTGAACCACTGCGTCACCGAGGGCTCGAGGCGCAGCACCACACCGTCGTCGAGGGTGCCTTCCGCGCGCGTGAAGTCCACGCGCTGGAGCTCCGGCGCGCCCTCGAGCACGACCGAGAGCGCGAACGGCGCGGTCGCTCCGGCGCGCGCCACCAGCCCTTCGAGCCGCAGCGTCTTTCCGTCGCGCGGCCACAACAGCACCGACGCCGCGCGCGCCTCACCCGCGATGCCGGGCACGCGACCCAGCACCGTGCGCGGCTGCAGCAGGTCGATGGTGGTCGGTGAAAGCCACTCCGTGAGCACCTGCCCGCCGGCGAAGAAGTCGTGGCCCGCGTGCGCGTGCGCCGAGGCGATGCCGAGGTCGAGCAGCCTGCGCAGCCAGCCCGTCACCGGCGGCGGCTGGTCGATGACGTACACCGCCGTCAGCTCCAGCTCGGCGCGCGTCAACGTCACCTGCGCGTCGCCGAGGTCGATGCGCTCGGCGCGCTCGGGCCACACCTCGACGTCGAGCTCGATGGCGCGCCCGCCGGTGCCGGCGCCGTCGCACGCGGTGAACAACACGAATGAGAAGAGAACGTGACGCATCGTCATCACTCCAACGTGACCGAGAGAGAGAGGCGCCACGTGCGCGGCGGCCCGGCCGAGAAGTGCCGCGTGGCGAGCTGAGAGGGCGCGGCGGCGGGGTCGGTGAAGTTCGACGCGTAGTTGAACTCCGCCTGTCGCCAGCGCACGTCGAAGACGTTGTCGACCATCACGCCCAGCTCGAGAAAGCGCCACCGCACACGCGCCGAGGCGTCGAGGAGCGCGACGGGTTCAGCGAAGCGCTCGAGCGGCAGCGGCCGCTCACCGAGGGCCCACAGCGCCGCGCCTGCGGTGAACGTGAAGCGCTCCGAGAAGAGCGAGACTTCATGGCGCCCGACGGCCTCGACGCGGCCCAGTACACGCGGCACGTACGGCAGCGCCGGGCCGGCGAAGAGCTCGTACCAGGCGGCGCCGACCGGCGGCAGATGCCCCCGCGTGTACGAGAGCGTCGCGTTGACGTCGAGCCAGCGAAGCCACGTCACGCGCATGAAGGCGAAGAGCCCGACGCGGTTCGAGGTGCCGAGCGCCTGGTTGCGGCCGAGCGTCGGCTCGAAGACGAGGTCGCGCTCCACGCGCGTCGCGAAGGCTGAAGCGCGCGCCTCGAGGCTCACGGGGCCGGGCCGCGCGTAGCGAAAGCCGCTCTCGGCGCTGACCACCAGCGCGAACGGCGCGAGCTCGCCTTGCGACAACGCGGCGCCGTCGCTCGAGCGCGCGCCCAGCCCGAAGGCCGTCACCCACGAGAGGCCGTCGAGCAGGCGCACGTCGACCGAGAGCCGCGGCGCGGGCATGAGCCCCAGGGCCTCGCTGCGCTCACTGTCGAGCCGCGCGCCCTGCCGGTCGACCAGCGGGCGGTTGCGGTCGTCGACCGAGAACAAGAACGCGTCGAGCCGCAGCCCGCCCTGCACCACCACGCGCGCGCCGAGGCCCGCTCGCACCGCCGCCCAGACCGCGAGGTTGGTGACGCGCAGGTGGTTGTCGAACATCACGAGGTACGGCGCGCCTCCTTCGGCGCGCAGCCGACGACTCGCGCTGACGACGTCGTCGTAGCGGCCGTAGAAGCCCAGCGAGAGTGACGGCGCGTCGGTCTCTCCGCCGGCGCGCGGGGCCTCGACGTCATCAGGCGGCTTCACGAGCAGGCGGTGGTACTCGCCGCGCGCGCCGACGGTGACGCCGCCGTAGTTGAGCTCCACGCCGTCACCGCGCTGCGGCGCACCGACGGGCGGCACGTCGACGAGGTAGCCCGTGAAGTTCTCGCGCAGCCGTTGGTCTCTGACGACCGCGAAGAGCTGCTGCTTCGCCGAGGCGCCGTCGTCGAGCTTCTGCGTCGCCTCGAGGCTCACCAGGTGCCGCTGCTGCGCGCCGCCCTGATTCGCGTCGAGGGTACAGAAGAACTGCGCGTCGAACGACGCGTCACAGCCGGGTACGCGGCCCGCCTCGACGTCGCTCAGCCGCAGCACGCCGGCCTGGTCGAAGCGCCCGAAGGACAGCGCCGCGAAGGCCTTCACCTTCACGTCTCCGGGCAGTCGAAACTCGTGCTGGGCGAAGAGCGAGCCGTTGGCGAACGCGCGGTTGGGGCCGAAACCGCTGCCGTGCCGCACCGTCATGCCGGCGAAGCTCGACGCGCGCGGGCCGGGGCCCCACAACAACGTCAGGCGCAGGTGATTGAACTGGCCGTACTCGGCGACGGCGGTGACGCCGCGCTTCTCGAGGCCGAGCTCGAAGTCGACGCTGCCGGCCACGCCGAAGTCACCCTGTGACGGGTGAAACGGGCCTTCAGTGACGCGCACCGCGCGCACCAGCTCGGGAATGATGAAGTACGTGTCGGCGTAGCCGTGCGAGTGCGCGTGGCTGACTTCGTTGAGCGGCACGCCCTGAAGACGCAGCTCGAGGTCTTTGCCTTCGCCGGCGTCGAAGCCGCGCACGAAAATCTGCGGCGCGTGGCCTTCGCCGCCGTGCTGCGCGAGCAGCAACCCGGGCGCCAGCGGCAACAGCTCGGTGCCCGAGCGACGGGCGCGCTCACCGAGCAACCCCAGCTCGATGTCGAGGTCTGAAATCGAGACCGAGGGGCTCGGCGTGCGGCGCGCCTGCACCACCGTCTGCAGCGTCGGCGCGTCGGGCACGCCGCCGTCTCCTGCGGGCTGCGCGAGCAGCGTCACCACCACGAGCGACCACATCAGGCGCTCACTCGACGCGGCACAGGCCGCCGCCGTTGAGGTGCACCTGATCTCGCAGGCTCTGCAGCACGAAGTCGTCGAGCGTGTCGACGGCGTAGGAGCCCGGCTCGTAGACGACCGGCGCGCCGGCTTCGTCGACCAGCGCACCACCGCCGCGACCACGGAGCGAGAGCAGCGACTGGCGCTGCAACGCCTCGCGGGTGATGGGCGCGTCGGCGGTCGCCTCGAAGGCCCAGGCGTCGAAGCGCAGCTGCACGTCGCGGTGCGTGCCCAGCCTGTCGTACAGCATGTGCTCGGCGTGCACCGTCAGCTCGGCGTCAGTCTCGCGTCCTTCACCGACGATGAGCCCCAGCGTGCCGTCGACGCCGTTGGTGCACTCCACGCCACGCACCCGCAGCGGGAAGCCCACCGAGAATGAAAACGTGCCGACGCCGGTCTTCGTCGCCCGGCCCTCGAGCAGGTAGCTCCAGCCCTCGGCGCGCATGCGCGCCACGTCGGCCCCGGTCGCGCCTTCGCCAACCTCAGCGGCGTCGCCCGGCGGCTCGACCACGAAGCCCACGTTCCATCTCCCCGCAGGCACGCCCTCGAAGGCGTGCGTCGGTTGACGACCCCGCTGCAGGTTGGCCACCACGCGCCGCGGAGACGTCAGCACCTCGCCGTCGCGCGACAACGTCGCCTCGCCCAACGACACCAGGTAACGCTCGAAGGTGATGGCCCAACGGTCGGCCAGCAGCGTCGCCGGGTAACCCCGCTCGACGCGCTCTTCGGCCCAGACCGAGAACCGCACCGACCCCTCTGCCCCCGGGCCACAAGCCATCAACGACAAAGACAAGACGCCAAGAACACGCATACGACATGTGGCTGTTATTGCATCTCAGACACAATAACAACTCCGACACACATCGACGCGCGCGCGCAAGCGCGGCGCCTGCCGCACGAAGCCGCTACCGCATCGCCTCGTGGAGGCCGTGCCACCACTGCGGCGCTGAGTTGATGGCGCCGAGCACGACCTGATGAACGGCCTTCTCGACCTCTTTGCTCTCGAGGCGAGAGGGCTGTTGGGCCCCGACGTGCACCACGGCGACGAGCCCGTTGAGCGCGGCCTTCTCTGTCGACGCGCGCTTGGCGCGGACGTACGTGCGCACGGCGGCAATCAACCCTCGGCGGCTCGACGACTGCTCGTCGTCGGTCTCGACCTGGTTCGCGAACGCACGAATGAGTGACGCCTTCGCGCGAGGCTGCCAGCCGAACGCGACTTCGACGGCCACGTCGCCGACGGTCTCGACGGCCGAGAGCACCGTCGATGAAATGACGTTCGGCGCGAGCTGACGAAGCGAACCCGTCAATGCATCCAGCTTCTGTTGTCTCGACTCGGCAGATGAAGACGTCATTTTCGTCGGTGGTCCTGATGAAAGAGAAAAGTCAGATGCGATGAACGACGCGCAGCGCGTAGCGCACGAAGCGCCCGTCGAGCGGCTCGTTCAACATGAGCCGCTGCCACACCAACCCCGACAGCACGTTGACGATGACTTCGCGGTCGGCCGGCCGCCGGTCGACCAGGCACGCGCGCAGCTCGTCACCGCGAGGCCTCACCAATTGGGCGAGCAACCGCTTGTGCAGCTCGTCGTCGAACTGCGCCTCGGCCATCAACGCGCGCAGCACCGGCGCCGCGTGCGTGGCCGCGCGGCAGAACTCCACCAGCGTCGACGACAGCGAAGGCTTGCGGCGCGTGGTGCGAGGCGCCTGCTCGACCCAGTCGGCGAAGGCGTCGAGCACCAGCGCGCTCTTGCCCGGCCACCACCGGTAAATCGTCTGTTTCCCGGCACCTGCGCGCGCGGCGACGTCTCCGGTGGTGACCTGCGCGTAGCCCTTCTCGAGCACCAGCTCCTGCGTCGCCGCCAGAATCGCGCGCCGCGTGTTCTCGTCTCTGGGCCGCCCGGGGTTCACGAGCGCTGCATACGAGACTCGAAGTCTCGGAATCAATAACCATTTCGAGACGCGTGGTTCCGTAACTGCGAACCCCACTGCGCACCTGCGCAAAAGGCGCGCGCGTTGAAGTCGCTGACGCGTGGGTGCTAGCGCGTCGCGTCACCTATGGCCGAACAAAGCTTTCTGCGTCGTCTGGGCACCGTGGTGGCACGCGAAGTCGGGGAGCGACTCAACGGTCGTCGCACGCACGTGGCGGACGGCAACACGCGCTTCACGCCTCCGGTGACGACGCCGGCCGAAGAGGCCGAGTCGCTCGAGGGCTGGGGCTTCGCCGACACGCGCTTCGTGGTGAAGGCCGACGGCAGCACGGTGCTGACGGGCAACCGCTACAACATCAGCAACGTCGCGCTGCCTGACCTGATGCCGTGGTTCGCCGGCAAGCTGGGCTCGCCGCTGGGCTACGACAACCGCAACGAGCCGCACTACCCGCCCGAAATTCCCGCCGGCAAGAAAGACAAGAAGCTCGTCACCGCGCTCGGCAAGTTCTTGAAAGACGACCAGCTCACCGACGACCCGAAGCAGCGCCTGCGTCGCGGCCACGGGCACACCGGCGGAGAAATCTGGGCCATTCGCTACGGCAAGCTGGACCGCGTGCCCGACCTCGTCGTCTTCCCGCGCAGCCACGACGAGGTGGTCAAGCTGGTGGAGGTCGCCACGAAGCACGGCGCCTGCGTGATTCCCTTCGGCGGCGGCACCAATGTCACCGAGGCGCTGCGCATTCCGCTCTCGGAGGAGCGCTTCGTCATCGCCGTCGACATGCGGCAGATGAACCGCATTCTGTGGATCGACTCGGTCAACCGCATGGCGTGCGTCGAAGCGGGCGCCACCGGCCGGCACCTCATGAGCGAGCTGGCGAAGTTCGGCCTCACCATGGGCCACGAGCCCGACAGCCTCGAGTTCTCGACGCTCGGCGGGTGGATCGCCACCAACGCCAGCGGCATGAAGAAGAACCGCTACGGCAACATCGAAGAGCTCGTGCTCGACATGCAGGTCGTCACGCCTCAGGGCGTCGTCGAGCGACCGCAGCAGGCCCCGCGTGAGAGCGTCGGTGTGAACCCGCGCCAGTACATGTTCGGCAGCGAGGGCAACTTCGGCATCGTCACCACGGCGGTCGTGAAGCTCTTCCCGTTGCCTGAAGTGCAGCGCTACGGCTCGGTGATTTTCCCCGACCTGAAAGCGGGCCTCGCGTTTCTGTACGAGCTGCAGCAGTCGGGCGCCGTGCCCGCCAGCGTGCGCGTGATGGACAACACCCAGTTCCACTTCGGGCAGGCGCTCAAGCCCGCGAAGCACGGGCTCGCGGCGAAGGTGAAGAGCGAGGTCGAGAAGGCCGTCGTCACCAAGCTCAAGGGCTTCGACCCGTTCAAGCTCGCCGTCGCCACCATCGTCTTCGAAGGCTCGCGCGAAGAGGTCGAGTTTCAAGAAGCGACGCTGTACCGAATCGCCGCCACGCACGGCGGCATGAAGGGCGGTGGCGCGAACGGCGAGCGCGGCTACCAGCTCACGTTCGGCATCGCGTACATCCGCGACCTCACGTTCGAGCACTGGGCCATCGCCGAGAGCTTCGAGACCAGCGTGCCGTGGAGCCGCGCGATGGACTTGTACGAGCGCGTGCAGCGGCGCGTCGAAAAAGAGCACGCAGCGCTGGGCCTGCCGGGCAAGGTCTTCTTCACCGGGCGCCTCACGCAGGTCTACCAGACGGGCGTCGTCATCTATTTCTACCTGGGCTTCTACGCGCGCGGCGTGAAGGACCCGGTGGCCTCGTACGCGGCGCTCGAACACGCAGCGCGCGAAGAGATTCTGAGCGCTGGTGGCTCGCTGTCGCACCACCACGGCGTCGGCAAAATCCGCCGCGGCTTCTTGCCCGACGTGTTCTCGGAAGGTGCGCTGGCGCTCAACCGCAAGGTGAAGGCCGCCATCGACCCCGACAACGTCTTTGGAGCGTCGAACAGCGGCGTCAACGGCCCGCTCGCGCTCACCACTGAAGAGGAGGCGCACTGATGTCACGCCACGTATTTCTCACTGGAGTCACCGGCTTCGTCGGCAAGGTCGTGCTGGAGACGCTGCTGAGGCAAGGCGTCGAGCGCGTCACCGTGCTGGTGCGTGAGTCGAGAGACCGCAAAGGCCACGTGTCGAGTGCGCAGGAGCGCTTCACGAAGGTCTCGCAGGCCGCGTGCTTCGCGAACCTCGAGCCCGGGTGGGCCCGCCGCGTCGACGTGTTGAGCGGCGACCTCGAGAAGCCCGACTGCGGCTTGAGCGTCACCGACGCCGACAAGGTGCGCCGCCACGTCACGCACGTCGTGCACTGCGCCGCCAGCGTGGAGTTCGACCTGCCCGTCGCGCAGGCCGCCTCAGCCAACATTCGCAGCATGCTCGGCGTGCTCGAGCTGACGAAGACGTGCCCGAAGGTCGTCGGCATGGTCGACGTGTCGACGGCCTACGTCAGCGTGTGGCGCCCCGGCCCCATCGAAGAAAAGCTGGCGCACCTCCCGCGCCCCGCGAGCGAGCTCTACGAGGGCTTTCAGAAGACCGAAGGTGACGGCCGCGAGTGGATGGAGCTCACCGGCCACCCCAACACGTACACGCTGACCAAGAGCGTCGCCGAGCATCTGATCTCCGAGCGTCGTGGCCACGTGCCCGTCGTCATCGTGCGCCCCAGCATCGTGTCGGCGTCACACCGCACGCCCTTCCCCGCGTGGCTCGACAGCCCGGCGGCGTTGGCCGGTTGTCTGCTCTACAGCGGGCTGGGCGTGGTGCGCGCGTTCAACGCCGACCCCTCGGTGCGGTTGGACGTGGTGCCCGTCGACGTCGTCGCCGACGAGGTGGTGCGCGCCGTGTTCGGCCCCATGCCGAAGCAACACGAGCCCGTCACCATTCGGCACGCCACCGTGGGCATCGAGCGCGCGCTGCGCATCGACATGGCGGCGGCGAGCACCATCGAGTGGTTCAAGCGCCGCCCCGGGGTGGTGAAGGCGCCCGACATGTTCGTGGGCCGCAAAGACCACGGCTTCGACGGCGTCGACTTCGTGCGACGTGAATTGCCGGTGCAACTGCAGAAGCTCGCGCTGGCGGTGCTCGGCCAGAGCAAGTCGCTGCGCAAGCTGACCCGCGCCGACGAGAAGGTGCAGTACCTGAACGAGGGCTTCGCGTACTTCACGCACCACACGTTCGACTTCGTGCGTAGCACGCCGCTCGAAATTCCCGGCTTCGACCCCGTCGACTACGTGCGCGTCGTCAATGAAGGCATGTACCGGCACCTGCTCTCGCGCGACGAGACGCAGCTGTCCTTCGCGGGCCCGAAGCACGACGACGCGCGCGGTGACGAAGCGTGGGTCGCCGAGCGCAGCGTGGGCAACGCGACGTTGAAGGTCTTCGGCTACGCGCTCCGCAAGACGTTCCGCCGCTGCACGAGCGACATGACCTTCGACCGCCCGTCGTTCGAGCGCGCGATGGCGCACGTGCCTCCCGGCGCGCTGGTGGTGCTCGCGCCCACGCACCGCAGCTACTTCGACTTCTTGATGACGAGCTACCTGTGCTTCCAGCAGCCGGAGCTCGGCATTCCCATGCCGCACATCGCCGCCGCCGAAGAGTTCGGCCGCATTCCGGTGGTGGGCCCGATTCTCAAAGACTCGCAGGCCTTCTTCATCAAGCGTGGCGTGGGTCGCGAAGTGCCGGAGCTGGGTGAAGAGCTGCGCCGCCTCGCCGCGAAGAACGCGTCGTTGATGTTCTTCGTCGAAGGGCAGCGCAGCCGCGCGCGGTTGATGCTGCCGCCCAAGCGCGGGCTGCTGCGCGCGCTGCAGAACACCGGGCGCCAATTCGTCGTGTTGCCCATCTCCATCTCGTACGACCGGCTGCCGGAAGAGGCGGCGCTGGTGAAGGAGCTCGAAGGTCAGGCGCGCTCGAAGATGTCGCTGCCCGGGCTGCTGTCGTGGCTCACGAAGCTCGCGCGCGGCAACGTGCAGCTGGGTCGCGTTCACGTGGCCTGCGGCGCGCCGCAGTTGATGGACGAAGGCACCGACGTGAAGGAGCTCTCGCACTCGCTGATGTCGGAGCTGCAGCGCCACACCACGGTGAGCAGCTTTCACCTGCGCGCGTTCTTGTCGGAGCAGTCGATTCCCGGCGTAGACGAGCAGTGGCTGCGTGAAGCCATCGAGCGTCGTGGCGGCCGCGTCGTCGACAGCGACCTGCCGGTGCCCTCGCCGCTCGCGCCGTGCCTCGCGCACTCGCTGCGCAATCAGTGGCAGCACTGGTTCGCAGGTGACGTGCTCACGCTGCAGCCGGGCAACCCTGCGTTGGAAGACCACCTCGCGCGCTACCGCTGGTGCGCGACGCCGCTGGCTGAGTTGAACGACCCGCGCGTCGAGGCCGTCGTCAAGGCGTTGTTCGAGCCGGTGGTGCGCGACTACCGCGTGGCCGCTGAAGTGCGCACGCCGCACGAGCTGAAAGACGTAGCGGTGACGCACCGGCCGCACCTCGACGGCGCGGTGCAGGCGCTCGTCTCACGCGACATCGTCAAGCCGTCGGGTGACGGCTTCGAGTGGGGCGCGAACGCAGCGCAGCTGCCGAAGTTCCATGAAGCCTGCGCGTGGCGCGGAGTTGAATCATGAAGACGCTCGTCACCGGAGCCAACGGGTTCCTCGGTCGCAATCTGCTCGAGGTGTTGGGCGAAGACGCGGTGGCGCTGGTGCGCACGCCGATGCCGTCGGGCTGCGCGCAGCTGCTGGGTACGCCGCTCGACGCAACGTCGTGGGTCTCACGCGCGCAGGGCGTGAAGACGCTCATTCACGCCGCCGGCATGGTTCACCACAGCCGTCACGCGCCGGAAGAAATGGTGCACTTCAACGTCGAGAGCGCCGTGCAGATGGTGCGCGCCGCGAAGATGTTGAACGCGCGGCTGGTGCTGGTGTCGACGTCGGGCACGGTGGGCTGCTTCGAGCACGCGACCGTCGAGGCCGATGAGCACTCGCGCTCCGCGGAGGCGGTGGTGGGCCGCTGGCCGTACTACCTGTCGAAGATTCGCGCTGAAGAGCAGGCGCGGAAGTTGGCGAAGCAGCTGGGCGTGGCGCTGACGGTGGTGCGCCCGCCGATTCTGCTCGGGCCCGGTGACACGCTCGGTCGCTCGACGACGAACGTCTCGCGCGTGTTGGACGGGCGGCTGCCGTTCATTCCCGCAGGTGGCATCGGGTTCACCGACGTGCGCGACGTGGCGAGCGCGCTGGGGCGGCTGGTGAAGAAGAGCGACTGGCGAGACACGTACCACCTGCCCGGCACGTCGCTGCCGCTGCGCACGTTCTTCGAGCGCGTGGGTGAGGTCGCGGGGGTGCGCGTGAATCGCCCTGACGTGCCGACGTTCGTCGTCGGCTCACTCGCGAAGCTGGGCCTCAAGAAGTTGCCCGACCCGGTCGTGCTCGAGATGTCGGTGTGCCACTGGGGGCTCAAGACGCTGTGGAGCGATCGCGAGCTGGGTTGGGCGCCGCGCAACCACCGACAGACGCTGAGCGACACGGTGGCGTGGCTGCGCGAGCACCGGCAGCAGAAGGCGTCGTAGGCGCGGCGGTCGGCACCCACGACAACTACGGCCAGTCACCCAATCTCGAAATGTCCACTCCAGGACAAACGAGCGCTCCGCCGTCGAGCCACGTCGTCGCGAGCGCCGCAGGAAGAGACGAGCCCCAACGACAGCAGCAAGACGCGGGTGCGAGTACGCGTCTTTGAGATCGAGCCAAGACGCCTGACGATGCCTACGGCAACCGTCCAACAAGAAGCGACGCTCCGCCCAGCCGGCACGCGCCTCACCGACCGCGCCGCACCAGGGTGCGCGCACTGACGCCAAGTCGCCGCGCCGCGCGACTGCGGTTGCCCTGCTCAGCCGCCAGCACCGCGTCGATGATTCGCTCTTCCATCGCGCGCAGGGGCTCGTCGAGCGACAGCGTCAACGTGGCCGTGGCGGGCTGCGAGACGAAGCCCGGAGGGAGGTCGCCGCGTGAGAGCCGCTCGCCCTCACGCAGCAGCGCCAGGTGCTCGATGAGGTTGCGCAGCTCGCGCACGTTGCCCGGCCAGTGCCCACCGACGAGCGCGCTGCGGAGGCTCCGGCTGAACTTCGGCGCCTCGACGGCGTGGCGGCGCGCGAAGTAGGCGAGGAACGCGTCGATGAGCGGCTCGATGTCGGCGCGGCGCTCGCGCAGCGGCGGCACCGTCAAGGTGATGACCTGAACGCGGTAGTAGAGGTCGGCGCGAAAGCGCCCGGCGCTCACCTCCGCCTCCAGCGCGCGACCCGACGCGCACAGCAACCGCACGTCGGCCGTCAACTTGGTGGTGCCACCCACGCGACTGAACTGCCGCGTCTCGAGAAAGCGCAGCAGCTTGGCCTGCAGCACCAGCGGGAGCTCCGTCAGCTCGTCCAGAAACAGCGTGCCGCCCTCGGCCGCTTCGATTTTTCCGCGCGCCCGCTCGTGCGCCCCGGTGAAGGCCCCGCGCTCACGCCCGAAGAGCTCGCTCTCGAACAACGCCTCGGGAATCGCCGCGCAGTTGATGGGCACGAAGGGCCCCTTGCGGCGCGGAGAGCCCGCATGACACCGCCGCGCGAGCACCTCCTTGCCCGTGCCCGTCTCGCCCAGAAACGTGACCGTCACGTCACGTCTGGCCACCTTGTCGAGCGTCTCCACCAGCCGTTTCATCACTTCTGAAACAAAGAGAGGCTCAAACTCTGCGCCAAATTGTCCACTCTTGAGGCTCCGCATGCCCCTACGACTCTACGCCGCTCGGAGCCGCCCATGGCGCGCCCCGTGCAATCAGCGCCGCCCATGACCGCTGAGTCGTTGAACCTCGACGTCGCCGCTGACGTGGCGCGCCGCTTGACCCTGGGAGAAGACGTCGCCGACGAGACGTTCGATGCGCTGTTGAGCGACGTGCCGCGCAGCCGCTCCAGTCACTACTGGTCGTGCGTTGCCGCCGCGCAGGAGGCGAGCCGGCTCTTCAAGCATGCAGGCGTGGAGCGGGTGCTCGACGTGGGCTCCGGCGTCGGCAAGCTGTGCTGCGTGCTGTCGCTCTCGCTGGGGCGACGCGTGTGGGGTCTCGAGCGAAGGGGCGAGCTCGTCTTCGAGTCGCGGCGGCTGGCGCAGCGGTTGGGCGCGGAGGTCGTCGTCACCGAAGGCGAGCTGGCGTCGGTCGACGCGTCGCGCTTCGACGGCTTCTATTTCTTCAACCCCTTCGGCGAGTACCTGGCCGACGACGAAGACCGCTACGACGGCGCCGCGCCGCGCTCTTTCGAGCCGTACCTGCGAGACGCGCGGCGCGTCGAAGCGTGGCTTCAGGCAGCGCCCGTCGGCACCGCCCTCGTCACCTACAACGGGCTCGGAGGCCGCATCCCCGCATCGTTCAGCGTGCAGCGCACCACGCAGGTGCGGCACGACATCATGCGCCTGTGGGTCAAGGAGCGCGCCGACGACGGCGGCGAAGCGCTGGTCGAAATCGAAGACCAGCTCGTCGCGGCGAGCCACCTGTTGGCGCTCGCGCGCAGCTCCGGCGCCGGGTTTTCAGACTCACCGCTCGTCGCCGCGCTCTGCCAGCCGCGCTGAGCTGCGCCCGTACAACCAGAGCGCGAGCGTGAACGGCGAGAGCAGCACGGCGAGCATCAACAAGCCGACTGCGAAGCCCGTCAGCGCTGCGGGCACAAAGAGCACGACGTCGGCGAGGCTCGCGGCTGAAGCTGCAGCGCTGACGCCGAGCTCCCGCTTCACGTCGTCGACCTCGCGGTCCAACGTGGCGTCGTACGACAACCAGTAGCTGGCGCGCTCCCGCCGCCCGCGAACGAAGGCGCGGAACGTTCGCAGCGGCGCGACGACCGTGCCTGCCGCGAGCCCCGCGAAGTTGATGACCCACGCAGCGACGAAGTTGCGACAGCCCGCGCCAATTTCCCACGCGGAGATCTCGAACTCACTCACCGTGTCGGTTCGGTAGCCGGTGAGAATGTGATTCAGGTCGTGGAACTTCACGGCACGCCTCCGCCCATCGGTGTTGGGGAACGGGAAGGGAACCGGGCCCAGCTTGAAGTCGACCCACGTCGCCGAATACCCGCCGTCGTCGCCGAACCCGTTGTCGTCGAAGTACTGCCGGAGCGCCGCGCGCATGCTCGTCATATAAAATGACTATGCTCATTTATGCTCGACTCCGCCACTCGCGCTATGAGGCACACTGATGGCGCCAAGACCACTGAGCACAGTCAGTCGGCGAGAGACCAACAAGCTCGAGAAGCGCGCGCGACTCCGTGAAGCGGCCGAGCAGCTCTTCCGCACGCGCGGCTATGAGAACACCACGACGCGGGAAATCGCCGACGCGGCCGACATCGCCACCGGCACGCTGTTTCTCTACGCGCGCGACAAGCAGGACCTGCTGTTCCTTGTCATGCACGAGCACCTGCGCCGCGCCGTCGACGAGGGCTTCGCGACGCTCCCGCGCAAGGCGACGTTCCGGGCGGCGCTCCGGCACCTCTTCGCGCGGCTCTTCGTGATGTATGGCCAGCAAGAGCCGCTCGCGCGCCACTTCATCACCAGCCTCCCGGGGGCCGACGGGCTCAACGCGCTCGAAGTGAACGCGCTCACTTTTACGTTTCTGCAGCGCATCTCCATGCTCGTCGAGGCGGCGCAAACGCGAGGTGAGGTGCGCGACGACGTCGAGCCGCTCGCGCTGGCGACCATCTGCTTCGAGCTCTATTTCACGACGCTCATCCGGTGGATTTCAGGCCTCGCAGCGCTCGAGCAACTGCCTGCCGTGCTCGCCCACTCACTCGACCTGCTCTTCGAGGGAATTCGTTCGCCGCCGAAGCGCGCTGCGCGATAACGCAGGCATGCGCGCACTCTGCTTCGTGGTCGTCGTCGCCCTCGTCGGTTGCAGCAAGAAGCCCTCGCCCGTCGTCGACGCAGGCACGCCGGTCGTCGAGCGCGTGTTGCTCACCTCACCGACCACGCTGTCGCTCTTTGAGCCTGCCGACGCGCGCTGCGCCTGGCGGCAAGAAGACCCCGTCACGAAGCAGCGCGTGGAGCTCGCGTCATTCCCCGGCGCCTGTGTCGGTGTGCGCGTGGCGTGGAGCGTCGACGTCACGAAGGCCGTCGTCTGGTTCGACCCGCAGCGTGTCCAGTCGGCCGGCTACATGAGCCAGACCTCCACGCCGCCCGCGTTCGCCGATGAAGAGGTCGACGCAGCCGCGAAGCCCCGGTGGTTCTTCGTCGACCTGAAGAGCGGAAAGGCCGAGCCGCTCGCGATGCCCAACGTCGAGAAGACCGAGCTGCGTGACGTCGGCATCTCGAAGAGCGGTGACGTCGTCGCGCTGCTCGAAGAAGCACTGCCCGAAGGAGCGACGGGCGCGTTCAAGTCAGGCGACGAGACCTTCGACCTCGACTCCATCGACGAAGGCCTTCCGGTGCTGGTGCACGCATACAAACGTGAAGGCGCGGCGTGGAAGCGCGCCGAGACGAAGCTGTCGACGACCGGCTGGGACTACGGCCTCGGCGTGCGCGCCCTCGACGCTGCGAGCGCGTTCGGCCCGAAGAGCGGCGACCTGCTCGACTCACACATCGACGGCGACGAGGTCGACGCCACCACCGCGGCTTCACTCAAGAAGCTCGCGCCCGCGAAGGCGCAGACCGAAGACGACGGCACGTGGACGTCGGTGAAGGTCGGCACCAGCACGGTGCATGTCTGGCAGGTCACCGGCGAGTTCGCGCACACCGCGGGGCTCATCGCCAACGGCGACGCGCTGCTGCCCGAGCTCGGCTTCACCGACGGCGACCTCGTCGCGCTGCAGGTCAGCGGCAACTTCCTGCTCGTCACCAAGTCCGACGTCGGCACGCACCCGCGGCTCTATTCGTTGCCCGGCGGCAAGCGCGCTTTCGGCTCCGACACCGCGCGTGGCGTCACCTTCTGGCCCGCGCCGAGCCCGCATTGAAACCGCGAACGTGGCGGCCCACGTACGCTGCGCGCCATGTCGATTTCCGCAGCCTTTGATTCGCATGACGCCGTCGGCCTCGCAGCGCTGGTGAAGCAGAAGGAGCTGACGGCGACAGAGCTGCTCGACGAGGCCATTCGGCGCGCGACCGCAACCAACCCGAAGCTCAACGCCATCGTCTTCGAGCTCCACGAGCAGGCGCGCGCGCTGGTGAAAGCCGGGCTCCCCGACGGCCCGTTTCACGGCGTGCCGTTTCTGCTCAAGGACCTGGCGCAGCCGTGGGCCGGCTCTCCGCTGCGCAACGCGAGCCGCCTCTACGAGACGCTCGTGCCCACCGAGAGCGGCGAGCTGGTGAAGCGGCACCTCGCGGCGGGCCTCGTGCCCTTCGGGCGCACCAACAGCTCCGAGCTGGGAATTCTCCCCACGTGTGAGCCGCAGCGCTACGGCGCGACGCACAACCCGTGGAAGCACGGCGTCACCACCGGCGGAAGCTCGGGCGGCGCAGCGGCGGTCGTCGCCGCGCGCATCGTGCCCATGGCGCACGGCGGAGACGCCGGCGGCTCCATTCGAATTCCCGCGTCGTGTTGCGGTGTCTTCGGGCTCAAGCCCACGCGCGGTCGCAACCCGTCAGGCCCCGACGCGAGCGAGCGCGCGCACGGCCTCGGGCAGGAACACGTGCTCTCGATTTCAGTGCGGGACAGCGCCGCGTTGCTCGACGCCACGAGCGGCCCCGAGAACATCGCGCCGTACTGGGCACCGCCGGTCACCGGCAGCTACCTCGAAGCCACCACGCACGCGCCGAAGAAGCTGCGCATCGCCTACACGCACAAGCCGCTGCTGCCGGGCGAGGCGCACGACGACTGCAGGCGCTCCGTCGACGACGCGGTGAAGTTGCTGACCTCGCTGGGCCACGAGTGCGTCGAACAGGCGCCGCCGGTCGACGGGCCGCGCATCGCGAAGTCGTTCTTCATCACCTACTGCGCGGGCGTGGCTGGCGAGCTGCTGGTGGCCGAGCGCCACCTCGGGCGGCCCGCGCGCCCCTCCGACGTCGAGCCGACGACGTGGCTCATGGCGATGCTGGGCCGCACGCGCTTCTCGGCCGCAGAGTTCTCGGTCGCGCTGCGCGAGCTGCAGGGCATGTCGCGCGACGTGCACCGCTTCATGGACACCTTCGACTGTTTCCTCACGCCGTCGCTCGGGAAGCCGCCCGTCGCGCACGGCGCGCTCAACCCCATCGGCGCCGAGAGGCGCGCGCAAGAGTGGGTGGCGAAGTTCGACCTCGCGTCGGCGCTGAAGTTGCCGGGGCTCGTCGACAAGGCCGTGGCGCGCGCGTTCGGCTTCGCGCCTTTCACTGCGGTGGCGAACGTGACGGGCCAACCGTCGATGAGCGTGCCGCTGTGGTGGAACGACGACGGCCTGCCGATGGGCGCGTGCCTCACGGGGCGCTTCGGAGATGAAGCGACGTTGTTCAGCCTCGCCGCGCAGCTCGAGCGCGCGCGCCCGTGGCGAGCCCGCAAGCCGCCCGTCAACGCGGGTTGAGCTTCACCTGCAGCTTCGAGGACCCGTCGTCGAAGCGGCACGCGCCGAGCGCCTCGAAGCTGCGCTGGCAGTCGGCCTCTGACGACTTCGGCGCGGCGATGATGACTTCACCTCGCTCGAACGCCACGGCGGTCTCACCCGGCACCCAGTCTGCTTTTTCGAGCGCCTCGAGCAGCGGCGCGGAGACCTCGGCGAACTTTTCGGCCACCGCCTTGAACATGGCCAGCTCGCGGCGTTGCTGCGCGCGCGTGAGCACCGCTTCGAAGCGCGTCTCGGTCTGCGTCACGGCGGCGCGCTGCGCGGCGATGCGCACCTGACGCGCGCGGCACTCACCGAAGCACAGCGTCGGCTCTTCGGGCTTCACCGGCGGCTTCGCGGCAGGCGGCGGCTTCGCGATGCGCACCACGGCCGCGGTCACGTCCCACGCGCCGTCGCGCAGCGTGAAGGACGTCACCAACACCGCGCGCGACGCAGCCTGAAGGGCGCGAATGAACTGCACCGCATCGGCCCGCGTGCCCGCGCCGTGAAACTGCGCGTCGACGTAGAACTCCGTGGTGCGCGCGCGCGTCACCGCGACGTCGGCGCCCAACGACGCGAGCTCTTCGGGCGTCACGCGCGCCACTGGCACGAACTTCTCGGCGGCGTCGTCGACGGCCTTGAGCTCCATCAGCTCGGCGAGGCGGCGGTCCAACTGCGCTTCGACGAGCGCATCGCCCCGTTCACCGTCGCAGCTCGAGAACAGCGACAACGTCAGCACCACGAAGCACGCGCGCATTGCGCGTCACTCTGCCACGCGGCGGCCCGACAGCAGCATCGTCACTGCGCAGAGCGCACACGCGAACATGGCCAACGCCATGGGCATCGCAGTGCCATTCGCCAGCGATGCGACGAGCGCGCTCACCGCCGCCGACACCGCGAACTGCAGCGAGCCCATGACGGCCGACGCGAGCCCCGCCCGACGGCCGTGGCGGTCGAGCGCGAGCGCCACGAGGTTCGCGAAGACGAGGCCCTGCAGTGAAACAAAGAAGAACAGCGAGACCTCCACCGCGAGCAACGACGGCGTGAACTTCGCCACCGCGCTGAGCGCCGCGCCCACGAAGGCCAACGCCACGAGCGCCACCGTCGCGACGCCCAGCGGTGAGCGCCGCTTGAGCAACGCGCGGTTCCACTGGCTGAGCGCGATGAGGCCCGCCGCGTTGACGCCGAAGCAGACCGAATAGAGAAACGGCGTCGCGCCGAGCTGCCGAATGAGCACGTCGGGCGAGCCGGAGATGTAGGCGAACATGCCTGCCTGCGAGCTGCCGGCCGCGAGTGAGAACGCCACGAAGCGGCGGTCACGCAGGAGCTCGCGCACGCCGAGCCACCAGGCTTCAGGCGCGTGCGCCTGCTTCGTCTCCGGCACCGCACGAAACGCGACGAGCGCCAGCGCGGCCCCGGCGAGCGTCAACACCATGAAGATGGCGCGCCAGCTGGCGACCTCGAGCAGCAGCCCACCCAGCGGAGGCGCGAGCACCGGCGCGACGCCCATCACCAACATGATGAGCGACATCACCCGCGCGATTTCGGCGCCGCTCCAGAGATCGCGCACCAGCGTTCGCGTGATGACCATGCTCGCGGCGCCACCGACGCCCTGCACGAAGCGCGCGGCTGCCAGCAGGGGCAACGTCGGCGCGCACGCGCAGAAGACGCTGCCCAGCGTGTAGAGCAAGAGGCCCGCGAGCAGCGGCGGTCGGCGGCCGACACGGTCAGCGACGGTGCCCCACACCAGCTGCGCGCCGGCCAGCCCGAGGAAGAACGTCGAGAGCGTGATGGCGCCAGCTCCCGATGCTGCGAGCAGCTCCTTTTCAATGGCTGGGAGCCCGGGGAGGTACGCGTCGATGGAGAGCGGCGCCAACGCGGTGAGGCTGCCGAGGACGACGACGAGACCAGGCGACGACTGAGACTGCGAGACACGCACGGCGTGCGATTAACAGCGACCCGCCGCTGAAAGCTCGTGAAGCGCGCGCGGCTTGCGTCAAGAATCCGAGGCAGGTCGACGAATCTCGTGGGGCGAGGCCAACCGTAGGGAGAATCACGATGGACGCAGCGACGATGAACAAGGTGTTGGAGTACGGCGTGAAGAACGGCGCCTCAGACATTCACTTTCGGCCCGGCGAGCCGCCGACCTTCCGCGTGACCGGTGAGCTCCGCGCGATGAAGGCCGACAAGCTGACCGCGCAGAACACGCGGCAGATCGCGCTCAACCTCATCACCGACACCACGACGCAGGCCGGGCTCGATGAAGTGCAGGAATACGACACCTCGTACTCCATCAACGGCGTCAGCCGCTTTCGCGTGAACATCTACAAGCAGCGCAGCGCGCTCGCGGTGGTGCTGCGCGCCATTCCGAACGAAGTGCCGACGCTCGAGAGCCTGAAGCTGCCGCCGGTGGTGAAGACCATCGCCTCGAACGAGCGCGGGCTGGTGCTCGTCACCGGGGCGACGGGCTCCGGCAAGACGACCACGCTCGCGGCGATGGTGAACTTCATCAACCAGACGCAGCCGGTGCACATCCTCACCATCGAGGACCCCATCGAGTTCGTGCACAAGAGCGTGCGCGCGTCGGTCTCGCAGCGCGAAGTGGGGCTCGACACGCAAGACTTCGGCAACGCGCTGCGCTCGGCCCTGCGGCAGGACCCCGACGTCATCTTCGTTGGCGAGCTGCGCGACCATGAGACCGTCGACATCGCGCTCAAGGCCGCAGAGACCGGCCACCTCGTGCTCGCCACGGTGCACACCACCGACGCGGTGAAGACAGTGGGGCGCATTCTTTCGTTCTTCCCCGGCGACGAGCAGGACGCCGTGCGCGGGCGCCTCGCGGAGACGCTCAAGGCCACCATCTCGCAGCGGTTGATTCCCCGGGCCGACGGGCGCGGCATGGCGCTCGCGATGGAGATCATGGTCGCGACGCAGACGGTGCGTGAATACATCACCGACGCGAACCGCACCGGCGCGCTCAAGGACGTCATCGAGAAGGGCCGCAGCACCTACGGCATGCAGTCGTTCGACCAGCACCTCTCGGAGCTGTACCGCGCGAACGAAGTGAAGCTCGAGGTGGCACGCGCTGCGGCGTCGAACCCGGCCGACTTCGAACGCGCGCTCAACTTCGAATAGACCTACGGCCAGTCGGCTGCGCACGGCACGTTGTCGCGCGCGCAGCGCTTCGCGCGTTGGTCGAGGTAGAGCGATTCCGGCACGAGCCCCACGCCGGCGTCGACGCCTTCGACCCAATCGGTCGGCGCGCCGACGTCTCCCGCACCCCAGTACGAGTTGGTGACGCAGCTCGTACACACGCGCCCCGGCCCGCTGGTGCCGATGACGTAGCCGTGGCCGTACTGCGCGGTCTCGACGACACACTGCTGCGCGCTGGGGTGGAGGCTGACGGTGCGCACGCGCCAGAACACCGCCTCGGTCGAGGTGAAGCCGGCGCCGGTGCTGGTGTTGCGCCGGTTGACGGCTTGCAGCCACGACGAGGTCTGCACCGGGTTGTCGAAGAGGTTCTGGTGCGCGAGGAAGCGGTGCGAGTCGTTCGCCATGCGCGCGTTCACGCTCTGCGCGCGGAGGAAGACGTTCCCCGATGCAGTCGCGTCGTTGAAGGTGAAGTTGTGGCGACCGCCCTCGGCGCGCACGTCTACGAGCAGCACGTCCTGGCCGTTGATTTGGAACGTGTAGCCGTTGCCGCCGCCGCCCCGGTAGCCAGACGGGCCGATGCGACAGTCGTCGATGGTGATGCGTGCGCCACCGCGCGCGATGGTGAGGCCGTGAGACAGCACGTGCGCGAGCGTGTTGCCCGGCGGCAGATACGTGTCGACGCGACGCAGCCAGAGGTCGACGCCGAGATCCATCAGCACCGCGTGCGAGCCGTGCACCTCGTAGCCCATGGTGCCGGCGACCTCGAAGGCGCCCTCGTCGTCGCGCGCTCCGGCGGCGGCGCTCTGCTTCATACCGATGGAGAGGTCTTCGACGCCTGACTCGGAGATGAACGTGGGGCGCGTGTAGAGGCGCGTGCCGTCGCGAACCAGCATCGGCAAGCGCGTGGGCTCGTCGAGCGTGACGCTGGTGCTCGTCAGCGCGGCGACGCGGCGCAGGTAGAGCACGCCGAGGTTGCCCGACGACGGCCAGTAGTCGCCCTCGCCTGTCATCGCCGCGTCCATTCGGTGGTCGATGCGCCAGGCCGTCGTCACCTCGTGGCGCACGGCGACGAGCGCGCCGACCGAGAGCCCGGAAGAGCTGCCGACCGGCAATGTGCGCGTCGCGCGGAGGAGATCTCCGCTGAGCGGGATGGTGGTGGTGCTCGCGTTGTCGAGCACCGAACCGGCGCCGCCGACGCGGATGACGGCCTTGCCGCGCGCGCGTGCTGCGTCGTCGAAGAAGAGGAAGGTCTGCGTGCGACCGGAGCCGCGCAGCACGACCTTCGAGCAGTTGATGTTGAGCGCTGATGGAGCACCGGCCGTCGGGAGCAGCACGCGGTAGGTGCCGGGCGGCAACAGCACGGCGCCTCCGTTGGCGTTCGCGCACGCGGTGTTGATGGCCGTCTGAATGGCGCTCGTCGCGTCGGCAGTGCCGTTGCCGAGCGACGCGCTCACGGTGGCGACGACGGGAATGGTTCCGTACGGAGGTTGAACGTCACCGCGCCGGTAGCCCGCCCACGAGAAGTCGCCGAGGAAGCGGCCTTGCGCGTCGACGGTGCTGGCGGGGTCTTCGGGCGGCAGCCAGGTCGGTGGGTAGAGCGCGCTGCGCCACCCTCCGTCCGGTAGACCTGCGTCAGGAGTTCCGGCATCGACGACTCCAGCATCGACGACTCCAGCATCGACATCTCCAGCATCGACATCTCCAGCATCGACATCTCCGGCATCGACATCTCCAGCATCGACGACTCCAGCGTCGACATCTCCGGCATCGACGACTCCGGCGTCGACATCTCCAGCGTCCACGTCGAGACCCGCGTCGTCGCTGGGCGTCGCGCCGATGACGCCCTCGCACGCCGAGAACATGACGAGCACTGCGCACCACCAACGCCGAGAAGCCATGCCCGCATCGTACGCGTCGCCCACGACGTGCGCGGCGCTCAGCACCGAGGCGTCACTTCAGCGTCACGGGGTCCCACAGCGCGGCTTGAGCCGGAGCATCGACTTTAGAACGTGCCGTAGAAACCGTTGGGCGCCATGTTCAGCGTCACCGTGGGAGCCTGCGGCTTCGCGTTGGGCGTCGTGAGCTCGAGCGCGAGAATGGCGCCCGCGGCAGCAGGCAACGAGCCGATGGCCGCAACGAGAATCGGCGTAAACTGTGGCCCCGCGTCGATGGCGATGGCGATGCCCGCGCCTCCAGCCATCAGCGCCGCGCTCGCGAGAAACGCGAGAATGATTTCGCCGTTGCCACCGAGCGCCTGGTGAATGCTGAACGACACACCAGCCACCAGCAGCGCGCTCAACGCCGCCGTCGCGAACGCCGGGTCGAAGGCCGAGTTCTGCCCCGTCAGCAGCAACGCGATGCCCAGGCCCGCGCCGCCCGCCAACGTGCCACCACCGATGCCCAGGCCCACGCGGAGCTCTCGAGACGGGCCGTCACGTTTGACCGGCGGCGTGTAGCGCGACTCCGGTGGAGCCTCGTCGGGCAGCGGCATGGGCGGCGGCGGGTCGACCTGCGCGAGCGCCGCGACGAGTACGAGCGTCAACATACGAGCGACTCTACGCGCTCTGCCTTCGCGCATTGCGAAAGGAGTGCGGCTACTGACAGCGGCCCGCCACGCAGCCTTGCGAGCTGCTGCACACCTGACACGAATCGCCGTTGAGCCCGCACGCCATGACGCCGGGGCTCGTCTCACACCGGTTGTCGGGCATGCAGCAGCCGAAGCGACAATTCATCTGATTGCAGCTGACGAACTGGCAGGCCCCGCTGACGCAGCGCTGATCCGCTCCGCACGTCTGGCAGACCGCGCCACCGGTGCCACACGTGCGGTCCTGGCGGCCGTCGTGGCAGACGCCCAGCGGGTCGAGACACCCGCCGCAGCTCGCGGCCACGCACGTGCCGGCCTGACACCGCTGATCAGCCTCACAGGTTCCACAGAAGCGCAGCGACGGGCCGCACGCGTCGATGCCGTTGTTCGGCGAGCACGAGCCGTCAGGCAGACAGCACGACGTCGAACAAAAACACTCCGTCGGCAGGCCCGCATCGACCACGCCGGCATCGACGACCGGCACCGTCTCACACAGCGCCGCCACGCACCGCTGCCCCGACGTGCAGCGCGTACATTCGGCGCCGCGCGCGCCACACTCGAGCTTGTCGGTGCCTGCGACGCACTCGCCCGCAGAACAACACCCCGCACACGTCGACGAGTCACACGGCCGCTGACACCCGGCCATCGCAAAACACACCAGCAACAGGAGCCACCGCATCAGCGAGGCACTTTCGCACCGCTCTGGCGCGCCGTCTCTGCCCGTGGCGTAGTCGGCGGCCATGACACGGCTCGTTCCGCTCTTCGTGTTGTTCGCCTTCGCCGGTTGTCGCGGCTGCGGCGGCGGCAACATCACCGCGCGCTACGGCGAGCTGGTCTTCGTACAGCCCGGCGCCGAAGGTGAGCTGCTGCTCAGCGACGCCACCACCACGGTGCCGTCGACGTTCATGAACACCGTCATCAGCAGCGAAGTGCTGGTGCGCAACGTCGGCCTCGAAGAGGTCACCATCACCTCCGTCACGCGCGACGAAGGCGACGAGAGCCTCTCGCTCGAAAACGCAGAGGGCGTCGCGGTCGCCGGCGCGACAGACGGCACGCTCACCGTTCGCTTCGCGCCGTCACAGGCCGCCGACGCGTCGCTCGTCGAGGTGCCGCACCGCGCGCGCTTCACGCTCACGCTGCAGGGCGCCGTCGCGGGCAAAGAGACCCTCACGCTGACCGTCGAGAGCAACGCCGTGGCGCGCGACTGCTTCGTGCCGCCCGTCGTCGACTTCGGCCGGGTGCCGCTGCGGCACGCAGTCACCAAACACCAGCCACTCGAGAACGGCGCGGCGCTGCCCGCCACCACCACCGCCACGCCCATCGTCGGCGCCGACGCGCACGCCTTCTCGCTCGAGCTCGCGCCGCCCTTCGAGGTGCCCGCCAACGGCCGCGTCGACCTTCCGCTGCGCTTCTCGCCCCTCGAGGCGCGCGCGTACGAAGCGACCTTCACGCTCAAGCGCGCAGACCAGTGCCCCGAAGGCACCGTCACGCTGCGCGGTACCGGAGACGACGCAGCGCTGGCGTGGTCGCCAACCACCATCAACTTCGGCCGCTTGCCGCTCGGCGAGAGCTCGACGCGCGCGGTCACGCTCACCAACGGCTCGAACGCCGACCTGTCGCTCACCCCGGCGCTGAACTCACCGCACTTCTTCGTCGAAGCCGGCGCGCCCACGGTGCTTCCCGCGAATGGCAGCGCCACGGTGCAGGTCAGCTGCAAGCCGGCTTCGCTCGGCCCGCTGAGCGCAGAGCTCACGCTTCAAATCGGCACCACGCCGGTCACGCCCGCGCGCGTGCAGTTGACGTGCACCGGCGGCGGCCCGCGCATTCGCGCCGACCCCAACCCCTTCGTCTTCGGCGCCGTGCCGTACAACAGCACCGGCACCGCGGTGACGCGCCGCCGCTTCATCGTGCAGAACGTCGGCACCGCGCCGCCGTCGGCGGGCGACACCTCGAACAACCTCTTTCTGGGGCGCAACGGCTCGCTGCCGTGGTTCGCCATCGTCCCCACCTCGCCGTCGGCGCGCGCCTCCGAGTTCTCGGTGGGCCTCATCAGCACCTACGATGCGTCAGTCGGTGTGCCCGCCGTCGCCGGCAAGAACTTCCTCGAGTTCGAAATCACGCTCGCGCCGTCATCGGCCGGCGAGCGCCGCGCCGACCTGCTCATCTATTCCAACGACAGCCGCGAGCCCGTGCTGCGAGTGCCGATGACGGCGAACCCGCGCGCGCCCGAGCCGTGCAGCGTCACCGTGTCTCCCGACAGCGCGAACTTCGGCTCGGCGCCGCGCGGCGCGACGTTGGTGCGCACCTTCACCGTCACCAACTCCAGCAGCACGCCCGGCAACCAGTGCCTCATCAGCGGCATCGAAATGGCGCCCGGCTCGAACCTCGCGTTCCGCGTCAGCACCCCCAGCACCGCCGCGCTGCTGGTGTCCTCTTCCCAGAGTCAGGTCATCGTGGTGCAGGCCACCGTGCCGCCCGACGCCGAGACGGGCACGTACCTCCGCGGCTCGCTGCGCTTCACCGTCAGCAACACCGGCGCGACGCGCGAGTTGCCGGTCGACCTGCAGGTGAGCCGCTGCCTGCTGGTGGCGCCGCCGATTCTCGACTTCGGCGTCGTGCAGGAGAACTGCCAGTCGGCGCCCAGGCCGGTGACGCTCTACAACGTGTGCGGCGTGCCCATCACCGTCACGTCGGCGACCGGCGTGACGCCGCCCTTCCGCACCGTCAGCTCGCCGTTGAGCACCGGCAGCCTCACGCTCGACCCCGCCGCGACGGCGACGTTGATGCTGGCCGCCGCGCCGACCACTTCGGGCACCTGGTCGGAGACGCTGCGCTTCGACACCGTGCAGTCGGGCGAGGCGATTGTCGAAGGCGTGTCGCTGCGGTTGACCGCTGACCCCGTCGGCCAGCAGCAAGACACGTTCACGCAGGCCAACGCGGCGGTCGACATTCTCTTCGTCATCGACGACTCGTGCTCCATGGCCGACGAGCAGGCCGCGCTCGCCAGCAACTTCGCCTCGTTCATCAGCGCGGCGACGAGCGGCGCGGGCGACTGGCAAATCGGCGTCACCACCACCGACCTCTTCGTGCAGCAGGGTCGGCTGCGCGCGGCGCCGTCGATGCCCACCATTCTGCGCCCCACCACGCCGAACGTCGCGGCGGCCTTCGCCCAAAACGTGCAGGTCGGCGTCACGGGCAGTGGCTTCGAGCAGCCCTTCGCGGCGATGAACGCGGCGCTCACCGAGCCGAACCTCACCGGGTACAACACGGGCTTCATTCGCAGCAACGCGGCGCTCGCGGTGGTGATGATTACCGACGCCGTCGAGCAGTCACCCAACACCACCGAGTCGTACATCTCGACGTTGCGCGCATTGAAGAACAACTACGTCGAGCTGGTGAACGTGTCGGTCGTCGGACCGTTCACGCCGAGCGGCGGTTCGTGCTCCGTCGAAGGCGTCGATACGGGGCGTTATGCGGCCATCGTCAACCAGACCAACGGCGCGCGCGCCGACATCTGCACCAGCAACTGGTCGATGGATCTCCAGAACGTGAGCCGCGCGGTGTTCAGCGCCCGCCGCTCGTTCTCGCTCTCGGGCTCGTCACGCTCGATGGCCGACACCACCGTCAGCGTCGACGGGCAGAACGTCACCAGCGGGTGGCGCCTCGACGCGCCGAGCAACTCCGTCGTCTTCGACAGCGCGCCGCCGCCGGGTTCGACCGTCGTCATCGGCTACCGCACGGCCTGCTTCTGACGACGCAGAGGTCGCAGCCGGAGAGATGACGTCTCGAGGGCTGACCCGATGTATTCGACATTCAGGAATCACTTCGAGCCGAGACCGGCTTGGGTACATTCCGCGCCGTGAGTTTCCACGAGTTCCTCGACCTGACGGTGCGCTGGGTGCACCTCATTGCCGGCATCATGTGGATCGGCAATTCGATGCTCTTCAACTGGCTCGACCGGAACCTGGACAAGGCTCCCGAGCGCGCGAACGAGCCTGGCTACGAAGGCAAGATGTGGATGGTCCACTCCGGTGGCTTCTACGAGGTCGAGAAGAAGCAGCTCGCCCCCGGGCAAATGCCGGCGCGGCTCCACTGGTTCAAGTGGCAGAACTTCACCACCTGGGCCTCGGGCATCGGCCTGCTGGTCGTCGTCTATTACATGAACGGCGGCGCCTTCCTCATCGACCCGTCGGTGCGCGAAATGGGCCTGACGCAGGCCGTGAGCGTGTCCGTCGGCTCGCTCGTCGCCGCCTGGCTCGTCTACGACATCTCGTGGCGCGTGCTCGGGCCGCGCGCGCCGACCGTCGCCGGGCTGTTGTCCATCGGAATGCTGCTGGGCCTCGCGTTCTTCTACACGCGCGTCTTCTCGGGCCGCGCCGCGTACCTGCACGTCGGCGTGTTGCTCGGCACGGTGATGACCGGCAACGTGTGGATGGTCATCGTGCCCTCGCAGCGCAAGCTCGTGGCCGCCACCGAGTCAGGTCAGGAGCAGGACTTCGCGCTCAACAAGAAGGCCAAGCAGCGCAGCATTCACAACAACTACATGACCTTCCCGTTGCTCTTCGTGATGTTGAGCAACCACTTCCCCGGCACGTACGGGCACCCGCTGAACTGGCTCATTCTCTTCGTGTTGATGTTCGCGGGCGCCGGCATTCGGCACTTCATGAACATTCGCTTCACCATGAAGAGCACCGCGTCGTGGCTGGGCCCCATCGTCGTCATCGCCGCGCTCGCCACCACCTTGCTCTTCGTGCTGACCGCGCGACCCGCCATCGAAGCGCCGCCAAAGCCGACCACCGGTGACGCGCCGGTGAAGACGAAGGTCACCTTCGCGCAGGTGCAGCCCATCATTCAGGCGCGCTGCATTTCGTGCCACGCCGCGAAGACCACCGAGCCCATGTTCCCCATCGCGCCGAACAACGTGATGTTCGACACGCCCGCCCAGATTCAGACGCTCGCGCCGCGCATCAAAGAGCGCGCCGTGGTGAACCGCACGATGCCCTTCATCAACAAGACCGGCATGGGCGACGACGAGCGCGAGTTGCTCGGGCGCTGGGTCGACGAAGGCGCCTCCATCGACGGCGCGCTCTGACGACGTAGACACCGACGCCGTCAGAAAGACTGACTTCGCGTCGGTCGGCACGGAGCGCTCGGGTATCTTCCGCCGCATGAAGGACGACGTCGACGCCCTGCTCCAGACCCTGCGTGGTGAAGCGCAGACCCTGGTGCGCAGCCCTTCGTCGACCGTCGCGCCGCTCGCCGACGGCGCCGTGGGCCGCCGCGCGCTGGAGGTCTTGAAGCGCCTCACGCACGACCCGCACGCGCTCGAAGACGAGGCGGCGCTCGGCGAAGGCGGCATGGGCGTGGTGCGGCTCGCGAAGCAGGTGGCGCTCGACCGCAAGGTGGCCATCAAGTTCTTGCGCCCCGAGCACCGCCAGGCGCACGACGTCGAGGCGCTGCTGTCAGAGGCGTGGACGGCGGGGCGCCTCGAGCACCCCAACATTCTCCCCATTCACGCGCTCTCGCTCGACGTCGATGGCCTGCCCGTCATCGTCATGAAGCGCATCGAAGGGCGCACGTGGTCGACGCTGCTGCGCGACCCGCAGGCGATGGAGGCGCACGCGCCGGGCAAAGCGCCGCTCGACGAGCACCTGCGAATTCTTCAGCAGGTCTGTCACGCCGTGCACTTCGCGCACACGCGCGGCGTCGTGCACCGCGACCTCAAGCCCGAGAACGTGATGGTGGGTGCCTTCGGCGAGGTCTACGTCGTCGACTGGGGCCTGGCCTGCACGCCGGGCCCGTCGCTGCAGCTCGCGGGCACGCCTGCGTACATGGCGCCCGAAATGCTGGGGCAGAGCACCGAGCCGCTCAGCGCGCGCACCGACGTCTACCTGCTGGGCGCCATGCTCTACGACGTGCTCGCGGGCCACGCGCCGCACCGGGGCGCTTCACCACAAGAGCTGTTCTCGGCCGTGGTGCGCAGCGAACCGGTGGTGCCGCCGTCGGCGCCTGAAGCGCTCGCGTCGTTGGTGAAGCGCTGCATGCAGGCCGACCCGGCGAAGCGCCCCGAGAGCGCGCTCGAAGTGCGCCTCGAGCTCGAGGCCTTCGCTGAACGTCAGGGTTCGCTGTCGCTCACCGCGCAGTCGGAGGTGCGCCTGCGTGAATTGCTGGCGCTGCTGGCGACGGCGTCACCCGACCCCACGAAGGTCTGGGCGCTCTTCTCGGCGAGCCGCTTCGGCTTCGAGCAGGCGCTCTCGACGTGGCCCGGCAACCTGCGCGCGCGGGCCGGTTGGCGGGCGGCGCTGCGCGGCATGGTGACCTTCGAAGCAGTACACGGCAGCGTGAAGACGGGCCGCGCCCTGTTCGCCGAGCTGCACGAGCCCGACGCAGAGCTCGAGGCGAAGCTGGCCGAAGCCGCCGCGCGCGACGAAGAGCAGGCGCGCAAGCTGGAGCGCCTCAAGGAGCTCGAGACCGAGCTCGACCCGCTTACCGGCAGCTCCATTCGTATGGTGGTGGCGCTCATCATCAGCGCCATCTGGATCGTCTCACCCTGGCTCGGTGGGCACCTCGCGAAGGGCACGCCGTACGAAGGCGTCAGCTCGGTGCCCATCGCCCTGTTGACGTTGCTGGTGGTCGGCATCGCCGCGTTCAAAGAGCGCAGCGGTGGCCTGCGCAGCACGCCGCTCAACCGCCAGCTCACGTCCATCGTGGCCTTCGGCATGGCGGCACAGAGCCTGTTCCTCACCGCGCGCTTCTTCATTCTCGGGCCCTTCGAGCCGGGCATCGTCGCGGGGTTGTCGGGCTACTGGGCCGTCATCGCGGGCGTCGGCGCGGTCTCCATCTTTCCCGCCATCTGGCCCACGGCCGTCGCCTACGCGTTCAGCAGCGGCGCGGCGATGCTCGACCTCGAGCACCGCTATGAGTGGGGCATCGTCGGCAACGTGGTGTTCTGCGCGAACGCGTTCTTCATCTTCAAGCAGCAGCGCCACGCCGAACGCGCACGAAGCGCCTGACGGTTCACCGACAGCTCGTGGCGCAGAGCAGGTAGATTTCGACGAGCGGTTTGACCCACCAACGTTAAGGACACCTTTCTTTGTGAGCGCCTTCCGCATACCTCGCCCGTCGTCGCTCCATGCAGCGTGGCTGGTGGCGTGCGTGCTCGCGGTCGTCGCGCCGCCCCGGCCTCCGATGCCGGAGTCGGTCGACACGAAGTCGTCGTTGCGAAGGATCGACACACAGCGTTCGGCGATGGCGCTGCCCACGGCGCACGCCGAGCGCCTGGCGTCACCGGTGAGCGTCGCGAAGCACTTCTTCGGAGCCGCTTCGTTGACGCTCGTGCACGGCGCCGCACCGGCGAGGCAAGCGCGTGACGCGAGGCCCGTCGAACGGGGCGCGTGGCGCGGCGACAAACACGCGCGGTTGAGAGCGTGCCCGCCACAAGGCCCGCCGGTCGTGAGCTGAAGCACTCTTCGAAGCGTCACTTCACCTTCACGGCTTTCACCACTGCATGATCACCGCTCACGACTTCCTCGTGACGTTGGCACTCGTTCTCGGAGTTGCTGGCGTCACCACCATCGTCTTCAACAAGCTCCGCCAGCCGGTGGTGCTCGGGTACATCGTCGCGGGCCTGCTCGTCGGGCCGCACGTCAACTTCGTCTCGACGGCCGACGCGTCGCTCATTCAGGCGCTCTCGGAGCTCGGCGTCATCCTGCTCATGTTCGCGCTGGGCCTCGAGTTCCGCCTCGGCGCGCTCATGAAGGTCGGCCCCACGGCGCTGCTGACCGGGCTCTTCCAGTGCAGCGCGATGCTGTGGTTCGGCTACATGGCCGGTCGCGCCTTCGGGTGGACCCAGCTCGAGAGCGTGTTCCTGGGCGCCATCATCGCCATCTCCAGCACCACCATCATCGCGCGCGCCTTCGAAGACCTGAAGGTGAAGGAGCCCGTGCGCGGCATCGTGGTCGGCGTGCTGCTCGTCGAAGACCTGGTGGCCATCGTGTTGATGGCGGTGATGACGGCCGTGGCGACGGGCGCTGGCGTGTCGGCCGGTGAGCTCGCGTTGACGCTGGGGCGCCTCGGCGCGTTCCTCGCGGCGCTGCTGGTGGGCGGCCTGCTCACCGTGCCGCGGTTGATGAAGCTGGTGCTCAAGCAAGACCGCAGCGAGATGGTGGTGGTCGCTGCCATCGCGCTCGCGTTCGGCTTCTCGTTGCTGGCGAACGCCGCCGGGTACTCCGTCGCGCTCGGCGCGTTCATCGCCGGCTCGCTGGTCGCGGAGTCTGGTGAAGGGCACGCCGTCGAGCACGCCATTCGCCCGGTGCGCGACCTGTTCGCGGCCGTGTTCTTCGTGTCGGTGGGCATGTTGCTCGACCCCGCAGCGCTGCTGCAGTGGTGGCCGCACGTGCTGGCCGTCACCGCCGTCGTGGTGCTGGGCAAGGTCATCGCGGTGTCGCTGGGCGTCTTCTTCACCGGCAACGGCGTGAAGACGGCCGTGCAGTCGGGCCTGAGCCTCGCGCAGATCGGCGAGTTCTCTTTCATCATCGCCACGCTGGGGCTCTCGCTGAAGGCGACGGGCGCGTTCATGTACCCCATCGCGGTCGCGGTCTCGGCGCTCACCACGCTCATCACGCCGTGGTTCATCAAGGCCTCGCCGCGCGTCGCCGAGCAGTTCGAGAGCCGCCTGCCCGGCCGCGTGCAGACGTGGGTGTCGCTGTACTCGAGCTGGTTCGAGCGCCTGCGCACCGCGAAGCCCGGCGCCGAACGCTCACAGCTGGCCAAGCGAGTGCGGCTGCTCATCATCGACGTGGGCAGCATCATCGTCACGCTGCTGTGCCTCGCGCTGTTGTCGCCGAAGCTCGACGGGCTCTCATTCTGGGCGCTGCTGGCCTTCGGCGTGGTGGTGTTGCTGACGCTGGGCGTCGGCCTCACGCGCGTGCTGCGCGCGCTGGGAGACTCGCTGGCCGAACGCGCGCTGCCGCTGGCCGGGCGCGTCGACCTCGCGCGGGCGCCGCGCTCTGCGTTGTCGGCGCTCTTCCGCGTCATCGTCGGCGTGTCGGTGATGGTGCCGGCGCTGGCGTTGCTCTCGCCGTTCCTCCCGCCCATCTGGGTTGCGGGCACGGCGATTCTGTTGCTGCTCGTGCTGCTCGGCACCTTCGCGCGCAAAGCGGCCGACTTCGAAGGTCATCTGCGCGCGGGTGCGCAGGTGGTGGCCGAGGCGCTGTCGCGGGGTCAGGCGCCGTTGTCGTCGCACACCAGCCCCGACGTGAAGCCACAAGACGACCAGCTCAACCTGGTGCGCCAGCAACTGCCGGGCATCGGCGAGCCGGTGTCGTGCGGTGTGCCGGAGCACAGCCCGGTGCTCGGCAAGTCGCTGGCTGAAATCAACCTGCGCGGGCTCACGGGCGCGACGGTGCTGGCCATTCATCGCGGCGCGGGCGACGTGGTGTTACCCACGGCGAACGAGCGGTTGTCAGCCGGTGACGTGGTGGCGCTCGCAGGGACGACCGAAGCCGTCAGCGCGGCGCGCCAGTTGTTGTGGGGCGAGAGCCCGACGCCCGTCGTTGAACCGGCGCCTGCCTAGCGCTCTTGAAACTCTCGGAGGCCCTTCGTCGCTGGGGCCCGCACTTCGCCGCGCCCGCGACCGACCCACTCGAAGCCGAGCGCGCCGCGGAAACGGCGCTCGAGGTATTCATCTCCCGGCTTCTGAGCGTCCCACACGCGTGTGTCTTTGCTGCCGTCGCGCCAGCGCACGTGCACCAGGCGCGTGAGGCCGCTGCTCCGACTGGACCTGGTCGGCGTGCTGACGCTCGTGACGACGCCGCGCCACAGGACCCCGGGCGAGTCATCGAGCGCGCCGTTGAGGTGCACCAGCACCCCGAACGTGAACGCGAAGGCTGAGAGCACGAAGCCCGTCAACACGGCACGGGCGCGGCTCGCCGACGCCGAGTCACCTGCGCAGGCGTCTTCGATGGCCGGTCGCGCGAAGAGCGCGGCGACTCCGGCCAGCACGCCAGCGACGCTCGCGACGCCAACCGAGGCGGGCCACGTGGTCTGTACCCACCACGCGTACGGAACCGTCAGGCCCAGCGTGATGACCGACACCGCAGGCAGCGCTGTACCGCGTTGCTGCGAGCGCGCGGTGTCTCGGGGGCCACCGACGCGCGCGACCGTCAGGAGCTCGTCGAGCGCAGTCGAGAGCACCGCCGCGGGCGTAGTCGCTCGCAGCGGCATCGAGAACGTGGCGCTCGTCGGCGTGATGAGAATACTCGAGCCGTCGAGGTCGAGAATGCGGCGCGCCGCCTCGCGCGTGCTCTCTTTGCTGAGCAACCTCCGCGCCTCGGCTTCACTGCAGGTGTTGTCGATGAAGACCTGCCGGTCGAAGCCTGGAAACCCCAACTGCACTTCCCGCACCAGCCCGCGCGCCTTGTCGCGCACGTCGGTCGCGTCTTCACCGCGCAACAACAGCGAAGGGCCGTCGTCACCCAGCCGGGGCTTGCCCTCGAAGTACACCGTCAACGACACGCCGTGCGCTTGCCGCTCGCTGTCGGGGTTTCGTTGGAGCTGCGCGGTGACGCGCTGCCCTTCGATTCGCCCCGAGAGGTGCTCATGCCCGGAGCCGTCGACCCCGAAGCGACGCGCGAGCGCATCAAAGGCAGGGTTCGCTTCGAGCGGCTGCGGCACCACGACCCGGACTCGGAGCATGGTGCCGACCTCAACACGAATCAGAAGGCCACGCCGGTCTGCAACTGCAGCGCGACTGACGCCCCGGTGGCGCGGAAGAACACCGGCACGTCGAGCTCGATGAAGTAGCTGAAGCGTTCGTTGATGCGGAACGGCTTCACCACAATCGGCACCAGCCCCACGTTCACGTTGTTGCCGACGACCGTCGCCACGCGCAGGCCCGCAGTCACCGGCCCGAAGTTGTAGAGCACGCCGGGGTCGACGACGAAGGTGGTGACGCCGCCGGTGCGGAAGTCGTTGAAGGCGATGAACTCGAAGTCGATGGACCAGCGCTCGTCGAGCTTCACGGTGATGCCCGGCGTCAGGCCAATGTTCAACGTGTCGCGGCCGATGAGGCTGACGCCCTGGCCAAAAGACACGATGGGCAACGCGATGCCGAGGTGCCCGCCGATGCGCGGCCAACCCTCTTCAGCGCGCGCAGGTGAAGCGACGACGGCGACAGCACACAACAACGCAGCGGCAGACCTGTTCACGAGGCAACTCCAGGGTGACGTGAAGACTCCATGCCCGCGGCGCGAGCAAAGAGCCGGCCAGCACAGACTCCACGCGGTTACGCACGAAGACGTGCCGCGAATTCCCCCGAGGGCCGCGAAACGCGACAGGCGAACCGCGACGTCAGTCGAGCTCGTTCAGGTTCTTTTCGACAATCGCGAGCTGCGCCTTCACGCGCGCGTAGAGCCAGTTCCCAAAAGGAACCACCTTCGCCTTCTTCGGCAGCGACGGCGCGCCTTCGTCGAACGGTACGATGGCGTGCTCACCGTCGGGCGACGCCGTGCGCGTGTCGAACGCGAACGAGTAGCCCGTGTGCCAACCACCGTGGAAGACCTGCAGCGCCGACAACGACGCATCACCGGTGGCCTCGATGAGGTCCTCGAGCTCGTACTGGCCTTCTGAAATCTCCAGCGGGCTCCAACCGCCGCCAGAGACGTTGCCGCAATAGAAACAGGGCAGGTCCTCACCCGCTTCACCCGCGAGCACCCAGGTCAGCGAGCCGTACACGCGCACGAAGTACGCCCAGCTCGACTCGTGCTTCTTCGGCTTCGAGGCCTTCACGCCGTTCCACCGGCCGAGGCGCTCTTTGTGCAGCCCCTTGAAGAACTTCACCGCGCCGTTCACCGCGTCGATGCGCTTGTTCTCGCGCGGCAGCTCGAGGCACTCGGTGACGAAGTGATGCAGCGGGCGCCGCACGTGCAAGTCGCGCAGCAGCGCCACCGCCACGTCGACGGCCTCGAAGGGCGTGGTGGGCTTCGCGAACTTCACGGGCGCTGCGGCCTTCACCGGCTTCTTCAGCTCCGGGTTCGCGTACTCGGCCTTCGTCAGCTCGATGAGGGTGGTGGTGAAGCCCTGCTTTTCTTTCGCCGCGATGCGCTTCTCGGCGAGCGCGATGGCCTCTTCACGCGACGCGGTCTTCGTTTCATCGCGCCAGTTCTCGAAGACGGAGCTGCCGTCGACGTGCACCGTCCACTTCAACTGCTTCTTCCGGTATTCGCGCACCAGCACACGCGACGACGACGCGTTCCACGCCGAGCCATCGCGCAGCGTGAGCGCACGGTACTTCTCGAGCAGCGCAGGCACTTCGTCGGCCGCGTGAGTCGTGTGCACGAGGCGACCGTTCAAGAGGCCGCGACGAACGCGCGCCGCCGCGCCACGCACCTCGACGTCGACGACCAGACTGTCAGCCACGCGGTACAGCGTGTGACGCTCGGTGACCTTCCCCGGCAGCGCGCTCGCTTCACCTTTGAACAACTTGCCGTCGCTGTGAATGCGCAGCGAATACCCGGCGGCCCAGAACCAGACCTCGCCCTTCGCGTCGAGCGGCGGGTCGACGTAGGAAATCTCTTCACCTTCGTTCAGCTCGCGCAGCTTCGTCGCGTTGACGGCCATGCGCGGCGAACTACTTCGTCGAAGCTGACGAAGTCACGGCGTCTTCTCGAACGTCGCCACGCCCGCGGCGCCCGCGAGCGCGTCGGCCTTCGCCTGCGTCATCAAGTCGAGCGAGGCCTGTGAGTCTTTGAAGTAGCCGTTGAAGAACGCGACCCCGAAGTGGTTGATGAGCGGCTGCGCCACCGCCGGGCTCGGCGCCGTCGGGCCACAGCCGTCTTCGAGCACCTTCTTCACGTTGGCTCCGGGAATGTCGAGCTGCACGCGGTCGGCGATGGCCGCGAGGTCGAAGCCGCAGAGGTCAGAGAAGGTGAAGTGCCCGCCCTTCACGAGGTCCAGCAGCGAGCTCGGCTTCCCCGTCTTGTTCACCTCGACCATCGTGGGCACCACGTTTTTGTCCCACGGCAGCGTGCGGTCGTCGTGCGCCGCCTGAATGTGCATGGGAATCGAGGGAATCGTCAGGCCCACCCACGCCACGCTCGCGTCGAACGGCGCCTGCGGCACGATGATTTTCACGCGCGGGTCCATGGCCGCCACGCGCATCGAGGTGATGGCGCCGAACGAGTGCCCCGTCACGCCGATGCGCTCCAGGTCGAGCAGCCCGAAGAGCGGGTCGTCACTCTTGAGGCGCTCCATGCGGTTGAGCAGGTAGCGAACGTCGTCAGGTCGCGTCTGCAGCCCGACGGTGACCTCCTGCAGCTGCCCGCGCACCACGTCGTACAGCGTGCCGCCTTCGTGGTCGGTCGAGACGACGACGTAGCCGTGCGAGGCCAGCAGCACCGTGTAGTACGTCGACTGCCAACGAATCGCCGCCTGCCCGTGGCTGAAGATGATGAGCGGAAATTTTCCGTGCAGCCGCGTCGGCGCCGCGTCACGCACCGCGGCCGTCTGCAGCAGCGGAATGGTGTCGGCGCCAATGGCGAGCTGCTGCTCGGGCGTGAACTGCTGAAGAATGTCGTACGTGACGGTGGGCTGGCCGCGCGAGCTCTGCACCGCCGGGTACCAGATCTCCGTGGTCAGCAGGCGCGGCGTACCGTCAGCCTTGCGACGCCCCGTGTCTTCAAAGACGACCGTGCGCACGCCCACCGCAAAGGGCCCCATCTTCGAAGGTTCGGGCGTCGCGGTCGCAGAAGCCTGCTCGAAGGGCAGGTCGTCAGTCGGCTCTGGCATCACCGGCGGAGAGCAGGCGACGACGAGCAGCGAAGCAGTCAGCAGCGAGGCGCGGAGCATGTGCGCCGTCTACCTCAAACGGGCAGCAGCGAGGCGACGACTCGCCCGTTACGTAGGCTCCGCCATGCTTCGTACGAAGGTGCCGTTTGCGTCCATCAGGTCGAACCCGGCGTTTCAGCGCCGCGAGCTGCTCACCAAAGCGTGGGCGCTGCCGGTGGCGAAGCTGTACGCGCCGCTGCAGTCGCAGACCTTCACGTCAATCTGCGGGCCCACCAGCGTCGCCAACGTGCTGCGAACGATGGGCGTGCGCACCGGCGCCAACCCATTCAGCCGCTTCGGTGTGCGCGCCATGAGCCTCGACCAGGTGACGCTCGAGTCGTCCGACGTGGTGCCGAAGGGCTGGCGCGTGAAGTCGGTGCGGCTGAAGTCTGTCGACGAGCTTCGCGTGCACCTGCGGCAGTCGAACGACGTGGAGCACCGCTACGTGAGCAACTTCTCTCGCGCCCCGTTGTTCGGCGGCGGCGGCGGGCACCACTCGCCCATCGGCGGCTACCTCGAAGACGAAGACCTGGCGCTCGTGCTCGACGTCAACGGCAGCTTCGGTCCGTGGCTCGTCGACACCGAGCGCCTGTTCGACGCGATGAACACCGGCGACTGGTCGGGCGGGCTCACGCGAGGGCTCTCACACTTCACGCTGGAGCGTTGACTCAACCGGGCGTCGACAGGTGCCGTGCCCACGCGAGGTCTGCGCGCGATTGCGCTGACTCACCGCGCTCGAGCTGCAGCCGCGCGCTCTCGACGAACAGCGCGCTGGCCACCGGGCTCGCTTCTCTCAACCCGTTCGCGAACAGCGTGCCGATGTGCAGGTGCTTGAAGGCCTGGCCCGATGTCTTCAACGCACCCAACGTTTCCTCGAGCGACTCGCGCGCGGACACCCGCGACGAAGTCAGTTGAAAGAACCGCACACGATGCGCATCGCCGAGCGTCTCGTCGTCATCGATGAACACCGAGGCTGCACCCGTGTCCGCGAGGTGCGAGGCGCAGCGCCACAGAAAGTGCCTCTCTTCATTGTTCTCGAGCAGCGCGCGCTGCTCCGGCGACGGCGAAGCCAACGTCTCGCGGGTGAGCAGCGGTGCGCGGTTCTTGAAGACCACGTTGAGCTCGTCCACCACCCCCGGCAGCTCGCGCGCGTGGAGCCGAAACGCGAACGTCGCCGTCACCACCAGCCGACCTCGCCGAAGCCCTCGCGCCTGCGCCTTCAGGGCCGGCAGCGCGTCGCGCAGGTACCACGCGGGCTCGACCCACGTCGGCACGCGCAGCCAGTCCGAGTCGGCTTCGTCACGACACAGCCACGCGGGCAGCTCGAGCGTCGGCAGCTCGCCCAGCATCGCGAAGTGCGTCTGCTCGCCGTCCTTCGAGAGCCACTCAAAGCGGGGCACCGCGACCGACTCTCCATGCCTCGCCAACCACGGCATCACCGGGAACCGGTTGAAGCGCGCGTACGAGAAATCGCCCGTCAGCCGATGGCCCATGCCGCCACGCTCGCACAAGCAACAGGAACGCCACACCACTCGCTCCACCTGAGACAGTCCTGCGCGCGGTTTCGCCTCAGCGCCTTCGACGCTCCCGGGCACACCCGATGCAACCTGCGACCCCAAGGAGATTCACCATGCACAAGACACTGTTGGTAGCAGCACTCGCGTTGGCCGGTTGTGCACACAAAGAGATGAGCGTCGTGCAGACCGAGGCGGTCGCTGCACAAGCGACGCTCGAAGCGAAGAGCGGCTCGACCGTCGGCGGTCAGGCCGTGTTCTTCACCAGCGCCGGCGAAGTGAAGCTGCGCCTCGAGGTGACCGACGCACCTCCGGGCAAACACGCGGTGCACCTGCACTTGAACGGCGACTGCTCGTCAGACGACGCCGCGTCGGCGGGCCCGCATTGGAACCCGGCCGACGAGCCCCACGGTCGCCTCGGTCACGGCGCCGCGCACATGGGCGACATCGGCAACATCGACGTCGGCAACGACGGCCGCGGCGTCCTGACGTTCAGCACCAAAGAATGGCAGGCCGCGACGGGCACCGCCGCCGACGTCGTGGGCCACGCAATCATCGTGCACGCGACAGACGACGACTTCACCTCGCAGCCCGCAGGGAATGCGGGCGGGCGCATCGCGTGCGGCGTGGTGAAGCCGACCGGCGACCTACCTCCCGTGGTGAGCGGGAGCGCGCGATGAGCGGCGACAAGCTGCGCGTCGCCGTCGTCGCCACCAACGGCTTCGAGCACTCGGAGCTGGTCGAGCCACGCCACGCGCTCCGTGACGCCGGCTTCGACGTCGACGTGCTCGCGCCCAGGGCCGGCAGCATTCGAGGCTGGTCGAAGGGCAACTGGGCTGCAGAGGTCGAAGTCGACGCCGTCATCTCGGGCGCCGACGCGAGCCGCTACGCCGCGGTGTTGTTGCCCGGTGGCGTCATCAACGCCGACACGCTGCGCACCGACGATGTGGCGCTCGCGTTCCTGCAGCAGTTCACCGTGCCGCAGAAGCCCATCGCGGCCATCTGTCACGGCGCGTGGGCGCTGACGGAGCTCGGCTACGTGCGCGGCAAGACGATGACGTCGGTGGCAGCGCTCGAGACGGACCTCGTCAACGCCGGCGCGCAGTGGGTCGACCGGGAGGTCGTCATCGACGGGCTCTTCGTGACGAGCCGCAAGCCCGCCGACCTGCCCGCGTTCAACGCGAAGTTCATCGAGGTGCTGCGTTCGATGAACGCGAGGCCGCGTGAAGAAGACACCGCCCGTCGCGTCGTCGACGCGCGCAACATCGACGCGTTGATTCATGGCGAGACACCGACGGCCAAGCTGTCACGCCACGACCTCGCAGCGGCGCGACGTGAAGCGCGTGGCCACGACGCGCGTGCGCGCAAGACGCGGGTGCAAGCGAAGCTGAAGTCAGCGCGAACACGCACTTGAGCGCTGCTGCCAGCACGGTGGCAGCAGGGGTTCGGCGCTCCGTGCACCATGTTCACGCTCGACTGGTTCGCAGCGGTCCTCTCGGCTTGCGCCGCTTGGCGCGGCCTGGTTCATGGGCTGCTGTACGGCGCCATCAACGCGCCGTACTTCTTGATCAGCAACATCGTGAGCTGCGCGATTCTCACGGCGATGGCGTAGACGCCGGAGCTCATGCGTCGCGCTGACCGATTGTTCGAGATTCTTCAGGTCTTGCGGCGCGCGAAAGGTCCGCTGCGCGGCACGGAGTTGTATGGGTTCATCGATATTGTGACCGGCGACGGTGGCTTTGCCGGTCGAGTGGAACCCCTCGACTTCCCCAACGGGTGACAGCTTCTACTGTGGCTTTGGCAGGCGGGGTGGTTGGCTTGGGACGTTTGAGCTCGACATCCGCAACGCCCCTTCTTTGGCGAGACCCGTCAGCGCAACCGCAAGCCTTGGAAGACCCAGGCGATCGCCCGCTCGAACTCACTGGCGTTTCGAAAACGCTCGACGCCTGCGGCGCGGCGGCTGGTTCGCCGATCTTTTGGATTCCCCCTTCGTACCGCGCCATTCAGCTCGGCTCGGTACTGGGAGACGGAGCTGCCTGCTTGGGAGCTATGCCAAACGGCCGCTTCTTGATTTCGCGAGTCGCGACCACAGGTGAAGTAAGCGCCTTTCAAGTGAGGATCACGGCGCTTCGTTGAGCTGGAGACTGTTTTCAGAGAGTCAGGCAACCATGACCGGGCTGTTGCTGACTGTAATAAGTTCCTCGTACTCGGCAGGCGGGACGTCGCCGGCGCGCTCGCAGCGCGTTCGTCCCGTAACGCCACCTGACGTGCTCCCGGAAAACTGGACCAGTTGAAGCGTGAGTCCTTCAATGCCCGAAGAGGGCAGGAGGACGACAGATGGGACGGAAGAGCAACTTCACCGAAGAGCAAATCATCAGGGCGCTGCGCGAGGTGGACGCAGGGGCGACGGCCGCCGAGGTGTGCAGGCGTGTCGGCGTGTCGGAGCAGACGTTCTACCGCTGGAAGGCGAAGTACGGCGGAATGGACGTGAGCGACGCGAAGCGGCTCAAGCAACTCGAGGACGAAAACGGCCGGCTCAAGAAGTTGCTGGCCGACCAGTTGCTCGACAACCAGGCGCTGAAGTTGGTGCTTTCAAAAAAATGGTGAAGCCGGCGGCGTACCGCCGCGCGGTCGGCTTCGTGCAGGCGGAGATGAAGCTGTCCACGCGCCGAAGCTGCAGGGCGTTGGGCTTCGCGCGCTCGAGCATGACGTATGAGTCGCGCCGCGAGCAGCCTTCAAGGCTGGTCGAGCGCATGAAGGCGCTCGCGACGCAGCGCCCGAGATTCGGCTACCGCAGGCTGCACACGCTGTTGGGGCGCGAGGGCTTCGAGGTGAATCACAAGCGCGTGTACCGCCTGTACCGGCTCGAGGGGCTGTCGGTCCGGAAGAAGGCGCGTCGCAAGCTCGCCGGCACCTCGAGCGCACCGTGCTGCCGCCGCCGACTCGCCCCAACGAGCGGTGGTCCATGGACTTCGTGTCAGACGCGACGGTGACCGGGCGGCGATTCCGCACCTTCAACGTCGTCGACGACTTCACACGCGAGTGCCTGGCCATCTACGTGGACACTTCCATCAACGGGCACAGGGTCGCGCGACTCCTCGGCGAGCTCGTCGCCG
>JAMHXF010000060.1:0-1019 GCA_035910535.1 Archangium sp. | reverse complement strand
GACCCGCTCAGGCCCTTGATGTCGGTGTCGATCGCGCGACGCAGCGTGCGCTCGAAGTCCGTGCGCACGGGCGCGATGCGCGCGGCGAATTGCTCGCGCGTGAGACGACCTTCTTTGAAGTCGTACCAGTAGGCGAAGATCACTCGAGTGCAATCGAGCAGCTCGCGCCCCAGGGTGCGCGTGGGCCCGTCACGCTCGGTGAAGGACACGAACTTGCGGAGCAGGTGGGCCCAGCAGATCTGCCGAAGGTGCATCGCCCAGAACTTCAGCGCCGAGGCCCGGTCGCTCACCAGCACGCCCTTCGTCGAGGTCAGCAGCTTGGTCTTGAGGGTGTCGCCCTGGCCGTTCGACAGGATCTTGAACACCGTCACGCCCGCCGTGGCGATGGTCCACAACGCGAGAAGCATGCCTGCCTCGAGCCACGTCGTGCCGTCGACATGTTTGACGGCGGCTGACTGGGCCTCGGCCCACGCCTCATCGACGGCTGGCTCCACCGCGACGCTCATGCGGCGCTCGAGGTTGCTGACGCTCCCTGTCGAGATGCGCAGGCCGAGCAGCTCCTGCAGCAAGCGCACCGTGCTCCGCCGGCTCAGGTGGTACACGCCCGTCAGCAGCGAGACCACCGCCGCCACGCGCGGACCGAACGCGTAACGCGGGATGACATCGTCGTCGTAGTGCGCGCGCGTCCAGTAGCCGCAGCTCGGGCAGCACACCTCGTGACGGCGGAACTCGGTGACGTGGGGCAGCAGCGGCGCGAGCTCGATGTACTGGTGTCGCGTCGGGTCGGGATCCGGCGTCTTCGGCAGCGACTCGTGACAGTCGTCGCAGCGCGCTGGGAACATGTCGATGGGCTCATGGACCTGGTCGGCAGCCACCAGCACTCGGTGCGACCCCTTGTGCCCGGGCTGGCCGCCGCGCTTGCGACCTTTCTTGTCGGGCTTCTTGGTCGCCTTCGGCGAGGCGCCGCCCGGGCCGTCGCTCGACGGTGGCAGGTTCGAGTTCGTGGAGTTGCGGCTCTG
>JAMHXF010000059.1:0-1110 GCA_035910535.1 Archangium sp. | reverse complement strand
CGGGTTGCTCGCTAGCATTTCGGAGAAGCTGGCGTTCGGTGGCAGGCTCGGCGGCGTCAGGGCGCCGAACTGTGGCGGCACCTCTTCGGGCTGCAGGCGCTGCTCTCGCACCGCCACGTCGTATGCCCGCTTGCGCTCGTACCAGGCGAGTTCGTACCGGGCGATAGAGTCCCACGACGCCGGCACCGAGCGCTCGACCTCGTAGGCGAACTCGACCGCTTCGTTGTTGGCGTCGTCGTACCGGATCGAGACCTCGCGGTAGTTTCCGAAGTCGTGCGGATGGGTGCGGCCGACGTACGCCACCGGCAGGCCCTCCGGGACCGGGAACAGCCGATACAGCATGCGACGGAAGACCTCGCACTCGCGCATCGAGGCCTCGGTGTAGTCGGGACTGCCCACCTGGGCGCAGTTTTCCTCGCCCGGGACCGGGCCGATTTCGATGAATTGCATGAAGATGCTCCGAAGGCGGCGCGCCATTGCGGCGCGCCGTGTGATGTGGATGGGGTGTGGGCCGGGCCGGACGCACCCTCAGTCGAGGGCGAACGCCGCGCGGGCCTCGTCATCGGTGAGGAAGATGTCGCGCTCGCAGTCGTAGTACGCGTGCTCGCCCTTGGTGGTGTTCCACATGAAGAGCAGCGTCCGACCGGTGCGCGTTCTCGTCGGCCGCTCGGTGCCGCCGCAGGCAGGAACCCAGTGGTCGCCCACGCTGTCGGTGAGCTCGGTCACAGCAGTCCACGCTCCGCCATCGAGGTCAGAGAACTGCCGTTGGCCGCGACGATGATGTGGTCGATGACCCGCACGTCGATCAGCGACAGCGCCTGGCGCAGCGCGCTGGTGAGCGCCTCGTCGGCCCGGCTCGGCTCCGTCTGCGACGACGGATGCACGTGGCTCAGGCACACGGCCGCGGCGTTGAAGTGCAGCGCGCGCTTGACCACTTCCCGCGGATAGACCGAGGTCTGCGTCAGCGTGCCGGCGAACAGTTCCTCGACTTCGATGACGCGATGGCTCGCGTCGAGGAAGACCACGACGAAGGTCTCGCGCTCCGCTCCGGCGAAGTACACCCGCAGGAAGTCCTTCATGACCGTGGGTGAGTCGATCAGCGAGCGACCC
>JAMHXF010000058.1:0-35654 GCA_035910535.1 Archangium sp. | reverse complement strand
CGTCGAGAGCACGCCGGGCATGGGCTCGACGTTCGAGGTGCGCCTGCCCGTCGCCACCGCGAGCGCGCCGAAAGAGCCCCCGAACCTGCCGCGCAGCCGCGCGCTCAAGGTGTTGATCGTCGACGACGAGCCTTCGATTCTGCGTTCGCTCGAGAGGCTCCTGGGCAAAGAGCACATGCTCACGCTCGCCTATTCGGGTCGCGAAGCCCTCACCCTGCTCTCGGCGCGCGACGACTTCGATCTCGTGCTCTGCGACATGATGATGCCGGAGCTCTCGGGCATCGACGTGTGGCAGCAGATCAGCCCCGAGCAACGCGCGCGCTTCGTCTTCATGACGGGCGGCACGTTCACCGAACGCGCCGAGGTTTTCGTCTCGCAACACCGCCCGCCGGTGCTGGCCAAACCGTTCAGCGCCACCTCGCTGGACAACCTGCTGGCGCGCGCGCAATCGCGTTGACTTGCCCGCACGCAACACCCTACGTGCCGGCCGTGTCGTCTGATGCATTCGCTTCGCTGCCGTTGTCGCTCGCCGTCGGAGAGCGCGTGCGCACCGTGGGGCTCAGCGGTTCAGCGCGGGCCTGGGTGTTGGCGCGCGTCGCGAAGAAACTGAAGGCGCCGCTGGTGTGCGTCACGCCTGACGACGACGCCGCCGACGCGCTCGCGGGCGATCTGACCTTCTTCTTCGGCGACGACGCAAACACGCCGAAGAAGGTGCTGCGGCTGCCTGCCGACGAGGTGTTGCCGTGGGACGAGCTGGTCCCCGATGCGGGCGTGGTGAGCGACCGCCTCGGCGCGCTGTACCACCTGGCGCACGGCGCGAAGTTCGAGGTGCTGGTGGTGTCGGTGCGCGCGTTGATGCGCCGCGTGTTGCCGCGCGCGGAAATGCTCAAGCTCTCGGGTGAAGTGCGCGTGGGCGACGACCCGGGCCGCGACGAGCTCGCGCTGCGCCTGGCCAACATGGGCTACCGCAACGTGCCGCTGGTCGAAGATCCCGGCTCGTTCTCGGTGCGCGGCGACATTCTCGACGTCTTCCCTGCGCTGCACGCGGCGCCCGTGCGGCTCGAGTTCTTCGGCGACAGCGTTGAGTCGATGCGCAGCTTCGACCCCGACAACCAGCGCACGCTCGATTCACTCGAGGTGGTGACGTTGTTACCGGCGCGCGAGCTGTATTTCTCCGACGAGAGTCGCCGCGTCGCCGAGGCGTCGATTCGTGCGCTGGCCGAGCAACAACACGTGCCGACCTCGCGCGTGCGTGAGCGCCTCGAACAGGTTCGTGAAGGCATGGGCGCCGGTGGCCTCGAAGGGCTGCTGCCCGGGTTCTTCGCCGGCGGCCTGTCGTCGCTCTTCGAGTACGTGCGCGCGTGGCACCCGCAGCCCGTGTTCTGGCTCGACGAGCCGAACGCGCAAGACAGAGCCGTCGGTGAGCTGGTCATGGAGATCGAGCGCGCGCACTCGGAGGCCGTGCGGCGCCTCGACCTCACCATGGCGCCGGCCGCGCACTTCTTGAGCGAAGAGGCGCTGGCTGAAGAGCTCGCGCAGTTTCGCGTGATGACCGGTGGAGGGCTGTCGCTCGACTTCGGTGGCCCCGCACCGCTGTCATTCTCGTTCGGCAGCACGAAGGATCTCCGCGAGGCGATCCGTTCACACCACGGAGAAGAAGGCGCGCTGGCGCCGCTCGAAGAACGGCTGAAGAAGTGGCACGACGACGGGCTCCGCGTGGTGGTGGCGTGCGGCTCTGCGGGCCAGGCCGACCGGCTCCGTCGCATGCTCTCGGAGCGCAGCGTGCGCGCGAACCTGCACAGCGCGGCGTTCTCCGGCGTGCCCAAAGAGCTCGAGGTGGTGCACCTCTTCACCGGCGATGTCGCGCACGGCTTCATCGACACGGCGGCCGGCGTCGTGGTGCTCGCCGAAGAAGACCTGTTCGGCCCTCGCGCCCGACGCCGCGCACGTCGACGTCGCACGACGGCAGAGGGCTTCGCCGCCAGCTTTCAGGACCTGAAGGAAGGCGACCTGTGCGTGCACGGCGACTTCGGCGTGTGCCGCTACGGCGGGCTGTTGACGATGCAGGTCAACAACGTGTCGGCCGACTTCCTGGTGTTGGAGTTCGCGGGGAAAGACAAGGTCTACCTGCCGGTGAGCCGCATGCGGCTCATCTCCAAATTCACCGGTGGAGATCCCGCCAAGGTCGCGCTCGACAAGCTCGGCACCGGCGCGTTCGAGAAGCGCAAGGCGTACGTCAAAGAGCAGCTGCTCAAGATGGCCGCCGAGCTGCTGCAGCTCTACGCGGAGCGCAAAGCGCATGCGGGTCACGCGTTCCGCCCGCCTGATCGCTACTTCCACCAGTTCGAGGCCGACTTCGAATTCGAAGAGACCGTCGACCAGCAGAAGGCCATCGACGACGTCATCGCCGACATGCAGAAGCCGCTGCCGATGGACCGCCTGGTGTGTGGCGACGTCGGCTACGGAAAGACCGAAGTGGCGATGCGCGCCATCTTCAAGGCGGTGCTCGACCGCAAGCAGGTCGCGCTCCTGGTGCCGACCACGCTGCTCGCGCATCAGCACTACAACAACTTCAAGCGCCGCTTCGACGGCTACCCCGTCACCGTCGACGTCATCTCGTCGCTGCGCAAACCCTCGGAGGCGCGAGAGGTGCTGCAGAAGGCGCGCGATGGCCGCGTCGACGTCGTCATCGGTACGCACAAGCTGTTGTCGACGCAGACCGCGTTCAAAGATCTCGGGCTCCTCGTCATCGACGAAGAGCAGAAGTTCGGCGTGAAGCAGAAAGAGTCGCTCAAGCGCCTGCGCACCACCGTCGACACATTGACGCTGACGGCCACGCCGATTCCGCGAACGCTGAACATGGCGCTAAGCGGCATGAGAGATCTCTCGCTCATCACCACGCCGCCTGCAGACCGGCGCGCGATCCGCACCTTCGTCAACAAGTTCGACGAGCAGCAGATCAAAGACGCCATTCACCGCGAGATTCAGCGCGGCGGGCAGGTGTATTTCATTCACAACCGCGTGCACTCCATCGGCGCCATGGAGAAGCGCCTGCGTGAGCTGGTGCCTGACGTCTCGATGGTCGTCGCGCACGGGCAAATGGCCGACGGCGAGCTCGAGAAGGCGATGCTCCAGTTCGTCGAGAAGCGCGCGCAGCTGCTGCTCGCCACCAGCATCGTCGAGAGCGGCATCGACATCGCCTCGGCCAACACGATGATCGTCGACAACGCCGACGAGTTTGGGCTCAGCCAGCTGTACCAATTGCGGGGCCGAGTCGGCCGCTCGAAGGAACGTGCGTACGCGTACCTGCTCGTGCCGCATGGTCGCGCGATCACCGCCGACGCCGAGAAACGGCTCGAGGTGCTGCAGGCCTTCACCGAGCTCGGCGCGGGCTTCAACATCGCCACCCACGATCTCGAGATTCGCGGCGCCGGCAGTCTGTTGGGCAAGGAGCAGTCAGGCAGCATCGAGGCCGTCGGCTTCGACCTCTACGCACAGATGCTGGAGGAGGCGATCGCCGAGGTCCGTGGCGAGGCCCCGAAAGACGAGATTGAGCCCGACGTAAACCTGCCGCTGCCGGCGTACCTGCCGGAGCAGTACGTGCCCGACGTGCACCAGCGGCTGGTGCTCTACAAACGCTTCAGCCAGGCGCAGTCGGCCGACGAGCTCGAAGATCTCCGCGCCGAGTGTGTCGACCGCTTCGGTGACGCGCCTGATGAGCTCGACGCGCTGCACGAAGTGATGCTGTTGAAGATCGAGCTCCGCAAGCTCGCGCTGCGGCAGCTCGACGGTGGCCCCGGGCGCATCGTGGTGACGCTCGGCGCCGACGCGCGGTTGGACGGCGGCCGACTCATCACGCTCGCGCAGAAATCGAAGGGCCTCTACCGAATCACGCCCGACTTGAAGCTCGTGGTGAAGCTCGACCCTTCGGTCAAGGGTATGGAGTTCATCCCCGCGGCGCGCAAAGCCGTACGCGACTTGTGGGCGTGTCGAAGCAGCGCGCTGAAGTAGGAGGCAGTCATGGATCTCCGACTCAAAGACAAGGTCGTGCTCGTCACGGGCGGTACACGCGGCATCGGTCGCGCCATCGCGCGGCGGCTCGCAGAGGAAGGCGCGCACGTCGGCGTGTGCGGCCGCACGAAGGAGACGCTCGACGCGGCGGTGCAGGCGCTGTCTGCGCTCGGCGTTCGTGTGCATGGAGAACAGGTCGACGTGCTCGCGGCTGGCGGCGTCGAGCAGTTCGTGACGGCGGCTGCGAAGGCGCTGGGTCGCGTCGACGGCGTGGTGGGCAACGTCGGTGGCACGTTCGGCGGCAACTTCCTCGAGACGAGCGCTGAAGACTGGGTGAAGACGCTCGAGGTGAACCTCGTGCACGCAGCGCGGTTGATTCGCGCGGCGGCTCCGCACCTCGAGGCGGCGGGCGGTGGGTCGGCGTTGATCATCGCGTCGATCTCCGGCTCGAGAGCGGGCCCGCGGCCGCAATACGGCGCGGCGAAGGCAGCGGAGATCGCATTGGCGAAGTCGCTGGGTCGCGAGCTCGCGTCGCGGAAGATTCGCGTCAACACGCTCTCTCCGGGCAGCATTCTGTTCGAAGGCGGCTCATGGGCGCGTCGCGTGAAAGAGATGCCCGAGAAGATCTCCGACTTCGTGAAGCGTGAGTTTCCGTGGGGCCGAATGGGCTCGCTCGATGAAGTGGCCGACGTCGCCGCGTTCCTGCTGTCGCCGCGCGCGAGCTGGGTCAGCGGCACCGACGTGGTCGTCGACGGAGCGCAGAACACGCCCAGCGTTCAGCTCTGACGGCGCATTCGTGCAGCACCCCACCGGTGCCGGCACCAAAGAACACGTCGGCCACGACGACGCACGTTCACCGACCACCTCAGAACGCCAGCATCGGTGCTCCTGCGCAGTCGAGACAACCAGATGACGTCGAGCAGGAAATCGAACGACACGATGAACTCGCACCATCGGACGACTCCCTCACGCGCCGACAAGACGAGCCCGCGCCACGGCGTCAACCACGTGCCGCCGCGCAGTGAGCTCCACCATCTGTGGTGATGCACTTGAACGACTGCAGTCAGACTGGCGGGGCGAAATGGCGCGTCATCGAGCCCTCTGCGAGAAACTACGGCGCGCTGTCGAAGCCTTTCTCCGCCTCGCGACGAGACAGCCCACTGAGCCGGGCTTCGTTCTTCGTCAGGTAGGCGCGGACTTCTCGCGGGTGCTCCTTCGCCGCCGAACGCAGCCCCCAGCCGATGGCTTTCCTCAGAAAGAACTCCTTCTCGGAGATCGCCGGCTCGATGAACTCGAACAGCAGCGCACACTCAGTTTCTTCGTGCCGCAGCACCTGCGCGATGATCGCCGAGCGTCGCAGCCACAGATTTTTTGACTTCGACCATCGGCGCAACACCTCCGCCATCGCAGCGCGGTCTTCCTCGAGCAGCTTCACGAAGCGATGCGTGGCGACCTCGTCGACGAGGTCCCACCACGCGCCGTCGACGATGAAGAACTCGTAGAGCGGGAGCGCGTCGAACGTCTGGAACACGCGCGTCTGCTTCAGGTCGAGAAACGTCAGCGCCGCGTAGCGCTCTTCGCGATGTGTCGCGTGCGTCCACAACGTGCGTACGAAGCGCTCGAACTCGGCGAACGACTCGAAGCGCACGTCTTTGGCGAGCTGCTTCACGATGCGGCGCGCCGCGGGCCCAGGCAACCCGTAGTACGGCAGCGCCGACTTCATGTACGTCTGCATCTGCCTGGCGCGCGAAGGGTCAGCGGCGGCTTCGAAGCGCGCCCGCATCTCCGCCTGCCAGTCGCGCGCGTTCACAGGCCGAGGAGCTTGAGCTTGTTCTTCGCGGCCTTCCCGAGCTTGTGCTTGCCGCTCGCGAGGCCCTCGAGAATCTCAGCGCCGACGTTCTTCAATTCGTACGTCGCCTTCTCGGCGAAGTGCACGCCGACGTAGTACCGGGCCTCGTCGCTGAGCGCCTTGTTCTTCGTGACCGCGTCGCCCAAATTGAAGCCTTCGCGGTGCAGGCGCTCGAGCTCCTGCAGCGCCGGGTCCCGCTGACGTGCGCGCGGGTGCGGGTCCAGGCTGCCGTGCGCCAGCTGCGCGACAAGAAGGCCGAAGCGGTCTTCGGTCGTCGCGACCTTCGAGCGCCCGAGCATGTTTCCGATGGCCTCGGCGCGCGCCGGGTCTTTCTTCGCGAGCGCCTTCGCCTTGTCGCGCAGCAGCTCAGCCCACGCGGCTCCGTCGGCGACGCGAACAGGCTCGAGCTGCTTGCGCGCGACCGAGAGGTGTTTGCCCAGGTTCTTGCCGCCCGCCTCCAACAACAGCTTCACGTCTTTCTTGTTCAGCGATGCCGCGAGCGGCGCGAGCACGTCGGCCAGCACCTGCGCGCCGGTCTCGTCTTGCGCTTCTGCGAGCGCGGCAGCGAGCAACGAGTCACCACCGGGGAGCGCCGCGAGCGCCTTCGACGCGGCTTCGGCTCGCGCACGCTCGCCGCTGCGCGCGACGGGCAACAACGTCTTCGCCGCGAGCTTTCCGGCTGCTCCTTTTTCGCTGACGGCCAGCTCACCGAGGCGATGAATCGCCCACAGCGCGACTTCACCGATGGCCGAGTCACAGAGTTCCGCCAGCTCTGTGCAGAACTCCGCGCCGACCTTCAACACCGTCAACGAGTCGCGCGCAGAGCGCCCGACCAGCGCGTCATCATCGAGCAGCAGCTCCATCAAGCGACGGAGCGCCTTCTTCGACGGGCCATTCGTCAACGCGAAGCGCAGCGCCGTCGCGGCCTCGACACGAATGGCGGGCGGCTGCTTCGACGACAGGTAACCGAGCAGCAGATCCTGCGTCTCTTCGAGCTCGAGGAACCCGACGATCTTCAGCACGCCGCGCACTGCGTATTCGTCGTCGGCGCTCTTCTTCTTCGCGAGGAACTTCTCTGCCTGCGTCTTCATCACACGACGCTCGGCCTCGCTCATGGTGCGCGCTTCTTGCCGCACCGAGAGCGCGACCTTGTTGATGGCGTCCCACGGTTGGCCTCGCAGCCCCTCGAGCGCCATCTCGAAGCTCTGACGCCCGCCCACGGCAGGCAGCAACTGCGAGAGCGCCGCGCGGACTTCAGGCGTCGCGGTGTCGAGGCGTGAACGAATCTCGGGCAGCGCGTCTTCGCCGAGATCACTGATCGCCACGCGCGCCTTCGCCGCGAGCTCTTTCCCGCGCCCCAGCGCATCGAGCAACACCGGCAATGCCTTCACCGAACGCGTGCCCCCGAGCGCTTCGATGGCCGCTTCTGCGTAGGCGTCGATGGGGTCCTTCGCCATGGCCACCAGTCGCGTGACGACCGCCGGGTCTTTCACGCGCAGCTCGCCGAGCACCACCGCTGCGGCAATGCGTTTTCGGGGTGATTCGTCGTCGAGCAGCTTCGCGATGCGTTCGAGCGCGTCCATCGTGACCTCCTATGAATGTGCAACGCGCGACGCTCGCACGAGTCACGTCACGGTTGAACCACGTCGACAAATCGTTTGACGGGTAGGCGGAGGCCGTGTGGCAGCATCGCGCGCCATGAAAATGCTCCTGCCATTGCTGGCGCTGCTCGCGTCGACAGCCTGTGTCACCCAGAGCACCTACGACGCGTTGAAGACCGAACGAGACGGCCTCGACGCCAACCTCAGCGACAAGAACAAGGCGCTCGCCGAGCTCGAAGCAAAGCAGCGGAAGTTGGCCGAAAAGAACAACGAGCTCGCCGCTGCACTCGCTGACGAGCAGGAGAAGGTCAGAGATCTCACGGCGCGCATCGACAAGCTCCGCGGCGACATCGCGGCGGCGACCAAAGACAAGAGTCGGTTGCAGAACTCAGTCGAAGAAATGACGCGCGCGCTCGCCGAGCTCGAGCGGCGCCGCGCCGAAGCCGAGGGCCGCATCAACGAGTTCAAGAACCTCATCGCGCGGTTCCGCAGCCTCATCGACGCCGGCAAATTGAAGGTGAAGATCGTCGAGGGCCGCATGGTGGTCGTGCTGGCCACCGACATCTTGTTCGGCTCCGGCTCTGCGAGCCTCTCGAAAGACGGCAAAGCGGCCATCGCCGAGGTCGGTCAGGTGCTGGCGACGATTCCCAAGCGCACCTTCCAGGTCGAGGGCCACACCGACAACGTGCCCATCAACTCCGCGCAGTACCCAAGCAACTGGGAGCTCGCGGCCGCGCGCTCCATCACAGTGCTCAAGGCGATGGTGGAGGCCGGGCTTCCGGCCGAGCGCATCTCCGCCGCGTCCTTCGGAGAGACGCACCCCGTCGCCGCGAACGACACGAAAGAATCGAAGGCGCAGAACCGCCGCATCGAGATCATCATCGTGCCCGATCTCTCGCAGCTGCCCGGCTTCGAAGAGCTCAAGGCGCTCGACGCGAAGCAGTGAATCAGTTGCGCAGCTGAGGCCGTCCGAGCCGCTCGAGAATGTCCCAGAGGTCCGGGAGCGTGATCTCGTGCTTGGTATTGCAGAACTGGCACGTGACGGCCGTGCTGCCCATGGTGTCGACGATCTCCTGAACCTCGTCGGCGCCAAGCGCTGACAGCGTCGTCAGTGCGCGTTCTTTGCTGCAGGTACAGGCGAAGCGCAGCGCCGTGCGCGCCAACACCTCCGCGCCCGGGAGCAGCGCTTCAAGCAGCGCTTCCGGTTCGCCTCCACCCGCTCCGCACCACGCGCGCAGCCGAGCGGGCAACTGCTCATTCAACCGCTGGAGCTCCGCGAGATCTCCGTCGGGCAGTGACTGAATGAGCACACCCGCCATCACGCCGAGGTTCTCGCCGCCGACGTTGGCGAGCTCGAGCAGCACCCGCGTGGCGACCTGGTCAGACTTCTCGAAGTAGTGATTCAAGTCGTCGGCCAGCTGCATGGTCTGCAGCTCCACCGACGAGCGGTAGTACTCGCCGCCCATGTCACGCAGCACTGAAATGAAGCCCGAGTTGCCCAGCGCCGCGCGCCACTGAAAGGTGCCCTGCGCGAGCTCCACTTCGACGTTGGGGTTCTTCACGTAGCCGCGCAACGCGCCCGACACCGAGGCGTCGACGAAATAGCCACGCAGCGGCCCGTCGCACTCGAGCTGCAGGTTGATGCGCGTCTCTTCCTTCTTCTGCAGCGACGCCATCAACGCGCCCGCCGCGAGCCCCTGCGCGAAGAGCGAGGCCGACGCCGACCCAAGCGCATGTCGAACCCTCGCGTCGCGGGCCACATCGGTCACCACGACGACCGACACCGTCAGGTTGCTCTGCTCCAACAACGCACGAACGACCGCATCAGCCACGACGACACCTCTTCAGACATCACGAAAGAAACGGGGGCGACAGTCACATCGACTGTCGCCCCCTCCTTACTCAAACTGTAACGAACGGCTTAGAGGATGCCGCCGTCGCCCAGCGTGCAGTAGCCGGTCGCCGGCACGCACGTGGAGCCCTGCGGGCAGGTACCGACGCCCGGGGCGTCGCACGCAACGTTGCAGTAACCGTCGAGGCTGCGGCCACCGTCGCCGAGGCCGTAACCGGCACAGGTGTAGCCCGCGCGGCAATCACCAACGCCACCGGTCGAGCTCGAGCAGCCCTTGTAGCAGAACGAGAACACGGTCGTTCCCTGCTGCGAGAAGAGGCAGCGGTTGGGCGTACCACCGTCCGTGATGGCCGGGCCGCACTCGCTGTCGTCTTCACACTGGAAGCGCGAGCAGTAGCCACCCGTGAACGGGCCCGGGCCACCGTCCGTCAACACGCCCGGGCGGCAGTCCGCGATGGAACCATCGGGGACCTGGCAGTCGGCCGACGTCACGCAGGCTTCGCCGACCGTGGTGGCGATAGGCGCCTCAGGAGGCACGCAGTAGCCCTTGTCGGAACGAATCGAGGGGCCACCATCGCCCGGGTTCAGGAAGTACGGCTCGCACGTGTAACCGTTGCGGCAGTTCGACTGGCCACCGTCGGTGGAGTCTGCGCAGTGCTGGAGACACGCCGTCTCATTCTCGGTGATGCCGAGGCAGAGCGCGCCGCCATCGCTGGCGCAATCACTGTCTTCACTGCAGTTGGTGCGCGAGCAGTAACCGTCGTTGGCTTCCCAGTTGTAGCCGTACTCACGGGTCAAGCAGACGCCACCGTTCTCCGGCGGGTTCTGGCACTGCGTGTCAGCGGTGCAGGCGATGCCGACCTTGTCGGCCGGAGGACCGGCGTCGCGCGTAGGCAACGGGTAGATCCAGCACCCGCCCGACGTCGCACCGAGACCGTAGCAGGCGTAGCCGTTGCGGCAGCCGCCCGGCACCGTCTGGGGCTGGGTGCAGTTCGGCCAGCACACCTGGGTCTCACCGAACTCTTCAACACCACGGACACAGGTCGAACCCGTCGGGCACGCCGCGTTGGCGCACTCGAGCGTGCAGAAGCCACCGGGGTACGCACCCGAGCCGTTCGGCACGGTCAGGCGGCACGTCGCTGCGGCGCCGAGGGTAGCCTGGCATTCAGAGTTCATCGTGCAGGGCGAGCCGACGGTGACGACGGCCGGAGGAATGACGCACGCGCCGTTGGTGCAGAGCTGACCCGACGGACACGCCTGGCAGCGATCTCCATTGGAACCGCAGTTCGTCGTCGACGTGGTGGAAAGGGGAACGCAGGTGCCGCTGGGGATACGGCAACCGTCGCAGGTCGTGCCGCCACCGCCGGTGCCCGTACCACCACCCGTACCGCCGCCCGTGCCCGTGCCGCCGACGCAGGTGTTCGTCGTGACGTTGCAGGTCGTGTTCTGAGCCGCGCAGTCGACGCAGGTATTGCCAGCAGAACCGCAGCTCGAGTTGTTGCCGTTGTTCGGCTTCTTCACGCACATACCGCTTGCGTCACAGCAGCCGTCACAATTGACGGGTCCGCACTTGGCGGGACTACATGAGGGGGCAATTGCGACGACGAAGCCGATCATGGCTCCGAGCGCGAGGGCTCTAGTGTTCATTTCGACTGCTCCTGCGACGTGAACAGCGCCAACCGGGCTCGGCGCTGATGTGTGGAAACCTGCTGCGTGAAAGGGCGGCGCAACAAACAGAAAGTGGGCGGCTGCGTCAAGTGCTGATCCGAAGCGCCGGCCCGCTTCATGAATGGAGAACGAACCCTAGTCCTGCTCAGAACGGAATGTCATCAGCGGGAGGAGGCCCGCCGAAATCGTCAGCCGGGGCCCCGCCGCCACCACCGCCCTGCTCAGTCCCGCCTCGCTGGAAGCCTCCACCACCACCTGCGCCACCGCCGCCCTCACCCGTGCGACCGCCTGCGCCACCGCCGAGGAACTGCACGGTGTTGGCGACCACTTCGGTCGTGTAGTTCTTCTTGTTCTCTTTATCAGTCCACTCGCGGGTCTGAAGGCGCCCCTCGACGTAGCACTGGCGACCCTTTTTCAAGTACTCGCCGCAGAGCTCGGCCAACTTCCCCCACACGACGATGCGGTGCCACTCGGTCTTCTCGTTCTTCTGACCGGAGGTCTTGTCCGTCCACGACTCGCTGGTGGCGATGCTGAAGTTGGCGACCGCCTGGCCGCTCGGAGTGAAGCGAACTTCAGGATCACGCCCGAGATTACCGATGAGGATTACCTTGTTGATTCCGCCAGCCATGCGTTCGTCTCCGATCGAGAACCAGCCCATCGCGGGCCGGTTGTGTGGTTCGACCAGCGCATAGCACGACCTACCGACAAGTGATCACCCGCCCGGCGCCGTGGCACTGTTGGCGCTCGCAGGTTCGACCGGCGCCTTGGCCTGCGCGATCTTCAGCGAGAGCGTGGCCTCGAGGTTCTTGGCGAACGCGACCATCGCCGGGTCGGCGGCGCCTTCGTTCTGCCGCAGCACGCCCCACAGCGGCGCCTCTGGCTGGGCGGCCTTGACCATGCCGCGAACGAGGCTGTCGATGACGACGGCGCGATCGGCCTCAGGCGTCGACTTGAGCGCGAGCAACAGCTCCTGCGGCGCGTCTGTCGCGACGACCGCGAGCTGTTCAGAGAGCCACGCCGACGAGCGCTCGTCGGCCTGATCAACGCGCACGAAGTCGAACAGCCGCGCCGCCGCGTCGATGTTGCCCGCAGCCGCGAGCTCGACGAGCGAAGGCAACACGGGGAGATCGAACCCGGCCTCGAGCGACGCCTTCTTGATGCGGCCGTACACGTCATCGCTGGCCAGCGCCGAGTCGAGCAGCACGCGCACCGACGCGCCTTCACGCGGGTCTGACTGGTACAGCGCGTCAGCGATGATCGCCCGCACGGCTGGGTCCTTTTCGCTGCGCCACGCGGTGCGAAGCAGCGCGACGTTGCGCTTCTCACCCTTCTGCGCGAGCCCGACGTAGGTCTGCAGGCGCTTCTTGAGCTCTTCGAACGGCCCCACCACGGTCGGCGGGTTCAGCGCCGCGACAGCCGCCGAAGGCCCACCCGTCGAACCCGACGCCGCCACCGCCGCACCGAGCGCGTCGATGTTCGGCACCACCGTGCCCGCACGCCCTGCAAAGTCGTTCACCATGATCGAGAACACGAAGCGCTCTCCGCCCACCGACTGCACGTAGCCCGAGAGCGCCGAGACCGTCTCGAGCGTGCCCGTCTTCGCGCGCAGGCGCCCCACCGCGTCGCTGCCTTCGAAGCGGTACTTCAACGTGCCGTCTTTACCTGCGATGCCGACCGACGAGAGGTACTCGGGCATGACGGTGAAGCGCTCCATCATGTGCACCAGCAGGCGGTTGGTCTGCGAGGCCGAGAAACGATTCGCGTCGTTCAGACCCGAGCCGTTCTTCATCACGTAGCTGCCGCGCGCGATGCCCACGTCACGCTCGAGAAAATCTTCCACGACGTCGATGCCCTTGGCGTGCGAGCCGGGGACGCCGCGGCCTTCAGCGCCGAGCGTCTTGATCAACTGCTCAGCCACGAAGTTCGACGAGTTCTTGTTGAGGCGCTTGAGCACGATGTCCAGCGTGTCGCTCTGCGCGACGTGCAGCATCTTGAGCCCATAGTGCGGCGTGACTGCCGCGCGCAGGCGACCCTTCACCTTCACCCCTCGCTGCGCCAACAACGCCTTCACCGTGAAACCGAAATACAGCGCAGGCTGATCGATCTTCTTCCACACCGACCACGTGCCCTTCTCGACCGGCACCACCCCGTCAGCGACGATCTTCTGACGCACTCGATCTTTGTCGACCGACGAGGCCACCGTGAAGCGACGCTGCGTCTTCGTGCCCGTGCTGACCGTGCTCTCGATGACGAAATAGTCGCTCGGAGGTTCGACCTCGACCATCGCCTTGCCGCCCGCCTGGTCTGCCGGCCGCAGGTAAACGCCGATGGTGTTCCAGTTCAGCGAGAGCGCGCCGGTGGGCGCCAGGTACGCCTTGTCGCCGTACTCCTGATCGAACCCCGGAGGCAGCCGCTCGGTGTCGAACCACGAATCGTCGACGACGATCTCTCCGACCTCTTTCAGGCCCGCGTGCACGAGCTCCGCGACCATTCCATACAACCGCTCGGTGGTGATGCTCGGGTCTCCGCGCCCGCGGATGTAGAGCGTCTTGGCTTTGCCGTCTTTGAACTCGTTGTCGACGAGGAACTCAGTCTCAAAGCGGTACTCAGGCCCGAGCCGCGCGAGCGCCGCCGCAGCAGTGAAGAGCTTCACGTTCGATGCGGGGTTCAGCAGTTCGTCAGCTTCACGCGAGAAGACGATCGAACCGTCGTCGAGGCTGCGAACCTGAACGCCGACGCGCGCCTTGTTCAACGTGCTCGTCGCGATGACCGACTCCATCGTCTTGCGGAGCGCTTCGCGATCTTGCGGCCTGGGTGCTGCGACGGCCGCAAAGGAAATGACGAAGCTGAGCGCGACGAAGGGTTTGGTACGCATCGGGATGGCGCGAGTTAACTGCGTTTTCGTCTCGCACGCGAAGTCTCGGCGCCACGTTCGGGGAGGAGACGTGGGTGTGTCTGCGCTGCCGCACCCGCCTCGTCACCGTTCGGCACATCGGCTCAGCGTCGCTTCTTCTCGCGCGCCTCGTCAGCGAGGCCCGTCTTGATGAACGGCGGCCCCAGTTTCGTCGCCGCTGCAGGCAGGAACGTCGAGCAGCGCACGTTCGATGTCGTCGACGGTCAACGGTCTCGGGCCTGAGAACGTCATCGCGGCCTGCGTCCGTCGACCTGCAAGTCGAGCATCGGCCGAGTACGAGAATGGCGATTTCGCGTCGAACGTTTCGGCCCGCTGCACGACGCAGACGTCACCTTCCTGCTACACGCCCCGCCCATGAATCGTCGCTCATGGCTCATGGCGTGGTGCGTGGCCGGAATGTGGGCCTGCAGCGCTCCGACCGGTTGCGCTTGTGGTGGCTTCACGCCGTTGCCGCAGGGCTCGTTTCAGGGCGAAAAAATCAACAGCGCGGGCGCGGCGCGGCTCTCGGCGCACGGCTTCACCACGCTCAATCAGAACTCGGCTTCGATTCTCGAGTTCTTCGCGCCCGGCGGGGTGATGCAGGTGCCCGTGCCGTGCAGCATCGAGCAGGTCTCGTTCGTCGGCATTCCCGTAGTGCAGATCGTCGTCGCAGACACGGGCTCGCTGTACTGCACGCAAGAATCGTGTGGCCGCATGAACGGCGCCTGCACCGCCGATGACGTCGGCCAGCCCGTCACCATCACCTTCAACTCTTTGAGCTTCGCGCCTCGCGGCCCCGACATTCTCGAAGCGCGCGTCAACGCCAGCGTGCAGACGGGTCGCATTCCGATTTCGTCGCTCGGCTCGAACCGCTCGCTGCTGTGCGGGTTCGATTCAAACCCGCGCGCGAAGTTCACCGTCGACCTCGACACGGCGCGGGCGCAGCCGCCGACCAATGATCTCGCGCTCGACATCAAGTTCGCCATCAACACCCGGTGGGACCAGCTGCTCTCGCTCGAGGTCGCGAACGTCGGGAATACGGCCGCATGCTCGGGAGCCACGATGGCGCCGAACTGCATCGACCCCAACGACATCGAGATCCTCAACGAGGGCTGCAGCTCACTGGACCTGGCGAACCTCGGGGCGGTGAAGACGCTGTTGATTGGTCAGCTGACGGCGTCGCTGCGCACACAGTTGACCGACGCGCTGTCAGAGGCGAACTGCGCGAGCTGCGGGCCGATGGGTGAATGCCCCCAGTTCAACGGCGCGACGTCGAGCTGCGAAGTCGACGCTGGCGTGTGCCTCGATTCGATGACGAACAAGTGCGTGCCTGCGCTGCTCGGGGTCGAAGGTCGCCTGGAGATCGCCACCGCGCTCGCGGCGCTCGGCGCGCCTGCAGGTTCCGCCATCGAGCTCTCGCTCGGAGCAGGTGGCAACGCCGAGGCGTCGTCGACGGGGCTCACCGCGGGGCTGCGTGGGGGCGCCAAGGAAGTCGTCGTCGCTGATTGCGTGGCGCCCGTGACGCGCCCCTCCCCGCCGTTGTTGCCGCTGCCTGACTTCGAGCTCGACGCGCCGGGCACGTACGACGTCGGCCTCTCCGTTTCGAACCAGCTGATGACCGAGCTGCTGTTTCACGCGCAGCAGTCGGGCGCGCTGTGCCTCGAGCTGGGCACCGAGACGGTGGCGCAGCTCAACTCGGAGCTGTTGGGTACGTTGCTGCCCTCGCTCAACAAGCTGACCGAGAACCGCAACGTGCCGCTGCGCGTGGTGATTCGCCCGGTGAACGCGCCAAGCGTGGTGGTGGGTGAAGGCACGGTCGATGGTGACGGTCGCCCGCTCGACCCGCTGCTGCAATTGAAGTGGCCCGGACTGCAGCTCGACGTGTACGCAGACATCGAAGATCGCTTCGTGCGGTTGCTGACGGTGACGGCCGACCTCTCGCTGCCGCTGGGCGTGACGCACGACGGCTGCTCGACGGTGACGCCGGTGGTGGGCTCGCTGACTGGCGCCATCACCAACGTGCGCGTGTCGAACAGCGAGCTGCTCGCTGAGAATGCCAATGCGTTGGCCAACCTGGTGCCGTCGCTGTTGTCGCTCGCCGAGCCGCAGCTGGCGACGGGCCTCGCGGCCTTCACGGTGCCGGAGTTCAACGGCTTTCAATTACAGCTCGTCGGGGCGCGCGGCATCGGTCGCGTCGCGGGCTCGAATACGTTCAACCATGCAGCGCTGTACGCAAACCTGTTGGCCGACGGTCAGGTCTGCAACCCGGTGATGAAGCGCGCGGCCGTCGATCTCCTCGGCGCGTCGACGAAGGGTGATGGCAGCGCGTCGCTCGAGGTGCGCGCGGGCCGCCAGTACTCGTGGCGCGTCGACAAGGGGCTCTGGTCGACGTGGCAGGCGGCGAACGACTCGCGGTTGAAAATCGAGCACCCGCGCCTGCGCTTCGGCGGCCTTCATGTCATCGACGTGCGCACCCCCGAAGGCGACGAGCAGCGCGTCTTCGTGGAGTGACGCCGGGTCAGCCAGGGCGCAGCGCTGCGATGGCCGCCCGGTAGTCGGGCGTCTTGAACACCGCGTTGCCCGCCACGAGCACATTCGCGCCCGCAGCGACCACGCGCTTCGCCGTCTCGGCGTTGATGCCACCGTCGACTTCGATTTCGACCCGCTGCAACCCGCGCGCATCGAGCATCGAGCGGAGCCGCCGAGTCTTGTCGACCGTCGACTCGATGAACGCCTGGCCACCGAAGCCGGGGTTCACCGACATCAAGAGAATCTGGTCGACGTCACCCAGCACCTCTTCGATGGTGGTCAGCGACGTCGACGGGTTGAGCACCACCGACGGCTTCGCGCCGGCCGCTCGAATCTGCTGCAGCACGCGGTGCAGGTGCAGGCACGTCTCCTGGTGCACGGTGATGATGTTGGCGCCGGCCTTCGCGAACGCCTCGATGTACTTCTCGGGCTCGACGATCATCAGGTGCACGTCGAGCGGCAGCGTCGTCGCGCGCTTCACCGCTTCGACCACGAGCGGCCCGATGGTGATGTTGGGCACGAAGCGACCGTCCATCACGTCGACGTGCACGTAGTCGGCGCCGGCTGCGGTGATGGCCTTCACCTCTTCGCCGAGCCGCCCGAAGTCAGCCGACAGAATCGACGGGGCAACTCGCACCGGGTTGGTCATGACTTGCGCTGGTAGCACGAAGGTTGCCCCCTCGCGCGGCTTCGGAGGATGATCTCCCCCTGTGCACGACCCCAAAGCTGATGCGGTGCCGCCCTCGCCCCTCGAACAAGCCCGCCGCCGCGTCGACAAGCTGCAGGCGATTCTCGAAGTGGCGAAGGCCATGGCAGCAGCGCACAGCCTCGATGAATTGCTGCCGCTGATTCTTCGCGAAGCCGCGCGCGTCATCGAGGCCGACCGCTGCTCGCTGTTCATCATCGACCGCCAGCGCAACGAGCTGTGGAGCCGTGTCGCACAGGGCGCCAAGCAGGAGATTCGGGTGCCGCTGGGTCAGGGCATCGCGGGCTCGGTCGCGCAGAGCGGCGAGGTCGTGAACCTTCGCGACGCGTACGACGACCCGCGCTTTCAACGCGACTGGGACGTGAAGACGAACTACCGCACCAAGTCGGTGCTCTGCGTGCCGATGCGCGACACGCGCGGTGAAGTCACCGGCGTCATTCAGGCGCTCAACGCCGTCGGCGGTGAGTTCGACGCCGAAGACGAAGAGCTGCTCATCGCGCTCGGCGGCCAGGCAGCGCAGGCCATCGAGAACGCGATGCTGCACGAGGAAATTCGCGGCCTGTTCGAAGGCTTCGTGCAGGCCTCGGTGATGGCCATCGAGTCGCGCGACCCGACGACGGCAGGTCACTCAGGTCGCGTGGCCTCACTCACGGTCGCGCTCGCGCAAGCCTCGGAGCAGGCCGGCAGCGGGCCGTTCAAAGACCTCACCTTCTCGACCGAGCAGATTCAGGAGATCCGCTACGCCTCGCTGCTGCACGACTTCGGGAAGATCGGCGTTCGCGAACCGGTGTTGGTGAAGGCCGAGAAGCTCTACCCGCATGAGCTCGAGGTGTTGAAGCAACGCTTCGAGCTCGCGCGCAAAGACCGCCAGCTCGCGTCGATGGTGCGCCGGGTCGACGCAGTGAAGCTGCGTGGTGAACGTGAGTTCTCCGCCATCGAGCAAGAAGAGAACGAGCGGCTCGCGCGCGAACTCAAAGACGTCGACGACGCGATGGAGTTCGTCATGCAGTGCAACCGCCCCACGGTGCTCGCGCAGGGCGGCTTCGAGAAGCTCAGCGGGTTGTCGGCGATGGCGTTCAACGATTCACGCGAACGCCCGCAAACGTTGCTGACTCCGGCCGAAGTGCAGGTGCTCTCGATTCCACGGGGTTCGCTGTCGCCCACGGAGCGCCGTGAAATCGAATCGCACGTGACGCACACGTTCCGGTTTCTCTCGCAGATCCCGTGGACGAGGACGCTGCGCCGCGTTCCCGAGATTGCGTACGCGCATCACGAGAAGCTCGACGGTAAGGGCTACCCGCGCGCGGTGGCCGCCGAGCAGATCCCCGTGCAGTCGAAGATGATGGCCATCAGCGACATCTACGACGCGCTCACCGCGAGCGACCGGCCGTACAAGAAGGCCGTGCCGCACGAGCTCGCGCTCGACATCTTGAAGAAGGAATCTGAAGGCGGGCAGCTCGACCGCGAGCTGTTCCGCATCTTCGTGGAAGCCGACGTGCCGAAGCGGGCGCTCAAGACGAAGTGACGTCTCGTCACATCTCGATGGTGTGCAGGCGCAGCGAGTTGATGCGCCCAGCCTGACCAACGGGAGCACCAAACACGATGACGATGCGATCGCCACGGCGCGCCAGACCACGCGCGAGCAGCTCTTCTTCCACGCGGCGCACCATCTCTTCGGTTTCCTGCACCGGCTCGAGCACGCGCGGCATCACGCCCCACAGCAGCGCGAGGCGACGGCGCACCTCCTGGTTGGGAGAGAACGCGATGATCGGCACCTGCGGGCGGTAGCGCGAGAGCAGGCGCGCCGTGGTGCCGGTCAACGTGAAGGCGACGATCAACGCCGCACCGGCTTCACGCGCCGCACGGCACGCGACCCCACACGTCACGTCGGGGAAGTCGGCCGGCAACTTCGCGGGCTCACCGCTGCCGATGCGCGGGAAGCTCTGGCGCATGGCCGACTCGGCGGCCTCCACGATGCGGTTCATCATTTCGACCGACTCGATGGGGTAGCGGCCAGAAGCCGATTCGCCCGAGAGCATCACCGCGTCGGTGTTGTCGAAGATCGCGTTGGCGACGTCGCTGGCTTCTGCACGCGTGGGGCGCGGGTGCTCGGTCATCGAGTTGAGCATCTGCGTGGCGACGATGACGGGCATGCCGCGCTGGTTTGCGCGCCGAATGATGTCTTTCTGAATCGCCGGCACTTCTTCCGGTGGAATTTCGACGCCGAGATCTCCGCGCGCGACCATCACGCCGTCGGTCTTGTCGAGGATCGCGTCGAGCCGCGCGATGGCCTCGGGCTTCTCGAGCTTGGCGATGATGGGCACCACCTTGCCCGCTTCGCGCATCGCCTCGCGGCACATCTCGATGTCTTCCGGCGTCCGCACGAAGGAGAGCGCCACCATGTCGACGCCATTCTTGAGCCCGAAGATGAGATCTTCGCGGTCCTTCGCGGTCAGCGCGTCAGCGCGCAGCGCCACACCCGGCAGGTTGATGCCCTTGTTGTTCTTGAGCGTGCCGCCGTGAATGATCTCGGTGCGAATCAGCTTCACCTTGTCGGTGGCCAGCACCTTGAGCTCGAGCAGGCCGTCGTCGACGAGAATGCGATCTCCCACGTTCACGTCTGAAGCGAGGTGCGGGTAGGTCGTCGAAACGAGCTCCTGCGTGCCGAGCACCGTCTCGTCGGTGGTGATGCTGAGCTCTTTGCCTTCGACCAGCTCGATGGCGCCCTTCTCGAGCTTGCCGGTACGAATCTTGGGGCCCTGGAGGTCGCCAAGAATGCCGACAGCCTTGCGTACCTTGAGCTGTGCGGCGCGCAGCTTCTCGATGGTGGCCAGGTGGTCGGCGTGGGTTCCATGGCTGAAGTTCAAGCGCGCGACGTCCATGCCGGCGTGAATCAACTTCTCCAACATCTCCTGCGAGTTGGTCGCCGGCCCCAACGTGCACACGATCTTCGCGCGTCTCATGCGCGGCGTTATACGGACCGCCGTGCTCCTCTTCCAGAAGCGCTTTCATGCAGGGTTGGTCGATGGCGCGGTGCGTCTGACGTTTCGCCAGTGGGACAAGCCTCACGTGAAGGCCGGCGGGCGGTACCGCGTTCACCCCATCGGCGTGGTCGAAGTCGAACGCGTCGAGCAGGTGCCGCTCTCGGCCATCACCGACGACGACGCGCGCGCTGGCGGGTTCGCGTCGCGTGACGAGTTGCTCGCCTTCATGGCGCCGGTGGCGAAGAAGAAGCTCACGCCGTCCACGAAGGTGTTCCGTGTCGAGCTCAAGTACGGCGGCGACGGAGACCGCGTCACCATCGCGCTCGAGACCAACCTGAGCGCCGACGACGTGGCCGACCTCGAGAAGCGCCTCGAACGAATGGACCGCGACGGCCCGTGGACACGAGACGTGCTGGCGCTCATCGGCAAGCACCCGCGGGTGGCGGCGTCACAGCTCGCCGCGAAGGTGGGCCGCGAGACCCTGCCCTTCAAGGTCGACGTACGGAAGCTCAAGAAGCTTGGCCTCACGCAGAGCTTCGAGGTTGGCTACGAGGTCAGCCCGCGCGGCGTTCAGTTTCTGAAGCTGAGCCCAGGCAAGACGAAGCCGCGCGCGAAGCGCTGAGGTCCTCAGCGGCGCAGCAGCTCTTGCAGGTGCTGCTTTTCCCACTCCATGGCGATGTCGTAGCGGGGAAAGCTGCGCTCGCGTTCGCGGAAGGCGCGCGGGTGGTGCACGTGGCGGCCGGTGTGGCGATCGCTGGGGAAGAGCTGGTGCAGCATTTCGTGGAAGACGATGAACTCCACGAAGAAGCGCGGCACGTCGGGGCGATCGAGCGCCGGGTGGAGGCGAATCTCTTTCGCCTTGTGGTCATACACGCCGAGGCGAATAGACTTGCGACGGCGCTTACTCGTGTGACGACCCCAGCCGATGCGCGCCTGCACCCCGCTCTGAAAGTGCGCGCGATTCAGCTCGTCGAAGAGCACCTGCAAGTCGAAGCACTGACCACGTGATTCGAGCGGTACTTCTTTTCGTGGCAGCGCGTTGATCGACGCCTGTCGCTCCGCGATGTACGCGTCGAGCTGGCTCCCCGCGGCGGCCTTCCCGTTACCGGCGTACTCGGCGATGGCGCGAACGACCTGCGGCGGCGCATCGAGAAACATGTGGTGCGCACGAATCTTCAACAGCGGTGGCTGTCGCCGGAAGCTGATCATCGTCGAGCGGTTGTCGTGTACCGACAGCAGCACCTTGAACTCGGGGCCGAGGCACGCCGCGATCTCCACCGCGAGGGCGCGCGCGCGCTTGAGCGTGTCTTGACGGCTCGGCAGCGCCAGCGTCGGAGCTGACGCAGGCGCCTCCGCGACGCTCGGCGTCGGGAGCGGCGTGGCGACGTACGAGGTCGGTGCTGGCGCACGCGCGCCCCGCGAAAAGAGATCGAGCTGACGCGGCGCGAGCTGCACGGGGCTGCTTGTACCCAAAGCCGTGGCTGTTTTGAAACGACGAGGCGCCCGGCCCTTTCGGGGAGCCGGACGCCTTGAGTCACTTCAGGACCTGCGCGCTGGAGTTACCAGGCGCGGCCGAAGATGTCGTACAGGCCGCGCATCATCTCCAGCGTGCGGGTCGCCTGACGCAGGTCGGTTTCCCACTGAATGGCAGTCTTGCCATCAACAGCCTGACCCGACGAGAGCGCGAGCTCCCAGTTGGTGCGGTACTGCGCCGCGCGCTCGACCATCGCCGCGCCTGCTGGAGGCGTGGTGGAGCCGGTCTTCTTCATCGCCGCGTAGATGTAGCCACCACCGAACGGGTCTTCGTACTGCACCACCGTGAAGCCGGGAGCCGGCGTCAGGTTGTCAGCCGAACCGAGGCGGAAGACCTGGTTGAAGCTCGCGAACTCCAGGTTGAAGTTGGCCGTGAAGTACGCCATCGAGAAGAACTGCGCGTAGAAGCGCGCGCTCCACGTCGAAACGGGCGCAACCTTCGAGAACACCATCGGGTTGCCGCTGCCATCGACAGGCGTGACGGGCGCCGGCGGGTAGATGAAGCCGGGCACGAAGTCCTGCGCGCGAATGAAGTTCGGGAGCTGCACGTAGCCCGTGCCGTCCGTCTGCTTCGCGAGGTTGGGCGCGTAGTACGGCGCGTTCTCGGTCCAGTAGTTGTTGAAGAACGGCGCGAGCTCGAGGTTGAACGTCAGGTAGTACGGCAGCGAGTAGCGCAGTGCATCGGAGCCGCGGTCGACGCCGAGGAAGTTCGTCTCGCTGGTGATGAGCGCGAGCATCGCCGAGAGCACGTCCCAGAAGTGGCCGGCCTCGTTCACGCGGCTGAAGCCGTCGTAACCGAAGGTGTCGTACACCGTGAACATGTTGCGGCCCGGGCCGCGCGGCACGTAGACGAGATCGCTGTAGCCACCGTTCTGGGGCTTCGCGAGCTCGGTCTTGAACGACGCCTCAGCTGCCGTCTCGAGGCGACGGTTCTGAAGGTCGCCGCTGGCGACGTACTCCCACGAGCCGTCGGCCTTCTTGCCGTGGTAGCCCGCCGAGGGAATCGTGAACTGCTTCATCAGCAGGTTCGTCGAGTCCATCACGGCCATGGTCCAGTAGTTCTGGTAGATGGGGTCGCCAAGTCCGTAGAACTTGTCCATCTCTTCGGGCGTCAGCTGGTAGTACTTCGCGAGCTGGAAGATGCTGAAGAGCCACTGCTGGTAGACGTTCGGAACGTTGCCCAGGTAGCGACCGAACTTGCGGTTCACGACCGCGTTCGGCGACAGCGACAGGCGATCGCGGCGGAAGTTCTCGAACACGTACGCCTGCTCGAAACGCTCGATCCACTTCGAGGTCATTTCGAAGATGTCGGCGCCCTGGTCGTTGCGGTTGCAGAGCAGGTTCGCGCCAACTTCAGAGTCGGTGCAGAACATGTACGGCACCTCAACGGGGATGTTGCGCCCACCAGCCGCGTTCACGATGTCACGTGCGCGGGTGTAGTCGTTCTCCTGAAGGCCCGTCTGCGACAGGTTGTAGTTCTTGAGCTCCAGCTCGATGCGCTCGTAGTGCGCACGCATCTCGCTCCACTTGCGGAACGAGCGGTTCTTCATGCGGCTGAGGCCCTGGTCGAGCATCGCCTCGAAGGTCGAACCCTGGTCGGCGAAATGGAAGGGCAGCGTCGAGTAGTGGTACTTGTCCGTGTAGAAGCTCGAAGCGGGCGTGTAGTGCTCGACCTGAGCAAGCGGCAGCTCGACGTGAGCGCCACGAACCGTGAACACCTTCGCCTGGTTGTCGAGCGGAATGGTGATGTTCGGCGTGCCGTAGTCCTTGCGGAGGTCGTTGAACACTTCCACCCAGCCCGGCTCGAAGCCACCGGCGTAGGCGAACAGAATCGCCGCGTCGTCGTACTTGCCGGTGCCCTTGTTCTGCGAGTTGACGCGCGCGCCGTAGTCCATGATCGACGAGTACTGGTACTCGTAGATGCTCTCGTCCATCTGGTGCTGGTTCGGCTTGGAGGCGTCGAGCAGGTTCTGTGACGTCACGGGCAGCACGCGCTGACCGCCGACGTTCACGCCGATGGTCTCCTTGCGGAGATCCCAGTAGCCGTCCTGGAAGTTCAGCGCGTCAGCCGAGGCGATGAAGTTGTGGCGCAACCCGAGCGTGTGACCGATCTCGTGTTCGGTGACCGAGCGGTACGCTTCCTGGCGCAGCGAGTTGTAGACGTCGGTGCGCGCAAGCGTGAGCGCCTCTTCGTCAGACTTGCCCTGGTTCTTGTAGTTCGTCTCCTGCGTGCGCTGGAACGCGGCCTTGCGGCGCGCCAGCCCCTCGTAGTCTTCGTCGGAGTACGTGAACTCGTAGTAGCAGCCAACGGTGGGGTCCGCCTTTTGGCGGAACTCACGCGACGCCTTCTCGATGGGGTCGTTACCGAAGAGAATGTTGCGCGCGACCTTGCGGTAGAGCGTCGAGTCGGTCAGCACCTTCGCCTGGAAGCCGGCGTTGGTGGTCAGCGACTGAACCGCCACGCGAACTTCAGGCAGGCCGACGAGCTCTTCTTCGAGCGAGGGGTTCTTCTTGAGGAGCGCCTCGACGACTTCGCGACGGTTCTCTTTCGCGACGGGCAGCGAGCCCGCCGTCTGCCACTGCAACGCGAGGTTGCGCAGCTTGCCGTCGACCGCAGCGAAGCTGCTCGCCGGGCGCGAAGGCTCCGCGAGCAACGGCTGCTGCGACTGCCACGGCCCGTTGAGCGGGCGGCGGGGGTCGGTCGCGTTCAGGTTCATCTTCACGTAGTCCTTGATGTCAGTGCCGGCCACGAGCTGGCTGACGCTGAGCTGACCGCTGACCACGTCGATGATCTGCGCCGAGCTGCCCGCCCACGTATCGAGACCGGGCCCGTAGACGTTGGCGCCGGCCGAAACGACCATGCCGGTCTCGGGGTCCATCGCGGAGGGGCCGAGGCCGAGCAGACCACCGGCGTTCTGATCGACGTACGGCAACATGTGGAAGCGGATGTCGCCCAGGCGGGCGTACGTGCCGGGCTTGCCGCAAGCCGACGGCGAGCCTTCACGCACCGGCGACTCACACACGAAGAACATCTGCGGCACGTCGCTGATTTCGAGGCCACGAGGCACCGCGACAGCGCGGCGGAACGCGCGGTCCCATGATGCTTCGATGGTCTGCGTCGGGTCGAGGTTCTGCTGCGTCGCGAGGTGAGCCGCCGCAACGCCCTGCAGCTCCGTCGGCGTGTTCTGCGACATGAAGTACACGATGGGGCGAAGCGCGCGCTGCGCGACCGGAATCGTCTCACCCGAAGCGGTGTGGGCGCGGTCCCAGATGTTGTGGCGCATCGCGAAGAACTGCTGGCCCGAGTACGTGTAGTAGTAATCCTTCGAATAGCTGTACGACTCCTGGCGGAAGTAGCCGAACTTCACCATCAGCTTGTCGTTGTAGACGAGGGGCTCGTAGTCATTGGCCACCGCCTCGTCGACACGAAGCACTGACGTACGCACACGAATGTCGACGCTCTCGCAGTCAGTCGTGGGGCTGAAGAAGCAATACGGCAGGAAGCCGTAGCCCTCATAGAAAATGCTCGGCGGCGGGGCGATCGCTTGAGTAGTCCAATCGAAGTAGGTCAGCTTTCCACTCGCATCGTGGTTGAACACCTGCGCTTGATCTTGCGCGTGCTGATCTTCCTTCGTGATGAAGCGCACGAACCGGCTCCCCAAGGGAGTGCAACCCCAACCCTCGGGGTTCGGAGCCACCGCGTTCGTGCAGTCTGACTCGACGTTGATGGCCACGTTGTTGTTCCAGGCGACGCGCATGTACTGACGCTGATACCAAGGGCGGTCGGTCGTGTTCTCTTCGAGCACGTTGTTCTGCTCGCCCGTCGCCGGGTTGTACTGACGCTGGCGATCGAAGTGACTCGTGATGCGGTACGCAAAGACGGGGTTGCCCTTGTAGGCGCGCCCGTCCTGGAAGACGACCTTGCCCAATCGCGACTTCTCGCGATCGACGCGAGGGTCGGCGCCCGGCACGACTTCGTAGGAGCGATACGCGACGAGCAGATCCTCCTGGACCTCCCAGCGGATCTTCTCGAGCTTGCCGCCCTGCCCGATGACGGCCGACGACGGCGTCTTCGGCGCGTCGACGATGGACTCCTTGATGTACCAGACACCGTCGAGGTCGGCCTTCTTGACGAAGTTCGGCTGCGTGCGGTCGATGAGCTCAGGCTGGCCACAACCCACCGCGACCAGCGCGGCAGTGGCAGACAGGGCAATGCGGAACAGGCGGTTCATGTTCGTTCCTTGGATTGAGCGGGAGGTCATGTTCAGAACGCCTTCCCGTAGATGGAATACATGCCGCGCTGCAGGTCGAGGTCGCGGATGGAGTCCTGGAAGATTTCCGTCCAGTACTTGCGGCGGTCTTCGAGGAGCGCCGGGTTGTTGGCAGCGTCAGCAGCCATGCAGCTGAAGCCCTGGAAGAAGACGTATTCAGGCAGCGGGCAGGTCGCCGGGTTGTTGACCATGATGAGGTACTGGTTGGCGATGCTGATCATGCGAACTGCGCCGGTGCTGTTGGGCGCCGCGCCGTCCTTCTCGATGGCGAGGTAGCGGTGGCCGGTGTTCACGTCGGGCACTTCGACCGTGTGGTAGCCGGTGGCGACCTGGAAGCTCTCACCTGAGCCCAGCTTGAAGACCTGGTTGGCCTTGGCGTAGTCGAGGTCGTAGTTCACGCGGAACAGCGCCATACCGAGGAACAGACCGTAGATGCGGCTGGTCCACGTGAGCTGAATGTTGGCGGGCGCAGCGTTCTGCTCCGCGACGAAGCAGTCGTCACGGTACGGGTGCTGACCCATGGTGCAGTTCTGACGCTCGCGCGGGTAGTTGAAGCCCGCGAAGAAGTCGGTGCCGCGAACATAGGTACGCCAGTCGATGTTGGCCGCTTCTTCCATTTCGCGACCGTTCTCGGGGTTGCCGAGGCCGTTGTTCGCCCGACCGCCGATGGGGAACGAAGGCAGCGCGAGCTTGTACGCGAGGGGGCGAATCTTCTCTTCGTCGTTGGCCCAGAGCGAGCTGAAGGTGTTCTGGAACTCGTCGCGGAAGACCAGGTAGTACGGAATGTTGTAGCGGTCCTGGTCGGCCGTGATGTCGACGCCCTGAATGTCGATCTCAGGGATGACGGCCGCGAACATGGCGCCGACCTGGTCGTTGTAGTGACCGGCCTCGTTCATGCGATTGAAGAAGTTGTAGCCCGACTTGAAGTCGTAGTTGCTGTACATGCGGCGACCCAGACCACGCGGAATCACGACGAAGTCGGCGGCGTTGAGGCGGTTGCGGTACAGCTCCTCCATGCGCGCACGACCCGTGGGGTTGAGGTAGTCGAAGTCGTCGCCCTGATTGACGAGGTCCCAACGCGGGCCGCCGGTCAGGTTGCGATACATGAACAGACCGTCCGGGGGCACCGACATCACGTTGAGGTGCTGGTTGACGCCATCGAGCACGGCCATCGTCCAGTAGTCCTGGAAGGTCGCGTCGAAGTTGTAGGTGAGCACCTGCTCCTGGTTGCGCGAGCTCTTCTTGTAGAACTCGTAGACCCAGTGACGGTACGTATTGGCCGTCGTGTAGAACGTGCTGAACGTGCGGTTGAGCGCGCCGTTGCCCGAGAAGAAGGCGCTGTCGCGGCGGAAGTGCGACTCGAAGTAATAGTTCCAGTAGTCCTCGAGTTTGGTGCGCGCGATCTCGTAGTAGTCGGGGCCGCGGTCGAAGCGGTTGCACGACAGCACGGGGCCGTCGGCCGACTCGTCGCTGCAGAACATGTACGGCACACGGAGCAACGGGCTGCCGAGCACGCCACCGGCGCGGTCGGGGTCGTTGATCAACGTGGGGTCGGCCAGCAGCGCCGCGCGCACGCGGGCTTCATCGGCAACCACCGCGCTCCACTTCTCGAGGTGGCGGTCACGGAGCTTGATGATGCCGTCGTTGATGATGGCGGTGATGTCAGTGCCTTCGCCAAAGTGCAGCGGCACCGTCGAGTAGTGGAAACGCTCGGTGTAGTTGCGGATGTTCGGCGTGGTGTGCGTGACGTTGACCATCGGGAGGTCAGAGCCAGCACCGGAGACCGTGACGTTCGCGCCGTCTGAGCCGGGCAGCGGCACAGAGGTCTTGCGCGCGCCGTTGAACACTTCGACGTAACCCGGCGCGGTGTCGCCCGAGTACGCGAAGATGATGGCCGCTTCGTCGTACTTACCGATGCCGGCCCAGTCTCCGAAGATCTTCCCGGAGTAGTCCATGATCGACGAGTACTCAACGTCGTGCAGACCGTCGATGAGCTGCGCCTGCGTGCCTTCGGCGGCCTTCTTCAGGTCGGCGGGGGTGCGCGGCATCTTCTGAACGGGCACGCCCATGCCGTTGTTCTGCGTGACAGTGAGCGAGTCCTTACGAACTTCCCAGTACTTGTCGAAGTAGTTGATGGAGTCGAACGAGCCCTGGAAGTTGTGACGCAGGTTGAGCGTGTGACCGGCCTCGTGCAGCGAGGTGCCGAGCCACACTTCCTGGCGAACCGAGCGTGCGATGTCATCGTCGGCGATGTCACGCGCTTCCTGGTTGGTGCAACCGCCCTGGTTGGCGCAGCGCGGGTGACCGTTGGCCACGAGTGCGCTGACGCGACCTTGACGCTCCGAGAGCTTGCGCGTCGCGTAGGCGATGAGCGTTCGGTCATAGAACTCGAAGGTGGTGATGTTGTTCTTCGAGAGCCACTCGATGCGCTGCTTTTCCCACTGCTGCGAGAGCTTGATGTTGGTGAGCACGCTGCGCGACGCGTTACGGAGGAACGTCGGGTCACGCTGCGCCGCGCCGCGCGCGAACGGGGGCAACAGGTTGACGAGGTCGACCTGCACGTCGGGGTTGTCGAGCACCGCGGCTTCGAGCGCCGGGTTCTTGGCGAGCTCTTCGGCGGCCTTCTTGAGCTGATCACCGCCACCAGCGATGGTGTTCTTGTCGGCAACGATCTTCGCGATGACCGACTGCATGCGCGCCGACGGGCGATCGAAGGCACCGACCGACTCCGCGTTGCGCGTGGGCACGCCCTGCAGTTCAGCCTGGAGCAGTCCCTGCTTCTGCAGCCCGGCGATGTTGTAGGTCGGGTTGCGGTTCATGTAGTCGCGCACCTGCTGCCCCGAGATGTAGTCCTTCACGCTCACGTCGTTGTTGAGCAGGAGGATCCAGTTGGTGACGTCGCGACCGTAGAGGTCGACGCCCCACGTATAGGTGTTCGACATGCCGGAGATGACCTGACCCGTTTCAGGGTCGGCGGAGCTCGGGCCGTAACCCAGCAGGCCGTTGGCGACAGGCTCGGCGACGGTGTTGATGAAGCTGTAGCGGAGGTCGCCGACCTTCGGCGAGAAGCCCGCGTTGCCACACTCGGCCGGGTCACCGTTCTTCACCGGGTTGTTGCAGACGTAGAACATCTTCTGAACGCTCTGCCAGTCAGCCTTCTGCTCGGGCGTAGTGCCACGAGCGGCGGCGATGGCGCGGCGGAACGCGCGGTCATAGTCGGCGTCGATGCGCTTGCCGGGTTCCCAGAACTCCGCGTAGCGCTCTTCACCGCCCATGCGGTTGGCAGGCGTGAAGTAGTACTTGATGGCCTGCGGCGTGCGCTGCGCCATGGGGATCGGGCGATCGGTGACCTCGCCGTTCTCTTTCTCGTAGTACTCCTTCCAGACGCGGTGACGCTGACCGAGGAGGATGCGCGCCGACTCAGTCGCACCGAACTTGCGGTCCCAGTTGAGGCGCTCGGTGCGGAAGTACCCGAAGTACGACATCAGGTCGTTGCCGTACTGCAGCGGCTCGTAGTCACGCGACCAGCTCTCGTCGACCTTGGCGATCGACACGCGCATGTGGATCTCGCTCGAGCCGCACTCGTAGACGCCCGGCGCGAAGTAGCAGAGCGGAACGTTGCCGAAGCCCTCGTAGTAAACCTGATCAGGGTTCGCGAGGTAGCGGCCCGTCACGTCGAAGTACGTGAGTTCCTTGACGCCGTCGTTGTTGCGATCGGTGTACTCGAAGGTGGGCCAGTCGTACGGGTCGCTGTCGGGCTCGTTGGCCTGAATCCAGTTCGCGTTGCTGGTGAGGAACGGGTCGTTGGGGTTCTGCACCGTGCCCCAGTTCATGCCGGAGCTCTGGTTCAGGATGTTGGCCGCCCAGTTCACGCGGATGAACTCGCGCTGGTTCCACGGGCGATCAGTCGTGTTTTCGCTGATCACGTTGGTCACTTCGCCGGTGCCCGGGTTGTACCCGCGCTGAATGTCGAAGTGGCTGGTGATGGGGAACGCGACGACTGGCGCGCCGTAGTACTTCTGGCCGCCGGTGCAGCTGCCGGCCGCATCGCAGTACTTCGCGGTGGTGCCCGAGACGAGCGAGCTCTGGTCGATGTTCGACTCAGCCCCGAGGATGTACGGGTACGAGCGGTAGCCGACCAGGTTGCCCTGCTGAACTTCCCAGACCAGCTTTTCCATGTTGCCGGTCTGGCCGGGGAACGTGAACTGGGTGTTGAACGGCGTCCAGGTCACCGTGTTGCGGAAGAACCACTGACCGTCGAGCAGGTCAGCCTTGCGCACGACGTTCGGCTGAACCGTGACGATGTCGCCATTGCTCTGAGCACAGCCAGCCGCGACGAACACGGCGAGCGCTGCGCCGAGCAAGCGCGTAGGGGTGGAGCGACGGGTCATGGTGCCTCCGGTGAAATTCTGCAGGGTGCGGGAAGACATGGGTCAGTAGGCCGCGGTCAGGGTGAAGTAGACGGAAGTGGCGTTGTCGGCCGCGTTGGTGAAGGCGATGAACGGGAATCGCACGGTCTTGTTGTCGGCCATGAGCGGGGTCTGCACCGTGCTTACGCCGAGGTCGAGCGAGTAGTGCTCGTTGAGCTGGTAGCTGCCGCCGAAGAACGCCGACGTGCGGTCGAACTCACCCGCGCCAGCCTTCACCACGCTGCGGCCGTCGGACGTCATCGCCTGCGACGCATACGGGTCTTGCGACGGGTCGGTTTGCGTGACCGCGTAGCGCCAGAGCTTGATGTACGTGTAGCCCGCGTAGAACAGCAGGCTGCCCGTGGCGCGCCAGTTGACCTGACCGCCGAGTGACATCGTCCAGGCGGCGGCGTTTCCCGCGACCGCGCAGATGGGCTCGCCGGGGCGGCACTGCACGATGGTGTTGCCCTGCGCGTCGACGTTCGGGCGACCCGTGAGCGCGGGGTTCTTGATGTCGACGAGGCCGTTGTCGTCGAAGCTGCGCACCACGCTGGCGACGGCGCGGAAGTCGAACACCTTGACGGAGCGCGACATCACGACGCCGGCGCGGATGCTGCCGATGGTGCCCGCGCTCCAGCTCTCAGGCGAGGTCGGCACGGTGATGCCGACGCTGGGCGTAAACGCGATGCCCGTGAGCCACTTCTCGCGGAAGAGCGCCGGGGCCGACACACCAACGCTCAGGTCCCAGATCTGCCAGCGACGGCCCGTCGCGACGTCGGGCATCGTGTATTCCCACACGCCACGAATGGTGGCGCTCGCCACGAGGCGCTGACTGCCGATTGAAAAAAGGTACTGCGGCACGATGGTGAGCCACGCCGCAAGGTACGAGTACATCTCGGAGTTCACGAACGTGCCCGTGCCGAGGTAGTGGTCGAGCGAGGTGATGATCTGGAAGCCAGACTGGCGGGCCTGCTCTTCAGGCGTACGCGCCTGGACGGCCTTCGCGAGCGGGTTGTTCGCCTTCTTGGGTGCCGGCGAAACAGTCTGCGTCGCACCTTCGGGGTTCGTCGGCGCGTCGCCCGGCGGGGAAGAACTTTCCGCAGGCGGTGTTGTAGGGGGCGTCTGGGCAGACTCCTGGCCGAGCGCCAGAGACGGCACCATCACCACCAGCAAAAATGCGGCAAGCGCACGCTTCACGCAGACCTCCGAGTACGGGCGGAGCGGAATGGCAACATCTGTGCCGATTCCAAAACACCCGCTGAAAGAGCCAAAACATTCGAATTTACTCGTGAATTCGCGCGACGTGCACCGGGCGTCAGTGCCGCGGGTCTGGCGGAAGACGCGCTCAGCGTTAGTGAAGCGACAGCCTCTGAGAGCTTTGACGCCAGCAAATCGTCACTCCGGGAACACGTGTAGGTACGAATCCTGAAAGGGCGCGCGCTGTAACACAGCTCTGTTTTGCCGATCAAACGTGACGTTTAACGCACGGCGTTACGAGCTTGAGACGCTGGCCAACAAGCGCTCGAGGCGCGCGGGTTCGAGGCGCAGCAGCAGCGTCTTTTCCCGGGTGTACGTCACCGCACCGGGCGCCGCGTCTTTGGGTTTGTGCACGTGCTTCACGGGCACGTAGCTGACCTCGACGCGTGGTTCGCCCTTCACATCGGAGTGGTGCGCCGCGAGGTGCGCCGCGTCGAGCAGCACCTCAGGCGCCAGCTGCGCGTGCTTGTCGAGCGGCACCACCACGTGCGCGCCGGGAACCCCGCGCGCGTGGAACCAGACATGAAACGGCCGCGCGACATGAAACGTGAGCGCGTCGTTGTGCGCCGAGCCGCGGCCGACCCACAGCTTCTGCCCTCCATGGCCGACGTACTCGCGGTACGGCGGCAGCGGCGCCTGCGCCTTCGGTTTCGACGGCGCGTCGAGGGGCGGGGCTTCGATGGGCGCCGCCTCGAGCGCGAGCAGCTGCGCCTCCAGCGCTTCGACTTCGCGCTGCAGCGTCTCGAGTCGCGTGCGCGCCATGTCGGCCCCGCGCAACAGCCGTTTGTATTGGTGAAAGCGGTACTCGACCTCCTGCTGCGGCGTGCGCTTCGGGTCGAGTGGCACGGCGACTTCACGCGTGCTGCCGTCTTCGAGGTACTCCGTCAGCGTCACTGATTTTTCGCCGCGCTTGAGCCGGTAGAGGTTCTGCGTGAGCAGCTCACCCTCGCGACGCAGCGAATGCGCCTGCGCGGAGCGATCCGACTCGGCCTTCACCTTGTCTTGCGTGCGGCGCAGCTTCTTGAGCTTCGCGAGCAACGGCGCGCGGCGGGCGTCGGTCCACGTCTTCTGCTCGACGGTCGAGAGCAGGGCCTCCGCCGCGTGCGCGAGCCGCAGAAACGAATGTTCGCCCAACAGCCGCGAGGACTGCGCCTTCACGGGGTGCTCGTCGAGCGGTCTCCACGGGTGACCGACGCGGAGGCCCGGGCGCGCCGGCACCGACTGCGACAAGACGTTCTCACCGGCACACAGGGCGATCACCGGGCTCGTCGTCGCCTCGAGCACCAACGTCAGGTGCTTCTGCCCGTCGCGCGTGAAGTGCAGCAGCAGCGTCTTGCGCGGCGCGAGCGCTTCGGCGTCGGCCAGCTTCGCGCCCACCAGCTCGCGGCGCAGCACCGACTGCCACGTCGGCGGCGTGGGTGGGTTCGTCGGTCGCTCGCTCACCGCCGACAGCCGCGTGGCGCCCGGGTCACAACACGCCAGCAACAGCACGCTGCGGCCGGGCACGCGAACCTCGAAGTACACGCGCGTGGTCGTCGGAGCGTGCACCTTCTGCACGACGCCACCGGCGAGCTCGCGGGTGAGCTCGGCGGCGATCAACACCAATTCGTCAGGGCGCAGCGACACGGCTCGGGCTCAACGCGACGATCTTCTCGAGGCTGAAAGGGTTGGGCGGCAACAGCTGCGAATACAGACATTCACGCGGCGCCTTGTCGTCTCGCCAGCGAAGAAACGTCGACGCGTGACGAAAGCGCGGGCCCTGCAGGTAGTCGTAGCGAACCTCGCAGACCAGCTCGGGGCGCAGCGCGACCCACGTGGGGCCGTCTTTCTCTTTCGATTTGCTCCAGCGGCTCGGCGCGTCGGGCGTGCGGCCGTGACCGAATGACTCGCCGCCTTCGAGGGGCTTCAGCTTCACCAGCAGCTCGGTCTTCTCTTTCGCCGTGAATGAAGACGTGTGCCCGATGTGATGAAGCACGCCGTGCTCGTCATACAAGCCGAGCAGCAACGAGCCGACGGTGCCGGGCTTCTTGCCCTCGCGGTACGCGCCGACCACGCAGTCAGCAGTGCGGCCGTGCTTGATCTTCACCATCACGCGCTCGCCGGGGAGGTAACCGAGCTCGCTGCGCCGCGCGATGACGCCGTCGCACCCTGCCCCTTCGAATTCTTCGAACCACCGCTTCGCTTCGTCGACGCTCATGGTGTGCGGCGTGACGAAGAAGGCGCCGTGACCCTGAAAGCTCTTCAGCAACACCTCGCGGCGTTCGAGCGTGCCTTTCGCGCGGAGATCGTCGTCACCGAGTGCGAGACAGTCGAAGGCCACGAAGCCCGCAGGCGTCTCTTCGGCCAGGCGCTTGATGCGCGACGCTGCGGGGTGAATGCGCTGCTGGAGCGCGTCGAAGTCGAGGCCTTTGACACCGGGGAGAATGATCTCTCCGTCGATGACGATGCGCGGAGGCAACGAGCGCGCGAGGCCCGCCACCACGTCGGGGAAATACCGCTCGAGGGGCTGCCCGTTCCGGCTGCAGAGATGAACTGCGTCGCCGTCACGAAACACGATGGCGCGAAATCCGTCCCACTTGGGCTCGTACAACCAGCCGGCGCCAGGCGGAATCTCGTCTTGTGCTTCGGCGAGCATCGGTTCGAGGGGCGAGGTGATGGGCAACATGAGGGCCGGCTTCTACTCCAGGCCCGACTCGGTGTTATGTGCACGGCGTGCAGCAGCGTTCTGATCAACGGCGGGTGTGGGCGCTCCTGGGCGTCTCGCTCGTGCTGCATGCAGCGCTGCTGTGGTGGTTCGCGCGCGACGATGCCTCGTCGCAGCCGCAGCCCTTCAGCCGCCCCATCGTGTTGGAAGACATCGACTGGATCGACGCGCTGGCGACGCAGCCCGAAGTCGCTCCAGAACCGCAGCCACCCCAGCCCGCGGTGAAGCCACAGCCGACGGTGAAGAAGACACAGCAGCCGTCGGTCGCGCAGAGCTCGCCGCAGGCGACGGGCACGGCGGGCACCGGCACCAGCGACACGCCCTCCAACGTCGAAGGGTCGCCGCGCGGTGACGGGCCTGTGGTCGTAAAGCCGAGCCTCACGCCGAGCTCAGGCTTCGCCGCGTCGCTGGGCACCGGCGGCCTCCAGGAAACTTCACGCGGCACGACAGTTCGCAACGGCCCCGGCGAAGCCCCCGACGAGGCCTCGCTCAACGAATACCGCGGCGACATGTTGACGCGAAAATTGAACGCCGAACTCCGTGAGCAGGTCGGCCTCGCGGCAATTGCAGTCGGCAACGTGCCCGCACACTTCAAGCGCTACGAGTCGGCGATGCGCGGCCAGTTGCCGAAGGCGAACATCGACAAGACGCCTCCGACCACCGGCGACGTGCTGCGCGACGTGGCCGGCATCATGTTCAACAACGGGCCGTCGGCGGCAGCCGCGAACAAGGTCGCTGACTCACCGCTGGGTCGCAGCATCACCGCGCAGAACGTGTCCACGCCCACCATCGATGACGCGCGTTCACGCGACCAGATGCTGCAGATGCTCTCGGCGTCAGAGAACATTCGTGAACGCATGCAGCGAGAACGGCTCCGCACCGTGCTCGAGATGACGACCGACGCCAGCGGCGCGCTCGCTGCGGTGGAGATCATCGTGAAGTCTGGCGACGCGCGCTTCGATGAATCGGTGCTGCACTTCAGCCGCAAGGTCGCGCGCGCCCTCCCCGATTCAGACGACAAGATGCTGGGCACGAATCTGTGGCGTTCGCGCTGGGCCTTCACGTGGGAGCCGCCCGACGTCCGCGTGCGGCTGCTCAACGCGTGGCGAATCGACGACGCTCCGACCGCGCAATGAGCTCGCTGAGCGCGCACCTCAAAGATCTCGTGGCGGAGCTGTCTGCCGAGCTGCCCGAAGTGACGGAGCGCCGCATGTTCGGCAGCGACGCGTTCTTCGCCAACGACACCATCTACTGCATCGTCTGGGACGGCCGGCTGGCGCTGAAGTTTCGCGACGAGGCGCGCTTCGAGGCGGCCGTCGCGCTCGAGGGCTCCGACATCTTCGACCCGATGCACACCGGCAAGACGATGTCGCGCTGGGTGGTGATG
>JAMHXF010000057.1:0-68344 GCA_035910535.1 Archangium sp. | reverse complement strand
GTCGACATCGAGTTCGAGCACGCGACCGACACACGCTTCAATCAGCGCGTTTCAATTCGCTGCAACAACAGCGCGACTGACTGGAGCTGGACTGCGTCGCTGTACCCCGGCACGTACAAAGTCACGGTGTCGCCGGACTCCGGCGTGCCCAGCGGAAACCTACCGTCGTGGAGCACCGTCGCGAGGACTGCGTTTGCTGTCTCAGGACCGCAGTCGAATGTGGCGCTCGACGTGCCCGTGCCGCCGCAGCACTTCGTCTCTGGCGTGGTGACGCGGAACGGTGTCGCGCCGCTGTCGGGCTGCTACTCGGGCTACGACGTCGTCGACATCGAGTTCGAGCACGCGACCGACACACGCTTCAATCAGCGCGTTTCAATTCGCTGCAACAACAGCGCGACTGACTGGAGCTGGACTGCGTCGCTGTACCCCGGCACGTACAAAGTCACGGTGTCGCCGGACTCCGGCGTGCCCAGCGGAAGCCTGCCGTCGTGGAGCACCGTGGTGAGGACTGCGTTTGCCGTCTCAGGACCGCAGTCGAATGTGGCGCTCGACGTGCCAGTGCCGCCGCAGCACGTCGTCTCTGGAGTGGTGACGCGGAACGGTGTCGCGCCGCCGCCGGGCTGCTACTCGGGCTACGACGTCGTCGACATCGAGTTCGAGCACGCGACTGACACACGCTTCAACCAGCGCGTTTCAATTCGCTGCAACAACAGCGCGACTGACTGGAGCTGGACCGCATCGCTGTACCCCGGCACGTACAAAGTCACGGTGTCGCCGGACTCCGGCGTGCCCAGCGGAAGCCTGCCGTCGTGGAGCACCGTGGTGATCAACGCGCTGCGCGTACCTTGAGGTGACGCACCTACCTCGTCTTGCAGAACGCCCGTCGCATTGTATTCATGCGCGGGCGGCGGCTCAGTTCGAGTGCTTCTCGATGAGGCGGCCGAGGCGGGGAACCGCCGCCTCGACGTTCTTCTTCGCGGTGCCACGCAGCCGGTCGTATGCGCCCTTCACCACGCCGTGCGGAGACTTCGCCGCCTTCGCGTCGGTGATGGCGAGCAGCGCGTCAGCGACGCGGCTCTGGTTCGAAATGAAGTGCGCGCCGACTGGCGTGCCCTTCGTCTTCGCCTCCTGAAAAATCGGGTCGAGCGCGACGGCGAACTCCGGCAGCAGCGAGTTGACGGCGTCTTTGATGAAGCCGGGCTTCACGCCCTTCACCGCTGCGTAACCGGCCTTGATGGCGAGGCCCGTGAGGCCGCCTTTGTCGGCGACTTCCTGATCGATCAGCACCAGGCAGTCGTCGACCACTTTCGGCTTCTTCGCAGCATCATTCAGCACTTCAGGAAGGGAAGGCATGGCGGCGCGGCTTAGCACTTCGCTAAACACGCGCCATGTCTGAACGTTCTGTCGCGCTCATCACGGGCGCTTCCGCTGGTCTCGGAGAGCAGTTCGCCCACCTCTTCGCGCGCGATGGGTACGACGTCGTACTCGTCGCCCGAAACGCCGCGCGCATGGAGGCCGTCGCCGAGCGTCTGCATCACCACAAGGTGAAGGTACACATCGTCGCTGAAGACCTCTCGCGCCCCGGCGCGGCCGAGCGACTCTTCGACACCGTGAAGAAGAAGGGCCTCGTGGTGTCGGTGCTCGTGAACAACGCGGGCTTCGGCAGCACCGGCGCGTTCCTCGACCTGCCCGTCGAAAAAGAAGTCGAGATGGTGGAGCTCAACTGCACCGCGCTGCTCGAGCTGTGTCACCGCTTTGGTCGCGACATGCGTGAGCGCAAGCAGGGCCGCATTCTGAACATCGCCTCGACGGCGGCGTTTCAGCCCGGGCCTTTTATGTCGACGTACTACGCGACGAAGGCCTTCGTGGTGTCCTTCAGCGAAGGCCTCGCGCACGAGCTCAAGGGCACCGGCGTGTCAGTCACCTGTTACTGCCCCGGCGCGACGGCGACCGAGTTCGCGGGCCGCGCTGGCAACGACAAGTCGCGGCTCTTTCAGCGCCCGGGCATCGCGAAGGCAGACGACGTCGCGGCCGATGCGTACGAGGCCATGATGCAGGGCGACATTCTCGCCGTGCACGGCTGGCTCAACTGGGTGGCCATGCAGTCAGTGCGGTTCTCTCCGCGCGCGGTGGTTCGCAGCCTCACGGCGGCGCTCAACAGCCCTCCCGCGGCGGAGTAACCATGGCGGCGAAGAAGAAGGTCAACACGACGGCCGCGTTGCTCAAGGCGGCGCTCGCGTACCCCGGCGCTGAAGAACACCACCCGTGGGGCGAGACCGTCGTGAAGGTGAAGGGGAAGGTCTTCATCTTTCTGGGGCACGGCGAAGAGCACGAGTTCGGTTGCTCGGTGAAGCTGCCGCACACCGGCATGACCGCGCTCACGCTGCCGTTCTGTGAGCCGACGGGTTACGGCCTCGGGAAAGCAGGTTGGGTGTCGGCGCGCTTCAAGAAGGGCGACCAGCCGCCGCTGCCGTTGTTGCTGCAGTGGCTCGACGAGAGCTACCGCGCGGTGGCGCCGAAGAAGCTCGTCGCGCAGTTGGAGTCATCGTCCGCGTCGTGAGACTCCTGCCGGGACGCACCAGCGTGATTCTGAGTCGTTGTGGTTGGCGACAACGTTGCAGTCGGTGCTGGCTCCTTCAACCCGGAGCCCACCATGTCGTCGACCACTGTTGCCGTTTCTCGTGAAGAGTCGTTTCTGAGTGCCCTGCCCACGATTGTTGCCGTCGTAGGTGCTCTCAAGCTGGGCGGCGCGTTGTTCATGCTGAGCGTCGTGGGCCTCCAACGCTTGATGTTGGGCGGCTTCGAGCGTCTGGCGGGCGACGAAGCCGCGACGGGCGAGGTGTCATCACTCTTCGCGGAGGTGCACGTCATCTTCCTCGTCGTCGCGCTCTGGTCTGGCGGCGTCGGTATTGGGCTGCTGCTCTCGCGGAGCTGGCTCAAGGTTCGCGTTCACCATCGCCGCTGCGTGGTCGTCATGTTGGCTGCCGCGATTCCCATGGGCAGTGAGGTGACCGCGCTCGCGATTGCCCTGCTCGCAGGGGCGGCCGTGTGGACGCTGACGCGACCGAACGTGCGCGCGACGTTCTCGAGTTGAGGTCAGCCCAGTCGCACGCAGCGCATCGACATGGTGCCGTCGATGACGTCGTTGAACGTCGAGACCGTGTCGTCGTCATGCTGCGCGCCGAGCACGTAGAGCAACGGCAGGTAGTGCTCGAGCGTCGGCACGGCGAGCTGAACATCGGGCCCGAGTGACGCGACGTCGCACAACGCGCGGTGGTCTCGTTCGCGAATGAGCTCCCACAACTCTGCGTCGGCGCGCGCGGCCCAGGCGACGGGCGCGGTGTTCTTGAAGTCGTAGGCGGGCAGGTTGTGCACGATGTTGCCGCTGCCCAGCAGCAACACGCCTTCCTCACGCAGCGCCCGCAGCTCGCCGCCCAGCGCGTAGTGCGCTTCAGGTGGCGACGACATGTCGAGGCTCAGCTGCAGCACCGGCACCGACGCGTCGGGAAACAGCGCCGCCATCACGCTCCAGCAGCCGTGGTCGAGCCCGCGCCCTTCGTCGAGCCGAACGCGGCGCGAAGTCACCAGCGCATGCACCTCACGCGCGAACTCCAGCGAGCCCGGCGCGGGGTACTGCACGTCGAAGAGCCTCCGGGGGAAGCCGTAGAAGTCGTGAATCGTCTCCGGCTGCTCGTGCGCGGTGACGTAGGTGTGCTTCGTCTCGAAGTGCGCCGAAATGCAGAGCACCGCGCGCGGCCTCGGCAGCAGCTTCGCGGCTTCGACCCAGCCGGCGTGAAACGGGTTCTTCCCGAGCGCGTACATCGGGTTGCCGTGACCGATGAAGAGTGCGGGCATCATGTGCGCGAGGTTAGTGCGCTGCGGCCTTCGAGAACGCGTTCATCACCACGACGCCCGTCACGATGAGCGCCATGCCCACGATGGCCGGGGCATCGAGTTTCTGGTCGTACACGAGCCACGCGACGGCCGAGACGGCGACGATGCCCACGCCAGACCAGATGGCGTAAGCGACGCCGACGGGCACTGACTTGAGCGTCTGTGAGAGAAAATAGAACGCGACCACGTAGCCGCTCAGCGTGATGACGGAGGGCCACAGCCGCGTGAACCCTTCGCTCGCTTTCATGGCGCTGGTGGCGACGACCTCAGCCGCGATGGCGATGCTCAAGAACAGCCACTTCACGGGCGTTTCCTTCGGGCTGCGGCGGGGAGTCGCGCGGCCCCAATGCGTTGAGAAATAGCCATCGGGGGTCGGCCTCGCAACATGCGCCGTGAGTTGCATTTCACGGCGCGGCGTGCGCCCGGGCTCGCGTCGTCCACGCGTACACGACGGGCAGCACGAAGAGCGTCAACAACGTCGCCGAGATGAGGCCCCCGATGACGACGGTCGCCAACGGCCGCTGCACTTCAGCGCCGGGGGCCGTCGACAACGCCATCGGCACGAAGCCGAGCGACGCGACGAACGCGGTCATCAACACGGGCCGCAGCCGGCCCTCTGCTGCTTGCGTGATGGCCTGCGTACGCGTGAGGCCCTTCGCTTCGAGCTCCCGCGCGAACGAGACGAGCACCAGCCCGTTCAACACCGCGACGCCGAACAGCGCGATGAAGCCCACGCCTGCAGAAATCGAGAACGGAATGTCGCGGAGCCACAACGCGACCACGCCTCCGACCACGGCGAACGGCACGTTGAGGAAGATGAGCAACCCCGTCTTCACGTCGCCGAACGCGAGCCACAGCATGAAGAGAATGAGCGCCAACGCGAGCGGCACCACCAACATCAAGCGCCCGCGCGCCTCGAGGTAGTGCCGAAACTGCCCGCCCCATTCCGCGCGGTAGCCCGGTGGCAGCGTGACGCTCGAGGTCGCTCGCTGCGCTGCTTCGACGGTCGAGAGCAGGTCGCGCTCGCGCACGTTGAACTCCACCACCAGGCGGCGTGACTGCGCTTCACGGCTGACCTGCGCGGGGCCGGTCGAGAAGGCGATGTCGGCCACGTCTCCGAGCGGCACCACCTGCCCGCTGAGCGAACGCAGCGGCAGCGAGCGCAGCGCCTCGACGTCGCCGGTGAAGGAATGCGCGACGCGCACCACGATGCCGAAGCGTCGTTCTCCTTCGAGCACGTCACCGACGTGATGACCGACGGCCAGCGTCTCGGTGAGCTGATTGACGTCTTCGACGGTGAGGCCGTAACGCGCGAGGCGGTTCCGGTCAGGGGTGATGCGGAGGTAGCGGAGGCCCTCGACCTGCTCAACGCGAACATCGACCGCGCCGGGGACGCGACGAATGGCCGAAGCGAAGCGCGCGCCTTGCGCTGCCAGCTCTTCGAGGTTCGGCCCGTAGAGCAGCACGCCCACGTCAGAACGAACGCCCGCGACGAGCTCGTTGGTGCGCATCTGAATCGGCTGCGACACCGAGCCGCCCACCTCGGGTGACTGCTCCAGCACCTCCGCCACGTCGCGCGCGACGTCGGCCTTCGTGCGGCCCGCAGCCCAGGTCTCGCGCGCTGTCAGCGTGACGTAGACGTCGGAGGCTTCGATGCTCATCGGGTCGGTCGCGACTTCTGGCGCGCCGGTGCGCGCGACCACCTGCTCGACCTCGGCGATCTTCTTCAGCTCGCGTTGCAACGCGAGGTCGGTGCGCACCGATTCAGTCAGCGCGCCGCCCGTGAGCCGCCGCGCTTCGATGAGCAGGTCACCTTCGTCGAGCTGCGGCACGAACTCCGCGCCGAGCCGCGTGAAGAGGAGCACCGCCGCCGCCAGCGACATGACGCCGAGGCTCACCGTCAACATGCGGTGTCGCATGGCCTTCGCGAACAGCGGCACGTAGAGCGCGTGCGCCTTGCGGAGCAGCCACGTCTCTCGGTGGTCGGCCGACGGCTTCACGAACAGGCTCGTCAGCACCGGCACCAGCGTGAGCGACAACACGAACGCGCCCGCGAGCGCGAGCAGCACCGTGATGGCCATCGGGCGGAACAACTTGCCTTCAACCCCGATGAGCGAGAGCACCGGCAGGTACACGATGGCGATGATGGCCTCGCCGAACACGCTGGCCGCGCGCACCTCGAGCGTCGCTTCTTCGACGACCTTCACGCGGTCTTCGTTCGGCCGCTCATTGAGCCTGCGCACCGCGTTCTCGACGATGATGACCGCGCCGTCGACGAGCAGGCCAAAGTCCAGCGCGCCCAGGCTCATCAGGTTTCCCGAGAGCCCGAAGGCGTTCATCACCGTGACCGCAAAGAGAAGCGAGAGCGGAATCGTCGCCGCCACCACGAGCCCTGCGCGCAGGTCTCCGAGCAGCACGAGCAACACCAACACCACCAGCAGCGCGCCTTCGAGCAGGTTGCGACCCACGGTGCTGATGGTGCGGTTGACCATCGTCGCGCGGTCGTAGAACGGCTCAATCGTCGTACCCGGTGGCAGCGTCGGCTCGATGGCCGCGAGCTTTGCCTTCACCGCTTCGGTCACCACGCGTGAGTTTTCGCCGAGCAGCATCATCGCCACGCCGACCACCACTTCCCCTTCACCGTTGCTCGACGCCGCGCCGCGCCGCAGCCGCGCGCCGAAGCGCACCTCACCCACCGTGGCGATGGTGATGGGCACGCCCTGCGACGTCGCGCCGATGACGACGCGCTGGAGGTCGTCGAGGCTCTTCACCAGGCCGTCGGTGCCGATGACGAAGTACTCGCGGTTGTGCTCGATGTAGCCGCCGCCCGCGTTGGCGTTCGACTTCTGCAGCGCGTCGATGACCTGCGCGATGGACACGTCAGCCGCCTGCAGCCGACCGGGGTCGAGCACCACCTGGTACTGCCGGTCTTCGCCGCCGAAGCTGTTCACCTCCACCACGCCGGGCACCGTGCGCAGCTGCGGCCCGATGAACCAGTCGAGCTGCTCTTCCAGCTCCATCAACGTCATCGCGTCGTTGCGCACGACGAATTGGTAAATCTCACCGAGCCCCGTGGTGATGGGCCCGAGCTCCGGGCGGCCGTACTGCGAAGGCACCGCTTCTTGTGCCTCGCGCATGCGCTCGTTCACCAGGTTGCGCGCCCAGTAAATGTCGGTGCCGTCGGCGAAGACGACCGTCACCACCGAGAGCCCGTACTTCGAAATCGAGCGAACCTCCGTCGACTTCGGGAGGCCAGCCATCGAGCGCTCGACGGGCACGGTGACGTACTGCTCGACCTCGACGGGCGAGAGCGCGGGCGCGGCGGTGATGACCTGCACCTGCACGTTGGTGACGTCGGGCACCGCGTCGATGGGCAACGAGAGCGCCGAGCGGAGGCCGACCGCGATGAACAGCAGCGTGGCGATGAGCACGATGGCGCGGTTGTGCAGTGACCACCGCACCACCGACGAGAGCAGCGCCAACATTACTCGTCCTCCGAGAGCGTCGACTTGAGCAACAGGCTCTTGAGCGTGAAGCCGCCGCTGCTCACCACGTCTTCTCCTTCGCTGACGCCGGCCAGCACTTGAACGTCGTCCATCGCGGCGGCGCCGAGCGTCACGGTGTGCAGCACGAAGTCACCGTCGGCGGCCCTGACGAAGACCACGCGCTTGCCGTCGATGTCGAAGACCGCGTCGCGCGGAACCAGCAGCTGCGGCGCGCTCGGGTGCTCTTCTGCGATGTCGACGTGCGCGCGCCCGAAGAGCCCGAGGCGCAGCCTGGTGCCTTCGTTCTGAAGTCTGATTCTCGCCGTCAACGTTCTCGCGACCGGGTCGAGCTGCTGGCTGACGTAGTCGACGGTGCCGTGAAAGTGCTCGCTGGGGTACGCGTTGAACTCGACCTCGGCGTTGGCGCCGGTGTGCAGCTTCGCGAGGTCTTTCTCGAACACGCGCGCGAGAAACCAGAGCTCCGACAGGTCGACGATGCTGCCCAGCACAGTGTCGGTGCCGATGGGCTGCCCGGCGACGGCGGTGCGCGCGACGACGACTCCAGAAATCGGCGCGCGCAGGCTGACGACGTAGCCGGTGCCGTTGTCGGCGCCCATGGCCGCGAGCTGCTCCGTCAGTGCCCGGGCTTCGGCTTCTTGTGCGTGCGCGTCGGCTTCGGCGTTGAGCAGCACCTGGGCCGACTCGAGCTGCGCCAGCGGTCGCAGGCGGTCGGCGTTCGCGCGCGCCGCGCGGGCCCGTGACGTCGCCGCGGCCAACGCACCACGCAGGCGCCCCACGTCGGGCACCCGCACCAACGCGAGCACGTCGCCGCGCTTCACCGTGGAGCCTTCATTGAAGCGCACCTCTTCCAACCGGCCGGCCACGGTCGACGAAATGCGCGCGGTGCGGTCGGGTACGCCCAACAGCTCGCCGGTCAGCGACAACGTCACCGGCAAGGGCGCGCGACGGACTCTGGTGGTCTTGATGCCGGAGCGCTCCACCACTTCGGGCGAGGCCGTCACGCGGTCGGGGAGCGCGTCGTGCGCCTCCTCGTCGCGATGCGCGTCGACGGCTGGTGGGGCTTCGACTTCAGGAGATTTTAGACAAGACGCGACAACGAACAACACGCAGGCGCAGGCGCCCGCACGAAGAAAAGCAGACATGAATTGAACTCCGGGTCGAACGGGTGACGAGAACGAAGACGAACTCGTCAGGCGACTGGAGGTCTGAAGGGCGGCTGCTGGTGACCGCTCGAGCCGCACTGCTCTGGTGGCGCGGTGAGCCGCATCATCGTCGACGCGTGCGGCGCGAGAGACGGGGTGGCCGTCGTCGTCGAGACCACGCGCGCGGAACACACACAGTGCATGCACTGCTGGGTGCACGGCGTCTGCGATTCTTCGCAGCCGTCGAGGCAACAGTCGGCGTCGGTCAGGAAGCTCACCGTGTCGAGCACGATGTCCTGCACCGAGGGTGCAGAAAAACAGAGCAGCATCACGGCCAGGAGCCGCAAGCCTCTGAATGACCGCGTGGTGCGCACGCCACGTTCCTACGCGGCTGATCCGCCCGGCGCAAGCATGCGGCATACTGATCAGCCCGTGGTCTCTGCGCTGCTCGCCCTCACGTTGCTCTCGCAGTCGCCGCAGCGCGTGACGCTCGTCTTCGGGGGCGACGTGATTCCGCACGAGCCGGTGAAGAGCGTGGCCGCCGCGCGCGCGACCAGCGGTGAAGACGGCAACAACGAAGGCTGGGACCACGTGCTGGGCCCGCTCGCGAGCGCGTTCAACCACGCCGACTTCGCGGTGGTGAACCTCGAGACGCCCATCGTCACGCTCAAGAAGCCCGAGCGCGGCGACATGATCTTCTCGGGCCCGCCGGCGTTGTTGCGCTCGCTCAAGAAGGTCGGCGTCGACGTCGCCACGTTCGCCAACAACCACTGTCTTGACCAACACCGCGAAGGCATCGTCTCCACGCGCGAGTATTTGAAGGAAGCGCAGCTGCTCTCGGCCGGCGCCGACGTCGACGCCGCGCGCGCATGGGCGCCGTTGGTGCTCGAGAAGAACGGCGTGCGTGTCGGCATTCTGGCGTTCACGCGCTTCTTGAACGGCTTCAACAACAAGAAAGACCCCGCGCTGCCGCACGTGCCGGTGCTCAACTACGCGAACGAGCCCATCGTCGGCAGCGTCACGATGGACGAGCTGTACGCGACGATTCGTGCGCGCTCCGCCGAGGTCGATGCGCTCATCGTCTTCGTGCACTGGGGCGCCGAGTACAAGTTCGAGCCCGCGCCTGAAGACCGCAAGCTGGCGAAGGCCATGCTCGACGCGGGTGCGTTCGCCGTCGTCGGCCACCACCCGCACGTGCTGCAGCCGGTGGAGCTCATCGAGCGCAGCGCGGGTGGCAAGGGCCTCGTCGCGTTCTCGCTCGGCAACCTGATTTCGAACCAGGACTACGCCGACGTGAACGGCACCAAGCGCGACGGCCTGCTGTTGGAGCTCGAGCTGGTGAAAGACGGAGACGTGGTGCGCCTCGAGAAGGTGACGCCCATCGCCATCGGCACCGAGAACACGCTGGGCCGCGGCAAGAAGCGCAACGTGCAGGCCACGTTGGTCGACGAGCAGCTCACTGCCATCGAAGAGCGCCTGGTCGAGCTCGCCGGGCGCGACGAGCCTGCGGCGAAGAAAGAACGCAAGCTGCTCGAGTGGCGTCGTCAGGTCGCGCTCGCGCGGCGCGCACGCATCGCCGCCTTCACGAAGTCCCTCGAGGCTCCTCATGAGATTCAGCTCACCCGCTCTCCTGCTGCTGCTCTCGGCGTGCCCGCCAGTCCTCCCTGACGTCGACGCGGGGCCGCTGCCGGCGACCGTCTTCAAGCACGCGCACAACGACTACGAGCACGCCCGCCCGTTGTTCGACGCGCTCGACCAGGGCTTTCAAAGCGTCGAGGCCGACGTGTGGCTCGACGGTGCTGACGTCGGCGTGTCACACGGAGGCGCGCCGTACAGAGGCTCTCTCGACGCGCTGTATTTGCAGCCGCTCGAGGAGCGCATCGCCGCCAACAACGGCAGCGTGCACGGCGACGGCGCGATGTTCTACCTGTGGGTCGACTTGAAGCAGGGCAACGCGCAGTTGCAGAACGCGGTCGCGGCTTCACTCGCTGCGCGCGCCTGGCTGACGACGTTCGATGACTCAGGCGTGGTGACGAAGGGCGCCGTGACGGTGTTCCTGACCGGAGACGACGGCGGCAAGAAGGCGATGGTCAATGGCGCGGCGCCGAGGCCCTTCGCGCGTGACAGCAATGACTACAAAGCGACTGATGCAGCTGCCGACGGGAAGTGGCGCGCGTACGCCGTGAATTACTGGGCCTTCATGCAGTGGGACGGTCAAGGAAGCTTGCCGGTGACGCAGAAGCGCCAGCTCGAGAACCTGGTGAACGGCGCTCACGCCAACGGGCGGGTGCTGCGCATCTTCAGCAACCCCGACACGCCCGAGTACTGGCGCGCCGCGCGAGCCGCCGGGGTCGACTTCGTGAACACCGACAAGCTCGCCGACCTCGCGCAGGTCTTCGCGGAGTAGCTCAGTGGTAGTGCTCTTCGCGCTGGTGTCGCGCGGCGAGCACGCTGACGAGTTGGCCGGGGCCCACGCGATAGAGAAGGACGTAGCCGCTCTCTCCGGCCGGAAGAACGAGTTCACGAAGCGTCGCGTCGAGCTCTGCAAGCCCCTGGGCGGGGCGGCCGACGAACGGAAGTTGCGCAAGTACCCGTACGCCGCGGCGGACACATCGCTCACCGAGAAGCGGGTCTGCTGCTTCATGCTTCACGAGATGTTCGGTGATGCGACTCACGTCTTCGAGCGCAGTCCGGGTGAATCGCACCCGGTATCGCTTCACTTGCGCGACTTCCGAGGTGGAGCTGCTTTGCGAACCGCGGCGTACACCTGCGCGGGTGTCACCCAATCGCCTTCGCGTTCAGCCTCCAGGCCTCGCTCGATGAATGCGCGTTGCGCCGCGCGCAGCTCAGTTTGCCGAACCACAGCAGACTCGATGAAGGCCGAGACGGTTTCGCCTTCACCCAGCAGAGACTCGAGCTTGCGTCTGAGCGCCGGTGTCACGCGGGTCGCGGGAAGAAGCGCTGTCTTCATGCGGCGCACTACATATGTAGTGCATCACTGCGTCAACCTCGTCTCCGAAAATCACGGGTAGGGTGCCGCTCCCGTGTCTGACCGGCTCGTTCTCGGAGGGCGCTTCAAGCTGATCCGCCACCTCGGCGGAGGCGGCATGGCGGAGGTGTTTCTCGCCGAGCAGGTCTCGCTCAAGCGCAACGTCGCGCTCAAGGTGCTCAAGCGCGACCTGTCGGCGCAGCCCGCAATGGCCGAGCGTTTCCGTCGCGAAGCGCAGCTGCTCTCGACGGTCGACCACCCCAACGTGGTGCGCGTCATCGACTTCGAGAGCAACAAGCGCGACGGCACCGTGCTGGTGCTCGAGCTCGCCGACGGCCTCACGTTGGAGCAGGCGCTCAAAGACGGCCCCTTCGAGCCTCGGCGCGCGATGCGTGTGTTGCTGCAGCTCGCAGAGGGCCTGAGCGCGGTCCACCAGCGCGGCATCATTCACCGTGACCTGAAGCCGCAGAACATCGTCATCGGCATGGGGCCGCGCGGTGAGCAGGCGCGGCTGCTCGACTTCGGCATCGCGCGCTTGATGGAGCTCGACACCGACCCCGGTACGTCGGCGCCGCTGCCCGATGGGAGCGACCCGTTCCTGAGCGTGCCGGGGCAGGCCGTGGGCACGCCCGCGTACGTCGCTCCAGAGCAGGCGATGGCGCGCGAGGTCGACACGCGCACCGACGTGTATTCCTTCGCCGTCGTCGCCTTCCGCATGCTCACCGGCGTGTTGCCGTTTCGAGGGCCCGAGGCGCGGCAGTACCTCGAGCAGCACGTTCGCGACGTCGCGCCCGCGCTCGATGACGTCTCGCCGACGCTGCGCGAGTTCCCTTCGTTGGTGAAGTTCATCGCGGCGTGCCTCGAGAAGAAGCCCGGCAACCGCCCCGACGACGCGGCGGCGCTCGTCACCGCGCTCAAGGGCATGTTGACGCCCGAGCAGCTCGCGCTCTCGACGCAGACGCGCATGGTGCTCAACGCGGTCACCACGCAGACGCTCTCGGCGGTGAAGGACACCGCGCAGTCCGTCACCGCGCGCAGCCTGCAGGGCGTCGAGTCGGTCGGCCGCTTCGCGCGTCGTCTCGACAAACCCTTCAAGCAGAGCCTCGCCATCACCGCTGCGTTGACGTTGTGCGTGCCCGCCGCGTGGGCGCTGTGGCCGCCGAGCCCCGTCGAGCGCGCCGAAGCAGAGCTCGCTGCGGGCAAGCCGGCGGAGGCGCTCACCACCATCGACACCGCGTTGCCGGGCGCCAGGGGCCTGGGGCCTCCGCTGCTCTCCCTGAAGGTCGGCGCGTTGCACGAGCTGGGTCGTGAAGAAGACGCGCGCGCGATTCTGCGGGCCACGCCGTACCAGGCGCTCTTCCCCGCCCGCGCGGCCGCGCTGGAGATGCTCGTCGAGAACTACGCCGCGGCTGAAGCCGACGTGGAGGTCAACGAGTGGCTGGCGATGTTGCCGCCGGTGCTGGTCGACGACACGTTGCGCGCGTTCGCTGCGGGTCCTTCGTCAGCGCGGCAGTGGGGTGCGCTCCGCTACCTCGACGCGCAGCGCCGCGTCGAGCGCCTCGACCTGAGTGAGCGCTACGCAGCCTCGCTGCAGTCGAAGTCGTGTGACGTGCGCGCGGCGGCCTCGAAGCGCCTGGGTCAGCTGGGTGATGCGGCGCACGTCGACGCGCTCCGCGAGCTCTCGGAGTCGTCGAAAGAAGAAGGCCGCAACTGCGGGCAAGACGAAGCCGCCGACGCGCTTCGCGCCATCAAACGTTCGAAGTGACGTTCGCGCGGCGGCGCTTCCACAGGTCGAACTTCACCATCGACGGCACGAAGCGCGCGCGCAGCCGCCGCAGCCAGTCGGCGCCGCCCACCGTCATCTCGTGAACGCGCCGCGCGTCTTCGATGGCCTTCGCAGAAATCGCGCGCAGCTCTTTTTCTGCGTCGCTGATGGCCTCGAGCAGCGGCTTGCCTTCACGCGCCTTGAGCAGCTCGGTGGCGAGCAGGTGCGCGCCTTGAATCGTGATGTTCACCCCGATGGGCGCCGTCGCCGGCAACGGGTGCAGCGCGTCGCCAAGCAGGCTCACGGCTTCAGGCTTCCAGTCGGGAATGCCTGCGGTGTGCATGGCCGGCCGCAGCGACACAGAGTCGGGCTCCGTCTGCTCGATGATGCCGCGCAGCTCGGGCGCGAAGTCTTTCGCGCGCGCGCGGGCCAGCAGGTGCAACTCGCGGCCCTTGAGCTGCGTGAGGCCGTCGGCGTCTTCGAAAGACGCGCGTGGGGCGGTGTACGTCCACTGCAGGTAGTTCTGCGGCAGCGTTCGCCCGTGGCTCTCTCGTGTGAAGGTCGCCGTCGCGCTGTCTTTGAACTGGAAGGGCGCCAGCACCATCGTCGCGGTGTCGCGCGCGACGACGACCGTGTCGTCGCTGAGCACCTCACGCGGCAGCAGCGACAGCGGCCCGAGCGGCAACCTTCCACACAGCGTCACCGTCGAGACCTGCTCGAGCTGCCACTGCGGTGCGCGGAGACGACGCACGGCCGACCCGATGCCATCGGCGCCCACCACGACATCGGCCACGAAGGGCACGCCGTCGCTGAAGTGCACGTCGTAGCGGCCGTCGGGGCGCGGGAGGTAGCCGACGAAGGTCTTCCCGTCTCTGTATTGGTCTCCGAGCCCCACGATGAGCAGGTCGCGCAGCGTCTGGCGATCCACCGCCAGCAACTGCGCCCCGATGTCGGCGGGCACCGGCGTGCGGCTGAGCAGGCGCATCGTCTCGTCGCGCACCGACAGGCCGCGGCTCGTCGCGCCGCCCGTCGCCGTGATGGCGCTGAAGAGGTGTGCAGGTGTGCACTGCGCGAGCGCCGCCAGGCCCGCTTCGGCGACGACCAGACGACCTGCCTGCTTACGACCGTCAGACGTGCGGCTTGCTTCGAATACCGTGACGTCGACGTTGGCGCTGCGGAGCGCGGTGCCAAGCGTCAAACCGCCGACGCCTCCACCGATGACTGCGACCTTCATGGGGTCTTCAGTACCGACCCGAGTCAGCCGTCGCAACACGTCGTTACATCCCCCGACGCTGACATTCATGTCGGCTTCGTTGCGCGCCTCGAGCGCATTCGGTGCGTAACCACCTCGTGTGGTTGGGCTTCTCGTCGGCGCGGCGCTTGCTCACGTCGCGCGCATGAAATGGGTGACGGTGGTGGGCCTGGTGGCGCTCAGCGGCTGCACGACGACGTCAACGAGCATGGCGTCTCGCCGCATCGGGCTGTCGACGATTCCCACGGCGCCGCTGGGCTTCACCGGCGCGAGCGGTGTCGGGGTCGGCGTTCGAAAGTTGTTCGCGCCGCCCGAGCCGAACCCCGCGAACGGGCTCGGGTTCCCCGCGTTTCAAATTGAAGGAGGAGGCCTCGCGCGCTTCCGCGATGGGCGCACGTCGCTGGGTGGGACGTTGAACTTCGGCTTCACGGCCGCAGGCTTCGACGGGCCGCCGGGCGCCCTTTCACCGAGCAGCGAAGCCTTCACCGTGACCGGTGCCGTGAGCGTCGCGCACGACGTGCCGTTCAACCCGTACGTGGGGCTCACCGTCGCCGGAGAGCTCGGCCTCTCGCTGCTCCCGGTGCGCTCGGGTGGGCTCTTCGTCGACGACAAGGTGTACGTGTTGCCGGGGCTCACCGGCGGCTTGAGCTTCTTCGCGTCGCTGCAGCGCTTTCGGCCCTGGGTGGGCGTCACGCTCGGCACCGGCCCCATCAGCGACGCGGACGGCGTGCAGAGCCAGCGGTGCGACTTCGGCTGCAGCAGCTCGAGCGACGGGCGAACGACAATCGGCGTGTTGTCGATGGTCTCTGCCGGGCTGTCGTGGCGGCCGCTGTCGGGCTTCTCGGTCGCCGCCGAGGTGTTGGTGCCGCTCACCGAGGTCGGCGCGCGAATTCCTGTCAGCGGTGGGCTGTCGGTGCGCTTCGCCGACCTCGACCCCAAACCGCCCGGCGCTGCGCCTCGTATTGAAGACGCGCCCCTGCCGCCGCCCCCTCCGATGCCGCCTCCTGAGCCGGAGTCGCAGCCGGTCGTCTTGCCTCCGTGAAACATCGTTCACGGCCCGGCGTAGGTGAGCCGTGCCCAGAACGGAGCCCCGGTCGTCTTCTCGTAAATCGCGGCGCGTCTCGCTGCGAGCGCTCGAAGTGTCGGTGCCCGGCCCCGAGCCGGTGACGGAGGTTGACGTCATCGAGCGGTTGCAGGTGCTCATTCGTTCAGTCGCGCCGCGCCGTGCGCGTGGCCCCGACGAGCGCATCGCGCCGGGTGATGAGCGCGACGGTCACCTCGAGGTGGGGGCGCGTGTGGGCACGGCAGTGGTCTGCGAGGTGTTGACCGTCAGCGACGAGGAGCTCACGCGGCGCACCGGTGTGCGTGACGTCGACGCGTTGCTCGAGCGGCTCTTCGAAGAGCTCGAGCTGGAGCGCGCGCACGCGTGTTGGCGCGCCGCGCAGGAGCAGGCGCTTGATGCGCTCGTCGCGCGCGTTGACCCGGTCATCGACGACGCGCAGCTCGAGCGGGAAGTGCAGCGGCGCGGCGCGCTCCGTCACGAGACGCGGCGAGCGTTGCAACGCGCTGCTGTGCTGCGCGCCATCGTCGAGCAGGAGTCGCTGTCACTGGCTCACAGCGACGTCACCGAGCTCGTGCGGGACGCGTCGCTGAGCTTCGGCGCCGACGAAGCAGCGACTCAGGTGGCGTGGCATGCCGTGGCCATCGACTTCGTGATGAAGCAGGCCACGGTGCGCATCGGTGGCGTCAGAGCCCCGGCTCCCACGACAACAACTTCTCGCACTGCTCGAGCATCGTCGGCACCGTCGACGGACCCAGCGAGTTGGTCTCTTCGTAGTGGTGACCTTCGGCCTGCTCGCCGTAGGGCTGCGTCGGGTGAAGTTTGTAGTCGTACGGCGGCACCAGGTAGCCGACCTCGTCGCCCGAGAGCCCGACGATCATGTTGAACTCACCGCCCAGCTGCTCCTCGAGGTACGGCGGGCCGGGCGCGGCGCTGAGGTCCGGCGGGTTCGGGTTGCTTTCCGAAATCTGCGGCACCCCGTACGCGAGCAGCGGGTCGTAGCCGATGCCGAGCTCGGGAAAGAGCTCGCCGGGCACGCCGAGCAGCCGCACGGGGCCGAGCTGAATCTTGGAAATCTCCGACTGCACCTTGGGAAAGTTCTCTTCGCTGATGATCTTGATGCGGTCGAAGTCGAAGAGCCGGCGCTTCAAGATGCTGAAGTTGATGAACACCAGCTGGAACGTGGCGTTCTCGACGCGAAAGAGAAACGGCTGGTGGCCGAACGCGAGCAGCGGCGCGGGAATGTCTTGCGCTGAACCGAGCGCCTCGAGCGCCGTCATGGCCACGATGTCGCCGATGGCCTTGGTCTTCTCGTAGCTGCGCGCTTTGGGCATCTCGCCGTCGACGGTGACGGGGTTCGAGCGCAGCGGGCCGAGCAGACCGCCGACCTTGCCCTGCAGGAACAGGCACATGCCGCCCGCGCCCGGCGTCAGCAGCTGACCTGCCTTGTTGTAGACGCCGTTCTCCATCGCCTCGCGGAGCGCCCATGGAAAGTCTGACGACGAGTGGTTGTTGGTGTCGCTGAGCGCCTCGGGGTGCGAGCCCCAGTTGACGAGCGTGCCGATGACCTCGCCGCTGACCTTCTCGGTGAACTTGAGCACGTTGACGGTGTCGTCCATCACCTGCGGGTCGCGGTGATCTGCGACGACCTCCCGCGTGCGCGCGCCGATTTTTCCCTGCGCGACGGAGACCTTCGCGGGCTTCGCCGAGAGCTGCGCGTCGATGACGGCCTGCGCGACGCCTTCGATGACGACCTGGTCGAACCACACGTCGTCGACGCCGCGCTCGGGCAACAGGCTGCTGCGCGGGCCCCACTGGCCCATGGTGTCGGCCGTCTCGTGGCTGTGCGTCGACGAGACCATGATGAAGTCCGGCGGGGTCTGCGTCTTCTTCGCCACGCGCGCGCGCATCTTCACGATGTCGTCGTTGAAGAGCCCGACCGAGTCGACGCTGACGATGGCGATGGTGATGTCACCGTTGCTCATGACGACGGCGCGCGCCCACGTGTCGTCGTGCACGTCGTACATGGCCATGTTGTTGCCGAAGCCCGCGAGCCAGAAGCCGTCGAACTTGTTGTTGCCCTCGGTGCCGTCGGCGTCGGGGCCGGTGTAGCCGGGGTCGCCCGGGCACTTCTGGTCGCGGCCACAGTCGACGAACCAGTCGAGCTTGCCGTCGGCCTGTGAGCCATCGGCGTCGGGCGCGACGTAGTTCGCGTCACCCAGACAGATGCCGTCGTGGCCGCAGTCTTTCCACGCGTTGTCGATGAGCTCCGCGCAGTGCGGCAGGCCGTCGGTGCCCAGCGGCGCGGTCTCGGGGCAGATGTCGCCCTTGCTCTTGAGGAAGTCGGGGCGCGGGCGCTCGAAGTGTTTCGGCGTGATGGCGAACTTCGCCATGCCGACGGTGAAGTTGCCGTCGTTGCCGTCGGGGCACGTCGGCCCACCGGGGCAGAAGTTCGTCGGCGGCGTGCCTTTGCTCATCGGCTTTTCCGGCGGGCAGGCGACGAGAAACAGCGAGGCGAGGGCGAGCGCGCGTTTCATTTGGGTGCGCTTCCTCGTCGAAGCGGCGCGCCAAGTCACGCGCGCCGAGCGGAAACATCGTCGCTTCGAGGGGAATGCCCTTGCGCCGCCGCACGGGCTTGCGCGAAAGGGCCCGCATGCGGCTCTTCGCCATCGGCGACACCCACCTTCCTTCGACGCGGAACAAAGACATGCACCGCTTCGGGTGGGACGAGCACCCGTTGCCGCTGCAGCGCAACTGGGACGCCACCGTCACCAACGACGACGCCATCATCATCGCCGGCGACATCTCGTGGGGTACGCGCCCGGCCGACGTGATGGACGACTTGAAGTGGCTCGACGAGCGCCCCGGCCAGAAGGTGCTGCTGCGCGGCAACCACGACTACTGGTGGGGCGACTCGAGCTCGAAGCTCCGCAAGCTGTTCGAGCCCTTCAAGTCCTTCGTCGGGTTCATTCAGAACTCGGCGGTGGAGGTCGGCCCGTACGTCATCGGCGGCTCGCGGTTGTGGACGGCGCCTGAAGCCCCTCCGATGCCCGGCGGAGAAATGGGCGATGAAGAGCAGAAGCCCGACTACATCGAGCGCGAGGTGAACCGGCTCTCGCTCTCTTTCAAAGACGCCGACGCCAGGCTGAGCAAGGCCACGTCACCGCGCGTGAAGATCTGCGCCGTGCACTTTCCCCCGCTCTATTCGAACAACATCGAGACCGCGTTCTCGCGCTCCATCGAAGCGTGGCGCCCGGTGACGTGCGTGTACGGCCACCTGCACGGGCCCGGCATCAGCGCGGGGTTCACGGGCCCTCACGGCGGCGTGAACTACGTGCTCGCCTCGTGTGACGCCGCGAAGTTCAAGCCGGTGTTGCTGCACGAAGGCCTGCGCTGAATGCCGCTGCGCTCGGCGCCAGCGCTGCGCTTCGAGCCTGATCAGCTCTACCGGGTGCCCACGGCCGACGGCAGCGCCATCGCGCTCGGTCGCTACCATTCGCGCGGCCCGCGACGCTTCGCAGAGCCGGTGGTGCTCGCACATTCGTTGGCCACCAACCGCTTCAACCTCGACTTCGACGAGCGCTACTCGGTGGCGCGCGCCCTCGCGCGGCGCGGCTTCGAGGCGTGGGTGCTCGAGGTGCGGGGCCACGGGCTCGGTGGCAGCGCGCACGGCGCGACGTTCGACACCGAAGCCGAACACGACGTGGCCGCGGCGTTGAGCGCCATCACCTCCACCGGCAGCGAAGGCGTCTTCTGGGTCGGCCATTCGCGCGGAGGGTTGCTCGCGTACGCGCACCTCGCGCGAAACCCCACGGCGCCCATCCGCGCCATCGCCACGCTGGGCAGCCCGCTCACGTTCGCCGAGCAACCCGGCGTGCAGCGCTTCGTCTCGTCGCTGGGGCCGACGCTGCGGCTCGCCAGCCTTCCTCTGCGGCTGGGCGCGAAGGCGTGGCCGCTCGGGTTGCCGCCGAACCCCGTCGGTAAATACCTGCTGCGCGAAGAGAACGTCGACCCGGTGGTGATTCGTCAGGCGCTCGCGCACGTGGTGGCCGACATCAGCGGCGGTGTCGGGCGGCAGTTCGCGCGCTGGGTGCGCACCGGCGCCTTCGACGGCGAAGACGGCTTCGACTACCGCGCGAACATGAAGGCGATTCGCGCGCCGATTCTCGCCATCGCCGGCGCGCAAGATTTCCTGTCGCCGCCGTCGACCTCTCATCGCGTACAGCAGCTCGTGTCGGGCCCGGTCGACGTCATCAGCGCCGGGCTCCGCGAAGGGTTCTCGACCGACTACGGCCACGGAGACCTCGTGCTCGGCCGCCGCGCGCCCGACGAAATCTTCCCGCGCATCGCCGACTTCTTCGAGCGCCACGCGACTCGGCTGTAGGGCTACGGTCGCGCGCCGTGACCGCTCCTCTCTGCCCTCGCGACGCCACGCCGTTGACGCTCACCCCGGACGTCTTCGGCCCCGGCACGAAGGCGCATGTCTGCAGCACGTGCAGCGGTGTGCTCGCCGACTGGAAGACGGCATCGGCGTTCTTCACGTCGCTCTCGTTGTCGCTCACCGATCTGCAGTCGCTGGTGAAGTTCGCGGCGAACAAGCCGCGCACCACCGAGCCGCTCGCGTGCACGTCGTGCGGCCAGGGCCCCATGAACCCGCTGTTGCACAAGGGCATCGAGCTCGACCTGTGCGCGGCGTGCGGCGCGGCGTGGTTCGACCGCGGCGAGCTGCAGCGCATCACGCAGGGCAAGCTCGGCAAGCAGGTCGCGACGGAAGCAGCGCCCACCGGCAAGGTCGTCGGCGTCTTCGAGATGTGGTGGGACTGTGGGCACTGCGACACGAAGGGCCTCCTCGGCGCTTCGAATCGCTTCTGCCCCAACTGCGGTGCGCAGCAAGACGCGGCCTCGCGCTACTTCCCGCCCGCCGGCAAAGAGAGCGCGTCGAACCACGACTTCGACGGCGCCGACGTGAGCTGCCCGGCGTGCCAGACGCCCAACGGCGCGAAGGCCCACAACTGTCGCAACTGCGGCAGCCCGCTCGACGGCAGTGAGCAGGTCGTGCGCGTCGCCGACCGTGGCGCCGCCGCGCCGACGAAGGCCGCCGTCGCCGCGAAGAAGAAGAAGAAGTTTCCGTGGCCGTGGGTCATCGGCGGAGTGGTGGCGCTGCTTCTCGGGTGCTGCGGCATCTCGATGTTCTGGACGAAGGAGCTCCCGCTCACCGTCGTCGCGCATTCCTGGGAGCGCACCATCGCCATCGAGACCATGTCGGCGGTCAGCGACAGCGCGTGGTGCGACTCGATGCCGTCGGGCGCATACCGCGTCAGCCGCACGCGCGAGCAGCGCAGCACCAACAAGATTCCCGACGGCCAGACCTGCACCACGCGCGACGTCGACCGCGGCAACGGCACCTTCGAGCGCCGTGAAGACTGCAAGCCGAAGTACCGCGAAGAGCCGGTGTACGGAGACAAGTGCCACTTCACCATCGACCGGTGGACGGTGACCCGCACCGAGAACGCGAAGGGCGCTGGCCTGCAGGCGGAGTGGCCCGCTGTCGGCGCGCTGCGTGCCGGCACGGCCCTCGGTTCAGAGCGGCAAGGCGCGCGCGGTGAGACCTACGAGCTGAGCCTGAAGGGTGAAGACGGCAAGGCGTATTCGTGCAAGTTGCCGCAGCAGAAGTGGCAGAGCGTGGCCGACGGCTTCAAGAAGGTGATCCCCGTCGGCGTCATCACCAGTGCTCCGGAGTGCGACAAGCTGTGAAGGAAGCGACGAGGCCCGCAGACCCGCTCTCGGTGTTGAGCCTCGCGGCGTCGATTGCCGCTCTGGTGCTGACGCTGTTCTCGCTCATGCCGATGCTGGCGGTGTGTTTCATGCCGCTCGCCGTCATCAGTGTTTCGGTGGCCGTCATCTCGGCCATCGCGAGCCTGATTCGCACCACGCTCAAGCCGGAGCTCGAAGGGCGCTGGCAGGCGCTCTCGGCGCTCGCGCTCTCAGGCATCTGGGGCCTCGCCGCGTGGATCCTGTTCAGCATCGTCAGTCGGCACTGACCTTCTGCACGGCACCGCGCGACGGTGAGAAGAGGTTGCTCAGCCCGTCGATGAAGCGCGCGAGCGGCGCTTTGTCGGTGGCCTTGAACGGCGTCATCAACCACGCGGCGGCGTAGACCCAGAACACCAGGCCGCCGGTGAAGGCCATGCTGGTGACGAAGAGAATGCGCATCAGCGTGACGTCCCAGTTGAAGTGCTGAGCGAGCGCGACGCACACCCCACCGACGGCACGACCGGGCACGTCGCGGTGCATGAGGGCGTCGGGCTGGCGCTGCGTGCAGCTCGGGCAACGCGCGGCGCGGGTGTCGATGTCGGTGAAGCAACCGGGGCAGCGCTTGGTGTCGTTCATGCCGTTGACTACGGCCGCGCGCCGACCCGATTGCAGCCGGCTACTTCTTGCAGAGCACTTCGGTCTGGTCGTCCCACTTCACGAGGTTGTCGAGCACGATGTTCAAGAAGCCGTTGTCTTCAATGGTGAGGTCGTACGTCTTGATGTCTCGCCACATGCCGTACGCGTGGAAGATGCGGCCCGGCGACTGCTCCCAGAAGACTTCAATCTGGTAGTCCTGACGGAAGTAGCTCGTGGTGTTGGGGTTCTGAAACGTCGCCGGCCCCGTGAGGTACGTGCGCGCGATGATGAAGTCGCCCTTCGTGGCGCTCTCGGCCGAGGCGGTGACGCGGCGCAGGCCGCCCTTCAGGTTCGAGTCGTAGACATCGCCCAGCGGCAACGCGACGCGCGCGGCGATGTCCCAGTTCAAGACGTTGCTGGAGCCGCTGACGAAGGCGTCGAGGTCGCCGGTGGTGAACGTGCGGTCGTACGATTCGTACACGTCGACGTACTGCGCCTTCTGATCTTTCGCCGCGAGAATGGCGCTCAGCTTCGGCAGCGTGCAGTCGAAGAGGTTCACCACGATGACACCGCGCGCGGTCGACGGGTCGTTGGCCTCGAGGCCCACGTTGGTGAGATCTCCGCTTTCGAGGCGGTTGCGCATTTGCCCCCTGAGCGGCGTGGTGCGCGTGTCTGCTTTGCCGGCGACCGACAACTTCGCCGCGCCGTCGGCCAGCGTCGCGTCGTCGGCCGAATCGCCGTGCACCCAGAACCACTTCAGGTTGTCGTCGACCGCTTCGGGCGCGGTCTCCGGCGGGGTCTTGTCGAGGCAGGCGGCGAAGCAGAGAGCAGAGAGCAGGGCGAGGCGACGCATCGGGCGCGCTTCGTACCGTGTCACTTCGCGAAGCTCCACTGGTCGAGGTTCCACCATATCGAGTCGGCGGTTCCCCAGTCGGGCCCCACGAGGTCTGCGCGCACGGCCGCGAGGCGCGAGGTGAGCACCAGCGGCAGCATCGGCAGGCGCTCGAACCACAGCGCCTGCAGCTGCGCCTCGAGCTGCGCGCGCCGCTCGTCGTACAGCGTGCCCATGAAGCGGTCGTACGCGTCGACCATCGCCGCGTCGTAGTAGTCGCCGGCGGGCAAATCGAAGCGGTACACGCCCTCGAGGTAGCTGGCGCCCAGGAAGCGCGCGGCCATGTCGGTGTCGCGGTTGATCAACACCACGCCCTCGTAGTCTCCCTGCGAAAATGCGCGGAGCTGCTCGTGCTCTTCGATGGTCACCGTGAGCCCGGCCTTCGTGAGGTCTTCGGCGACGCGCGCGGCGAGCAGCGCGTGCGTCGACGACTTCGCGCGCCGTTGGGCAACGTGCAGCGTCAACGTGGAGACGCCGAGCTCCGCGAGCGTGGGCCCCGGCGCGAGCTTCGCCTTCTTCACTTCCTTCCAGCCCGACGCGACGTGCGCAGGCACGGGCTCGAGCTCTTTGACCATCGCCTCGCGGTCGAGCGCGCGCATCAACGCCCGGCGCGCCTCACGCGAGCTCCACGGCGCCGTCGTGACGTTGGGAATCAGGAGCCAGAGCTGCTCGCCGGGTTGCTCGAGCACCGTGACGCCCGGCTTTCCTTTCAGCAGCTCGTAGGACTCGGTGGTGAGCGACGGCACCACGTCGAGCTCGCGCGCGAGTAACGCCGCGGCGGCTTCTTCGGGCGTCTTCTGCACGAGCTCGATGTTCTCGAACACCGGGCGTGGGCCCGCGTAGTCGGCGTTGCGCACCAGCGTGAGCTTCTGGCCCGGCGTCAGCTCGCCGGTGACGTACGCGCCGGCCGACGGGAGCTTTTTTTCGTTCGTCGCGCGACCCAGCACCTCGCGGCCCGCGTCGACCAGCAGCGCCTTCCCTCTCGCGGGGAACACGTTGAAGCCCTCGAGGTACTCGCCGTGCCGCTCGTCGTAGGTGACGTCGAGGGTGCGCGCGTCGACCTGCTCGACCTTCGTGCGCCGCGGGTCTTGCGTGGTGCCGATGGAGAACGCGAGGTCTTCGGAGGTGACCGCGGCGCCGTCAGTCCACCTTGCGCTTTCACGCAGGCGCCAGCGCACGCGCATGCCGCCGTCGGGGAGCAGTCGCACGAGGCTGTTCGTCATCGCCGGGGCTTCTTCGACGAGCGCCGCGCGCATGACGCCGTCGCTGCCGCGCACCACGAGCTGCGCGCGACGGCTGGGGCCTCCGCCGGGTGCGTCGACGTTCAGCGTGGCCACGCGCAGCGACGGCAAGGACGGCTTCGACGCAGCCAGTGGCGGCGCCGTGACGACCGTGCTGCTGAGCGCGCTGGCGACGAGGCTCGCCGCGCCGACGAGCGCCGTCAGCGGCAGCAACCAGATGCCGGCGTGGTCGAGGCGCTTCGCGCTGTCGGGGTCGGTCAACGAGAAGCGGAAAGAGATGACGCTGCACATGAACGTGCCGGTGATGAAGACGTACGCGCCGAGGAAGAGCTTGTCGGCGGCCACCAGGTACGTGACGTCGGGCAGCGTGTCGGCCTGCGTGTAATGAAACGCGATGCACGACAGCAGCGCGGTGATGCCCATGGCCGAGCGCACGTCGATGCGATCTCCCGGAAGGAACAACGCGAGCAGCGCCATCAACAGAATGAGCGAGAGCGGCAGCGCGAACTTGATGAGGTACGGCCCGAAGGGGCGGTGCATCTCCATCTCGAAAGACACGAGCCGCAGCCGCGCGCTCTTGCCCTCATGCGAAATGGAGCCGAGGTCAGACCCGTACTTCTTCACTTCTGTGCGCGCGCCGAAGTACGGCTCGTAGGCCCAGCCGGTGATGGAGAACTCCGGGCTCATGCCGCTCGCGCCCAGGTCCGGCACCAGCAGGCCGTCGTCTTCGTCGAGGCCGAAGACCACTGGCAGCGTCTGGTTGTCGAAGGGAAACGCGTGCACCGGAAAGTCGCCGCGAAAGGTGCCCTGCACCCGCCACTGCGCCGAATGCCAATCACCGTCGTACTCGAGGCCGAGGTCGTCTCTTGAATCGACCTCCCCGTTCTCGAAGGTGAGCTCCGGCACCTTCTCGCTGCCGCGCCACTTCACCCACACCCGCAGGTCGGCCTTGAAGTGGCCTTCCTTCAACTCGAAGTCAGAGACATCGGAGAGATACGTGCCGACATAAACGTTTCGTTGCGGAGGTGCGGAAGCGACGAAGACGAGCAACGCCAGAGCTGAGAGCACGCGCGCACCATTGCCTGAAATTCCCTCTCCCCGCGAGCGGGGAGAGGGTTAGGGAGAGCCCATGAAGTCGCTGCTCCCGTTGCTCGTGCTCTGTGTCGGTTGTGCGACTGTCAAGCCACTGCCGCCGGGGCTCAACGCACCCGACCTCGACTGGGCTGCGGTGGGTGACGAGACCGTCGACGTGCTCCAGCGCTACCTGCGCGTCGACACCGTCAACCCGCCGGGCAATGAGACGCTCGGCGCGCGCTTCCTCGAAGCGGAGCTCGCGAGAGACGGCATCGAGGCGACGATTTCAGAGTTCGCGCCGGGCCGTGGCTCACTCGTCGCGCGCCTGCGCGCTGAGGCACCGACTGACAAGCCGTTGTGTCTGCTCTCGCACATCGACGTCGTCACCTCGAACGCCGAAGACTGGCCGGCCGACGCGCAGCCGCTCTCGGGCGTGGTGAAAGACGGCTTCGTCTGGGGCCGCGGCGCGTTGGACATGAAGGGCATGGGCGTCATCGAGCTGCAGACGTTGCGCCTGCTCAAGCGCACCGGCGTGAAGCTGCGCCGCGACGTGATTCTCATCGCGGTGGCTGATGAAGAGGTCGACAACGGCGGCATGCATCACGTCGTCGACACGCAGTGGGATGCGCTCGACTGCGGCGTGATGTTGAACGAGGGCGGCATCGGGCTCCCCGGGTTGCTCTTCGAGGGGCAGACCGTGTTCCCCATCACCGTCGCTGAGAAGGGCACGTTGTGGCTCAAGCTGACGGCGAGCGGCGAAGCAGGTCACGGCTCGACGCCGGTGCCCACGCGCGCACCGCAGAAGCTCAACCGCGCGATGGAAAAGCTCGCGGCGCGCGACCCGAAGCCCGTCATTCACCCGGCGCTCTACGAATTGCTCGCGCGCGTCGGTGAACAGAAGAAAGGGCTCACCGGCGCCGTGTTGGGCTCGCGCGCGCTCGTCGACCTGTTCGTCACCGGCAAGTTGATGGCGGTGCCGCCCACGCGCGCGGCCATCACCAATACGTGTCAGGTCACCGGCTACGAGGGCAAAGGCAGCGCGCCCAACGTGATTCCCACCGAGGTGAGCGCCATCGTCGACTGCCGTGTGTTGCCCGGCGTGGCGCCAGAGACGTTGCTCGCTGAATTGAAGGCGCTGCTCGAGGTGGAAGAGGGCGTGACGTTGACGGTGCTGCAGTCAGAGCCCGCGACCGAGTCGACGTGGGACGACCCGTTCTTCGACGCGCTCGTGCGCCGCTTGAGCGAAGGCCGCACCGACGTCGCGGTGGGCCCGGCGATTTCTCCGGGCTTCACCGACTCGAACATCGCGCGGCCGAAGGGCACGAAGGCGTACGGCCTGGTGCCGTTCGAAATCGACGCCGAGCTGCTGGGCTCGATGCACGGCAAGAACGAGCGCGTGCCGGTGGCGCAGCTCAAGCGCGGCCTCGAAGTTCTCTTCCGCGCGGTGGTCGACGCGGCGGCCACGCCGTGACGTCGGTGTTGTTGCTGCTGATGTTGGCGCAGGCGCCCGTCGCGCAGGAGTCTTGGCCGCAGCGCATCGACGTCGTCGAGGTCAAGGGCCTGTACTGGACCAAAGAGTTCGTCGTGCTGCGCGAGCTGCCGTGGGCCGCCGGGCAGGAGGTCTCTGAAGAGAACTGGGCGCTGGGCACCACGCGGCTGTGGAACACCGACCTGTTCTCGCGCATCGACGCGAAGCTCGAGCGGCGCGACGGCAAGACCGTCGCCGTCTACGACATCGAAGAGCGCTTCTCGTTGAACCCGCTGTTCTCGTTCGGCGTCGGCGGCGGCAGCTGGTGGTTCCGCGTCGGCGCGAATGACGTGAACTGGCTCGGCCGGTTCCTCGAGTGGGGCGTGCGCTACGAGCGCTTTGGTCTGTACAACGGCGGTCAGGGTTGGCTGCGCGACTACCGGCTCTTCAACAAGCGCCTCGTCGGCACCATTCACGCCGAGTTCCTGTTTCGCCCGCGCCCTGAATACACGCGCCGCCGAATGCTCGGCATGCTCGACGTGTGGGGCGAGCTCAACGACGTCACGCGCGTGGGCGCGAAGCTCGAGGTGTTCCGCGACGAGTACATCGACCCGCTCGAAGGCATGCCGGCGCTGCCGCCCGAGCTCATCGCCGGTCAGCTGACGACGTTTCAACGCATCGGCCGCGTCGACACCGTGCGCTTGCTGCAGAAGGGCTGGAGCTTCGAGCTGCGCGAAGTGCTGGGCGTGGGCGTCGTGGGCAGCAAGCCGCTCTACGCGCAGCTCTTCATGGAGTTCTTGTGGTTCAAGGCGTTCCTCGAGCGCTTCAACCTCGCGGTGCGCGCGCAAGGTGGCGTGTCTGTCGACGCGCCGACGGAGCAGAAGTTCTACCTCGGCGGGCTCGACCTCATTCGTGGCTACACCGACAGCTTGATTCGCACCGAACGCTTCGCGCTCGCGAACGTGGAGCTGCGCGGCATCATCTTCGACTCGATGTGGTTCGCCGTCATGGGCGCGGCCTTCGTCGACGGGGCCATCGCCGACGACGGTCGTCAGGTGACGCCGATGCTGTCGGTGGGCGGCGGCGTGCGCTTGCTGATTCCGCGCTTCGTGAAGACCGGCGTGCGCGCCGACGTGGCGGTGACGCTCACGGGGCGGCCGACGCCGGGCTTCAGCTTCGGCGTGTACCAGTTCTTTTGATCAACGCCGCCGCGTGTGCGGATGCACGTACGTGCCGTCCTTCCTCGTGTACCCGTGCACGTACACGCGCCCGCCTGACGGTCGGTACGAGGGGTACGTCGAATACGGAGACGACGTGCGTACGGAGTCAGGCGTGGACAGCAGCGGTGGCGACGACCAGCCGTCCGGCGTCGTCGACAGGGTCTGCACTTCGTTGTCTGTCGCGGTCGCGCTCGAGACCTGCTCGGTGACCTCGAGCGAAATCCACCACGCGCCATACGCGTCGCTCGCTGTCGCGTCGGTGGTCTCGATGGTCAGTCCGTCCTGGGTGGTGCTGCGTGGCGTCGCGTCGAATGCCGCCACCCGAAGTCTGTCGCGCTCGAAGAGCGACTGCGCCGTCATGAACTCGATGAGGCAGGTCTTGAGCGCAGGCTCTTCGATTCTGGTTCCCACCTCCACCGCGACCAGATGTCTCGGGTCTCCGTAAGCGTTCAGCTCGACGCTCCCATTGCTGAACGATTGATACGGCACGTTCTTGAAGACGCCGACGTCGATGACCGTCGCGGGAATCGGCTGAAGCCCCCGAACGCAGCTCGAAATCGCGGCGTTCGCGAGCACCACCTCGAGCGCCTCGAAGCGAACGACGTCGTTTCGCTGCGCCAGGCGATGTTGCTGCGACGAAGTGCACGCCGTCATCAACGCCAACACACACCACGAGAAAACTCTCACGTGACCCCCTGCGCAGAAATGATGTCTGGCGAGCATTATGTTCGCCAGACATCAAGTTGTGCAGGTCACGGCGCGTAGCAGTACGGCTGTGTGCAGACGCCGCCCGAGCACGAGCCGAGGCACTCGTCGAAGCTCGAGCAGCTCGCGCCTTTGCTCTTCTTGTAGGTGCACGTGTTGTTGGAGCAGAAGAGCTCGCCTGCGCAGACCTCGCTCACGGCGCAGCCGCCGCCGACGGTGACGAGGGCGCGACATTCGCCGTCTGGCCCCGACGTCGCTGCGCAGAACAGGCCAACCGCGCACTGGGTGCCGTCGGCGCACGTCGCGCCGGAGCTGCGGCGTGGCGCACACGTGCCCGCACTCGCCGATGACGTGCGGTTGCAGAAAAGCCCCGGGTCGCAGTACCGCCCCGTCGCGTTCTCGCAGGTGTCGCCCGCCTTTCCGAAGAAGGGCTCGCACCGTGCGCCGACGCACGCGAGGCCGTTCTGACAATCTTCTTGCGCGACGCAGGCCGCGCCAGCGCTCAACTTCTTCGCGCACTTCGCGCCGAGGCACCTCAGCCCCGCGCCACAGTAGCGGTTCGAGTCGCAGGCTTCGTTCAGCCCGGCGTACTCGTTGCCTTTGGTGCAGACCTCTGCGCCCGTGCAGATGAGGCCCGCCGCGCAGCGCTGCTTGAACGTGGTGCCAGACAGCGCAGCGCACGACGCCCCTTCAGCCACCGGTGCGCGGCACACGTTGTTGTAGTCGTACGCACCAGCGACGCAGAACTGCTCAAAGCTCGTGATGCTCTCTCCGAGCGGAATGCGCGGCTCGCACGAACCCGGGCAGGTCGAGCGTGCGTCGCAGTACAGGTCGGCCTGACACTCCGACGTGTCGAAGCACTGGGCGCCGCGCGCGGCCGAGCCGGAGACGGCGTCGCACGTCGGCGTGTTCAGGCACGACGTGTTCTGGATTTTCTGAACACACGCAGCGGTCGCCGCGAGGACGTTGGCGTTGGTGGACACTCTCGCGCAGTCGCCGACGGCGTTGTCTCTCCGGTACTTTGCGTATTCGGCGGTGGTGTGGCCGCATCGCACCTCGAAGTCGATGTATGCGTTTTTTTGCGCCACGCACGCTTCGGGGCCTGACTGCGGCACCGGAATCGGCTGGTTCGAACCCGCGTCACTGCAACTGCTCCCCTCGCACGGCGGCGGAGGACAACCCATGAATGAAAGACACACGACTACCGACACCACGACCAGTGCACGCATGACTGCTCCTTGTTTGGTTTGAAGACACGACACATGGGTCGCGCCCACGGCTCACGAAGAACCATGCGCGCGAGAAGCCTCCGCTCCCGCCGACCAACCCACCCAGGCCCCATTGTCAGGAGCGTCTTAGCTCAGGTGTCGTGCCCGCGCGCAGAGGAGCCCGCACAAGAAGAGCGGTATCCACAACCGCACCTCCCACGTCACCCCGGCGCCCAGCGTCATCACCACGTACGGCAACGCGAAGAGCAGAAAGCGGCCGTACAGCTTCAGCGACGCGCCCGGCACGAGGAAGGGCACGCCCAGCGTGCACAGCAGGGTGAGCGTGCCGATGCGACTGAACGTGTCGCGCACCGAGCCACCAAACGCGAACGAATCGAAGGCGCCGCCTGAAGCGCCGTAGACGAAGCGCAGCGAGAGGTACGTCGCCGCGAACGCCACCCCGGCGATGACCGACGCCGCGATGGAGCGCCGCGTGAGGCCGAACCACGACCACGCGAACGCGCCGACCAGCGCCACGTTGAGCAGCGCGGTTTCACGGTTCAGCGCGCCGACCACCAGCAACGCGACGGCGACGGCGACCATCGGCACCGACGGCGAGACGAGCGCGCGCAGCGATGCCCACGCGCCACCAAGCAACAACGCCGCGGCCCACGTGTCGTACGGCGTCACCACGAATTGCGTCAGCGCGAGCAGCGCCGCAGAGACGAGCACCCACAAACTGAGCTCCGGGTCGCTCAGCGCGAACAGCTTCGGGTCGCGCAGCATCAGCCCCAACACGAGCATCGCCAGCACCAGGCCCAGCGTGTTCCACACGAAGTATGCGTTGTAGAACGCGAGGTCGCCCGCACCGTCGAGCCACGGCATGCGCTCTTGAGTGAAGGCGATGGGCTTCTCGTTGGGCGGCGCAAAGCGGCTGGTGACGAAGCGATGCGTCGCCAGCACGCCTTCACGCCCGACGACGCGGTACCGGTAGATGCCGCGCTCGTATTGCCCACGAAACGACTGCTCTCCGAAGACCCAGCGCGTGTAGTTCGTGCTGAAGCCGTAATACGCGAAGAGCATCAACAGCACGGGCACCACGACCGACACGGCGATGAGGCGGAGCTTGTCGGACATCGTGGTGCTCGTACCCTGTTTTCAGCCTTCGAGCGCGGCGTGGCGCGCGCCTGCCGAAGCCGAATACGCCGCCTATCTGACGACGACGTGCGGCGCGAAGAACTGCTTCACGAGCTTCGCGCGTGGTCCGACCTCGACGTATTCGAGCTGCGGCGCGGCGCTGGCGACCGCCTCCCAGTCCGCGACCGTCAAGCCCATCACGTCTGTTCGAAGGCGCAGCTTCTTGAGCGACGTGCCGGCCTTCGCGACAAGCAACGCACCGCGACCGGTGATGGCTTCGTTCCACCCGAGCTCGATGTCGACGAGCTTCGAGAAGAACGGGGCCTTCACCAGCTCCTCGAGGTCTGCGTCGGTGAGCAACGCGTCATTGAGCAGCAGCGTGGTGAGGTTTTTCAAGCCCCGTGCGCGCGCCAACGCCTTCACGCCCTCGTGGCCGAAGTGGTTGCCGGCGAGCTTGATCTGCTCGAGGTTGTTCCAGGTCGGTGACTCGAATGCCGTCAGCGCGTCTGCGTCGAGCTTCTGCGCGAACAAGTTGAGCGCACGCAGCCGCGCGGTCGTCGGTTGGTCAGTGAGCGTCTGCAGCATCGGCTTCTTCAGTGCCGTGAGCTGCACGTCGACCAGCGGCGTGCTCCCGAAGATCGTCGCCGCGCCGTCGAGAAACTTCGCGGTGTCGGCCACCACGTGGTCGACGAACCCGCGCGACCAACGCCACGTTCGAATGAACGGTCGCGGCTCGAGCAGCCACTGTTTCTCGTAGAGCTTGATGAGCGCGCGCTCACGCTTCACGAGCGCCGCCGGGTCGCCATCGAACAGCGGTCGATGCCATGTCTTCGCGCCCGCGCCGACCAGCGGCCGATTCAACGCGCACTGCAGCTGAATGAACTCACCGCGCGGGTCGGCGTGTTCCATCAACCAGTCGGAGTACACGAGCCGGGCTTCGACGTTCTCCGGCTCGCGCAGCACCGCGTCGAACAACTGCCTCCCGCTCGCGTCGAGCTCGACGTTGGTGGGAGCCGGAGGCGCCTTCGGTTTCTTGGCGGCCATCAGCCTTCGAACGCCGCGTCGGTGATGTCCAGGCCGCGATCGATGACGGCGAACCCTTCCTTCAGCTGCGCCTCGGTGATGGTCAGCGGCGGGTTGCAGGTGAAGTTGTTCCAGCGCGTGAACGTGAACAGCCCGTTGTCGCGGAAGAACGTGGCCAGCTTCGCCATGGCCGGGTGCGAGCCGTTGTACGGCGCCAGCGGCTCGTTCTTCGAGTTCTTGCGCAGGTCAATCATTCCAAACAAGCCAATGTTGCGACCTTCCAGAATAGACACGTGCTTCTTCTGCAGGCGGTCCATTTCCGAGCGCATGACCGCGCCCAGCTTCGCGGAGTTCTCGACGAGCTTCTCGTCGAGCGTCACCCGCAGCACCGCTTCAGCCGTCGCCAGGCCGACCGGGTGCGAGTTGTACGTGAGGCCGCCCCAGTACACGTTCTTCTGGAAGTGCTCGTGAATGGCCTTCTTCATGCCCACCGCGCCGAGCGGGAAGTACGACGACGTCAGGCCCTTGGCCATGGTGACCAGGTCGGGCGTCACCTCGAAGTTCTCGTACGCCATCATCTTGCCGGTGCGGCCGATGCCCGCCATCACCTCGTCGCAGATGAGCAGGATGCCGTACTTGTCGAGCAGCGCGCGCAGGCCCTTGAACCAGCCCTTCGGTGGCACCAGCACGCCGTTCGTGCCGGTGACGGTCTCGACGATCATCGCGGCGATGGTGTGGCCGCCCTCCATCTTGATGGTCTCTTCGAGGTACGTGAGGTGGTTCTTGCAGCGCTCTTCGTCGGTGTTGCCGAACGAGTACTCGTAGGGCGTGGGGTCCATCACGTGGACGATGCCGGGAGCGGCGGGCTCGCTGGCCCAGCGGCGCGGGTCACCGGTGAGCGACATCGTGAGCTGGGTACCGCCGTGGTAGCTGCGGTAGCGCGCGAGGATCTTGTTCCGGCCAGTGTAGAGCCGCGCCATCTTCACCGCGTTCTCGTTCGCCTCGGCGCCGCCCAGCGTGAAGAAGAACGCCGACATGCCGGGGATGATCTCGCTCATCAGCTTGCCGAGGCGCGCGCGCACCTGCGTGGCGGTCTGCGGGTAGACGAAGATGAGCTCGTCCAGCTGGCGCTTCATGGCCGCAATCACGCGCGGGTGGGCGTGGCCGACGAGCACGCTCATCAGCTGCGCGTTGAAGTCGAGCACCTTCTGACCTTCGGGCGTGTACAGGTAGACGCCCTCCGCGCGCGCGATGGGCAGCGGGTTGACTGTATTGCCTGCAGACCAGGTGTAGAGCGTGTGCTCTTTGCACAGATCAACCATCTGCTGCGTGGGCATCGGCTCGGCGGCGAATTCGTGCGGGTAACCCAGATACTCGTTGCTCATATTTGTCTTCTCCAATTGCAGTACACAAATAAAAACTCCCTCTCCCTGCCGCAGCGGGGAGAGGGTTGGGGAGAGGGGCAGACCTGAAGGTTCAGCTCATCCAGCTCGCGTCGGTCTGCGCGGCCCACTTCTCGGTGACCTTGCGCGGGCGGCTCCAGAAGCGGAAGCCGTCCCAGCCGGTGATGTCGCCATGGCCGAACTTCGAGCTGTTGAAGCCACCGAACGAGAACGGCTCACGCGGCACCGGCACACCGACGTTGATGCCCACCATGCCGGCCTCGAGGCGCTCGCTGGCGACGCGCGCCACGTGGCCCGACGTCGTGAAAATGGCCGCGCCATTCGCGTACAGGCTCTTGTGCTGCAGCGCGATGGCCTCTTCGAGCGTGTTCACGTGAACGATGCTCAGCACCGGCCCGAAGATCTCTTCGCAGCCCGCGGGCATGTCGATGGTCACGTTGTCGAGCACCGTAGGCCCGAGCCAGTGGCCACCTTCGCCGTCGACTGAACCCTTGCGGCCGTCGACCAGCACCTTCGCGCCCGCTTTTTCAGCCGCCTCGATGTACTTGAGAATGCGCTCGCGCGACGTGCCCGAGATGATGCTGCCCATGTCTTTGCCGAGCTGAATCTTGCGAACGTTCGCCGCGATGCCGTCGATGATCTTCTGAACGTCACCCACCGCCACCATCAGCGAGCTCGCCATGCAGCGCTGGCCCGCGCAGCCGTAGCTCGAGGCCACGACGTTGCTCGAGGTCAGCTCGACGTCGGCGTCGGGCACCACCACCACGTGGTTCTTCGCCGAGCCGAGGCACAGCATGCGCTTGCCCGTGGCTGCGCCGCGCGCGTACAGAATCTGCGCGACCTTCGTGGAGCCGACGAAGCCCACGGCCTTGATTTCAGGGTGGTCGACGATGGCCTCGACGCACTCGCGCTGCCCGTTGACGACGTTGAACAACCCGTCAGGCAGGCCCGCTTCCTGGAGCAGCTGCGCCAGCTTCATGGCGCCGTAGGGCACGACCTCAGACGGCTTCAACACGAACGCGTTCCCGGCCATCAGCGCGTTGGGCACCATCCACAGCGGCACCATCACGGGGAAGTTGAACGGCACGATGCCGGCGACCACGCCGAGCGCTTCGTGCGTCACGCGGCAGTTCACGCCGCGGCTCACGTCGAGCTGCCCGCCGTCGCCCATCATGTGCAGCGAGGCCGCGAACTCGACGCACTCGATGCCCTTCTCGACGTCGCCTTTGCCTTCGGCGTACGTCTTGCCGTTCTCGTGGCTGACCAACCACGAGAGCTCGTCGAGGTCGCGCTCCATCAACTGCTTCAGGCGGTACATCACCTGCGCGCGCTCACGCATGGGCGTCGCCTTCCACGCGGGGAACGCCTTCTTGCCGGCCTCCACCGCGGCGTCGACGTCCTTCGCAGCCGAGACGGTCACCTTGCCGATGGCCTTGCCGTGGCGCGGGTTCTCGATGTCGAGCCAGTTGCCTGACGCGCCTTCACGCCAGTGACCGGCGATCCAGTTCTTGATGTCGACGTACGGCGTGAAGGCGTAGCTCTTCGCGCCGAAAGAAGGAGGGTGAGCGGGCTTCTGCATGGTGGTTCTCCGTGAGGGGAAGGCGCCGATTTCTTATTCCTTCGACTGGCTTGAATCGAGGGGCCGGGGAGCGAACCCCACCGCCGCGCTCTTCGCTACCTTTCACGCATGACGCCGCGCGTGATGACTGCATTTTCTGCGTTCAGGTCGCGCGGGGTCTTCGGGGCATCAGCGCGAAGTACAGACCTGCGGCGATGGCGACGCCGGTGAACCACGCGTACACGTAGAGCTCATCGAAGAAGTTCTTTTCGCCGGTGATGAAGCCCGCGCTCTTCAAGAAGCCGGGCACGTTGGGCAGCACGCCGAGCACCAACGCGATGAGCGCCTTCACATTGACGCCCGCGAACTGGCCGCGCGGTCGGTACAGCTCGGCGACGTCGAGCTCGCGGCGGCGCAGCACCCAGTAGTCGACGATCATGATGCCGGCGATGGGCCCCAGCAGCGCCGAGTAGCCGATGAGCCAGTTGAAGATGTACGTGTCGGCCGACGCGAGGAACTTCCACGGCATCATCACGATGCCCAGCACGCCGGTGATGACGCCGCCCATCTTGAAGCTGATGTGCCGTGGCGCGAGGTTGGCGAAGTCGTTCGCGGGGCTCACCACGTTGGCGGCGATGTTCACCGAGATGGTGGCGATGCCCACGCCCAGCAGCGCGATGACGGCCACCGTGAGCCGCACCGCAGTGTTGGTGATGAGCGGCTCGTCGAGCCCGACGGGCGCGTTGGGCGAGGTGAGCTGCGCGAGGATGAACACCGGGTCCCACAGCTGCTTCACGTCGGCGTTCTTGAGAATGCTCTGCGCCGCGCTGGTGATGACGACGCCCATGGCCGAGAACGCGAGCATGGTGGTCGGCAGGCCGAGCGTCTGACCCAACATCTGCTCGCGCTGCCCTTTTCCGAAGCGCGTGAAGTCGGGAATGTTGAGCGAGAGCGTGGCCCAGAACCCGACCATGCCCGTGAGCGAAGGCACGAAGACCTTCCAGAACTCTCCGAGCGTCTCGAACTTCGAGGGCTGCGAGAGCAGCGGGCCCATGCCGCCCGCGCGGTTCACGGCCCAGATGAGCAACGCCGCCGCCATCACCAACACCAGCGGCGCGGCCCAGTTCTCGAACACGCGCACCGCGTTCATGCCCTTCAAGATGATGACGATGTTGAGCGCCCAGAACGCGAGGAAGGTGAGCGCCGACGGCAGCGAGAGCCCCAGCAGCGTGGCGCCTCCGCCGAGGTGCGCGTAGCCGGGCCACAGCGCCTCGACGAAGGTCTTCACCGCTTCACCGCCGATGAAGGTCTGAATGCCGAACCACCCGCACGCCACGATGGCGCGCAGCACCGCGGGCACGTTCGCGCCCTGCGTACCGAACGACGAGCGCGCGAGCACCGGGAAGGGAATGCCGTACTTCGTGCCGGGGTGCGCGTTGAGAAGTATGGGAACCAATACAATGACGTTGCCCAGAGCAATGGTGAGCAGCGCCTGCCACCAGTTCATGCCCACCGCCACGAGGCCACCGGCCATCATGTACGTGGGTATGCAGTGGGCCATGGAGATCCACAGCGCGGCGAAGTTGTAGGTGGACCAGTTGCGACGGCCTTGCGGCACCGGCGCGAGGTCAGGGTTGAAGAGCGGGCTGTCTGCGATGTCGGGAGGCAGCTCGGCCAGCGCTTCTTTCGCCAGAACGGGGTCGTGCACGGCGCGCACCGTAGCACTCGCCGTCGTTGGAGCCGGGCCGTCGCGTCACTATGACGGGGCCCCATGTTCTCGCTCGTCGCCGCGTTGGTGCTGGCAGCTCCGCTGACGGTGGAAGACATCGCGGTCACCGACTTTCGCGCCACGGTGAACGGCGCCACGCCCGAGCAACGGTTGGAGCGCGCACGCGAGCGCATCGACGCGTTGCCCGAGGGCTCGCTCTCGCAGCCCGTGCACCTCGCGCGTGAAGGCAACGACGTGCTGGTGCTGGTCGGCGACGACTTCGTCTTCGGGTTGAGCCTCACCGATGGCTTCGCAGACGACGCCGCGTTGGAGGCCGAGGGGCAGGCCGCTGCGACCCGCCTGCGTGACGCGCTCTTGCTGCGGCTCGCGCGCGCGCAGCCCGACGCCATCGTGAAGAGCGTGGTGCTCGCGGCGGTGGGCACGTTGTTGTTCGTGCTCGGGCTGTGGCTGCTCACGCGCGCGTGGTCGTTGTTGTCGCGCCGCCTCGTCGCCGTGAAGGTCGACGTGAAGCGCATCGCCCTCGGGCCGCTCATTCGCAACGCGCTGCGCCGCGTCTTGTTCGTGGTGCTCTGGGGTCTGGCGCTGTTGCTGGCGTACCTGTGGCTCACCTTCGTGCTCACGCGCTTCTCGCTGACGCGCGGGTGGGGCGAAGCGCTCGGCTCGAACCTGGTGTCGCTGGTGCTGCGCGCAGGTCGCAGCTTCGCCGGCGCGCTGCCGGGCCTGGCGATGGTGGCGGTCGTCGTCGTCACCACGCGCTTCGTGATTCGCATTCTCGAGGCCGTCTTCGAGGCCATCGAGCGGGGTCGGTTGACGGTGAGCGGCCTGTACCCGGAGACGCTCAAGGCGACGCGGCGGCTCGTCATCGTCGGCGCGTGGTTGTTCGCGGCCATCATCTCGTGGCCGTACATCCCCGGCTCCGACACGGAGGCGTTCAAGGGCATGAGCGTGCTGCTCGGCCTGATGCTCACCGTGGGCAGCAGCGGCGTGGTGAACCAGGCGCTCTCGGGCTTCGTGCTCGTCTACACGCGCGCGTTGTCGCCGGGCGACTGGGTGAAGGTCGGTGAAGTTGAAGGTCGCGTGCGTGAGCTCGGCGTGCTCTCGGTGAAGGTGCTCACGCCGAACAAGCGCGAGGTCACGATTCCCAACGCGGTGCTGGTGGCCAACCCCATCGTCAACTTCGACCGCGGCGTCGACGGTGACGGCTCGTCGCTCTCGATTTCAGTCACGCTGGCCTACGAGGTGAAGTGGGAGCTCGCGCACGAGCTGCTGTTGCGCTGCGCGAAGCAGGTGTCGGGCATTCGGGAGCGGCCCAGGCCCTTCGTGCGCCAGTCGGCGTTGCTCAACTACGCCGTCGAATACGAGCTGGTGGTGCACCTCGGCGAGCAGGCCGACGTCGACGGCACGCGCAGCGCGTTGCTCGCGAAGGCGCAAGACGTGTTCCACGACGCGAACGTCGAGCTGATGACGCCCGACATTCTCGACCTGCGTCGCCACGGCACGAACCTGAAGCGCTGAGCAGCCTGCCGGTTTGAAGGGCTTCGCCTGTGTGCGGAAGCTGCTACCAATCGCTCTCCCGCTCGATGCAACGACCCGCACGTAAAGAGCCGCGCCGCGGTGATGGCAGCAAGACGCCGCAGTCGCTGCGAGAGAAAATCGAGCAGAAGCTGACCTCGCGCGAGCTGTACGAGCAGCTGCCGCGCGCGCTCGCGCTGGTGTGGGAGGCCGACAAGCGCAACGCGGTGCTGCTGGGGGTGTTGACGCTCGTGCAGGCCGCGCTGCCGGCGTCGATGGCGTACGTCGGCAAGCTCATCATCGACGCGGTGGTCGCTTCGTCCACGCAGCCCGGCGCGCGCGACCTGGTGTGGCGCTACGTGACGTGGGAGCTCGGGCTGGCGTTGGTGGCGCTGCTCGTCTCGCGGTTGCTCGCGTTGTCGCGGGAGCTGCTGCGCGTGTCGCTGGGCAACCTGCTCAATGAGCGCATCCTCGAGAAGGCGCTGACGCTCGAGCTGCGGCACTACGAAGACTCCGAGACGTACGACTTGATGCAGAACGCGCGGCGCGAAGCGTCGTCGCGGCCGCTCGCGCTCGCGATGGACGCGGTCACCGTGGTGCGGCAGGTGCTGGTGCTCTCGACCTTCGCGGTGCTGCTGTGGAACGTCGCGTGGTGGAGCGCGCTGGTGCTCGTCGTCGCCGCCATCCCTTCCTTCCTCGCGGAGACGCGCCTGTCGGGTGAGCGCTTTCGGCTCTATTCGTGGCGCGCGCCCGAGAGCCGCAAGCTGACGTACCTCGAGTGGCTGCTGACGCGCGACGCGTCGGTCAAAGAGGTGAAGCTCTTCGGGCTGGGCCCGCTGTTTCTGGGTCGCTACCGCGCGCTGTTCGCGAAGTTCTTGTCGGAAGACCGGGCGCTGGCGCGCAAGCGCTTGCTGCAGGGCACGGTGCTGGGCGCCTTCTCGTTGGCGGCGTTCTACGTCTGCTACCTGTGGGTCGCCGGGCGCGCGTCGAACAGAGAAATCTCCGTCGGTGACCTGGTGCTGTACCTCGGCGTGTTTCGCCAGGGCCAGGCGGCGTTCGAGGCGGTGCTGGGCGCCGTCGCCGGCATGTACGAAGACGCGCTGTTTCTTTCGAACCTGCAGCGCTTCTTCGAGCTGCCGACCTCGGCTGAACAACCGCGCACGTTGCCCGCGAAGACGTTGCCTCCCGGGCCGCACACGCTCGAGCTCGACCGCCTGAGCTTCCGCTACCCGGGCAAAGAAGAGTGGGCGCTGCGCGACGTGACCTTGCGCGTGGAGGCCGGAGAAAAGCTCGCGCTCGTCGGAGAGAACGGCGCCGGCAAGTCGACGCTCATCAAGCTGTTGCTGCGGTTGTACGAGCCCACCGAAGGCTGCATTCGGTATGGCGGCGTCGACCTGCGCGACTTCGACGTGGTCGACCTGCGCGCGCGCATGGGCGCCGTGTTTCAAGACTTCGTGCGCTACCAGTTCACCGCCGGCGAGAACGTGGGCCTCGGGAAGCCCTCGAGGCTCGAAGACCGCGGCGCCATCGTGACGGCGGCCGAAGCCGGTGGCGCCGACGACGTCATCGCGAAGTTGCCCGAGCAGTACGACACGATGCTCGGCGGCTGGTTCGAGCGCGGGCAGGAGCTCTCGGGCGGGCAGTGGCAGAAGCTCGCCATTTCGCGCGCGTTCATGCGCGAGGCCGAGGTGCTGATTCTCGACGAGCCCACGGCCGCCATCGACGCCGAGGCCGAGGTCGCGCTGTTCGAGCGGTTTCGCGCGCTCTCGAAAGACCGCAGCGCCCTCATCATCAGCCATCGGTTCTCGACGGTGCGCATGGCCGACCGCATCGCCGTGCTCGAAGGTGGGAAGCTCATCGAGCTGGGCAGCCACGAAGAGCTGCTCGCGAAGCAGGGTCGCTACGCGCGGCTCTTCACTTTGCAGGCAGCGGGGTACCGCTGACGTCGACGTGCACGACGCAGCCCCGGCGCGGCGGGTTCGAGAACAGGCCGATGACGGGCCGCAGCGGCGTGGCGCGCAGTTTCTCTCTGGCTTCGACCGCGTTGTGTCGCACCACGTTCTCGAACCACCGCTCGTCGTCGGGCTCCGGCGGTCGGGTCGCCAGCGCCCACCACGTCGCCACGAAGGGCAACGACGAGCCGACGAGCACGAGCAGCAGCGTCACGCGACGTTCCATGCGCGTGAGTGTACCTCGCAGGCAGCACTCTGCCGTTGACGCGTGCGGCGCCGCGTCTACCGTCGTGACATGGCGAGCGTGAGCCCTGAGCAGGTGCCGTTGCCGCCGCGTCGCCGTGCTGCGTTGGAGACGGTGCGCTCGGTGTTGGGCGCGCTCATCGTGGTGGCGTTGCTGGGTTCGCTGGCGTCGGTGCTCGCGTACCGGGCCGACGTCGACGAGGCGCGGCGTCAAGTGCGGGAGCGCGTCTCGCGCCAGGGGCTGCTCTACGCCGACTCGCTGGGGCTCTACTTCGAGCTGCTGCACGCGGAGCTGCTGCGCCTGGCCGACCGCGGCTTCGTCGAGCTGCAGCGGCGTGACGCCATGGTGCGCGCCGGCGTGCAGGAGGACAAAGCGCTCTTCGCTGAAGGCGTCGGCTTGTTCGACCGCACCGGCGCGATGGTGTGGAGCGAGCCGACGCTGAAGCTGGCCGACGTGACCGCGCAGCCGTGGTTCCGCGAGGTGCTGGCCTTCGACCGCGCGACGGTCGACGAGCTGTCTGGAGACGATTCGTCGCGGCTCGCGGTCGCGCTGCCGGTGAGCGAGCAGGGCGAATTGAAGGGCGTGCTGGTGGGCGTGGTGCGCGGCACCGACCGCCTGCTCTACGGCGCGGGCAAGAAGGGCGAGCAGCTGCTGCTGTTGTCGTCTGATGAGCGCGTGGTCCTGCCGCTCGCCGAGCCGTCGTGGAGCCGCACCGTGGAGTTCGACAGCCGCTTCGAGGCGCTGCGCACCAACGGTGGTCACGCGACGTGGAACATCGACGGCTACGAGGTGATGGCCGAGTCGTTCCCGGTGCGTGGCACCGCGCTGCAGGTCGTCGCGCTCGAGTCTGAAGAGACGTCGATTGCGCCGATTCGAAGGCGCCTCGAGCTGCAGTTGGGGTTCTTGCTGCTCGTGCAAATCGTCGCGCTCGGGGCGTTCGTGCTCTTTCTGCGGCGCACGTGGCGCGCGTTCCTCGACGCCGAGGTGCAGGTCTCCGAGCAGGAGAAGATGGCCGCGCTCGGCACCGCGGCGAGCCTCATCGCGCATGAGGTGAAGAACTCGCTCAACGGGCTCAAGTCGGCGGTGCAGCTGCTGCAAGTCGGTGGTGACGCGGCGCTCGTCTCTCGCACGGTGTCGGGGCAGGTCGACAGGCTGGGTCACCTGTCGCGTTCGTTGCTGTCGTTTGCGCGGCCCAATGAGCTGCGCGCTACGCCCCTGGAGCTCGACGTCGTGGTGCGCGAGGCCGTCGCGGGGCTCTCGACGTTGCCCGAGTGGCCCGAGGCGAAGGTCGAGCTCTCGCTGCAGAGCAACGCCACGCTGCAGAGCGACCCGCTGCTCATCACCACGGCGGTCGACAACCTGGTGCGCAACGCCATCGAGGCCGTCGTCGCCGCGAAAGACGTGGGGCGCGTGACGTCGCCGCACGTGCGCATCGAGACGTTGAGCGAAGGTGCGTCATTCGTGGTGCGCGTCACCGACAACGCGACGGCGCCCGAGGGCTTCGAGAATCGGCTCGGTGAGCCGTTCTTCACCACCAAGTCGAAGGGCATCGGGCTGGGGCTCGCGATGACGCGGCGCGCGGCCGAGCAGCTGGGTGGTTCGCTGCGCTTCACGCGCCTGCCCGACGGGAGCCGTTTCGAGTTGACGCTCCCGGCCTGAGGCGCGCACCGTCGCTCATGCTCACCACGCTCCTCGTCGACGACGACCGCGCCTTTCTTTCCATCGCGGCGGCGGCGTTGCAGCGTGACGGCGCGCCGGTGACGTTGGCGCACTCACTTCACGAGGCGCGCGCGCAGTTGGCTCTCCAGGAGTTCGAGCTGGTGGTGTTGGACCGCCGGCTCCCCGACGGTGACGGGCTCGAGTTCTTGCCGGAGCTGCGCGCGGCGTTGCCCGGCGCGGTGGTGGTGATGGTGACGGCGCACGGCGACATCGCGAGCGCCGTCGAAGCCGTGCGCCTCGGCGCGACGGACTACCTGGCCAAGCCCATCGAATTGTCCGACCTGTTGTTCAAGGCGCGGCGCGCGGCCGACGAGCTGCGCGTAAGAGATCGCCTGACGCACGCGGAAGGTGAGCTGTCGGGGCGGCGAAGCCTGATTACGCCGGTGGCGTCGTCGATGAAGGCGCTCGTCGGTACGCTGGAGCGCATCGCGAGCTCGAGCCCGCGCAGCCCGGTGTTGTTGCTCGGTGAAACCGGCAGCGGCAAAGAGGCGCTCGCGTGGCACCTGCACGTGAAGAGCTTCGGCACGGCGATGCCCTTCATTCAGTTGAACTGCGCGGCGTTGCCCGAGGCCATGGCCGAGAGCGAGCTGTTCGGTCACGAGCGCGGTGCGTTCACCGACGCGCGCAGTACGCGGCGCGGGTTGGTGGAGCTCGCGCACAAGGGCACGCTGTTTCTCGACGAGGTCGGTGAGCTGTCGGCGGCGCTGCAGGCGAAGCTGCTCACGTTTCTCGACGGCGGGCGGTTTCGACGGCTCGGCGGCGCGGTTGAAATGAACAGCACCGCGCGCGTGGTGGCGGCCACGAATCGCGACCTCGAAGCGCAGGTGAAGGCGGGGCGGTTTCGTGAAGACCTGTGGTTCAGGTTGTCGGTGTTCCGGCTCGACGTGCCGGCGCTGCGTGAGCGCCGTGAAGACGTGCCGAAGCTCGCCGAGGGGTTGTTGCTGCGCGTGGCGAAAGAGCAGGGGCGGCGTGAAGTGCCCCGGTTGTCAGACGACGCGCTCGCGCGGTTGAGCCGCTACCACTTCCCCGGGAACGTTCGTGAGCTGCGCAACATTCTGGAGCGCGCGCTCGCGTTGGAGAGCGGGCCGGAGCTGGCGCTCGACTGGTTGGTGACGCCGGCGCCGGGCGCGAATGCGGGCGCGGGCTTCGTGTCAGCCGAGGTCGAGACGCTCGATGCGCTCGAGCGTCGGTATGCGCGGTGGGCGCTCGAGCAGCATGGTGGAAGACGCCTCGAGACGGCGAAGGCGCTGGGGATTTCGCACCCGACTTTCAACAAGCTGGTTCGCGAAAGCCTTGAAGAGCCCAGCGCGACGCGGGGCTAACGCCGCAGCGTGGCCAGCCAGGCGCCTCTTCTCTGCACGTTGCATTGCCGTCGCGGTGGCACGCTTCGACATCGTGACCTTGGCGCCGCGTGCGCAGAGCTCGTCGAGCAGCCCATCGAGTTCGGGTGCCGTCGTCATTTCAGCCATGTCGTCACCTGCTGCGCGCTCTTCGTGTCTCCGGCTTCAGTCAGCTGTTGCGCGAGCGTGGTCAGCGCGGCTCGCCACTCGGGTTCGACGCCGTTGGTGACCTGCGCCAACGCGGCCACGTGACGAAGTGATGCCTCGAGCGGCGCGGCGTTCGACTCGGGCCGGTGCACCTGCGGCGCGGCGACCTGGTTCGCGCCGAACATCAGCTCGTACGCAAAGATGGCCTCGAGGTTTCCGAACGCCGCACGGAACTCGCGCTGACCCAGCAACGCCCCAATCGAAATCCGGTGCGCGAGCCGCGCGAGGTTGTCGAGCAGCGCCTCCTTCGCGAGGCCACGCGCTTCATCAGCCAGCTCCTCCGCTTCCTCCCAGCGCCCGATTTCAAGACATCGCACCGCCGTCACCATGCGCGCGCGGGCGGCGAGCTCGGTGCCGGGTAGCTCCCGGTCGATGTCTGTAATGAGAACCCGCCCCTGCTCAATGGCATCACGTGGCGGTCGCTCACTGAGCGCCTCGTACCGGGCCTTCAACACCGCCGGGTCTTCCGCCGGTCGCGTGCGGCGCTGACCTGCGTGCAACCATTCTGCGAACTTCTTTCGCGGCGTGCTGCCGTCGACGAAATACGCCGAGCGCATCGTCGCCGCCGCGCGCCATGCCTTGTCTGTCCACGTGGTGAGGTCTTCGTTGTCTGCCAACAGCGCGCCTGAAAATGACTGTGGTGCTGCGTGCCCCAGGTGTCCACGAACAAGCTCTTCCAGCAGCGGTTGCCACGCGGTTTCCTCTGCGCGCCACAGCCGTTGCACCATCGTCGCGTCGGGAGAAATCAACTCCGGTGGAAATACTGTGAGCAGCTTCACACCCTTCTCGGTGAGCAGCTTCAGCAACAGCGCGTCGACGATGATTGAGAAGTAGTCCTTCGTCTCCGGGGCGAGCAGCACCGCGACCTCTCCACGCGTGATTGCTTCGGTCAATGCGGCGCGGTCGGTCTCGAACTCCACCGCCCGCGTCGCGTCACCGCCGAGTGCCGTGAGGAAGTCGTGCGCGCGTCGACGTTGGGTCGCCGCGTTCGCTCCGAAGTAGATGGCGACCGGCCCGCGCTTGAGCGTCTCGAACATTGAGGCTGTGGCTCTACCGCCTTGCAGCGGCGACTGGGGAGTTAGGAAACGATCGTGTCGTTTTGACACGCCCCTTCACGGCCCTCGCGCTCTGACGCGTCGTGGCATCGATCGTGAAACACCGACCCGGCATGAGTCGTGTCGTTCAGGTCGTCGCCGTCGCTGCACTCTGCCTCACCGCGTGCCACTCGAAGGAACACCGGGTCGAAGAAAAGGGGCGGCTCCCGGTCACCACGCCGCTGCGCCAGTCGACGTCGCTCACGCGCGACTACGTGGCCCAGATTCGCGCCATTCAGCACATCGAAGTGCGCGCCCTCGAGCGCGGCTACCTGCAGGGCATCTTCGTCGACGAGGGGCAGCTGATCCCCAAGGGCCACAAGATGTTCCAGTTGATGCCGCTCATCTACCAGGCGGAGGTCTTGAAAGCGCAGGCCGAGGCCGACAAAACAGAAATTGAATACAAAAATACCAAGCTGCTCGCTGACAAGAACGTCGTCTCGCCGAACGAGCTCGCGCTGGCGAAGGCGACCTTGAACGGCGCGCAGGCGACGCTCTCGTTGGCCACCACCCACAAGGGGCTCACCGAGCTGCGCGCGCCCTTCAACGGCATCATGGGGCGCTTTCAGGCCCGCCTCGGCAGCCTCATCGCCGAAGGCGACCTGCTCACCACGCTGTCTGACAACAGCACCGTGTGGGTCTACTTCAACGTCGCCGAAGCCGAATACATCAAATACAAACAAGAATCGGCCGAAGACAAACAGCGCCCCGTGCGGCTGGTGATGGCGAACGGTGAAATCTTCAACCAGCCCGGAAAAATCGAGACCATCGAGGCCGACTTCGACAACGAGACCGGCACCATCGCGTTTCGCGCGGCCTTCCCCAACCCGGACGGCCTGCTGCGCCACGGTGAGACCGGCAAGGTGCGCATGACGGTGCCGCTCGACGACGCGCTGCTGATTCCGCAGAAGGCCACCTTCGAGGTGCTCGACAAGCGCTTCGTCTTCGTGGTCGACGAGCAGAACGTGGTGCGCTCGCGGCCCATCACCGTGTCGGCCGAGCTGCCGCAGCTCTTCGTGGTCTCCGAGGGGCTCTCCGAGCGCGACCGCATCCTCGTCGAGGGGCTCCGCAAGGTGCGCGAGGGCGACGTCATCGAGCCGGAGCTGCTGGCGTCGGCGACGTTGTTGAATCACCTCGAAGTACCCGCAGAGTGACGTGAGCTTCTCATGATGACGCGCTTCATTCATCGGCCCGTTCTGGCGATTGTGTTGTCTATATTGGTTGTATTTCTCGGCGTTCTGGCGATGCGAGGCCGACCGGTCTCTCAGTTCCCCGAGATCTCTCCGCCGCGCGTCATCGTCACGCTGGCGTTCCCCGGGGCGAGCGCCGACGTGCTGGTGAAGAGCTCGCTCATCAGCCTCGAGCGCGCCATCAACGGCGTGCCGGGTATGAACTACATCATCTCCGACGCGACGAGCGCCGGTGAGGCGACGATTCAGGTCATCTTCGCGCTCGGCACCGACCCCAACCAGGCGTTGATCAACGTGAAGAACCGCGTCGATCAGGTGATGAACAAGCTGCCGCCGCTCGTTCAGCTGGAGGGCGTCATCGTCAACCGCGTGCAGCCCAGCATGTTGATGTACGTCAACCTGTACAGCAAAGAGAAGAACGCTGATCAGAAGTTCCTCTACAACTTTGCCAGCGTGAACCTGCTGCCCGAGCTGCAGCGCGTGAATGGCATCGCCCAGACGCAGATCCTCGGCAGCCGCACCTACGCCATGCGGCTGTGGCTCAACCCCGACCGCATGCGCGCGTACAACGTGTCGACCGAAGAGGTGATGGACGCCGTCGCCGACCAGAGCGTCATCGGGCGCCCGGGCCGCCTGGGGCAGGCCACCGGCAAACAGTCGCAGGCGCTCGAGTACGTGCTCGTCTACCAGGGCCGCTTCAACACACCCGAGCAATACGAGAACATCATCGTTCGCGCCAAACCAGACGGCGAGACGCTCAAGCTCAAAGACATCGCCACCGTCGAGCTGGGCAGCGAGTTCTTCGACATCTACTCGAACATCGACGGCAACCCGTCGGCGGCCATCGTGCTCAAGCAGACGTATGGCAGCAACGCGAGCGAGGTCATCGAGAACGTGAAGCTCAAGCTCGAAGAGCTCAAGAGCACCTTCCCCCAGGGGATGGACTACGAGATCAGCTACGACGTCTCGAGCTTCCTCGACGCCTCCATCGAGAAGGTGGTGCACACGCTCGGTGAGGCCTTCATATTGGTTGCGTTGGTCGTCTTCGTCTTTCTCGGCGACTGGCGCTCGACGTTGATCCCCACGCTGGCAGTGCCCGTGTCGTTGGTCGGCGCGTTCACGTTCATGCAGGCCTTCGACATCAGCATCAACCTCATCACGCTCTTCGCGTTGGTGATGGCCATCGGCGTGGTGGTCGACGACGCCATCGTGGTGGTCGAAGCGGTGCACGCCAAGATGGCTGAAGAGAACATCTCGCCGTACGCCGCCGTGAAGAAGGTGCTGGGAGAAATCAGCGGCGCGGTCATCGCCATCACGTTGTTGATGACGGCGGTCTTCGTGCCCGTGGCGTTCATGAGCGGGCCGGTCGGCGTGTTCTACCGACAGTTCGCCATCACCATGGCTTCGTCCATCGTGCTCTCGGGCGTGGTGGCGCTGACGCTGACGCCGGTGCTGTGCGCGATGATTCTGAAGAACACGCACGGCAAGCCGAAGCGGCGCACCCCCATCAGTATTTTTCTGGGCTGGTTCAACGCGACCTTCGAGCGGTGGACCGGGCGCTACGTGAAGCTGCTCGAGCGCATCGCGCACCGTCGCGTGGTGACCTTCGGGCTGTTGTTGGCCTTCAGCGCCGGCATCCTCGGCGTGAACGAGGTGCTGCCCGCAGGCTTCGTGCCCAACGAAGACCAGGGAATGATCTACGCCATCATTCAGACGCCTCCGGGCACCACGCTCGAGCGCACCAACGACATGTCGCGCGAGCTGCAGCGCATCGCCGAGAAGGTCGACGGCGTGAAGTCGGTGTCGTCGCTGGCCGGCTACGAGGTGCTCACCGAGGGCCGCGGCTCGAACGCCGGCACCTGCCTCATCAACTTGAAGGGCTGGTCAGAGCGCAAACACACCGTCACCGAAATCATCGAGGAGCTCGAGGAGCAGTCGAAAGACCTCGGCGCGGTCGTGGAGTTCTTCGAGCCTCCCGCGGTGCCCGGCTACGGCGCCGCCGGCGGGTTTTCGTTGCGGCTGCTCGACAAGACAAACAGCGACGACTACCAGGAGTTCGACCGTCTCAATAAGGAGTTCATGGACAACCTGCGCAAGCGCAAGGAGCTGACCGGGCTCTTCACGTTCTTCGCGGCGAACTACCCGCAGTTCGAGCTGCAGGTCGACCCCGCGCTGGCGATGCAGAAGGGCGTGTCGATCAAGAAGGCCATGGAGAACCTCGACATTCTCATCGGCAGCACTTACGAGCAGGGCTTCATTCGGTTCGGTAATTTCTTCAAGGTATATACGCAAGCGGCGCCAGAATTCCGGCGACTGCCGTCTGACTTGTTGAATTATTACATCAAGAATGAGCGCGGCGAGATGGTGCCGTACTCGGCGTTCATGTCTCTGAAGAAGACGCAGGGGCCCAACGAAATCACCCGGTACAACCTGTACAACTCGTCGGCGATTCGTGGCGAGCCGGCGAAGGGCTACACCAGCGGCGACGCCATCGACGCGGTGAAGGAGGTCGCGGCGAGCACGCTGCCGCGCGGCTACGACATCGCGTGGGAAGGGTTGTCCTTCGATGAAGCGCGGCGCGGCAACGAAGCGCTCGGCATCTTCCTGGTGGTGTTGGCCTTCGTGTACCTGGTGCTCGCAGCGCAATACGAGAGCTTCATCTTGCCTCTGGCGGTGGTGCTCTCGCTGCCGGCCGGCGTGTTTGGCTCGTTCTTGTTGCTCAAGGTCATGGGCTTGGCCAACGACATCTACGCGCAGGTCGGCCTGGTGATGCTCGTCGGGCTGCTCGGCAAGAACGCGGTGCTCATCGTCGAGTTCGCGGTGCAGAAGCACCACGGCGGCAGCACGGTGCTCGAGGCCGCCATCGAAGGCGCGCGCGTGCGCTTCCGCCCGATTCTGATGACGTCCTTCGCGTTCATCGCCGGCTTGATTCCGCTCGTGGTGGCGACGGGCCCGGGCGCCATCGGCAACCGCACCATCGGCGCGTCGGCGCTCGGCGGCATGCTCTTCGGCGCCATCTTCGGCGTCATCATCGTGCCCGGGCTGTACTTCATCTTCGGCACGCTGGCCGACGGCAAGAAGCTCATCAAAGACGAAGACGAAGAGCCGCTGTCTGAAGAGGTCTCGCACCATGTGTAGGGCGCTCGCCGTGTCGCTGGTGCTCGTCGTCGGCAGCGGCTGCATTCCGACGCTCGTCGAGAACCCTTCGCGTGAGGTGAGCCGCGCGGTGCCCAACAGCTTCCGCAACGACGAGGTCGACGGCGGCGTCGAGCCGAGCGTCGCGCAGCAGGACTGGAGCGAGTTCTTCAGCAGCCCCGAGCTGCAGCAGCTCATCGACGCGGCGTTGAAGAACAACCAGGAGCTGAACATTCAGTTGCAGGAAATCATCATCGCCCAGAACGAGGTGTCGGCCCGGCGCGGCGAGTACCTGCCGAAGCTCGGCGTGGGGCTCGGCACCGGCCTCGAGAAGGTCGGCGGCTACACGAGCCAGGGCTTCAGCGACCGCGCCACCGGCGTGCCCGAGCACCTCGGCAACTTCGGCTTCGGGCTGACCGCGTCGTGGGAAATCGACATGTGGGGCAAGCTCCGCGACGCGGCGCGCTCGGCCGACGCGCGGTACCTGGCGACGGGTGAAGAGCGGAACTTCCTCGTCACGCAGCTCGTCGCTGAAATCGCGCGCTCCTATTACGAGCTCATCGCGCTCGACGGACAGCTCGAGGTGCTCAAGCGGAACATCGCCATTCAGGCCGACGCGCTCGAGGTGGTGAAGCTCGAGAAGCAGGCCGCGCGTGTCACGCAGCTCGCCGTGCAGCGCTTCGAGGCGGAGGTGCTCAAGAACCGCAGTCGGCTCTACGACCTCGAGCAGGAGCGCGTGCAGGCCGAGAACCGCATCAACTTTCTCGTGGGCCGTTTCCCGCAGCCCGTGGCGCGCAACGTGGCCGAGCTGCAGGCGCCGTTGCCCGCGGTGATTCAGGCGGGGCTGCCCTCGAAGCTGCTCGAGAACCGCCCCGACCTGCGCCGCGCGGAGCTCGAGCTCGCGGCCTCGAAGCTCGACGTGCGCGTGGCGCGCGCGCGCTTCTTCCCTTCGCTGAGCATCGACGCGGCCCTCGGCTACCAGTCGTTCAACATCACGCACCTGGTCAATACGCCCGAGTCATTGCTGTACAAGTTGGCGGGCAACCTCGTCGCGCCGTTGCTCAACCGCGCGGGCATCGAGGCTGACTACCGCACCGCCAACGCGCGGCAGATTCAGGCCGTCTTTCACTACGAGCGCACGCTCTTGCAGGCCTTCACCGACGTCACCAACCAGCTCGTGAAGTTCGAGAACCTGAACAAGAGCTACGCGCTGCAGTCGCAGCAGGTGGCGACGCTCGGCGAGTCGGTCGAGATCTCGAACACGCTCTTTCAGTCGGCGCGCGCCGACTACATGGAGGTGCTGTTGACCCGCCGTGACTCGCTCGACGCGCAGCTGGAGCTCATCGAGACGCGCAAGCGCTTGCTGCACTCCATGGTGAACCTCTACCAGGCGCTCGGCGGCGGCTGGCAGAAGCGCGCGTGAGCTGAAACTTCCTTTCAGCGGCGACTGAAAGGTTGTTTCAGCGCCGCCCGGTGTCGCGCGTTGTTTCGGTGGCTTGGCGTTGGCGCGACTCTTGGAATGGCTGGCCTTTGATGTTGCCAGCCGCCCTGAGTCTCTTGCTGTGTGCGACCCCGGTCTTCGAGCTCTCGACCCTCGAAAAGGGTGAGTCGTTGCCTGCGCTGCTGTGGGAGCGCTCGCCAGAGCTGCAGCAGGCGCGCGCGAAGGTCGTCGCCGCGCAGGCCGACCTGCAGAAGACCGGGCGCCTGCCGAACCCCGACCTCGACGTGGGGCTCAACACGTTGCCGGTGGGGCAATTGAACCCTCCGGGTCTGAAAGACCCGTTTCTCAACGTGCCGAACCTCGCGGTGAGCCTGTCGGTGCTGCTGGAGTTGGGGAAGCGTGAGCCACGGCAGAACGCGGCCGAGGCGCGCGCGCAGGTCGCCGCGCAAGAAGCACAGGAGGTGCTGCGCCAACGCCTGTTCGACGCCTACGCGCTGCTGGGTGACGTCGCCGCGGCGCAGGTGCGCGTCGAGGTGCTCACCGGCATCGCGCAAGACGCCAATCGCCTGACGGCGCTGCAGCTCGCGCGCGCGAAGACCGGGGACACCGCGGAGCTCGACGTCGACCGCGCGCAGTTGGAAGAAGAGAACGTTCAGGCCGCGCTCGGTGAGGCCAGGGAGTCGTTGGCGGAGCAGCTGCGTGAGTGTGCGGCGCTGTTGGCGATGCCGTGCGCGCCGTTCAACGACGCGACGCAGGCCAACGTGTGGCTCGACCGCCGCTTCGAGTCGACGGAGCGCCGCGTGGAAGACCGCCCCGACTTGAAGGCGTTGGAGGCGACGGCCCGCGCCGCGCGCGCCGACGAGCTGCTGGCGAAGAACCAGTGGCTCCCCGACTTCACGGTGCGCGCCGGCTACGTGCACGACCGCTTCATCGAGTCGGGCAACCAGATGAACAGCGTGTTCCTCGGCTTCTCGGTGCCGCTGCGCATCTTCGACCACGGGCAGGACGACGCGCAGGCCGCGGCGGTCGAAGCGAAGACGGCCGACGGCGTGCGCGCGCGGTTGCTCGAGGTGGCCACCTCGCAGCGCGAGAAGTTGAGCGGTGAGGTGGTGGTGGTCGAGGCGCGGCAGACGCGGCTGCGCGAGAAGGTGCTGCCGTTGGCGCGGCAGGTGGTGGAGCGCCTGACCGCCGCGGTCACGCGCGGCTCAGCTTCGCTGCAGGAGCTGCTGCTCGCGCGGCGCACCCTCGCAGACGTGTCGTCAACGGCAGCGGAGTTGGATCGCCGCGTGTTTCAGCTGCACCTCGAGCGGGCGCGGCAGTCGGGAGTGAATGTTCATGTTGAGTGAGCTTCGTGTGTGTTGGCCGGTGGTGGCGTCGCTGGTCTTCATCGGCTGCAGCAAGCCGGTTGAGGTCACCAGGCCGCCGATTGCTGACGCGCAGGGCGTCACGCTGCCCAGCGACGCGCCGCAGTGGAAGTACCTGTCGCTCGCCGCTGCGGCTGACGGGCCGCCGCTCGCGCCGTTGCCGGTGCCGGGGCACGTCGACCTCGACCCGCGTCGCACGTCGGCCGTGGGCGCGCCGCTGCCCGGTCGCGTCGAGTCGGTGCTGGTGCGCGCCGGCAGCCGCGTGAACAAGGGTGACCGGCTCTTCTCGGTGAAGTCGGGTGCGTACGTCGAAATCGAACGCGACACCGCCGTGTCTCGGGCGCAGGTGGCGGTGCGTGAGCGCCTCGTCGCGCGCGCCAGGGAGTTGCTCGAGCTCAAGGCCGCGCCGCAGAAAGAGGTGCTCGCCGCTGAAGCCGAGCTCGAAGAGGCGCGCCTCTCGCTGCGCGCCGCTGAATCGAAACAGCGCAGCCTCGCCGTCACGCCCGAAGGTGACGGGCTCTTCTGGGTGCGCGCGCCGCGCTCGGGCACCGTCGTCGACCTCGACGTGTTCCCCGGGCTCGAGGTCGGGCCAGATCGCGACAAGCCGCTCATTCGTCTGTCTGACCTCGACGAGGTGCTGGTCATCGCCGACGTGCCCGAGGCCGACGCGAACGAAGTGCAGATGGGCGAGAAGGTCACCGTCACCTCGACCTCCGGCGACAAGCTGCGCGATGGCACCGTCGAGTACGTGAGCGAGGTCGTCGAGCCGCGTCGTCGCACCGTCGAAGTGTGGGTGCGTGCGCAGAACGTCGACCGCCTGCTGCGGCCCAACGGCTTCGTCGAAATCGCGTTTCACCCCGACGACAGCGCGCGCGTGGTGCGGGTGCCTGACGTGGCGGTGGTGACGCGCGGCTCGAGCTCGGTGGTGTTCGTCGCCACCGCGCCCGGGCGCCTCGAGCCGAAGACGGTGAAGACGGGCCGCCGTCGCGACGGTGAAACGGAGATCCGCTCGGGGCTCGACGCCGGTGCTCGCTACGTGTCACGCGGCGCGCTGCTGTTGCTCAACCAGGTCGATCTCGTGGCGGAGCACTGAAATGTTCGAACAGCTCCTCGCCTTCAGCCTGAAGAACCGCGTGGCGGTCATCTTCGCCGCGCTCGTGGTGGCCGCGCTCGGTGCGTGGAGCTTCCGCGAGCTCACCATCGAGGCGTTCCCCGACCCGACCGACACGCAGGTCAACGTCATCACGCTCTTCGAGGGCCAGCCCACCGAAGAGGTCGAGCGACAAATCGGGCTCCCGCTCGAGCGCGCGCTCAACGGCACGCCGCACATGACGCGGCTGCGCAACCTGTCGATGTTTGGTTTGTCGCAGGTGACGCTCACGTTCAGCGACGGCACCGACGGCTTGTGGGCCCGGCAGCAGGTGCTGGAGCGCCTGCGCGAAGCCGAGCTGCCTGAAGGCGTGCGGCCGGAGCTCGGGCCCTACGCGACGCCGATTGGTGAGGTGTACCGCTACACGCTCAAGGGCGCGCAGGGCGACCCGATGAAGCTGCGCACGCTGCAAGACTGGGTGGTGCGGCCGATGTTGATGCGCGTGAACGGCGTGGCCGACGTCGTCAGCTACGGCGGTCTGCAGAAGGTCATTCAGGTCGAGCCCATGCCGCAGGCGCTCGCGAGCCTGGGGCTCACGCTGCAAGACCTGGAAGACGCGGTGAAAGAGGGTTCGCAGAACGCGTCGGGCGGCGTGATGGAGCGCGGCTCTGAGCAGTTCGTCATTCGCTCTGAAGGCCTCTTCAAGTCGCTCGAAGACATTCGCAACGCCGGCGTCATCGAGCGCGACGGCACGCCGATTTTCGTCAAAGACGTGGCCACCGTCACCGAGTCGTGGGCCCCGCGCCAGGGCGTGGTGAGCGAAGGCAACTCGTACGACGCGGTGGAGGGCATCGTGCTCATGCGTCGCGGTGAGAACCCGTCGACGGTGTTGGAGCGCCTCAAAGAGCAGATTGCGCAGGTCAATGGTCGCCTCGCCGACGACGGCGCGGAGGTGGTCGCCTTCTACGACCGCAGCGAGCTGGTCGACGCCACGCTCGAGACCGTGGGCCACAACCTGCTCGAGGGCGCGATTCTGGTGCTGCTCGTGTTGTTCGTCTTCCTGCTCGACCTGCGCGCGGCGCTCATCGTGTGCACGTTGATTCCGTTGTCGCTTGCTACTGCGTTCATCTACCTCCACCAGCGCGGCATGTCGGCGAACCTGCTGTCGCTGGGCGCGGTCGACTTCGGCGTCATCGTCGACGGCGGCGTCGTCATCATCGAGGCCATCCTCGCGGCGCTGGTGTTGAAGGACCACAACCCGCTGCCGGTGCAGCAGCGCATTCGTAAGGCCGCAGGCGCGGTGGTGCGGCCCACGGTGTTCGCGATGCTCATCATCATCGCGGCGTACCTGCCCATCTTCATGTTGCAGCGGGTCGAGGGGCGCATGTTCTCACCGATGGCGAACACGGTGGCCGCGGCGCTCGTGGGCGCGCTCCTGTTCTCGGTGACGTTGGTGCCGGTGCTCGCGTCGTTTGCGTACCAGGGCGAGGTACATCACCGCGAGTCGCCGGTGCTGAGGTGGGCGCAGCGCCTGTATTTGCCGACGCTCGCCGCGTCGTTGAAGCGGCCGTGGTTGGTGGTGGGCCTGGCGCTCGGGTTGTTGGGGGTCACCAGCGTGATGGGCTCGCGGCTGGGCAGCGAGTTTCTGCCGGAGCTCAACGAAGGCGCGCTCTACATGACCTTCACGTTGCCCTCGAACATCTCGTTGACCGAGGGCCGCAAGCTGGTGCCCGGCATCGTCTCGCGCGTCGAGAAGAGCCCGGCCGTCGAAGCGGTGCTGACGCAGATTGGTCGCCCCGAAGACGGCACCGACCCCAAGTTGCCCAACAACCTCGAGATCTTCGTGAAGCTGAAGCCCGCGACGCAGTGGCCGCGCGAGTGGCGCGAGCTGGGTGACGTGCTGGCAGACCTCGAGCGCTCGGTTGAAGCGCTGCCCGGCGTGGAGGTGAACTTCAGCCAGCCCATTCGCGACAACGTGAACGAGAGCATCTCGGGGCAGCAGGGGCAGGTGGCGGTGAAGTTGTACGGTGATGACCTCGGCGTGCTGCAGAAGCAGGCCGAGCGCGTGAAGCAGGTGTTGTCGACGGTGCCCGGCGTCGCCGACCTCGCGTTGGTGAAGAGCGGCAGCGTCGAGCAGATTCAGGTGCAGCCCGACCGCGTGGCGCTGGCCCGCTACGGCATGACGATTGGTGAGTTTCAGCACGTGTTTCAGACCGCCGTCGGCGGGCGGCCCGTCGACGAGTTCTGGGAAGGCGAACGTCGCTTCGACGTGGTGCTGCGCCTGCCGACGACGGAGCGCGACGACGTCGAGAAGTTGAAGAAGCTGCGCGTGGCCGTGCAGGGCGGCGTGACGGTGCCGCTCGAGTCGTTGGCGCGGCTGTCGACGGGGCAGGGGCGCGCGAGCATCAACCGCGAGAATGGTCGTCGCTACATCGGCATTCGTATGAACGTGCGCGACCGCGATTTGGGCGGCTTCGTCGATGACGCCCGTGCTCGCGTTGAAAAGGAAGCGCCGCTGCAGGCGGGTCAGAAGCTCGAGTGGGGCGGCGAGTTCGAGAACAAAGAGCGCGCGATGAATCGGCTCGCGCAGGTGGTGCCGGTGGCGCTGTTGCTGACGTTGCTGTTGTTGTTCAAAGCGTTCGACAGCTTTCCACGCGCGGTGCTGACGCTGCTGAACGTGCCGTTCGCGTTGACGGGCGGCATCTTCGGGCTGTGGTTGTTCGACATGCCGTTGTCGGTGGCCGCGGCCGTCGGCTTCATCGCGCTCATCGGCCAGGCGTCGCTCAACGGCGTGCTGGTGATGTCAGGCATCGTCGAGCGACAACGAGAAGGCATGGGCCTGCGTGAAGCCATCGTGCAGGGCGCGAGAGATCGCCTGCGGCCGGTGTTGATGACGGCGGCGCTCGCGGCGTTCGGCCTCGTACCTGCAGCCATGAGCCGCGCCATGGGCAGCGAGACGCAGCGGCCGTTGGCGGTGGTCATCGTGTTCGGCACGTTGTCGGCGTGTGCGCTGACGTTGGTGCTGCTACCGGTGATGTTCCACGAGTACCAGTCGCGCCGCAGCGAACGCGCGGCTGCGTGAGCTCAATTCGCGGGCGTCTGCGTCTGAGTCGTTGGTGGCAGCGTAGTTCATTGACCTCAGGCGCTCGCGCGTCGTCGGTGTCGCGGCGCAGCGTGTCTGTTGTGGCTGCGCGACTTGTTCGCGGCGTGTTCTTCGTGCCGGTGGGCATGTTGCTCGACCCCGCAGCGCTGCTGCGGTGGTGGCCGCACGTGCTGGCCGTCACCGCCGTCGTGGTGCGCTGACGAAGGCGGCTGCGAAGTGAGGCTCTGTTCGTTGACCTCGGTCAACTTCGCGAGAGTTCGAGTGGACCCGGACGCCGCCTCACCAGACGCCGTAGCCCGCGCCGAGGTTGAACGTCAGCCCGACTTCCTGGTCGGCCGGGCGGCCCGTGGGCCCGATGGGCGTCGGCAACACACCGACTCCCGGAGCGACCTCGAGGCCGAAGAAGAGGCCGCTGCGCTGCACGGCGCCGTCGGCCCGCCGTGAGAAGGGCGCGAAGCGCACGCGCACGGGAAACATCACGCCCACGAAGGGCCCGCGCGTCACCGTGTACGTGGTGGGCATCCAACCCTGCAGCGCCACGCCGAGGCCGACGCTGAACAGGTCGCTCAGGTGCACTTCCGCCACGACCGAGAACGCGCCGACAACCGAGAAGCCCAGCGAGCCGCCCTGCATTCGCCCGTAGATGGAGACGCGGTCGGCGAGCACCACGCCGAGGTCGCCGCTCAGCGTCACTGCACCGGTGCCGTCGTAGTTCGCCAACCCGACCATCACGCCCGCGTTCGCGGCTGCGTGCAGTCGGGCGGCGGGTCGTGACTGGGCTGCTTCTTCGGGCAGCGCGCCCGGGCTTCCCCGGGCGTCGTCGACGGCGCTCAGAAGACTGAGCGCCAGAAGGGTCGACATCACCGCTGCGTCGTCAGAGCGCGACTGCGGGAATGGGGTTGGGCTGCGGGCTGGAGAGCGGGACCAGCGGCGCCGGCGTGAACGTGCACGCGCCCGGGTTGCCGGGGAACTGCAGCGTGCCCACCACCCAGAGTTGCTTGGCGGCGGTGATGTTCAGCGTCTGCGTCGTGACCAGCGCACCCGCGCAATACACCTTGATGGTGGAGTTGATGCCGCCCGCCGGCACGGAGCTGCCGTACATGTGCGAGCCGATGGAATAGACGATGCCGTTGGCCGGCGAGTTGATGCGGATGTTCTCGGGGCCACGGTACAGCGTGTCATCGCGGTCGAGGTTGGGGCTCTGCGCGGCGGTGCCCCAGGAGGGCGACGTCGAGGTGTAGTTGCAGCTCCAGGTGTTGTTACCCCACGCGCCGCCCGAGTAGTTCGGCCCCGCGTTCGGGTGCATGAGCGCGAGGTCGAGGTCGTAGTTCTTGTCCCACGTCATTTCGATCCACAGGTCGCCAGTGGGCAACACGGTGATGGGCGTCTGGCACTGCGCCGAGCTGCCAGCGCCGTCAGAGACGTTGAGCGAGACGATGTGCGTACCGACGACGTCGGCGAAGTAGGTGGTGCTCGTGCAGCTCGTGGGGCTGCCGAAGGTGCCGTTCGACGTGGCCGGGCGCATCGACGCGCTCCACGCGCAGATTGACGCGCCCGCGCTGACGACCGACGGCGTGAGCGTGACCGACGTGTTGGCGTTGACCGTCATGGCCGGCGGGCAGACCGCCTGCACGCAGTTGGGCGAGGTCTGCGGCACACCGACACCACGGAGCTCGACTTCGTACGGCGTGGGCTGCGCGCCCTGCTGCACGTTGACCACGAGGCGGCCGGTGAAAGACGCCGTCGAGTACGGGCGGAAGCGCAGCGCCACCACGCGCGACTGGCCGGGCGAGAGCACGCCGTTGGCACCCGCTGACGTCACTGAGAACTGCGGGCAACCGCCGTTGGCCGCGCAGGCGCCGGTGCCGTTGGCCGCCACAGCCGCGTCGGTCAGCGTCACGCCGTTGTAGGTGACCGGCTGACTGCAGGCGTTGTTGATGACGACGTTGCGGTCAGGTGAGCCGCAGGTGGTCTGCACGTTGCCGAAGTCGAGCGGCGCCGGGGTGATGGTGAGGCACGCAGGCGAGAGCGTCGCCGCGAGCTGCACTTCGCCCTGGTTGCCCATGGACGAGGGCACCGCGAACGTCACTGCGCCAGTCACTGAAGCGGCGCTGGTGGCCGGGGTCTGCGGCGCGGCGCGAACGGTGATGGTCGCGCTCTGGCCGGCGTTGACCATGAGGTCGGCCGGCGCGTTCACGAGCGAGAACAGCGCGTGGCTCGTTGGCGCGAGTTCAATGGCGCTGAAGTAGCAAATCTCCGTGGGCTGGGTGCCGAGGTTGGTCAGCGTGAAGCTGCGCTCGACGACCTGCGGCGCGTCGATGAGGCCGAAGGGCAGGTTGGTCGGCGAGACCTGGTAGTTGCACGGCGGGCCTTCGATGGCGTTCGCCGTGACGCGAATCTTCACTTCGGGCGTCAGCAGGTCGTTGCTGAAGATGGTGATCTCGTACTCTTTCGCGCCTTCCGTGCGGGGCATGATGCGCACCGGCAGCGTGATGCCCGCCGTGCCCGCTTCAATGCCCAGCGCGGTGTCGTAGTTCGCCGGAATGGTGCCCGAGCAGCTCTCGGTGGCCGCGTCGTACTCACCGACACACAGCTCATCGGCCGCCCCGACGATGGTGGTCACCGTGTAGGGCGTGCTGCCGAGGTGCAGGTTGGCTGCGGGGTCAGCCGGCGTGGGGCGGTTGCCGATGTTGGTGATGCGCAGGTTGCGCAGCGCGACGAGCGCCGGGCTCACGCCGGAGGTGAAGCCGATACGGCCGAAGTTCAACGTGGGGTTGGGGCGAACGTCGATTTTGGGGCCGCCGCCGAAGCCGCGGAGGCTGACCGCGATGCTCGACTGCGAGTCGAGGTCGGTGGCCGCGAGCAGCAGGCCCTGACGCGCGCCGATGACCGTCGGGCGGAAGTCGAGAATCGTACGCGCGGTGCCGTCGGCCCAGGTGCCCGTGGCCGAGTCACGCTGCGCCGGAGGCACCGAGAGCAGCCCGTCGCCCGGGAGCGTGACGACGAACGTCGGCTCGTTGGTGCGCAGGTTCGAGATGCCAACGGGAATGGTGCACTGGTTCTGGAAGGTGACGTTGCCTTCCTTCACTGCGCCCGGAGGCACGGCGCCGTACGACAGAATCTGACCCGAGACGATGTCGGCGGGGTCGGGCTTCCACGTGAGGCAGGCGGTGACGCCACGGCCGACGAGGTTCACGTTCTGCTCGGGGCACGCATCGCCACGGCGCATGACGACCGTGCCGTTGTAGTCGCGCGGCTCGGTGGGGCTGAAGCGAACGGTGATGGTGGTGACGCCGCCAGCGGGGATGCTGGCCGTGCCGTCGCTCAGCCCGAGCAGGTAGTACGAGTCGACCGGGGCGTTGAGCACGCCGCCCGACGTGAAGCGCACCGGCACCTCGCCGTTGTTGCTCAGCTCGAGCGCGAAGTCGTTCGTCTTGCCAATGGGCAGCGCGCCGAAGTCGATGGTCTCAGGCAACGCACAGGCCCCGGCGATGGCGCGGCCCTTGAGCGAGAGCGTCGAGACGTCGGCGTTCAGCGGCTTCAACTCGAGGTCGACGAAGTGGTCGACGAACGGCTCGACGACGATGGGCGGGATGAAGGCGACCGACACCGTTGTTTCTTCGGTGGGGTCGACGCGCGCCGCCGGGTCGAACGTCAGCATGAAGACCTGACCTTCAACCGGCGCGTTGTTGATGGAGACCGGCGCGTTGCCCATGAGCTCGGCGAACTCGGACATCGTGAACGCGCGCGGGCCGATGTTGCGCACCTTGATGGTCTGGTCTTTTCGCGCGCCCATCGAGATGGTGCCGAAGTCGACCGCTGCCGACGGCTGGTTCTGCGTCACACCATCAGCGCCAACCCACTCCCACTGAACGATGCCTTTGGTTTGGTCGAGATTCGGCGGATTGCAGCGACAACCAGCGAACGACAAGACAGCGAAGGCGGCGACCAGGCGAAGTTGATTCACACCCTCAGATCTACTGGCTACGCACAGCGTCACACAAGAGGGGGGGTCGCCAACTTGCTCTCACCTTTTGAGAGAAAACTGGCAACTCCGACATCACATTGCGGGGCGATTAACGCTGATGATGCACAACGAAGCACCCAGCACCGTGAAGCAGTCGCTGATTCAGCGCGGCAGGTGCGATGGCGCTTCAACTGCCAGCGAGCTGACGAGCGCGATTCGTGCGGGCGAGAAGTGGCCGGGCTGCAGGGCTTCAGCGTCGACGATGCCGACGAGGCGCCCGTCGGGTTCGAAGATGGGCACGCAGAGCTCAGCCTGAACTTTCGGGTCGCACTCGTAGTACGCGCCGCCCTTCGCCACGTGCGCGCGCACGTCGTTGACGAGGCTCGCGGTGCCCGACCGCGCGACGCGCACGTTGGTGGAGCGCTTTTCGAAATCATCGGTGAGCGGGAATTCTGCGCGGCTGTCGCTGCCACGCCACGCCAGCTTCACCAGCACTTCACCGCGCACCTGGTACACGCCGAGCCACGCGAGCTGAGCGCTCTGGTGCACGGCTTCAACCAGCGCGTCGAGCGTCAGCAGCGAGAACGAGTTCTGCACCGAGCGACCGCCGAGCACGCGGCTCAAGTCGTACGGAACGGGGTCGAGCGCTCCGTGCAGCGAGCACGTGCCGTCGGGCGAGAGCTTCGGCACTCTGTATTGATAGAGCGCGTTGAGCGCCGACGGCGTCGCGGGGAGGCTCTGCTTCTTGGCCTCTTCGAGGATGCCCCACAGCGTTTGCTGCGCTTCATGCACTGCGCTGGCGTCGACATCGAGAGCTGCGCGCGAGAGGTACGAAGGGGCGTCCATGCGCACGACGTTACCGTCAGCGCATGACGCCCGCGAGCAACTCATAGGAGCGCAGGCGTGCGGCGTGGTCGTAGATCTGCCCGGTGATGATGAGCTCGTCGGGCTGCGTACGCTCGATGAACGCGTCGAGCTTGCGCTTGACCGTGCTGGGGCTGCCCACGGCGCGGCACGACAACATCTGCTCGACGAAGAGCTGCTCGGCTTCTTCGAGGTGCAGCGCGTCGACCGGTGGCTGCAGCTTGCCCGGCGTGCCGCGACGAATGTTCACGAACTGCCGCAGCACGGAGGTCGACAAGCGCGTCGCCTCTTCGTCGGTGTCGGCGGCGATGACGTTGTACGCCACCATGGCGTGCGGCTTCGGGTGCGCTGCCGACGGCTCGTAGCGCTCCCGGTAAATGGCGAGCGCCTGGTCCAACGCGTCGGGCGCGAAGTGCGAGGCGAACGCGTACGGCAGCCCCAGCGCGGCGGCGAGCTGCGCGCCGAAGAGGCTCGAGCCCAGGATCCACACCGGTACTTCGAGGCCGACGCCCGGCACCGCGCGCACTTTCTGGCCCGCGCGTTCAGGCGCGAACCAGTGAATCAATTCCTGCACGTCTTGAGGAAAGGTGTCGGAGGCCGACGGGTCGCGGCGCAGCGCACGTGAGGTGAGCCCGTCGGTGCCGGGCGCGCGGCCGACGCCGAGGTCGATGCGATTGGGGAACAACGAGGCCAGCGTGCCGAACTGCTCGGCGATGATGAGCGGCGCGTGGTTGGGCAGCATGACGCCGCCGGCGCCCACGCGAATGGTCTTCGTGCCCTGCGCGATGAAGCCCATCACCACCGACGTCGCGGCCGACGCGATGCCCGGCATGTTGTGGTGTTCAGCCAACCAGTAGCGCTGGTAGCCCCACGCTTCGGCGTGCTGCGCGAGGTCGAGCGAGTTGCGAAACGAAGCGCCGGGCTCGCTGCCTTCGTTGACCGGCGCGAGATCGAGAACAGACAGAGGAATCGAGCGGCTCATGGCGTCGGCGAAGTAGCGGCGGGCCGCGCGCTTCGCTCGTACATTCACCTGCATGGCGTTGGCGCAGTTCGTCAGACCCTTGCAAGAAGCCACGAAGCTCGAGACGCGGCAGTTCACGGTGATGCTCGGGCTGCGCGCGGCGGCGGCCACCTTCATTCCGCTCGTGGCAGGCTCGCTCTCGGGGCACCCGGCGTTTCACTGGGCGGGCATCGCCGGCTTCGTCGCCACCACCACCGACAAAGGCGGCGCCTACGCCACGCGCGCGAAGACGTTCCTCGCGCTGCTGCTCTTCGGCTCGTTCGCCGTCGTGCTGGGCACCTTCGTGGGCAGCGCGTTGTGGGCCAGCGTGCTGGTGACCTTCGTGCTCGTGCTCGCCGGTGCGCTCGCGCGCGTGCTGGGCCCCGAAGCCATCAGCGTGGGCACGGTGACCTCGGTGATGTTCCTCATCGCGCAGGCGCAGCCGGCGAGCCGCTTCGTCGACGCCCTCGAGCGTGGTGGCGTCAATGCGCTGGGCGTGTGCTGGGCAGCGCTGCTCGCGCTCGTCGTGTGGCCGGTTCGCCAGTACGCGCCGGCGCGCAGAGCGGTCGCCGCGTGCTTCGACGCGTTGGCGGCGCACGTCGACCAGGTCGCGGCGCAGCTGGCCGACGTCGGCTCGCGCAGCTGGCACACGCTGCACCAGAAGGACCACACCATGGTGCGCACGGCCATCGAAGCGGCGCGCGTGCAGCTCGCGGCGATTCGCGGCAACACGCGCGCGCTCAGCGGCAAGACGGCGTGGCTGCTGGGGCTCGTGCAGACCTGCGACCAGACCTTCGGGCGCATCGTGGCGCTCACCGACGTGCTCGAGAGCGCCAGCACGCGCGACGCCCCGGAGCCCGTGCGCACGGAGCTCGAGCGCCAGCTCGCGCGCGTCGCCGAGGCCTGCCGTGCGCTCGCGCGCTACGCCATCGACGAGAACGAGCAGGCGAGCGTGCCGCACGCCGAGGTCTCGGTCGCCGCGCTCGTCGCGTGCATCGCCCCGGTCGAGGCGCCGCTCAAGCGCGCGCAGTTGCTTCACGCCGCTGAGCTGCTCGAGGCCGTCGACCTGGCGTTGGAGACCGTGGCGCCCGTCACCAACCCGTCGCTCGACGAGCGCGCGCCGTGGTGGGTGACGCTGCGCTCGACGCTCAACCCCGAGTCGGTGGAGCTCCGTCACGCGCTGCGCGTGGCGGTGCTCGTCGCAGGTTCAGTCGCCGTCATCGGCGCGCTGCAGCTCGAGCACGGCTACTGGGCCACCATCACCATGCTCGTCGTCTTGCAGCCGCACGCGCCGGCGACGTTCCTGCGCTCGCTGCAGCGCGTGGGCGGCACGGTGCTGGGGTCGATGATTGCGGTCGCCATCACCGGCTTCGTCGACGACCCGCGCGTGCTGCTGCCGGTGTGCGCGGTGATGGCGGCGGTCAGCGTGTCGGTCATTCAGGTCAACTACGCGCTCTACGCCACGCTGCTCACGCCGACGTTCCTGTTGCTCGCGCAGCTCAACGGGCTCGACTCGAAGTTGGCGGGCGTGCGCGCCACCACCAACGTCGCGGCGGGCGTCGCTGCGTTGCTCGCCTCGCGGCTGCTCTGGCCTGGCACCGAGCGCACGCGCATCGGCGACGAGCTGGCCAAAGCCATCGACGCGCTGCGCACACTCTTCCGCACGACGACGCACACGCCGCGCGCGCCAGACGCTTCTATAGAAGAGGTACGCCGCCGCTTCGGCCTGCTGGTGGGCAACGCCGACGTCTCTTTCCAGCGCATCGTCGCCGAGCGGAGCTTGAGCGAACACGAGCTCGAGCCGCTCATCACGCTGCTGCTCTACCTGCGCCGCTTCTGTTGGACGGCGCTGACGTTGACGGCGATGCCCGCGTTGCCTGAATCGCTGGTGCAGGCCTTCGACAGCGCGCTCGAGGAGCTCTCGTCGGCGCTCAAGGAGCACCGGCCGCCGCGCGAGCTGAGCCGCATGGGCGTCGACGCCACGGTGCTCGACCCGTTGCTGCAGGGGCAGGTCGAGCGGCTCACGCAGCACCTCACCGCGCTGTACGACGCCCAGCAGCGCCTCGCGTTTCATCACACCGGCGGGTCAATGCGTGCGCCTGAGTCAGTCGTCACACCGGGGGGCGTCGGCTGATCCGGGTATGCGCTCACCCGTCGTAGCCGCGCGCCCAACAGCGCGTTTCCGAGGGGAATGGAGGTTGGCCCGCCAGTCGCAGTGGCGCCGCCCACCACCATGCGAATTCTCCGTCTCGCGCCTGCCGTCTCCCTGCTGTTGGTCATCGCCGCGTGCCTCGAGCAGCCCGCCGTCATCGAGCCTGAAGCGCACGCGCACGAACACAGCGAAGAAGCGCTCTTCACCAACCCGGGCTTCGAGTCGGGCACGTTGAGCGGGTGGACGGTGACGACGGGCCTCGTGCCGAGCTCGGGCATTCCCACGTACCCGGTGGTCAACGAGGCGTCGCTGGGCCTGACCGCAGGCGGCACCAATAAGACGATGGTCATCAACGGCGGCACGCCGTACTCGCAGATTCCTCCCGGGCTCACCGCGGCCGACGCTGCGCGCTACCCGCGCTACGGCGCCTACGCGGCCATCGTGAACAGCCAGGGCCTGAACAACAACGCGAACAAAATCACGCAGTCGTCGGTGGTGACGACCAGCGACATCGACCCGGCTGACGGCCTGGTGCACGTGCGCTTCGTGGTGCTGCCGGTGCTCGAGAACCCGGGCCACACGGTCAAGCAGCAGCCCTTCTATTACGTGGCCATCGAGAACGTGACCAAGGGCACGGTGCTCGCGAGCCGCTTCAACTTCTCGAACGAGGCCGGCGTGCCGTGGCAGTCGAACGCGGCGGGCAACGTCGTGTACACCGACTGGTTGCTCTTCGACCTCCCGGTGTCGCGCAACGCGGTCAGCATCGGCGACACGCTTAAGGCCACCATCATCGCCGGTGGTTGCAGCCCGAGCGGCCACTGGGGTGAGGCCATCATCGACAGCTTCGGCTCGTCGATTCCCGGCCTCGTGGCGTACGGCTCGGGCCCGGACAGCGTCGAGGCGGGCAGCGACTTTCAGTACACGTACCGGGTGCTCAACGGCAGCACGGCGACGTCGACGGGCACGAAGGTGACGGCGTACCTGCCGGCGGGCACCACCTTCCGCTCGGTCGACACGGCGGGCGTGACCTGCACCACGCCGACGGTCGGCACGCGCGGCACCGTGAGCTGCACGCTGGGCGCGCTGGCGGCCGGCGCGTCACGCAACGTGCGCATCACCGTGCGCGCTGACGCCACGGCCACCGGCGAGATTCGCCACGGTTGGTACTTCAGCGAGTCGAACCAGGAGCGCCCGCTGACCGGCCCGCTGGTCACCACGAAGGTCACCACCGGCGGCACCACGCAGTACGTCGACCTCGTCACCAGCGTCGACGACGCCACCACCAGCCTCGCGTGGGGCCAGGAAAACACGTGGGCCATCACGGTGCTCAACCGCGGCCCGACCACGGCGACCAACGCGCGCCTCGTCTCGAACCTCCCGGCGCAGCTGACCAACGCCACGTGGACGTGCACCGCCCAGTCGGGCGCGTCGTGCGGCACGGCGAGCGGCGTCGGCGCCATCGACGCGCTGGCCACCATTCCTTCGGGCAAGAGCGTCACCTGGAGCCTCAAGGCCAACGTGGTTCTCGGCGTGGGCACCGGCATGGTCAGCGTGACCGCGCTGGCCACCGCGCCTGCGGGCACCGTCGAGCAGTACGCGCTCGACAATGGCGCTGGCGACGACGACTCGATTTCGACGCTGGTGCTGCCTGTCACCGTGAGTCGTAGCGGCGCGGGCGGCGGTGAAATCATCGCCACGCCCACGGGCTTGTCGTGTGGCGCGGGCTGCTCGACGGTCAACGGCAACTTCGCGGTCGGCACGCAGGTCACGCTGCAGGCGGTGCCGTCGGCGGGCTCGTACTTCGTCGGCTGGTCTGGCGGCACCTGCAGCGGCACGCAGGCCTGCACCTTCACCGTCGTCGCGGCGCAGAGCGTCACCGGCACGTTCGCGCCGATTCCTACGCTCATCACCAGCCCGTCGACGGCCAACGCCGCGGTGGGCAAGCCCTTCAGCTACACGCTGACGGCCACCGGCTCGCCCCCGATGACGTTGTCGGCCGCCAACCTGCCGGCGTGGGCGTCGTTCAACGCGGCGACGGGCGTCATCAGCGGTACGCCTCCGGCGGTTGGTTCGGCGACCATCAACCTCTCGGCCAGCGACGTGAATGGCACCGCGACACAGGCGCTGGTCATCACCATCGGCACGGCGCCCACCATCACCTCGGCGATGACCTTCTCGGTCGCTGCGGCGTCGACGGCGTGGAGCAACGTGGTGGTGACGGCCACGGGCAGCGCGACCATTCAGTACAACGCGAGCGCCCTGCCGGGCACCGTGTACTTCAACAGCACCAACGGCGTGTTCGCCGGCAACTCGGCGGCGCTGGGCGTCTTCAACGTGCCGGTGGTGGCCACCAACGCGTTCGGCTCGGACTACAAGGTCATCGCGGTGTCGGTGGGCGCGGCGCCCATCATCACCTCGTCGTTGAGCAGCACGGCGACGGTCGGCACGGCGTGGACGTACACGCTGACCGCGACGCCTGCCGGAGTGACGCGCAGTGTCTCGTCGCTGCCGGCCTGGGCGACCTTCACCGCTTCGACGGGTGTCATCACCGGCACGCCGAGCAGCGCGGGCACGTTGTCCATCGGGCTGACGGCGAGCAACTCGGTCGGCACCAGCAACCAGACGTTGGTGCTCACCGTCGACGGCCCGGCGGTCATCACCTCGGCGCTCACGGCCAACGGCACTGCGGGCCAGGCCTTCACGTACTCGCTGCTCGCCGAAGGCACGACGCCCATCGCGCGCAACGTCAGCGGCCTGCCGGCGTGGCTCAGCTTCGACGCGGCGAGCGGCCTGCTCTCGGGCACGCCTCCTTCGCCGGGCACCTTCACGGTCACGCTCGAGGCCAGCAACACCATCGGCAACGACTCGCGCACGTTGACCATCAGCGTCGCGGCGCCGCCTCCGACGCCGACGCCGCCGCACATCAACAGCGTGTTGACCAGCAGCGGCGCGGTGAACGTGCCCTTCACGTACACCGTCACCGCGAGCGGCGCGGTGCCCATGACGTACGAGGCGACGGGCCTGCCTTCGTGGGCGAGCTTCGACGCGGCGACGGGCACCATCAGCGGCACGCCGACGGAGGGCGCGAGCGTCTCGGTCAACCTCAAGGCCACTAACGCGCTGGGTGAAGACAACAAGACGCTCGTCATCACCATCGTCGCGCCGCCGGCCATCACCTCGGCGTCGAGCGCGACGGCCATCGTCGGTGAGTCGTTCAGCTACACGTTGACGGCGACCGGCTCGGGCCCGATGACGTTGTCGGCGTCACAGGTGCCGGCGTGGGCCACGTTCAGCAACGGGCTGCTCAGCGGTACGCCTTCGGCCGACGGTGACTTCTCGGTGTTGCTGCGTGCTGAGAACTCCGGCGGCGTCGCGACGCGCACGCTGAGCATCTCGGTGCGTACGCGCCCGGCCATCACCTCTTCGCTCTCGGACGAGGCGGTCGTCGGCCAGAGCTTCTCGTACACCATCACCGCGAGCGGCTCGCAGGCGCTGACCTTCACCGTCGGCACGCTGCCTTCGTGGGCGTCGTTCACCGCGGCGACGGGCGTCATCAGCGGCACGCCGACGGTCGACGGCAACGTGAGCATCGGCCTGGGCGTGAGCAACAGCGCGGGCACCGACAGCCAGACGTTGCAGGTGGTGGTGCGCAAGCGCGCCGAGGTCACCTCGCCTTCATCGGCTGACGCGATTGTCGGCGAGGCGTTCAGCTACACGATGACGGCCACGGGCACCGCGCCGCTGACCTTGAGCGCGACGGGCGTGCCTTCATGGCTCTCGTTCAACTCGGCGACGGGTTCGCTCACGGGCACGCCGAGCGCGTCGGGCACGACGTCGATCTCGCTCACCGCCGACAACGCGGCAGGCAGCGACACGCGCACGCTGACCATCACGGTGCGCGCGAAGCCGGTCATCACCTCGGCGCTCAGCGCTGACGCCGTCGTCGGCGAGGGCTTCAGCTACACGCTGACGGCCACCGGCACGGAGCCGCGCACGTTGAGCGTGACGAACCTCCCGGCGTGGGCGTCGTTCAACGCGGGCGTCATCAGCGGCACGCCGACGAGCGACGTCGACGCCGCCATCACGCTGTCGGTCAGCAACGCGGCGGGCACCGACAGCAAGACGCTGGTCATTACGGTGCGCGCGAAGCCGGCCATCACCTCGGCGCTCAGCGCTGACGCCGTCGTCGGCGAGGGCTTCAGCTACACGCTGACGGCCACCGGCACGGAGCCGCGCACGCTGAGCGTGACGAACCTCCCGGCGTGGGCGTCGTTCAACGCGGGCGTCATCACCGGCACGCCGAACGCCGACGTC
>JAMHXF010000056.1:0-34001 GCA_035910535.1 Archangium sp. | reverse complement strand
GAACTTCGTCAGCTCTTCGTGCGGCCTCGTGAGCGCGATGGTGGCGAGGTACTCCGCGAGCGCGTCGCGCAGCTTGCCGGCGTTCGGGTAGCGCGCCTGTGGCTGGCGCTGCAGACACCCGGCGATGATCTCCGACAATTCATCGGACACCGTGGGCACGACCTGCCGCGGGTCGTCGTACACACAGTCGAGGATCTTCTTGAGCGTCGCCGTCGTATTCGGCGCCGAGAACGGCAACTTCCCGGTGGCGAAGAGGTACAGCATCGTACCGAGCGAGAACACGTCGGCCTCGGCGCCGGCCTCTTCACCTTCGATGATCTCCGGGGCCATGTGCGCGGGGCTGCCCACCAGCGCGCCCGTCATCGTCATCTTCTCGTCGCGGTCGAGGATCTTGGCGATGCCGAAATCCATCAGCTTGAGCACGCCGTCTTCGCGCACCATCACGTTCTCGGGCTTGAGATCGCGGTGCAGAATGCCCGCATCGTGGGCGTGCGCGAGCGCCGACGACAGCTCGTGCATCACCATGGCCGCGACCTCAGGCGGCTGCAGCGCCTCTTCGTTGATGAAGTCGCGCAGCGTCTGCCCACGAATGAACTCGGTGACGAGGAACGCCTCGTTGCCGCTCTCGGCCGAGTAGTCGAAGACCTCGAGGATGTTGGGGTGGTGCAGCCGCGCCACGGCCTTGGCCTCACGCTCGAGGCGCTTGCGTGACTCCAGCCGCCCCGCGAGGTGCGGGTGCAGCACCTTGACGGCCACTTCGCGGTCGAGCGTGGTGTCGAGGCCCTTGTAGACGACACTCATGCCGCCCTGGCCCAGCTGCTCCAGGATCCGGTAGCGACCGATGTGGCGGCCCACGAGTGACATCAGACTCCGAACGAGATCCCGATGGATTTGGCGAGGCGGACCTTGTCGCCCAGCGGGTCCACGTGGCGCTCCTTGCGCGACTCGGACAGCGAGGTGAAGCCCAGCTTCCCGTCGCGCAGGCAGACCATGTGGTCCCATTTTCCGTCGCGCACGAGGTCCAACACCATCGCGCCGTACATGGTGGCCAGTACGCGATCCATCGGTGACGGCGAGCCGCCGCGCTGCAGGTGCCCCAGCACGGTGACGCGGATCTCCGCCTCGATGTGCGGCGCGAGCAGGTCGGCCAGCACCTTGCCCGAGCCGCCCAGACGCACCACGCCGCGCCCGGGGATCTCGTGCGCCGCCTGCGCCACGGCCTGCCCGCCACCTGCCGGGAACGCGCCCTCTGAAATGGCGACGATCGCGAACTTCTTCTTCGACTCGTACATCTCCTGCAGCCGCGCGACGATCTTGTCGACCTCGTAGGGCAGCTCGGGAATGAGCACGAAGTCGGCGCCGCCCGAGATGCCGCCCTCGAGCGTGAGGAAGCCCGCGTTGCGCCCCATGATCTCCACGACCATCACGCGCTGGTGCGCTTCTGCCGTCGAGTGCAGGCGATCGATCGCCTCGGAGATCACGTTGATCGCCGTGTCGAAGCCGAAGGTCTGATCCGTGCCTGAGAGATCGTTGTCGATGGTCTTGGGGCAGCCGACGACGTTCACGCCCAACTGCCCAAGCTTGTGCGCCATGGTCAGTGTGCCGTCGCCGCCGATGCACACCAGCCCGTCGAGCTTGAGCGCCTTGATGCGCTTGAGCACCGTGTCGGTCATGTCTTTCGTGACCGTCTTGCCACCTTCACGCACGGGGTAGGCGAAGGGGTCGGCCTTGTTCGAGGTGCCGAGAATCGTGCCGCCTTTCTGCAGAATGCCGCGCACCTCCGCCAGGCCGAGCGGCTGCGTCAGATCGGGCAGAATCAGGCCCTCGTAGCCGTTCTGAATGCCCACGAATTCGTAGCCCAGCTCCAGCACGCCGCGGCGCACCAGCGCGCGCAGCACTGCGTTCAAACCAGGGCAATCACCGCCGCCTGTCAGCACTCCAAGACGCATCAAACCTCCAGAATCAGGACGCCAAGCATGTCAGTAGGACACCGGAGCCTATGACGTGCGCGCCCGAAACTGCCAGCGCTTCGTGACAGGCGCGTCAGGGGTGTGTGGCGGGCGTGACGCGGTGCTTCAGGTGCGCCGGCGCGACGCGATGCGCTCGAGAAGGTGCTCCAGCACCCCGGCGCGATTCACGGCAGGCCGCTTCGGCTCTGCGACCTGGGCGAGCTCAAAGAGCTCCGAGAGCCGCTCTTTGACGAGCTCCTGATCAGGGCGCTCGTCGAGCAGCGCGCGGTAGATCTCGATGGCGTCGACGTACTTGCCGGCGGCGGCGAGGCTCTCGGCGTAGTGCATGGGGCTCTTGTGCACGTTGCTGGGCTCGGCGCGGGCCATGGTGACGCGGCGCCACTCCGCAGGCTCGAGGCCGTCTTCGAGTTGCTTGAGGCGCGCCGTCAGCGCGGCGTCGTCGGGGAAGGCGTCGGTCAAACGGCTCAGGGCGCCCCAGGCCTCCGACAGCTCTCCGCGGCGCAGGTGCCGGTCGAGCTTCTCTTCGAGCGTTGCGCGCGCTTCCGGCGTCATCGACGCGGGGTTTCAACACAGCCTCGTCGCGCCGTCACTTTGGTGGCACGGTGGCGCGCGTGTTGACGGTGCTCGCCCTGGTGCTCGCTGCTGGTTCGCCGCTTGGGCCGTCGCTGCGACAAGACGGGTTTCAGGTTCGCCCGCCTGCGGGCTTTCGTATGGCGCGCATGGATCTGTTTCACGGCACGCAGGTCGGCGCGGTGGCGGCGGGGGCGGGCGGCTACCTGTCGGCGGCGTTGGTCGACGGTGACGGTGAAGATGCGTCGTCGGTGTTGGTGTCGGTGGTCGAGCGCACGTTGTCGCTGGGGCCCTCGTCGCGCGACACGCTGTCGACGGCGGTGGTGAAGCACTTCAACGACGAGCTCGATCAACCTTTCGCGCTGGAGCGCGCGGAGGTGGTGAATGGGCGCGTGCAGGTGCTGGGGTCAATTCGGCAGGGCAGCCAGCTGCGGCGAATTCTCGTCGCCGCGTGGCCCGGTGAAGGGCGGCACGTGGTGGCCGTGGCCAGCGTGCCCTCAGGCCGGTGGGACACCCGCGCGCCGCAGCTCGCCGACAGCTTCGACACGCTGCGGGTGGAGTCGCCTGTCTCGAGTCGCCTGCCGCAGCGCTACGTGTGGGCGTTCGCGGCGCTGGTGGTGGCGCTGTTCATGATCTCCGTCGGGCTGTGGCGCCGACGTCAGGCCGCGCGCGTACTCGACAAGCCGTGAAGATCAGTTGACGACTTCAACCGTCGCGGCGCCGAGCTCCTTTTCGCCGCGGCTGATGCGCAGCGTCCACTTGCCGATTTTGTTGAAGTTCGAGCCCCGGAAGACGCGGCTGCGGCCGTAGCCGGTGACGTTCAAGTCGACGGTCTGGCGCACCTGGCCTTCGTGGAGGAACTGCAGCTGCACGTCTTCGTACTTGCCGTCTTTGGGCACGTACCACTGCATCCACCCGAAGACGGTGGTGCCCTTCTTCACGCTGCCGCTCACCGGCTCGATGCACTGAAACGCAGTGGGGCTGCCCTTGGTCTGGTCGACCTTGAGGCAGGGCACGAGATCGATCAGCGCGGGGCCGCGGTCTTTGCCGTTCTCGAGGTACTCGACGACCTGCTTGATGATCGCCGCGGCGGGCGGCGGCTCGACCGGCCCGACGGGGACGCCCGCGTCTTGAGCGAAGGCGAGCGACGAGGTGACGGCGGCGGCGACTGCGAGGCGACGAAGCATGCGGTGTTCCCCCTTGGGTTGAGCGCGTCAGTGTGCCCAACGGCACGATGGGGAGGAATGGATTTCGCCCGGGGTGGGTGGTACGGCCCGGCCGCTCATGCCGTCTGAAAACGCCAACATCCGTAACTTCTCCATCATCGCCCACATCGATCACGGCAAGTCGACGCTCGCCGACCGGCTCCTCGAGAAAACGGGCACGGTGAACAAGCGCCAGCAGCAGGCGCAGTTCCTCGACAACATGGACATCGAGCGTGAGCGCGGCATCACGATCAAGGCGCAGACCGTGCGCATGAACTACCGCGCGCTCGACGGCAAAGACTACATCCTCAACCTCATCGACACGCCGGGCCACGTCGACTTCGCCTACGAGGTGAGCCGCTCGCTCGCCGCGTGTGAAGGCGCGCTGCTGGTCGTCGACGCTACGCAGGGTGTCGAAGCGCAGACGCTCGCAAACGTCTACATGGCGCTCGATCACGACCTCGAGATCATCCCCGTCATCAACAAGATCGACCTGCCCAGCTCCGACGTCGATCGCACGCGCGCGGAGATCGAAGACGTCATCGGCCTCGACGGCTCGCTGGCGGTGCCGGTGTCGGCGAAGGAGGGGCTCAACGTCGACCTGCTGCTGGAGGCCATCGTCAAGCACGTGCCGCCGCCGAAGGGCGCGCAGGCCAACCCGCTCAAGGCCCTGGTGTTCGACAGCTGGTACGACAACTACCGCGGCGTGGTGATGCTGGTGCGCATCATCGAAGGCGAAGTGAAAATTGGTCAGCAGATCCGGCTGATGTCGAACAACAAGCAGTTCGAGGTGCAGGAGCTCGGCGTGATCGCGCCGTTCCCCACGGCGGTGAAGTCGTTGATGGCCGGCGAGGTGGGCATCTTCGTGGCCAACGTGAAAGAGCTCGCAGACGCGAAGGTCGGCGACACCATCACCGACGCGGCGCGCCCCACCGAGACGCCGTTCCCCGGCTTCAAAGAAGTCAAGCCCATGGTGTTCTCGGGCATCTTCCCCGTCGACGCGGCCGACTACGATAACCTGCGCGACGCGCTCACCAAGCTTCGGCTCAACGACTCGGCCTTCACGTGGGAGCCCGAGACGTCGACGGCGCTGGGCTTCGGCTTCCGCTGCGGCTTCCTCGGCCTGCTGCACATGGAGATCGTTCAGGAGCGCCTGGAGCGCGAATACAACCTGAACCTCATCACCACGGCGCCGAGCGTCGTCTACAAGGTCTTCCCGCACGGCGGCGAGCCGTTGCTCATCGACAACCCGTCGCGGTTGCCGCCCACGCAGAACATCGAGCACCTCGAAGAGCCGTTCTTGATCTGCAACATCCACGTGCCCAAGGAGTACCTCGGCGCGATCCTCGGCCTCTGTCAGGACCGCCGCGGCATTCAGAAGGGCATCGAGTACCTGGGCTCGACCGGCACGCGCGCGAAGGTCACGTACGAAATGCCGCTGGCTGAAGTGGTGTTCGATTTCTTCGACAAGATGAAGTCGATCACCCGCGGCTACGCGTCGCTCGACTACGAGTTGGGCGACTACAAAGAGTCTGATCTGGTGAAGCTCGACATCCTCATCAACGGGGAGATCGTCGACGCGTTGTCGATCATCGTGCACCGCGAGCGCGCGTATCAGCGGGGCCGGGAGGTCTGCGAGAAGTTGAAGGAGGTCATTCACAAGCAGATGTTCGAGGTCGCGATTCAGGCGGCCATCGGCTCGAAGGTCATCAGCCGCGAGACGGTCTCGGCGGTGCGCAAGAACGTGCTGGCCAAGTGCTACGGCGGCGACATCTCGCGAAAGCGCAAGCTCCTCGAGAAGCAGAAAGAGGGCAAGAAGCGCATGAAGTCGGTGGGCGTGGTCGAGCTGCCGCAAGAGGCCTTCCTCGCGGTGCTCAAGTCGGAGGGCTGACGTGCTCTGGCCTGCGGTCTTCTCGAAGCTGAGCCCTGACGAGCGCAAGTCGGTCAACCGCTGGCGCTGGCACGATCGCCTCGTCAGTCTGTGGGCGCCGGTCACGGTGCTCGCGCTGATCTTCGTGGTCTACCTGACCATCGTGGAGTCGGCGGTGTGCGCGTACCCATGGCTGCAGCCAGGCATGAAGTTCATCGGGCTGGTGTGCTTCATGTGGTGGCTGGTGTTGCTGGTGCTGCGCACGCCGCTGGCCAGCAAGTGGAACCTCCCGCGCGCGGCCCGCTACGTGGCTGAAGAGCAGCTCGCAGAGGCCGCAGCGCTGGTGAAGAAGTCGAAGGGCAAGCTGAAGGAAAAGGCGGCGGGCGAGCTGATCGACGCGGCGGTCGCCACCGTGCGCAGCTATGGCAAGGCGGCCACCGACGTTGACGCTGCGACGCGCGAGCTGGCGCAGGCCGTCGACAAGCACCTCAAGAGCTACCGCGGCGGGATGCTGGACGTCGGCGGCGGCTTCGTGCGGGCCTTGGCCATCGCGCTCGCGTTTCGGGCGATCCTCCTCGACCCGTTCAAGATTCCCTCGGGCTCGATGATCCCCACGCTGGAGCTGGGCGATCAGATCTTCGTCAACAAGTTCATCTACGGCGTGCGGCTGCCGTTCTCTGATTACGTGCCCTTCGTGATCGTCCGCCCGCCGAAGGCCGGCGACGTGATCGTCTTCAACAACCCGGTGAACCCCAGCGTCGACTACATCAAGCGCGTGGTGGGCGTGCCGGGCGACGAGCTGGCCTTCACGGAAGAAGGCCTGGAGATCGGCGGCAAGCTGGCGCCCCGCGTGGTGGAGAACGAGCAGTACCCGCATTGGGAGCACGACGAGAAGCAGGTCACGAGCCTGCTCACCTTGCGCTGGTGGGTCTCGAGTTGGTTCACCGACGACTGGAGTCAGAGCCGCGACACGCTGTACCGCGAAGACTTCGCGGGCGTGCCGCACTTGATCCTCGATACGCCGAGCCGGCGCATGAGCACGTTGGCGGCCATGAGCGCGCGCAAGACGACGGTGCCTGCGGGCCACGTGTTCGTCATGGGCGACAACCGCAACAACTCCCTCGACAGCCGCTTCGGCCTCGGAGGCCCGTCGCGGGAGTTCGAGTTCGTGCCGTACGGCAGCATCAAGGGCAAGGCGACGGTGATCTGGTTTTCACTCGGGCATGGAGGCTTTTTGAGCTCGGTGTTCGGCGGCACGGGCGTGCGCACCGAGCGCTTCTTCAAGCCCGTCACGATGTGCGGCGACGAGGCTCCGCGGACCTGACTTCGTTGCTTGACGGTGCCGGGGCGGCGTGACTACTTCGCGCCGTGCGAAGAAACGGCGAGTCGAACCCTGTCACCTACGTCTTCATCGCATTGCTCGTAGCTGCGGCGTTCTACGCCTTCCACGCGGGGCCCGTGTACATCGACAACCTCGAGGTCAAAGAAGCCGCGAACGAGGCGTTCAACGTGTACTGGCTCAACGGCGAAGAATCGGCGCGCAACAAGCTCGTCATTCGTCTGAACAATCGCGGCCTCGGCACGCACCTGGCGGTCGATGAAAACGGCGTCGAATCGTGGCCGACAGGGCTGGGCGTCGACCCGGAGCGCGTGACGTTCGTCGAGACCGAAGACGGTCAACTTACCGTGACGGTGAACTACGATCGCGTGGTCGAGTTCAAGCCGCTCAGCAAGCGCAGGACCTTCAACGTGACCGCGACGAAGGTCGGCAAGAAGCTCAAGTGAGTGACGCGCGGCATCTGCTCGGCATCGAGGGGCTCCCGAGAGAGACGCTCGAGCAGCTGCTTTCCCGGGCGCACCAGTACCGCGAAGGTCACGTCGGTGGTCGCCACCTCGTGGGCCGCGTGGTGGCCAACGTCTTCTACGAGCCGTCGACGCGCACGCGCTCGAGCTTCGAGGTCGCCGCCGCGAGTCTCGGCGCGCACGTGCTCAATTGGACGGTGAGCGGCTCGTCGGCGTCGAAGGGCGAGACGCTGGTCGACACGGCGAAGAACATCGCCGCGCTGGGCGTCAGCATCATCGTCGTGCGCCACCAGAGCAGCGGGGCAGCCGCGTTGGTGGCGCGCTCGGTTCATTGCTCGGTGGTGAACGCCGGTGACGGTCAGCACGAGCACCCGTCGCAAGCGCTGCTCGACGCGTACACGCTGTGGCGTCGCTGGGGTTCGCTCGAAGGGCGTCGCGTGGCGATCGTCGGAGACATTCTTCACAGCCGTGTCGCGCGCTCGAACCTGCACTGCCTCAAGGCGCTCGGCGCGGAGGTCGTCTTCTGTGGTCCACCGACGATGCTGCCGGGCGGCCTTGCTTCGCTGGGCGTCGAGGTGACGACGGAGCTCGACGTGGCGCTCGACGGCGCCGACGCGGTGATGATGTTGCGCATTCAGCGCGAGCGTCAGTCTGACGCGCTGTTCCCGAGCGCCGCCGAGTACCACCGTCGTTGGGGCCTCACGAATGAGCGCGCCGCAGCGCTGAAGAGCGACGCGGTGGTGTTGCACCCGGGCCCGGTGAACCGCGGTCTCGAGTTGTCACCCGAGGTCGCCGACGGTCAGCGCAGCTTGATCCTCGAGCAGGTCGAGAATGGTGTCGCCGTGCGCAAGGCCGTGCTGGAGGCAGTGTCGTGAGGCTCGTGCTTCGTGGCGGCCGGTTGATCGATCCCACCGCGCGACGTGACGCGCCCGGCGAGGTGTTGATCGTCGACGGTGAAGTCGCCGCTGTCGGGGCGAAGGTCGACGCGGCAGGCGCGCAGGTGATCGCCGTCGATGGCGCGTGGGTCGTGCCCGGCTTCGTCGACCTGCACAGCGTGGTGCGTGATGAGCGCGATGTCGACGCGGCGCTGCGCGGCGGGTTCACGACGGTGGTGGCGGTGCCGGGCACGGAGCCGCTGCAGACCGATCGCCTCACGTTGCTCGAGGCGTCGCCGCTCACGCAGCACCTCGCGGGCGACGAACTCGGTGAGGTCGCCGACGACGCGGTGTGCCTCAGCCAGGGCTTCAAGCCGCTCGCGCGCTCTGGCGTGCTCCGGCGCGCGCTTCAATACTCAGAGTCGCGCGGCAAGCTGATCATGGTTCACGCCGAAGACCCGTCGTTGGCTGGCAATGGCGTCATCGGCGCAGGGCTGACGGCGACGCGCCTCGGGTTGCCTTCGGTGCCCGTCGCTGCCGAGGCCGCGGTCATCGCCAGAGACCTCCTGATCCTCGAAGAGACCGGTGGGCGCCTGCACTTCGCGCACGTGACGACCGAGCGCGCAGTGGAGCTGATCGCCGCCGCGAAGAAGCGTGGCCTGCAGGTGAGCGCCGACGTCACGCCGCATCACCTCACGCTCGATACACGCGCAGCCGAGGGGTATTCGCTCACGGCGCGCGTGTGGCCTCCGTTGAGAAGCGAGACCGATGTGGCCGCACTGCGTGCAGGGCTCCGTGACGGCACCATCGACGCGCTGGCGTGTGATCACGTTCGCGTCGGCGTGCTCGATCGAGAACACCCCTTCGAGGCGTGCGCGCCCGGCTGTGAAGCGTTCGAGCAGGCGCTCCCTGCCGTCGCGAAGTGTGCGCTCGAGCCGTCGCGTCTGGTGGAGGTGCTGTCGTCGGCGCCGGCCCGGTTGCTGGGGCTGCGCACCGGGTTGACGCCGGGGCTCGCTGCGGCGATCACCGTCGTCGATCCAAACGCCTGGTCCATTCGCGGCTCCGTCATCGGCGCGCGCCATACTTTTCCTGCAGGAGTCGTCACGTGAAGCGAGCAGTTCTGGCCCTGGCCGATGGCACCACCTTCGAAGGCCGTTCGTTCGGCGCGTCGTTCGAGACGGTGGGTGAAGTGGTCTTCAACACCTCGATGTTCGGGTACCAGGAGATCCTCACCGACCCGTCGTACGTCGGGCAGATCGTCACCATGGCGTACCCGCAGATGGGCAACGTCGGCACGAACGCTGACGACCAGGAATCAGAGCGGCCGCACGCGGTGGGCATGGTCGCGCGCGAGTATTCGGAGCCCTCGAACTGGCGCTCGACGGAGACGCTCGATCAGTACCTCGCGCGGTGGAAGGTCGCCGGCATCGAAGGGCTCGACACGCGCCGCCTCGTTCGTCACCTGCGAACGTACGGCTCGCAGATGGGCGTCATCTCCACCGAAGGCACGAGCAGCAAGTCGCTCGTCGAGAAAGCGAAGACCGCGCCCGGCATGGAGGGCATGGATCTCGCGACCGGCATCTCGACGAAGAAGTCGTACGAGTGGACCCGGCCGACGCCGCAGTTGCTCATCGGCGATGCGCAGACGCGCGTCGCGACGAAGCACCACGTGGTGGCGATCGACTACGGCCTCAAGAAGGCGATGCTGCAGTTCCTCGTCGACGTCGGTTGTCGCGTCACCGTGGTGCCGGCGTGGGCGACGTCCGCAGAAGTGCTGGCGCTGAAGCCTGACGGCGTGTTTCTCACCAACGGGCCTGGTGACCCGGCGGCAGTGAAGGGCGCCGACAAGACGGTCGCTGAACTGGTGGGGAAGGTGCCGGTGTTCGGCATCTGCCTCGGGCACCAGATTCTCGCGCTCGCGCTCGGCGGCAAGACCTGGAAGATGAAGTTTGGCCACCGCGGCGCGAACCAGCCCGTCAAAGATCTCTCGACGGGCAAGGTCGAGATCACCTCGCAGAATCACGGCTTCGCGGTCGACGCCAGCAGCCTCGAAGGCAAGGGCGTGGTGACGCACCTGAACCTGAATGATCAGACCGTCGAAGGGCTCGAGGTGCCGGGCGCGAAGGCGTTCTCGGTGCAGCACCACCCCGAGGCTTCGCCGGGCCCGCACGACGCGCGCTACCTCTTCCAGCGCTTCGCTGACGTGATGGCGAGCCGATGAGCGCAGCGCCGCACCCGTTTCTCGAGGAGTTGATCACGTTCGCGACGCCCGACGAGACCAAGCCTGATCTGCTCGAGGCGCGCGCGTCGTGGTTTCAGAAGACCGGAGAGGTCTTCGAGGAGGATCGACAGATCGAGCTGCGGATGTCGGCGTTCCTCGAGCACTACGTGTGCGATCGCGTGGCGCCTCATTTCGGGAAGACGCCAGCGCGTGAGCGCTATGAACGCGCGCTGCGCGAAGGCGACGTGAAGCGCGCGGCTGCGTTTCGTGCGCTCACCGAGACCGTGCATTCCGTCTTCGAGGTCGAGCGCATCACGCAAGGTGAAGTCCGCGTTTGCTCGCTGTTCGGCGGCATCACGCGTGACGTCACCGAGCGTCGGCAGATCGTCGGCTTGAGGGAAGGTGACGTGCTCGAAGCGCGGCTCATTCCATTCGACGGGCACTTCAACTTCTCGCCGGCGTATTGCTTTCACCCGCACGAGGCGGCACCGCAGATCAAAGCCGAGGCGAAGCGGCTCATCGCCGCGGGGTCAGTCGACGAGCTCTCCTTCGTGCAGGACTGCGCGCAGCGCAGCTTGAAGGTCGAGCGCTACCGGCAGATCGCCGTCGAGAAGATCTACGACTTCAGCAGCCGCAAGATCTGATTCGTCAGCGCGTATCGAGCAGCTCGAGAAAGTCGCGCAGGCGCTCGAGCTCGTCGTCGTCGACGTGATCGAACTCGACCCCGAAGCCACGCACCGCGACGCTGACGTGCTCTGCGCGGTTGCTGCGCACGTCGATGCGCCCGCGGCCTGAGCGACAGAAGCGCACGTGCGCCGCCCACGATGCACCGCCCGGCAACGGCAGCTGGATCATCGCGCCTTCGCCGACCTGCACGTCGCCCAGCGCGTCGGTCTCCTCGACGAAGGCGCCGGTCTCCGAGAGCTCGAGCACGCGCGCCGAGACGATCACGCCGCCTTCATCGAGCTCGAGCTGCGTGGGGATCTCGCAGCGGTAGCGCACGGGGCGGGGCGTGGTCATCGCGTCGTGATGATGCCGTCAGACGCGGCGCACCGTCATCAGGTTCGTGTTGCCCGCCTGCGCCAGCGGCGTGCCCGCGACGATGACGACGGTCTCTCCGGGCTTCGCCCAGCCGTGCTGCAGGCAACGCTTGCGCACGTCGGCGATCATCTCGTCGGTGGAAGTGAGTCGGGGCGCGAGCACCGGCGTGATGCCCCAGCACAACATCAGGCGGCGAACGACCTCTTCATGCGGCGTGAGCGCGATGATGTTCGAGCCGGGCCGCAGCTCTGAAATCAGCCGCGCGGTCTGCCCGCTCTCGGTGAACGCGATGACCGCCGCCGAGCTGAGGCGATCTGCGGCGCTGACCGCGGCCGCCGCCACGCCCGTCGAAATGTCGTCGGTGCGCGCGAACGGGCTGGGGTGGCGAACGGCGCGCGTCTCGGCCTGCAGCACGATGCTGGCCATCATTCGCACGGCTTCGACGGGGTACTTGCCCGCAGCGGTCTCGCCCGAGAGCATCACCGCGTCGGCGCCGTCGAAGATTGCGTTGGCCACGTCAGAGACCTCGGCGCGCGTGGGCCGGGGGCTGTTGATCATGCTCTCGAGCATCTCGGTGGCGACGATCACCAGCCCGCCGCGCTCGTTGACGGACTTCACGGCGTCTTTCTGCAGGCCGGGCAACTGCTCGAGCGGCATCTCGACGCCGAGATCTCCGCGCGCCACCATGACACCGTCGGCCGCGGCGGCGATCGAATCGAGCGCCTCGATGGCTTGTGGTTTTTCGATCTTCGCGATGAGCGGCGTCTTCAACTTTGCGACGTGCGCGCGCGCCCGGTCGATGTCTTTGGCGGTGCGTACAAACGAGAGCGCCACGTAGTCGACGCCGAGCTGTTGCCCGAACGCGAGATCGTCGATGTCTTTTTTCGTCAGCGTGGGCACCGACACCGCGGCGCCCGGCAGGTTGATGCCTTTGTGATCTTTCAGCACGCCGCCCACCAGCACGCGGCAGCGAATGTCTTTGCCACGCACCGACAACACCTCGAGCCGCACGCGCCCGTCGTCGAGCAGAATCGGGTCGCCTTTCTTCACGTCGCGCGTGAGCGCCGAAATCGGCGTAGGGAGAATGTCTCCACCGCCGAGTACGCGCCGCGTGGTGACGGTGACCTCCTGCCCGGTCTTGATCGCGCACAGGCCGTTCTCGAACTTGCCAAGGCGAATCTTCGGGCCCTGAACGTCTTGCATGAGCGCCAGCGGTCGCCCGGTCTTCTTCGAGATCTTCCGCAGCAGGTCGACGCGCGCCTGATGCTCCTCATAGGTGCCGTGCGAAAAGTTCAGCCGGGCGACGTCCATGCCCGCGATCAACATTTCCTCGAGCACTTCGGGTGACGACGACGAAGGGCCGATGGTGCAGATGATGCGGGCACGTCTCAAGATGAACTCCGGTGGGTTGTGAGGCCGTGTCGGGAAAACGCTCCGTTGACGGTTTGAGATGCGACTTTCTACATTTGCGACGTGGTGGCGGTGAAGTGCCATCCGGGGGGAGCGCAGGGCTGTAACTTGCGTCATTCGGAGGCCGGCAGTGAGTGACAATCGGAAATTTGAGCGGGTGGTGTCGAGACTTCGCTGCTGGTGCGAAGGCGAGAACATCACCGTGTATGCCCGCATCGGGAACCTCAGCGAGGGCGGCATCTTCTTGCGCACGAGCACGCCGCTCGAGCGGGGGAGCAAAGCGGTGCTGCGCTTCGGCGCGGACGGCTTCGAGACGCCGGCGCGCGTCGTCTGGAGTCGGGTCGAGGGGCAGGGCGGGACACCGGGCATGGGCCTCGAGTTCGAAGTTGATGACGACCGAATTCGTGAAGCGATCCGTCGATTGATCGACGAAGATCGCGGTCTCAGGGCGCAAGCCAGCAACTGACTTTCTTCGGGGCCTTCGAATTGCGTATCGCGATCATCTCGGACATCCACAGCAACATCGAAGCGCTCACTGAAGTCCTCAAGACGATCGACAAGCTCCGTGTCGACCGCATCGTGAGCTTGGGCGACGTCGTCGGTTACGGCGCTTCGCCCAACCCGTGCTGCGAGCTCGTGCGCCAGAACGCCGAGGTCACGCTGCTGGGCAACCATGACGCCGCCGTCGCCGGCCGAATGGACTACTCGTTTTATTACGACGCCGCCCGCCATGCGCTCGACTGGTCGGCCAACGTGCTCGACGACGAGAACCTCGCGTGGCTGCGGAGCCTCCCGTACACCTACCGCATCGGCGACGTGGGGTTCTGCCACGGCTCACCGGTCGACCCGCGCGCGTACGAGTACATCTTCGCGCTCGAGCAGGCCCGCGAGCTGACGCCATTCGCTGGCGACCTGCCTGAGGTCACCTTCATCGGCCACTCGCACCTGTGCAAGGCGTTCGCGATCGGCTCTGGCGAAGTGAATGACGTGGTCGCGCAGAAGTTCGGCATTCGCAAAGGCTACAAGTACATCATCAGCGTCGGCTCGGTCGGCCAGCCGCGTGACTACGACAACCGCGCCTGCTTCGTGGTGCACGACACCGAAGCGCGCACTGTCGAGTATGTGCGCGTGGAGTACGACATTCAGGCCTCGGCGCAGCGCATCTTCGACGCCGATCTGGCGTTGAACTTCGGCAAGAGACTCTTCCTGGGCGTTTGACGTTTTGAAGGTTGCGACGCGTGGCGGGAGCGGCGAGAACCGCACCGTCTCATGCGCGATCAAACCTTCATGACGTTGATGCGGTTGTTGCCGAAGTCGGCCCTCTCCACGGTCGTCGGCAAGGCCACGCGGGCGCCTGCTCCAGCGGCGCTCCACCAGGCGGCGATGCGCTTCTTCGCGAAGCAATACGACGTCAACCTCGAGGAGATGGAAGGCACCATCGAGGACTACCCGACCTTCGGTTCCTTTTTCACGCGCAAGCTCAAGCCGGGTCGTCGCACCATCGACATGGGCGAGCACGTGGTGGCGAGCCCCGTCGACGCGCACGTCTCGCAGGCCGGCATCATCGAGCGTGGCGCGTGCCTGCAGGCCAAAGGCATTTCGTTTCCAGTCGACAAGCTGCTGGGCGACGCGCGCCGCGCGCTGGACTTCGAAGGCGGCTCGTTCGCGACGCTCTATTTGTCGCCGCGCGACTACCACCGCTTCCACGCGCCGCTGCCGGGGACGATCACCGGCTACCACTACCTGCCCGGTGAGTTCTGGCCCGTGAATCAGGCCTCGGTGCGCACCAAAGACGCGCTCTTCGCGATCAACGAGCGCCTGGTGACGTACCTCGACACGCCCGCGGGCCCGTGTGCGTACATCGCGGTCGGGGCGACCTGCGTGGCGCGCATTCACGCGGCGTATGACGAGCTGCTCACGCACGAAGGACAGAGCGCGAAGGCGCACACGTACCCGCGCGGCATCTCCATCGAGAAGGGTGGAGAGATCGGCATGTTCGAGATGGGCTCGACGGTGATCATGCTCTTCGCGAAGGGCCGCGTGACGTGGGACCCGTCATTGACGCCCGACGCGCCCGTGGTGCTGGGCCAGAAGATCGGCACCTTCACGTGAGCGGCGCGAAGCTGCTCGCGGTGAAGGGCATGAACGATCTGCTGCCTCCACAGATCGAGACGTGGCAGCGCATTGAGCGCGCGGCCCGTGAGATCTTCGGCCGCTACGGCTTCTCGGAAATCCGCACGCCCATCGTCGAGTCAACGGAGCTCTTCGTTCGCAGCGTCGGTGAGGTGACCGACATCGTCGGCAAGGAGATGTACACCTTCATCGACAAGGGCGATCGCTCCATCACCATGCGGCCGGAGGGCACTGCGCCGGCGGCGCGCGCATACATCGAGCACGGCATCGCGAACACCGAGCCGCTCACGCGCTGGTTCTACATGGGCCCGATGTTCCGCTACGAGCGCATGAAGACGGGGCGCTACCGTCAGTTCTACCAACTCGGCGCCGAGGCCTACGGCTCGCTCGACCCGGCGCAAGACGTCGAGGTCATCTCGTTGGTGGCGGCGTTCTTCAAAGCCATCGGCGTGCCCGACGTGAAGCTGCACCTCAACTCGTTGGGTGACGGTTCGACGCGGCCTGCGTACCTCGAGGCGCTGAAGAAGCACTTCGAGCCGCTGGTCTCGGTGATGAGCGACGACGCGAAGCTGGCGTACGAGCGCAACACCATGCGGTTGCTCGACTCGAAAGAGGCGGCGCTGCAGGACGCGATCGCCGCGGCGCCGGCGATCGTCGACTTCCTCGACGAGGGCTCGAAGACGCACTTCGCGGCGGTGTGCCGGTTGCTGACGAAGCTTGGGATTCCGTACGAGTTGGACCGACGGCTCGTGCGCGGCCTCGACTACTACACGCGCACCACGTTCGAGTTCATCTACCAGCCAACGGGCATCAACTCGCTCGGCACGGCGGGCACGGTGTGCGGCGGCGGTCGCTATGACGGGCTCGTGCACGAGCTGGGCGGGCCCGAAAAACCTGCGGTCGGCTTCGCGATGGGGCTCGATCGACTGGTCCTGTTGCTCGAGTCGCTCAAGTTGGCGGCGAAGCCCGGCCCGACGTTGTTCATCGGCACCTTCGATGGCCCGGAGCGTGACGACGCGATCGCGCTGGTGATGCAGCTCCGTGACGCGGGCTTTCACGTCGACTTCGATCCGCGCGGCGGAAAGCTGGGCAAGCAGAAGGAACGCGCGAGCAAGGTCGGCGCTGCGTACTTCGCGGGCTATGGCGGCAACGAGCACGCGGCGCGCACGCTCAAGATCGACGACATGAACGCGCCGAAAGAAGCGCCGAGCTCCGAACAGGTCTCGCTCGATGCACTGTCGACGTGGCTGAATGAGCGGTCGAAGCGCCCGTCGTGAGGAACTTCATGCACCGTTCGTTGCTGCTGTTGGCTCTGCTGGCTGTGCCCGCGCTCGCTGAAGATCTCGCGGAGGTCGACAAGCCGGCGCCCACGTTCCGACTGCCCGTCTACAACCAGCGCGCGTTCGGTGAAGCGTCGGTGGGGCTCGACGGGTACGTCGGCGCCGAAGCGGCAGACAAGAAGACGAAGGTGCTCGTCGTCTCGTTCATGGCCAGCTTCTGCGGGCCCTGCAAAAAAGAGATGCCGTACCTGCAGAAGCTCCACGAAGAGAACAAGGACAAGGGCCTCCGCGTGATGATGGTGGCCATCGACAGCGAGCCCGAAGGCCAGAAGAAGATCGACGAGCTGATCGAGCTGAACAAGGTCACGTTCCCCGTCGCGAAGGATCGCTTCAACATCGTCGCGCGTCGCTGGTTGGGCACCAAGAGCCCGCTGCCGTCGCTGTTCTTCGTGCGCCCCAACGGGACCGTCGCGTCGGTGCATCGCGGCTATTCGCAAGACGGCGCCGAGGTGCTCGCCGCAGAGCTCGAGCGTGAGCTTGGGGTGAAGGTCTCGAAGCCTGAGCTGGCTGCAGTGACGCCGGCGCCCGAGCCGACGCCGATCGTCGAGCCCACGCCAGCTCCGAAGGGCAAGAAGAAGCTCAAGAAGTGATCGACCTGGTCGTCATCGCCGGGCCAACGGCCTCGGGAAAGACGGCGCTCGCCATCGAGGTCGCTCAGCGAATCGGCGCGGAGATCATCAGCGCTGATTCGCAGCAGGTGTACCGGCACTTCGACATCGGCATGGCCAAGCCTTCACCGGCGGAACTCGCGGCGGTGCCACACCACCTCGTGAACGTCGTCGAGCCGACGGAGGACTTTTCGGCCGCGCGGTTCGGCGCGCTGGCCGACGAGGCGATCGCCGCGATTCGTGCGCGTGGAAAACGGGTGATCGTCGTAGGCGGCACCGGCTTGTATCTGCGCGTGTTGTTGCACGGCGTGATGGCGGCGCCGTCGCGTGACGAGGCGCTTCGTCAAGAGCTCGAGGCCTTCGCTGACGAGCACGGCAACGCGGCGCTGCATGCACGGTTGGCCGCTGTTGATGCGGTGACTGCGGCGAAGCACCCGGTGGCGGACCGACTGCGCGTCATTCGTGCGCTCGAGATTCACGCGCTCACCGGGAAGCCCGCGAGCGAGCACCGGCAGGAGCACGCCTTCACTGAAGATCGGTACCCGTATCAATTGTGGGTGCTGAACCCCGATCGCGACGCGGTGTACGCGACCATCAACACGCGCACGCAGAAGATGTTCGACGCGGGGCTGATCGACGAGACGCGGCGCAACGTCGAACGCGGCTGGCGCAACACTGCTCCCATGCGCGCGGTGGGCTACGTGCAGTCGCTCGAAGTCATCGACGGCACGAGCTCGCTCAGCGACGCGATCGCCGACACCGCGCAGGCTACGCGCAAGTACGCGAAGCGGCAGTTCACGTGGTTCAAGAAAGAGAAGGGCGCTCGGCACGTCGCGCCTGTCGACGCGCTCGATCAGATCTCGGCTGCGAACTCGAAGCCCGGGTAGTTGAAGGCCGAAGCGCGCCAAAGATGCCGTTGGTGTCGATGACTTCGAAGGTTCTGGCCTCGAGCGACAGTTCGATGGGGTCGAAACGACCACGCCAACCGCCGGCGGAAAGCGGCTCTTGTTCAGCGGTCGTCATTCAAGGCTTCCTGGCGAATTCGTTTCGGAAGGTGCGCCCGGTCGAAGCGTTCCCCTTCGGGGTCGACGGTCGCGACAGCCTCGAGACTTCGTTCGAGCCCCAGCGCCCAGAGCACGCGCACGACCGAACTCAACTCCGCCGCTGAGGCCCCTCTCTCGATGCGCCCGACTGTGAGCTTCGAGACACCGGCGCGGCGCGCGAGTTCAGCCTGCGTAAGGCGACGGCGACGGCGCGCGATCGAGATTCGTTGGCCCAGCGCGTTGCACTGAGACTCAACTGCGTACGGCAATCGAGGCGCTGTGCGAGATACTTTATCAACCATAAAGTATCTCATACGTAACATTTATCGAAGCTGGCAAGTCAGCCGAGCCCGTCTTGACGACTTGTAGCGTGCGGGCTTGCGGAGCCGTAGAAGCCGCCGCGCCATGCTCGAGTTCGTCGACACGTTCCTCCGCCGTCACGTTGGTCCCTCGTCCAAAGACATCGAAGAGATGCTCAAGGTCATCGGTGCGCCGTCACTCGACGCGCTGATCGATCAGACCGTCCCGAAGAAGATTCGCGTGAAGAAGCCGCTGTCGCTCCCTGCCGCCAAGGCCGAGCGCGAGCTGATGGAAGAGCTCAAGGCGATTGCGTCTCAGAACGTCGTCGCCAAGAGCTTCATCGGCACCGGCTACTACGACACGACGACGCCGGGCGTGGTGCTGCGCAACATCTTGCTGAACCCGGGTTGGTACACCGCGTACACGCCGTACCAGGCGGAGATCGCGCAAGGCCGCCTCGAGGCGCTGCTCAACTTCCAGACGGTCATCGGCGATCTCACCGGCCTGCCGATTTCGAACGCGTCGCTGCTCGACGAAGGCACTGCCGCCGCCGAAGCGATGCACCTGCTGCACTCGGTCGTCAAAGACACCGACGGGGCGTCGTTCTTCATCTCAAACCTCTGTCACCCGCAGACCATCGAAGTGGTGCGCACGCGCGCGCAGCCGCTCGGCATCGAGGTGGTCGTCGGAGATCATTCGACGTACGACTTCAGCAAGAAGACCTTCGGTGCGCTGGTGCAGTACCCGGCGACCGACGGCGGCGTGCACGACTACCGCGCGTTCGTCGAGAAGGCGCACAAGGCAGGCTCGCTGGTGGTGATGGCGACCGACCTGCTCGCGCTGACGTTGCTCACCTCGCCCGGTGAGCTCGGCGCCGACGTGGCGATCGGCTCGGCGCAGCGCTTCGGCGTGCCGCTGGGCTTCGGTGGCCCGCACGCTGGCTTCATGTCGACGCGCACCGAGTTCGCGCGCTCGATGCCGGGTCGCATCATCGGCGTCAGCCAGGACGCCAACGGGCACTTCGCGCTGCGCATGGCGCTGCAGACCCGCGAGCAACACATTCGTCGTGAGAAGGCGACGTCGAACATCTGCACCGCGCAGGTGCTGCTCGCCGTGATGGCCTCGATGTACGCCGTGTACCACGGGCCTCGCGGGCTCAAGGAGATCGCCTCGCGCGTTCACCTGCTCGCGCGCACGTTCGCGGCGGGGCTCAAGAAGCTCGGCGTGAAGGTGAAGCACGACGCGTTCTTCGACACGGTTGCGTTCACGCTGGCCGACGCGAAGGCCGTTGATTCGATCATCACCAACGCAGAGTCGATTGGCCTCAACCTCCGTCGCGTCGACGCCACCACGCTGAGCGTGTCGATGGACGAGCCGACGTCGGCTGAACACGTGGAGCAGTTGCTCTCGTTGTTCGGTGACGGTGCGCCGCAGAGGGCCGAGGCGTTGGCCGCGACGGTGGCGAACTCGAACCTGCCCGAGTCGCTGCGCCGCACCAGCGCGTATCTCGAGCACCCCGTCTTCAACAGCTTCCACACCGAGCACGAGATGCTTCGGTACATCCGCTCGCTCGAAGCGAAAGACCTGTCGCTGTGCCACTCGATGATCGCGCTCGGCAGCTGCACGATGAAGCTGAACGCCACCAGCGAAATGGAGCCCATCACCTGGCCCGAGTTCAACGCGCTGCACCCGTTCGCGCCGCCTTCACAGTGGAAGGGCTACGCGACGATCTTCAGCCAGCTCGAAGGCTACCTGTCGGAGATCACCGGCTTCGCCGGTTGCTCACTGCAGCCCAACGCGGGCAGCGCGGGTGAATACGCGGGCCTGCTGGTCATTCGCGGGTACCACGAGGCGCGCGGGCAGGGGCACCGCAAGATCTGCCTCATTCCCGCTTCGGCGCACGGTACGAACCCCGCCAGCGCGGTGATGGCTGGCTACGAAGTCGTCGTCGTGAAGACCGACGAAAACGGCAACGTCGACGTCGGCGATCTCAAGGTGAAGATCGACGCGCACAAGGCGAACCTCGCGGCGTTGATGGTGACGTACCCGTCGACGCACGGCGTGTTCGAAGAGGCGATCACCGAGATCTGCGACCTCGTTCACGCAGCCGGCGGTCAGGTCTACATGGACGGCGCCAACATGAACGCGCAGGTCGGCCTGTGCCGCCCGGGCGATTTCGGCCCCGACGTCTGCCACCTGAACCTGCACAAGACGTTCTGTATCCCGCACGGTGGTGGCGGCCCCGGCATGGGCCCCATCTGCGTCGCGAAGCACCTCGTGCCGCACCTGCCGACGCACCCGCTGCAGAAGGTCGGCGGCGCGCAGGGCACGGGCCCGATCTCCGCGGCGCCGTGGGGCAGCGCGAGCATTCTGTTGATCTCGTGGGTCTACATTCGTCTCATGGGTGGCGACGGTCTCACGCACGCCACACGCACCGCGATTCTGAACGCGAACTACATCGCGCAGCGGCTCGAGGCGGCGTTCCCCGTGCTGTACCGCGGCTCGAACGAGCGCGTGGCGCACGAGTGCATTCTCGACATGCGCAAGCTGAAGGCCACCAGCGGTGTCGAAGTCGAAGACATCGCCAAGCGGCTGATGGACTACGGCTTTCACGCGCCGACGGTCTCGTTCCCCGTCGTCAGCACGATGATGGTCGAGCCCACCGAATCGGAGTCGCGCTCGGAGATCGATCGCTTCATCGACGCGATGTTGTCGATCAAGGCGGAGATCGACGAGGTCGAAGCGGGCAAGTTGCCCAAAGATAACAACCCGCTCAAACACGCACCGCACACGGCCGAGGTCGTCACGGCCGACGAGTGGTCGCGCCCGTACTCGCGTCAGCGCGCGGCGTTCCCTCTGCCGTGGGTGAAGAAGCACAAGTTCTGGCCGAGTGTCGGCCGCGTGAACGGCGTGCTGGGCGATCGCAAGCTGGTCTGCAGCTGCCCGCCCATCGAAGACTACGTCTGAGCGGGTAAACTGCTGCGCTGTGCGTCGTCGTGTGTCAGCGCTGACAGTCATGGGCTTCGTGGTGGCGCTCGCCGCGTACGTGAGCCGCATGGTGTCGATGCCCGGCGAGTCGTACGCCGGCCCGCGCGTCGAAGCTGACGCGCAGCTCGTCGCCGCGCTCCGTCGTGACGTGACCGTGCTCGCGACCGACATCGGCGAGCGCAACCTCGTCAACACACCCGCTGCGCTCGAGCGCACGGCGAGCTGGCTGACGGAGCGCCTCACGCGGCTGGGCTACGAGGTGAAGCCGCAGTCGTTTCAAGTCGGCACGCACACGGTCCGAAATCTGATCGTCGAGGTGCGCGGCGCCACGCTGCCGAATGAGCTGGTGGTGGTCGGCGCGCACTACGACACCGCCGAAGGCACTCCAGGCGCAGACGACAACGGGTCTGGCGTCGCCGTGGCGCTCTCACTGGCCGAATATTTTTCGACGCGATCCACGCCACGAACGCTGCGCTTCATCTTCTTCACCAACGAGGAGCCGCCGTTCTTCCGAGGCGCGTCCATGGGCAGCGACGTGAGCGCGAAGGCGAGCCGCGCCGCCAGTGAAGACCTCAAGGCCATGCTGTCGCTCGAGACGATGGGCTACTTCGACGACGCGAAGGACACGCAGCACTACCCGTGGCCGTTCTCACTCTTCTACCCGTCGACTGGCGGCTTCATCGCCTTCGTCGCCGACACCGAATCGCGTGAGCTGATTCGCACGTGCATGCGCACGTTTCGACAGCACGCCAAGGTCGCCAGCGCCGGCGCGTCGGTGCCGGCGTCGCTCGAAGGCATCGATTGGTCGGATCACGGGCCGTACTGGCGGGCCGGCTACCGCGCGTTGATGGTGACCGACACGGCGCCGTTCAGAAACCCGCACTACCACCGCGCCACCGACACGCCGGACCGCCTCGACTACACGCGCCTGGCGCACGTGACGTCGGGGCTCCGCGCGGTGATCGACGCGCTCGCAACTCCACGCGGTGAGCCGGTGTCAAAAGCCCCATGAACCTCGTCCTGCTGCTGGTGTTGAGCGCCGCGCCGTTGCCCGACGGTGAGTTCTGGGTCGCGCGACGAGGTGTGCTGTGGCTCTCGTACGGCAAAGACGCGCACGTCGAGACCACGTGGCGCCTCGAGTGTGAGCGCGTCGAAGTGAAGGGTGTGCTGGTGACGGTGGGCGACATCACGTTCAATCAGCGCGAGGGCAGGCTCTTCGCGCCGTTCCTCAGCACCAGGCCGAACAACGTGTCGCTGCGCGCCTCCTGCGACGACACGCTGCCTGAATCACCGCGCTACGCGTCGCGCGAGGCCTGCAAAGCGGCGCAGGCGACCCTCGTCGAGCGCTGCGACGGCAAGGCGTGCTCGTTGAACATGACGCCGTTCTCGCTGCCCACGTGCGATCCGGCGATGACGGAGCTCCGCGCGCTGGCGAGCCTCGCGGTCGACGTCGATCACGAGCAGGCGACGAAGACGCTCGAACTGCTGAGCACGCTCACGAAGAGGGGTGGGGCGCTCTGGGAGCGGGGCGCTTGCGCGAAGGTGGCCGTGAAGGCCAAACGCGACGGCACGGTGCTCCGTGGGCCCGACTGGGAGCTCGAGGGCGTGTTCGAGCCGCTCTTTCATCGCGCGCGGCTGGCTGGCACGCGTGGCTGGCGCACCGACGGCGGGCTGGGCAGTTGGGGCTCCAGCGCATCGACCGAGCCGCTGCTGTTGGGCAAGGGCCTCATCGTGCTGGGGCGCCGCGTTTTGTACGTCGATGAAGGTGGGTGTGCCGCTGCAAGTCAGAAGCAGTAAGGTCCGCGCCCTCGATGGCTCAATCAGAAGCGAAGAAGCCCATTCGGTTCGGCAAGTACACGCTCATTGACCGCATCGCGGTCGGCGGCATGGCGGAGATCTTCCTGGCGCGTCAGGCGGGTCTCGAGGGCTTCGAGAAGACGATCGTCATCAAGCGCATTCGGCCGCATCTCTCGAAGCAGCCGAACTTCGTGAAGATGTTCCTGAACGAAGCGAAGCTCGCCGCGCAGCTGAACCACCCCAACATCGTTCAGATCTACGACCTGGGAAAAATCGGCGAGTCGTACTTCATCGCCATGGAGTACATCTTCGGGCGCGACATGCGTCGCATCATCCCGAAGGCCGACGCGCTCGGTATTCCCTTCCCGATGGTCTACGCGCTGAAGATCGCCAGCTCGGTGTGCGAAGGCCTCTACTACGCGCACGCGCGCACCGATCTCTACGGCAACGCGCTGAACATCGTTCACCGCGACGTCACGCCCGAGAACATCTTCGTGTCCTTCGACGGCACGGTGAAGGTGCTCGACTTTGGCATCGCCAAGGCCGCGAACCAGATCGAGCAGACGCGCGCCGGTGAGATCAAAGGCAAGCTCTCGTACATGTCGCCCGAGCAGTGCATGGGCAAGCAGCTCGACAACCGCAGCGACATCTTCTCGCTCGGCGTCGTGCTCTACGAGTGGCTCACGGGCTTCAAGCTCTTCACCGGCGACAGCGAGGTCGCGATCCTAAAGTCGATCACCGAGGGAAAGATCTACGCGCCGTCGTACTTCAAGGCCGACATCCCCGAGGGCGTCGAGGCGATCCTGATGAAGGCGCTCGAGAAGGACCGTGAGCGTCGGTACCAGACCGCGTGGGAGATGCAGTACGACCTCGATCAGTTCCTGAGTCAGTACGAGTTCACGCCGTCGAACATCCACCTCTCGAACTTTCTCAAACAGCTCTTCAACGACGAGCTGGAAGAAGAGAAAGACCGCCTCACGCAGTTCCGCCTCGCGGGCGGCATGGGGCCTGACGAGGTGCTTCAGGAAGAAGAAGACGTGGTCTCGGTCATCGAGTCCATCTCGGAGCTCGAAGACGTCGCGCCCCCGCGCAAGAGCGGCGGAGCGGATCGCTCGTTGACGCTGCAGCTCTCGGGCGGCGACATCGATCAGCTCAACGCCGTCGCCAAGCGCAACGGCGTCAGCGTCAACTCACTGCTTCGCGACGTCGTTGCCGGGTTTCTGAAGTACCGCTGAGCGCCCGAGCACGACGCCGTCTTTGATGACGTGCGCGATGCGGCTGGTGGCGGTGATGTCAGTGAGCGGATCTCCGTCGAGCAGCACGAGGTTCGCCGCCGCGCCGACCTCGACGGTCCCCGTGCCGAGGCCGGTGATCGCTGCGGCCGTCGACGTCGCGCCGCGCAGCACGTCGACGGCGGGCACGCCCGCTTCGACCAGTTGACGCAGCTCTTCCTGAAACGCCGCGCCTGCCATGCAGCCCACGCTGCCGTTGTCGTCGGCGCCCACCAGCAGCGGCACGCCCGCGCGATGCAACACGCGCACGGCTTCGAGGCGGTCGGCCTTGCTCGCCCGCAGCTTGCGCGTCCACTCCGTGAGGCCCGGTGACAACGTGTGCTGTGCGGTCTGCTTCGGGTCGAACTCCGCGAGGAAGTCGGCGGGCCAGAGTTCTTTCTCGAGCGCCGTCGGCGCGAAGCGGTTTTCGATCAACTGCTCGATGCGGTCCCACACCACGAGCGTGGGCGCGACGACGGTGCCGAGCGCCTTGAGCTCCGCTGCCTGCGCGTCGGTCAGCGCGCCGAGGTGCACGCCGTGCACGAGCAGGTCGACGCCAGCGCGCGCCGCGAGCAGGGCGTGGTCTGCCGTGTCGACGTGCGCTGCGACCTTCGCGCTCTTCGCGTGCGCGGCGTCGACCACGGCTTTGAGCAGCTCCGCCGAGTAGACCGGCGCGTCGAGCGGCACCTGCGCCACGGCGACTTTGATGATCTTCGCGCCGTGAGCGAGGTTGTTTTCCACCGCGCGCTGCGCTTCTTCGGGCGTCGAGACCTGCGTCGCGAACAACCCTTCGGCCATGCGATCGATCGGCCACGGCAGCAGATCGCGAACCATGCTCACCGGGTAGCCGTCACGCGTGGTGATCATCTTGCCGGCGTAGATGAAATCGGGGCCGAGCCAGGCCGCGTCTCTCGAGAGCTTCTCGAGTTCTTCCACGTCGCCGCCGACGTCTTGCGCGCCGGTGATGCCCGCAAAGAGCAGGGCGCGACCGGCGTGCAACGGGTCAGGTTGCGCCGCCTTCCACGGCACCGACGGGCTGCTGGTGAGGTGCACGTGAAAGTCGATGAAGCCGGGTGACAACGTCTTGCCGGTTCCGTCGATGAAGCGCGCGTTGGCGACGCGCAGCGTGCCGGTCTGCGCGATGGTCTGAATGCGGCCGTCGCTGATGATCACATCGCGGCCCTCGAGCCGCTCGGCGCTCTTGCCGTCGAAGATCGCCACGTTGCTGATGAGGAGCGTCTCGGAGGTCGACGGCTTCTCGACCAACGTCGGGAACGAGTAGCGGGTCAGACACCCGCTGAGCAGCACCAACGAAGCCACGGCGAAGACGCGCATGGCGAGACGACTTAGTTCACGCGCGACCGGGCTTCTGCTTCCACGTGCGGCGCGTGGCCTTCGCCAGCCCCGCGCTGCCGTGCCACCGGAGATCATGCACCGAGCCGCCCACGTCTTTGCCGTCGCGCACCTGCAGCGCCGGCACGTCGGCCATGGGCGTGGAGTCGAGCGTCACCACCCACTCGTCGCCCACCGGCCGCAGCGTCATCACCGAGTTGCGCGTCAGCGACACGGCACACTCCGGCAGCAGCGGCAACGGAGGCGGCGACTTCGCGCGCTCGGGCGGCAGGCAGAAGGCGAGCTCCGGCGCTTTTCGCTCGACGGGTGGGGTCTCGTCGCTGACGAAGAACATCAGCGACGCGACGAAGGTGATGCCGCTGCTTGCGAGGACCAGGAGCACGTCAGGAGGCATGGCGGCCGTATGACAACGCACTCGGAAATCAGGTTCCATGTGGGATAGTCGACGTCCGATGGCCCGCGTGAAGTTGGTACTGGAGTACGACGGGACGAACTACGTGGGCTGGCAGATCCAGCAGAACGGGCCCTCGGTGCAGGGGCGGGTTCAGCTGGCGTTGCAAAAGCTCTGCGGCGAACCGGTGAGCGTGTTCTCTGCAGGGAGAACGGACTCCGGCGTCCACGCGACGGGCATGGTGGTCGCGTTCGATTCGCCGCGGCAGTTTCCGCTCAAGGCATATTGGATGGGCCTCAACTCGTTGCTGCCCGACGACATCGCCGTGCTTCGCGCCGACGAGGTTCGTGAAGACTTCGACCCGCGGCGCTGGGCGAAGGGCAAGCGCTACCGGTACCGCGTCTCGAACCGTCGCTCGCGATCTCCGCACCGCCGCAACACGCACTGGGAGGTCTACTTGCCGCTGCAGCTCGACGCCATGATCGAGGCGGCGCGAGCGCTGGTTGGAAAGCACGACTTCGCGGCCTTTCGTGCGTCTGACTGTCAGGCCGCGACCTCGCAGCGTGAATTGACGCGTGTCGAGGTGCTGGGCGCGACCGGCGACGAGGTGCAGTTCGTCGTCGAGGGCACGGCGTTCTTGAAGCACATGGTGCGCAACATCGTCGGCACGTTGATGGAGGTCGGTCGCGCGCGTCAGCCCGCGAGCTGGGTCGAAGGCGTGCTCGCGTCGAGAGATCGAACGAAGGCCGGCCCCACCGCACCGCCGCACGGCCTGTGTCTGGAAGAAGTGTTCTACGGAGATGGCCCACGCACCGGAGTCACCGATGACGACTGAACCCCGCGCTCCTTCGGTTTTTCAGCGCGCAGAAGGTGGCTCCCGGCAGGTGGTGTTGCAGATCGGCCTCGGCGCGGTGGCCTTCGTGGTCGGCAGCATCTTCTCCGCCGGCGCCACAGTACGGCTCGCCGAGCGCGTGGGCTTCATCGAGAGCGAAGCGGTGGCCTTCGCCGTGGGGTGGCTGCTGCAGCGCTTGTGGCTCTTCGTGGCGGTGCCGACGTTCGGCTGGGCCATCGGCCGCTTCACCGAGATTCGTGCGCTGCGCTTCGCGCTCACCGCGTGCCTGTCAGGGGAGGTCTTCGCGGTGTTGCTCTTCACCGGCATCAACGGCTTCGAGGCGCTCGTGGTGAGCCCGGCCGACGTCGTCGCACGCCTGGTGACGTTGATCATCGGCATGGCGGTGACGTTGAGCGCGGTGAGCAGCGGTCGTGCGGCGGCGCGTGAAGCGCAGCTCGCCGCCAACGAAGAGGCCTCGAAGCGAAAGGCCGAGTACGCCGAGTACCTCGCGAAGCAGGAGCAGGTCGGTGCCGCTCCCGCTTCGGGTGCTGACTCAGGCCCGCGGAGCGACTGAGAGCTTCAGGCCGTTGGCCGCCGCGTCGATGGTCACGGTGTCTCCCGGCACGAATTCGCCGCTGAGAATCTTGAGCGCCAGCGGGTCTTGCACGTGCTTCTGAAGCGCGCGCTTCAAGGGCCGGGCGCCGTACGTCGGATCGTAGCCTTCGTCTCCCAGGAACTCGCGCGCGCGGTCGGTCAGCACCAGCGAGAGCCGCTTGTCGGTCGCCAGCTTGCGCAGCCGCTCGAGTTGGATGTCGACCACGTGGTTGATGTCGACCTTCTTGAGCGGCTCGAAGAGGACGATCTCATCGACGCGGTTCAAGAACTCCGGCCGGAAGTGCGCCTTGAGCGTGTCCATGACCTCGCGGCGCGTGCCCGCGTCGATGGCCTGCTTTTCGGCGACCGCCTCCTGCAGCACCTGCGCGCCGAGGTTGGAGGTCATGATCAACACGGTGTTCTTGAAGTCGACCGTGCGGCCCTGGCCGTCGGTGAGCCGACCTTCGTCGAGGATCTGCAGGAGCACGTTGAACACGTCCGGGTGCGCCTTCTCGATCTCGTCGAACAACACGACGGAGTAGGGCCGGCGCCGCACGGTCTCGGTGAGCTGTCCGCCCTCGTCGTAGCCGACGTACCCCGGAGGCGCGCCGATGAGCCGCGAGACCGCGTGCTTCTCCATGTACTCAGACATGTCGATGCGAACGATCGCCGTGTCGGAGTCGAAGAGGAACTCTGCGAGCGCCTTCGCGGTCTCGGTTTTTCCGACGCCCGTGGGCCCCAGGAAGATGAAGGAGCCGATGGGGCGATTGGGGTCTTGCAGGCCTGAGCGCGCGCGGCGGACGGCGTTGGAGACCGCCACCAACGCGTCGTGCTGCCCGATGACGCGCTTGCCGAGCCGGTCTTCCATCTTCACGAGCTTCTGCAGCTCGCTCTCGAGCAGCTTGGAGACGGGGATGCCCGTCCATTTGCCGACGACCTCGGCGATGTCTTCAGCGTCGACCTCTTCTTTGAGGAACTTCTGCCGACCCTGCAGCTCGGACAACTTCACCTGCAGCTGCGCCTGCTCTTTTTCGAACGATGGCAGGACGCCGAACTTGATCTCCGCGGCCTTGTTGAGATCGCCGCGACGTTCAGCTGCCGCTTGATCGTTGCGCGCCACTTCGACCTTCTCTTTGACGACCCGGATCGCCGCGATGGCGGCCTTCTCGGCCTCCCACTGCGCCTTCATGGAGGTGAACTTCTCGTTGAGCTGCGCGAGCTCGTTTTCGATGTGGCCCAGACGCTCGCGCGAATGCACGTCGGTCTCTTTTTTGAGGCCTTCACGTTCGATCTCGAGCTGCATCACCTTGCGGCGGATCTCGTCGACCTCGGTGGGCATGGAGTCGATCTCGATGCGCAGCCGCGACGCCGCTTCGTCGACCAGGTCGATGGCCTTGTCGGGCAGGAAGCGATCGCTGATGTAGCGGTTCGACAACGTGGCCGCGGCCACGATGGCCGAGTCTTGAATGCGCACGCCGTGGTGCACCTCGTAGCGCTCCTTCAAGCCGCGCAAGATCGAGATGGTGTCGTGCACCGTCGGCTCACCGACCAGCACCGGCTGAAAACGGCGCTCGAGGGCCGCGTCTTTTTCAATGTGCTTGCGGTACTCGTCGAGCGTGGTGGCGCCGATGCAGTGCAGCTCACCGCGCGCGAGCGCCGGCTTGAGCATGTTGCCCGCGTCCATCGAGCCTTCGGCTTTGCCAGCGCCGACCATGGTGTGGAGCTCGTCGATGAAGAGGATGACCTCACCGTTCGCGTCGGCGACCTCCTTGAGCACGGCCTTCAAGCGCTCTTCGAATTCGCCGCGGAACTTGGCGCCGGCCACCATCGCGCCGAGGTCGAGCGTGACCAGCCGCTTGCGCTTCAGCCCTTCGGGCACGTCACCGTCGACGATGCGCCGCGCGAGCCCCTCGGCGATGGCCGTCTTGCCGACGCCGGGTTCACCGATCAGTACCGGATTGTTCTTGGTGCGCCGCGAGAGCACCTGAATGGCGCGACGAATCTCTTCATCGCGGCCGATCACCGGGTCCAGCTTGCCGGCGCGCGCCAGCTCGGTGAGATCCTTGCCGTACTTCTCGAGCGCCCGGTACGTGCCTTCAGGGTCTTGCGACGTCACTCGACCTGAGCCGCGCAGCGCCTTGATGGCCGCCGAGACCGTCGCCTTCGTCACGCCGCTGGCCTTGAGCAGCTCTCCCACGCTGCCTTTGTCTTGCGTGAAAGAGAGCAACACGTGCTCCGAGCTCGTGAACTCGTCTTTGAGTGCCTTGGCTTCGTCTTCGGCGCGGTCGAGCAGCTGCACCAGGCGATTGCCCAGCGAGGTATTCGCTCCGCTGATCTTCGAGAACCGCGCGATGGCCTCGTCGAGGCGCTGCCCCAACAGCCGCACGTCGACGCCGATCTTCTGCAGCATCGGGGTGATGACGCCGTCTTGCTGGTCCAACATCACGCGGAGCAGGTGCTCCGGCTCGTAGTTGGCGTGACTCGCACGACGCGCCAGCGACTGGCCGTCTTGAATCGCTTCCTGCGCCTTCAGTGTGAACTTGTCGATCCGCATGCCAGCAAGGTGACCATTCGAACGCGTCGCGCAACTGGTGTGCCGCGACCGAAGGCACCCATTAGGTCAGCTGTCGAAGCCGCGCCGCGTCATGAAATCGCCCGGAATTCGTGGAGTTCCAACGGTCTGACATTGTCGTGCGAGCTGCTCTGCTGTAATGCGCGCGCCTTCACCGTTGGGGGGAGGAAAAGCGCTCTTGGAATCGCACGGCGGCTACCTGTGCCAGTACTCGGATGTCGACGCGGCGTGGCTGCAGCACATCGCGCGTCTGTCACTCGAGGAAGACGGCCAGGCCCCGGATGACGCGGGGTTGTTGGTGACGGTGTTGGGTGGGCCTCGCATCGCGCGCTTCGCGTGGGACGCTCCTTTTACGTACGGCCGGAAGGGTGCCCGTTGGTACCTGACGCACCACTCGTTGGCGCGGCGGCTCTCGGAGCACCTGCGTGTCACCGTGCACGCGTACGCCTTCGACCCCGATGAAGTCGAGCAGGTCGTCGCGTACGCCAACGGCCGTCGAGTCGGTGGCGAGTTGCTGCGCTACGAAGACGCCGAGCTCCCCGACGATGAAAATGACGACGACGCGTTCACCAGGCTGCAGGCGAAGTGGCCGTTGGGGCACGTGGCGCGGGTGTTGGGCATCGAGCGCAACGAGCTGCTCCGCATTCCTCGCAAGTCGTCGGCGTTGATCGACCTGTCACGCGCGCTGCAGCCACAGCCGCTGTGGCAGCTCTTCCCGGAGCGGGTTCAAGCCCTCCGTCGCCTCGACCTCTTCGCGCAGTAGGCGTCAGTCTTCTTCGCGGGCGGAGCGCGCCAGCAGCTCGCGCAAACCCTCGGAGCGGAAGTAGGCGCCGAGGAGCAGGAAGAAGCCCACGACGACGAGGCTCGTCAGCACGCTCCCGGCCGACAACAGCGGGCTGGCGAGCGTCCACGAGAGCTGGAGTTCTGCCGGCACTTCGACGGCGATCGTCTTGTTGAGCTCGGCCGTCATCACGCGCATCACGACGAGGTTCTGCGCGCCGTCGATGGTGCGGAACACGGCGGCCACCGTGGCCGCACGGCTCAGCAGCACTGCCATCTCGACGGCGTTGGAGACGAAGCGGAGCCGGAAGGCCTGAATCGCGACCAGCAACGACGCGGCGGCGAGCAGCACGGCGGTGATCACCCGCCACGGGAGCATCGATCGCAGCGCGCTGATTTCACCCGAGGCCATCGACAGCCACACCGCGCGTTGCGCTTGCGCCGACAGGCCCGCTTCAGGGCGCAGCAGGTTGTCGACAATGGCGGGTGGGGTGTCGAGGTGCAGCGCGCGCCAGGCGTCGGAGATGGCGCCGAAGCCGACCTGCGTACCGAGCACGACGGAGAACACCAACGCCCAGCGGTACCACGCCGGAGACGACGTCACGTCAGCTCCGGGGGCCGCTCTTCTCGACGAAGCGCAGCTGGAGATCAGAGAGGATCGACCCGAAGAGGTTGTCTTCTTCAGGGGTGAGGTTGCCGCGCGTCTTGTCGCGCAGCAGCGCCAGCACGTCGATCGACTGACGGGCCAGCACGAGATCGACGTTCAACTTGCCGCTCTCGGGGTCAGGCTGCGCGCCGAGGTGAATGAGAGCCGACGACGCCAGCCCCAACACGAACGCCGTGAAGGTGAGCTGATCGTCTTTGATGGTGAAGCTCTCGCCTGACGCGCCGGCCATAACGGTGGTTACTCCGCGCCTTCGTTGAGGTCTTCGTCGAGGATGTATTCGTCGGCCTCGGCCTGCACGCGTTCGCCCTTCTCGGCGAGGTCGGGGAGCGACTTGATGTGCTTCTCGAAGGCCTTCTCGTCAACCTGACCCTGGCGGATGTAACGCTCGACGGTGCGCTTGTCGGTGTAGCGGAGATCGATTTCGGACATGCGGGTGGCTTATAGCAGCGGCCCATGGCTCACAAGCTCCCTCGCGGCCTGTATGCGCTGGTCGATGACGGCGTCCGCGTCGACGTGCCGCTGCTCGAGAAGGTCCGCGCGGTGATCGCCGGCGGCGCGCAGGTGCTGCAACTGCGCCTCGAGCAGACCAGCGATCGCCTCGCGTTACCGTTGATCCGTTCGGCCGTGGCGCTCGCGCGCGAGCGTGGCGTGGTGGTGATCGTCAATGATCGCGTCGACCTCGCGCTGCTGGGCGGCGCGCACGGCGTGCACCTGGGCGCCGATGATCTGCCCGTCGACGAAGCGCGGCGGCTGCTCGGGCCCGAGGCGCTGATCGGCGCGACGTGTCGCTCGCTCGAGCAGCTCGAGGCGGCGAGAGCGGCCGGGGCCGATCACGCTGGTGTGGGCCCGATCTTCTCGACGACGACCAAGCACGTGGCGCACGCGCCGCTGGGCCTCGAGGCCTTCGGGTACATCGCGAAGGCCGCTCCGATGCCCGTCGTGGGCATCGCGGGCATCACCCTGGCGACCATCAACGCCGTCGCCCAACAAGGCGCGTGGTGCGCGGCGGTGGCCGGAGGGCTGCTCGAGGCGAGCGATCTCACCGAGCGAACGAAGGCGCTGCAGGCCGCGTTCTTTGCCTGACGCGCCCAGCGGCTACATTGGGCGGCAATGAAGCACCATGGCCACCCGCGCCGCCCGTCGATCGCCGTCACGCCTGACGTCACCGTGCCGACTCCGGAGGCGCCGTTTCCGAAGTACGACCTGAAGACGGCCTACACCGACGCCGTGGCGCGCGCAGGAGGGTTGCCGTTCATCCTCCCGTACAGCGACGACCCGACGCTCATCGATCAATACCTCGATCGCGTCGCCGGCCTGGTCATCACCGGCGGGGCCTTCGACATTCCTCCCTCGGCCTACGGTGAAGCCGAAAAAGAGAAGCTGGGCGAGCTCAAGCCCGGGCGCACGCACTTCGAGCTCGCCGTGCTCCGTGGTGCGCTGCAACGCAAGCTGCCGGTGCTCGGCGTGTGCGGAGGCATGCAGCTGCTCAACGTCGCCTTCGGCGGCACGCTCATTCAAGACATCGCCACAGAGCTGCCGAACGCGAAGCAGCACGAACAGAAGCACGACCGCACGCAGCCGCAGCACCCGATCGACGTGAAGGTCGACACGCTGCTGGCCGAGTGCGTCGGAGGCAAAGGCCAGCTGATGGTGAACTCCACGCACCACCAGGCGGTGAAGGCCGTGGGGCAGGGGCTCATCGTCTGCGGTACGGCGGTCGATGGCGTCGTCGAGGCCATCGAAGCAACGGCGAAAGATCACTTCGTGCTCGGCGTGCAATGGCACCCGGAGCTCATGGTCGACACCGTGCCGCCGAACATCGGCATCTACCGGACCTTCGTCGCGCGGGCTCGCGACCGTCGTCACTGAAGTATTCCGGTCCGCATGCAACTTCTGCGGCACACCTTTCGCAGCGCGCTAAAACGCTGCAGAATCCGCGGTCCCGCCAAGGCCGAACGACAGTCCCAAGAGGTCGAAACAACATGAAGCAACTGCTCTTCGCTGCCCTGACGGCGCTGTTTTTTGCGAGCTGTGATTGCGGAACGCCGCCTGTGACGCCCGACGCCGACGGCGGCGCTGGTGGAGGCTCTGAGACCGGCGGCGGCGCTGGCGCTGGTGGCGGGCAGAACACCGGCGGTGGCGTGGGGAGCGACGGCGGCGTCGTCATCATCGTCAACCCGCTCGACCCCAACAACGCGAACAGAGACTCCGACTGTGACGGCTTGAGCGATCAAGACGAGTTCGGGACGATCTACGCGGGTGGGCTGCGCACCGACCCGGCCAACCCCGACACCGACGGCGATGGCATTCTCGATGGCGTCGAGGCGGGGCGAATTTCATCGCCTGCCGCAAATTGCACCTACGCGG
>JAMHXF010000055.1:0-2899 GCA_035910535.1 Archangium sp. | reverse complement strand
CGGCGACGCCGCTCCGCAGCCCCAACCCACGCACGACGACGGAGAAGCGCGATGAGCACAGAATTGGCCCTGGATCTCGGCGCATTCGCAGCAACCCATCCGCCCTCGATCGAAGATCTCCCTCCGCCCATCCCCGCCGGCCGACACGTCTGGCTGTGGGATCTTCGGCAGGTGAGCGATTGGGACGAGACGTTCACCCTGGTCAAGACGCTCGGGTTCGTCGGCGTGCACGTTCACGGGCGCGGCTCACTGCTCCGTGCGGCGCTCACCCGCGACCTCGCCCAGCGAGCGCGGGGCAGAGGGCTCTTCTTCGGCGCCTCGATGGCCTGTGACACCGGGACCGTGTTTCGCTACCCCGACGGCGCCGTGCGTCGCTTCGTGGGGACGTCCTGGCAACGGCTCGCGGACGACGCGCGAGCGTGCGTCGACCTGCTCGGCGACGAAAGCGCGTTTTGCTTCAACTGGGAGGCGCGCTGGGAGCGCCGAAGCACGCACCCTGCGCGGCGCGACGACGCACGACGCATCGCAGAACAACTCAAGCGCGAGCGGCCCGGCTTTCGCTGGTGGGACGCCCCCTGGTGGTGGCCCGGAATGCACTCGACCGCGCCCACTGACGAGTTCGGCGAGCTGATGGCGTTTCGTGCGCCGCAGACGTACTTCGTCGGCTTCGACGCGCGCGCCGGACACTTCCTCAACCCGGTTCCTGACACCTTCGCGGCCGAGCATCCCGAGCTCGCGACTCCGCCAGGATACATGATGCACAAGGCGCGCTCGGAGTACGCGCGACGCAGCGTCCGTCGCCCGCTCGCGTGGGCCTTTCAGGCCACAGCCCTCGCAGGCGCCGATCGCTACATCGGTTGGTGCTTTCGACACGCGCACACGAGGTAACCGTTCAGGTCCCCTCTTGATCGGGAGCTCCGGATCGAGCAAGAAGGCAGCGTGAACGAGGAGCAGACGGTCGAGGTGAGCGCAGCGGACTGGGAGGCCACGCCGGCCTCGGTCCAGCGGCTCGTCGCGCAGCTGATGCTCACCGTTCAACAGCTTCGCTCAGAGGTCGCTGAGCTGCGTCGAGAGAACGACGCGCTCCGCAAAGAGAACGACGCGCTCCGCACCCACAACGCCTTGCTCACTGCGCGCGTCGCCCACCTCGAGGAAAAGCTGCGCACCAACTCGCGCAACTCTTCCAAGCCGCCTTCTTCCGATCCGCCTTCCACTCCGCCCACGCCCCCGTCGCGTGGCGGCAAGAACAAGCGAAGCAAGGGCGGACAGAAAGGGCACAAGGGCCATCATCGCGCGCTTCTTCCGCCCGAGCAGGTCGACACGGTCGTCGTTTGCAAGCCGTCGGTGTGCAGTTCCTGCGAGCAGCCGCTCCGCGGAGAGGATGCTGGGCCGCAGCGCCATCAGGTGCACGAGCTCGCTGCCAAGCTCATTCACACCACCGAGTACCAGCTTCACTCGCTGCGCTGTCCCTGCGGAGCTCACACCCGAGCGACGCTGCCATCGGGCGTCGGACGCACGCCGTTCGGCCCATCGATTCAAGCGCTCACGGCCGTGCTCGTCGGTGGCTTCAAGCTGAGCCACGCCGCGGTGGTCGAGATGATGCGCGATGTGTTCGGACTCGCGATGAGCATCGGCGCGGTCACCGCGACCCTCACTCGCGCGAGCGATGCGCTCGAGCCCGTGCACCAGGAAGCGACCATCGCCGTGCGCAAGGCCGACGTCGCTCACGCGGACGAGACGAGCTGGCGTGTGGCGGGTAAGAAAGCGTGGCTCTGGGTGCTCTGCACGCCGCTGCTCGAAGTCTTTCGCATCGCGAAGGGACGCGGCGCGACGTCATGCCGAAAATTACTGGGGCGTGTATTCAAAGGGACGCTCGTGACCGACCGCTACTCGGTGTACGCGCGCTTCGCGAGCAAGCAGCAGTACTGTCACTCGCACCTGTACCGCGACTGGCTGAAGGTGGAGCAGCGCGGCGGCGAGGACGAAGAGATCGGCAGGCAACTGCGCCGTCTGACGCGCCGGCTGCTGCGCGCGCATCGCAGAAAACGACGAGAGGGGCTGACGCAGGAATGGCTGCGCAAACAGCTCGCGCCGATCCAGCGATCGTATGCAGAGTGGCTGGTGCACGGGTTCGAGCACGGCAGCGCGAAGACGCGGGCGTTGTGCGCGCGGTTGTACGAGTCGCGAAGCAAGCTGTGGGCGTTCGTGTCGAACGAGTCGGTGGAGCCGACGAACAACCGAGCCGAGCGAGCGGTGCGGCCCGCGGTGCTGTTGCGCAAGAACAGCTACGGCAACGACAGCGTCGCGGGCGCGCGCTTCATCGAGCGGTTGCTCACGGTGCGAGGCTCGCTTCGACGACAGGGACGCCGACTGCTCGGCTTCGTCGCGGACTGCATCGCCGCCGTCCGAAACCCTGCCGTCCGCCCCTCGCTCTTGCCCGCTGCAGTATAGGGGCCTGAACGGTTACCGACCGCGTCAGCGCGGGGCAGCTGCTGATCGAGTTCGACGACGAAGACCTCGCCGCGCAGGTCGCGCAGGCGCGGGCCGGCGTGCTCGTCGCAGCCTCGCGGGTCAGTCAGCTTCGCGCCGTCGGCGCGCGTCGCCGTCGAAAACGTGCGTCAGGCCGAGACCCAGATTCGCGCGACGCTGGCGACGCTCACGCGGCAGCGCGCGCTCGCCACGGCCGGCGTCGTGACCGTGGCCGAGCTCGAGACCTCGCAGCGCGCGCTCGACGTCGCACGAAGCCAGCTCGACTCGGCGCAGGTCAGCGCCGCGGGAACGGCGTCGGGCGGCGGAGACGCGCGCGTCGCGGTCGCTGGTCACGTTCAGGCCGAGGCCGCTCTTCGCGTCGCCGAAGCGCGCCTCGCGCAGGGGCGGATCGTCGCTCCAGCGACCGGCG
>JAMHXF010000054.1:0-24460 GCA_035910535.1 Archangium sp. | reverse complement strand
CGAGGATCGGCTCGCCGCGCACGCCCTCGGGCGCCGGCAGCAGCCGCACCTCGATGTCGCGCGCGCCGCCGCCACGGGCCACCATCGCGGGGTGAAAGCTGTTGGCGAGCGCGAGCAGCTGCTCTTTGTGCTCCGTCAGCTTGCGCGAGGCTTCGGTCGGGTCGCCGTAGCCGGTGATCTGCACCTGGCCGATCATGATCGGGTCGTCGGCCTCGGCCTGAAAGCCGCCCCCTTCACGAACGATCTTCGCGGCGAAGCTGACCGCGGCGATCACCGACGGCTCTTCGACGGCCATGGGCACGATGTAGTCGCGACCGTTGACCTGCAGGTTCAAGCCGAGCCCCAGCGGCAGGCTGAACGTGCCGATGGCGTTCTCGATCATCTGATTGGCCATCTCGGTGCTGAGCCCCGAGCCCTGCAACGCGGTGATCTCGTCGGGCGCGAGCCGCATCATTCGCGACACGGTGCCCAGACGATCCGCGACAGGCAACTTGTGAAAACCCGACAGCCTCGAGGTGATGGTCTCCGCCATGGTGTGCTCCAGTGTCTTCATGTGCCGCTGAGTCCTGCCAACCAGTCTTTGAGTTCGCCGGTGATGATGCGCGGCTGACGGCGAAGTTCCGCGACGTCACGGCTCCCGGTGAGCGCGAAGGTCTTCGTCATCGCCTGCAACACCGCCGTCAACGCCGTGCGCACGCCGCCAACGCCGCTCGTCTGCTGCGCGCGGAACAACGGCAACGCCATGCCGCCCACGTCGGCCCCGAGCGCGATCGCCTTGGCGACCTCCAGCCCGTTGCGCAGCCCGCCAGACGCCACGAGCTTCACCGACGAAGGCACCGCGCGACGCGCCGAGGCGATCGCCGCCGCCGTGGGAATGCCCCACCCCGAGAACAACGCGCCGACCTCGCGCGCCACGCCGCTCGAACGCAGCTCTTCGACGCGCACCCACGAGGTGCCACCGAGGCCCGAGACGTCGATGTTCTTCACGCCGCACTCCACGAGGCGCCGCGCGACGTCGGGTGAAATGCCGCAGCCGGTCTCTTTGACGATGAGCTTGTCGCCGTAGGCCTTCGCGACGGCGGAGATCGTCAGGTAGCCGCGCTGAAAGTCGCGATCGCCCTCGGGCTGGTTGAGCTCCTGGCCGGGGTTCAGGTGAATGGCCAACGCGTCGGCGCCGATGGCGTCGGTGAGCCGGCGGATCTGATCGATCGTCATGTTCGCGGCCTGCACCACGCCGAGATTCCCGATGACGACGGTGGTGGGCGCGACGTCGCGCACCGAGAACGTGCTGCCGAGCTCAGGGCGCTCGGCCATCGCGCGCTGCGAGCCGACCCCGAAGGCCACGCCAAACTCTTCAGCCACCAACGCGAGGTCTCGGTTCACGTTCGAGGCGCGCTCGGTGCCGCCCGTCATGCCGGTGATGAGCAGCGGAGCCTTGAGCTTTTTGCCGAACCACTCGGTGCGGAGGTCGATCTGCTCGACGGCCAACTCAGGCAACGAGCAGTGCACCAGGCGCACGTCACCGAAGAGCGTCGAGTTCTCTTTGGGCGCGACGTCTTCCGTCGCGCACAGATCGAGGTGGGCATCTTTTCGCTTCGCGGTGGTCTCGTCGTGCATCGGGGCGGCGGCTCCTAACGGGTATTCCCCAGCCATTCCACCCTTCAGGGGGTCGTTTTGATTGACGTTTGTCTCGTCTGGTCGTTTGAGCAGGCCGGGCCGTCGCCAATGGCCGTAGAAGGTCGCGCATGGCAGCGCCGGTCATCATTTTTCTTCATCGCGGCGAGTACGACGCCGTGCATCAGGGGCTCTCCATCGCAGCGTCAGCGACGGCCATGGGTCGCCCTGTGGAGCTGTACTTTTTCTGGTGGGCGCTCGAACGGCTCGTGCGCGGCAAGCTCGACGAGCCTGACCTCGAGCGCGACGACGTGAACGCGACTATGGAGCTGCGTGGAGTACCGACGCTGCGCCAGCTGCTCGATGTGGTGCGCGATTCTGGTCACGCGAAGTTGTTCGCGTGCACGGGGTCGATGGCGTCGATCGGGTTGTTGCCGCCAGATGTCGAGCCGAAGGTCGACGCGTTGATCGGGTGGACCGCGATTCTTCAGCGCACGGCGGGGGTGACGGACCGATTCACGGTGTGAGCCATGGAGCTGATGGCGTTGATTGGTAGACCAGCCATGGAGCCTGCACTCTTGGTCGGTGCGTGCGCGGCAAGATCGGTCGTGAATGGGCTGCGGCAGCTGCCCGAAATCGTTCGCGTGCACGGCGCGCGAAGGCTTGGCCTCCCCCCCGGAGTAAGCGCGTAGCACTCCAGTGCCGCCGGAGCAGCGGCGCGACGTCGAAAAAGTCCGCCCACCGAGAATTTTTCGACGTCGCGCCGGCCACCCACGTCGTGCCGGCAGTGAGCCGCATCTCGTGCACCTCGGCGCTGCCGCTGGTCGAAGTCGGCCCACCCCAAAATATCGACGCCGCCGTGGCCGCAGCGACAGCAATCCCTTGCAGCGCCGAAGTTTCTTCGAGACGCGGCGCACGGCCGAAACCACGCAACGTCGAAAAAGTCCGCCCACCGAGAACTTTCGACATCGCGATGCCCCGCGTGTCCCAAGAGTGAGCCTTCACACACGACAACGCGTGTCGTTCAGACGCGACGTCGCTGCGTCGCCGCGGTCACACGTAGCGCTGCTCGAACAAGCGGCGCAGCGCATCATTACGACGCAGCAACTCGAGCGTGAGCTCGGCGTGCCCCGGCACATAGCCGTTGCCGACGATCATCTGCACGTCCTTCCCGACACCTTCCGCGCCGAGCGCGGCCGTCGTGAAGCTGGTGGCCATCGAGAAGAAGATGACAGTGCCGCCGTCACGCACAGACAAGATCGACGCCATCTCGGTATTCGGCACCGACGCGCAATTGACGACGAGGTCCGCCAACTCGCCACCGGTGAGCTTCGAGACGATCTCCATCACGTCGACGCCCTGCGTGGCATCCACACGCGCGATGTCGTCACACAACCCGAGCCCCTTGAGCGTCTCCAGCGCCGGCTGCGAAATATCGAGCGCGATGAGCTGCCCCTTCCCCTTCATGGCCTCACGCGCCTGCGCGAGACACAGCGCGCCGCTCTTGCCTGCCCCCAGCATCACCACGCGCTGGCCCGGCTTGAGGTACCGCGCCACCAGCGCCGGAGCCCCCGCAACATCGAGCGCCGCCAACGCCAGCGTGTCAGGCAGGTCATCAGGCAGCTTCGCGTAGATGCCCGAGGCGAACAGAATCGCGCGACCACGAACGTCGACACGGTCGATGTCGGGCTTCACGGCGCGCACTTCATCGATCACCAGCGGCGTCAGCGTGAGGCTCACCAGCGTCGCCAGCCGGTCACCGACCGACAAGGTCTTCGCCGCCGGGTGCGACGCTGAAATCGCCTTCACCCGACCAATCAACATGCCGCCCGAACCGGTCACCGGGTTCTGCATCTTTCCGCGCTCGCCGACGATGGCCTTGATGGCGTCGACGATCTTCCCCACGTCACCGCCTGCCGTGTCTTTGAGCTGCTTGAATGACGCGGCGTCGATGTTGAGGCTCTCGACGTCGATCAGCAGCTCACCGTCACGCAGCGGCAGCGAGGGGTCGAGCTTGCGAGCGCGCTGCGGAAGCACGCCCTTTTCTCCGACGACACGACCAAGTCCATACACGTCCATGGCGCGGCGTGTACCACGAGGCCAGCAAACGAAAACGGCCCCGGTTTCCCGGAGCCGTTGGCCGTCAACACGAACGCTGCTTCAGAACGTGTATTGAACGCGCAGCGCGAACACGAGCGCGTTGATGTTCGGGCCGATGATGAGTCGGTAGCCCGCGTCGAGGCCGATCGAGAAGTGGTCGACCATGGTGGCCCACTCGATCGCCAGCGCGGCGCCAAAGTTCGGGTACACAAGGCCTCCGTCGCGAATCGGCGTGGGGTCGAGCAGTGAAACGCCGCCGATCAACTTGCCACCAGCGTACAAACGGCTCGTGAAGGCGTCGGTACCAAGGCGGTGCAGGTAACCTGCGCTCGCGTTGATGAACGTCATCGTGAAGTTGTCAGACTGGCCGCAGCTGCCGTTGGGGAGCACATCGCCCCAGCAGTTCTGCGCATTCGAGCCAAGGCCGACGTGCACACCGATCGGAATCAGGCCCTTTCCCTCGTTGATCGTCAGCTGGTAGCCGGCACCAAGCTGCAGATAGAGCTGAAAGTTCGAATAGCCGTTGACGCCACCAACGGTGAACGCGCCGCCGAGGCCGGTCTCCGTAAAGAAGCCACGACGCACCTCGAGCGGAACACCAGCAGGAGGCGTGGCCGCAAAAGCAGCCGAAGAGACGACGAAACCGACGAGCAACGCGAGCTTCCGCACCGAAGTTCCTCCAGAACCCTAAAAGGCGCGGCACCATACCCGCCGAGCGCCCAAACGCAATCGTGAAAAATGAAACGGCGCGGGCTCGTTTGAAGGAGCGCCGCGCCGGAGTGAAGCGAATTCAGCCTACGAGTGCGACTTACTCCTCGCCCTCGTCACCGGCCGCCTTGAAGATCCACGGGAAGGTGACGTTCACGACGCCGCCACCCTGGGGCTCCGGGAACTTCCAGCGACGAATGCGCTGAACGATGCAGCCTTCGACGTTGGCGTTGCCGATGGACGACTCGCTGACGTTGGCTTCAGACACGCCACCCGCCGGGTCGATGGTCCACGCGACCGCGACCTTGCCGCCGAGCGAGGGGTTCTTCTGCAGTTCCTGCTCGTAGCAGAACTTGATTTCGTTCTGGTGGCGCTTGATGACCTTCATGATGACGTCCTTGTCGAGGCCGCCGACGACGGTCGTCTTGCCGGGGATCACTCGGGTCGAGTCCTTGCCCTTGCCGCCGAGATCGATGGCGCCGTAGCCACCGCGACCACGACCGCCGCCCTTGGTGCCGAGACCACCGAGCCCCAGGCCCGTGCCGCCGCCGCCCGCGCCTGAACCACGCGAGCCGAGACCGCCGACGCCCTGCGCATCACCCACACCCGCGCCGCCCTGAAGACCGCCGAGCGCGTCATTGACGCCGGTGCCAAGACCGCCGGGACCAAAGACGTTCGACGAAGCGCCACCACCGAACATGCCGGCCATCAGGCTCGACACCTTCTTGCGGTCTTCTTCACGCTTGTTCGCGTCGACCGTCGGAGCGCCTTTCTTCGACGGGTCGGCATCGGCCTTCTTGGCCTCCTGCTTGCCGAACTTGCCTTCCTTGTCTTTGGCCTTCGCGCCCTCCGCGACACCCGAGAGATCCTTGAACTTCTTGATCTCGACCTTCTTCTCGGGCTTCACGACCATCTTCACGTACTTCGAGGGGTTGGCGAAGATGTCGTCGCCCTCGCCGCCGTAGCCCATGGGCGTGAGCACCATCGCCGCCACGAGCGCAAAGAACGCCATGAGACAGATGGAGACGATCTTGAAGAACGTGAAGTCGTGCTCTTCGAGCGTGTTGACGCTGATCGCCGCACTCGGGCGCACGTAGCGCACGATGAAAGCGACGTTGTCGAAAGAAACCTGTGCTCGATCGTGCAGCGCGAGCTCCACGGCGTCGGCGCGAACGCCACCTTCCGCCGCCTTGAGCTTGCCTTCGCTCTTGAGCTGCTCTTTGGACTTGTGGCTGTCGCTCTTGGTGGTGAGCACCAGCCCGGCGTCGGCCGGCACGTTCACGACGGCGCCAGCGCCCTTGCTCTGCGCGAGCGTGAACGTCGCGCCTGCGCTGAACACCGTGAAGCGATTGCCGGCGCCTTCGCCGACCGTCACGGGCACACCGTCGCCGAAGTGCTGAACGTTGATGAGGCTATCGCCCCACAGCAGCGCGACCTGAAGCACCTTCTCCTGCTCGGTCGGCACCGCCTCGGCGGGCAACGGCTCGTTGAAGAGCGCCGCAGCGTTCTTGCCAGTACCGGCGAGCGCCTTGGTCGAGGGAGCGTGCTTGTCGCCGCCCTTGTTCTTCTTCTTGCCCTTCTTCTCTTCTTCCTTCACCTCAGCCTTGGCTTCGGCAGGAGGAGGCGGCGGCGTCTCCGTCGGCTTCTCATCGCCGAAGACAACCTTCACCTTCGACTCACCCACGGCGACCACGTCACCCGAAGCCACCTTCGAGGGCTCCTTGGTCACCGCCTGCTCCTTGAGCTTCGTGCCGCTCTCGGAGCCGAGATCGATCACCGTCACCGCGCCGTCTTTCTCGACCTTCAGCATGAAGTGGAGGTTCGAGACCTTCGGGTCTGTCACCTTGACCGCAGCGCCAGCTCCCGAGCCCACGATGATGCTCTCGAGTTCGCTGGTCGACTCCGTCACGGAGCCATCTGGGTTGGTGACCTGCAGGGTGATCGTCTTCTTCGCCATGGTCATGTCCTTGAAGCTGAAGCGGGCTGCTGTGAGATCTTGAAAGAACGGCTCAGAGGTTCTCGACGGACTTCTGGAGCTCGGGGTTGAAGTTGTCGCGCACCTTGATGAGCGTCTTGAACGTCGTCTTCTTCTTCGACACCGAGTAGCTGCCTTCCGGCTTGGTCAACTCGCCGTCGATGGCGACATCCGTGAAGTCGATGGTCGTCTTCTTACGGAAGACCGTCTTGTCAGACTCGCGAATCACCTTGTCTTCGGCGAACGCAACCGTGGAAACGAGCGAGACAACGGCGAGGATCGAAACGATTTGCTTCATGGCGCTACCTCCGAACACCCTTACTGACATCGTCAGTAACTGGTGGGTTCCTTCAAAAAGTCGGCGAATACTAGGGATCTTCACGGGTGGTTGTCACGCCCACCCGTGACTGTTTCTTTCAGGACTTGGGCGCAGCAGCTGGCGCAGGCGTCGTACCGTCGGCCGGAGGCGTGCCAGTCGCAGGCTGTTCAGCAGGGCCCGGGTCGGCCTTCGCCGCGTCGTCAGAAACCTTGTCGAGCAGCGACGGACCGTTCGTCGGAGCGGCCTTCGGCTTCTCTTTCTCTTCGGGCTTGGGCTGTGCGGCGGCCTGCCCCGCCTTCTGCATGGCGACAATGCCCTTGAGCTTGGAGTCGATGAGCTGCTGATCAGTCGCCGAGGTCGTCGAGAGCGCCTTGCACTTCTCGAGGTAGCCCAGCGCCTTGTCCCACCCCGCTTTGTCGGCCGCGTACGCCCAGCCGGCGCCGCACACCGCGTCGTTCTGGTCGCTCTTGATGGCCAACACGCGCTCGAACATGTCTCCGGCCTTCAACCCCTTCTTCGCGTCGCGGCCCTTCTGCCCGTCGAGCGCCCACGCATACGCGAGGAACCCCTCGTAGGAGTTCTGATCGAGCTCCGTCGCGCGAGAGAGCACCTTCTCGGCGCCGTCGTAGTCGCGGTAGCTCAACGCCATCGCGCCGATGTTGAACAGGCTGGGCGCGAAGTCTTTATTCAGCGACACAGCCTTCTGGAACTGACCCAGCGCGGCGCGGCGCTCGTCGAGCTTCAGGTAGATGAGGCCGAGGTTGTTGTAGACGCCCGGGTCCTTGTCATCGAGCTTCTTGGCGTTCGCCGAAATGAACTCCGCCAGACGGTAGTTGCCCTGGTCGAAATAGATGAGCGAGAGGTTCTTGTACGCGTCGGCATTGTCCTTCGTGCGCGCGAGCACCTTGCGAGCCGTCGCTTCGGCTTGCGCGTACTTCTTGGCGAGTCGGTAGGCGACAGTGAGGTTGTTGTTGATCTCGACGTCGTACTCGTTCGCAGGGTCCTTCAACGCGCCCTCGTAGAGCGCGATGGACGCGTCGAACTTGTCCTGCAGACGGTACACACGCCCCAGGTTGAGCAGCGTGGGCTTGTGCTTGGCGTCGAGCTTGTGTGCGGCCTCGTAGTAGCCGGCCGCGTCGGTCAACTTGCCCTGGCGCTCGGCGATGACGCCGAGGTTGTACTGCACCGTGGCGTTACCCGGCACGCGCGCGGCGACCTTGGCGAAACCCTCGCGGGCCTCGTCAAGCTTGCCAGCGTCGAACGACTTCACCGAGTCGGCGAAGAGCTCTTTGCTGCCCTTCTCGACTTTGGGCGGCGCGACGACCGTGTCGTCCTTCTTCACTTCTTCCTTCACCGTCGTGCAACCCACGAGGCCCGTGGTGCCAGCGAAGACCAGTGCTGCAATGCGAGTCGACTTCATGATGGTCAAGTCCTTCCTGGCTTAGCGGACGCCGGCGCCGGGAGTCGGCGCAGCGGCAGAGTTGGGAGCAGGCGTCGTCGCGGGAGCAGGCGTCTCGACGACGGCGTCGTTCGGCAGGTCAGCCGTTTTCTCGAAGCCACCAGTCGCGAAGAACTCGCTGCCCCGGTACGCGACATCGCGCGGCTTGCCGTAGAAGCCCGGCTTGTACTTGTTGAGCTTGTCCTGCGCGAGCAGTGTCCACTCGTTGTACATCGACAGCTCGTAGGACTTGCCGAGCGCCTTTTCGAGCGCTTCGACGGCCTTCTCTTCAACGGGGAAGATGTAGCGGTTTTCCAACTCGCCGCGGAAGAGCGCCAGCTGGTCTTCGTCGAGCCCCGGCGGGTCCGGCATGTCGTTGATGTTGGTCGCGAAGTCGGAATACAGCAGGCCGATGCGGGTCAACGCCGCGATGCCGTACTCCGGGTTACCGACCTTCAGCACTTCGGTGTACGCGCTCTCGAGCTCCGTCAGCTTCTTCTGCTTGGCTGCGAGATCGTTCTTGAACGTGCCCATCTTCTTGAACTTCTGCTCGGTGTAGCCCTTCCAACCCGGCTCCAGTGCGGCGAAGCGGGTGTGGGCGAACGCCAGCATGGCGCGGTCGTTCTTCTTCTCTTCCTCTTTGAGCTTCGGGTACGTCGCGATGATGTCCTTCGCGAGGCGCTCCTGCTCGGGGGCGTTCTTGAGCTTTCCGTTGAGGAGGTACTGGCGGTACTTCACGTCGATGCGACGGGCATCGGTGACGCGCGCGTCTTTCGCGTAGCTCGTGAGGAACGTCGTGTACTGCGCGAGCGCCTCGGTCGACTTGCTCTGTTTCTCGAGAACGAGGCCGATGTTGTAGGCGATGTCGGGCGCGTCTTTCTTGTCGGAGAACCGCGTGATGTAGCGGTTGTACGCGGCCATGGCCTTGTCGAACTGGCCAACACCCTCGTACCAGAAGCCGGCGTTGTACTGCGCATCGGCGACCGAAGCCTCGGCCTCCTTCACCAGCGCCTCGCGCTCCTTCTTCTTCGCGTCATCCTTGATCGTCTTGAGGTCGACGGTCGTGATGACGACCTCACCCGGCGCCGGCTTGCCCTTGTTGGCCTTGAGCGCCTTCTCGCGGGCCTCCTTTTCCTTCTTCAGGAGGTCCTTGATCTTGTCGTAGCCGATGGCCTTGTCGCCAGCGGCGAGGTCGTACGTCGCGACGAAGTTCTCGTACATCTCGGCCGACTTCTGGAAGTTCGCCATCTTCTCGTAGAAGAACGCGAGCGCGTTCTTCACCTTCAGATCGAACGAGGTGGTCGGGTACTCCTTGAGCACGCGCTCACCGATGGTGATGGCCTTGTCGAGCTGGTTGTCTTCACGCGCGATGAGCATCGAGTACGTGAGCGCGCGGTCGGCGTTCTCAGACTTGGGGAACTCCTCGACGAACGCGATGAAGAGGTCGGAGGCCTTCTCCTTGTTCTTCTCCTTCTTGTAGACGATTTCGTCGATGTACTTGTACTGCGAGCCCTCGACGATGCCGCCAACGCGCTTGGTGAACTCGGTGCCCGGCTTCGAGAGCTTCGCGTTGCCCTTGAACACGCGAGCCAGCTTGTTGAGCTCGAACCACTCTTCGCGCTCTTCGAGAACAGCCATCGTCAAGTCGGCCGCTTCCTGGCTGCGCTTCTCTTCGGGGTACTTGTTGATGACGTCGCCGAAGCGGCGAGCGGCTTCGACGAAGTGGTTCTTGTCGTAGAAGACGACCGCGGCCTGGTACGAGATGTCGACCTCGTCGGGGTTCTTCGGGAAGAGCTTGTTGTAGCTGTCGCACGCGGCGACGAGGCGCTTCTCGAAGTCGCTCAGCGGCTTCTCTTCGAGCTCCTTGGCCGAGCGCTTCTGGATCTTGGCCTGCTTCTCGACGGCGCCCTTCTTCTTGTTCTCTTCGATCTTCTCGCCTTCTTTGAGGTCGCTCTTCTGGAGCTGGCCGCGCTCGATCTTCACGAGCTTGTCGTAGGCAAGAATCGCGTTGTACGCGGAGCTCTGGCGGTACTTCTCGTTGGCCGCTTCCTTCGCTTCGGAGCGCCCAGGCACCTTGAACGACACCACGCCGTCGTACTGTTTGGCTGCGGGCTCCCACTCCTCGAGCGCCCAGAGAATTTCGGCGTAGTAGAACTTGAGGTTGAAGGCCTGGTCGGCGACGAAGTTCTCGTCGTCGGCGGTGGCGAACGCGTCGACGTACTGCTTGTAGATGTCGCGCGCGAGTCGGTAGGTCTCGACCTGCTTCGTCTTCTGCGCTTCCTGGTGGTACTCGGTGACGGTCGTGCGCATCGCCTCTTCGGCGACGTTGAAGCCGTTGCGGAGCACCTCTTTCTTCGACGCGTTGGCGACCCACCACGTGCTGCCCGGGCGGTAGAGCTCGGCGAGCTTCTTGACCTCGGCCTTCACGTTGTCGCGCTGCCGCAGACCTTCGTACGACTTGATGATCGCCTGCTGCCAGTCGGGCGCACCCTCGGCCACGGCGTTGTCGTTGAGCAGGTAGCGGAACGACTTGATGGCGTTGTCGTGGTGACCCGCGCCCTGGAGGCTGTAGGCCAGCTTGCCGATGAGGTTGAGCTGTTTCTTCTTGCCGGCGTGCGCCTTGTAATAGGCCACGGCGTCGTCAGCGCGGTTGAGCTGAACGAACATACGAATCGAGTCGTTGAGCGCTTCGTTCTTCAGGTCGGTCGCGTACTTCTCTTTGCCCTGCTTCTCGGCGAACTCGACGGTGTCCTGAAGCTTCTTGAGCGCCTTCTCGTGCTCGCCCGCGTTGAAGTCACACCACGCGAGCTTGTAGAGCGCGTAGCTCTTGATGCGCGGGTTGGCCGACGTAAAGGCCTTCTCGTAGTAGGTCTTCGCCTTCTCGAGGTTGTTGGCCACTTCGAAGAAGTGGTTGCCGAGCTCGACATAGGTGTCGGACACGAACCTGCTGCCCGGGTAGCTCTTGAGGAGCTCCTCGTAGCGCTTGACCGCGAGGTCCTTCTTGCCGATGTCGTACTGGTTCTTGGCGAGGTTGAAGAGCACCTCGTCTTTGCGCTCGTAGGTCGGGTACTCGCGAAGAATCGTCTCGTAGAGACGCATGGTCTCCGAGCGGTAGAGCTCGGACTCACGGTGATCTTCCTTCGGCTCCTGAACCTTCTCGCCGCGGTTCTTCTTGTCGTCCGCGTCTTTCTGAGCGTCGAAGTACGCCCGCATTTCCTTGCGGTTCAGGTACGACGACTTTTCCCAGTACAGCTCGGAGAGCTGGAAGAGCAGGTCGGCCTTCTGCGGGTTGCCGTCTTCGATCTTGGGGATGATCTTCTTGGCCGACTCGATGGTCTCGTCGCGCTTCTTGTCAGCGAGCGATTCCTTCTCGAGCTCCGCGGCGGTCGCGGTCTCTTTCTTGTCGAGCTTCGCAGGGCCTGATCGCTCTTCGACGGGCGGAGTTCCCTTGGCCGGCGTCGCCGCCGCCTTCGGATCAGCCTTCGCGGGAGCGGCGGCAGGGGCTTTCTTTTTTGCCTGCGCAGCAGCGGGACTCGAAACGAGACCCAGACCAACGGCGGCAAGACTGACCATTCGAACTACGAGCTTCATCTGCGCTCCTGTGGGGCAAAAAACGCGCGGACCCTACACCACGGTTCCGATTGAAAAAAGGGCGCCCAACAGCTCAGGCGCCCTTCTCAACTCATGAGAATGTCGCGACCTTCCGACGACGACCTGTCAGTTCGTCGCCGGGCAGCCACGCTTGAGCGTGTACTGGTAGTAACCGATCTCGTCACGCCAGAACTCGCCCTGGAACTTCCAATAGTTCCAGTTTTCTGCGGGCATCTTCGGGCGGTAGAGCACCTGCGAGTCGAGCAGCTTCTGACCGTCGACGCCGAGCTCGGCGAACTCTTTTTCAGCCTTGGCGACTTCGAAGCGAATGATTTCGACCTGGTCGCCGAAGCCCTTCACCGTGCGGTACGCCTCGGTCAGACGTGCCTTTGCCGTCTGGCCCGCGACCTTCTCGAGCGTCGCGCGGTTGGTGTCGAGGTAGCTGATGAGCTCGCCCGAGAGGCGCGCCGAACGCCACGCCTGGTTCGCGTCGATGGTCGCCTTCTCAGTCTCGATCTGCTTGAGCATGCCGAAGACGCCCAACATGCGCTCGTTGGTGCGCACCCAGTTCAGAACGGCCTTCGGCACTTCGGGACTGTCGGTGACGTTCACCAGCTTGAAGTACTCAGGCAGATCGCGCTGCTCGGCGCCGTCGACCAGCGGCTTCAGCTTCTCGGCCATCGGCAGATAGATGCGCTCGTACTCGAGCAACGACGACTTCGACTCTTCGTAGAGGCACGAGAAGTAATACGTCGTCGCCGTGAGGATCCACGACTCGGGCTGGAAGGCGCCCGCGAACTGCGGCGCGTAGAGGCCCTGCAGAGAGCCGAGCGCACCGCCGAGGTCGTCATTCTGAAAACGCGCGAAGCCGTTCTCGAACAGCGACTGGTCCCAGTACTTCGAGAAGCGCGGCACCTTCTCGTACCAGTCGGTCGCCTTCTGGTACAGGCCCACGTTGTAGTTCGCGCGGCCCAGCGCCAGGAACGTGAGGTGCGAGGTGTCGAGGTAGTCGAGCTGTGCGCTCTTGACCTTCAGCAACGCCTCGAAGACCGAGATCGCCGCTTCGAGGTTCTTCGAACGCTCAAGCTCGTCAGCCGCCGGGAACCGCGGGTCGGCCAGCGTGATGCCGAGCATGTACTGCGCCTTGGCGTAGAACGCGCTCGTGTCGGGCACCGCTTCGAGGAACTGCTTGGCCTCGTCGAGCTTGCCTTTGCGGTGGGAAATGCGGCCGATGAGGTAGTTGATGCGCGCCAGCACCTCGAGCGGCAACGTGGCCCACGCGTCGGCGTAGCGGTCGTAGAGGTTGTTCACCGTCGACGGAATGAGGAAGTCGTCACTCAGCACCTCCTGCAGCGCGATGAGCGCCTCCACCGACTTCATGTGGAACGGGTGCTGAGGGCCGGCCTGAACGATCGGCGTGAAGTAGATGAACGCCGTGAACGGCAGGTTCAACCGCTGGAAGCTCGAGGCCAGGTAGTAGTCGGCCTTGTTCTTCAGGTCGGCGTCGGTCGTGGTGTTCGACACGTCGAAGAACAACCGGGCGGAGTCTTCGAACTGACCGCCGTTATAGGCCGACAACGCCTTGTTGTAGGTCGCGAGATCCTGGGCACCTGCAACGGTGGCCAGGAGCGTGAGAGCAAGAATGAGCGTGCGCTTCATGTTCGGTTGGCCTTCAGAAGAGGAACGAGACGCCCAGATACAGGCCGACGTTGTTGAGAACGTCCGAGGTGGGGTTCAACACGAGGAACTTGGCGAGCGACACGTCGCGCTTGCGCTCGTAGCCCGTGTCAGCGTCGGTGCCGACGAACTTGTCGACCTGGCAGTTGCCTCCGACCATCGCGGTGTCTGCCGACTGACCGCCGGTGATCTTGGCGTCCATCGCCACGAGGTCAGCCGCGTTGCAGCCGTTGACCTGCTCCATGCGCGCTGAATAGACGACGTCGCGCACTTCGAGGCGGAAGGCGAAGTGATCGCCCAACTGCAGGCGGAAGCCGGCACCCAACGAGCCCATGAACTTCACGCCCGTGTCGCCGTAGCTGGCGGGCGAGATCGCACCGTCGCTCGCGCGCACCGACTCAGGCTTGAGCTGGTGACGGGTGCCACCAGCGCCGAGGCCACCGTTGATGACGAAGCTGAAGTGAGCGAGCGTGCCCTCGAAGAGCGCGAACTTGCCGTAGAGCGGCGTCACTTCGACACCGGCCAGCGCGCCCCACGTCCACAACAGTGACGTCGCGGCCTGCGCTTCACGGTTGAACTTCTCGACGAGCTCACCGTTGAAGCTCGACTCGACGTTGTACCAGTTGTAGCCGCCGGTCACCTGCAGCGCGAAGTTCTCCTGCAGGTGGTACACGAGGCTGCCCATGGTACCGAAGTGCTGGGTGAACTTGCCGTTCACCTGAATCGTCGCCGGGTACAGCACGATCTCGAACTTGCCGACATCGGAGTGCTTCTTCTGCTCGATGATGTGGACGGCGACGTTCGGGTTGAAGAGCGGCGCGCCGGAGACGAGCTTCTGGCTGTCTTCGCTTGCGACGGGCGCAGACCCGCTGCTCGCCGTCGGCGCGTCGGAGCGCGAGGAAGCAGGCGTGGTGCTGGTGGCCGCAGGCGTGGTGGCAGGCGCCGGCGTCGTCGCGGCAGGCGCCGGATCGTCTTCGTCGTCGTCAGCCGGCGTCGCCTGAGCGACCAGCACGGGGGCGTCACTCGGCTGCGTCGCCGCGGAGGCGAAAGGTGCCGAGAGGGCGCCCAGCAGCGCCGACAAAATCAGGGAATCACGGAAGGAGCGCATTGGAAGTCGTCGCCTCTCAGAAGATGAACGCGTAGCCCAGGTCGAGCTGAACGAGGTTGGTGATGCTCGCGTTGCTCGCAGCGACGCCACCGCCGGTGGGGTCACCCGGGTTGACGTTGGCCTTGCGAATGTCGACGAGGTACGAGTCGAGGTAGCTCCAGCTGCGCGCTTCGATCTTCACGCTGTGGTTCGCCTCGCTGCCAATGAAGAAGCGGAAGCCGAGCGCGAGCGAGACCAAAGGGCTCACCTTGTACTCGGTGTGAAACGGAGACGGGCCGATGCGGTCTGAAGCACCGTCGCCGTTCGCGTCTGCGCGGTACGCCGCACACGCCGCCGCGTCAGGGCACAGCACGAGCGACTCGCGCTTGAGCGCGCCCACGCCGCCGCCCAACCAGGCGTACAGCTGGAAGTGCACCGGCAGCTCGGCCATCAGGTTCAACTTGCCGTAGATCGGCTGGAACCGGAGGCCGGCGACGCCGTGGCCCGTCATCTGCCAGATGTCCGCCGCGTCAGCCATCGTCATCGCCGACGTGGACGGGGGGTCGTCTTGAATCTGCTCGGCGAGCGACGTCAGACGGCCGATGGCGTAGCCACCGCGCACTTCAACCGCCAACCAGTCGGCGAAGTTGTACGCCACCGAGAGGTTCAGGTTGTAGTGCTCGGTGAGCTTCGGCAGCAGCGACAACCCGAAGTTGCCTCCGAGCTCGAAGCGACCCGACACCGAAAAGAGGCGGTTACGCACCGCGACCTTCTCGACGAGATCCTCGCCCTCATCTTCAGCGAACGCCATCCCGGAGCTCAACATCACCAGGCAGCCCAACAGCTTGAGTGTTTTGCGCGTCATAAACCTCATTCACCTCGTCTACGGACAGCTGTTCTGAAACGTTGGCAGCACCGCGTAGCAGACCTCGACGGTGCTGAGCGGCTCGGGCACCGACGTGCCCTCAAAACGAACGGTGTTGCGAAGGTTCTGCCCTTCGCACTTGAAATACGACGCACCGTTGGCGACCGACGTCGTGGCGACGGTCAATTCTCGTGCACAGCGGCCGCCACGACAGACGGGGGTTGCGGGAGGGCAGTTGCCGTCGACCATGCAGTTCGCTGCCGTCGACGGGCTCACGTAGGCGGTCAGGCCCTCGGCGACGCCGGCGTTGGGCCGCACGTCGGGGCCACGGCTGAGGCGGAAGTCGCGCCGCAACCCAGACGCCGCATAGCCCAGCGACGCGAGCGCACCTGAGAAGTCTTGCTGGCAAATCGACACCGTCACCCCGCCCGTCTCTGAGGCGACCTGCGCGTAGCGGCTGCCGGTGTACGAGATCTCGAAGCCGCCGTCGTTCGTGCCGGTGGTCGGGCACGCGCCGCCATTCAGGTTGCGGCAGCAGCCGACGTGCGGCGTCGGATCACCAAACTGAGAAGGCACTTCGTCTTCGTCAGTAGCAACGATGGCTGCGAGCGCGACCGAATCGGCGTTGCCGTACCCTTTGTACGTCTCGATGAAACGCACGAAGTAGTCGGTGCTACCCCAGTTCCCCGCGCCGTTGAGCGCGTTGTCGGGAGCGCAGCGGCAACCGGGGTCGGCGGTGCACGTCGTCTGACGCGTCATCGGCGTGCACGACGCGTCGTCTTCATCGGAGACCACCACCACGTAGAGCGCGGCGTCGGGGCGAATGAAGCGATCGAACGCCGGCGTGGTGATGTTGAGCGGGTTGGTGAGCGCCAGGTATGCCGCGTAGAGCCCGCGCTCCGACGCACTGCCGTTGATGCCGACGGCCGACATCTGCCCGAAGGCGGTGACGACCGTGTTCACGTCAGCGCCCGTGTTGCAGACCAGCGCGCCCGCATTCGGCGTGCACGAAATGTAGTCTTCACCTGCGCTGCCGAGCGACCAGGGTCGCAACTTGCCGCGCGCGTTCGAGTCGTCCGTGTCGGTCGACGTCACGCCGATGTGAAAGTCGATGGGCGGGTTCGCCATCGCCAGCTGGTTGATGAAGCCCTGAAAGTTCGCCGCGAGGCGCGCCTGCTTGGGCGCCATCGAGCCCGACGAGTCGACGACCCACAAGATGTCGACCTTGCGCACCGCGAGCTGCTGGTACGCGTCGCACTGGCGCGGCACGTTCACGCCGAAGTTGCCGGTCGCGCGCGTGGTGTCAGTCAGCACGGCTGGGGTCGCAGGGTCGACGCTCGGAGTGCCCGGCACCAACGTGTACTGCTCCGGAATTCGGCGAGCGCGCGTGCGATCATCACACCCGGTCACCGCCAGAGCGAGCGTCAGCGCAATGAGCACACGGAAATCCAGCATCACAGTCTCTTAAAGGCCCGGCGGCTTAGCACGGCGAACTCCCGGCACGTACAGGGCTTTTTCCAAATCTTTTGAGCCTCATCCTTCCTGCAATGCGGGCGGGATGCAGGCTTCGACGGACTGGTTGGTGACGGTGGCGCGCACCTGACACAGCCACGTGCTGGGGCAGTCGGTGTTGGCGGTGCACGGCGCCGTGCAGATGGAGCCGCTGTCTTTCCGAATGCACAGACCGCTCTCGCACGCCGCGGGGCCGAACGAACAATCGGAGCCCGACTTGCCGCCGCCGTTGGGGAAGCACACCGGAACCTCGGTGGTGCCGTCAGGCGCGAACGCCGTTCGGCAGGCGAAGCCGTCGGCGCAGGTGCCCGCGGGGCACGTCACGCTGCACACGCGGGCGGTCCCCAGGTCGAGACAGGTGCCGCTCTGGCACGGCGCGCGGCCAGGCGAGCAGTCGTCGCCAAAGAGGCCGCCGATGGGGGCGCAGACACCCATTCCACTCAGCGGGCCCGTCGGGGAGCGACGTTCGGGGCTGCAGTCGTAGCCACCCGTCACCGTCGAGGTCTCGCAGCAGCGGAAGCGCGTGTCGCCGCACATGCCGTCGTCGGTGCATGGCGCCGAGCAGAAGTCGTTGAGGCCCGCCTCGAGGCAAACGCCCGTCACGCAGTCCTGCGCACCCGACGTCGAGCAATCTTCGCCGAGGCGACCCAGCCCCGACTTGCACGTTCCGCGTTGCGGCATGCAGTAGCTGCGCGTGGGCCCGGTGGGGTCGGTCACGGGCTCACAGACGAAGCCGACACCGAAGGTCTGCGCGCACGCGGCGTCGTCGGCACACGGCGTCGAACAGAACGACTCGCCCGCGAAGGGGCAGTCGGGGCAATTGTTCACGATGCAGCGGTTCTCGGTGAAGCCGCCGCGACGGCAGTCGTCGTTGTCGGCGCACGGAGAACACATGCGACCGTCGTTCGCTCCGGTGCACACGTTGTCGGTGCAGACCTTGCCGAGGCCGCACTGACTGATTTGTCCGATGCCGTCGGTGGTGTCGCAGAAGCCCGCGCAGGTGTTGCTGTTGGGCACGCATTGGAAGGGGCCGATGACGTTCGGGTCGTCGCTCTTGCCGATGTTGGTGCACGAGAAGTGGGTCGGGCAGTCCGGGTTCTCGGCGGCGTCGAGCTTCGTCGGGTCGCAGCCGGCTGTCGGGCACACGTTCTTGGCGGGGTTGCAGTCGCGGCCACAGAACGTCTCGCCGGAGACCACGTTGCGCACACAGAGATCGAAGGGGCCACCACACTCGGCGTCGCCCTGACACGCGCCGCAGATTGCGCGACCGTTGTTGCATGACTCGGTGACGGGCGCGCACTGCTTGAGCAACGCGCCGTCAGCGCCCACTGGCAGTTCACGGCACGAGTAGCCCGTGGGGCACGCGTCATTCACACCGCAGGGCACGGTGCAGAACTGCTCACCAGAGCCGATCGCCGAGAAGCACGCGCCACCTTCGGGGCACTGGCGCCCGTCCTGGCAGGGGCTGCACAACTGGCGGCTCACGGCGATGTAGCAATTGCCCGTTTCCGGGTTGCAGGTATGCCCTGACGGGCAGTCGACCTCTTCTTTGCAGCCGACCAGCGGGCGGCAGATGCGCCCGTAGCGACCTGCGGCCTGACAGAGAAACGACGCGGGGCATTCGTCGTCAGAGGTGCACGCATCGGTGCAGAAGCCCGTCTGATCGTCTAACGCCACACACAAGCCAGACGCACACGTCGACTGGCCCGGAATGCAGGAAGCGCCCAGTGCAAGCGGCTGCGGCCCCGAAGGACCGCACGCCACCAGCAGCGTGCTGAGAACCCACAACGTTCGCAGACGCATCACGAAGACGCTCCCGTGTTCGATGACTTACTTCTTGCCCGACTTGGCGGCCTTGTGAGCCGCGCGGAGAGCGCCCTTGATGGCAGGCTTGACGGTCACGAGGCCGTTGTTCGAACCGGCGACGCCACCCTTCACGAGAATGACGTTCTTCTCGGGGTGCACGCCGACGACTTCGAGGTTCTGCGTGGTGACCTGCTCCACGCCGTAGTGACCCGGCAACTTCTTGTTCGGGTACACGCGGCCCGGCGTCTTGCGCTGACCGATGGCGCCCGGGTGCTTGCGGTACTCGTGCGTACCGTGCGTTTGACCGAAGCCGCGGAAGTTCCAGCGCTTCACGACGCCCTGGTAGCCACGGCCCTTGGTGATGCCCGTGACGTCGACCAGTTCGCCCTTCTTGAAGAGCGAGTCGACGTTGACGGCCTCACCGATGTTGTACGTCGCGAGCTCAGCTTCATCGACGCGGAACTCACGCACGATGCGCTTGGCCTTCGCGCCGGCCTTCTTGAACGAGCCGGCCTGCGCCTTGGTGAGGTGCTTTTCCTTCGCGTCGACCAGGCCGAGGATGACGGCCGTGTACTGGTCTTTCGCCTGCGTGCGCTTGCCGACCACCTCGAGCGACGAGTAGTCGATGACCGTCACGGGAACCACGTTGCCTTCGTCGTTGAAGATCTGCGTCATGCCGACCTTCTTGCCGATGAGACCCTTCATGATGATGCTCCTTCTCTCGGACGTGGCGATGAAGCCATTGGTCCGGTGCGGGTACCGCCGCCGCGGGTAGCCCTCTCAAAGCGAAAGGGAGGCGCGCACCTAGCAGCACACCCTCCTCCACGCAAGACGGCTGCCACGCTAAGAGGGCCCCGTGCCGGCGGAGCTCACCAGAAACCTGAAAGGCCGCCTCGTCGTCAACGCCCGCGTCGACGCGGTGCCGTCGGCCTCGGAGCTCGAGAGCGGAGGCGCGCGGCTCCTGAACTTCGCCGGCGATGATCTGCTCGGCCTCGGCAGCGACGCGCGGGTCCGAAGCGCGACCTCGGCGGCGCTCAAGGACTACGGCGTCGGGCGCATCGCCAGCGCGCGGCTGCAGGAGTCGCTCGAAGCGCGCGCGGCGTCACTGCTGGGCGCGGAGGCCGCGGCGATCATCGATCACGAAGCGACGCTGCTCGCCGAGCTGCCGTCGTGGCGCTTGTTGACCGCCGCGCGCGGCCGCCGGTTGCTCGCCGACTCACCACAGGTCAGCTCGCCTGAAGAAGCTGACGCGGCGCTCAGCCAGCAGGGCCTGCTGGGCATGGTGCTCGAAGCGGTGCACCCGCTCGAAGGTGATCTCGCCGTCGTGCCCCGCTACGCCGAGGTCTGTCAACGGCACCACGCGCACCTCATCGTCATCGACGACGCGCTGGGCGTGCTGGGCCCCACCGGTGGCGGCGCGGTCGAACACCTCTCTCTTCAGGGCCAGACGACGCTGCGACTGACGACGCTCGGCGGCGCCATTCCCGGGCTCGGCGCGCTCGTGCTCGGCGACGCGGCGTTGGTCGACGCGTTTCGTGGCGCCTTCCCGGCTCCGCCGACCGTCTCGCTGGCGGCCACGGCCAGGGCGCTCGAGATCTCCTCGGCTGAACCGGCCCGCCGCGCGCGGCTCTTCGACGTCACGCACAAGCTGCTGACCGGGCTTCGTGCGCGCGGCTTCGACACCGGCCCGTGCGTGACGCCGTGGGTGCCCGCGTGGCTCGGCGACGAAGCGCTGTGCCTCAAGTGGCTCTCAGCGCTCGCGGAGCTCGGCGTCGGGTGTCGCGGTTGGCTCGCGGGGCCACGTTCGCGGCTGCTGCTGACACCTCCGGCCACGTTGACCGACGCGCAGGTGACACAGGCGCTCGAGGTCTTCGATCGCCTCGCGCGAAAGCTCACGTTGCCTGACGCGGGCTCGCTGGTGAAAGAAGCGCCACCGCTCGCGCGGCCGGGGAGCTACGCCATGGGCGCGCCCGCCGCGCTGCATTGGACGACTGTCGAACCCAGAGAGCGCCGGCCGACCGAGCCGGGAGCGCCATCGCAACCCGTTACCAGCTCGACGACCGAGAACCTGTCGCTGAAGAACAGGGTCTACGACGCGGTAGAGACGGTGACGTGGCGCGCGACGAGCGTCGGGGGCGCGCAGCTCCGACGTGGAGCCGACGCGCTGCGAGCGCTCATCGACAAGCGCCGCCGTTAGTTCTTCTTGGCCGACGCTTCAGCGTTCTGCTTTTCGAGCGATTCCTGGCGCGTCTTGAGCGTCTTGATGAGGCCGTCGAAGCCGCCCTTCGCGAGCTGCTTCTTGAACTGATCTTTGTACGTGGTGACCAGCGAGACGTCGTCGGTGATCACGTCGTAGATGCGCCACGACGCCTTCCCCGCAGGCAGAAACAGCTTGTAGATGACGGTGAAGGTGTCGCTCTTCACCTTGAGGCTGGTGTTCACCACGGCCTCGTCGCCTTCGATCTTCTCGGCGCCGTAGGTCACGTTCGCCGAGCCGCCGCGGTCGTCTCTGACGGCCTTCTGCGCATAGCTCGCGCGGAGCAGGCCCTTCATCGTCGAGGTCAATTCGTCCTGCTGCTTCTTGTTCAACTTCGTCCACTCGGTGTCCATCGCGCGCTTGGCGAGCTCACCGAAGTCGATGAACTCGTCAGCCCGGGAGGCCAGCTTCTCGGTCGTCGCGTCGGGAGACTTGAGGACCTTCTGAACTTCGGCGTCGACGTTCTTCACCAACTCCAGCGGGCTCACGGGAGCAGCGGCGAGCGCGAGGGCAGCAATGGCAACAGTGAACACGGGGTGCTCCTTTTCGGGAGGTGTGAGGCTTTCAGGTATGAACGGTGAGGCAGTGCGTCAATTCACCGACTCTTCACCGGCGGCATACCCGGAATGGTGGGCACTTTGCTCAATTGCAGCGGCTGGGTGAGCGCCTTCACGCTGTACGGCACGATCGGCACGTCGATCCCCTTGAGTAACACCGCTTCGTTCACTTCCTGAATGACGCCGGGGCCAGCGCGCATCAACGTGTCGCTCGTCACCAGCACCTGACCGGTCTGCGCGATGCCACACAGGCGCGCCGCGAGGTTCACGGTCGAACCGATGGCCGTGTAGTCGAGCCTCCGCGCCGCGCCGATGGCTCCAACCACCGCAGGCCCGGTGTTGATGCCGACGCCCACCTCGAGCGGCAACCCGTTGACGCGAATCTGGTGCGCGCGCTGCACCATCTCGAGCGCGGCGGCGATCGACTTGCGGGCGTCGTCTTCGCGGCGATCGACGGCGCCCCACACGGCCATCACGCAGTCACCGATGAACTTGTCGACCACCCCGCCGTTCTTCTCGACCGCGTCGACGGCCTCGCCGAAGAACACGTTCAAGAACCGCACGACCTCTTCGGGAGGCATGTGCGAGCTCATGGTGGTGAAGCCTCGAATGTCGGCGAACAGCACCGTCACTTCGGCGTTCTGGCCGGCCATGTTCAGCTTCATGCGGCCCGACAAGACCTCTTCGACTGCGGCCTGAGAAAGAAACCGCGAGAGGCTGGCGCGCGTCTCGACTTCTTTCTGCACCTGCGCAACCAACGCTGCGTTGTCGAGGAGGATGGACGCCTGCGCGGCGATCGAGTCGAGCAGCGGCAGGTCGTCGTCGGTGAAGGCGGCGCTCATCGAGACCGACTCGACATACAGAATGCCGATGGTGCCCTGGCGCGTGCGCAGCGGCACCGCCATCACGCTCTTGATGCCGCGAATCATCACGCTCTTGCTGCGATCGAACCGCTCGTCCATCAGCGCGTTGTGGGTGATGAGCCCGCCACTCGAGACCAACGCCTGATCGATGATGGTGCGCGGCACCTCGACGACGTGATCTCCGTTCTTCGACTTCGAGGCGTAGCGACCGCTGGTGAGCCACACCGCCGCGCCGTCGGCGTTCAGCAACTCGAAGACGACCGAGAGAATGCGATCGACCATCGCCTCGACGCTGCGCTCGAGTGAAACGCGACGGTGGAACTCCTGAGCAATGCGGTAGCGCGCATTCTCGCGGCGCAACGTGGAGATGGTGAGCGCCTCGAGGTTCACCATCACCGTCTTGCCTTCGGTGGGCTGCGGCTCAGGCGCCGGCTGCTCGACGACGCCGGTGACGTCAGGCGCGACACGAATGCTGGTGCGCTCGCTCTCTTCGTCGTCGTCGAGATCGCCGAGGCCCGGGCGCGTGACGGACGACGTCAACACAGGGCCGGCGCCGTTGGGCGTCACTTCAGAGAAGGCGTCGTCCTGGCGATAGAACGCGCGACGAACGAGCGCGGCGACGCCGCCGGTGGTGGCCACGTAGACGGTGATGGTGCGCGCGCCGACGATCTGTCGCAGCTCGGGCTCGAGCGTCGACGACAGCGGCACCGACGCCACCACGCTGAGTTCCTGCTTCTGCGCGTCCCAATGCACGGGGCACATGCGCAGCCGCTCGGCGCTCCGCACACCCACGCGCTCGAGCAGCACTTCGTCGAGCCGAATGCTGCGCAGCTTCTCGGCCTTCACGAAGCGCGTCGAATACAGCTCTGCAAAGACGCGGAGAAAGTCGCCTTCTTTGAGAATGTTCAGTCGCAGCAACGAATCAGAGAGCGTGCCGCCATGCTCACGCACATACGCACGCGCGCGTTCGAGACCCGCTGTATCGACGAGCCCACTCGCGCGGAGCGGATTGACGATGACGGCTTCAGGTTCCGGGGAGACCGTCATGGAGCGGGCCGGAGTCTAGCCATGCCCAACACCAAAGATCAGCGAGAGACGCGATCGATATGCAATCTGACGGATTGTGAAGGCAGCCGGGCCGCGAGCTGGTTGGGCACTCGCCAGAACTGCCCACCGGCTGAGAGCGCGATGAGCTCGTAGTCGCCCGCAGGCGGCGCGCCGAAGGGCTCGAGCGCGGTGCCGCCGTCGGCTGACGGGCGCTGCGCGACGGCCTGCGGAACCATGACGACCTGCAGTCGCGTCGCGGTGACCGTGGTGTCGAGGCGACCTTCGAGCGTGCGGAGAAACGGCGACGGGTCAAAGACCAACGGCACGATGACGGTGGTGCCCGCTTCGACCTGGCCGGGTCTCGGCAGCCACCGAAGCAGGAGCTGAAGGCTGAGATCAGGCGCGCCGTCTCCGTCGAGATCATCGGGGGTGTTGTCGCCGTCGGCGTCGACGAGGCCGAACGTGAAGCCGAGCTTCTTCTTGTCGAACACGCCCACGTCGTCGGCGATCAATGTCAGCGGCGTGATGGCGTCGAGCGCGGGGTCGAGCACCACGTCGAGGTCGGCTTCGCCCTCGAACGAGAACGCCGGCGGATCGACGTGGATCACGCGCGAAAAATCGACGTCGACGACGGCGCCACGACCCGGTTGTGCTTGCAGCGCGACGCCAGCCGACACGCGGTCACCCGAGGTCGCCTGTGAGAGCACGTCGACGGTGCCGTCGAAGTTCGCGTCGACGTCGAGCAATGCGTAGAGCCGGTACGGGTTGGGGTTGACGTTGGCGAAGACGAAGCGTGGATCAGTCGCGAGGCGTCGCGCGCTGACGGCCGTGACGGCGACCGGTTCAGTCGGCTGCGCAGGGGGCCCTTCGCCGGGGCGGTAGAGGAACAGCCACGCGTCGCCTGCTGATTCAGTGGTGATGGTGCCGGTGACGTGGCCGGTGCGCTCGAGCGGCGGCGACTCTGACGGCGCGGTGCACGCCGAGACAAAGAGACAGAGCAGCAGCGGACGCAGGGCAGGCATCACGTGAGGCGAAGCAGCTCAC
>JAMHXF010000053.1:0-36433 GCA_035910535.1 Archangium sp. | reverse complement strand
GGGCCTCAAGGGCTTCAGCCAGCGATCGATTCACGGGAAGCTCGGCATGCGCAGCTCCGACACCGCCGAGCTGCACTTCGAGAACGTCGAGGTCGCCGACTCGCAGCGCCTGGGCGAAGTCGGCAGCGGCTTCATCGACACCATGAAGATCCTCGACGGGGGCCGCATCACCATCGGCGCGTTGTCGGTCGGCCTCGGCCGTGGTGCCATCGAAGAGTCGGTGAAGTACGCGAAAGATCGCCACGCCTTCGGCAACCCCATCGGCGACTTTCAGGCCATTCGTTGGATGCTGGCCGACATGCAAACGGAGATCGACGCGGCCCGCCTGCTCGTGCACCGCAGCGCCGCGCTCGCTGATCAGGGCAGGCCGTACACGCGCGAAGCGAGCATCGGGAAGTTGTTCGCTTCGGAAGCGGCGACGCGCGCCTGCAACAAGGCCGTGCAGATTCACGGCGGCTACGGCTACACGCGCGAGTTCCCCGTCGAGCGATACCTGCGCGACGCGAAGCTGTGCGAAATCGGCGAAGGCACCAGCGAGATTCAGCGCTCCATCATTGCGCGCGACCTCATGAAGGGGTGAGGTCCCGCTCCTTATGGACCGGGCCTTTCTTGAACAGCTCGGCCTCGAGGTGACGGAGGCCGACGGGGTCGTCGAGGCAGAGCTGGCGCTCAACAGCGGCCAGTCCTTCAACCCGCTCACGCGACGGGTGATCGAGCGTGTCTCGTTCACGGTGATGGGTGATCGACTGTTGTACGTCGGCCCCGCGGAGTTCGTCGGCGCGCAGCCGATCAACCTCGCGTTCTTGTCTCCGGGGACGCGCCTCGAAGACATCGTGGTGCAGACGCTCAACGATCACCTCTTTCAGCTCGAGCGCCGCAGCAACGAGCTCACCGCGCTCGGCATTTCTCCGCGCGTCGACCCCACCACGCTGCAGCTCTCGGCCGAGCTCGAGAAGCCGCCGCTCAAGTTCACCATCGTCGCCAGCAGGGCGGGGCAGTTCCGCATTCTGCGGACGATCAACGACGGCGTAGAGCTGACCAACGCCGCGCAGAACGTCTTCGAGCTCTCGGAGTTCTTCAATCGTGGCGCGCTCGAGTCGTTCCTCTTCGCGCTCTTCTCTGACGTGGTGATGGAGGAGCTGCCGCCGACTCCGGTCGGCCCGGCGACCATCACCAAAACCCCGTCAAACCTCGCCAATCAGTCCGACGACTCGGCCGTCGCGTTTCGGGAGATCTTCGAGGCCTTCGGCGACGCGCTGTTGCCTCCGCGCAGCCCGCTTGAAGTCGTCGCCGACGTACGGGTGGGCGACCAGCAGCTGCGCTTCGCCGCCGCGCGCGTGCAGGGCAAGACGTTTCGGGGCCTGCTCGCCGGTCCCGCGGGGAAGATCTGGGCCGATCGCTTCGAGCTCGAAGAGTTCCCCGGCATTCGTGGCTTCGTCTCGGAGTTGATGGGCGTGCCCTTCGATGACGTCGAGGTCATCACCGGGTGAGCTACACTAGCTCTTCTCTTTCATGAGCTCTGACAAACCGTCCAGGCTGCTCCCCTCGGAGCGACTCGCGAAGCTGCAAGCGTGTGTGCGTCAACAGTTCGCCGACCCCACGCAGGCCCTCATCGCGCTCACGCACAAGAGCTACTGCAACGAGCACAAAGACGAGCCGTGCTTCGACAACGAGCGCCTCGAGTTTCTGGGTGACGCCGTCGTCGACCTCGCCATCGGCCAGCGGTTGATGGAGCGCTTTCCTCGCGCTGACGAGGGCGAGCTCTCGAAGCTGCGCGCGTTGATCGTCAACGAAGAAGGGCTGGCGCGCGTCGCGCGGGTGGTCGGCGTGGGCGAGCTGCTGATGCTCGGGCGCGGCGAAGAGCTGACCGGCGGGCGCGAGAAGAGCTCGCTGCTGGCCGACGCGCTCGAGGCCGTCATCGGCGCGCTCTACGTCGGCAACGGCATGCCGGCGGTGCTGGTGTTCATCGACGCGTTCTTCGGCGAGGCGCTCGACGGCGTGGCCGAAGGGCGCTCGGGGCGCGACAACAAGTCGCTGTTGCAAGAGGCCGCGCAGAGCCGGCTCAAGTCGAGCCCGCGTTACCGCGTGGTGAGCGAGTCGGGCCCGGAGCACGAGAAGATCTTCGAGGTCGAGGTCAGCATCGCCGGGGAGCTGTTCGCGCGGAGCACCGGGCGCTCGAAGAAGGAAGCCGAGCAGGCCGCCGCCGAGAAGACGCTGGAGATCCTCGAGGCGCGCGCGAGCTGACGCGCAGTTTGTCGTTCTCGATCTCGCGGGGCGTGCCTAGTTTCCGCCGCATGACGCGACTGTTGCTGCCGATGCTCCTGTTGTCCTCCGCTGCGTTCGCCGGTGAGCCGAAGTTCACGAGCGCCGCGCTGAGCGGAAAAGATCTCTACGCGACGATCGCCACCAGCAAGGGCGACATCGTCATCAAGTTCTTCGCGAAAGACGCGCCGCAGACGGTGGCGAACTTCGTGGGCCTCGCGAGCGGCGAAAAAGAGTTCGTCGACCCGGTGACGCAGAAGAAGACGAAGGGCGCCTACTTCGATGGCCTCGTGTTTCACCGCATCATCGAGGGCTTCATGATTCAGGGCGGTGACCCGGAAGGCAGCGGTCGCGGCGGCCCCGGCTACACGTTCGAAGACGAATTTCAGAGCGGCCGCAAGTTCGACAAGGTCGGCCTGCTGGCCATGGCGAACCGTGGCCCCGGCACCAACGGCTCGCAGTTCTTCATCACCACCTCGACGCCCGGCCACTTGAACAACAAGCACACCATCTTCGGTGAGGTGCTCCGCGGCTACGACGTGGTCGAGGCCATCTCGCGCGTGCCGACCGAGAAGGTCGTCATGAAGAAGGTCACCATCTCCGAGAAGGCCCCGAAGGGAGCTGCCAAGTGAAGCTGCTCCGTGTGCTCGCGCTGGCCACGCTCGCGCTGTCGGCGTGCAAGAAGGACGAAGCGGCGCCCGGCGGTGGAGGCGACTGGACCTCGAAGGTCGACAAGGCCGGCGAGCTCTACGCGACCCTGAAGACCAACCACGGCGCCATCGTCATCAAGCTCTTCCCCAAAGACGCGCCGAAGACGGTGAAGAACTTCGTCGGCCTCTCGACCGGAGAGCGCGAGTGGAAGAACCCGGCGACCGGCGAAACCAAGCAGGGCGTGCCGCTCTACAACGGCACCACGTTTCACCGCGTCATCGACGGCTTCATGATTCAGGGCGGCGACCCGCTCGGCACGGGCACCGGCAGCCCCGGCTACAACTTCGAAGACGAATTTCAGAGCGGCCGCACGTTCGATCGCGTCGGGCTGCTGGCCATGGCGAACGCGGGCCCCGGCACCAACGGCTCGCAGTTCTTCATCACCACCTCGACGCCCACGTACTTGAACAACAAGCACACGATCTTCGGCGAAGTGGTGAAGGGCTACGAAGTCGTGCAGGCCATCTCTCGGGTGCAGAAGGGCCGCGGCGACAAGCCTGTGGAGCCCGTCGTCATCGAGAAGATCACCATCTCCGAAACGCCGTAACTCACTCCTCAAGAAGGACAACGCTCATGGGCATGATGGAAGAAGCGCGCGCCGGTCACGATCTGTACGCAAAGTTCGACACCACCGAGGGCCTCATCGTGGTGCGGCTCTTCGGCAAAGACGCGCCGAAGACGGTCGAGAACTTCGTGGGCCTGGCCACCGGAGAGAAGCAGTGGACGCACCCCGGCACCGGCGAAACCATGAAGAACGTGCCGCTCTACGACGGCTCGGTCTTCCACCGCTGTATCAAGGACTTCATGGTGCAGGGCGGCGACCCGCTCGGCCGTGGCACCGGTGGCCCGGGCTTCAACTTCGAAGACGAGTTCCAGTCCGGGCGCCGCTTCGACAAGCCCGGCCTGCTCGCGATGGCCAACCGCGGCCCCAACACCAACGGCTCGCAGTTCTTCATCACCGTCGGCACGACGACCTGGCTCAACGGTAAGCACACGATTTTTGGTGAGGTCATTCAGGGCCAGGACCTGGTCGATCGAATCGCCAACGTCATTCCCAAAGGCCCCGGCGATCGCCCGCGCACCGACGTGGTCATCAAGACGCTGAGCATCACCCCGACCGTCTGAAACGGTGGTGCAGCGCCGAGAACGCGACCAGACACGCGTAACCGTGTAATGGGGCCGCATGCGCAGTGGATATGCCGCGTTCATCGGCCGGCCCAACGTCGGCAAGAGCACGCTGCTCAACAGACTCGTTGGCGAGAAGGTGGCGATCGTCTCGCCCAAGCCTCAGACCACCCGCACCCGCATTCTCGGCGTGGTGACGCGGCCTGAAGGACAGATCGCCTTCTTCGACACGCCCGGCATTCACCAGGCCAAGGGCGCGCTCAACAAGTTCATGGTCGACGCCGCGCTGTCGGCGACCGACGACTGTGACGTGGTGCTCTTTCTGGTCGAAACCGAAGGCCTCCGTGAAGACGCAGAGCCCACTGTTTCGCCGGGCAACCGCGTGGTGCTCGACCGGCTCAAGACCATCGGTAAGCCCATCATTCTGGTGCTCACGAAGATCGACACCATCAAGAAGCAGCTGCTGCTGCCGTTGATCGACGTGTACCGCAGAGAGTTTCCGTTCCTCGAGGTGCTGCCGGTGAGCGCGCGCCACAGCGAGGGGCTGGTCGAGCTGTTCGAGCACGTGCTCAAGCACCTCCCGGAAGGCGAGCCGATCTTCCCGCCCGATACGCTGACTGATCAGAACGAGCGCACGCTGGTCGAAGAGCTCATTCGCGAGCAGGTGCTGCGTCACTGCCATCAGGAAGTGCCGTATTCGGTCGGCGTGGTGGTCGAGGTGTTCGACGAAAGCGAGCGAGATCAGCCGCCGCCGCGCGCGAAGAAGGCCGCCAAGAAGGCCAAGGCTGCGCCGGCGCCCGAAGCTGCGGCGAAGCCCAAACTACAGGGCCTCATTCGGCTGCACGCCAACGTCTTCGTCGAGCGCGATTCGCAGAAGGCGATCGTCATCGGCAAGCGCGGAGAGATGCTCAAGACCATCGGCACCGACGCGCGCATGGCCATTCAGCGGCTCTTCGGCACGCACATCTACTTGTCGCTGCAGGTGAAGGTCGAACCCCGGTGGACGGAGCGCGCCGACGGGCTCCGCAAGCTCGGCTACGCAGGGGAGGGCAAGTCATGAGAGGCACGCGCCCCATCATCGCCATCGTCGGGCGACCCAACGTCGGCAAGTCGACGCTGTTCAACCGGCTCATTCGCAGCAAGCGGGCGATCGTCGAAGACACGCCCGGCGTGACGAGAGATCGCCACTACGCCGACTGTGAGCTCGAAGGCCTGCCGGTGACAGTGGTCGACACCGGCGGCTTCGTGCCCGAGCAGAAGGAAGACGCGCTCACCAAGTACATCCGCCAGCAGGCGCAGGCGGCGGTCGAAGAGTGCGAGCTGGTGCTCTTCGTGTGTGACGCGCGTACCGGCCCCACGGGCGCCGATCTCGAGGTCGCCAAGTTTCTGCGCAAGCAGAGCAAGCCGGTGATGCTGGTCGTCAACAAGACCGACGGCCGCCGCGACGCCGAAGAGATGATCGCCGACTTCCACAAGTTCGGGCTCGGCACGCCATTCCCTGTGTCGGCGGAGCACAACGAGGGCATCATCGAGCTGCTCGAGGCGATGCTGCCCAGGCTGCCGGCCGGTGAGCGCTACGTCGAGGCCATCGAGACGGTCGACGAAGACAAGCCCATTCGCATTGCCATCGTGGGGCGGCCCAACGTCGGTAAGTCGACGCTGGTCAACGCGTTGCTCGGCGAAGAGCGCGTCATCGCCAGCCCGGTGGCCGGCACCACGCGGGATCCGATCGACTCGGAGCTCACGTACAAAGACCGCAAGTTCGTGCTGACCGACACCGCCGGCATTCGCCGCAAGTCGACCATCACGCAGAAGGTCGAAGGCTTCTCGGTGCTGGGCGCCTTGCGCGCCGCCGAAGACAGCGACGTCACCGTGTTGGTGATCGACGCGTCGGAGGCCGCCGTCGAGCAAGACAGGAAGATCGCCGCGCTCGCCGAAGACAAGGGCCGCGCGCTCATCATCTGCGTCAACAAGTGGGACCTCGTGCACGGCACCGCCAAGGAGGCGAACTTCCGCTCCGAGGTGAAGTGGTACATGGACTGGGTCGACTGGGCGCCGATGGTCTTCGTCAGCGCGCAGACGGGCGAAAAAGTGAACAAGGTGCTCGAGGTCGCGCTCGAGGTCTTCCAGCAGCAGTATTTCCGCGCGAAGACGCCGCAGCTCAACAAGCTCGTCGAGCACGTCAGCAGCGAGCACTCGATGCCGATCATCTCGGGGCGACAGCTGCGCATTTATTACGCCGCGCAGGTGGCCACCGCGCCGCTGTGCTTCACGATGATGGTGAACCAGCCCAAGGGCGTGCCGGATCGCTACGCGCGCTACGTCATCAATTACCTGCGCAAGGCCTTCCGGCTGAAGGTGCCGGTGCGGCTCTTCTGGCGCGAGCGCCCGGGGCAGGAGAAACGGAAGGCCGCCGCCAAGCGCTTCGCCGCGAGAGATCGCAGCAAGCGTCGGGGCCGCTAACCCTTCATTGACAGTGGGGAATCGCGCTCCTAGAGAGCCCGCGCGATGGCCTACAAAGACGAGCAGAAAGAGCTGAAGGCGCCCGACGAGTTCCAGAAGCTGGGGCAAGAAGCAGTGCCCTTCCTGGAAAAGCACGGCAAGACGGTGGCGATCGGTCTGGGCGGCGTGCTCGCCGTGGGCTTCGTGGCTGCGCTCGTCGCCACCATGAGCGCGCGCGGTGACGAGCAGGCCTCGCGCGATTTCGGCGCGGCGCTCAGCGTGCTCGATCGCGAAGTGAACGCGACGGCCACCGAGGCAAAGCCCGGCGCAGAGCTGCCCTTCAAGACCGAAGGGGAGAAAGACGAGGCGATCATCAAGTCGCTCTCTGACTTCCGCGCGAAGCACCCCGGCAAGAAGGCCGCTGTCTCGGCGGCGCTCCCGTTGGCGCAGGCGTACCTGCGTCAGGGCAAGGCCGACACCGCGTTCCCGCTCATCGAGGAGTACCTCACGAAGGGTGAAGCCACCGACCCGCTGCGCCCCGCAGGCTACGAGGCCCGCGGCTACGCGCTCGAGGCGCAAAAGAAGTACGACGACGCGCTCGCGGCCTTCGACACGCTCGCGCGCGAGAACAAGACCGATTTCATGAAGGGCATGGGCCAGTACCACCGCGGCCGCGTGCTGCTGCTCAAGGGCGACTCGGCCGGTGCGGCCAAGACGTTCTCTGAGATTGAAGGCGCGGCGCCCAACAGCGCGGCGGCCCGCCTCGCGAAGGAGCGCATCTCGGTGTTGCTCGCGCAGGGTGTAGCGGTGCCCACGTCGGTCGTCGCGGCTCCTTCCATCGACGCAGGGAAGTAAGAGCACGCCATGCAGCGGCTCTCTGCGATCTCGCTGCTGGCGGTGATCTCCGGTTGTAAGGCGATCCCGCTCAATGATGACCCCACGGTGCCGTTTCGCGAGGCGCACGTCTCGCCGGTCGCCGTGTACGAAGTGGCGTGGACCACGCCGCTCGTGAAGCTGGGCCTGCTCGAGTATCAACCCAGCGAGCCCGCTTCGCCCGCCGTCGACCCCGACACTGAGCGCATCTTCGTGGCGACCCGCGATGGCTTCGTGCGTTGCCTCTCGCCCGTCGATGGCGCGGTGGAGTGGGAATACAAGACCAACGGCCGCTTCTTGTCGGGCCCGACGATCTCTCGCGGCATGCTGTACGTGGCCGGCGGCGACGGCGTGCTCTACGCGTTTCGCGCGTTGTCGGGCGAGAAGGTCTGGGAGTTCAAGGCCAACGAAGAGCTCGTGACCTCCCCGACGGTGACTGACACTCGGGTGCTCGTCGCCTCGCAGTCGGAGACCATCTTCTCGATCGAGAAAGAGACCGGTGCCTGGCAGTGGCAGTACCGGCGTGACGCGCCCTCAGGGTTCACGGTGCGTGGCACCGCGCGGCCGGTGGTCGCTGACGGCTTCGTCTACATGGGCTTCGCCGACGGCTACCTCGCGGCCATCGAGCTGGAGACGGGCGTCTCCATCTGGGAAAAACGAATCTCCGTTTCAGGCGGCAATCAGTTTCTCGACGTGGACACCACGCCGGTGCTGGCAGACGGCAAGGTCTTCGTCGCCAGCTACAAAGACGGCGTCGCCGCGCTCGACGTGAAAGACGGCAGCCTCGTCTGGAGCACCGCGCACAGCGGGCTGACGGCGCTGCTCCCTCGCGGCAAGGTTTTGTTCGCGACCGGCGATGGCTCGCTGACTGCGCTCGACATGAACCAGGGCCGAAAAATGTGGTCGCTCGACTTGAGCGACCCGACGTCGAAGGGGAAGGGCGTCAACGCGGGCAGGGCGCTCACCCTTTCTCGCGGCTACGTCGTAGTTCCGACGTCAACCGCGCTGGCCTTCGTCGAACCGTCGACCGGCAAGGTCCGCGCGATGTGGAACCCCGGGCGTGGCGTGACTGGCGTGCCTGCGGCGTATTCGTCTCCGCGCAGTGGTTCGCGACTGTACGTGCTGTCGAACCTGGGCACGGTCTTCGCGCTGCAAATGGTCAGCTCCGGCGGATGAAGGCGATTCGTGTCGTCGCCGCGTTGATCGAAGACCCGAGTGACCCGACGCGGTTCCTCGTGCAGCAGCGGCTGCCGAACAAGAGTCGCGCGAACCTCTGGGAGTTCCCCGGCGGCAAGGTCGAAGTTGGTGAGACTGACGAAGCGGCGCTGGCGCGTGAGTGCGTCGAAGAGCTGGCCGTCGAGCTCGCGGTCGGCCGGCGCCTGTGGAGTACGTCCCACGACTACGACGATCTCACTGTGAACCTCGAGCTCTTCGCCGCGCGCATTCTCAAGGGCGAGCCGCAGCCGCTCGGTGCGCAGGCGCTCAAGTTCTGCACGCCGCTCGAGATGCAGGCGTTGCCGTTCTGCGAAGCCGACCTTCCGCTGTTGGAAGAGCTGGTATCGGGCGCAGTGCCGACGCGCTGACGATGAAGTTCCTCGAGCGCACGTTCCAGCTCATCAAGGGCGTGGGGCCGTGGCGCGAGCGAGATCTGTGGGCGCGCGGCTTCGCGACGTGGGCTGACTTCGAGGCTGGCGCAGCGAGGTCGATCGTCATGGCTGAGCGGCTGGATCGCGAGTTGCTGGTGGCCATCGGCAGGGGGCGCAACGCGTTGCAGCAGGGCTCGCTGACGGAGTTGGCGGCGTTGCTCCCGGCGCGTGAGCACTGGCGGCTGTATGGAAACTTCGTCGATCAGGCTGCGTTCTTCGACATCGAGGCCGACGGTGATGACGCGCCGACGGTGGTCGGCGTGATGGACCGGCTCGGCGTGGCGACGTTTCGGCGCGGCGTTTCGCTGGAGCAACTGCCGGCGCGGTTGGCTCAGAGCCCAATCTGGGTTTCGTTCAATGGGTCGGTGTACGACGTGCCGGCGTTGCGGAAGGCGTTCGAGAATTTTCCGGACCCCGTCGTTCATCTCGATCTGCGATTCCTGATCCGGCACGCGAAGTTGAAAGGTGGCCTGAAGGGTGTCGAAGACGCCATTGGGCTGGCGCGGCCGCAGCACCTGCGCGGCGTGAATGGGCTCGATGCGATTCGGCTCTGGCGTGAGTGGACCGCGACTGGCGACAAGACCGCGCTGCGGTTGCTGACTGAGTACAACTTGTACGACGCGATCAACCTGAGATCGGTGCTCGAGTGGTCGCTGTGGCGGTCCGCTGAGCTGAACGCGTGGTCGGTTTCGAAGCAGCCGATCTTCGAGCGCGGTGACGTTCTGTACGACGTGAGTCAGTTGCTGCTTTCGCTGTAGTTCAGCGTTTGCGTTTGCCTGACTGCTTCGTCGGCTTTGGGTCGGGCACAACATCTCCAGCGATTCGAAACGAGAGGTCCCAGTCGTTCCAGGTGGCGCCGGTTTCGTCAGTCACGATGGGCCCGAGTTCTGCGTCGAGCTTGAGCGCGTAGCCGCGACCGGTCTTCAGCGGTTCTTGAAGGGTGATGACGTAGGTCTTTCCGTCAGCCAGGAGCTCGTCGTCGGACGGTACGATTTGATCGCGCCAGTCCATGAGCCGAACCCGGAAGTCCTTGAGGCGAACCGGCAGCGACACCGACAGCGTCGCCACGTCCTCGAGTTGGGCTCCGGCTTTCACTTCAACGCCGCCACCATCACGTGCGATCGCGACGACGCCTGGTTCAAGCGTGAGCGGCAGCGGAGGGCCGGCATCGATGATCGCAGCGTCGGGTTCTCCAGCGTCGAATGGAGCCGCAGCGTCAGGCCCCGACACATCGGGACATGCTGAGAGAAAGACCGCAGAAACGATGATCACTGAACGCACAGACAGACCCATAGCGACCACATTCCCCTCGGAAAACCCCATATATGAATGTCCGATAATTGGCGTTATGTAAACTGTGTGTTCTGGTTCTTTGGGGTGACGAGTTGTTGTTCGATCGCTTCCTGATTCGACGACCCGCCCTCAACGCTCTTCCCGCCTCGGTGCGCGGCGCTTGCGAGATCGCCCCGAGCAGCTTCAAGTCGTCGAATCAGGAAGCGATGACGTCCTGAAGAAGCTCGAGGAGGATCGCTGATGACATCCGCAGCGCCGCCTATGCACGCGTAGCGCTCCGAGACCCTCGACAACGCCCTCGAAGTACTCGCGCCCCACCGGCTGTCTCATCGGCAACCTGATCGCGGTGACCGGTCATCTCGCCGAACCCCATCGACGCGAGCTCAGCGACCAGCGCCGCCGATCTCGTCTGCCCAATCCTGGAGAGCGCGCGACCCGACAACGGCGCAGTCGCCTCCACGAGCCGCTCACCCTGGCGTCGCACGAAGATCGGCCGATCGTTCCAGACCAAGAAGTATGAGGCCGCGCTCGACGTCTGCGGCGATGTCGCTCGCACGAAACGTGGCTTCGGCCGGACCGTGCCCCTGAGCTCAGTAGTGCCGCTCGAGCACGTACCAGCCGAACGCGCGCAGCATCGTCTTCGCGAGCGAGTCTTCGACCGTCGGAGTGAGCGCGAGCCACGCTTCTTCGACGAGGCGCCGCGCTTCGGTGAGGCAGTCATCGAGCGCACCACACTTCTCGATGAGTCCCACGGCGTCGCGGATCAGCTGCTTGTCTGAAGTGCGAAGCGAAACGATCTCCCACAGCCGGTGTCGCTCGTTCAGCTCGAGCCGCGCCAACGCGCGCGCGACTGGCAACGTGACCTTGCCGTGGGAAATGTCTTCAGCGGTCTGCTTCAGCTCGCCCTTGAACCCACGAAGGTTGAGCACGTCGTCGATGATCTGAAAGGCGAGCCCCAACGCGTCGAAGTAGCGACCGATGGCTTCGACCTGCAGCTGTGTTCCTCCGCCAGCCAACGCGCCCATGCGCGCGAGCGCCGACGCGGGAGCTGCGGTCTTGAGTCGATGAATCGCGATCACGCGCTGCTCGAGAGACGCGACGTCGCCGCCGTTCAACGCCTTGACGACGAAGGACTCGAGCCCGTCGAGGTCGATGGCCTGCCCCGCGTGCCCCTGACGCAGCGCCTCGAAATACAGATCGTAGAGTGAGAGCTTCACCTTGTCGGGCACGAGCGAACGACGCAGCAACTGCTCGCCCATGAAGTACGCGGCGGTGCCGGCGTTGATCGCCAACGCCTCACCGTACTTCAGATGCGCCGTCGGACCACCGCGACGAACCGTCGACTTGTCCTGCACGTCGTCGACGATCAGCGAACCCACGTGCATGAACTCGGGGAACGCGAGCCACTCGACGAACTTTCGAGAGTCGCCCAGCACCACGTCACAACACGCGAGCGCGGCATACGACCGCCACGACTTGCCGCCGCGATCCGTGATCTCCCGAACGGGCGCGATCAACGTGCGCGCGAGCTGCGGCAGGTCGACGCCGTCGAGCACCGACTCGCGCCCCGGCGCCGCCACCAGCTTCTCCGCGTGTGGGCGCGATAACTCGAGCGGGTACACCGCAGCGACTGACTCACGCACTGCCTCGCCGACGCTCTTGAAGAAATCGTCGAGCGTCTCGGCTGCGAAGAAGCCGCTGCGCTCCACGAAGCCCGGGCCCTGCACCTGTTTCCCATCGCGCGTGCCGGAGGCCTGGCAACGGCCTTCCCAGAACGCGGGCTTGCTGATCACTGTGACCAACTCCTGGTCGTTGATCTCCGCGTTGATGGTGAGCGACAGCGCAGCGCCGGGAATCTCGAGCGCGTACGAGGTGGGGTAGCTCTCGAATGTGCGCACGCTGCGCCACGGTCGGCTCGTGGTGAGCGTGAAATCGCGAAACGAACGCGACTCGCCGTTGGCATCGATGATGACGGCCCAGCGGCCCTTGCTCTCTTTGGTCAGGGAGTGCACCAGCTCGTACACGCTGACATCGGTGCCGTCGTCGAGCTGCGCCGAGACCCAGTTCCACGCGATGACGCCGAGGTCTGACTTCGTCGCCGTCTCGTCGCGCTTCTTGGGCGGGCAACCAAACTCGTGGTCGTACCAACCCTGCCCGCTCACCTCGACGCGCGCGCCGTCGACCGTCACCGCGCCGGTCACCTCGCAGCGCGGCACGAAGACGTAGAACATGTCTTCGCCGTGAACGCCGCGCACCACGCCGTTGTCTCCGTGGCGAACGGGCGGCTTCTTGAGCGTGAAGGTGAGCTCCGCACCGAACGGGCGCTGTGGGCCTTCGCGGCTGTCGAGCACCAGCCTGTATTCGCCGGCCTTCGTCTTCTCGAAGCGCGCCCCGCCGAAGTCTAGCGCGAGTCGCTCGAGACTGACGGACACCGGCTGGGTGAACATGCGGTCGGGCAGCGGTACACGACCGTCGCGGAGCACTTCGCTGATCGCGCGATTGAGGCGTTCGTCTTTCGCGCCCTGCCCCTGCTTGATTCGCTCGAGACCAATCGTCGGCGCGTTCACGTCGACGAAGCTGCGCGGCAGGTAGTCGTTGTTCGCGAGGTCGCTCAGAGCCCACGTGAGCGAGTGCGCGTACTCAATCGAACCGTCGGCTTTCTTCCCGTTGACGATGCGAAAGAACGCGGCAAACAGCGCGAACTTGCGGCCGTCAGCAGCCGTGAGGTGCGAGTTGACGTACCACCACTCCGTCGTCGCCGAGGCGTGCGGGAGATCGTGGGTGTTGAGATCGATGGGGCCATCAACCGGCCAGTCGCTGCCCCTGCTGTGTTCCTGAAACAACTGTTGCTCCAATTTTTGGTGATGCTGACGGGCCAACGAGAACGACGTGGGGTCATCGTGACGAACTCCGTTTTCGTGCGCACCAACTGAGTTGCTGCGCGGTCATCAATTCCGTCGACTCACGACACGGTTTTTCATTGAACGTGTTTGACGAGTCGTTAAACATGTTCAGCGAACATGGCAATCCGAAGAAAATCAGCCTCGCGTGCGCAGAAGACCCAGGCGACCCGAGACGAGGTTCTGAAGGCAGCGCGCGACGAGTTCGAGCGCGTCGGGTTCGACGCCGCAAACCTGCGGGCGATTGCCGCTCGCGCGGGTGTTTCGGCCGCGACGGTGCTGCACCATACGGGCGACAAGCGCGAACTGCTCTACGCCTCGCTCTTCGCCGACCTCGAGAGCACCCTTGCTCGCGCCTTCGACGACCTGGACGCGGATGGGCTGCAAGACGAGTTGCTCGAAGTCGCCGAGCGGGTCTTCGCGTACTACCGCCACCGACCCAGGCTCAGTCGCGTGCTCCTCAAGGAGTCGCTGTTCGCCGAAGGCCCCTGGTCGGAGCGCTTCGTCGGTCAGGTCACCAATGTTCACCGCCGAATCGCCGAACGCGTTCAGCGAGCCATTGAACGAGGTGACCTCCGCGCTGGCGTCGATGCGGTGATGGTCGGGACTGCCTGGTTCTCGTTCTTCTACTTCTCGCTCATCGGCTGGGTTCAGGGCTCGGTGAGCGACCCCGTCGAGCTCGTGGGTCGGTTGTTTCAGCAGCACGTCGACGGCCTTCGCCCCACGTCCAAGCCCCCACCCCGGAGCCGCAAATGACCTCAGTGATGTTCAAGACGCCTGCAGCGCGCGAGAAGATCGAACAGTGGCACCAGAAGTTCCGTGATCTGATTCCTGCGCAGCTCGAGAGCCGCACGGTCGGTAGCCGCTTCGGTGATTCGCACGTGCTCATCGGCGGCGCCGAGAGCGCGCCGCCGCTCGTCATTCTTCATGGGGCACTCGCGAGTTCGTCTCATCTGCTGCTCGAGTTGAGCGAATTGCTGAAGAACTTTCGTGTCTACGCCGTCGACGTCATCGGTCAGTCGGTGAAGAGCGCTGACGTGCGCCTCCGCGTCGACAACAACGACTACGGCACGTGGCTGGGCGAGGTGCTCGACCAGCTCAAGTTGCAGAAAGTCAGCCTCATTGGCGTCAGTTGGGGTGGCTTCGTCGCGCAGCGCTTCGCCGCCGTCGCGCCGGAGCGCATCGAGAAGCTCGCGCTGCTGGTCCCCGCTGGCATGGTGAGCGGCTCCGCGTGGGATGGCTTCTGGAAGATGGGCTGGCCCATGTCGATGTACTTGATGTCGCCCAGCCCCTCGCGCTTGCGGAAGTTCGCTGCAGGGCTGCTCACGACGCTCGACGACGAATGGATGCCGTACATCGGCGACTCGTTCTTGAGCTACCGGCTCAACATGAAGGTGCCGATGCTCTCGGCGACGACCGACTTCGAGAAGCTCACGGCGCCGGTGCTGGTGATCTCTGCAGAGCACGACGTCAGCTTCCCCGGCCAGTCGGTGATCGATCGCGCCAGACAGCTCTTCAAGAACCCCGACACCGAGTTGCTCAAAGGCAGTCAGCACAGCCCTCCGACGACCCCCGAGTTTCGCGTGTGGATGGGCGCGCGGCTGACGAAGTTCCTGCGCGCTCAGGGCCCGCAGTAGGACGAGCGCGTCGGCGCGGGGGCCTTGATTCTTGCGCGCAGAGAGCACGAGCTGCGTTCTGCTTCTGGGCGAGGTTCCTCGGCAGGAAGACGTCGACGGCGGTGAGCGCGTCAACGGAGTCATCTTCTCCGACGTCGTCACCCGAGTTCCGCGCGCTCATCGACGCAGCAGCGCGAACCCCTCGGAGTCGTCGTCGACGAAAGGATCGCTTCGAAGAAATCTGGGGCAAGTCGGGCGTCGCGTGAGCCTTGATCTGCACTCCTTCGGGGGGCACAACCGCCCTTCACCCAAGGAGTGACTCATGAAGCGACACCTCTCTCTGGCCGCTGCCTCGGTGCTGTGCGCGACGGTCGCGCACGCCGACGAAGGCATGTGGACGTACAACAACTTTCCCGCCGCGAAGGTGAAGTCGAAGTACGGCGTCGAGCCCACGAAGGACTGGCTCGATCACCTGCGCCTCGCGTCGGTGCGCATCGCCGGCGGCTGCTCGGCGTCGGTCGTCTCGCCTTCGGGCCTGGTGATGACCAACCACCACTGCGCGCGTGAGTGCATCGAGAACCTCTCGGGCCTCATGAAGAAAGACTTCAACCGCGACGGCTTCTTCGCCAAAGCGGAAAAAGACGAAGCGCGTTGCCCCGGCATGGAGCTCAATCAGCTCGCGGAGATCACCGACGTCACCAAGCGCGTGCAGGACGCCACCAAGGGCGTGGCCGACGACAAGTTCTCCGACGCGCAGAAGGCCGCCATCGCGGCGATCGAGAAAGAGTGTGGCACCAGCGACGACGTGCGTTGCGAGGTCGTCACGCTGTACCGGGGCGGTCGCTACGATCTCTACAAGTACCAGCGCTTCCAGGACATCCGCCTCGTGTTCGCGCCGGAGGACGGCATCGCCTTCTTCGGCGGCGACCCCGACAACTTCACCTTCCCCCGCTACGATCTCGACGTCTCGTTCGTGCGCATCTACGGCAAAGACGGCAAGCCGGCGAAGCTCGAGCACTTCCTCGCGTGGAGCGACGGCACCATCAAAGAAGGCGACGCCACGTTCGTCTCCGGCAACCCCGGCGGCACGTCGCGTGGCCTGACCGTCGCGCAGCTCGACGACGATCGCGACTACCGCCTGCCGCTCACGCTCTTCCGCCTCGCCGAGCTCCGTGGCTACGTCACCGAGTACCAGTCGCGCGGCAAGGAGCAGAAGCGTCACTCGAACGATCTGCTCTTCGGCGTCGAGAACGCGTTCAAGGCGCTCAAAGGTCGCCACGCCGCGCTCGCCGATAAGGCGTTCTACGGGCAGCTCGTGAAGAACGAGCAGGACTTCCGCGCGAAGGTGAAGGCGAAGCCCGAGCTCGAGAAGCAGTACGGCGCCGTATGGGAGACGATCGCCAACCTCACGAAGAAGCAGCAGGCCTACCGCAAGGAATACAACGCGCTCGAGCGCGGCCCGACCTCTGAGCTCTTCGGCCTGGCGCGAGCGTTGGTTCGCTACGCCGACGAGAGTCCCAAGCCCAACGGCGAGCGGCTCAAGGAATACACCGACGCGCGCCTGCCGCAGCTCAAGTCGCGCGTGCTGGCGAACACGCCCATCTACGACGAGTTCGAGGTCGCGACGCTGACCTACTCGCTCACCAAGCTGCGCGAAGATCTCGGCGCCGATCACCCGTTCATCAAGCGCGTGTTCGGTAACAAGAGCCCGGCTGAAGTCGCCAGCGCCGCCGTGAAGGGTACGAAGCTCAAGGACATCAAGACTGACAAGACCGGCAACGCCACCGGCGGCTTCCGCAAGGAGCTCTTCGACGGCGGCAAAGCGAAGGTCGACGCGTCGAAAGACCCGATGATCGAACTGGCGCGCGCCTTCGACGGCGACGCCCGCGCCATTCGCAAGAAGTACGAGACCGAAGTCGATGGCCCCATCAAGAAGCAGCAGGAGCTGCTCGCCCGCGCGCGCTTCGCCGTCTACGGCGACGCGATCTATCCCGACGCCACGTTCACGCTTCGCCTCTCGTACGGCGCGGTCGAGGGCTACGACGAGAACGGCGCGCGGGTGACGCCGTTCAGCAAGCTCGGCGGTGCCTTCGAGCGCCACACCGGCGCCGACCCGTACGCCCTGCCGAAGACGTGGCTCAACGCGAAGTCGAAACTCAACCTCGAGACGCCTTTCAACTTCGTCACCAGCAACGACATCATCGGCGGCAACTCCGGATCACCGATGGTCAACGCGAAGGGCGAGATCGTCGGCCTGGTGTTCGACGGCAACATCCAGTCGCTCGGTGGTGACTACGGCTTCGACGCGTCGGTGAACCGCACGGTCGCGGTGCACTCGGCGTCGATCATCGAGGCGATCGACAAGGTCTACGGAGCCACGCGGCTCGTCGAAGAGCTCAAGAGTCGTTGATGATGTCGCGCAGGATCTGAAGCTGAAAACCCTGGGGGCTCGACGCGCCAAACGTGTCGAGCCCTGCTTGTATGAGCTCGTTGGCGGCGCGGTTGAGCGCGAGGACCTGCTCGTCGTCGCCCAGCACTTCGCGCAGCCCGACGAGATCATAGGTGCGCGCCTCGGTCACCAGCAGCTGAAGCTCGGGCACGCCCGCTTCAGCGATGCGATTCGAGAGATTCGCGAACCACGCCAGCGCCGCTTCGCGTGAATCGGGCACCGGCAGCAGGTGCTTGTGCGTCGTGCCTGACTTCTTCTTCGCGGCCATGCGGGCGTTATTCCCACTCAATGGTGGCGGGCGGCTTCGACGAGATGTCGTAGACGACGCGGTTGATGCCGCGCACCTCGTTGGTGATGCGGCTGGAGATCTTCCCGAGCACTTCGTACGGCAAGCGTGCCCAGTCGGCCGTCATGCCATCGACGGAGGTCACCACGCGCACCGCGCACGTGTTCTCGTAGGTGCGCTCGTCGCCCATCACGCCCACGCTCTGCACCGGCAGCAGCACCGCGAAGGCCTGCCACGTCTCTTTGTAGAGCCCGGCCTTCTGGATCTCGTCGATGACGATGACGTCGGCCTTGCGCAGCACGTTCAACCGTTGCTCGGTGAGATCGCTGATGACGCGAATGGCGAGGCCCGGCCCGGGGAACGGGTGGCGCGAGACCATCTCATCGGGCAGCCCGAGCTCCCGCCCGAGCACGCGCACCTCGTCTTTGAACAGCTCGCGCAGCGGCTCGACCAGCTTGAGCTTCATCTTCTCGGGCAGCCCGCCGACGTTGTGGTGGCTCTTGATGGTGGCCGACTTACCGACCACCGAGACCGACTCGATGACGTCGGGGTACAGCGTGCCCTGCGCGAGGAACTGCGCGTCGGTGAACTCAGCCGCCGCTTCTTCGAAGACCGAGATGAACTCGTAGCCGATGGTCTTGCGTTTGGTTTCGGGGTCGGTGACGCCCGCGAGCTTGCCGAGGAACCGCGCGCGCGCGTCGATGGTCTTGAGCGGCACGTTGAAGCGACCGACGAAGAGCGCCTCGACCTGGGCGCGCTCGTCCTGCCGGAGCAGCCCGTTGTCGACGAAGATGCACTGCAGACGATCGCCGATGGCGCGGTGAAGCAGGAGCGCGGCGACCGAGCTGTCGACCCCTCCCGACAACCCGCAGATCACCCGGCCCGTGCCGACCTTCGCGCGGATCTCTTCAATCGATTCTTCGATGAAGCTCTTCATCGTCCAGTCGCCCTTCACCTTGCAGTCGGTGAAGAGGAACGCGCGCAGCAGCTCTTTGCCGCGCGGCGTGTGCACGACTTCGGGGTGAAACTGCACGCCGTAGAGGGGCTTGCTCTCGTGCGCCGCGGCGGCGAATGGCGCGCTGGGCGTCTTCGCGATGGCCACAAAGCCCGGCGGTAGCTCCTCGACGCGATCGCCGTGGCTCATCCACACCTTCACTGACGAGCCCGTCTCGAAGCCCGCGAACGGGCCGCGCGCCGAGACGATCTCCACATCGGCCGGGCCATATTCACGGTGCGCGCTCTTGTCGACGCGCCCCCCGAGCATCTTGGCCATCAACTGCAGGCCGTAGCAGACGCCCAACACCGGCAGCCCGAGCTCGAAGACCTCAGGCACGCAGCGAGGAGAACCCTCCTGCTCGACCGACATCGGCCCGCCCGAGAGGATGATGCCCTTCGGCGCGTAGGCCTTGATGGCCTCGAGCGGCAGATCGGGCCGGTGAATTTCGCAGTAGACCCCGAGCTCACGCACGCGCCGGGCGATGAGCTGCGTGTACTGGCTACCGAAGTCGAGGATGAGGATCTTCTCGTGAGTCGCGTGCACGGTGGCTCCGTCTCCGTCGTTGACGAACGGCTCTATCCCTTCAAGACTCCCGCGCCAATGAGCAAGCGCATCGCAGCAGCCCTGACGACCGCCCTCCTCTTCACTTCAGGTTGTGTGAAGGAGATCACCAGCGACGAACGCCTCGAACGAGAGACGAAGAAGAGCGACGCGCTCGGAACTTCGACCGCCGAAGATCTCCTGAAGATGAAGTGTGACGACGTCACCGCCGAGTTGAGCCGCGCGAAAGACGACACCGCGCCCGAAGACAAGCGCATCACCATCTACACAGGGCTGCTCGACAAGGTGAAGGAGCGCAACACGCGCTTCGACGAGTCGATCTCGCGCAACCCCGACCTCGCGTACCAGGAAGGCAGCACCAACATCATCGCGGCGCGCGACAGCTGCGTCGACGCGCAGGCCGAAGTGCGGAAAGACTTCGAGACGCTGGTGCGTGAGATCGTCCAGGTGCCCGTCGTCGACGACTACAAAGACGGCAAGGCCGTGAAGGCCGCGCGCCTCAACTTCGAGACGCTCCGCGACGCCATCGAGAAGCTCGACCTCGACGACAAAGACACGCTCATCACGCGCCTGAACAACGCCGAGAAGACGGTCGAAGTGAAAGACACCAAGCGCAAGCGCGACAAGTAGGTCGGCGCCGCTGGTCTTTCGAAGCCCGCTCCCGTGTTCGCAGGGGCGGGCTTTTTCATGCTCACTCGTGGCGGTAGTTCGGCGCTTCTTCCGTGATGATCACGTCGTGCACGTGGCTCTCTTTGAGCCCGGCCGAGGTGATCTGCACGAACTGCGCGTCGTGGCGCAGCGCTTCGATGTCTTTGGTGCCGCAGTAGCCCATGCCGGCGCGCAACCCGCCGAGCAGCTGGAACACGTTCATCGCCACGGTGCCCTTGTACGGAACGCGCCCCTCGATGCCCTCGGGCACGAGCTTCTTGTCGTCCTGCACGCCGCCCTGGAAGTAGCGATCCTTCGAGCCCTGGCGCATGGCGCCCAGCGAGCCCATGCCCCGGTACGCCTTGTAGCTGCGGCCCTGGTACAGGATCGTCTCGCCCGGCGACTCTTCGGTGCCCGCGAAGAGCGAGCCGATCATCACGGTGTTCGCGCCGGCGGCGATGGCCTTGACCAGATCGCCCGAGTACTTGATGCCGCCGTCAGCGATGATCGGCACCCCGCTGCCTGCCGCCGCGCGCGCGCAGTCGTCGATCGCCGTGACCTGCGGCACGCCGACCCCGGCCACCACGCGCGTGGTGCAGATCGAGCCCGGCCCGATGCCGACCTTCACCGCGTCGACGCCTGCTTCGATGAGGGCCTTCGTCGCTTCGGCCGTCGCCACGTTGCCGGCGACGAGCTCGTAGGTGCCCTTGAACGTGCGGCGCAGCTCGCGCACTGCCTCGATGACGCCCTTGCTGTGGCCGTGCGCGGTGTCGACGACGATCACATCGACGCCGGCTCTGAGCAACGCCTCGACGCGCGCGTCGCGATCGGCGCCGACGCCGACCGCAGCCGCGACGAGCAACCGCTGCTTGCTGTCTTTCGCGGCGTTGGGAAACACGCGGCGCTTCTCGACGTCTTTGATCGTCATGAGACCGCGCAGCTCGCCGGCTTCATTGGTGACCAGCAGCTTCTCGATGCGGTTCTTGTGCAGCAGGTCGGTCGCCTCTTCCTGCGACACACCTTCACGCGCCGTGACGAGCTTCTTCGTCATCACCTGGTGCACGGGTTGGTCGAGCTTCTTTTCGTGGCGCACGTCGCGACTGGTGATGATGCCCACCAGCTTGCGGCCGTCGACGACGGGGATGCCGTGAATACCGTGCTCCGCCATCACCTCGACTACGCGCGACAACGGCGCGTTGGGCTCGATGGTGATGGGGTCGATCACGATGCCGCTCTCGTACTTCTTCACCTTGGCGACCTCGGCGGCCTGCTGCTCCGGCGTGAAGTTCTTGTGAATGACGCCGAGGCCGCCTTCCTGCGCCATCGCGATCGCCATGCGGGCGCCGGTGACGGTGTCCATCGCGCTCGAGAGCAGTGGAATCGGGAGCCGCAGGTTCCGCGTCACCTGCGTCGAGAGATCGACCTGATGCGGGAGCACTTCGCTGTGCGCCGGGAGCAACAGAACGTCGTCGAACGTGAGGCCCAGACGGATTTTCGAAGGCAGCATGGGCGGGCCTTAGACAATCGGCTCCGAGAAGAAAAGCCACCCAGATTCACTGGAGTTTCTCCGAGCCCTTACGTAATCCAAACGCGCCGTGTCGACCGACAACAAGCCCATCGGACTGTCGGTGAGGCTGCCCTTCGCCAGCGCAGAAGAGCTGCTCGCGAAGTACGGCAGCAACCTGACCCGCGGAGGCATCTATCTCCGGTCGAAGTCGCTCAAGAACCCCGGCACGCCAGTGCTGCTCGAGATTCGCATCGAGTCGGGCGCGCGCGTTCTCTACGCGTCGGCGGTGGTGGCGTACGTCACCGGTAACAAGGGCGAAGGCGTGCCCGGCATGGGCTTCAAGTTCATCACGCTCGACGCGGTGAGCCGCCGGTTCCTCGAGTCAGCTGCGGCGGCGCTGCCGCACGCGCGCTCGCCAGAGCCGCCGCTGCCGCGCAACGTGGGCCCGGCCGACAGCAGCCCCGACGCGATTCCTCCCGAGGCGGTGCCGGCGTCGCAGGCGCAGGCCGCCCTGCCCTCCGAGCTCGCGGGGCGGTTGCTGGTGCAGGGCGACGCGCGGTCGGTGAAGGCGCCGGCGTTCGAGCCCGCGCCTGAGCCGCAGCGTACGGGGCCGATCATCGGCATCGATCTCGGCACCACGAATTCGTGCGCGGCGATCGTCAAAGACGGCCAACCGATGATGCTGGCGTGGAAGGACGGCCAGTCGCTCATCCCGTCGATCGTCGCGCTGACGCAGCGTGGACAGTTGGTGGTGGGCGCGGCGGCGAAGGCGCAGCTGACGACGAACCCGCGCTGGGCGGTGTACGGCTTCAAGCGCCTCATCGGTCGGCCTGCCGATTCGGAAGAAGTGCGCGAGCTGCTCAAGCGCTTTCCGTATGAGGTCGTGCCCACGGACGACGGTGAGTGCGCGGTGCAGTTGGCCGATCGCTCGTATCGCCTCGAAGAGCTCTCGGCGTTGGTGCTGCGCGAGCTCAAACAGCTCGCTGAGAACCGCCTGGGCGAGCCGGTGCACCGCGCCGTCATCACCGTGCCTGCCTGGTACTCGGAGCGGCAGCGCGAAGCCGTGCGTGAAGCAGGTCGCCTCGCGGGCTTTCACGTGGAGCGCATCGTCAATGAGCCGACGGCGGCGGCGCTCGCGTGGGGCTCGGTGCGCAAGAAGCCGCAACGCGTGCTCGTGTACGATCTCGGCGGCGGCACCTTCGACGCGTCGGTGCTCGAGTACACCGAGTCTGTCTACGAGGTCGTCTCGACGGGCGGCGACACGTTCCTCGGCGGCATCGACTTCGACTCCGCGATCGTCGCGCAGCTGCTCTCGGACTTCGAGTCGCGCACCGACACCATCTTCACTGATCGCGTCGCTATTCAACGCGTCTACGACGCAGCCGAGCGCGCGAAGATGGCGCTCTCGAACCTGAAAGAAGCGCGCATTCACGTGCCCTTCGTCGCGGTGGTCGACGGCAAGCCCGTCGATCTCGACGTGACGCTCACGCGCGCGCAACTCGAGAAGCTCACGCGCAGCATCGTCGATCGCACCATGGAGGTCTGTCAGGGCGTCGTCGAGACTCGCGGCCTCCGCGCAGATCAGATTGACGAGATCGTCCTGGTCGGTGGGCAGTCGCGCGCGCCGTTGGTGCAAGAGCGCATCGCCCTGCTCTTCGGTCGCCAGCCGGTGACCGCCGGCAACCCTGAAGAAGCGGTGGCGTTGGGCGCCGCGTTGTTGGCCGACGCGCTCGACAAGAAGGCAGGCCTGTTGCTCATCGACGTGTTGCCGATGTCGATCGGCATCGGGCTGCCCGGCGGTCGCTTTCACCCGATCATCGCGCGCAACACGTCGCTGCCGACCACGCGCAAGTACCGCATGGTCACCACGCGCGAGAACCAGCGCACGATGGAGCTGACGGTGTTTCAGGGCGAGCACGGTCGCGCCGCGAAGAACACGTGGCTGGGCACGTTCAAGGTCCCCGAATTGCCGCCAGCGCCGCGTGGCGCGGTCGCCGTCGAGCTGACGTTCGAGCTCACCAATGAGTGTCTGCTGACGATCACCGCGCGCGAAGAGTCGACCGGCAACGAGATCGTCTCGGCGTTCGCCACGCGCGATACGCCCGAGAAGGTGCGCGCCCAGGTGCGCGCGCTGGAAGAAGACACCGACCCTGAGGTCGATGTCTTCCGCCCGCGCGGCGTCATGGGCTGGCTCAAACGAATATTCAGCTAAGGCACTGGCAGTCGACGCCGTGAAGCGATCAGCTCAAGAAGGGCGACGTTCACGCGCCGCCTGTTTTTCACGTTCGCCGAGCGCGGCCTGCAGGTACTTGCCGGGCAACTTGCGGCCGATCAACTCCTGGCCGAGCTCACCTGCGAGCACCAGCTTGTGGAGATCGATGCCCGTCTTCACGCCCATGCCTTGAAGCATGTACGCGAGGTCTTCCGTTGCCAGGTTGCCTGCCGCCCCCGGCGCGTACGGGCAACCGCCGAGCCCGCCGATGCTCGAGTCGAAGGTGGTGATGCCCATCGACAAGCCGATCAACGCGTTCGCCAACGCCGTGCCGCGCGTGTCGTGCAGGTGCAGCGCGATCTGCTCGACGGGGATCAACTTCGAGACCTCGTCGACGATCTCCGCGGTCTGCGTGGGCGTGCCCACACCGATCGTGTCGCCGAGGCTCAGCTGGTAGAAGCCGACGTCGGTCAGCCGCTTCACCACGTCGACGACCTTCGCGACGGGCGTGAGGCCTTCGTACGGGCACCCCCACACGGTCGACAGGTAGCACCGCACGCGCATACCGGCCGCGCGCGCTTCACGCGCCACTTCAGTCGACGTCGCGATGGCCTCAGCGACCGACTTGTTGATGTTCTTCTTCGAGTGGCTCTCGGTGACCGACAGGAACACCGCAGCTTCCTGCAGGCCCGCAGCCTTCGCGCGTTCGAGCCCTTTGAGGTTCGGCACCAACGCGCTGAACGTCACGCCGTCGCGACGCGGAATCAGCGGCAACAACTTCTCGGCGTCGGCCAGCTGCGGAATCCACCGGGGAGAAACGAACGACGTCACCTCGATGCGCTTCTCGCCGGCGTCGATGAGCGCCTGAATCAGCCGCGCCTTGTCTTCAGTCGCGAGCGTACGCAGCTCGTTCTGCAAGCCGTCACGAGGCCCCACCTCATAGAGGTCGACGCTGCGGGGAAACGTGGCGGCAAGTGAGCTGGTCATCGATCAACGTCTTTCGGCTCCAACGATTACGTCAGTCGAACTCTCGTCTAATGACGAACCGTCCAACGCGCCGACCGACCACCGCGTCTCGAAGCCGGCTTCTGACAGCAGGCCCCGCCATTCGTCGAGGTCATAGTAACGAATGAAGAAGTCGGCCTCGAGCACTCGCCCGTCGGCCAACAACAACTTGCGGTGAATGTCATCGCGGCGGCGCACGGCGTCAAAACGCGCGGTCTCGACGAGGTGATCGCCCTGCCCCAACGAGCCGTCGTAGCCGGCTTCAGGCTGCGCCATCGCCCGCCCGATGTGTGATCCCTGAATGACGAACGGCGAACCCGGGCGCAGACAGCGCGCCACCTCGGCCAGCACGCGCGGAACCTCGGCGTCTTCGAGCGTGCCCAGCGAGTTGTACCAACACCACGCCCCGTCGAACGCGCCGGTACGAAAAGGCAGCGCCGAAAAATCAGCGCGGGCCACGCCTCCGAACTGTCTTGCTTCACGCAGCGAGAGCGTGTCGCGGTCGACCCCGAAGCCACCGAGCTCCTCCAGGTGTCGGCCGTGCCCACAGCCGACGTCGAGCGTGCGCCCTCCGCGAAGATACCGGCGAAGAAACGACGCCTCGGCCTGAGTGACCTGCGCTGAGAGGAATGGCCGCGTCGAACGGAGGTAGAGCTCTCCGAAGAACGGGTCGCTCATGACGGAAGGTCGTCGTCGGGTTCTTCATCGAGCTCGACGCGGCTGCGATCGACCTCGATGGTGCCCTGCGTGTTCCACGAGAGCTTCATGCCCTGCGGCAGCGTGAGGTAGCGAACGATGTCCGGCGCGCGCCGTGAGAGATCGGCGAGCGTCATCACGCCGACCTCACCCGAGTCACCTTCAGCGGTGCTGCGCAGTCGCCAGCCGCTGTCCTTCGACGACGTCGGTTCATCGCGCTGCGCGACGAGATCCTGCAGGCCGGTGATGAAGCCCTTCACCTGCGCGGTGCTCGAGGAGTGTGGCGAGTCACCCGTGAGGTCGAACTCTTCGAGCAACGTGCGTTGCTCCATCGATCTCCGCAGCGGAATCGTGAGGTCTTCGAAGTGCTCGAGATCACCCGGAGGCGAGGCCTTCACTTCGAGCACGCCCACGCCGTCGAACAACGTGGGCGGTACGAGCTTCTGAATGAGCGGCGGGTGCCAGCCGCGAAACGGGCCGCCAGCCGAACCTTCAGCCGCGAAGAACGAGATGCGATCGAACCCGAGCGACATCGACTGACCGTGCTCGATGCGCTTGTTGTGCTCGAGGAACCAGTCGGCGAGGTGGCCGCACATCAACGCGGCCTCTTCCATCAACGCGGGGTCGGCGAACTCGAAGGAGATCTCACGCTGGCCCAGCTTGCTGAAGCCCACCGTCTCGCCGCGCATGCCGTGCGCGCCCATGTCCGAGAACCCGACCGAGAAGAGATCTTCAGCGAGCAGGTGTTCAGGCAGCGCGTCTTCGGCCTGCGCGAGTGGAAACGGCCAGAGCCGCAGCACGTCGAGCGCGAACCCATTCACGCCGTTCGTCGCCGCGAGCACCGCCGTGCGCACCTGCGAGAAGAACGTCTCGGATCGCCCCTTCAATTCACGTCGGAAGCCGAGCAGAAAACCGCGCTTGAACTGCGCGCGGTGAAAGTTCGCGACGTGCGGCCCGAAGAGCTCTTCGCGAGGGCCGGGCACGAGCATCGTCCCCATCTCGCCCAGGAAAACGTCGGCGCCAACGGGAGACGGGAACGACTCAGAGAGCGCTGCCCCGTCGGTGTAGATCGCAAAAAAGCTGCTGAGTGTCGCCACGTCGGCGCGCACTTTACGCGCATCGGCGATCTCATCGGGAACCCTTCGACGCCGCTCATGTTGTTCCTTCTGCGACGGAAGAATTCACTCTCGCGAGAGCGCGAGGCCAAACGCGCTGAGCAGTCGATCGCTCGCGGCCGTGGGCGCAAGGCGACCTTCGACCACGTCGCGTTCGACGCTCACGAGCAACGGCGCCACCGCTGGGTGATGGCGAAAGTGCTGCTCCAGGCGCTCGGAGATCAGCGCCCACAACCACGAGCGCTGCTGTTCCGCGCGCACCGCCGTGAGCCCTCCCGACGCTTCGAGCGCCGCGCGATGCGCTTCAAGCGCAGCCCAGAGCTCGTCGAGCCCGAGCCCAGAGATGCCGGAAATCGCGACAGCACGAATCGCCCAGTCGGGTCGGCGCCTGGGGAGGTACCGGAGCGCCGACTTGAGATCGCCGAGCGCCAGGCGCGCGCGATCCGCGCCCTCGCCGTCGGCCTTGTTCACGGCGATCACATCGGCGAGCTCGAGAATGCCCTTCTTGATGCCCTGAAGCTCATCGCCCGCGCCGGGGAGCATCAACACCAGGAAGGTGTCGACCATCTGAGCGACGGTGGTCTCGCCCTGCCCCACGCCGACGGTCTCGACCAACACCACGTCGAAGCCGGCGGCCTCGCACAACAACATCGTCTCGCGCGTTCGCCGTGTGACTCCGCCGAGCGTCAGGCTGCTGGGCGAGGGACGAATGTATGCGAGCGGGTCGACGGCGAGCCGCGCCATGCGCGTCTTGTCTCCGAGAATCGAACCGCCCGAGACGCTGCTCGAGGGGTCTACCGCGAGCACGGCGACCTTCATGCCCTGGTCCGTCAGTCGCGTACCGAGCTCGTCGATGAACGTGCTCTTGCCGACGCCGGGCACTCCGGTGATGCCGATGCGGCGCGCGCGCCCTGTCAAAGACAACAGGCGTGTGAGCAGCTGTTGCGCGAGCACCCCGTCGCCGAGATCGCGGCTCTCGACCAGCGTGATGGCCCGCGCGAGCACGCCGCGATCTCCAGAACGAATGCCGGCCTCGTACGCGTCGAGCGAGAGGCGGCCCTTCCTCGGCGTCATGCCTCGAGCCTGTCGAGCAAAGCGCCCGCCGCGTCGGCGATGACGGTGCCGGGCCCGAAGATCTCTGCTGCGCCAGCGGCACGCAGCGCCGGGTAGTCATCGGGAGGAATCACGCCGCCGACGACGACGAGAATGTCGGAGCGGCCGCGCTTCGCCAACGCATCACGCAGCGCAGGCACCAACGTGAGGTGCCCTGCCGCCAACGAGCTCGCGCCGACGATGTGCACGTCGTTCTCGACGGCTGCCTGCGCGGTCTCGTCGGGGGTCTGAAAGAGCGGCCCGATGTCGACGTCGAAGCCGAGGTCAGCAAACGCCGAGGCGATCACCTTCTGGCCGCGGTCGTGGCCGTCTTGCCCCATCTTCGCGACGAGAATGCGCGGGCGACGACCTTCGGTTTCCATGAAGCGCTTCGTGCGCGCGCGTACGTTGGTGATGGAGTCAGCGCTCTCGCCCACCTCGCCACTGTACACACCGGAGATGGCGCGGATCTCTGCCTGGTGACGGCCGAAGACCTTCTCGAGCGCGAGGGAGATCTCACCCACCGTCGCGCGGGCCCGGGCCGCGTCGATCGCCAGCTCAAGCAGGTTGCCTTCACCGCTCTTCGCGCTCGCCGACAACGCGTCGAGGGTGCGCGTCACTGCCGCCGGGTCACGATCGCGGCGCAGCTTCTCGAGGCGCTCGAGCTGGTTCTTTCGCACCGCCGCGTTGTCGACCTTCAACACCGGCACCACCTCAGCTTCGGTGGGCTTGAAGCGATTCACTCCGACGATCACCTGACGACCGGAGTCGATGCGGGCCTGCGTACGCGCCGCCGCTTCTTCGATGCGCAGCTTGGGTACGCCCTTCTCGATGGCCTTCACCATGCCGCCGAGCTTCTCGACTTCGTCGATGTGCGACTGCGCGCGCGCCGCGAGCTGGTGCGTGAGCCACTCGACGTAGTGACTGCCGCCCCACGGGTCGACCGGCCGCGTGGTGCCCGACTCGAGCTGCAACTGCAGCTGCGTGTTGCGCGCGATGCGGGCCGAGAAGTCAGTCGGCAGCGCGAGCGCTTCGTCGAGCGAGTTGGTGTGGAGGCTCTGCGTGTGGCCCTGCGTCGCGGCCATGGCCTCGATGCAGGTGCGCACCACGTTGTTGTAGACGTCTTGCGCCGTCAGCGACCAACCCGAGGTCTGGCAGTGCGTGCGCAGCGCGAGGCTCTTGGGGTTCTTCGGGTTGAAGCCCGCCACCAACTTCGCCCACAGCAATCGCGCAGCGCGCAGCTTTGCGACCTCCATGAAGAAGTTCATGCCGATGGCGAAGAAGAAGCTGAGCCGTGGCGCGAACGCGTCGACGCTCATGCCGCTGGCGATGCCGGTGCGGATGTACTCGAGGCCATCGGCGAGCGTGTACCCGAGCTCGAGGTCGGCCGACGCTCCGGCTTCCTGCATGTGGTAGCCGGAGATGGAGATCGAGTTGAACTTCGGCATCTTCCGGGACGTGAACGAGAAGATGTCGGCGATGATCTTCATCGAGGGTGCGGGCGGGTAGATGTACGTGTTGCGCACCATGAACTCTTTGAGGATGTCGTTCTGAATCGTCCCCGAGAGCTTTTCCGGCGACACGCCCTGCTCTTCTGCGGCCACCACGTAGAGCGCGAGAATCGGCAGCACCGCGCCGTTCATCGTCATCGACACGCTCATCTTGTCGAGCGGGATGCCGTCGAACAGCACCTTCATGTCGAGGATCGAGTCGATGGCCACGCCGGCCATGCCGACGTCACCGACCACGCGCGGGTGATCGCTGTCGTAGCCACGGTGCGTCGCGAGATCGAAGGCGATCGACAAGCCCATCTGCCCGGCGGCGAGGTTGCGTCGGTAGAACGCGTTCGAGTCTTCGGCCGTCGAGAAGCCGGCGTACTGGCGCACCGTCCACGGTTGGCGCACGTACATCGTCGGGTACGGGCCACGAACGAACGGCGCAAAGCCGGGCATCGTACCGAGGTGTGAGACGCCTTCGAGATCTGCACGGCTGTAGCGCGCGCGATGCGGAATGCCCTCAGGCGTGCTCCACGTCTCGCCCTGTGGTGCAGCCGTTGTCGGAGTGGCGATCGCGTCGAAGTCGACGCCGTTGAAGCGCGTCATGAGTACGACTCCAGGAGGTTGTTGAGCGTTTCGACGACGTCGCAGCCCATGTAGATGAAGCCGTCGACGCCCGCGGCGCGTAGCTCGGCTTCGTTCGCCCCCGGCTTGCCGGCGATCAACACGCGCTGACAACCAAGATGCTTGAGCGCCTTCGCGCGCTCCACGGCTTCACTCGCGTAGCGCTCGTCGGTGCCGCACAGACAGGCGATCGCTGCCTTCTCGTTCTCGGCGACCTCACGCGCACGAATGCCGCCCGCGCCGAAGAAGTTGATGGCGAAGCCCACGCGGCCGCGCGTCTCAGCCAGCGTGCCCAGCGTCACCAGCACGGCCTGCGGTGACTTGCCGTCAGCCCGCGCGCGCAGCGCTTCGAATTGTTCCGACTCGTGACGGCCCGCTTCGTGCGGCGCGCTCGGCAACTTCTCGTCGAGGTTAGCGAACTCAGAGACCCCGAGCAGCGGCGTCTTGCGCTTCGCGATGGCCTCGAGGCGCTGCTTCCACGCGAGCTCGATGCGCTGGTGCAACGCCGGGAGCGCCGCCGTGATGCCGCCCTGCGCTTCGATGGCCTGAAAACGCTTCCACGCTTCTCGCGCGAGCTGATCAGTGAAGGTGTCGAGGTAGTACGAGCCCGCAGCGGGGTCGACGACGGCCCCCAGCGCGCTCTCATGTCGAAGCACGAGGCCGGTGTTACGGGCGACGCGCGCGCCGAGCGCCGACTGCGCCGACAGCAACGCGTCGAAGCTGCTCGGCGTGACGATATCGGCGCCGCCAAGCACGGCCGCGAAGACCTGCGTCGTGGTGCGCAGCATGTTCACCCATGGGTCTCGCTGCGTCAGCGTGCGTCGCGAAGACACCGCGTGAATGATGAGTCGTGCGTCGGGCGCCCCGGCGATCGCGACCAGTTTGCTCCAGCAGATCCGCAACGCGCGCAGCTTGCTGAGCTCGGCGAACGTGTCGCGCCCGACGGAGATCTGCACGGCCACATGATGCGTGGCGCGCTCGGGTGTCAGGCCAGCGTCGAGCAACGTCGAGAACGCAGCGGCGCCGCTCGCCAGCGCGTAGGCGAGCTCGTCGGCCGCGTCGGCGCCCTGCTCGTGCAGCGCCAACGTCGAGACGACCCCGGCGATGTCCCAGTCGATCGCTCTCGCGACCTCGGCGAAGCCCGGCGCGAGGGGATCGTTCAAGTGCAACGTGCGTTCAGCCGTGACGACCTGCGTGTCGGTAACGAAGCCCTCGTCACTCTTTTCACGCAGCACGAGCGAGAAGCTCGACGGCATGCCCGGCACCTCGAGCGTCGGCGCGTCGACGTACAGCGGCTGCACCGCGATGCCCTCGGGCAGCTTGACCGTCAGCGCTTTTTCAAACGGAACACCGGCGAGGTCTTTCTCAACCTGCGCCTTCCACTCTGCGTAGGTGCTCTGCATCACATGTTGCGGCGGTACTGACCGCCGACCCCGTAGAGCGCCTGTGAGATCTGCCCCAACGTGCACACCTTGCACGCGTCCATCAGCGCGGCGAACACGTTGCCACCGTCGAGCGCCGCGCGACGTACGGCCTCGAGCGCCACTGGTGCCGTCTTCGCGTTGCGCTGCCAGAACGCGTCGCGCGCGGCGATCGCGTAGTTCTTCTCGTCTTGCGTTGCGCGAATCACCTCCGGCGGTTGGACCGTCGGCGAGCCCTTCGGGTCGAGGAAGGTATTCACGCCGACCAGGGGCAGACGCCCGTCGTGTTTGAGCGTCTCGTAATAGAGCGACTCTTCCTGGATCTTCGAGCGCTGGTACATGCGCTCCATGGCACCGAGCACGCCGCCACGTTCAGAGAGCGCGCGGAACTCGGTGAGCACGGCGTCTTCGACGAGATCGGTGAGCTCTTCGACGATGAACGAGCCCTGAATCGGGTTCTCGTTCTTCGACAGGCCGAACTCTTTGTTGATGACCAACTGAATCGCCAGCGCGCGGCGCACGCTCTCTTCGGTCGGCGTGGTGATCGCCTCGTCGTAGGCGTTGGTGTGCAGCGAGTTGCAGTTGTCTTGCAGCGCGAGCAACGCCTGCAGCGTGGTGCGAATGTCGTTGAAGGCGATCTCCTGCGCGTGCAGCGAACGGCCAGAGGTCTGAATGTGGTACTTCAATTTCTGCGAGCGATCGTTGCCACCGTACTTGTCGCGAATGGTCCGCGCCCAGATGCGCCGCGCGACGCGACCGAGCACCGTGTACTCAGGGTCCATTCCGTTCGAGAAGAAGAACGAGAGGTTCGGCGCAAAGTCGTCGATGTGCATGCCACGCGACAAGTAGTACTCGACGAAGGTGAAGCCGTTCGCGAGCGTGAACGCGAGCTGGCTGACCGGGTTCGCCCCTGCTTCAGCGATGTGGTACCCGCTGATCGACACCGAATAGAAGTTGCGGACCTTGTTGGTGATGAAGTGCTGCTGAATGTCGCCCATCATTCGCAGCGCGAACTCGGTGCTGAAGATGCAGGTATTCTGCGCCTGATCTTCTTTGAGGATGTCGGCCTGCACGGTGCCGCGCACCGCTGACAACGTCGCCGCGCGGAGCTTCGCGTACACGTCGGCGGGCAACACCTCGTCACCCGAAACGCCGAGCAACAGCAGCCCGAGGCCGTCGTTTCCTTCCGGCAAGGAGCCCTGGTACGTCGGCCGCGGCGCGCCCTTCTGTCGATAGATCGCGTCGATCTTCTCTTCGACCTCGGCGACCTTGTCGTTGGCGCGAATCCACTTCTCGCATTGCTGATCGATGGCCGCGTTGAGGAAGAAGCCGAGCAGCATCGGCGCGGGGCCGTTGATGGTCATCGACACCGACGTCGACGGGTCGGAGAGATCGAAGCCCGAGTAGAGCTTCTTCGCGTCATCGACGTTCGCGATCGACACGCCCGAGTTGCCGACCTTGCCGTAGATGTCGGGCCGGTGATCCGGGTCTTCGCCATAGAGCGTGACCGAGTCGAACGCCGTCGAGAGCCGCTTGGCCGGCATGCCGCGCGAGACGTAATGAAACCGGCGGTTGGTGCGCTCAGGCCCGCCCTCGCCTGCGAACATGCGCGCGGGATCTTCGCCGTCGCGCTTGAGCGGGAATACACCCGCCGTGAAGGGGAACTGCCCCGGCGGGCTCTCGCGCAGCAGCCACGTGAGCAGGTCGCCCCAGTCTTCGTATTTGGGCAGCGCGACCTTGGGGATCTTGAGGCGCGAGAGCGACTCGCTGGTGAGGTCGAGCTCGATGACTTTGTCGCGCACCTGAAACTGGTACTTCGCGGCGGCGTAGCGGCGCTTCGTCGCGGGCCACTCGGCGAGCAGCTTGCGGCACTCCGGGTCGAGGCGCTGCTCGAGCTCCTGGTACAGCGCGACGAGCTCCTTGAGGAATTCGGGCTCGCCTTCGACGGTCTGAGTCACCTGCACCGTGTCGGACTTCTCGACGATCTCCAGGCGGCGCTTGCCGACGTTGGCGCGCAGGGCCTCGATGGTGCCGTGCAGTTGGTACATGCGCCGCGCGATGGCCGACTGTGCGTCGACGAACGCGTCAGCCGCCTCGCACGTCTCGACGATCTCCGCGAGGTAGCGCGTGCGATCGGGCGGAATCACCCAGCGCTTCTCGCTCATGCTGTCGGTGACCAGCATCGACGACTTCAGCGGCGCCTTCGTCTTCTCGACCAACTTGTCCATCACCGCGCGGTAGAGCCGGTTCATGCCCGGGTCGTTGAACTGCGAGGCGATGGTTCCGTAGACGGGCGTGTTCTCGTCGGTGAGCTCGAACGCGTTGTGGTTGCGCTTCCACTGCTTGCGCACGTCACGCAGCGCATCGAGAGAGCCGCGCTTGTCGAACTTGTTGATGGCGATGATGTCGGCGAAGTCGAGCATGTCGATCTTCTCGAGCTGCGTCGCCGCGCCGTACTCGGCGGTCATGATGTAGAGCGCCACGTCGGCGTGCTCGGTGATCTCGGTGTCTGACTGCCCGATGCCCGAGGTCTCGACGATGATGAGGTCGAAGCCGGCCGCGCGGCAGATGTCGATCGACTCCTGCACGTGCTTGCTCAGCGCGAGGTTCGACTGACGTGTCGCCAACGAGCGCATGTACACGCGCGCGTCGTCGATGGCGTTCATGCGAATGCGATCGCCCAGCAGCGCGCCACCGGTCTTCCGCTTCGACGGGTCGACCGAGATGACGGCCAGCGTCTTGTCTTTGAAATCAGAGAGAAAGCGGCGCACGAGCTCGTCGACGAGGCTCGACTTGCCCGCGCCGCCCGTGCCGGTGATGCCGAGCACCGGAGGCCTGGCGTGCCCGAGCTTCTTGAGCGCCGAGCGCAGCCCGTCACCCGCCGCGGGGAAGTTCTCGGCGACAGTGATGAGTGAGCCGATGGTCGAGGCTCCGCGCTTGCCGAGCGCAGCGAGGTCTTTCTCGAATTCAGGAGTGCGTTTCTCGAAATCGCACTGCTCGAGCAGGTTGTTGATCATGCCCTGCAGGCCCATCGCGCGGCCGTCGTCGGGCGAGTAGATGCGCGCGACTCCGTAGCGATGAAGCTCTTCGATTTCGGAGGGGAGAATGGTGCCGCCGCCGCCGCCGAACACCTTGATGTTCGCGCCTGCGTTCTTGAGCAGGTCGATCATGTACTTGAAGTACTCGACGTGGCCACCCTGGTACGAGGTGATGGCGATGCCCTGCACGTCTTCTTGAATCGCGCAGTTGACGATCTCGGCGACCGAACGGTTGTGCCCGAGATGAATCACCTCGGCGCCTGACGACTGCATGATTCGCCGCATGACGTTGATGGCGGCGTCGTGCCCATCGAAGAGTGACGCGGCGGTCACGATGCGAACGTGGTGCTTCGGCTTATAGGGAGACTGAGCCTGCATTCCCTCGCGCCTACTACAGACGCGGGAGTCGTTCAGCGACCGTTCGTCCCTGCGACGCGCTGCGACACGGCGCTCAGCCGAGCTTCAAGAGCCGTTGTGCTGCAGCTGCGAGCACCACGTCGGTCTTGCAGAACGCGAAGCGCGCCAGCCCGTGCACCGACGCCGCGTGCTCCGGCGAATAGAAGACCGAGGGAGGAATCGCCGCCACGCCGTGCTCGAGCAGCAGCCGGCGACAGAACGCGACGTCGTCTTCGCCGGCTCGGCGGTGGCGGTCGGTGCGGGCCATGAGGAAGTACGTGCCCGCGCACGGAAGCACCTCGAAGCCGGCCTTCGTCAGCGTTTCGGCGAGGAAGTCGCGGCGCTTCGCGTAGTCGGCGACGAAGCCCTGAAAGTACGAGTCGGGCAGCGCGAGCGCCTTCGCGATGGCGACCTGAAACGGCGACGCTGACGAGAAGGTGATCCACTGGTGGGCCTTCTGCACGGCGCTCACCAGCTCTGCGCGACCGAGGTGCCAGCCGATCTTCCAGCCGGTGAACGAGAACGACTTTCCGCCACTTGAAACGGTGAGCGTGAAGTCGTCGAAGCCCGGGAGCGTGGCGGGTCGCACGTGCTGGCCGCCATCGAACACGAGGTGCTCGTAGACCTCGTCGCTGAGCAGCACCGCGCCGTGCTTGCGCGTCAGCTCGCCGATGCGCGTGAGCTCTTCTCGGGTGAAGAGCTTGCCGGTCGGGTTGTTGGGCGTGTTGACGATGACCAACCGCGTCTTCAGGGAGAACGCGGCTTCGAGCTCGGCGTCGTCGTACCACCACTGTGCATGTGCAACATCGGGCGCTCGCAGTTGCACAAAGCGAGGCACGGCTCCGGCCATCTGCGCGCTGGCGAGGTACGAGTCGTAGAAGGGCTCGAACAACACCACCTCGTCGCCGGGGTTCGTGAAGGCATGCACGGCCGCGAAGATCGCTTCGGTCGCGCCGCACGTGACGCCCACCTGCGTCACGGGGTCGATGGTCTGGTCGTAGAAGCGCTTGGCGTGCGCTGCGATGGCCGCGCGGAGCACTGGCGCGCCCTGCCCGACCGCGTACTGATTGACCCCGCCCGAAATGGCGTCGATCGCCGCCAGCGCGATCTCTTTCGGCCCGTCGAAGTCGGGGAACCCCTGCCCGAGATTCACGGCCTGGTTTTGCACCGCCAATCGAGAGAACTCCGAGAAGATCGACGTGCCGAAGCCCGAGACGCGAGCGCTTTCCATGCCGCGCCTTCTACTTCACCAACAGCCACACGAGGCCGATGGTGATGAGCACGAAGCCCGCGATGAGCCACCACAGGCTGCGCTCGTGAGGCGTTTGTTGCGCTGCAACAAGGAGTTCCTGCGGAACCTGCGTGTCGCCCGTGACCTGTCCCAGATCTTCGACGGGGTTGGCGTCGGCGTCGAGCGCGACGACCAGCTCACGCAAGTGCCCGATGATTCGATCAGGGCCTTCGTATTTCTGCAGCGCGATCAGCACCCGAGCGACGCGCGTGGCGTTGACGGAGTGATCGAACCCCACCTTCGCCGCGCCTCGCGTGCTGCCTTCGGCGAGCGTCTGGCCTGTCACGAAGCCGCGACCGCGCTCCCACACCAGCACTTCGTCGAACAACGAGAACTCGTGTCGCGCCACGCGACCTTGCGTGTCGATCTCACTCACCAGCTCGGCGTTGCGAGCGCCGCGGTGCCACACGGTGCGCAGCCCCTCGTCGCTCGGCGGCGACTCCACCGCGCGAATGCGAAACATGGAGTCGACTGCGGCGCGGAGTTCATCTGGCGTGCGCTCGGCGGGCATGACGCGCGGCAAGGTAGCACTAGAGCACGTCTCATAACCGTGCTCGGAGCGATCGACGGGAAGAGCGAGGTTTGATCTACCGTCGCAATGCTGCTGACCGAAGAGCAGTGGCTCGTCATCGAGCCGCTGATTCCTGAAGGCGAGAGGCGTCCACCCGGGAAACGCGGAGGACGACCATGGGCCTCAGCGCGGCAGGTTGTCGACGGAGTGCTGTGGGTGC
>JAMHXF010000052.1:0-48445 GCA_035910535.1 Archangium sp. | reverse complement strand
CGCCGCGAGCTGCGCGGCTTCGCTCTGGCCCAGCGCCGTGCGCGCGTCGATCTGCACCTCTTCAGCCTTGCCTGAGAGCTTGTCGACGGCGCTCACCGACAACATGCCTTCGACGTCCATCGCGAAGGTGACTTCGATTTCGTGCGACTTGCGCAGCGTGGCCGCCAGGTCGCCCAGCAGCAGCTCACCGACGCGCGTCGTTTCTTCCACGCGCTTGCCTTCGCCCTGCACCACCGGCACGCGCACCACGGTCTGGCCGTCGCGGCCCGGGTAGAAGACCTCCGTCGCGCGGCACGGCAGCATCGAGTTGCGCGCCAGCACCGGCTTCACCAACCCGCCGGCCACCTGCACGCCCATCGACGAGCCGACGACGTCGAGCAGCAGCGTCTTGCCGCGCTTTTCAACCAGCTCCGCCGCGTGAATGGCCGCGCCGAGCGCCACCGCTTCGTCAGGGTCGACGCGCGCGTCTGGCTCTTTGCCGAAGTGCTTCGCGACGAGGCTGCGCAGTAACGGCACGCGCGTCATGCCGCCCACGAGCAGCACGGTGTCCACGTCTCCGGCCGCGAGGTTCGCCTCCAACAACGCCTGCTCGACAATGGACAACGCGTGCTCGGTCTTGGGGCGCACGAGCTTCTCGAAGAACGGCCGCGTCAGCATGGTCTCGAGCGGCACGCCGCCGTAGCGGGACTCGGGCTGCAGCAGCGCGCTGATGCGCGAGAAGTCGGCCGTCGACACGTCGCGCTTGGCTTTTTCGGCGAGCGCCTTGAGGTGCTGCACGGTCGCGCGGTCGTGCGTGAGGCGCTCCCGCGTCGGCGCGTCTTGCACGTGCGAGAGCAGCCACTGCACGAGGATGTTGTCGAAGTCGTCGCCGCCGAAATACGGGTCGCCCGCAGTCGCGAGCACCTCGAAGACGCCGTCTTGAATGCGCAGCACCGAGACATCGAAGGTGCCGCCGCCGAGGTCGAAGACCAGCGCGGTGCCGGTGAAGCCGCTCGACAGCCCGTAGGCCATGGCCGCCGCCGTGGGCTCGTTGAGCAACCGCAGCACGTTGAGCCCGGCGATCTCAGCGGCTTCACGCGTGGCCGCGCGCTGGGCGTCGGTGAAGTTGGCGGGGACGGTGATGACGGCGTCGGTGACGTCGAGGTTGAAGAGATCTTCGGCGTCGGTGCGAAGCTCAGAGAGCAGCATGCCGCTGATCTGCGAGACTGGGAGCGTCTGGCCGCTCAGCTTGATGCGCACGTCTTCGGTCGGGCCGGCCACCAGCGTGTACGGGTAGAGCAGCCGCGCTTTCGCCGCGAGCTCCGGCGTCCACCGCTGGCCGATGAAGCGCTTGGTGGCAGAAGCCACGGCCTCGGGCGACGTTTCTCCCAGTAAGCGGGCCTCGTCGCCCACCACGCGCGTGCCGTCGGGGTCGATGCCGACGAGAGACGGCAACAAGCGCTGGCCCGTGGCGCGTTCGATGATGCGCAGCGTGCCTCCGGTAGCAGTCGCCACCGCGCTGTTCGTCGTACCGAGGTCGATGCCGATCGAGGGACTCACGCGCGCGGGCTCCGGGGAGCCGAGCGTAGGGTGACACACGTTGTTTGAGGAATTCTCCGCTACTTTTGTACGCCGGAGAGGCCCTTTTTCCCCGGTGACCAGTAGGCGACGTTCTTCACCTTGCGCAGCCCGAGGCCCTTTGCCGCTCGGTAGATGCGCTGAATCGACGGCGACTTTCCGGTGAGCATGAGGTCTTTCGCGCCGCGGCAGTGCTGGAGGACCGTGCGGTCGATGGTCGCGAACTCATTTCGCTGCAGCACCGTGGCTTCGAGCTTCAGCGCTTCCAACGTCGTTCGTGTGGCGGCCACGTCGTCGGCTTCGAAGATGAGCTTCACGTCGCGGAGGCCACGGTCGGTCGCGTGAAGAGCAGCCGCGGTGCTCAGCGAAGTCTCGTCTCCGAAGAAGACGAGCGGCCGTTGGAGGGTCGTGAGGTCGGTGCCGGCGCGCGTGGGGCCGATGCGGCAACGTTCTCCGCCTTTCAAGGTCGCGAACCACTGCGCGGCGACACCTTGACCGTGGAGCACTGCGAGAAAGGTGAACTCGCCCTTGTCGGCGTCGAGCGAGAGCGGCGTGTACGCGCGGTGCTGCCAGCCTCCGAAGGTGAACTGCACCATGTAGCCGGGCACCCACTTGCGGCCGCGCAGCTCTGGTGCGGCCAGCGTCAGGAGACGGAAGCCCGGGGCGGGGTCGAAGACGGCGGTCACTTCATGTTCTGCGGTGAGCAGCTTGTTCATCGCGGCTTCGAAGAGCCCGGGCTCGTTGGCCATGAATGCATTCATGGTCGGCAACGTGCGCTTTCAGGCATTGAGACGTCCAAGACATTGTTCGCACCGATTTGAGACATGCTCGGCATCATGGAACTGAGGCACCTCCGCTATTTTCTCGCCGTCGCCGAAGAGCAGAACTTTCACCGGGCTGCGGAGCGGCTCCACGTCTCGCAGTCGCCGCTGAGTCGTCAGGTGCAGGCGCTGGAAGATGAGCTCGGTGTTGAACTGTTCGAGCCGGAAGGTCGCGGCGTGAAGTTGACCGAGGCCGGCAAGCGCTTCGCCGAGCGCGCGAAGTCGATTCTGCGCACGGCGAACGATGCGGTGACGGAAGCGCGTGACGTGGCGCATGGGCGCCTGGGCACGGTGAGCATCGGCTTCGAGACCGGCACGTCGTTCTCGGGGCATTTGACGAACCTGCTGCTGCGTTACCGCGCGCGCATGCCGGGCATCACCATTCAGCTCACGCCCATGAGCAGCGCCGAGCAGTGGGAAGCGCTCCGCACCGGGCAGATTGCGCTCGGGTATGCGGTGTACGCGTCGCCAGAAGCGTCTCTGGGGCACCTCGAGGTCGCGAAAGATCGGCTCGGCGTGGTGATGGCCACCAATCACCGGCTCGCGAAGAAGAAGCGCCTGCGCATGAGCGATCTGGCGAACGAGCCCGTGCTGCTGCAGCCGCGAAAGCTCTACCCGCGCCTGCACGACGACATCATCACGGCGACGCGGAGTGCGGGCATCGTGCTCGATGTGGTGGGCGAGGTGGTCGACGGTGAAGCGCTGCTCACGCTCGTCGCGATTGGAGACGCGATCAGCTTTTTCGCCGAAGCGAAGACGCAGATCATTCTCTCGGCGTTCATGGACGGCGTGGTGACGTGGAAACCGGTCGAGTGGGACGTGCGCGAGGCCGAGGTCGTTCTCTGGCGACGCGAAGACGCGGCGAACCCCATCGTTCGAACGCTGCTGACCTGCGCCCGCGAAGTCGTCGCGGCGCGCTGACGACGGCGATCGCCTACGCTTGCCTCGTGACTCGCTCCCGGTTTCAGCCGCTCGACCTCAAGGCGTTCAGAGAGCGCGCGTGGGAGCTCCCGCAGCAATTGCAGCTCGCCGAGTCGGCCGAGCTGGCTCGAACCGGCGACACTGCGGAGATTCTTCGCCGCGCCGATGAACTCCACGCAGCAGCCCGTTGGTTGAACCCGGGGTGGCCAGATGAACGCACGCAGCAAGAAGACTTCGACGCGCACGTCGCGCTCGCCCAAAAGCTTGCCGCAGCCGGAATCGGCAAGCGTCGAGTCGGCCGTGATGGCCATCGCTCGCGCCATGAAGTCGATCAAAGCGCAGTGGTACCTGTTCGGAGCGCAAGCCGTCGCGCTGCACGGCGCCCAAAGAACGACCCAGGACGTTGATGTGACGGTGTTGACCGAGAAGAGCACCGCTCAGCTCATCGCCGCTCTGAAGCGCGAGAAGATCGTGCCGCGCTTTTCGGACGCTGCCTTCATCGAGCAGACCCGCGTCGTGCCGTGCGACCACGGCCCGAGTGGGTGGAAGATCGACGTCGTGCTCGGCAGCCCAGGCCTTGAAGAGTTCTTCGCGTCGCAGGCCCAGTTGACGACGCTCGGAAAGACGAAAGCGCCGCTGCTTCGGCTCGAACATCTGCTGGTGCTCAAAACGCTCGCTGGCCGACCTCAAGATGTCGCCGACATCGACCGATTGCTCAAAGCACGGAGTGACGTTGAGCTCACAGAGGTTCGCGCACTGCTCATGGAGTTGGAGCGCGGGCTCGCCGAAGACGGCCTCGTGAGCCGCTTCGACCGAATCGCTTCGCCGCGCTGGTAGTGGGCAGGGCGGGACTCGAACCCGCACGTCTTTCGACACGGGATTCTAAGCCCCGCGCGGCTACCAATTACGCCACCTGCCCCAAAGCAAAACGGCCGGCGCTCTTTCGAGTCACCGGCCGTTTCGTACGTATGAAAGCGGAAGGAATCGAACCTTCAACCTATGGATTAAGAGTCCATTGCTCTGCCAATTGAGCTACGCTTCCTTGCTGGCGGCGCGGCGTATACGGTTTTGCTGCGCTTGCTGTCAACCCACTTTTTCGACCTGCGGTGCTGGCCTCGTCAACAGCCACACGCCCACTCCGAAGAGCCCCAACACCACGTACTGACCCGGCGTCAGACCGAAGAAGCGACGGTCGACGAACGAGAGATCTGACGCGCGCAGGAAATCAGTGAAGAAGCGCTGCGCCGAATAGGTGACCGCGAGCACGCCCATCAACCGGCCCTGCTTCGGCCGCGAGCGGGCCAGCGCGTAGAGCAGAATCGAAATGAGCCCCAGCGCGATGGTGTCGTAGAGCCCGAGATCGTGCCGGGGCCCTCCGTACTCGCGCACCGGGAAGTTCACCGCGAGCGGGAAGGTCGTCAACACGCCAGGGTGATCGTGCACGAGGAAGCAGCCAATGCGGGCCACCATCCACCCCGGGGCGGCGCCGAGCGCGAGCGCATCGAGGTACGGAGAGACCGGCGTCTTGATGCGACGGAAGTAGACGAAGATGCCCACCAGCGCGCCCAACACGCCGCCCATCGACGACAGGCCTTCCCAGAAGCGCACGACGAGAAAGGGGTCCTTCATCGTCAGCAGCTCGGGGTGGTAGCCGAACAGGTGCAGAAAGTGCCCGCCGTACAGGCCGAAGAACACCGCCCAGGGAGCGACTCCGTGCAGCGCAGCGTCGTTGCCGGGCCAGTACTTCCGCGCCGCGCGCGCGCCCAGGTACACGCCCAGCGCCACGCCCGCCGCCGACAGCACGCCGAACAGATCGATCCGCTGACCGAGCGGCAGGTTCAACACGGGCGACTGGAAGTATGGAATCACAGCGCGCCCAGAGGGATTCGAACCCCCGACCCTCGGCTTCGAAGGCCGATGCTCTATCCAGCTGAGCTATAGGCGCTTGATTCAAGGTGCTGCGATGGGCGGCTTACCGGGATCGAACCGGTAACCTCAGGAGTCACAGTCCTGCGCTCTAACCAGTTGAGCTAAAGCCGCCGTGTTGCAAAGGCCGCGCGCAAGTACCGAATGCGCCCGGGTACGTCAATTGATTCAGCGCGCCCGGCGGGAATCGAACCCACGACCCTCGGCTTAGAAGGCCGATGCTCTATCCAGCTGAGCTACGGGCACCGGTGCTTCGGTGCTGCTGAGAAATCGGGGCGGCAGGATTCGAACCTGCGACCCTCTGGTCCCAAACCAGATGCGCTACCAGACTGCGCTACGCCCCGTTTCGTGCCGCGCCTTTTGAACCATGCCCGGGGGACGCGCAAGGTTCCTCTGACTGACGAAATCTGGCAGGGTCGCCCGCGCGTGCGTTTCAAGATTCCGCTGATGCTTTCGCTGGTGGTGCTGGGGTGTAAGCCCGGCACCACGCCCATCGAGCCAACGCCTCCCAAAGAGCTCGACGCCGAGCAGTGCACCCCGGCCGTTTCAGTCGGTACGCCGCTGCGCCTGCTGACCCGCGCCGAGTACGACTTGACGGTGCGCGACCTGCTGGGCGCCGTCGACCGGCCCTCGCGCGACTTCCCCCGCGAGCCGTTGGCGCATGGCCTCGACAATGACGCCACGTTGAACCTCGCGACCGGCTCGCACGTCGCGCGCTGGCTCGACGCCGCCGAGTTCCTCGCCAAAGACACGCTGACGCACCGCCGCGCGAAGATCCTGCCGTGCACCACGAACGATCAAGCCTGCGGCGAGCAGTTCATCGCCGTCATGGGGCTGCGTGCGTTTCGTCGGCCGCTGACCGCTGACGAGCGCGCCAGCCTCAACACGCTCTTCACCACCTTCAACTCGACCGAGGGCTTCGACGGCGCCATCGAGGTGACGCTGCAGTCGATGCTGCAGTCGCCGCAGTTCCTGTACCGCGACGAGCAGGCGCTGGGCGCGGTGCCCATGCCGGTGGTGCAGCTGGGCGGCTTCGAGCTCGCCTCGCGCCTGTCGTACTTCATCTGGGGCACCATGCCTGACGACGAGCTGCTCGACGCCGCAGCCACCGGCACGCTCGAGACGCCGGAAGGCTTGAAGGCCCAGGCGCAGCGCATGCTGGCCGACGCGCGCTCCGTCGACGGGTTGATGCGCTTCTTCTCGCTGTGGCTGTACCTCGACGGCGTCGAGAACACCGAAAAGAACACGCAGGTCTACCCGCAGTTCACGCCGACCCTGGCGAAGGCCTGGCGCACGTCGCTCGAGCTCTACGTCAAAGACGTGCTGGCCCACGACGGCACGCTGCGGGAGCTGCTCACCTCGAACGTGATGTTCACCAACGACGCCATGTCGATGTACGGCATGAACGCGCCAAGCCCGACCTTCGTGCGGCACGCGCTCGAGGGCACGCAGCGCAAAGGCCTGTTGGCGCAGCCGGGGTTCCTCGCGTTCAAGGCCATGCCTGACGGCAGTTCGCCGGTGCGGCGCGGCATCTTCGTGTTGGACAAGTTGATGTGCGAAGCGCCGCCTCCGCCGCCGGCTGACGCCAACATCACCCCGCCCGAGCCGTCGGTCAGCAACACCACGCGCGAGCGCTTCGCGCAGCACAGCTCCGACAAGGGCTGCAAAGGCTGCCACCAGTTCATCGACCCGGTGGGCTTCACCTTCGAGAACTACGACGGCATGGGCCAGTGGCGCGACGCAGAGAACGGTCAGCCCGTCGACGCGTCGGGCGGCATCATCGCCTCGCGCGACCCGGACCTCATCGGTGACGTCACCGGCGTCGCGGCGCTCAGTGAATTGCTCGCCGGCAGCACGCGCGTACACGGCTGCGTCGCCGAAGAGTTCTACCGCTTCGCCATGGGTCGCCAGCTCACCTCGAGCGATCAGTGCACCATGGCGCAGCTCAACAAGCGCTTCCTCGACTCGGGCGGCAACTTCCGCGAGCTGATGTTGGCCATCGTCGAAGCGGACTCGTTCCGCAGCAACGCGAACCCGGAGATGACGCCATGAAGTTCACGCGACGACAGCTCCTTCGCGGAACCGGCGGCGTCGTGGTGGCGCTGCCCTTTCTCGAGGCGCTCGCGCCGGCACGCGCGCTGGGCCAGGAAATGCCGAAGAAGCGCTTCATCGGCATCTACCACCCCAACGGGGTCTTCACGCCGCAGTGGTTCCCCACGGCCGGCGCATCAGAGACCGACTTCTCGCTCTCGCCCATTCACCAGGCGCTGGCGCCGTGGAAGTCGAAGTGTCTCTTCACCAGCGGCATCGACATGCAGGTGGCCGTCAACGGCCCCGGTGAGCAACACCAGCGCGGCATCGGCGCGTTCCTGACGGGCGCGAAGCTCGACATGGGCACCTTCGTCGGCAACGACGGCTCGCGCGCCGGCTACTCGCTGGGCCCGTCGATCGATCAAACGCTGGTGGGAATCATCGGCCAGGGCACGCGCGTGCCGTCGCTGCAGTTGGGCGTGCACGCGCTGCTGCCCAACGTGGCCGGCGTCGTCAGCTACCGCGCGGCGAACCAGCCGCTGCTGCCGCAGAACGACCCGCGCCTCACCTTCCGCACGTTGTTTCAAGACGTGATGACGCCGCCCAACGAGCTCGAGAAGCTCCGGCTGCGCCGCCGCAGCGTGCTCGACACCGTGCAGGCGCAGCTGGCCTCGCTCAAGAAGCAGGTCAGCAGCAGCGATCAGGCGCGGCTCGATCAACACCTCACCCTGGTGCGCGAAATGGAAACGCGGCTCACCGCGCTTCCGCCGGGCACGTGTACGCAGCCCAACGATCCAGGTGAAGTCGAGTACCAGCGCGAGGCGCAGTTCGGCGTCGTCACCCAGCTGCAGATCGACCTGCTCACGTTGGCGCTGCGCTGCGATCTCACGCGCGTGGCCACGGTGATGTTCAGCGACGCGATGAATCACATCTCGCTGCCGCACCTGAACATCAACTCCGACGTGCACAACCTCACGCACTACTCCGACGGAGACGCGACGCGCGCGCAGGTCGGCGTGCGAGACACGTGGCAGACGGGCGTGTTCGCCAACCTGCTGCAGGCGCTCGACGACATCATCGACGCCGACGGCAGCAAGGCGCTCGACAACACGCTGGTCTTCTGGGGCTCCGACGTGTCGCGCGGCAACGTGCACTCACATGACGACATGCCCTTCGTGCTCGCCGGTGGCGGCGCGGGCTTCCGCATGGGCCGCTTCGTGAAGTGGAACCGCGCGTTCCACAACGATCTGCTGGTCTCGATCGTCAACGGCTTCGGCGGCAGCCTCAACACCTACGGCGCGGCGGAGTTCTGCCGTGGCGCGCTGAGCAACCTCACGTGATGCGCCGCTTCGCGCTCGTCTGTGCGGTGGCGTGCGCCGCGCTCGTGCCGGGTACGAGCGAAGCGAAGAAGGCCGCGGCGTCGTCGCCGGTGTCGGTGGGCATCGATCTCGGCGGCGGCTACTGGTTCCTGAACACCGCGCAGTTCGACCTCCACCTGCGCGTCGAGTTCTCGCTGGGCAAAGTGGTGTCGCTGGGCCTGCGCCCGGGCCTGCTGCTCAACGTGCGGCCGGCGGTCGAGGTGGGCCTGCCCGTCGACGCGTACATCCGCTTCAAGGTGAGCCGGCTGTACTTCGACGTGCTGGGCGGCATCGCGGTGTTGTTCGGCAACCCGCTGCCGCTGCGCGCGCACGTCGCCGGCGGCATGGGCGTCTTCGTGGTGCGCGGGTTTTCGATCGGCCTCGAAGCCGGCTGGCTGCAAGACGGCGCGCAGATCCTCGCGCGCTTCGCCTTCACGTTCTGAGCAGTCGCCGCCGACAACCCAAAGAGGTTTGGGGCAAGCTCCCGCGCTCACTCGCAGTGGGAGGGCGTTTCCGTGGCCACACAGAAGAAGAAGCCGCAGGCGAAGAAGAAGTCAGCTCCGAAGGTTGATTCGATCGACCGCGCCGCCGCAGCCATTGCCAGGGGCGACGTCGTTCGACTGGCGTTCGATCCACTCGAGGCCAAGCACTCGGTGAACACCGGGTTGAAGGTCATCGAAAAGCACCGAGCGACGCTCTCGAAGAACTTCCCCGGCTTCAACCTCGACGAGCTCGATGAGCTCCCGGAGATCTTCGAGCGCCTCCGCGCCGCGCAGCTGCTCGTTCATCAAGCGGGGCAACCCTCGAACGTGCTCTCGCTCGTGAAGCGCGCGCTCGCCTATCGACGCGAGCTCATCAGCTTCGCGCGGACCATGGCTGAACGTGCGCTCGTCGACGTGCGAGAGCTGACGAAGATCGAAGCGGGCTCCGGGCAGTCTGACAACCTCGACGACGTGAAGCGCCTGGCGAAGCTGCTGGAGCCGGTGCGCGCGCGCGTCGATGCCGCGATTGAGGCCGGCATCCTCGAGCTCGCGAACCAATCAGCGGTCGATGCGCTGGCCGCGCAGGGCGGCGGTACGGCAGACCTCTCGACGCTCACGGAGCGACGCGATCGCCTGGCGACGCTGGTGGTTCAGCGCCACGACCGTGTCCGCGCCGCGATGGCGGCGGTCACCTCCATGAACGAGGCGATGACGCGCATTCCCGCGCTGCTTCAAGGTCGACCGACGGTCAAGCCCGCCCCCGCACCGCAACCTTCGTAAGGCTCCAGGACGACCCTGAGGTCCTCCTGACAACCTTCGGAAGGTTCCGGGAGGACCCGGTGGTCCTCGGTTCACCCTTCGGAAGGTCCCCGGGAGGACCCGCAGGTCTCCCCGGCACCTTCCGAAGTCAAACGTCGAGCTCCTGCACGTCGCTCGAGTTGTCCATGATGAACTTGAAGCGCGGCGCGACGTCTTTGCCGAAGAGATCGTTGATCGTTCGATCCGTCTCGAGCTCGTTGTCGATCTGCACCTTCAACGACAACCGCACCTTGCGATCGAGCGTCGTCATCTTCAGCTCGCCGGGCGTCATTTCGCCCAGCCCCTTGAAGCGCATGATGTTGGGCTTCGAGTTCGAGCGGCCCTTCTCTTTGATGATGCGCTCCTTGTGATCGTCGTCGAGCGCCCAGTACGTCTCCTTGCCGATGTCGACGCGGTAGAGCGGCGGCTGCGCGATGTAGACGTGGCCCGCGAGAATCAACGGGCGCATGTGCCGGTAGAAGAACGTCAGCAACAGCGTGCTGATGTGCAACCCGTCGGAGTCTGCGTCCATCAGCAGGATGATCTTCCCGTAGCGCAGCCGCGAGAGGTCCATGTCGGCGCCGATGCCGCAGCCGAGCGCGCTGGCGATGTCCTGGAGCTCTTTGTTGCCCGCGACCTTGTCCGTCGAGGCCTGCTCGGCGTTCAAGACCTTGCCGCGCAGCGGGAGAATCGCCTGCGTGTTGCGATCTCTCCCCTGCTTGGCCGAGCCGCCTGCGGAGTCACCTTCGACGATGAAGAGCTCCGAGTCTTCGGGATCGGTCGACGAGCAGTCGGCCAGCTTGCCCGGCAGGTTCAGCTTGTGGCTGATGGCCGACTTGCGCGTGACGGCCTGGCTCGCGGCCCGTGACGCCTCCCGCGCGCGCGCCGCGAGGATGATGCGCGCCACCACCGCCTCGGCGATCGACTTGTTGTCGTTGAGCCACTTCTCGACTGCGGGGCGCACCACGTTGTCGACCTGGCCCTGCACCTCGGGGTTGTTGAGGCGCTCCTTGGTCTGGCCCTGAAACTGCGGCTCCACCACGTACGCCGACAGCACGCACACCGTGCCTTCACGAATGTCGTCGGCCGTGAGCGAGACCCCCTTGGGCGTCAGATCGTGCGTCTCGATGTAGTTGCGCACGGCCTTCACCACGCCCGACTTCAGGCCGTTCTCGTGCGTGCCGCCGCTCTTGGTGGGAATGCCGTTGACGTAGCTCTTGACGTACTCGTCGGTGGCCTCGCTCCACGCGAGCGCGATCTCCAGCTTCACGCCGTTCTCGTGTGACTTGTAGAAAGGCAGCGAGCCGGCCGGCACCAGCGCCTTGCCGCGGTCGCCGATGAGCTTGGTGATGTACTCGGCGATGCCGCCGTCATGCTTGTAGGTGAACTCCTGCTTGTTCACCTGGTCGACGAAGCGGATCTCCATGCCCTTGTGGAGGTACGTCTTCGACTCGAGGCGCTCCTTGATGAGCTCGGGGTCGAACTTCAGCTTGCCGCCGAAGATCTCCGGGTCGGGCGTGAAGGTGATCGACGTGCCGGTGCCGCGCGCGTTGGCGCCGACCTTCAGCTTCGAGGTGGGCTTGCCGCGAGAGAACGTCATCTCGTGGTGTTTGCCCTCACGTTTGATCTGCGCGACCAGCTCGGTCGACAGCGCGTTCACCACCGAGCTGCCCACGCCGTGCAGACCGCCGGAGTGCGTGTAGCCCTTCTTCTCGAACTTTCCGCCGGAGTGCAGCGTGGTGAGGATCACCTCGAGCGCCGACTTCTTGAACTTGGGCATCAGCCCCACGGGGATGCCGCGGCCGTCGTCTTCGACGGTGGCCGTGGTGCCGTCGCGGTGCAGCGTCACCTCGATCTTCGAGGCGTGGCCGTTCATCACCTCGTCGACGGAGTTGTCGACGATCTCCCACAGCAGGTGGTGGTAGCCGTCGGCGCCGGTGCCGCCGATGTACATGCCGGGGCGCAGGCGAACGGGCTCGAGGCCCTCGAGCACCTGAATGTCCTGCTCGTCGTATTTCTTCGTGGCCATTTACTTCTTCTCCTTCGGGGCTTCCGGCAGCAGCACGAGCTCGAGGCGCGGCTTGAGCGACTTGATCGCGTCCTTCTTCGACATTTCCCGACCCTTGCCGCCGCGCCCGGTGACCTCGTAGCGGACCGGCGTGAGCTTCAGCGTGCGACCCTTGGTGGTCTCGAATTCGATCTCTGCGTCTTTCTTCGACGTGCAGAGGAACGCCATCACCTGATCGTCGTCGGCCGTCTTGATGACGGTGACGCCACGACCCGGGCCGGCGAGCTCGTTGACCTCGTTGACCTTGCAGACCAGCGCGTTGGTCTTCCTGGTGACGACCGCGAGCAGATCTTTTTCCGTGCACGGCGAGACGCCGATGATCTCGTCGCCCTGCCCGGCCTTCGCGAAGCGGCGCCCGGAGCGCGTCGACTGCTCCTTGAAGGCCTCGAGCGAGAAGCGCATGCCGTAGCCGTCCTTCGAGACGCCCACCATCTGCAAGGGAATGGGCAGGCGCGGGTCGAGCGACAGCGCGCCGATGATCCGCTCGCCGTCGTCGAACTTGAACAGCTTCTGCACGGGGTCGCCGTAGCCGGTCGAGGCCGGCACGTCGTTGAAGCGCGTGGTGTACGCCGAGCCCGCGCTCGAGAAGAAGATGAGCGCGCTCTTGAGCGACCCGGCGATGAGCGACATCAGCTCGTCGCCTTCGCGCATGCGCGTGGAGGTGGGGTCTTTCAATTCACGCACGCGCTTGACCCAGCCGTCGCGCGTGACGACGACCTGGCAGTCTTCGTCGGCGATGAAGGCCTCTTCGTTGTACTCGACCTCTTCGACGGGGCCGGACACCTTGCTGCGGCGCTTGTCGGCGTAGGTCTGGCCGGCGCCCTCGAGCTCGTCACGCACGATGTTCCACCGCGAGCGCTCGGCGACCTTGCCGGGCTTGAGCAGATCTTCGAGGCGTTTGGCTTCAGCGCGCTTCTCTTTGAGCTCCTTCTGAATGACGAGGATCTCGAGGCGCGCGAGCTTGTAGAGCTTCATCTCGAGGATGGCTTCGACCTGCTCGGCGCTCAGCTTGAAGCGCGCGATGAGCTTGTTGGCCGCGTCTTCCTTGCCGTCAGACTTGCGGATGATGCGGATCATCTCGTCGAGGGCGTCGTAGACCTTCTCGAAGCCCTCGAGGATGTGCAGGCGCGCCTTGAGCTGCTCGAGCTGGAAGGTGAGCCGCCGGGTGACGATCTCGAGGCGGAACTCGAGGAAGTGCCACAGCATGTCCTTCAAGTTGAGGCGCCTGGGCGTGCCGACGTCGGGGTTCTCGGTGGGCACCAGGCACGTCAGGTTGACGTTGAAGTTCGTCTGCAGCGGCGTGTGTTTGTAGAGGTACGACATCACCAGCTCGGCGTCGGAGTCGCGCTTGAGCTCCATGACGATGCGCACCTCATGGGTGGACTCGTCGCGCACGTCGACCAGCGTGGGCAGCTTCCGGTCGGTGATGATTTCGCCGATGCGCGAGACCAGCGTCGACTTGTTCACCGCGTAGGGGATGGAGGTGACGACGATGTTCTGACCGCCGCGCGCGCGCTCCTCGAGCTTCCATTCTCCGCGCAGCCGCACCGCGCCCTGGCCGGTCTCGTAGATGTCGCGCAGCTCTTTCTTGGAGTTGAGGATCTGCCCGCCCGTGGGGAAGTCGGGGCCCTTGATGTACTTGAGGAGATCCTTCGTCTCGAGCGCCGGGTCTTTGATGAGCTCCAGGCACGCGGCGATGAGCTCGCCCAGGTGGTGCGGCGGAATGTTGGTGGCCATGCCGACGGCGATGCCGGTGGTGCCGTTCATCAAGAGCTGCGGGAGCTTTGAAGGCAGCACCGAGGGCTCTTGTTTGGTGCCGTCGTAGTTCGGGCGGAAGGGCACGGTCTTCTGCTCGAGCTCGCCCAGCAGCTCGTCAGACAGCCGGGCCAGGCGCGCTTCGGTGTAACGCATGGCGGCCGGGGCATCGCCGTCGAGCGAGCCGAAGTTGCCGTGCCCGTCGACCAGCGGGTAGCGCAGCGAGAAGTCCTGCGCGAGGCGAACCATCGCGTCGTAGATCGACTGGTCGCCGTGTGGGTGGAATTGACCCATGACGACGCCGACCACGTTCGCGCACTTGCGGTACTTCGCGTCGGCCGTGACGTTCTCGTTCCACATGCCGTACAGAATGCGGCGCTGCACCGGCTTGAGGCCGTCGCGCACATCGGGCAACGCGCGCGAGGTGATGACCGAAAGCGCGTAGTTCAGGTACCGGCGACGGGCCTCTTCGGCGAGGTTGATGGGGCGCTCGCCACCGCCTCCGGAGCCCGATTCGCCGCCTTTTCCGCGCTTCTTGCCTCCCCCGTCGAAAGGCATGCTCACCTGTTCAGGAGTGCTCACAAAATCCCTCGTTCTTTTAAGTTGTTGCGGGGCATGAAGCAGCTGCTACAGCCCTGATCGCGCGGACCTTACCAGCGCGATCGATCACGGCAAGAAACTTGACGAGCATCGACCGGTGCAACGGCGCTGAAACTCGTTCCCTGATCTTCGAGGTGTGTGGACTAGGCTCCGCGCCCGTGCTCCCACTTCTTTTGATCGTTCTGGCCGCGCCCAACACCGCAGCGGCTCCTGCGAAGCCGCTGCTCCCTTCCAGCGCCGCCGTTTTCGTTTCGTCACCTGATGAAGCCGAGGCCGCGAAGCATGAGGTCGCGCTCACCAAGGCGCTGCAAGACGACGGCGCGCCGCTCATCGACGTGGCCGGCGAGTTCCCCGCGCCTCCGCCCGACGACACGGGCATGAAGCTGGCTGCGGCGGCGAAGCAGGCCTACGACGACCTCGACTACGAAGGCTCGGCGGCGAAGTGGAATGAAGCGCTCGAGTTCTTCGTGCAGCACCCGGCCTCGGCCGACGCGAAGACCCTGGCCGACGCGCACTTCTTCATCGGCGCGCTGGCGATTCAGAACAACGGCAAGTCGCAGCTGAAGAAGGGCACCGAAGAATTCACGCGCGCCCTGCTCTTCAACCCTGAATTGACGTGCGATCCGCAAGTCTACGGCGCTGACGTGAAGAAGGCCTTCGACAAGGCGCTCGCCGACGTAGGGGCTCGTGGCGTGGGTCAGCTCACCGTCGAGTCGACGCCGCCGGGCGCGAAGATCTCGCTGCAGGGCAAGAACGTGGGGCTCACGCCCATCGAGCAGGGCCCGTCGGTCGCGCCCGGCCGTCACCTCGTCTCGTTCAGCAAGCCCGGCTATGAATCGGCGGCGATCTTCGCCGACGTGGTCAAAGAGGGCGCCATCGCCAAGACGACGCTGAAGGCCGCGCCTGGTTACGGCGAGGTGCGCGACGCGGCGACGGCGCTGGTCGGCAAGGGCGTCGGCGTGAAGGGCGCGCTGCCCGAAGGTGCCAAGAAGCTGGGCGACGTCGTGAAGGCGCGCTTCCTGGTGCTCTCTGACGGCGCCACCGCCGAAGTGTGGGACGTCGAGACCGGCAACCGCCTGGCGGGCCTGTCGATTTCTGCTGAAGAGGTCAACGCCAGCGCCAAGCAGATCAGCGCGTTCATCGCCAACCCGGCACCTGCTGCAATGGCTGACGCCAAAGACACGGTGGAACCCGGCGAAGGTGGTCCGGTGTACACCAAGTGGTGGTTCTGGACGGCGGTGGGCGTGGTGGCAGTCGGGGCAGCAGCGACAACGGCCGGCGTCGCAGCGGCCAACGCCCCGCCCCGGGGGTTCAACGTGGTGCTCGGTACCCCGTAAGGTTCACGACATGAAGCACGTGCTCGTCCTCTCAGTGATTGCGGTGCAGGCCTTCGCGGCGCCGCCTCCGTCCGACAAGCGCGTCGCGGCGTTGATTCTGCCGATGGACAAGAGCGCCGAAGCGCTGATGCTGAAGGTCGAGTCGTTCGCGACCGAAGCGCTCGGTGAGTACGACGGCTTCAAGGTGCGCACGAGCGACGAGATGTTCGGCATCGCCGTCGACGAAGAGGCGACCTCGTCGCTCAAGCGCGCCGAGCAGGGCTTCAAGGAGAGCAAGGCGTCGTTCGACGAGCGCAACTACGAAGACGCCGAGCGCAAGCTGCGCGCCACCATCAAGGAATACAGCAAGGCCGTCGCGGCGATGAAGAGCTGCGGCAACCTCTGCGAAGCGGTGGCGATGTACGCGGCGGTGTTGCAGGCGCGCGGCGACGTCGAAGAAGCGAAGATCGCGATCCTCGACCTGCTCTCGCTGGCGCCCACGTATGAAATCGATCGCAAGCGCTACCCGCAGAACTTCCTCGCGCTCAAGGCGCAGGTGGCGACGAGCCGCAACGCGCAGCTGCGTGGTGGTGTGGTGGTGAAGACCAAACCGTCGGGCGCGCGCGTGTTCTTGAACGGTGAGCTGCAGGGCTATTCGCCGGTCACGATGTCCACCTTGCCCATCGGCAAGCACCTGCTGCGAATTGAGCGGCCGGGCTTCAAGCAGCTGGGCGCGATGCTGGAGATCACGCCTGAAGATCAAGAGGTCACGCAGGAGCTGACGGCGACCTCCGGGTACAAGGCCTACGACGGCCTGATGGACCGGCTCGCTGGCGAGGCGATCAAAGACAAGGGCGGCGCCACGATGACCAGCGTCGCCAACTCGCTCAAGCTCGACCGCGCCGTCATCGGCGTGCTGCGCGACCTCGACAGCGGCACCACCGAGCTGACGATGGGCTACTTCGACTTGAAGACCGGCAAGCGCATCGCCATGAAGCGCACGTCGTTTCAGGGTGACGAGTTCGGTCAGCTCAAGGGCGAAGTGGGCCGCATGGTGAACCACCTCGTGAACGCGGCTGATCAAGAAGCCGTGACGCGCTCTGCAGACCCGCTCGACAACAAGGGCGGCATGGAAGACTGGTCGAGCGACGATCGCGGCGGGAAAAACACCAAGCGCGACAAGAAGTCATCGGGCGGCGACCCGCTCGATCGCACCAGCGGCACCGAAGACTGGTGAGTCCGAGTAGATCGCGGGCATGTTCTCGCGCGCTGCGTTGGTGGTGATCAGTCTGTCGGCTTGTCTCACGCTCGCGCAGACCAACTCCGTGGGCACCACAGACCCCACACGCGGCATCAACACCCTGCCCGGCTCTGCGGCGTGGAGCGATGAAGCGACCTCGCTCGTCTACAACCCCGCCGGCCTCGGCCGCGTCGGCCGCTTCAACGCCTGGTATCTGCACGAGCGCAGCAACACCCGCTCGATGAACAACAACGCGGTGTGGCTGGCGACCAGCATCGGCGACTTCGTGGGGCTCGGGCTCTCGTTTCAGTGGCTCAACAACACCGCCGGCTCGACGCTGCAGCCCACGGGCATCACCTCACTCGGCTTCTCTGCGGGCCCGCAGCAGCTGTCGGCCGGCGTCACCATCAACTGGTTCAGCGGCGGCGTGCTCAGCGGGCTGCCTTCGTACGATCTCGGCCTGCAGTCGCGGCCGCTGCGCTGGTTGTCGCTCGGCGCCACGGTGCGCAACGTCAACGGCGCCGCGTCGCCCGCGCTGGGTTCACCCAACTTTCGCGAGTGGGGCCTGGCCGTGGGCCTGCGACCTTTCACGGAGCGCGTCACGCTGGGCGTCGACTGGAACGCGCGCGAGACGTTGCCCGTCAACCAGAGCCGCATGCAGTACACGCTGCAGGTCAACGTCATCAACGGGCTGCGCGTGCTCGGCGGCTTCAGCCACTCGTTCGCGCCCACCGAGCCGTTCTACGTGCACGCAGGCCTCGGGCTCGATCTCGAGAACTTCGGCTACACGCAGGGCGTCTCGTACGCGAGCTCCGGTGGGGTGAACCTGCAGTTCGCGGGTCGCATCTCCGTCGACGCGCACGACTCCATCGTGCCGGAGCGCAAGGTGGCGGTGCTTTCGCTCGGCGAGCTCGGCGGCAACGCAGGCTCGACGCTCGGCTCGCTGCTGGGCATCGCCGAAGAAGACAAGTTCCTCCGGTTGCTGCGCTTCTTCGAGCGCGCGGCGAAAGACCCGGAGCTCGAGGCCCTGGTGCTCAAGGTCGAAGGCGCCGACATCGGGCTGGCGCGCGCTGACGAAGTTCGCTCGGCCATCGTGAAGCTGCGCAAGGCGGGCAAGAAGGTCTTCGCGTACGTGCTGAACGCGAGCGACGTCGAGTACCTCATGGTCTCTGCGTGCGACGGCATCTACGCGGCGCCTGAGGCGATGTTCCTCGTCGACGGGCTGCGCTCTGACGTGACGTTCTTCGGGAGCGCGGCGCAGCGCTTCGGCGTCGACATCGACGTGGCGCGCGTCGGTGACTACAAAAACTTCCCCGAGCAGTTCACCCGCGCCGACATGAGCGACGCGCAGCGCGAGACGATCAACGCGTACCTCGACACCAACGCGAAGGTCATCGCGCAGCGGGTGCGTGAGTCGCGCGGCATCGAAGCCGATGCGTGGCAGGCGGGCCTCGACGAAGGGCTCAAGCCGGTGAAGCGCGCGGTGGAGCTGCGCCAACTCGACGGCGTGCTGACGCCGCAACAGTTCGACGAGTTGCTCTCGGAGCGGCTGCCGGGCGCGCGCGTCGACCGCAGCTACCGTCCTTTCCCCGAGCGCAACACGCGGTGGGGTCGGCAGGACGCCATCGCGATCATCCCCGTGCTGGGCGCGATTTCGGGCGGCAAGAACTCAGTCTCGCCGCTCACGGGTGTCACCGCCGGAGCGCAGAGCTTCATCAGCGCGCTGGCTGAGGCCGTCGAAGATCCAAGGGTGAAGGCCATCGTGTTGCGCATCGACTCGCCCGGCGGCGACGGGCTCGCCAGCGATCTCATGTACCGCTCGGTGCTCGAGGCGAAGAAGCGCAAGCCGGTCATCGCGTCGATGGGCGACGTGGCGGCGAGCGGCGGCTACTACGCGGCGATGGGCGCCGACGTCATCGTCGCCTCGCCCACCACGCTCACCGGCAGCATCGGTGTTTTCTACGTGAAGCCCGCGGTGAAGCGCCTCGCAGAGAGCTTCGGCGTCACCCAGAGTTCGATTTCGCGCGGCAAGCTGGCCGGCATCACCGACAGCTTCGAGCCGTGGACTGACGAGCAACAGGTCGCCGCGCAGAAGTGGATCGAAGACTTCTACGACTCGTTCATCACCGAGGCGGCCGCGTCGCGAAAGCTGCCGAAAGAGGCCATCGACAAGATCGCCCGGGGCCGCGTGTGGAGCGGTGAAGACGCCAAAGCCAACGGCCTGGTCGACGTGAACGGCGGCCTGATGGACGCGATCGCCATCGCCAAAGAGCGCGCCGGGCTGAACGACGACTACGCGCTGGCCATCTCCGAGAGCTCGGGTGGCGTGCTGTCAGCCGTGTTCGGCGCGGCGGTGCCCGACGCGTTGTTGAAGCTGTCGGTCGACCAACCCGCGCTGCCGCCGGGGCTGCAGTCGCTCGCACAGCAGCTGGGCTCCAACGCGTGGATCCTCGACAAGCCCGGCGTTCAGGCCCGCCTCGAATACGGCATGGAAGTTCGCTGAGACTGCTGGTACGAAAACCGCGCCGGATCGTTCGGGTTTCTGAGCTGTTGCTCAAACCCCGGTCTGGTTCAGGGACGCTCTGGCGGCTCGACTGCCCCGGAAATCGCCCCTGCCCCACAGCGAGAGAAGAGACGACTGCATGAGCGCAGAAGAATTGCCCGATCCGAACGACCCCACTGCTCCTCCTCCGCCTGCGCCGCCTTCTGGTGGCGGTGGTGACGACGGCGACGACGGTGGAGATGACGGCGAAGGTGGCGACGACGAAGGCCCCGAAGAAGGTGGCGCGGCCGGCGGCCCTCAGGGCGCGCAGGCGGACGCAGCTGGCCAGGGCGCAGGTCGTCGCAAGCGTCGGCGTCGTCGTCGCAAGGGCAACCCCGTCTTCTTCGCGGAAGACGGTCAGGCGTTCCGGAAGATCATTCAGCCTGACGGCCAGGTGGTGAACGTCTTCCTCACCGCGCAGGAGCTCGATCAATACAAGCAGCGCATCGCCCAGCAGCAGGCGCAGCAACAGCAGCAGACGCAGATGCGTCACCAGCAGAACCAGGGCCTGCCCGTCACCGTGCCGGTGCAGCAGGTCGAGGGCGTGCTCGACCTCGACGTGAAGGGCCAGAACGCGGCGCTGCGCAGCGTGAAGCGCAACCTGCTGCCCGGCCCCGACGACGCCGAAATTCCCAAGAACCTCGTGCAGAAGCTCCGCCTGCGTGCGGGCCAGTACCTCGTCGCCAAGGCGCAGATGAAGGGCCTCAAGGGCACCATCGTCAGCGTCGAGAGCATCGACGGGCAGCCGGTTGAAGTCGCCACGCGCCTGCCGCACTTCGCCGACCTCACGTCGGTCGACCCCATCGATCGCATCAAGCTCGAGAACGGCCACAAGGAGTTCGTCACGCGCGTGCTCGATCTCATCGCGCCGCTCGGCAAGGGGCAGCGCTCGCTCATCGTCGCGCCGCCGAAGACCGGCAAGACGATCATGCTCCAGCGCATCGCGCAGGCGATCCTCACCAACCACCCCGAGATGCACCTGATGGTGGTGCTCATCGACGAGCGCCCTGAAGAAGTCACCGACATGCGCCGCACCATCAAGGCAGAGGTGCTGGCGTCTTCGAGCGATCACAAGACCGCCGACCACCTCCGCGTCGCCGAGCTCGCCATGGAGCGCGCCAAGCGCCTCGTGGAGTCGGGCAAAGACGTGGTGGTGCTGCTCGACTCGATCACCCGCCTCGCGCGCGCCTACAACAAAGAGGTCGAGTCGTCGGGCCGCACGATGTCAGGCGGCGTCGATTCACGCGCGCTCGAGAAGCCCAAGCGGCTGTTCGGCGCCGCGCGCGCCACCGAAGAGGCCGGCACGTTGACCATCGTGGGCACCGCGCTCATCGACACGGGCTCGCGCGCCGACGAGGTCATCTTCGAGGAGTTCAAGGGCACGGGGAACTCCGAGGTCACGCTCGATCGCCTGCTCGGCGAGAAGCGCATCTGGCCGGCGATCAACATCGCGCAGTCGGGCACGCGCAAAGAAGAGAAGCTCTTCGTGTTCAAGGAGTACGAGAAGATCCGCAAGCTGCGCGGCATGCTCTTCTCGGCCAAGCCCGTCGAGGCGATGGAAGCGCTCCTCAAGCGCCTGGGCCGCTACACCTACAACGACGAGTTCCTCGAAGAGCTCTGAGGTCTGCATGAATCGATTCCACGTGATGGGCCTCGTGTTGCTCGTTGGCTCGAGCAGCTGTGGCACGAAGACCGGCACCACGTGTGAGCCGGCCAGCTGCGCCGGGTGCTGTCAGGTCGACGGCACCTGCGCGGGCGGCAATGCGCCGTCGGCGTGTGGCCTCGGCGGCGCTCAGTGCCAGCCGTGCGGCGCGAACTTCACGTGCACGTTGGGCCAGTGCACCGCCCTTCCTTCGCTCGGCGGCGGACAAGGCGGAGGCGGCGGCGGCGGCAGCGGCAACACCGGCGGAGGAAATACGGGTGGCGGAAATACCGGCGGCGGCGGCGCGAACCCCGACGCGGGCGTGGTGACGTGTGCAGCGCCCCTGACGGCCTGCGGCGGCGCCTGTGTCGACGCGACGAGAGATCTCCGCAACTGCGGCGTCTGCGGCGTTTCCTGCAACTCGGTGCAGCTGTGCATCAACGGGGCGTGTGTCGGCGCCCCGACGTGCGACGCCATGCGACCCTGCCCGTCAGGCAGCTACTGCACGCAGGCCGGTACGTGTCGGCCCGGCTGTGACACTGCAGATCAATGCCCGCAACCGGGCGCGTGCGACGTGACGACCCACACCTGCGTCTGCGCCTCGGGGCGACGGGCGTGCGGCCAGCGCTGCGTCGAGGCCGACGACCTCACCGCGTGTGGCGCTTCATGCGCGAGCTGCGAAGCACCCGCCAACGGCACCGCGAGCTGCAACGGGAGCTGCAGCTTTACGTGCGGCGCGGGCACCCACCGCTGCGGCGACCTCTGCGCTTCGAACAGCGCCGTCGAGAGCTGCGGCACGAGCTGCACGCCCTGCACGCCGCCTGCGAACGCCACCGCCACCTGCGACGGCACCACGTGCGACTTCACGTGCAACCCGGGCTACCACCGCTGCGGCAACGCGTGCGTGTCTGACACCGCGACCGCGACGTGCGGCACCTCGTGCAGCGCCTGCGCGAGCGACCCCAACGGCATGGCGACGTGCGACGGCACGAGCTGCGGCTTGTCGTGCAACACCAGCTACCGCGCGTGCAACGGCAGCTGCCGCAGCTGCCCGTCGACCGGCGCAATGGGTACGGCCTGCAGCGGCAGCACCTGCGTCGCCACGGCCTGCGCCAACGGCTATCGCCTCTGTGACGGCGGCTGTGGCCAGTGCCCGACGACGGGCGTCACCAGCACCACGTGCCTCGCGGCGGCGTGCGTACCTTCGGCGTGCGAGGCCAACTACCGGCTCTGCAACAACACCTGTGTGAGCTGCCCCACGCAGAACGTCACCGCGACGGGCTGCAACAACACGACGTGCGAGGCGACCGCGTGTGGGCCGGGCTTCAAGGTGTGCAGCACCGGCTGCTGCCCCAAGTGGACGGTCTTGCCCATCGCCGACGCTGTCTACGGCAACTCCACAGGGCTCGCGTTCACGGCGAACGGCGACGCGATCCTCGCGTACCCGAGCGCCGGGTCGAAGGTGTCGCTCAAGCGGTGGTCCGGCGGCACCACGTTCACCACGCAGACCACGCCCTTCACCTCGGTGAACAGCTTTGCGTTGGCGCTCACCGCAGCCGAGCAGCCCGCGTTCGCCCTCATCACCGGGACCTCTGGCAACCAGTTGCTGAGCTACGCCGAGTTCAACGGCTCGACGTGGACCACGACGCAAGTCTTCAACGCAGCCGCGGTCAACGCATCGATCATCGAGACAATGCTGCTGTTCTCGCCGAGCGGCGAACCCGTCATCGTAGCGTTCGTACCGACCACCAACACCAACGTGCTGCGGGTGTGGCGGCGCAACAGCGGTATGTGGAGCTCTGAAGACGTGGCTGCAGCGGCGCTGGGCTCAACCCGGGTGCACGCGACCTTCGTCGGCGCCGAGTTGCAGCTCGTCTGGTCCACGCCGGCGTCGATGTACCGCGACTCGCACGCGCGCGTCGTCAACGCGGCCTGGAGTTCCACTCAGCTCAACACGAGCAACGCCTATGGCAACGGGCTTGCCGTCAACGGCAACAGCATCGACCTCTTCACCGTCACGACCGTCGGCGGCTCCGGCATCTGGGTGCGCCTGTGGAACACCGTGTGGAACGGCACCAGCTATGGCTCAGCGACGGTGGTGGAAGAGCTCACCCCGTCGACCGCGTCCAGCGGCGGTGGCGCGTGGCTCGACGTCGCGTCACGCGGCGCGGTAACGCACCTGGCGTACGGGCGACAGGCGCCGTACTCCGACCTCCGCCACGCGTGGCGAACGGGGACCACGGGCACCTTCAACACCGAGACCATCGAAGCCATCTCGCCAACCGACATCTCGATCGCCGTGGGGCCGGCGGGCGACACCGCCGTGGTGTACCGGTCGTTCAGCACCCCGATGGGCGTGCGCTTCGCCTTCGAGCGCTGACGATCATCGGCCCCCGCAGCGGAGCGGCTTTCGCTACTCTCCCGGTCGCGATGTCACTCGGATCAGGCCGGTGCCACTACCATCCAGAACGTGCAGGCCTTGGCATCTGCGTCGAGTGCCGCAACGTCATCTGCACCGAGTGCACGACGCAGTTCGAAGGCATCAACCGCTGCGCAAAGTGCCTGGGCGAGCGGCTCGCGAAGGCCCGCAAGCTCGACGATCGCCGCGAGTGGTCAGCGGGCAACGTCGCACTGGCCTTCTTCGCCGTCGTCATTCTCTTCGGCAGCTTCTACGGCCTCGCGTCACTGGCTCGGCTCTGATCTCCGATGGCCGTCGACGCGCTCGAGCTCAGACCCCGTAACGCCGTCGCGCTCTTCGACGCGGCCGTGCGCCTGAGCGTCACCAGCGCCGGCCTATGGACGCTCACGTTGCCCTCAGGCGCGTTGCTGGTGGCCTCGCTCTTCACGCTCGCCGAGGCGATGCGCCGCGGCACGAGCCTCCTGATGCCCGTCGCGGTGTGGACGCTCGCCTGGGTCTTGCGCGCGCTGAGTCAGGGCGCCGCGTGTCACTACGCACAGCAGCAGGTGCTCGGCACCACGCCGCCTTCGCTGCGCGCGAGCGTCAAGGCCGCGCTGCAACGCGCGCCCAGCCTCATCACCGCGTCGGCGTGGCTGTTCATTCTCAACACCGCCTTGTGGAGCCTGACCTTCGGCGTCGGCTTTCTCTTCGTCGGCGCGCAGGCGGCGGCGTACGCGGTGGTGATGCGCGGTCAAGGCAGCGTGCTCGGGCTCTACGGCACGTCGGCAAAGCTGTTGGGCCCCACGCGCTTCATCGCGCCGTTCGTGCGGCTGTGCGGCCTGAGTCAGCTGCTGCTGGCCCTCAACCTGCACTTGATGACGATGCTGGTGCTGTCGCTGGGGCGCGGGCTCTTCGGCTTCGACGTGACCTTCGTGGAGCGCTTCGCCTCGCTCGACAACACCACGTGGCTGGCGACCATCGCCGCGGTGACCTTCTCGTTGTTCGAGCCGGTGCGCGCGGCGACGGCCACGCTGCTGCTCATCGACGGGCGCGTGCGGCAAGAAGGGCTCGATCTCATCGCGCAGGTCGAACAGTTGCCGCAGCGGGCCCGCACGCGCGGCGTGGCGTTGACGCTGACGCTGTTGGTGCTGACCGCCTCCCCGGCCTTCGCGCAGTCGGGCCTGGTGCGCCGCGCTGAGCGCATCGCCGACGACTGCGACATGCGCGTCGACCTCACGCCGCTGCAGCGGGGCTGGGTCGATGAAGATCAATCGTCGCTCTCACGCATGCTGGGGCGCATCGAGCGGCGCATCGACGAGGAAGATGACTGCGTGGGCGCCGAAGCCGACCTCCGCGAGAGCCTGCGCTTGTACGGTGAGCTGCAAGACGCCGCGCCCGCCATCGACGCGCAAGACGCAGCGAAGAAGATCCTCGAGCGCCCCGAGTTCCAGAGCGCGGCGCCGGTGGAAGTTGAAGAGAAGACCGACGAGCCCGACGAAGAGAGCTGGCTCTCGCGACTTCTGCGGCAGTTCTTCGAGTGGCTCTCGAAGAAAGAGAAGCCAAAGAGCGCGCCGGTCAACGCGCCCAGCGTCGACGTCGGCGGCGCCAACGTGGTGATGCTCGGCGCGTTGCTGCTGGTGTGCGGCGTGCTCGCGTTCATCCTCGTCCGCTCCATCAAGTTGAAGCCCAAAGCAGGTCAAGCGGTCGACGAGACCCACGGGCTCACGCAGCACCCGCTCGAGCATGACGCGATGAGCGCGCTGTCGAAGCCGTCAGAGACGTGGGCCGGCATCGCCGATGAGCTCGCCGCGAAAGGCGAGTACCGCGAGGCGATTCGGCACCTCTACCTCGCGCTGCTCTCGCGCCTGCACCGCGACGGCGTCATCGACTACGACCCCACGTTCAGCAACTGGGAGTACCTCTTCGCGTTCAAGGGCTCGTCGACGCTGAAGAGCGCCTTCAGAGAGCTGACGCGGCGCTTCGACTTCGCCTGGTACGGCAACCTCGGCGTCGACGCGCTCGCATGGGCCATGTTCCGCAAGGTCGCCGAGCCCATGCTCTCGCCGCCGGTGGAAGGAGCGCCCACGCGTGCGTGATCGTTTTCCGCTCCTGCTCGTCGGCGGCGTCCTGCTGATGGGCGCGCTCGGCTGGTTCCTCGTGCAAGGCGCGCGACGCGGCGGGTTCGCCGATCAGCTCTCGACGTTCAAGAGCGAGCCCGACGGCTCCCGTGCGCTCTACCTGCTGCTCGCTGAGAGCGGGCTGCCGGTGACGCGTCAGCAACAAGACCTCACCATCATTCCCGAGCGGCGCAACCTCGTGCTGCTCGGCGCGCGCTTCGAAGACGAACACGGCGAGACGAAGGACGCGTTCGATGGCTCTGACGCTGGCGTGAGCGACGACGACGAGCGCGACAAGGAAGCCGACGACGACGAGTTCAAGCGGCGCGGCTTCAACTCGCTGCGATCTCCGCCCATCAGCACCAAAGAGAGCGACAAGCTGCTCGAGCACATTCGCAACGGCGCCACGCTCGTCTACGTACCTTCGAGCTACCGCGACCCCAAGCTGCTCGGAGATCTCGACGTCACGCTCGAGCGCACCGCCCAATCACTCGGCGTTCGAACGCTCGTGCCCGCGCAGCCCAGCCGCTACGTGCAAGGCGTGCAGCGCGTGGTGGTGAAGGTGCGCGCGTTCCTCGAGCTGCCTCCAGGCGCGGTGCCGCTGCTCATCGACGAGAAGCTCGAGAAGCCCGTCGCCGCGATGCTGCCGTATGGCCAGGGCCGCATCATCATCATCGGCGCGCCGGAGCTGGCGATGAACCGAACCCTCGCCGTCGCCGACAACGCGCGCTTCTGGCACGCGCTCATTTCAACCGTCGCCACCACCGGGCCCGTCGCGTTCGACGAGTACCACCACGGCTTCACCGGCGATCGCTCGATGGGTGAGTTCGCCGCGCGCTACGGCCTGCACTTCGCGGTCGGCCAGGCGCTGCTGGGGCTGGTGCTGTGGGCGCTCGCGCTGCGTCGCTTCGGCAGCCCGCGGGCGCCACAAGAAGAGCTCCGCGTCGGCAGCACCGACGCGCTCTTCGCCACCAGCCGCCTGTACCGCGAAGGCAAGCACCACGCGCACGCATCACAGAGCATCGTGAAGCAGCTCGCCTTCGAGTTCGCGCTCAAGGCCGGAGTGAGTGGCCGCAGCGAACCCGCAGAAATCGGCGCGGCGCTCGAGACGAGAGGTCGGAAAGATCTCGCGAGCGCGTTGCTCGAGCTCGCGCAGGCCGCGCGCGCCACCGCCTCTGAAGCCGACGTGGAGCGCGTCGCAACCCTCGCCGCGCTCGCCCGGAAAACGTTGCACCATCACCGCAAGGAACCGCACGCATGACGACTCCCATCGCCGACGCCACGCTGCCCGCTCAGACCGGCGCCGCCGTGACGCTCGCCAATCAACTCCGCGAAGCGAGCCTCACCGAGGTCCGCAAAGCCGTCGTAGGGCAAGACGAGGCGCTCGAGTTGATGCTCGTCGGGCTCATCACCGGCGGTCACGTGTTGCTCGAAGGCGTGCCCGGCGTAGCCAAGACGCTCATGGCCAGGGCGCTGGCGCGAAGCGTGAGCGCGGAGTTCAAGCGAATTCAGTTCACGCCCGACCTGATGCCCGCAGACATTCTCGGCACCAGCGTGTTCGACCTGAAGACGCAGGGCTTCGTGCTGGTGCGCGGGCCGATCTTCACCGACCTGCTGCTGGCCGACGAAATCAACCGCGCTCCCGCGAAGACGCAGTCGGCGTTGCTCGAGGCGATGCAGGAGCGCGCCGTTTCGCTCGAGGGCAAGCACATTCAGCTCTCGCCGTTGTTCACGGTGTTCGCCACGCAGAACCCCGTGGAGTCGGAGGGCACGTACCCGCTGCCTGAAGCGCAGCTCGATCGCTTCCTCTTCAAGATCGACGTCGGGTACCCGACCGACGAAGAAGAAGAGGCGATCTTGAACTCCGTGAATCGCGGCTTCGACGCGGGAGATCTCCAGCGCGCTGGCGTGCAGTCGGCGATCACGCAGGCGCAGGTTCAGGCGGCACGACAAGCGCTCGCAGAGGTGCGCATCGAGCCGCCGGTGCTCTCGTATGTGCGCAAGCTGGTGGCGGCGACGCGCAAGTCTCCGCGCATTCGGCTGGGCGCTGGCCCGCGCGCGGCGGTGCACCTGCTGCTCGCGTCGAAGGCCCTGGCTGCGCTGCGAGGCCGCGGCTTCGTGACGCCTGACGACGTGCGCTACCTCGCTGGCCCGGTGCTCAAGCACCGCCTGCTGCTCTCGCCCGACGCAGAGCTCGACGGCGCCACGCCAGCCGACGTGCTCCGTGAGGTCGTCAACTCCGTCGAAGTGCCGCGCTAGCCGCATGGTTCCTTCCGCGCGACTCTGGGTAGTGCTGTGCCTGCTGGCGCTGCCGACGATGGCGGCGGGCTTCATTGCGGGCCTGGGGCCGCTCGTCGCGTTGATCGACGTCATCTTGCTCGCCGTCGCCGTGGCCGACTTCGCGCTCGCGCGTCGCGCGGAGCTCAAGGTGTGGCGCGAGCTGCCGGTGCGCTTTCAGGTCGGCGTCGGCTCGCAGGTGACGCTGCACTTCGTGAACACCGGCCGCGCGCTGCAGGTCGACCTGCGCGACGACAGCCCGCAGGCGTTCGAGAGCACCCCCGACACCTTGTCCATCGCGCTGGCGGCGAGCAGCCGTGGTCGCGTGCACTACGCGACGACCCCGTCGAAGCGCGGAAAGTTCTCATTCGGAGATGTTCACCTGCGCGTACGTGGCCCGTTCGGCTTCGTGTGGCACGAGCGCACGGTGCCTGCGGCAGTTGCCGTCAGCGTGTTCCCCGACATGCGCGGCGCGAGCCGCCTGCTGTTGTCTGACGCGGCGCTCGACTTCGTGAACCTCGGGCTGCGGCAGCTCCGTCGCGACGGTCGTGGCTCGGAGTTCGCCCGACTTCGTGACTACGCGCAGGGCGACTCGGCGCGCGACGTCGACTGGAAAGCGACGGCGCGGCGCGGGCGCCCGGTGACGCGCGTGATGGAATCGGAGCGGAGCCAGACGGTGCTCATCGGCGTCGATGCGGGCCGCTCGATGGCCGCGCGAGTCGACGGGTTGACGAAGCTCGATCACGCGGTGAACGCGGCGTTGTTCCTGGCCTTCGTGGCCGTGCGCAACGGAGACAAGGTCGGCCTCGTGGTGTTCGCCGACGGCATCAAGACGTACCTCGCGCCGGCCAACGGTCGCCTGCAGTACCGGAAGATCGTCGACGCGCTCTACACCGCGAAGCCGCACCTCACGTACGTCGACTACCTCGCGCTCTTCAAAGAGCTGAACCTGCGCCTCATGAAGCGCTCGCTGTTGTGCGTGTTCACCGACTTCATCGACGAAGATCAGGCGCAGACCATGGTCGACCCCATGCGCCGCCTCGCGAAGCGTCACGTGCCGCTGTGCCTGTCGGTGAAAGACGCGGCCCTCGTCGAGCTGCTGCAGACCACGCCGAAAGACCCCGAGCTCGCGTACCAGCACGCCGTCGCCAGCGAGCTGCTGCTCGAGCGTGAAGCGATGAAACGAAAAGTGGGCCGCGACGGCGTGACGGTGATCGACGTCGACGCCGATCAGCTCTCGCTGGCGGCCGTGAATCAGTATCTCGAGATCAAAGCGCGAGGCACGTTGTGAAGATCTTCTGCCCCAACTGCGGCTCCGAAAACGAAGGCATGCCGGGCGGTCGGCTCACCTGCAAAGCGTGCACGGCGAGCTTCGAGGTGCCGCGTGAGTCTGGCTGGGTGGCGCCAGCGCCCGTCATCGATCCACAACCTGTCGCGCCTCCGCGGCCTGCCGTCATCTCGGTTCCGGGCTACCAGGGCCCGCCGCCGACCGGCTTCACGCGCGGCAATCAGAGCGTGCCCATCAACCAGCTCGCGATCGCCTCGGTGGTGCTGGGGTTTCTGTGCTGCCTCCCCTTCTCGGGCACGGGCGCGTTGGTGACCGGCTTCATCGCCAAACAACAAATCGCGAGCTCCAACGGCGCGCAGCGCGGCAACGAGTACGCGACCATCGGCATGGTGCTCGGTGCTTTGAGCATCGCGCTCGCGTTCTTCGGAATTCTGGTGAGCGCGCTGCAGAAGCAGTGAGCGCTCAAGGCACGGAGCGCTGCCACGCCGCTCGCAACGCGCCTGACCACAGGTACGCGTACACGCCGGAGCCCACCATCAACGCGAAGGCGATCTTGAATGCCACCGACAGCTTCGGCGGGTGAATCTGCGAGATCGTTCCTTCGATGAAGCCCGCGAGCACGAAGAGCGCGAGCGTGCCGAGCAGCAACTGCAGCGCGGTGACGCCTTCGCGCTTGAGCGCCGCGCGCCGTGACAACCCCTTGGGCGCCACCAACGCGCGCGCGAGGACAAAGCCCGCAGCCCCGGCGATGACGATGGCGGAGATCTCCGGAATTCCGTGCGGGAGAATCCACGCCCAGAACCAGCCGGCCATGCCCTTCGACGTGTAGACCCACGCGAGCGATCCCAGCATCACCCCGTTCAAGAACATCAGGATGGCCGTGCCGAGGCCCGCGGTGAGGCCCAACGCGAAGGCCAGAAACGAGACCTGAATGTTGTGCGTGAAGAGGAAGCTCGTGAACGCGGCCTGCTCGCCGACGCCTGCGACCTTGCCGTCGGCTTCGTCTTTCGCGCGCTGCTCGGGGTCGAGCGTCTGGTGCTGCTCGGGCACGAGGTACGCCGCCGCCTCGGGGTCGAACATCATGCCGATCCACCCGAAGCCGAAGCCTGCGGCGAAGAGCAGCAGCGAGGCCACGAACATGCGCCACTCGCGCGCCATCACGTCGGGAAAGCCCACCGACAAGAACCGACCGATGGCCCCGAAGCGAAGGCGACGACCTGGGTAGGTGATGGCGTACGCGCGGCCGACGAGATCGTTGAGGTAGCCGCTCAAGTCAGCGGCGCCGGCCCGCGCGCGCACCCACAACAAGTCCGACGAGGTCGACCGGTAGAGCCGCGAGAGCGCCTGCGCGTCTTCCAACGACAAGCGCGCGAGGCCGTCACGCTCCACGGTGTCCAGGAGTCGCTCCAGCGAGCTCCACTTCGGTCGACGCTGCTCGACGAACTCCGCGAGTTCCATGCTGCAAACGAGCATAAGCTGCCCGCCGACGATGGCGACGGCGATCGACGCACCTGCCCGGCTCGACGGCACGCACACGGTGCTGACGCCTGAGTATGTCGAATTCAACTTCGTGCTCGCCGGGCTCATGAGCCGCCTGCTGGCGCTGCTGGTCGACACCGTCGTCAGTCTGCTGCTGACCTACGTGGGCTTTCTGGTGGTGATGATCTTCGCGGCCGTCATCGGCATCGCGGGCAGCGCGGTCGGCGGCGGTGAATCAGCCGTGCTGGGGCTCGGCATGGCAGCCCAGTTCGTCATCTGGTTCCTCGTCGACTGGGGCTACATGGTGCTGCTCGAGAGCCTGTGGAGCGGCCAGACCATCGGCAAGCGCGTCATGGGCCTGCGCGTGATTCAGGACACCGGCGTGCGCGTTGGCGTGACGCAGTCGCTGCTGCGCAACCTGGTTCGTCCTCTCGACAAGATGCCGTTGTTCTATTTCGTGGGCGGGGCCGCGGCGCTGCTCTCGGGCTCGCAACAACGGCTTGGAGACCTGCTCGCCGGCACCATCGTGGTGAGGGAACGTCGCCTCAAGATTCCCGCGCAGCTCGAGCGCCCCGACGGCGACACATCGTTGCTGGCCGACGCCGACTTTCGTGCGCGCGTCGCGAAGCTCACCGCAGAAGAAGAGGCGTTGTTGTTCTCGGCGTCACTGCGCCGTGAAGAGCTCGGCATGGAGGCGCGCCTCAACCTCTTCGCCACGCTGGCTCGTCGCCTCGAAGAGCAGCTCGGCTTCAGCAAGCCGGCGCACCTTTCAGACGAGAAGCTGGTGCTGCTGGTGACCGCCGCGCTCGCCGCGAAGAACGCGCAGAAGCGCCGTGAAGCACCTCCGCGACGGTTCCTCGCGCGCTGAGTTTCAGAAGTACGTCGTGGCGTAGAGGCCGCCACCGATGCCGAACATCACCGGCCGGTTGAGCTGAATGTAGAGATCGACGAGCCCGCGAATTCCCAGCGAGACACTTTCGCCCACGAAGAAATCACTGCCGACCTCCACGCCCGCGCCCGGGTAGGCCACAGCCTGGGTCTGCATCTCGGAGCACGGCACGGTCGACGGGCAGCGGCTCAAGACGATCGCCGACAAATGAAGCCCCATGTATGGACGAATCGACTCCTCGAGGAAGAGGTAGCGGACACCCAGCTGACCACCACCGCCGATGACGAGCCCCGCGCCAGATGGCGTCGGCGCTCCAAACGTGGCTTGCGCGAGGAAGAACTGGGGGCGCAGGAACACCTCGAAGCCATTGTCGATGTAGAGGCCACCTTCCAACGAGATGGGCACGAACCAATCGGTGCCCAGCGAAGACTCGCCGACGATCTTGATGAACGACACGCCCGCGCCGAGGCTCCGGTTCGCGAAGCTCGCCGAGGCCAACGCCTGGGTCGCACCACACATGGCCAACAACAGCATCGAGAGCTTGAGCGTCTTGCGCATGGCGCGGCATCGTACCTCCCAAGTTGGGGAAATCAGCCGCGTTTCGGGCGATCTGCGCGATTGCGAGGGCGAGGTGAGATCTTTACACTCGGCGACGATGAATCGAATCGGTCTGGCACTCGCTCTGGGCCTGCTCGTCACTGCCTGCGCCGCACCCTTCGTGCCGCACCAGCGCGCGCAGGAGTGCAATGAGTTGTGTGCCCAGTACATCGCCATGGGCAACCTGCAGGCGGCTGAAGATCAGTGCGACCTCGGCATTCAGTTTTCTCCGCAATACGCGGACTTGTGGGTCAACAAAGGCGTCATCGCCTACAACCGCGGGCAAGAGGCCAAGGCCAAGGAGTACCTCATCAAGGCGCTCCGCCTGAACCAGGACCAGGCGCAGGCGTACAACAACCTCGGCATGATCTACATGAAGGAGCAGGGCTACGGAAAAGCGCACGACAACTTTCAGCGCGCGCTCCGCGTGAACCCCGACTACCTCGAGGCCCGCTACAACCTCGCGCTCGCGTTCAAGTCGCTCGGCGAAGAAGAGAAAGCGCGCAAAGAGCTCCGCACGCTGCTCCACGTGAAGCCCGACATCTCCGACGCGTGGGCGCAGTTGGGCCAGATGGACGTCGACGCAGGCAACTGGGAAGACGCGATTGAAAACCTCACCAAGGCCACGCAGCTCGACCCCAAGTTCACCTCCGCGTGGATGACGCTCGGTAACGCGTACATGGAAGCCGGCAAGCCGTGCGACGCGAAGGACACCTTCTCGTCATGCATCGAGGCCGACGAGAACTTTCCTCAGTGCCGCAACAACATCATCGTCGCCGAGAAGAAGTGCAAACTTCAGGACAAGGCGCTCGATGACGTGAAGGCGCGCGTCGCCGGCGCCAAGACACCCGACGGTGAGTACTCGCTCGCGCTGCAGGCCAAAGAGAAGGGCCTCGTGAACGACGAAGAGCGCGCCTACAAGCGCTGCCTCAAGTACGACGCCAAGTACGCCTTGTGCCACTTCGGTCTGTTCGAGCTCTTCAAGAACCGCAGCGACGAAAAGAACGCATCGGTGGCGTGTAAGAACTTCCTCAAGTTCGCCAACGAGTCAGAGTTCCAGTCTCAAGTGGCAACCTGCAAACAGTACGTCAGCGACTGACCCAGCCCCGATGGGAGTCCGGCTCACCGTCAAAATGAAGAGCGGGAGCGGTGCGGGTCAATCAAAGACCGTGCTGCTCGACGACGAGATCATCACCTTCGGGCGAGATCAGTCGTGTCAGGTGGTGCTTGCCCAGCAAGCCGTCTCCCGCAACCACGCGCGCATCTCGCGCGACGGCACCCTCTTCTTTCTCGAAGACCTCGGCAGCTCGTTCGGCACCCAGGTCAACGGCCAGAAAATGCCCAAGGGAGAGAAGCGCCTGCTGCGAAATGGCGACGTCATCGCCATCGCCCAGTTCGACGTGACCTTCGATCGCGTCGCCGACGTCAGCAGCGAAGACGCCAGCGGCAAGACGAGCTTCCTCTCGCGCAAGGTCGTCAAAGACGTGATGAAGGGCCTCTCGTCGGGTGGCGAGAACGCGTACTTCCGCGTGATGAACGGCGCCACCGAAGGCACCCGCATCGAGATCGCCGACGCACAGGAATACGTCTTCGGTCGAGACGCCGCCGAAGCCGACGTGGTGCTCAACGACGATCTCGTCTCTCGCAAACACGTGAAGGTTCGCCGTGACTGGTCGGGCACGCACGTCGAAGATCTCGGCAGCCGCAACGGCATCAAGCTGAACAAGAAGCGCACGCGGAAGGCGACGCTCAAAGACCGCGATGAAGTCGAGATCGGCGGCGTGCGACTGCTCTTCATCGACCCCACGGAGGTTCGTGAAGACCCCGTCGTGATGTCGACGTCTGGGGAAGAGGAAGACGAAGGCACGCTGGCGACGCCAGACGAACCCAGCGAGCCGGAAGAGCCTGCGGCGCCAGTCGCGCGTCAGGGCCGCGTCATGAAGAGGCCGACGCCCGCCACTGAAGCGCCGCCCGACGAGCCCCCTGCAGAAGATCCTCCGGCTGAAGAGCCGCCCGCAGAAGAACCACCGCCAGAAGATCCACCTCCCGACGAGCCTCCAGTTGAAGACCCGCCTCTCGAAGACGACGGAGCCCAGGACGGCGAGAGCGACGGGCCGCGCAAGCTGATCGACTTCAACAACAAGCAGCACCTGATCGCGCTCGGCATCGGTGGCGCGATGGTCATCATCGGTCTGGTGCTGATTATTCTGCTGGCAGCGGGCGCCTGAGCTGGCGCCAACGCCGACGACAGCTCCGCGTCGACGCACACCGTCACCAGCGAGCTGGCGATGCGCACCAACACAGAAGCCCGCCCCGACGAGCCGAGGCTGCTAGGCCATCCGTCGCCAACGTGACTCGATTCGCCGAAGCGAGGGTCATCATTGGCCTGGTGCTGATTTTCAGCGGCGCCAGAGCGCTCCAACACAGAAGTGAACGCCTCGCATCAACGGGAGCTGATGCGCGCCACGGGCTGAATGTTCAGCTCCGGCGAAAGCTCCTGGTAGCTCACCACCGAGAACGGAGGGTTGAACTCGTACTCGAGCAGCTTCCGCACGTAGCGGCGAATGTCCATCGAGGTGAGGATCACGGGGCGCTGCGCAGTGGGCGGCAAGTGACCGCACTCGTTCTTCACGGCCTGAACGATCTCCTGCGCAATGTCCGGCTCGAGCGCGAGGTGCGTGCCCGCCGAGGTGCGTTTGATCGAGCTGCGAATCGCGTCTTCGATCTGAGGGTCGAGCAGGTACACGACGAGCGTGTTCGTCCCGCGTGCGTACTTGTGCGAGACGTAGCGCTTGAGAGCGCTGCGCACGTGCTCGGTCAACATCACCGAATCGGCCTCCAGCTGCCCCTGCTCTGCCAGCGCCTGCAAGATGCCGCGGAGATCTCGAATCGAAATCTCTTCTTCGACGAGGCGGCCGAGAATGTCGGTCAGCTTGAGCACCGTGACGACCTTCGGCACGACCTCCTTCACGATCGCCGGGAAGGCCTTCTCAAGCTGGTCGAGCATCGTCTGCACTTCCTGAACACCGACGAACTCCCGCGCATGGCGGCGCAGCACGGAGGCGACGTGCAGAATCATGTAGCCCGGCACGTCCCACGTGGTGAGGCCGGCTGACTCGAGCATGTCTTTGTGCTGCTCCGGCACCCACGCGGCCGGCTGACGCGTCGCCGGGTTCACTGCGTCGAACCCTTCGATGTTCATCAAGCGCAGGCGATCGACCGTGTCGTTGACGAGAATGTGACCGAGCGTCGCCTGACCTGTGACCACCGGAACTTCGTTGATCTGAATCTGGTACGCGCCAGGAGGCAGCCCCGGGTTCCCGCGCGCACGCACGCCGGGGAAGCGCACGCCCAGCTCGACGAACAAGCCGTCGCGCATGAACGGCACCAACTCAAAGAGGAATTTGCCGCCGTCCTGCCGCGAGTCGACGAATGGAACCAGCGCGTCTGAGACCTCGAGAACGATGGGCGTGACGACCGGAATGAAGAGCTCCGAGTCGGGGTTGATGGGCTCCTTCGGCGCAGGCTCGACGGCCTTCTTCCCCTCGTCCTCTGCGCCTTCTTCTCCTGGCGCGTCGCCGTCCGCGTTGAGCTCGCCGGAGGCAATCTTCTTCTCGCGGCGCAACATCATGTACGCGCCCGCACTGGCTCCCGCACCGAGCAACAAGAACGGAATCTTGGGAAGACCGGGAACCACACCAAGCACGAGCAGCATCACGCCTGCGATGGCAATGGCACGAGGGTACGCGATGAGCTGCGTGCTGATGTCTTTGCCGAGGTGGGCGCCCTCTTCTTCACCACCGACGCGCGTCACGATGATGCCGGCGGCGGTAGAGATGAGAATCGCGGGAATCATGCCGACCAGACCGTCACCGATGGTGAGCAGCGCGTACTTCTTCGCAGCTTCGCCAACCGTCATGCCCTTCTGCGCGACGCCGATGGCCAAACCGCCGACGATGTTGACGACGGTGATGATGATGCCGGCGATGGCGTCGCCTTTGACGAACTTCATGGCGCCGTCCATCGCGCCGAAGAGCTGACTTTCTCGTTCGAGATCGCGGCGCTTCCGCTTGCCGTCCTCCATTTCGATGGAGCCCGCGCGCAAGTCGGCGTCGATCGACATCTGCTTGCCAGGCATCGCGTCGAGCGTGAAGCGCGCGGCGACTTCTGCGACGCGCTCCGAGCCCTTGGCGATGACGATGAAGTTCACGATGACGAGAATGACGAAGACGATGCCACCGACGACGAAGTTGCCGCGCGCGACGAAGTTACCGAACGCGTAGACGACTTCACCGGCGTCACCGACCGACAAAATGAGTCGGGTCGTCGAAACCGTGAGCGCCAGCCGATACATCGTCGTGATCAACAGCAGCGTCGGGAAGATCGAAATCTGCAGCGCGCTCGGGATGTAGAGCGAGATGAGCAGGATGATCACCGACAAGCTGATGTTGATCGTCAGCAGAATGTCCAACAGCAGAGTGGGCAGCGGGACGATCAGCATCCCGATGATGGCCATGACCACCACTGCGAGGACGATGTCGGAATACTTGTTGATGAAGTTCTTGCCGACGGCAGCCATGCGTGGCGCCGGACGTTAGCGCAAAGCCCCGAGTCAGGCGGTGCGATTCGCTCGCGCCAGACTCAGCAGCTTCTTCGCCCGCGCCACGAACGGATCGCTCGCGGGGCCCTGCTTCACCGCACGTTCGAGATCTTCGACCGCGCGCGAGATCTTGCGCTTCGAGAGCCGAATCTCTCCGCGATAGACGAGCGCCGCCAACTCGTGCGGATCGAGCGCCAGCGCAGCCTCGAATTGCTCAAGCGCGCCGTCAATGGCGTGCGAGCCCAACAAGATAGTGCCCAACATGGTGTGCGCGAACGGATCGCTGCGACCTGAGGCCACGAGCGACTCGAACACCGCTTGTGCTTCAGCCAGCCGACCGGCTTGAAACGCCTCGTGCCCGAGGCGCGTCAGCTCGTTGAAGGCTTGCTCGGTCGGATCGGCGATTTCATCGGTCAGCGTGCGACGCGGCTTCTTCGAAGCACGCTTTGCTTCTTGAGAATCGACGACTTCGGTAACCACCGTCTCAACCGTCTGAAGACGCCTGGGCGCGCGGCCCGGCGTCTTCTTCTTCGGGTAGTAGAAAACCTCGACCGGCTTTGTACTTCGCCGCATCTCTTACTTCTTCGGGGCGTCCTTCTTGATGGCGGCGTCGGTACGACCGCCAGCCTCAAGCATCTCGAGCGCAGCTGCCGCGAGCACGCGAGCACGCTGAACGAGCGCGCGCGTCTGCACGTCTTCGGGCGGCAACTTCTTTTCGAGCTGCACGGCCATCGCGAAGTCTTCAGCGGCTTCCGCGATCTTTCCTTCGCGCAGGTAGCACTCGCCACGATTGACGTAGGCAGCCAACTCGTTCGGGTTCAACTCGATGGCCAGCGTCAGGTTGCCGGTCGCCGCTTCAATGTCGTCCATCTGAATGAGAACGGCCCCGAGCGCGGTGCGGTAGTACGCCTCTTTCGGGTCGAGCTGGCACAGCGCAACAAAGAGAAGGCGCGACTGCTCAAGTTTACCTTCCTCAAACATGCGGAACGCCTGCACCGCGATGTACAACATCTGAGGCCCGGTCAACGCGTGCAGTTCCTGACCGGAGATTTCACCGTTCGCGAACTGATTCATGCGCTCTTCAGAGTAGAGAATCTTCTCCCACCCCGGCGTCGGGCCAGTCGGCTCTTTCTGCTGCTCTCCACTCTGCGGCTGCGTCTCTTTCGTCATTGTGCGAGGCCCTCGAAAAGAAATGTGGCGCCACACTCGAAAGTGGGCGCCACAAGAGACTACAAAACTGAAACCGAAGTCCCAGAAAAATCAGCGGATGTTCTGCGTGATGGTCTGCAGCGTCTGGCGCTGCAGCTGGAGCATCTGCGAGATCATCGCGAACGCCTGCGCGATGTTGGTCGCACGCTCCTGCGCGCGGAGCTGCTTCGCTTCCTTGCTGTTCGGATCAAGGCCGGCTTCGGAGATCTGCTTGTCCGCGTTCGGGGTGCCGTTCACGTTGCCGCCCGTCGCGCCGAGGCCCGAGAACGCCGAGTCAGCCGCGCCACCGGAAACCGCCGTCGCAGCCGCCGCCGTCGAGGCGACGCCAGCGCCAGCTGCCGTCGCAGCGGCCGCAACCGACGCGGCGCCACGCTCAGCGAGCGTGCCAGCAACAACGTTCTGGCCACCGATGTTCGTGCCCGTGAACTTCTCGACGAGGCCCGTGAGGCCCTTCTCAAGCGCGCCGAGGCCGAGGTTCTTCAGGCCAGGAGCCAACTTGTCGACGAGGCCGCTCGCCAGAGGGCCGACGATCGGAAGTTGGCCGAGGAGGTTCTTGGCGCCGCCAACGAGGCTGTCAAAGCCCGAGCCGACGATGTTCTTCAGGGTGTCAATCGCCTTCGGGGCAATGGCCTTGATGGCCGACTGCGCGAGAGGAGCAATGAACTTCGCCGCGCCGCTGATGACTTTACCGAGGAAACCCATGGTGAACTCTCTTTCGTTCTTCGTGTGTACCGGAGAACCATTCTCCGGCGCTGCTGTGGAGATTATCGAAGCGACGTCTCCACAGTTTCCTGTTGAATTCTCATCTCTTGGAAAGAGCCTGAATCAACGCCGTAACCTTTTGATTTTCGGCGCTTTCGGGAGCTGAGAATTGCTGGGCACGGCGCAGATCATCGAGCGCCTGCGCTTTATTTCCCTGCAACAGCTTCACTTCGGCGCGACCCAGGTATGCGCCGGCATCTTGCGGAGCGATCTTGAGCGCCACGTCATAGGCCGCGACCGCCCCAGTGGGGTTGCCCGACGCCATTTCAACGACGCCGAGCGCCTTGGCGAAATACGCGTCCATCGGGTTGATCGCGTACAGGCCCTGAAACACGGTGCGCGCTTCGTTCAATTTGCCCTGGTAGTAGAAATAATAACCAGTACGCGCGATGGAGTAGAGTTCCTCATCGGTGTAGCCGCGCACTTCTTTGAGCGTGGCTTTACCGTCGGCCCACTTCTGCAAGCGCTGCGTGAGGGCAACATCTTCAGACATCGTCAGTAGCCCTCGCTGGCCGTCTCTTCGCGGCGCTTGCGCTCGATTTCGGCCATGTCGTTGCTGATGCCGCCGACGAGTTCGAGCATCGCCGACTCTCGGGTGAGCAACGACTTCAAGCGCTCGACGCGATCCGCGGGCGCGCGCAACGCACCAAGGCCCCGTTGCAACGCCTCCTGGTTCGCCTCCGACAGCCGCTCGGCGACCGAGCTCAGTGGGGCACGGTCGGTGTAGCTCTCGAGATCGGCGTCGTGACCCGCGGGGCCCGGAGGCATGGGCAGACGAATCTCTTCGGCGGAATGCGCTGGACCAATCGAGTCGAGCAGCGCCGCAGAGGCCAGCGACGGGTTCTTGGGGTCGCCCTTCTTGCGAACGTTTTTTCGCTCGAGCTGCGTGCGATCGACGAGCTTGCCGCGAACTTCACGAGGGCCGCCCCAGGGCCAGCTGGGAGCGCGAGGTTGTTGTCCACCAATCTTCGCCATGACGAACGATCACTCCTTCGGTCACTTCTTGCGCGATGCCAGCTCTTGCTGCTGCAGCGTGTAGATGAAGTTCAACACCTCAGCGACCGCGTCGTACAGCTCTTCGGGCACTTCCTGACCGACGTCGACACGGTACAGCGCACCGGCCAGCGTGGTGTTCTTCATGAACGGTACGCCCGCGGCCTTGGCGATCTCCCGAATCTTCTCGGCCTTCAACCGCATGCCCTTGGCGATCACACGCGGGGCGTTGTCTTTCTCTTTGTCGTACTTGAGCGCGATCGCGATGTCGGGATCTTCAGCCACGCGTCATGCGACCTTAGCAGGTTGAGCTGTCTGCTGTTTGAGCTGGTAGACGAAGTTCAACACCTCGGCGACCGCGTCGTAGAGCTCTTCAGGCACCTCGTCGTTCACGTCAATGCGCAGCAGCGCATGTGCAAGCGGCACGTTGCGCAGCAACGGCACGTCATACTGCTTCGCGATTTCACGAATCCCCGCAGCGCGACCTTCGATGCCCTTGGCAATGAGCCGTGGCGCGCCGTCTTTCTCGCGGTCGTACTTGAGCGCGATCGCGACGTGCTCAGGGTTGGTGACGATGACGTCTGCGCCTTTCACTGCGTCCATCTGCGCGCTCTCGAGCAGCTCGTGCGCCAGCTCTTTGCGCTTGGCCTTGTGGTGCGGGTCGCCTTCGGACTCCTTGTATTCCTTCTTGACGTCGTCCTTCGACATCATCTGGTCCTTCATGTAGCTCTTGTGCTGCCACCAGACGTCGAAAATGGCGAAGCCGATGAAGAGCAACACGACCTTCTGGCACACGCGATAGACGAGTTCGCCCATCACCGTCATCGTCATGGCCGCGTCGCCGTCGATGGTCGCCACGACCAGCGCCATCGAGTCACGCACCACCCCGAAGACCACGTAGCCACTGACCCCCAGCTTGAACATCGACTTGAGCAGCTCGACGACCTGCTTCTTGCCGAACATGTTCTTCAAGCCGCTGATGGGGTTGAGCTTCTCGAACTTGGGCATCACCGCCTTGAGCGCGAGCAGGGCACCAACCTGCAGGAACTCCATCAGCGAGCCGGCGATGGCCGCCGAGAACGCGATGGGAATGCACAACAAGAGCAGCGCCTGCAGCGACAGAATCATCAACTGCGAGGTGGCCAGCGTGATGTTTTGAGGGTGCGCGATGTGCTCGATGGCGAAATAGAAGAGCTCTTTGATGCGGCTCTCGAAGCCGGGCCACGTGGCCTTCACCACGCTCATGGCGACGGCGAAGGCAAAGACACTCGAGAGGTCTTTGCTCTTCCAGACGTTCCCTTCTTTGCGCGCGTCGTCGAGCTTTTTCTGCGACGGCTCCTCGGTCTTGTCGCCACCCTCAGACACGGAGGACCTCCTTCACGCGAGCAGCGCGAGCGCCTGACGCAGCCAGCGCAACATCACGCCGTACTCGCCCACGATTCGCTCGAGAATGAGGTGAATAGAGGTCACCACGATGAGCACGGTGACGGCGGGCTTGATCTGCATCGAGACGAAGAAGACCTGAACCTGCGGCGCGACGCGGTTGATCATGCCCAACGCGAGATCGACGAGGAACGTCGCCAGCAACACCGGTGACGCGAGCGCGAGGGCGATTCGAACCAGATCACCGAAGACGCGGAGCACAGTCTCGAAGAACGCCCACTGGCCATGACTGAAGCGCGGGTACTGGTCGAGCGGCAGCGTCTGCAGGCTCTCGCCCATGGTCTGAATGACGACGTGGTGTCCGCCCAGCGACAGGAAGAGCACCACCGTCATCTGCAACTGCAGGTTCGAGAACAGCGACGCCTGCTGGCCGATCTGAGGAACGAAGAGCTGCGCCTGATTGGTGCCACCCATGGTGTCGAGCAACGAACCTGCGGCGTTCGCCGCGTCAAACACCAGGCCCACCACGAAGCTCAAGGTGAGCCCGATGAAGAGCTCTTTGAGCATCAACGCGATGAACAAGAACGCCGAGATGGGAATGTCGCGCACCTGCGCGATGATCACCGGGTAGAGCACCATGCCCAGCATCACGCCGAGCCCGAGCTTCACTTCTTGCGGCACCGTCTCACCGCCGAGGAACGGCGTAAGAATGATCACCGGGAGCACCCGCGCCATCAGCAGAGCGAACGCGAGCAACAGCTGCGTGAAGCCGACCTGAAGGCCGAGCTCCTGGCGCAGGGTGTTGACCAGTTCCTGTGCTTCGGCCGCGCCCATCGTGAGTCAGTGACCGATCAGCTGGGGAAAGCGATCGTAGATGTTGAAGGTGAAGCGCAGCAGGGTCGCGCCCATCCACGGACCGGCGAGGCCGAGCACCCCGAAGATGATCACCAGCTTCGGTGCGAACGAGAGCGTCTGTTCCTGAATCTGCGTCGCGGCCTGAAAGACCGAGATGATGAAGCCGATGATCAACGCGAGCACAATCGGCGGCCCGGAGATCACGAGCACCATGATGAGCGCCTGCTGAATGACGTAGGTGAGCTGATGCACGATCGCTCCTTTCAGAGGTAACCGACGACGAGGCCCTTGGCGATCAGGTACCAACCGTCGACCAACACGAAGAGCAATAGCTTGAACGGCATCGAGATGGTCGTCGGTGACAACATCTGCATGCCGAGCGCGAGCAGGATGTTGGCGACCACCATGTCAATCACCAGAAACGGAACGAACAACAAGAAGCCTATTTGAAAAGCCTCCTTGAGCTCCGAGACCACGAAGCTCGGCACCAGCACGAGAAAATCCCGCTCGGTGATACCGACACGGTCTTCCGCTTTGCGCAGCTTGAGCGCGAGCGAGAAGAACAACGTGCGATCTTTCACCGTGACCTTCTTGAGCAGAAAGTCACGCAGCGGTTCTTTGCCTCGATTGGCGGCTTTGATCAGCGTGTCGACGTTCTTGGCCTGCATGAGATCGCCGGCCTCGGTGATCTCGCCCGCATCGGCCGCCCTGAACATCGCCTGGCCGACCGGCGCCATGATGTAGACCGTGAGGATCACCGCGAGCCCGGTGATGACCTGCGTCGGTGGAATCTGCTGCGTGCCGAGCGCCGAGCGGACGATCGACAACACGACGGAGATCTTCACGAAGCTCGTCACCATCAACAGCACGAACGGCGCCAGCCCGAGCGCAGCCAGCGCGATCATCAGCACCAGCGGCCGGTTGGCGAACGAATCGGAGCCGTCGATCGACCCACCACCCATGATGTCGCCGCCGCCCTTCCCCTTCTTCTGGGCGAAAGCGAGCACCGGCGTCAGCAGCATGGCCAGGGTGAAGAGCCACAACCGGGCGCGCATCCACGTCGAGAGGCGAGTCGTCACGAATAGGTCCTTCACGTTCAGGTTGCGGGCGGCGGAGGCGGCGCCTCTTTGCGACCCAGGAGCTTCTGAAGAAACGGGCTCAACTGCACGGGCCCGGCCGACTTCTCTGCGGCGCGGAGCTTGTCGACTTCAGCCCGGTCGAGCTTGCTGATGAGCGACAGCGCGCCTTCACCACCACCGACCAGCAGCACCTCTCCCGCCGCTTCGACCACGAAGAGCGAGCGCTTTTGATCGAGCGTCACGCGCTCGAGCACCGTCACCACGTGCGTCCCCAGCGCGGGCTTGATACCCAACAGCCGACGCAGACCGACGTTCAACGTCAGCCAGGCCAGCGCGACGACCATCGCCAGCACCAGCGTGGTGCGAAACAAGGTCCAGCCGAGGTCCAACTCAGGCGCGGCGAAGTCTGGTGGCTCGCTCTTCGGAATCTCCGGTTCGGCGAGGCGCGCGCCGTCATCAACCGGAGCAACAGGTTCGACCGCCGGAGGCGCCTGAAGTTGGGGCTGCTCCGCGAGGGTCGGCGATGCCAACAGAGCGAGTGAAAGGAGAACCAGCCGGAACACGCGGCGCAAACTACCCGACGTGGGCAGCACCGTCACCCTGCGAGCGAGAGGATGCGCACGCCCAGGTTTCCATCGATCTCAACCAGCTCACCGCGCGCGACGATCTTGCCGTTCACCGACAGATCGAGCGGCTCACCAGCCACACGGTTGAGATCGAAGACGTGCCCCACCTTCAGGCCGACCACGTCTTCAGCAGTCGTCGCGACGCGCCCGAGCTCGATGGCGATCTGCAGCGGAATGTCGTTCATCAGGTCGGCGCCACCGGCGCCCTGCGCGTCGTCCAATTCGTTTCTCCCTCGTATTGAACCGGGTGTCGTTGATTCTTCGTCTTCGTCACCGGAGCCTGCTGCTTCAGCCGGTGGCGCATCGTCACTCATGCCATCGCCCGGAGGCAGCGGCGCGCCGATGGTGATGCCGGTGATCTTCGCCTGATAGCGCCCGTCTTCGAGCACGATGTCGGCGTCGAGGTGGCCGGTGCGGCCCAGGCCCACGCGCAACTTCGCCGTGCCACCTTCACCCTGGTCGGGGCGACAGCTCAACGCGTCGACCAGCACCACGTCACGTTCACGAAGCTGCGCGAGATCTGCGGCGCCGATCTCCACGCGGCCAATTTCTGCGCGCACCGAAGTATGAACGTTCCGAAGGCGAGACAGGTGCAGGTCAGCGTCGGCTGATCTGCGCGCACGTCGAACCGCAGCGTCGCTCGGAGGGTTCGCGGTGCTCAAGACGTCTTCGGGAATGACGAGCCGCAGGTACCCCGACTGGTTGCCGAACACAGCCTTGAGCTGCACCACGGTGAGGTGCTCGTGCTCGGGGATCAGGCCTCGAATCGCGTCGAAGCCGCTCACCACACCTTCGATGCGCAGCTTCGGCAAAGACGGGTCGATGTTTGGAGCCAGCGCCTTGAGCGCCTCGATGATGACGTAGGTCATCACGCCTTCTTCGATGTCGGTCAACGGGCGCAGCGCGACGGCATCACCCGCTCCACCGAGCAACAGGTCGATGGCGTGGTGCGCGAGACCAAGCTCGACCTCGAGGAGTCCGCGCGTCTTGTTCGGCTGCGGCGCGAGCACCGCGAGAAACGTGGTCTCGCCGACGTAGTGCTGCAGCTGCGACATCGGCACCACGTGGATGTACTCGGCCTGCAGCGTGACCTGCTCTTCGAGCATTTCTTCCAGGCGCTTGCGCACTGAACTCGACACCTCGCCGGTCGCCCGAACGCCGGGCAACAACCACTCGAGGTTCTTCACCAACTGCGCGTGACGCTTGCTGACGTGCTCGAGGTTGCTGAAGACGAACTTCTTCCAGGTGCGGCTGGGCGGAGCGCTGCCCGAGTTCCCACCTGAGCTGCTCGCAGGCGTGGGGCTGTGCGCGGGCGCCTGCCGCGTCCCCGGCCTGGCAGGCGGCACCTTGATGATCATCGTGTGTTCGGGCCGGCCGGCCGTGGTGCGCGAACTCACGTCAACGCGCCTCGATCTTCATGTCTTCGAGCGTCAGCCCACGCGCTCCGAGCGCCGCCTTCAGCGACTCACCCTGCTCTTCGATCATCTTCAGCACGTCTTTGTCGGAGCCCTGAAACACGGCTTTGATCTTTCCGTTGTGGGCCGAGATCTTGAGCGACAGGCCCGCGAGCACGTCGCTCTTCAGGTCGATCTGGAACTCCATCTTGCCCGCCGCGTTGGTGCCGACGCGCACACGCTCGACGATCTTCTGTGCGAGCTCGTTGGCCACCTTGCGCAGGCGATCCGAGCCACTCGCTTCTTTGGTCTTCGCGACTGAAACCGGCGCCATGAGCGCGGGGTTGAAGCGAAAACTGGGGTTCGCCGCAGGTGCGCCGTCTTTGCCGTCCTTCTGACCCTGCTGCCCGCCGCCCTTGTCGGCGTCGGCCTTGATGTCGCCCTTCTCGCTGCTGGCACCACCCACGCTGCCACCCTGTGACGCGCTGCTCTCGCTGGCCTCTTTGCGCTCGTCGAGCTTCTCGCTGGAGATCTTCGCGTCGGCCTTGCGCCCCTCAGCACCCTTCGCGGTGCCGGCTTGATCACTGCTGCGAGCGTTGGCGGTCTGCGAGGTGCCCTGCTGCGACTGCTCTCTGACCTGCTGGCCCTGCTCGCCGGTCGTGCGCGTGTTCTGATGAAGGCGCTGCTCGCGGCCCTGCGTGCCGAGCTTCGACTTGAACGCGCTTTCCTGCTGCGTGCTCTCGGCGCCGTGCTCAGTCAGGTGCTTGGCTTCGTCGGCGGAGTGCGCTTCTGCCGCTTCGAGCAGCTGCGCGATCGCCGAGCGGCCGACGTTCTGCTCTTGCCGAACCTGCGCTTCTTTCTTCTGCCCTGCGACCAGCTTCGAGAACGCGTTGCCCTCGGCGGCCTTCTTGTTCTTCTGAGACTCTTCGGTGCGCTTGGCCTCCGCGAGACGCGCGGCTACTCGCGCTGCATCGCGATCGTCCTCGACTCGGCTCATTGCTTCTTCTCCGCACGCACGCGCTGCAGATGGAGCGCGTTGCCGATCTCTTCCTGGTTGAGTTCTTCCTTCGCCATGCGCTCCGCGCGCACCTGCTTCACGAAGGCTTCCTTGTTCTTCTCGATGGCCTTCTTCTCTTTGGCGGCCTCTGCCATCTCGGCGCGGCGCTGTTCGACGAGCTTCTCGGCCTGCACCACGACTTCCTTCTGCTGCTCAATCTCGAGCGCCTGCTGCGCTTCTTCGTCTTTGAGCCGCGCTTCGAAGCGACCCATTTGCTGGAAGCCGCTGATGCCGCCACCTTTCGCCGTCATCTCGACGAGAAAAGCCTGCACCTTCGCTTTGCGCTCGACCTTCATGCGCTCGAGCGTCTGCTGCAGCGCGACGAGCTGTTTCTTCTCCCGGTCTGCAGCCTTCACGGCGACAGAAAAAGCCTCCTTGGCTTCTTCTTCAGCCTTGGTGCGAATGTCGAGGAGCACCTGCAGTCGGTACGGGGGCATGACGCACCGGAGCTTACACCGTCATCACCCTTCGGCGTCGGCGAACATGTCCACCAGGCGCTGAACGGTCTCTTCAAACGGACTGTTTTCGAAGGTGTCCTGTTTGAGGAAGTTGATGATCGTGTCGTACTTGTCGATGGCGTAGTCGGTGCGCGGGTCGGTGCCGTACTGGTATGCGCCGAGGAGAATCAGGTCGCGCTGCTTTTCGTACGTCGACAACGTCTCGCGGAGCTTGCCGGCGGCGCGCTTGTGCTCCTTCGAGACGATCTGCGACATCACGCGGCTCAATGAGGCCAGCACGTCCATCGCGGGCCACTGGTTTCGCTCACCGAGCGCACGGTTGAGGATGAAGTGACCGTCGAGAATACCGCGCACTTCGTCGGCGATGGGCTCTTCCATGTCACCGCCGGCCACGAGGCACGTGTAGATCGCGGTGCACTTGCCCTTCTCTGAGTTTCCGGTGCGCTCCAGCATGCGCGGCAACATCGAGAAGACCGACGGCGGGTAGCCCTGACGTGCCGGCGGCTCACCGATGGCGAGGCCGATTTCGCGCTGCGCACGCGCGAGACGCGTGACGGTGTCGAGCATGAAGAGCACGTTGCCGCCTCGCTCGCGGAAGTACTCGGCGATGGCCGTGGCGACGTAGCCGGCGCGGAGACGAACGAGCGACGGCTGGTCAGACGTGGCGCACACCACCACCGAACGCTTCATTCCCTCGTGCCCGAGCGCGTCTTCGATGAACTCGAGCACTTCGCGACCACGTTCACCGATGAGCGCGATGACCGAGAGCTCTGCGGCTGTCTGTCGCGCGATCTGCCCCATCAACGTCGATTTACCGACGCCTGAACCTGCGAAGAGACCGATGCGTTGGCCTTCGCCGACCGTCAGCAGTCCGTCGATGCAACGAACCCCGAGCGCGAGCGGCCGCGTGATGCGTTGACGCTTGAACGGGTCGGGGCAGTCGCGGTCGACGGCCCACGGCACCATGGTGGTGGTGGGCAGCGGCTTGCCGTCGATGGGTTCGCCCAGCCCATTCAACACGCGACCCAGCAGACCATCACCGGCCCAGATGGTGAGCGGCCGCCCCGTGGGAATCACCTCGGAATCAGGGCCGATGCCCGACAGCTCGCCCAGCGGCATGAGCATGACGGTGTCGCCCTGAAAACCGACGACCTCCGAGCGAACCTCGTCGCGACCGCGGCGAATGAGGCAGACCTCGCCCATGCGCACGTTGGGCACGGCAGCCTTGATGACGAGGCCCGTGAGCTCGACGACACGCCCCCGCACGCGCACCGTCTGCGTGCTCTTGATCAGCTCCGAATACCTGCGGAGATCGATCGCCACTACTTCACTTCTTTCTTGGCTTCGGTCGGCGTCAGCACGTTGCGGAGCATGTCGAGTTGCGTACGAATGAGCCCGTCGATGGTGCCGTACTCAGTCTGAATGACGCAGCCACCACGCTCGATCTCCGCGTCATCACGCACCGAGATGTCGACCTGGCGACCGACCATTTCCATGAAGCGCGGCTTCTTCTCGCGCAGGAGTTTGCCGTCTTCGGGGTGCACCTTGATGATCATCGCCTTCGCGCTGCGCGCCGCTTCAGTGCATTGAGCGACGATTTCCATCACCACGTCGGGTTCGCGTTCGAGATCGCGACTGATGATCTTCGCGGCGATCTTCAACGCGAGCTCGAGCACGTCTTTCTCGCTGTCGGCGAGAATCTGGCCAGCCTGCAACTTGGCACGTGCGAGCTCCTCGGCGGCGCGGGCCTGCACGTCGGCCTTCGCTTCTTCGCGGGCCTTGACGAACACCTCTTCTTTGAAGCGCAGCGCCTCGGCTTTGATCTCTTCGGCCTTGGTCTGTGCCTCGGCGATGATCTGCTTGGCGACGGTCTTGGCCTCGTACTCTTCGGCGTTGAGAACGCCGGGCCTACGCGGCGGAGGCGGCA
>JAMHXF010000051.1:0-70938 GCA_035910535.1 Archangium sp. | reverse complement strand
CGCAGCGCGCCCGTGGGCGGGAGGCGCCGTGGCCGCCGCGCACCCGGTGGGCAGCGCCGCCGGCAAAGAGATGCTCGATGCGGGGGGCAACGCCGTCGACGCAGTCGTGGCGACGGCGTTCACGATGGCCGTGGTGGGGCCGTACCACTCGGGCCTCGGAGGTGGCGGGTTCGCCATCGTGCACCTCGCGAAAGACGGCAGCGATGTGGCCTTCGACTTTCGTGAGGTCGCGCCCGGCAAGGCGAGCCGCGACATGTACCTGGTCGACGGAAAGTTCGTGCCCGAGAAGGCAACCGACGGCGCGTTGGCAGTGGCGGTGCCCGGCGCGGTGAAGGGCTACCTCGAGCTGCACGCGAAGTACGGAAAGCTGCCGCGCAGCAAAGTGTTGGCACCGGCGATTCGTGCCGCGACGCAGGGCTTCGTGGTGACGCCCAAGTACGTCGACCTCGCGAACAAGCGCGTGGCGTGCCTGGCGAAGGACGCAGACGCGGCGCGGATCTTCCTGCGTGACGGTGCGGCGCCGAAGGTGGGCACGGTGCTCAAGCAGCCTGAGCTCGCGAAGACGCTGACCGCGCTGAGCAAGCAAGGCGACGTGGCGTTCTACGGAGGCGCGATTGCGAAGGCCATCGTCTCGACCGTCGAAGCAGGCGGCGGCGTCGTCTCGCTCGACGACTTGAAGAAGTACAAGACGACGTGGCGCGCGCCGCTGGAGGGCAGCTACCGCGGTCATCGGTTGGTGACGATGCCTCCGCCGAGCGCTGGTGGACTGGCGATGCTCGAGACGTTCGGCCAGCTGGAGGCGCGCGGTGTGAAGGGCCCGGCGTCACGTGAGGTCGACGCGCTGCACACCTTCATCGAAGCGCTGCGCCGCGCGTACGTCGATCGCGCGAAAGACGTTGGAGACCCGGCCTTCGTCGACGTGCCTGTCACGCGGCTGACGAGCGCTGAATATTTGAAGACGCTGGCGGCCAGCATCGACAGCAAGAAGGCCACGCGCTCGGCGACGTTGACGCCGCCCGGGCTCGCGGCGCCGAAAGACGAAGGCTCGCCTCCGAAGAAGAACACCACGCACATCTCGGTCATCGACCGTGAAGGCAACGCCGTCGCGCTGACGACGACAATCAACTACTACTTCGGCAGCTGCGTGGTGGCGAAGGGCACCGGCGTGCTGCTCAACGACGAGATGGACGACTTCGCAGCGCAGCCGGGGACGCCCAACGTCTTCGGGTTGGTGATGGGCGAGGCCAACGCCATCGCGCCGGGGAAGATCCCGGTTTCGTCGATGACGCCGACGCTCGTCTTCATGAAGGAGCGCCCGCGAGACGTGCTGCTCGCGGTGGGTTCACCCGGCGGCTCGACGATTCCCACCACGGTGATGCAGGTCATCAGCAACGTCATCGACGGCGAGTACGACGTGTCACGCGCGGTGAACCGCGGCCGCATTCACCACCAGTGGCTGCCCGATGAAGTGTGGGTCGACGCCGACGGTATGGACCCGGCGACGCTGCGTGCGCTCGAGGCGATGGGCCACGTCTTCAAGCGCATCGGGCCCGGCTGGGGAGACGCCGAGGCGGTGCTGGTCGACCCGACGACGGGGCTCAAGACGGCCGCGTCAGACCCACGCAACGAAGGCGCGCCGGCGGGCCAGGACTGAGCGCGGCGCGTGGCCTCAAACGCCCGACGCGCGCCCCAGGCCTTCGACCACGCTGGTGAACGCGTCGGCGGTGCGCAGCCGCTCTTCGCCGAACTTGCGCGCGAAGAGCCGCCGCACCGCAGGCACGTGCGACGAGCCGCCGGTGAGGAACACCGAGTCGATCTTCACGTTCGACGGCACGCGGCTGAGCAGCTCGTCGGTCGTCTCTTCGAGCTCGGTGATGAGGTGCGCCGACGCCGCGTCGAACTCGTCGCGCGTGATGGTCTCGTGAATCGAGATGCGCTCCTCCTCGAAGTCGAGCGTCGCCGTCTTGCTCGTCGAGAGCGCAACCTTGGCCTGCTCGATGGCGCGGTAGAGCCGGAAGCCGAGGTTGTACATGACGAGATCGTGCAGCGCTTCGATGGCCGGCTTCCGGTCGCTCGTCTTGAGCATCATGTCGATGAGCTCGCGCGTCTTCTTCTCGCGGATCAGTGACATCTCGTTCCACGAGAGCAGGCGGCTCGACACGTAGGTCGGCATCTCCATGCGCTTGCCGGTGATGGTCGGCAGGTACGTCGAGCCATGACCGAAGTACGGGAACAGCTTGTGCTTCATGATGGCCGCGTCGAAGCGATCTCCGCCGACGTAGACGCCCGATGACGCGACGACGTCGTCGCGGCGGTCTGCGCGTTCGCGGCGCGAGGGCCCCAGGTGCATCAACGTGAGGTCTGAGGTGCCGGCGCCGAAGTCGGCGACCAGCACCATTTCGTCTTTCTTCAGCTGCGCTTCGTACGCGAGCGCGGCGGCGATGGGCTCGATGAGGAACTTCACCGACGTGAAGCCTGCGAGCTCGGCGGCCTTGCGCAGGCGCTCTTCGGCGAACGCGTCGACGGTCGCGTCGGGTGAGAAGCGCGCAGGTCGCCCCAACACCACCGAGTCGAACTCTTCGCCCGCTGCTTCGGCAGCGACCACCCGAATGCGGCGCAGAAACACGGCGATGAGCTCTTCGAGCGTCAACGTGCGACCGCGAAGAATGGTGCGCGTGAAGCTCGACGCCGGCAACCACGTCTTCATCGACTGAATGAAGCGGCCTGCGTTGTCTTCCTGATAGCGCTCGATGGCGTCGTGACCTGCGAGCACCTCTGCCGAGTCTTCAGGGAAGAAGAGCACCGTGCGGAAGAGCCGGGGTTGTGACGCACGCGCGTCGATGCGCAACACCTCGCCGTTGGGCAGAGCGACGGCGCTGTTACTGGTACCGAAATCGAGACCGCAGAGAGCCATGACGGGCGTGGGCCTCTCGCACGGCTCGGCGCGGCTGGCTCGCAGAAACTGCAGTGTTTCGTACACTGCGCGTGATGTTCTTCGACCCGCGCATTCACCCTGCTTCGCTCGACGAACGAGACCTCGAGACGCTGCAGATCTTCGGCGTGAAGGGGGTCATCGCCGTGGCCGACGCGAGCGCGCACCCGGCGACACCTGAAGGGCTGTTCGCTCACTTCGACGAGCTCATCGAACACCAGGTGCCGCGCCTCGAGCGCGCGGGCTTGAAGACGTGGCTCGCGCTCGGCGTGCACCCGCTCGTGCTGCCACGCCGCGGCTTCGGTCAGGTGCTGGAGGCGCTGCCCGCGTATCTGCGCGGCGGCAAGGTCATCGCGCTGGGGCAGCTGGGGCTTTTTCGTGGTGACGAACGCGAAGAAGAAGCGCTGCTCGAGCAGCTCGCGCTCGCCGAGCAATACCACCTCGCTGCCATCGTCTCGGCGCCGGGCCTCGAGAAAGAGCGCGTGACGCGGCGGCTGCTCAACGTGCTGCAGCGCGCAGAGCTGCCAGGCGCGAAGATTCTGGTCGACGGCGCCGTAGGGCGAACCGTGCGCACCATTCGGGAGTTGGGCTTCTACGCCGGCCTGACGCTTCACCCTGAGCACCTGACCGTCGAGAAGGCTGTCTCGCTCGTGCGCGCGCTCGGGCCGGAGCGGCTGGTGCTCGACACCGCTGCGGGTGACGGGTCGTCTGACATTCTGGCGCTCGGGCGCGCGGCGCACCGGCTCAGCAAAGCGGGGCTCTCGGCGGGCGTCGTGCGTCGCGTCACCCGAGACAACGGCTCCGCGCTCTTCGGCGTCAGCGTGTAAGGTAGCTGCGCTTTGGCAGCGGATACGTTTGATCACACCGTCGTCGTTCACGTGACGCCGGGCGAAATTCTCGATGGGCGCTGGCGCATCGAGACACGCATCGGCCAGGGCGCGATGGGGAGCGTGTTTCGCGGCCGCGACGTGCAGGCGAACAAGATCGTCGCCATCAAGATCCTCGCGCCCGAGCACTGTCGCAAGCCGAAGGTCGTCGCCCGCTTCGAGCGCGAAGCCGAGAAGATGACGAGCATTCGCCACAACAACATCGTGGCCTTTCACGGCCACGGTCGCCGCGGCGTGCTGCCCTTCATCGTCATGGAGTTTCTCGAGGGCCTGACGCTCTCGGAGGTGCTCGAGAAGAACGGCGGCAAAATCGGCGTGGCCGAGACCGTCACCATCGTGAAGCAGATCGGTGCGGGCCTCGGCTTTCTGCACAGCCAGAGCCTCGTGCACCGCGACATCAAGCCGCAGAACGTGTTCCTCACCGTCGAGGGCCGCATCACCATTCTCGACCTCGGCGTGGTCAGAGATCAGGCCAACCCGGGGCTGACGCGGCCCGGCGCCATGGTGGGCACTCCGTATTACATGTCGCCCGAGCAGATTCTGGGCGTCGAAGACATCGACAAGCGCACCGACATCTACGCGCTCGCGGCCGTCGCCTTCGAGCTGCTCACCGGGCGCCCGCCGTACCTGGGCAACAACAACTTCGAGGTGCTGTACGGCCACAAGAACACGCCGCCGCCCGACGCCACGGCGCTGGTGAAGTCGGTGCCGCAGCGGGTCTCGCAGGTGCTCATTCGTGGCCTCGCCAAGCGTCGCGATGAACGCCCGAGCGACGTGCTGCAGTTCGTCGCAGATCTCGAAGCGGCCGCTGGCGTGAAGAAGGTCGACCTCGCGCGCGCGTTCAACATCGACACCGCAGACCGCACGCGGGTGGTCTCGAGGTCGACGCGGCCCGAAGCGAAGCCGCCTCCGCCAGTGCCCAGTCAGTCTGACGTGCCTGAGGCCGAGAACGGCGACGTGCTCTCGGTGCCTGGCGCTCCGGCGCTGGGCGACACCAACGTCTCAGGCGAACAGAAGACGGTGATTCTGCGCTTCGACAAGAACGTCGCTGCGGCCGACACCGACGAGCGCACGCGCGACAAGAACCCTGTGGAGCTCAACCCCGACTCCGGTCAGCTGCGCGTGGTGGTGACGGCGCGAGGTCACGCGGCGGCGGCCACCGTCATCGTCGCGGGCAAGAACATGGGCCTCACGCCACGCACGTTGACACTGCCGTCGGGCCCGCATCAGGTGCGCATCGAGCTTGCGGGCTACCGCACGGTGGAGCGCTGGGCCGTCGTGGTGGCTGGCACGTCGACCAACCTGCGCGTGTTCCTCGAGAAGGCGTAGCGCCTCAGGGGAGCTCGCCGAAGCCGGCGTCTTGCAGCTCACCTTTGAAGTTGCCGAAGAGCGTGCGCCCGAAGCCGACGTCGCCACCTTCCTGCTCGAACAACACCGAGAAGTTCCCGGCTGTGACTTCGCCCAGGTCGCCACCTTCGGTGATGGTGAAGTCGCCCCGCTTGATGCGCGGCATGTTTCGAACTGGCTCTCCGCCGGGCGCGTTGGTGACGGCGCAGCGCGGGTTGCCGGGCACGTAGTCACCGACCACCTCAACGCGCTTGCCGGGAGCCGGGAGCACGTAGGGAACGCCGCCGTCTTCGGCGACGCCATCGAGCCGCAGCGAGACCGACACGCGCGCCACCACGTCGAGGAAGACGCCGCGGTTGCGGAAGTAGGTGATCTGCATGGCCTCGTCGTTGCGCGCGACCTCCACGCTCGAGATCTCGAGCGGGAAGACCTCGCTCAAGCTCCCACCCAGCGAGTTGTCGAGGCCGCACGACGCCAGCATCAGGAGCAGCCCCAGCTTCTTCATCGCTCCACCGCGATCTTCAGCGCGCCGACGTTCGCGACCGTCTGACCGTTCGCATCAATCGACGCGGGCTGGCGGTACACCACGACCTTCTTCGCGCCCGACGACGAGCCGAAGAAGCCGAGCTTCGGCGCGTAGCCGCCCGCCTCGTCGACCACCGTCTCGCGCCACTCGCCGGCGATGCGCTGTGTGACGACGAGGCGATCTTCGCTCGTCGCACAGCCGGTCTCAGGCACGGAGCTGCGCGCGCTGCAGATGTAGAAGGCGATGGCCGGCTCGTGGTGCTCGGGGTCCATCGCGAGTGACGGGTACCAGCCGCCGGTGCCAGAGCCGAAGACCTCGTCGCGCGCGCTCCAGTTCGTGCCGTTCGCCGACTTCACGTACAGCAGCTGGTTGGTCGAGCGCTCGATGGCGGCGATGCCGTAGCCCTCGGTGGAGTCGTACGCGAGCGACGCGCCGGTCTGCGTGTTCACCACCGTGATGAGCGAGCCGGCCGGGGTCCACGAGCCGTCGGTGTTGCGCCGCTGGAAGATGACGTTGCCGCCGTTGGTGTCGGCCGCGCCGGGCATCTGGTCGTAGACGATGGCGGGCTGGCCGTCGGCGCCGATGATCATCTGCAGGTGACCGCCCCACGCGTCTTTGTTGTTGCCGCCCTGGGCCAGACACGTGGGCGTGGTCGGAGGCAGCGACGTGCCTTCCCACAGCTCGACGTCGGAGGCGTTGTAGTCCTGGTTGCCGAACTGGCCGTTGTGCGCGTCGCGGTACGCGAAATAGAACTTGCCCGTCGGGTCAAAGGCGATGGCGGGCCACAAGCCCACGAGGAAGCCGCGATCGCTGACCACGTTGCCGCAGGTCACTTGATCACCCGTCGCCGCGACGATCGACTCGGTCCACGTGCCCGCAGAGCGACGGGCCAGCACCGCGTCGCTCTGGTACCAGAAGATCGACGTGCCGGTCTGCGACGCGCCGCCCAGAAACCCGATGACCGGCTCGCCAGTCGACGGGTCAAAGGCGATGGCGAGCCCGACGAAGCGCTGCACCAGCGCCACCTTCTCGGGCGCGCTGACCACGCCCTGCTTCCACTCTACGTACTTCAGGTCGTAGTCGGGCGTGCCCATGATCGTCTCGGTGCCGGCCGGCGTGTAGTACGCGACGCCCACGCGCTCGGTCGCCGGGTCGACGGCCATCGCGAAGTAGATGGTGTTGCGCGCCGTGCCGTCGAGCTCGCTGATGGTGAACGGCTCGAGGCCTCCACCACCACCGGTGCCGCCGCCGCGCCCGCCGCCAGTGCCTCCGTCAGAACCGGGATCGTTAGGACACGCGAACAGCGTCAACGCCACGAACGTCACGAGAGCAATACGAGTCATGAGGGGTCGGCATCGTAGCCAATCCAACTCCCGTGACGACTGTGGAGGACAGTCAACGGCACTGGGGTGGACACCCCTCTTCTTGCAACAGCGCGGGCTTGAGCGAACACTCCGCCCCTCGATGGAGCCCGACGACGACCTCTCACGCCGCGTATTCGTTCGGCGGCTCACGTTCCTCGGTGGTGGAGCGGTGCTGCTCGGTAACGGGTGCAAGAAAGACGACGCTCCGCCCGTCGCCGCCGCGCCGCCGAAGCAGGCGCTCACGATGTCGCACAAGACGTTCACCGACGTCGAGTGGGCCACGTTGAGCGCGGCGGCCGAGCGCATCATTCCGCGCGACGAAGACCCCGGCGCGCTCGACGCCAAAGTGCCCGAGTACATCGACCGCATGCTGCAGACCGAAGCGCTGGAGCAGATGCGGAAGAACTTCGTGCCCGGCCTCGCGGCGCTCGATCGCCGCGCGAAGAGCATGTTCAAGAAGCCCTTCGCAGAAGCCACCGCCGCGCAGCAAGACGAGCTGCTCACCATCTTCAAAGACTCGCCCGCCACCACCGGTGAAGCGCGCTGGTACGAGATCCTCGTCGTGCTCTGCCTCGAGGGTTTTCTGGGCGACCCCAGCTACGGCGGCAACCAGGGAGAAGTCGGCTGGAAGCTCGTCGGCTTCAACCTCGTCGGGCGCAACGCAAAGGGCGACCCGACGAGCCCCTACGACGGCAGTCAGAAGCTGCATCAACTCATCTGCGGTGGCGGGAAGGGCTGCTGATGGCGAAGGACGCGGTCGACGTGTGCATCGTGGGCTCGGGCGCAGGTGGCGCGCCGCTGGCGCTCGAGCTGGGGCGCGCAGGCTTCAAGGTCGTGCTGCTCGAGAAGGGCGCCTGGTACCAGAAGGAAGACTACGTCCACGACGAGATCCTCAACTCGCGGCGCAACTTCTTCATGCCGCTCCCGTGGGACGAGCCGCACCTGTGGCGCCTGGGGGCCGACAAGCCGTACTCGCGCAGCAACGAAGCGTGGACGGCCAACTGCGTCGGCGGCGGCACCGTGCACATGAGCGGGTATTTCTACCGGCTCAAGCCCGTCGACTTCCGCATGAAGACGGAGCTCGGCGCGCCCAAGGGCAGCAACGTCGTCGACTGGCCCATCACCTACGCCGACCTCGCGCCGTACTACGACAAGGCCGAGGCCGAACTGGGCGTGAGCGGCAACGCGGTACCGCACCCGTTCCTCGAGCCACGCAAGGGCAACTACCCGCTGCCGCCGCTGGTCGAGCACCCCGTCGCCCAGGAAATCGACAAGGCGGCGAAGTCGCTCGGGTGGCACGCGATCCCCACGGCGCGCGGCATCATCAGTCGTCCGTACCGGGGGCGTGACGCGTGCGTGTACTGCACGTTGTGCGGCAGCTACGGCTGCGAGCACGGCGCCAAGAGCAGCACGGCGGCCTCGCTCATTCCCGCAGCCATCGCCACCGGCAACGTCGAGCTGCGCCCCAAATGCATGGCGACGGAGATCACCGTCGACGAGAAGGGCGACGCAAAGAGCGTGGTGTACCTCGACGCTGACGGCGTCACGCAAGAACAACCGGCGCGCGTCATCGTGTCGTCGTGCACGGCCGTCGAGAGCGCGCGCCTGCTGCTCAATTCAGTGTCGTCGCGCTTCCCGTCGGGGCTGGCGAACAACAACGGGCAGGTCGGCAAGAACCTGCTGTTCTCGAGCTTCGGCCAGAGCAAGGCCACCTTCAGCGCGAAGAAATACGAGTGGCTCTCGAGCACCCTGCCCTTCGTGAACCGCAGCGTGCAGGACTTCTACGTGATGCCCGACGAGCGCTTCGGCTTTCGCAAAGGCGGCACGCTGGGCTTCATGTGGCAGCACCCCAACCCCATCTTCGCGGCCGTCGGCATCGCCGGCAAAGGTCAGCGCGGCGTGTTCGGCAAGGCGCTCAAAGACAAGCTGCGCAGCTACCGCGACAGCCGCGTGCTCGAGTTCGAGATCTACGGCGAGTTCCTGCCCAACGACGGCACGTACGTCGGCGTCGACAACAACGTGAAAGACAAGTTCGGCCTGCCCGTCGCCGCCATCACGGTGAAGCGCCACGCGACCGACTTCACGATGACGAAGTTCCTCGTCGATCGCGGTGAAGAGGTGCTCGCGCACCTGCAGCCGGATCGCGTCGACCGCGTGGGCGTCGCCGGAGAGACGACGATTCTGCAGGGCGGCACGTGTCGCTTCGGCAAAGATCCCGCGACCAGCGTGCTCGACGCCGACTGCCGCACGCACGCGGTGAAGAACCTCTACGTGGTCGACGGCAGCTTCATGCCGACCTCCGGCGGAGTGCCGTTGACGCTCACCATCGCCGCCAACTCGTTCCGCGTGGCCGACAAGCTCATCGCGCGGCTGAAGAAGGGGCTCTGAAGCGCGATGTCACTGAACGTCGCGCAGGCGCAGCGGGAGCACGTCGATCTTCATCAGGTACTTCGTGCGCGCGTCGCTCTCGACCTCGATGAGGTGGTCGCCCGTACCCGACAGCTCGGCGCTGCGAAACACGTAGCCCGACTTCTCGTTCTCGCCGACCAGCGCGCGGCCCGTGAGCTCGACGCGCACGCGCGAGCCGCAGCTCTCTTCGAAGAAGTTGATGACCGTCGCGTCGCCGGCGCCGGCGGTCTCGAAGAGCAGCATGCTCACCGTGACCTCCGAGGGCTCGAAGAGCTGAATGCCCAGCTTATTCTTCCCGGGGAAGCGGCCTTCGACGTAGCTGCGATCTCCTACGAAGCAGCCCACGGTCGTGGCGCACACGTTCCACGCGCCGTTGCACTCGTCGGCGATGCGCGTGCCGATGAATTGATCTCGAACACTCCCACAGCCGCTGGCCAGCACGGCGACGGCACACAGCAGTCCCTGAAGTAGCTTCACCACGTTTTTCCCACCTTGAAGGACACCGACATGAAGCGAGCGATTCTCATCGGAGGCTTGAGTGCGGCGGCGATTCTGTCTGCTTTCTCGTCTTGCGGCCAGCCGAGCAACCCCATGCCCTGCGACGGCGAGACGTTGATGTCGACGCCGCACCTCTGCCCCGATCGCGGCAGCATCGGCTTCGCGCTGGAGTTCAACTCCGGCACGTACATCGGCACCAAGCCGCAGGAGTCGCTGCGGATCACCAACGGCAGCACCGCCAACCTCGACATCACCGCCATCAGCTACAGCGGCGACCCGGCCTTCACCTACGACACCTCGCCGGAGACGGTGCCTGCGACCATCGCCGGCAACAAGAACATGCTCGTGCGCGTCGTCTTCGCGCCCACTGAAGCGCGCCGCTACACCGGCAAGCTGACGGTGCAGAGCAACGCGGCCAACGGCGCCGAGCGCACCTTCGACATCACCGGCTGCGGCGTGCCCTTCGACGGGGGCATTCCCGCCGAGTGCCGCACCGCGATGCCCTGAGCGCATCAGCGGGCGAAGCCGCAGCCACCGTCGGTCACCGGGCACGTGCCACCACCGTCAGGGCTGGTGAACGTGCTCGGGTAGGCAGCGATGCGCTGCGTGAGGCGGTAGTGGAGCGGCTCATTCGAGGTGCGCTCCACGGCGCCGACGTTGATGAAGTACGCCCCAGCGGCCAGGCGCGGCGCCGACAGGCACGCGCAGCCGACTGATTCAGCGGTGACGGTGGTGCTGGTCGGCCCCACGTCGCGACGGAACAACTGCCGACCATTCGAAGCACTCTGCGGCAGGTACCAGGGCGTCAGCTGCGCGTCGTTGTACGCGAAGACGCGCGTCGTCTGGCCGGTGCAGATGCCGCCGTCAACGGCCGAACCGAGCGCCGTGCAGAAGACGAGCTCGACGCCGAGGTCGCCCGGAGGCCGCGTGCCGCCGTCGGGGTGCAGCAGCTCCCACGAGACCTCCCACGACTGATCAGCTGCGGCGGCCACGTTGAACTGAAAGAGATCTTTGTCGGTGTCGACGGCGTCGTAGTCAGCGCGCGCGCGCAGCCCGTCACCCGACGCGAAGTAGCGGTCTTCGTTGAAGTACTTGCCGTGACCGAACGAGATTTCACCCGTCGCCACCACGGGCGTACCCGACACCGTCAACACCGTCGGCCCACCGACGCGCGCGGCTTCATCGGCGTCGTCGCGCCACTCGAGCGTCAACGTGAAGTCGCGATCGTCGGCGTACTTGCTGTCACCCAGGCCCTGGTCCTTGAACGAGAGCAGGTACTGATTGGCGACGCCCGTCGGCACGGGAATGGCGCCCACGAAGTTGCGCAGGTTCGCCACGCGCGGCGCTTCTTCTTCGCGGTGCGAGTGCACACACTGCGGCGGCACGTTGTCGTCGCAGTACGAATCGAGGAAGCGGGTGTCTCCGTCGCTGCCGCGCGGGCACGCCGAGCGGTTCGACTTACAGGCCAGCGTTTGGTCCGAAGGGGTCGCGCCCGTCGTCACCAACTGCACGAGGTCGACCTGCCGGTTGGGCGTGGCGGACAGCGGCTCGAAGCGGCCTCCACCCATGGCCGTCGTCACGCGGTAGCGCAACGTCGAGGGCGTCGCGCGAGACGGCAGTGAGACCACGAACCACTCGTCGTCGGCCGCGTACGACAGCTTGCCCGTCACGCTGGTCGAGCCGTTCGGGCTCAGCGAGAGCGTGTGCGCCGTGGCCGCCGTGTCGTTGGGCTCCTGCATGTCGAGGTCGGGCAGCACGCGAACCTGCGCGGTGTACTGCACGCGCAAGTCACCCTTGATGGGCGTCATGTCGTTGGGCGCGCGGTAGCCCTGCACCTGCAGGCGGTATGCGCCGGTCGAAGGCGCGAGGCGCGCGGTCGCGAGTGAAATCGGGAGAAACGCGTTGTCCATCCTCCCCTCGGCGATGGGCGTGCCGGCCGGGTCGAACAGCGTGTACGAGAGGCGGTACGGCGGCGCAGGGTTCGTCGGGTGCGGGTCGGGGCCCGTGAGCTTCAGGTAGATGATCTGCCGACCCGTGCCCCCGACCTGAAACTCGAAGAGGTCGACGTCGTTGGTCGTCGCCAGGTAGCCGGTCTGCATGCCTTCCTGGCCACCGTTCGCCGGCGCCAACGTGATGGCGGTGGGCGTGGTGTCGTTGGGCTCGTTGACGTCGGGGTTGTCTTGCACCTCGACCATCACCGAGTACGTGTTGCGGTTGTCGATGCGAAGCTGCGGGCCACCTTCATCGCTCACCAGCAGGTACAGCTTCGCGTTCGACTCCGAGAACGGGAGGATGATGTCGACCGGCTTCGGCGCTGCGCCACCCGCACGATTGTCGACCGCCGTCGCGATGGACACGAGGCCACTCGGGCTCGCCTTGAGCACGTTGATCTGAAAGTTCACCGCCGTGAGCGCCGCCTGGTAGCCGCCGTTGACGTGCAACAGCGAGCGCGGCGTGAGCGCAGGCATCTCCGCGAGGTACCAGTCGCGATCGACGCCGCCGTCTTCCATGCGCGAAATGTAGAGGCCCTCTTTGCGCACCGGCGAGTCGCCAGCGCCCGTCACCGTGAGGTGGCAGTTGACCGCGTCGTTGTCGGCCTCTTCTTGCGAGTTGCAGAAGTCGGGCGGCGGCGCGCCGGCGTCGCAGACCTCTTCGTCACCTTCGACGCACTCGATGGGAGCTGGAGGACACGCGGCGAGACCTGCGGCGAGAAGAGACGACGCGAAGACGCGAAGAGAGAAGCGCATGTTGAGGTACCCGAAAAGGTTACGGCGCGGCCGGCTGCACGACGCTCTGGCAGCCTGCCACGAAGTCGTCGGCCTTGATGTTGATGACGCCGTCGTGCGGCGACTTGATGCCACCGACGGGGAAGCGCGACGCCGTGTGCCGGAACGTCCGAAGCACGGTGCGGCCCGTCGGGTCATCGCCCGGCGTCATCGAGAAGGTGACGAAGAGATCGTTGTAGCCCGCGCCACGTCGGTAGAGCGGGTCGCCGCCGTCGGGGTTCCCTGCGTCGCGCGTGTCGGGCAGCGTGTTGGCCATCGCCACGTTGCTGATCTTGAAGGTCCAGCACTGGCGACCGTCGGGCTCAAGCCCGGACTTCTTCTTCACGTCATAGCGGTAGCCGTCGACCGAGAGGTTGTCGCTGTCGACCACCAACGGGTTCATGTGCATCAACAGCTCGTCACCGGTGGGCACGCGATCGTTGTCGGGGTCTTGCGGCAGGTCTTTCGACGACGGCTGGCTGCCCAGCTTGAACTCAATCGAGTCGGGGATGCCGTCGTCGTCGGAGTCGGCGCGCTGCGCGTTGGTGCCGATGATCTGCTCGTCGCAATCGAAGAGCGTGTCGCAGTCGGAGTCGACGCCGCGCAGCTCGACGGGGCACCCGGGGTCGACGCCGCCACCATCGGGCTGCGGCACCTGGTTGGGCGTGAAGTTCGCGCCGCGCTCACGGAAGTACACCTCGACGCCGTCAGAGAAGCCGTCGCCATCGGTGTCGGCCAGCCAGGGCGACGTGCCTTCGCGCTCTTCGTCTTCGTCGAGCAGGCCGTCAGAGTCGGTGTCGGCCAGCTCAAGGGGGCTGCCCGCCGGCGACGAGTGGTTCGAGGCGACGAGCTTGTCGAACACGAAGGTGCGGCGCACCTGCCCGAAGCGGAAGTTGAGGAAGTTGATGGGCTCGTTGTTGCGGAAGTCGCGGAAGTCACCGCCGCCGAGGCCCGCCATCTGGTTGAGGCGCTCGGCGTTGTTGTTCACCACCAGCAACGGGCACGCGCCGGCCGGCAGGTCGGGAATGCCGCACGTGTTCCCGCCGATGGGAATGGTGACCCCCGCGTCGAACGAGCACGCCGAAGACGCGACCGGCTGGGTCGGCGTGAAGACGTGCACGGTGTTCACCTTCACGTCGTCAGCGAGATCTTTGAGCTGGCGAATGCGGCGCACGGCATCGCCACAGAGCAGCTCGTCGTCCTGGTTCGTCGTGGGCTGGCCGTCAGACAGAAAGATGACGGAGTAACGCGCACGGGTCTCGTCGTTCATCTGCATCAAGCGCGTGAGCGCGATGTCTTCGTTGATGAGCGCGTAGATGTCGGACAGCGGCTTGACGAAGTCGGTCGAGTCGCGGTTCGGGCCACCAGCGGCGACGGTAAAGTTGAGCACGCGCTGCCGCAGCTGGTTTCGCTCGTCGGCGCTGAGGTCGACGATGCGATCGAACTCTGCGTCGCCGCTCTGCGTGAGCCACGCCGTGGTGCTGCCGGCGAAGAGCATCACCGCGAAGCTGATTTCAGGTTCCTGCGGCAGGTTGTCGAGGAGATCGACGACGGCCGTCGCGCGCGTGCCGTTGGGGTCGGTGACGCGCATCGACTGCGAGGCGTCCATCACGAGCACGATCTTGATGGGTCGCACGACTTCATTGGGCGACGGCGTGCAGAACTCGCCGTCGAGCGTGAGCGTGCGATCTCGCGGCAGCTGATCATCACGCCGCAAGTCGTAGATGTACGTGTTGGTGCACGCGCCGAAGAGCGCTGACACCACGAAGGCCACCACGACAGGCTTCGAGATCTTCACTCGGCCGCTCGCGACGGTGAGACGCCGACACAATCTGCGTCGTATTGCGCTGGCGTGTGGAGCCGGTCGGCGCTGCGGAAGTCGCCGTCGTTGAGGCCGCCGATTTCAGGGCCGGCCGGGACACGTACCGAAGGCGCGTCGTACTGAGCCCAAGCACACGCCGCGCGCCACACACCGAAGTCGGTGGCCACGCCGCTCTCTGGCGCTTCCGAGAACCACAGCTTGAAGAGGTTGTAGCCCTGCGTGAGGCCCGCACGGTTGGGCGGCGTGACGAGTTGGAGGTTGCTCACAGTGAAGTCGTAGCAGACGTGCCGGTCGACCACCTGCGAGGTGATCTTGTACTGGTACGCGCTCTTTTCCTGGAACGCGCGGTCGCGAGAGACGGGGTTGCTGCCGATGCGGAACTCTTCGCCGTCAGGCGTGCCGTCGCCATCGGTGTCGAGGCCGTTGAGCAGGCGCTGCTTCGGGTCGAGGCCGTACTTCACCTCGAGGCCGTCAGGGATGCCGTCGCCGTCGGAGTCGACCAACGTCTGCACCGTCTTCAAGTACGCCTCGGCCCAGCTGGTGAGCCCATCGCCGTCGGTGTCGCGCAGCTGGCAGCCCGGCGTGAGCGGCGAGGCCGGGTCACAACCGCGCCCGTCTTTGACTGAAGCGCGGAAGCCGTCGTCGGCGCGGCGCACCTCGAACAGGTCGTCGAAGCCGTCTTCGTCGGTGTCGATGACGAAGCGGTTGGTGCCATGCGTGAAGTCGTTGTCGAACTCGTCGACCAGGCCGTCGCCGTCGGTGTCGACCTGGCGCGCGCTCTCGCCGGGCTCGCTCGAGAGCGCCTGCACGAAGAACGACTTCATGACGTTCGGCGAATAGAGCGATGAATAGTCGAGCGCGCCGAGGTTCAGCTGCGCGAGGCCCTGGAAGTTCGAGAACTCCTGGTACACGCCGTTGCCGCGCTGGGCGAGCTGCCGCAACGTCCACGAGGCGATGGTCTTGGCGGCGGCGGGCCCGTCGGCGACCGGCGTACGACCCGGGTAGCGCACGTACTCGCCGTAAATGTCCTGGCAGATGGGGCCGCAGTTGCGCACGGCTTCTTCGTTGAACATCAGCACCGTGTGGAGTCGCACGTCGCCGATGTTGAATTGATCTTTCAGGTCGGTGATCTGCTTCACGTAGCTGAAGAGCTGGTAGTTCTGGTTGCGGTCCGTGCCCTGGATGTAGCCGGTGATGGCGTCCGGGTCGTCGGGGTCAATCTGGTTGCAGAAGTTGCCAGAGCCGAACGAGTCAGCCCACGTCAAGTCGGGGTTCAGGTCGTCGGCGAAGAGCGTCAGCCCATCGTTCGCCGCGCACTTCGGGTACGGCACCCCGTCGGTGACGAACACCACGACGTAGCGCGTGCGCGGCAGCTGCGCCGGGCTCTCGGCTTCCATCTTCGCGATGTCGCTCGAGATGAGCGCGTAGGTGTACGCGAGCGCGCCCTGGTAGTCGGTACCTTTGCCCAGCTGCGACTGCAGGTTGTTCACGCGATCTCGCAGCGTGGCGTCAGGGCGCGCGAAGCGATCGGTGCCTGCGCCCACGGCCGAAGGCCACGGGTCTTTCACGTTGGTCTCGAAGGGCACGAGCGCCACGGTGACGTTGTTCTGCCCCTGAAGTTGGTCGAGCAGGCGGTTGAGCGCACGCACGCGCGCCGGCTGCGTCACGCCCGGAGGCGCGGTGCCGTACATCTGGCAGAAGCCCATGTCGCCCTGACTACCCGGCGGGTCGGAGATGCACATCGAACCGGACTGGTCGACGATCAGCACCACCTTCACCGGGAAGCCGTCGGGGTTCGGCTCCGAGGTGCACACGCGCCCCGAGAGCGCGAGCTTGTTGTCGACGTTGATGTCGTCTTTGGGCGGTCGCTGAATCAGCGCATCACTGCACGCCGCGAGACCAAGCAGGGCAACCAGAATTGTCGGACGAAGAGGCTTCACTTGGGGCGTCCTTTCTAGCTCACGACTTCAACGACCGAGCCCCCCGGCAGCATCGGCTGACGAGGGGCTCCACTTCGAGTGCTTCAGGCCTGGCTCAGCGGCGGCGGCGCACGAGGGCGAGCAGACCCAGGCCCAGCATCGCCAGCGAACCGTCGACCGGAATCGCGCTGCAGGCACCAGCGTTCGCGCCGTCGGCGTTCAGCTTGAGCTGCGAGGTCGAATCACGGTTCGGGTACGCGCGGTCAGCGAAGGCGAGGTGCGCCTGCAGCTGGATGTCGTACTCACCGTCGACGTCGGCAGTGAACGAGGGCACGTTGCCGTCGGAGTACGCGTATTCCCAGTGGCGCGACAGGGTGACGACGCCTTCAGGGTTCACGACCGCCGCCTTGCTGCCGGCCGGGCGACCGCCCTCTTTCACCGTCCACACGTATTCGATGGCGGCGCCGTTGCGGTTCGCGAACAGCGGGAGGCGGAACTTCTCACCCTTCTTCAGGCTGACACGGCCACCGGCGTGCACGCGGAACGGCGAGTTCGGGTTGAGGCAGTCTTCCGGGTTCGCCGCGTCGACGACCACGCAGTACAGCGGGTCGCAGACATCGCCACGGCCGTCGCCGTCGTCATCGCGCTGGTCACGGTTCGCGATCTCCTTGCAGTTGTCGACGCCGTTGAGCACGCCGTCGTCGTCGATGTCGGGGTCGCACACGTTGCCCTGGCCGTCACGGTCGACGTCGGCCTGGTCGGCGTTGCTCACGCCCGGGCAGTTGTCGCGGCTGTCGCCGATGTTGTCGCCGTCGGAGTCGACGTTGCAACGGGGGTCGTTGAGCACTTCCTGCGCCGGGTTGGCGACTTCAGGGCAGTTGTCGGCGCTGTCGACCACGCCGTCGCCGTCGTCGTCGTCGTCGCACACGTTGCCAAGACCGTCGCCATCGGTGTCGAGCTGGTTCGCGTTGGGGATGCTCGGGCAGTTGTCAGCCGCGTTCAGCACGCCGTCGCCGTCGCTGTCGGGGTCGCACGCATCGCCGATGCCGTCGCCGTCGGCGTCGAGCTGGCTGAAGTTCGAGGCCGCCGAGCAGTTGTCGCAGGTGTCGCCAACGCCGTCGCCGTCGCCGTCGGTCTGCTCGCGGTTCGGCGCGAACGGGCAGTTGTCGCGGTCGTCAGCGCGGCCGTCGCCGTCGGCGTCGTCGGTGTACGACAGCGTCACGCCGTCATCGGTGTACGCGACCCAGACGGAGCAGCCGCAACCGCAGCCACAGCCGCCACCTTCTTCATTCGGTCGACCGCACGAGTCACCGAGGCATTCGGGGTTGTCTTCGCCAGCGTACGCAGGGAGCGCAATCAGGCTCAGGGCTGCAATCAGGGTGAGGTTGCTCAGCTTCATAGTTTTGCGCTCCTTGGTATTTCAGCAGGGACTGAGAACCTGTTGAGCAAGCGGCGATCCAACGGTCAGACCACTGCGAATTCATCGGGTTACGACTCTATGGGGGTGATTCTGGGGGGCCAGCACCACAGAGCGAGTGGCGACGCCACTCCCCAGATCAGAAGCCGACGACGAAATCGTCGGGGGTGAAGTTGATGACGCCCCGCGGCCGACGCGTGCCGGGCGGCGTGAAGTTCACCTGCGGCACGAAGATGGAGCCGATGCCGGTGCCACGCGGATCATTTTCGCGGCCCACCTGGAGGTAGACGAAGAGATCGTTGGTGCCTCGGGGAATCATGAGCCCCGAGCCGTCGGGTGAAGGCCGCGCGAGCGTGCCCACCACGGTCATGTTGTAGATGTTGATCTCGTAGCAGGCGCGCCCGTCGATGGTCGGCGGCGCCGGCTTGATGGAGTAGCCGTAGCCACGCTCTTTCTGGAACTCGATGTCGACCGAGACCGGGTCGGTGTGCGCTTCGATTTCGGCGACGTTGGTGAGGCCGTCGCGATCATCGTCTTGCAGGTCTTCGGGAATGAGCGGGTTGGTGCCGCCCAGGTGCTCTGCCAGGTCGGGAATGCCGTCGCCGTCGGTGTCGACGATGCAAGCGTCGGTGCCGAGCACGCGCTCTTCACAGTCGTTGAGGCGATCTCCGTCGGTGTCGGTTTCGGGGTTGCAGCCACGCGGCGTGTTGAGCGGCAGCGCGCCCACCTGCCCGGGCAACCCCATGCGCAGCTCCACCCCGTCGCTGATGCGGTCTCCGTCGGAGTCGACGTTGGTGGGGTCGAAGCCCATCGCCACCTCGTCGTCATCGCCGATGCCGTCGCCGTCGGAGTCGATCAACACCTGGCCGTTGCGCGAGAGCGCGTTGCGATTCATGGCGACGAGGCGTTTGAGCACCAGCTCACGCTGCAGCGAGCCGTAGTTGAGCGACGAGAGCGTGGCCGTGAGCGTCTCGGGCGTGGTCTCGATGAGCTCCGTGCCGCCGGCCCGCGCGATGGCCGCCGCCTGGTAGCGCGTGACGACGTCGGCGGTGTTGCGCACGTACACCGGCTGCACCGTCACTTCGCCCGCGTTGTAGCGGCGCGCGAGGCCCTTCACTTCTTCCGTCACGCGCGCGAGCTCGCAGGCGCTGCACTCGGCTTCGTTGGGAAGAAACGCGTTGCAGTCGGAGTCGATGCCCGCGTTGTAGACGGGGTTCGCGCAGCTGACGTCAGGCGAGACGATGACCTGCACCACGTAGTACCGCGTGCGCGCGACGAGGCCGCGACACTCGGTCTGCATGTCTCCGCTGATGATGCTCTGCGCGAGCTTGAGCGGCGCGCGGTGCGAAATGGGGCCGGGTTCTTGATACGCGCCGTAGCGGGCGATGGCCTGCGCCACGCGCTGATCACGCACGAAGCTGCCCTGAAAACCGGTGGCGATGGAGTGGTAGCCGACCATCGCGAACGAGATGTACGGCGTCGAGAACTGCGCCGTCACCGAGTTGAGCGCTTCGCTGATGCCACCGACGATTTGCCGGTCGACGCCGGCGCCGCCTTCGAGCGCGAAGAGCACCTTGACGGGGAACGATTCACCCGCCGCCAGCGGCGCACACGCGATGCCTTGAAGTTCAGCGCGATCGGGCCCGCTCGGGCCACCGGCGCCCGCAGCGTAGAGGCCGGTGTCGGTGCAGCTCGCGACCGTGAAGAGCGAGACAAAGAGAACGAGTCTTCGCATGCGCGCGCACTGTAGCTACAGCGACAAGACGTACGCGAGCAGATCGTCGCGCTCTTCTGGCGTGAGGAGATCAGCGCGACCGTGCGCAGGTGCCCACTTCTCGACGGCGACGCGCAGCGGAAACCGGTCGTCGACGCGCACCGAACCATCAGCCTGCACCGCCAGCCCCGCGAGGCCCGTCGTCAACATCGGAAAGACGTCCCAGCTGCCGACCAGCGACGGCGTTCCGAAGCCCTTGAACATGGCGTTCTGTTGTTCAACCCGCAGCGGCATGAACTGCGGCGTGCCCACGTCGATGAACTTGCCGCGCGTCGCTTCATCTTGATCCATCGTGAAGAGCGGCGGCGGGTGACAGCCGACGCAGCCCGCCTTCCCTTCGAACAGCGCCAGCCCGTGCTTCGGCCTGCCTTCCTTCCCGTCGGGCAAGGTCAACGTCTCGGGCGGCGCGCCGCTCTCGGCCACGAAAGGGTTGGGCAGCGTGGGAATGAGCGACGCGTAGAGCGTGAGCGCCTCGATCTCCTGCGCGCTGGGGTCGGGGTTGTGAAAACGGTTTCGACCGCCGACGACCTTCGAGGTCTCGCCCATCGAGAACGTCGACGCGGGCGTGAAGAACGGAGGCGTCTCGCGGCTGCCACGCACCGTGGTGCTCCGGTAGATGCGCAACGGCATCGTCTTCTCGAAGAGCACGCCTTCGCCGTGACCGTCGACGTGACACGCATCGCAGCTCATCGCGGTGCGCCCGAGATCTGCGTGGTACAGCACCTGGCCCGTGCGTCGCACCGGCTGCGTGAGCGCGTTGACGACCTTCCACTGCGCTCGCCACGCTGCTTTTCCGGCGACGCTCACGTCGATGACGGCGACGGAGCCGGTGAAGCGCTCGAGCACGTAGAGCGTCTTGTTGTCTGGCGAGAGCACGAGCGCGCGCGGGCCTGCATGCAGCGACGGGCCCGCCCTGCCCTTCACGTTGAAGTCTTCTTTGGGGCGAATGAGCGGAAAGTTCGACGGAGGTATGAGCGCGACTTCCTGCAGCAGCGCCTTGCTCGCGGTCGCATCGCCGCCGAGCTTCTTCACGTCGAGCACGCGCACGAGCCCGAGGCCCACGTCGCTCGCGTAGAGCAGGCCGCGGCCTTCATCGAGCGCGAGCGCTTCAGTGACACCGGCGCCGAAGCCGAGGTGCCGCTGCCAGCCCTTCGTGAGCGAGACCGCGCCCACGCCACCGTTCATCGAGACCTCCATCTTGTCGGCGTTGGGGCCGATGTTGGGGCCGATGGAAGAGACGAAGAGCGTCTGCGCTTTGCTGGCGTACGCGAAGTCGCGCGGCGCTTTGCCGTTCATGATCTGCGCGGCGTACTTCGCGGTGCCTCCGCCGATGATGGGCGTGCCGGGCTTCGGCTCGTGCGAGCTGCGCACCGCTCCGTCTTCGAGCGAGAGCACCTCGAGCGCTCCGGTGGCTAGTGAGCCGACGACCAGCGCATCGCCAGCGATGACGAGCTCGCGCGGGTTCGCCGCGACGGGCGTGCGCCACACCTCTTTCCCTGTGGGCAGCTCGAGCGCGGCCACCGTGTCGCGCGCCTGCTCGGCGACGAAGAGCCGATTGCCACGCACCGCGAGGCCCGCCACGTTGGTGAACGCTGGCACCATGCGCCGCGACGTGGGCGCAGCGGTCTGCACCAGCACCATCGACGGCGCGAACTGATGCGCGATGACGAGCCACTCCGTCTTCTCTGCGTCGACCCACAACGCGAGTGCTGACGGGCCGTCGTCGGTGGGAATGGTGGTGACCGTCTGGGTCGCCACGTCGATGGCGTGCACCGAGTCGGTCGTGCCGCTCAACGCGAAGAGCGTCTTGCCGTCGCCCGAACGCACGAGCGCCGTGAGATCAGGGAACGTCGTGTCGTTGATCAACCGCAACTGTGCGACGCCGCTCGCGCCACGCACGCGCGCTTCGACCAACACCTCAGAAAGCGAGCCAACGGCGAGACCACCGGGGAGCCGCGCATACGCGTGACGCTCGTCCCACACGGTGAGCGGCAACGTGCGCGAGAGCGGCGCGCCGAGATCGAGCACCATACCCTTGGTGAGCCCTTCACCGACGATGGCGAGTGGCTGTGACGTCTGGTTCGACAACAAGCGCGGGCCCACGCTCAACAACTTCGCGCTGGGGCCCGAATCAGGAACCGGCGGAGGCATCGACGTGTCAGGCTTCGGGCACGCACTCAGCAGCAACGCGAGGAGAACACGCAAATGTCGCGACACGTGCGGCGCAGTAGCACACGGGGTGAGTGGGACTGTCCTCCACGTTTCGTGGGGTCGACCCCACGAACTTCTTTGCTTCACGTCGATCAGTACAGCTTGACGCTCTGGCACACGCTTCGCTTTCATCCCTGAGTCCCCATGCGCTCGATTCTCTTCGCCCTTTCTGCGCTCGTGATCGTGTTGGCCGTTGATGCGTCGGCAGCTCCGAAGAAGAAAGCTGCTGCGACCCGAAAGCCGCCGACCTCAGCGCCTGTTGCAGCCCCCGCGCCTACGCCCGAGGCCGCAAGCCCTGCAGCCGACAACAGCGGCGCGCCAGCAATGCGCGGCCCGACACGCATCGATTTCGATGACCGCCTCATTCAGGGCCAGACGAACAAGTCTGGAGCCGTGTACCTGTATGATCGCAAAGAGCTGAAGATCCGCTCGATGATCAAGAAGCGCGAGAACTTCCGCGAGGAAATCGTGGGCTCGCTGTACGACACCTGAGAGCGCGAGGAGCCTCCCTTTGAGCGGACAACCGGCCGTACTTCAGGTCGTCATCATGCGTGATGGCCTGCTGGTCGGCACCGAGGTCTTCGTGCCGGGCCAGTACACGCTCGGCAGCGGCCTCGACGTCGATCTTCGTCTCGACGATCACGCCGTCGCGGCGCATCACGCCATTCTTCATTTTCAGAACGGTCGCGCGGCGATTCAAGACGCCGGCAGCCAGGCCACGTTCGTCAACGGTCACCGCATCAACGCGTGTGAAGTGCGCCCTGTCGACGAGATCGCCTGTGGCCCCTTCACGCTGAAGGTTCGCGTGATGGCGCAGAAGCCGGCCAACAAGCCCGCCCCTTCTGCCGAAGTCGCAGCGCTGCTCGGTGGGCCCGCCGCGCCGCCGCCTCAACAACCGCCGCGCGCAGTGGCGCCCGTCGCGCAGCCTCCGCGGCCCGCAGCACCGGTTCCGCCTCCGCAGGCACAACCGCCTGCGCGTGGGCAACCCGCCGCCACCGTCGTCAGCAACCGTCGCATGAGCGCGGCACCGCAGCACGCCAGCGACGAAGGCGAAGCGCGCACCGAGAGCGTCTCGCTCAGCGCTGAGCTCCTCGGCCCCACCAACCCCGGCGTCGTCATCGGTGACGGCGACGACATGCGCACCGTGCCGCTCCCAGTGCAGCAGCCCGCAACGGTGCAGCAGCGCGCGCACGCACCGCAGCCCGCGCAGCCGCAGCATGCACGCGCAGCGCCGGCGCCCGCGCGTCAGGGTCACGCCGCAGCGCGCGCAGTGCCGTATTCGCCTGGCGTGCCTTCAGCCAACGAAGGCAAAGGCCGCCCGCACCTCTTCGTCGAAATGTACTGGGGCGACACGCGAAAGATGGCGCGCTCGTACTCGCGCATCGACGCGAAGAAGCACCTCGTCGCCGCAGCCGACGACAACGCCGACCTGCCGCTCTACGGCTTCCCGCTCGAACAGCCCTCGTTCGTCTTCGCAGAGCAGAAGGCCGACCTCTACCGTGTGTACGTGCCGCCCGGCGCAGCCGTCGAACGCCGCGCACAAGACGGCAAGTTCTACCCGGTGCAGTTGGAAACGCTCGAGCAGGGCCCCGACTCGCGCCGCTGCGTGACGCTCGGCACGGGCCACGCGGTGCGCTTCTCGTCAGGCCGCGACGTCATGTTGATGGCCTACGTGCAGCCGGCCATTCCCAGGCCGTTCGTCAACCCGCTTCGCTCGGTGCCGTGGCTGTTGATGGTGGTGCTCGCGCTGTTCTTGAGCGCGTTCGGCACGTTCGTCTTCTACTTCGCAGAGCTGCAACCCGAGGCCGACTTCAGCGGCAAGACGCTGAACCCGGTGGCGGTGAAGTTGATCGCCCCGCCGAAACCCGAAGAGAAAAAGAAGCTCGCCGAGAAGGTCGAGAAGATCAAAAAAGAGAAGCAGCCTGAGCCCGTCGCGAAGGTCGAGAAGGCGCTCCCGAAGCAGGTCACGCCCGAAACGAAGAAGGCGCTCAAGAGCATCGAGAAGCTCGCCGCTGCGGGCCCCGCGATGAAAGACCTGCTCGCTGCGGTCGACAAGCTCGGCTCTGGCCCCGGCGCGAAGAACGCCAAGAACGACTACAAGCTCTCGGGGCTCATCGGCAAGGCGCCCATCGCCAACGCGGGGCTCGGCACGTTCGGGCTCGGCGGTGGCGGCGCAGGTGGCGCCGGCATCAAGGGGGCTGAGCTGCTGCGAGGCAAGGGCGGCGGCGGCATCGGCGCGCTCGGCGCGGGCAACATCGGCAAGGGCTCGGTGGCGGGCACCGTCACGCGCGCCGCGACGCGCAACATCGGCGCGCAGGGCACCATCGACAAAGAGGCTGTCGCCAAGGTCATCAACTCGCATCTGCACGAGGTCTCGAGCTGCTACGAGCGCGCGCTGCTCAAGACGCCGGGCCTCGCCGGGAAGATCGTTCTCGAGTGGCAGATCACCACGTCGGGGTCGGTCGGCTTCGCGAAGACCAAGTCATCGTCGATGCAGAGCGCGGCCGTCGAGAGCTGCATTCTTCAGACGCTCAAGACCTGGCGTTTCCCGCCGGCGAAGGGCGCAGGCGTCGTCATCACCTATCCGTTCATGTTCAACAGCGTCGGGTACTGACGCCGCGCGAACGCACCAACATCAATCTTGAATTCACGGCGACGTGCGACTCTGCTCGCGCGTCGTTCTTGCCGGAGGGGCAGACGTGTACAGACCGCTCATCTTGTTGTGTCTCCTGCTCGGAGCGCCCGCGTTGGCGCAGCTCGAGGACCTGGAGAACCCCGGTACCGTCAGCGCGGTTCAACAGCGCGCGTACCGCATGCAGCACGAGTTGAACCTCTCGGTCGGCGTGCTGCCGCTCGACGCGTTCTACAAAGGGCTCTACGCGCAGGTCGGGTACACCGCGCACTTCACCGACACGTTCGCGTGGCAAATCGGTCGCGCCGCGTATTCGTACGCCGCGAAGACCGGGCTGCGTGAACAGCTCGAGCGCGACTTCGGCGTGTTGCCGACGGCCTTCGACGAAGTGCAGTTCTTCTTCGGCAGCGACCTCATGTGGAAGCCGTTCTACGGGAAGTTCTCGGTGCTCAACCGCTGGGTGCTGCACGGCGAGGCCTTCTTCATGCTCGGCGCGTCGCTCTTCAAGTTCACCAACGTCTGGCGCCCGGGCGTCAACGTGGGCGGCGGTGGCCGCGTCTTCTTGAACCAGTACGTGAGCCTGCGCCTCGACGTCACCAACAACGTCGTGATCCCCATCGGTGGTGGCTCCGTCGCGCTGACCAACGTGATGACCATCACGCTGGGGCTCGGCATCAACTTCGGCGCCACTGAGTGACGAGGCCTCGCGCCATGAAACGGCTCCTCTTCTCTTTGACGCTCCTGGGCTCCGCGTGGGCTTCGGCTCAGAGCGCGACGCCCCCCGATGCCGGTCTCGGCGATGCTGCGGCGGCGACAGCTGCTGCGGCCGCGGCGACCACCGGCGCTTCGAGCGCACCTGCAGCGCCGGTGCAGCCGAAGAAAATCGACCCCCGGCTCTTCGATTCAGCGCTGCAGGACTACTTCACCGGCAACCCGCGCTACGCCGCGCCCAAGCTCTTCGAGTACACCGAGAACCTGCCTTCGACCGACGAGAACTACGCGTGGGCGCAGTTCTTCCTCGCGAAGTCGCTCATCGAGCTGAACCTGCGCCATGCGGGCGCCGTGTACCTCGCGCGCATCGCCCGTGAGCGCACCAACCCAGCGGTGTTGCCCAAGGCGCTCGAAGAGCTGCAGAAGCTCACCGACCTGCCCCACGACGAGCTGATGATCGACGAGCAGATCTTCGGCGCGCTCGACCTCGGCTTTCTCCCCGAAGAGGTCGCCGGCTACGCGCACTATCAGCAAGGCCTCGTCGACCTTCGCGTCGGCAACGAGCGCTGGGCCACCACGCACTTCTCGAAGCTGCCCGAGACCTCGCCCGAAGCGTCACGCGCGAAGTACGCGATGCTGGTGACGCGGCTTCGCAGCTCCAAGAAAGAGCTGCCCAAAGAGATGATCGACGAGTTCTTCGAGCTCGCGAAAGACGAGAAGCTCACGCAAGACGCGCGCAACGACGCGATGCTCGCCGTGGCGCGCTTGCGCTACGAGCTGGGCGACTACAAGGGCGCGCTCGCGGCGTACGACCTCGTGAAGCTGCCTGATCTCGACCCGGGCCGCGCCACGCTGTACCTCGAAGAGGCGTGGACGCGTTACCAGCTCGGCCAGATCCACGCGGCCATGGGCATTCTCACCACGCTCGACGCACCGTCGTTCCGCGACGAGTTTCAGCCCGACAAGTACCTGCTCAAGGCGCTCGTGTACCGCGACCTGTGTCACTACCTCCCGGCCAAGCGCGCCGCCAAAGAGCTCACGCGCAAGTACGCCGACTCGCTCGAGGCCGTGCGTGAACGTGAAGACCTCACACGAGACGCGCGGCTGCTCCGGGCCGCTTCGGCGCGAGGCGGCACCCGACGGGCGAAGCGCTTCTTCGATTCGCTCGAGCGTGAAGGAGAGAACCTCGGCCGCTACGCGGGCACGTTCGGAGATCGCCTCTTCGGTTACCTCACGCGCCTCTACGACCTGTCGCGCGCAGAGAGCCTGCGTGTCTACAACGAGCGCCTGGCCGACTCGGTGCGCGTCGAAGCCGACCGCCTGCTGCGCTCGTCAGAGCAGGTGCGCCTGATGGAATACGAGGTCGGCTTGAAGCTGTACGAACGCGTGAAGCGAGGCAGCAAGCTCGTCGCGCTCATTCAAGAAGAAGAACTCAAAGATGATGAGGTCGCCTTCAAGTTCGTCAACGAGTACTGGAACGACGAGCTCCGCGACTACCGCTTCTCACTCAAGTCACGCTGCATCGAGGAGACGGCGCGATGATCGCCCTCCTGTTGTCATTGGCGCTGTCACAGGCACCCAACTCGAAGCTCGAGAACCCGCTCGTCACCAGGCAACGCGAGAAGACTGAGCTGGTCGACAAGCTGCGTCGCGACATCTTCAAGGTCGACCGCTCAATCGGCGAGACCGACAAGCTGATCGCCAAGTCGCGCAACGCGCCGTACCTGCCCGACCTGCAGTTCCGCCTCGCCGAGCTCTACGTCGAGAAGAGCCGCTACGTGTATTACCTGCAGGCCGAGACGCGACCGCCTGATCAAAAAGGCGCAATGGTTTCCCCGGAAACCAAGTTGCTCAAGCAGAAGTCGATTCAGATCTACAACCGCATTCTGCGCGAGTTCCCCGACTTCAAAGACGCCGACAAGGTGACGTTCTACCTGGCGCACGAGCACCGCGAGCTGGGCGACTTCGACTCCATGCTCAAGACCCAGGGCGACCTCATCAAGAAGTACCCGAGCTCGCCGCTGCGCCTCGACGCCGAGCAGATTCTCGGCGACTACTGGTTCGACAAGGCCGACCTCAAGCAGGCCGAAGAGCACTACCGCGCCATTCTCGACGCGCCGCCGTCGCCGGTGCACGACCTCGCCCGCTACAAGATGGGGTGGATTCGCATCAACCAGGCGAACCACGCGGAAGCCGTCACCTTCTTCGAAGCGGCTGCTGCTTCGGCGCCGCTGCCCGGGGTCGACGTGCAGAAGGCGCTGTCGGTGAAGCGTGAGGCGCTGCTCGACCTCGTCTACTCGTACACCGAAGCCCGCCCCGCGAAGGGCGCCATTCAGTACTTCGAGAAGCTCTCTGACTCGCGCGCCACGTTCTCGTTGGCGCTCGACAAGCTGGGCAACCGCTACTTCATCAAGCAGCAGTACGAGTGGGCGATTCCCGCGCTGCGCAAGCTGCTCGAGATTCAGCCCGACCCGGAGCTCGAGGTGGAGCGCGTCGAGAAGCTCTACGACTCGATCAAGGCCTCGAAGGGCAAGGTGCTGCCCAAGGCCGAAGACATCGCGTACCTCGTGCGCGCCGCGGTGCAGATCAAGACCGACCCCGCGCGTGACGAGCCGTCGCGCAAGAAGGTGCTCGTCGAGCTCGAAGAGATGGCGCGTGACCTGTCGACGACCATTCACACCGCCGCGCAGAAGAAAGACGACAAGGCGCTCTACGGCGACGCGGCGGCGGCCTACGAGAAGTACCTGAGCCTCTTCCGCCCGAAGCAGTTCGCCACGGTGATGATGCAGAACCGCGCCGACGCGCTGTTCGCCGCCAAGCGTTACCCCGAAGCCGCGCGCCAGTTCGAGGAGCTCGCGAAGTACCTCGACTCCAACAAGGCGGGCGCGAAGACCGAGGCGAAGGAGCCGCCGAAGGACAGCGCGGCGGCCAAAGACCCGAAGCTCGCGGCCGCGGCGACGGTCGCCAGCACCGCCGGCACCAAGACCATCGGCGGCGAGATGAAGACGCACGAAGAGGCGCTCTACGGCGCGCTGCTCTCGCACTACTCGTCGCTCAAGCCCGGTGACGTCGAGCGGCTCAACGCCTTCGAGGTGGCGGACGCACGGCAGGCGCTCAAGCTGCTCGGCGCGCAGTACCTGGGCCGCTACGCCAAGAGCGAGCACGCGCTCGAGGTGAAGTTCAACATCGCCCGCGCGAGCTACGAAGACGGTGAGTACAAGAAGTCGGCCGAGCTCTTCAAAGAGTTCGCGCTCAACCACGCCGAGCACAAAGACGCGCCCGTCGCTGGCAACCTGGCCTTCGACTCGCTGCGCCAGTTGAACGACTTCAAGAGCATCGACGAATACGGCAAGGCGTTTCTCGCCTCGAACCTGCCCGCCGCCTTCAAGGCCGACGTTCAGAAGATTCTCACGCAGAGCAAGAGCGACGCGCTCGGAGAGCTGGCGCTCAAGTCGTCTGAAGAGACCGGCGATGTCGTCACCGGTCTGCTCAAGGTGGCCGACGAAAACAAGGGCCAGGAGATCGGCGAGAAGGCGCTCTACGGCGCGTTCAGCGCGGCGCGTGAAAAGCGCGACCTTCGCAAGGAGCGCGAAATCGGCGACCGCTTCGTCAAGGAGTACCCCAAGTCGCAGTTCATCTCCGACGTGATGCTGACGCTGGGTCGCCACGCGGCTGAAGCGGGCCGCTTCCAGGACGCAGCCGCCTACTTCGAGCAGATGGGTCGCCAGTTCGCGGGCGATTCGACGGGGCTCGATTCGATGCTCGCGTCGGCGCGTTTGCGCACGGCGATGGGCGACTTCCCCGGCGCGGTGAAGGTGCTCGAGACGACGGTCGACCAGGCCGGCGCGCGCAAAGCCGAGGTGCTGGTGCTGCTCGCCCAGACGCAGATGAAGATGAAGTCGCCTGCGAAGGCCCGCGCGACCGCTGAACAGGCGCTCAAGGTCGACAAGACGAACCCCGCTGCCGCCGCCATCGTCGCGGAGGTCGCGGCCTCGAACCCCAACGAGAAGATTGAGCCGCTGGTGGCGATGATGACCGCCGTCACCAACTCGCAGAATGGCGTGGGCGACGATGCGGCCAAGGGCCTCTGGTACGTCGGCGACATTCTCTACAGGCAGTACAAGGCCATTCCCTCCGACAAGGTCGAAGAGAAGGTGGCCGCGCTGCAGCAGTTGCAGGGCGTCTTCCAGCAGGCCGCGTCCATGGGCAGCGCCGAGTGGGCCGTGGCGTCGCTCTGGCGCATCGGCAACGGGCTCGCACACATCGCCGACGCGGTCGAAGCCACGCCGGCGCCTGCGGGCCTCAAGCCTGCCGAGGTCGAGCAGTTCCGCGCGGCCGTCAAAGCGCAGGTCGACCCGCTCAAGGCCAACGCCGACAACGCGTTCTCGACGTGCGTGAGCCGCGCCGAGTCGCTCGACGTCTTCACGCCGGCCGCTATCGGCTGTCGCAAGAAGGTCGACGAAGCGAGCTCGCCGCTCAAGGGCCCGCCGGCTGAACGCGCGGTCAACGTGGAAGAGCTGCAGAAGAAAGCCGAGTCGTCGCAGAACGCCGCCGACTTCGAAGCGCTCGGCCTCGCGTACCTGGGCGCAGCGCAGGTGAACAACGCGATCCTCAACCTCAACCGCGCCATCGAGCTCGACGACGCGCGCGCGTCTGCGCACTCGGCGCTGGGCTACGCGTTCTTGCTCAACGGTGATTCAGCGTCGGCGCGTGGTGAATACGGCCGCGCGCTGGAGGCCGACCCCACCTTCGACAAGGCCCGCGGCAACCTCGCGGCGCTCATGTGTCGCTACCTCGACCTCGAGGGCGCCAAGCGAGAGCTCAGCGTGGTGAAAGACGTGGCGGCGCTCAACGGCCCCGACGTCGACACCGAGTGGAGGTCTTGCAAGTGAAGGCGCTGCGTCGTGGAGCGCACGTCATCGCGCTCGCCGGCTTCGTGCTGGCAGCGTCGTCGTGCGACTACGACCCGAAGAACCCTCCGGCGAAGTTCCGGCTCGAGGGCAGCCTCACGCAGGTGATGAACCTCGAGTACGACGAGGCCCGCATTCTGTTCGCGCCCGACGACGTGTCGCTGCTCTTCGTTCGCCTCAAGCCGTTGGGCTCGGAGCCGAGCGACGGCGGCGAAATGCAGATGACCGGCATGTCGGAGGAGTACCCGTTTCGCATCGCCTACCGCTTCGTCGGCCAGGACGTGCCGACTGGCGGCGCGCTCGACCTCACGGCGCTCGACGACAACGGCGGGGCGCGCGGCGTGGCCTCGCGCAACGTCTCCAACGATCCACGCTCTGTCTTCCCCCGAATCGTCACCGGCAAGCTCGTCTTCGACAAAGAGCTCGTCGCGAACACCGACGTCACCGGCAACTTCCACGTCACCTTCGAGAACGGCATTGAGGTCGCCAGCGGCCGCACCGTCTTCTCGAAGGCCTACACCGCCCGGGTGCAACCATGACTCGACTGCTGTGCTTCACCGCCCTGACGGCGCTCAGCTTCGGCTGCAGCATTCGCCGCGTGCCGCTCGATGTGCTCGAGCAGCTCCCCTACGAAGCCAAGATTGAGCTGCTCGAGGCCGAGAACGACCTCGCGCTCGCCGTCGACCGCCTCGACGAAGCGAAGGCTGAGGTCAGCCGCACCGTCGACCAGATTCGCCGCGGCAAAGATCGCTACTCCGACGCGCGCTCAGAGGTCGGCGACGCGGCCGACGCGCCCAGCAAGGAGATCGCCGAGCTCGCCGTGGTCGAAGCCGACAAGCGCGTCGAGTGGCTGCGCGCCAAGCAGCGCGTGAACGTGCGCGAAGAAGATCTCGCGGCCCAGGCCTTCACCTGCGCCGAGGCCCGCTACGAAGTGGCGCGCTTGACCGCCGCCCGCAAGGCCAAGCTGCAGGGCAGCGAGCGCATCGACCCGGCCGACTTCGATGACCAGCTCAAGCGCTGCGAAGCCGACTACGCGCAGCTCAAGGAAAAGACGAAGGAGTCGAACAAAGAAGCCGAGGCGATGCGCGTCGATTGGGACCAGGCCCGCGCCGCCCTCGCCAAGAAGACCTTCGATGCCCGCGCCAGCCCTTTCGTGGAGTGAGAGATGAAGCTCGCACTCACCCTCGCCCTCTCGCTCGGCCAACAGCAGCTCGACGCCGACGCACTCAAGCGCACCGTCGACGTCGAGAACGCGGCCGTCGAACGCGCTCCTGACGACACCGAAGCGCTCTACCGCCTCGGCCTCGCGCACCTCTCGCTCGGCGACGCGAAGAAGGCCATCAAGCCGCTCGAGCAGTTGGTGAAGGCCGACCCCGAGTCGCTCGACGGCAAGCTGCTGCTCGCGCGCGCATACCGGGCCGCCGGTGAAATCGACAAGGCGAAGTCGCTGCTCGACAACGCGATCCTCGCCATGCCCGAAGACTCGTCGCTGCGCGCTGAACGAGGGCTGCTCGCGCGCGCCAGCGTCGATCTCCCCGGAGCGATCGCGAACTTCAAGAAGGCCAGCGAGCTCGCGCCCGAAGACGCAGACCTGCTCTTCAACCTGGGCGAAGCGCTGCAGGCCGGCCGCAACCTCGAGCAGGCCATCGCCACCTACAAGAAGGCGCTGGCGCTCAAGCCCGACCTGACGCGCGCCAAGGTGAACCTCGGCAAGGCGCTCGCTGAAAAGGGGCTCTACGGCGAAGCCAAAGAGACGCTCGCCGCCGTCAATAAGGAAACGCTCGCCGACGCCGAGGCCCACTACAACCTGGGCGTCATCTTGATGCGCGAGGGCAACACCTCGCAGGCCGTCACCGAGTTCGAGCGCACGCTGGCCATCGCGCCGAAGCACGTGCAGGCCATCAACAACCTCGGCGTGGCCGCCGACGGCCGTGGAGAGACGAAGAAAGCGCTGGAGTGGTTCAAGAAGGCCACCGCCGCCGACCCGACCTTCGCCGAAGCCTGGTTCAACACCGGCATGAGCCTGATGCAGCTCAAGCAAGAGGCGCAGGCCACCAAGGCCTTCGAGCAGGCGCTCAAGCTCGAGCCGTCGAGCAACGGGCCGTACGTGAAGCTCGGTGGGCTGTACCTCAAGCAGGGCAAGAAAGACCGCGCGCTCGAGGCCTTCAAGAAGGCCATCGCCGCCGCTGAAGAAGACGAAAAGAAGGCCGGCGGGTTTCTGCAGCTGCGCAAGTTGAACGACACGCGCCGCAACAGCGATGCGTACCGGGGCCTCGCGCTCACGTACCTCGCCATGGGCAAGGTCGACGACGCGGTCACCGCGCTGAAGACCGCCGTGCAGAAGATGCCCAAAGACGCGTCGGCGCGTGAAGCGTTGGGCGAGGCGCTGCTCGCGCACGCTGACTACGACGGCGCCATCGCCCAGTTCACCGAGCGCCTCGCGCTGGAGCCCACCACCGAAGCGCGGCTCGACCTCGCGAACGCCTGGGCGAAGAAGCGCGTGGCCAAGCAGGCCGAGCCGCTCTACCGCGAGGTGCTCAAGGCAGAGCCCGACAACCGCGACGCGCGCATGGGCCTGGTCGACCTCTGGCTCGGCATGGGCCGCTACAACGACGCCGAGACCTCACTGCGAGACGCGCTCAAGGCCGACCCCAACGACGTGCAGGCGCTCGCGCGCTTCGGCATTCTCAAGTCGCGCATGGGCCGCCCCAACGAAGCGTTGGAGCCGCTCGAGAAGGTCGCCTCGGCCAACCCGCTGCTCTACGACGCGCGCGCCGAGTACGCGTTCCTGCTCTTTCGTGGTGACCCGACGAACGCCGAGCGCTGCATCGCCACGATGACCGACATTCTGACCTCGGAGCCGCGCCAGGTGCTCGCGCTGCACTACCTGGGCGTGTGTCTGTACGGCAAAGGCAACAAGGCGCGCGCCGAAGACAGCTTCAAGGCAGCCGTCGCCGTCGACCCTGCGTTCGCCGCGGCGCATTTCTCGCTGGGCGAGCTGTACGAGAACGACGGCAAGAAAGACCTCGCGAAGAAGAGCTTCGAGGCCGCTGCCGCGTTGGGTCACGTCGGCGCCGCTGACGAGCTGAAGCGCCTCGCTGCTGGAAAATAACGCAGCAGAACACCGCACGCGTCGCAGAACGCGACGAGCCGTTAGCCGCGCGCACAGAGCGCGAGCGGCACGTCGTCGAACATCAACCCGTCGAGCCACGCGCGCGTCAGCACGACGCATGGCTGCAGCACGGCGAACTCGTCGGCCTCGTGGTCGTCAAACGCAGGCACTCGGTCGACGACGAGGAAGCGCCGCGCGTCGGGCTGCAGGGCGCGAGCAACTTCGAGCACCTGCACTTCGTCAGCGACCACAACGTCGGCCCGCAGCGTCAGCAGCAGCTCGCCGATTTTCGCGACATCGCGCAGCGTGAAGATCTCCGGGCGCGCGCTGCGAAACGCGCGCGTCATCGAGCGCGAGAGCGATTTGCCACTTTCGACAACCAGCACCTGGAGAGCCACGGACCATCGCGTTGCGGCTCTCGTGCCAGCCGCTCAGCGGTCGAAGCGGAGCAGATCGAAGCCGTCCCACTGCACGGTGGTGGTGCCCGAGAGCGGGCGCGCCGCCTCGAAGGCCGACGCGCCGCGCGGCTTGAGCGGCACCGCACCTGCACCATCACGCACGGTCAGCCCTTCTGACGACGCGAGCGGCTCGCTGAACTCGACCGTGAGCACCCCGTTACCGTCGACGCGCACCTTCGGCGCCGACGGCCGCACCGACACCGTCACCGGGGCGACGACTTCACCCTTCGCGCCACGAACCTGCAGCGTGTGGCGGCCAGCGACGAGGCGCTCGGCGCCCGCCTCGAGAGAGAACCCGGCGGGGCCCATGAAGGTCGGCTTCTCGCCGGAGCGCAGCCGCACCAGCCCCGACGCGTCAGCGCCCTTCCCCACGGTCACCACGTCGAGCGGCAACGCAGGCGACGCGCGGCCCTGCAGTCCCTCAATGTCGAAGGCGATGACGCGCATGAGGTAGTGGCCCGGCACGAGGCGCTCCAACAGCAGCGACGTGCTCGTCGTCGAGGCGCTCACCGCGAGGTCGAGGAAGCGCTCGTCGTTCGAGAGCTGCACACGGTAGCGACGCGCGTTGGGCACCTCGGGCCAGCGAACCTCGACCTGCGCGACGCCGCCACGGCCCGTCACCACGAGCGGCGCAAACCCCTCGGGCCGCGGAGGCTGCGGCAACGGTCGCGCCGGCAACGGAGGTGCGCCCGGGCGAACCACGGTGCCTTGATCTCGCGAGAGCTTCACCGCGACCTTCTGCGATTCGACCACCACGTCGCCGTCGAAGATCGACACCCGACCGGTACGCGCGCCGTCGACGTCGACCACCCCGTCGGCACGCGACGTGGTCACCGTGGCGCCGCCGGGGAGCTCGACGCCGCGCGCGCCGGTCAACGCCATGCGCACTTCCCCTTCGACCACTGCGGGCCCGCGCGAGACCCGCTGGGCGCTGGGCTCGCCGTAGATGACGACCAGCGCGTTCTCGTCGAGCAACAACTGACTCTGATCTCGCAGCGTCAGCTCGGCGCCGGCGCGCTTGAGCGTGTTCACTTCATTGAGCCGAAAGAGCCCCATGCCGAGCTTCGCGGGCTCCCACGGCCCGTGAGCTCTCGCGCGCACGGCGGGCTTCATGAAGGTCAAGGTCGCGTCGGGCGCGCTCGAGTCGGGCTCGCGCAACCGCAGCACCTGCCCCGCGGCGAGCTTGTGTGGCAGCGGGCCGAGGTTGTTCCACTTGTGCAGCTCGTCGACGTTCTTGCCCACGCCGAAATAGCGGTCGGTGATGCTCTGACATGTATCGCCCGCCTGCACCGTGTACGTCGCCGGCCGCTCGATCTCGGCGGCCAGCAGCAACGACAGAAACAACGACTTCATCGGCTCACCTCGAACACACGAATCGACTGCGTGCGGCCACGCAGTTGACGCTCGCCCAACGCGGACAAGCGCCGCGCTCCACCCAACGCCACCCGCGTCGAGTCACTCAACAGAATCTGCCCCGGCGCGGCGGCGCTCTCGAGCCGCGCGGCCACGTTCACCGTGTCACCGATGACGGTGTATTCAATGCGCCGCTCGCTGCCGACGTTGCCCGCCACCACGAGGCCGGTGTTCAGCCCCATGGCCAGCTGCAGATGCACGCCGTAGCGCAGTCGCCAGCGACGAGAGCACGCGTCGGTCCACCGCTGCAGAGCCTCGGCTGCGGCGAGCGCACGCCGCGCGTCATCTTCCTGTTGTGCCGGGAGCCCCCACACCGCCATCACGCAGTCTCCGATGAACTTGTCGATAAAACCACCGTGCTGGTGAACGACCTCGGTCGCCAACGTGAAGTACTCGTTGAGCACCGCCACGATGCGCTCGGGCGGCAGGTGCTCCGACATCTGCGTGAAGCCCACCACGTCGGCGAAGAGCACGGTGATGAGGCGGCGCTCACCGCCCAGCGAGAGCCGGCTCGGGTCGGCCACCACCTGCTCGACGACGTCGGCCGGGAGGTAACGCGCCAATGCGGTGCGCGCCTGCGTCTGCTGCACCAGCTCGGCGACGCTCGTCTCGAGTGACTGGCTCATGCTGTCGACGGCGCGGGCCAGCGTGCCGACCTCATCGGAGCGCGCGGTGACGTCAGGGTCCACGCGGGTGAACTCACGTCGCGCGATGCGCTGCGTCGCGCCGACCAACGCGCGCAACGGCCGCACCAACCAACGACCACCCAGCAGCCCCAACCCGATGGCGACGAGCGCCGTCACGCCGACGGTCGCGGCGATGGCGGCGATGAGCACGTTCAAGCTCTCGTACGCGCGAGCCTGGGGCTGTCGCGCGACGAGCGCCCAGCCCAGGCGGGGCAGCGTGGTGACGGCCGCCAGCATCGCGCCGTGCTCGTCGGTGAAGTCCGTCACCACCGTGAGCGGCTGACGAAACTGCGCGTCGCCCTTCATGGCGTCGAACACCGGGTGCTGGCTCATGGACTGCGTCAACAACGCGGGCTCGCTCGAGAGCACCAGCCGGCGCCGGCCGTCGACCGCGAAGATGGCGGCCGCGTCGCGCAGCGGGGGCATCTCGCCCAGGCGCGCCAGCAGCTCGCACAGCGGCGTGAGCTCCAGCTCGGCCAACAACCAGAAGCGCTGCTCACCCGTCAGCGTGCGCACGGGCGTGGCGAGCTGCAGCACCGGGCCCTGCGGCCGCTGCATCACCTCGCCGAAGCGCAGCGCGTCACCGCGCAGTGCAGGCGCGAGCTCGTCGGGGCCCACGTCACCGACGTCGCCGATGCGAATCGAACCGCGGCGTTTTCCTTCCAGGTCGTAGAGCGCGACGAAGCGGCTGCCACCCCACGACTCCAGCTGCGCGGCGGCCAGCTGAGAACGCAACGCTTCGTTGGTCGCGTCGGCGCTGCCCAGCATGTCGGCCATCGCAGTCACGGCATCGCCCGCCGAGTCGAGCTCGCGGTTGACCGCCTCGGCGACGCGCTCGACCATCACGCGCTCGAAGTGCTGCGCGTCGACGGTGAGCGCCGAGCGGTTGCGCTCGATGGCCTGCCAACCGAGCACCAGCACCGGCACCACCGTTGCCACCACCAGCAACAACGCCAGGCGCCCGTAGAGCGAAAAACCACGACGGTTGTCGACCTCAGACATCGGCGCCACTCCTGCTAGAGCGCACAGCATGGAACCCGTGGTGCACCCATACCGCATCATTCGCCGCATCGCCGATGGCAGCTCGGGCACGGTCTACGAAGCGGTACACCCCGGCCTTCAACGGTCTGTCGCGCTCAAGGTCCTGCACCGACACGTCAGCTCCAAGCCCGAGACGGTGGCGCGCTTCGAAAACGAAGCCCGCGTGCTGGCGCGGCTCGAGCACCCGCACGTCGTTCGCGTGCACGACGTCGACGTGACCACCGAGCACCCGTTCATCGCCATGGAGCTGGTGCAGGGCGAGTCGCTCGACCTGAAGCTCGCGCGGCAGGGCCAGTTGCCGTTCGACGAGGTGGCCGACATCGCCGAGCAGATCTTGAGCGTGCTGGAGGTCGCGCACGCGCAGAACATCATTCACCGCGACCTCAAGCCCGCCAACCTGATGCTCGACGCTGCTCATGCGCGCCCCTTCGTGCGTGTGGTGGATTTCGGCATCGCGCTGCTGCAGTCGCCGACCGACGCGACGCGGCTGACGCAAGCCGGCCAGCAGCTCGGCACTGCGGCCTTCATGTCGCCCGAGCAGGTGTCCGGTGAAGCACTCGACGCGCGGAGCGATCTGTATTCGTTGGCATGCGTGCTCTTCGAATTGCTCAGCGGCCGGCCGCCGTTCGTTTCAGAACAACCCCTCCATGTACTTTCTGCGCATTTGTTTCGTGAACCGCCGACGCTCTCGGAGGTCAACGTGAGCGACGTGCCGCGCGCCTTCGAAAGCGTGTTGCGCCGTGCGCTCTCGAAGCCGCGCGATGCGCGCTTCTCGTCGGCCGGAGAGTTTCGTGCCGCGCTCATCGCCAGCCGCACCGGAAATGACGAGCGCGAGACGGGCTTCGAGTCGGCGCACGAGTTCGTCGCCGCGGAGGTCGACGCGCCGGCCGTGCACCTCTCCCTCGAAGGTGCGCCTGACGCGCTGGGGGTCGCGTTGCGTGACGCGCTGGCTGCGGTCGGCGCACGCGAGACACACGAAGATGAAGCCGGCGGCGTGACGCTGGTGGCCGGCGCCGACGAGAACGTCGCGCTCACACGCTGCGCAGAGCTGCTGTCGAAGGCCCCCGAACGACTCGTGTTGATGTGTGGGTCAGATGACGATCTGTCACTCATGGCGAAGGCCATCGGGCACGGCGTCTTCGACTACATCCCGCTCCCCCTCGATGCCCAGGAAGCAGGGCGAAGAACGGTTCGGGCACTTCGGGTGGCACAAGACAGGCGACAACATTGATCAGTTAAGGCCCACGCCCGCACTGCGCAGGACATGTTCGCATGTAGGTGTCAGTATGTTGCGCCTCTTCAGTCACGTTGTCGCAAGACACCCTGTCTGTTGTTTTTTACAACATGCCGTCATGCTCCGTGCATGGCCAGACCAGCGAATTCAGACGAAACCACGCATGGCGAGTTGATTGCAGAACAAGACAACGTGCATCCGACGTTGGCTGGAATCGTTCCCTCACAAGACCTCGAAGACATCGTGGAGCTCGCGCTCGCGCTGATGCCAGGCGCGCGCGTGGGGCTGACGAGTCAGCGAGAAGGTGGTTGGGAGCTCGTGGCCGGCGTGCTGCCAGAGGGCAGCGAGGCGCTCATCAACCAGTCGCTGAGGTCGCTGGAGCCGGTGCGCAACGAGCTCGCAACATGGCAGCCGATTCTCGACATCAACGCGGACGTGGTGGGCGGCATCATCGTGCACGGCACGAAGGCCACCGACACGCAGGTGAAGTCGCTCGGCCGCCTCGCGCGGCACGCCTCGAACCAGTTGGCGCTGCGCCGCGCCGCGAGCAACACGCTCTCGGAGCTGCGCCGCGCGGATCGCCTGGCGATGGTGGGCAAGCTGGCCGCCGGCATCGCGCACGAGCTCGGCACGCCGCTCTCGATCGTCGGAGGGCGCGCGCGACAGATCGGTTCGGGCACCTTGCCGCCTGAGCAGGTCGGCGCCACGGCGAAGACCATCGCCGAGCAGGCAGATCGAATGGCGGCCATCATTCGTCAGCTGCTCGATTTCGCGCGGCGCCGTGAGCCACGGCTCGGGCGCTTCGACATTCGTACGCTCATTCGTCAGGCGGTCTCGCTGCTCGAGCCGGTGGCCTCGAAGAAGAACGTGAAGCTCGCGGCGGTGAACCTCGACGAGGCGCGCGTCGTGGAGTTCGACGGCAGCCAGATGATGCAGGTGATGATCAACGTCATCTCGAACGCCATTCAGGCCACGCCGCACGGTGGCGACGTTCGACTGCACCTGGCGCCCGGTGCGCAGCCGCCGCCGGAAACGGGGCTCCCGCTGCGCAGCTACGTGGGCATTCGCGTCGACGACACGGGCAGCGGCATCGCCGACGAACAACGACGTCGCATCTTCGAGCCGTTCTTCACCACCAAAGACACCGGTGAAGGCACGGGCCTCGGCCTTTCAGTCGCGCAAGGCATCGTGCGCGATCATCACGGTTGGATCGCAGTGGAGAGTGAACTTGGAAAAGGCAGCCGCTTCACCATCTACCTCCCAGGCTGAGCACCGCCCGCGCGTGCTTCTGGTCGATGACGACCCGAACATGTGCGAGATGCTGGCCCACGACCTTGAGAGCCGCGGCTACGCGGTCGACTGGGTGACTTCGGCGCGTCAGGCGCTGCCCCGCTTCGACGGCACCGAGAGCTACGAGGCGGTGGTCAGCGACCTCAACATCGGCGACGAGAGCGGCCTCGAGCTGTGTCGTGAGCTGGTGGCGCACGACCCGAACCTGCCCGTCGTCTTGATCACCGGCTTCGGCAGCATCGAAGCGGCGGTGCGCGCCATTCGGCTTGGCGCGTACGACTTCATCACCAAGCCCTTCGAGTTCGACGTGCTGGCGCTGACGCTGGAGCGCGCGCGAACGCAGCGCTCGCTGCAGCTCGAGGTGGGCCGGCTGCGTCGCCAGCTCGCCGACGCGCCGCCCCGCTTCGGAGAGCTGCTCGGCAAGAGCCCGCCGATGCGCGATCTGTTCCGCGTGCTGCACCGCGTGGCCGACACCACCACGACCGCGCTCATCACCGGTGAGAGCGGCGTGGGCAAGGAGCTCGTGGCGCGCGCGCTCCATCAAGAGAGCCGCCGGCGCGACCAACCCTTCGTCGCGGTGAACTGCGGCGCGCTGCCCGAATCGCTGCTCGAGAGCGAGCTCTTCGGCCACGTGAAGGGTGCCTTCACCGACGCGCGCGGAGATCGCCCCGGCGTGTTCCGCGAGGCCAACGGCGGCACCTTGTTCCTCGACGAAATCGGCGAGTTGCCCATTTCGCTCCAACCCAAGCTGCTGCGCGTGCTGCAGGAGCGCACCGTGCGGCCGCTGGGCGCCAACCGGGAGACCCCCATCGACGTGCGCATCGTGTGTGCGACCAACGTCGAGCTGCGCGAAGCCGTCGAGAAGGGCCGCTTCCGCGAAGACCTCTACTACCGCCTCGACGTGGTGCACCTCGCCGTGCCGCCGCTGCGCAGCCGAGGCACCGACGTGCTGTTGCTGGCCGAAGCGTTCCTCGCGCGCATCGCGCAGCGCGATCAACGCCCGTCTCCGGTGCTCAGCCCCGAGGTCTCGGAGCGCCTGCTCACCTACGACTGGCCCGGCAACGTGCGCGAGCTCTACAACCTGCTCGAGCGCTTGATGGCGCTGGGCTCCGGCCCGACCGCGCGCATTCAGGACCTCCCCGAGCGCATGCGCCAGCCGATGCTCACCGTCACGCCCGACGCCGCCGAGCCGTCGACCTTCATCCCGCTGGCGGAGGTCGAGAAGCGCTACATCCTCCGCGTGATGGCCGCGCTCAACGGCAACAAGCGCCAGGCCGCCGAGACCCTGGGCCTCGACCGCAGCACGCTGTACCGGAAGCTCCAGAACTACGGCACGACCACCCCAAGCTGAAAACCGGAACAGCCCCGACTTCGTACGCCCGCGCTCATTTTCCCTGAGCGCGGGCGTTGCTGTTTTCAACGCCTCTCAGCTCTGAAAGACCTGTGCATTCCGCAACAACCAACGTTGCAATTTCACTTATGAATGACAGTTAATTCAACGGGTTATTGCCAATAATCACTGGCACCTCGTTCGCACAAGCCGTGGCCCATGCTCCACGGTGACACGACGACGCCTGATGCACGACGCAACGAAGTTCAGTCGGCGGCTCGCAACGACGAATTCGTCGGTCTGGAGCTGGGCCAGTGGCGCGTGCTTCGGCCGCTGGGCGGCGGGGCGATGGCGACGGTCTGGCAGGTGGAGCACGTCGAGCTGGGCACCCGCGCCGCCGCCAAGGTGCTCCGCGCGCAGGTGTTGAGCGACGCGCTGGCGGTGCAGACCTTTCGTGAAGAAGCGCGGGCGAGCGCGCGCCTGGCGCACACGCACGTCGTGCCTGTGTACGAAGCCGGCGAGCTGCCCTCGGGTCAGCCGTGGTTGGTGATGGAGTACCTCGAAGGCCGCACGCTCGAGGCGGTGTTGGCCGCCGAAGACTTCTCGGCGGAGCGCGCCACGGAGCTCGTCGCGCAGTTGGCCCGGGCGCTCGAGCACGCGCACGCGCGGGGTGTGGTGCACCGCGACCTCAAGCCCGCCAACGTCATGGTGCTGCAGCTGGGCGCGCGCGACTTCGTGAAGGTCGTCGACTTCGGCATCGCCCGCGTGCGGGACGAAGCGGCCATGCGCGGCCTGCAGGTTCGCCTCGGCAGCCCCGACTACCTCGCGCCGGAGCAGATCAACGGCTTCGCTGCCGACGCGCGCACCGACGTGTACGCGCTGGGCGCGCTGGCGTGGGAGCTCCTCGTGGGGCGCCCGCCGTTCTGGCATCGCCCGGTGAACGCGGTGCTCTCGGCGCACCTGCACGACTCGCCCGAGTCGCCCGCGCAGCACCGCTCGTCGGTGCCCGCACACGTCGCCGCGGCGGTCATGAAGGCGCTCGCCAAGAACCCCGCCGAGCGCTTTCAGACCGTCGGTGCCTTCGCGTACGCGCTGCAATGCGCGGTCGCCAACCGCCCCACTCCAGTGCCCGCACTCGAGCCCACCCTGCGCGGTGACAGCCGCCACGCGCTGCTCGCCGCCAACGGCATCGGCCACCTCGTGGTGTGCGAGCACACGTCTTCGGCGGGCTGCTTCGTGGCCTGCGACGAGGTGGTGCTGGTCGGCACGCGCGTGGCGTTGACCTTCGACGCGCTCGAGCCGCTCTCGGGTGTGGTGACGCGCACGTTCGACGCCCGCGACGCCGCGCGCTGGGGCCGCCAGCCAGGCTTCTTCGTGGAGTTCAAGAACGTCGGCACCGAGGCGTGCGTGGTGCTCGACGGCGCGACGAGCGACAACGACCTGCACGCCGAGCGCACGCTGGAGCGGCTGCGCGAGCGCCTGTGGGGCGGCGCGTACACGGCGCTGGGGGTCAGCGCGTCGGCCGAAGTCGCCGAGCTCGTCTTCGCGCACGAGCAGCTCGACGATGCCCTGCAGGCGCTGAGCGAAGGGCAGCTCTCGCCGCGCCGCGCGTCAGACCTCGTGGCCGCGCAGGCGTGCCTCGCGCAGTGCAGCCGGCTGCTGTGTGACCCGCAGCTTCGCGCGAGCTACGACGCCGAGCGCGGCAACTGGCGCGGCGTGGCGCGGTGTCTCGAAGCGGGGCTCCCGGCCGCGGCGCTCGAGGCGCTGCGCTTCGACTTTCTCAAGAAGAACCCGCTGGCCGACCTGCAGGCGCGCCGCCACGCCGAGCGCGCGCACTCGCTGGTCGCGCAGGGCCGTCGCCATGAAGCCTTCGTCGCCGTCGAGACCGCGCTCTGCATCGACCCGCTGCGCCTCGCGCTGCACGACCTCTGGGCCTCGCTGCACACGCGCGAGCACGCCCGCGTCGCCCACTGAGGAGCACCGCATGTCGCAACTTGCGATTGCAGCGCAGCAAAGACGCCGCAGGCGTGGCGCGTTTGCAGGGCTGGCGCTCACGCAAACCAGCGACATGGCCCAACTGACCCGATGGCGCAGTGATTGCTCAAGGGGGAGCGCAATGCAGCAGCCGCAACAACGCGTGGTGTTCGCAGCGTCGATGGAAGCAGCGCTCCGGGCCTTCGAGCCGACGACTCCCGAGGAGCGCGTGTGCTTCGAGGCGCTCGGCCTGAAGCTCGAAGCGCTGGAGCCGGCCTACCCGCTCGAGGCCTGGCACACGCTGCTCGACACCAGCGCCGCGAGCCGCTTTCCGCGGTTGCCGGAGTTCGAGCGCTATTCCCAGCTGGGTCGGCTCTTCATGCATGGCTACGCGCGCACGTCGGTGGGCGGCGCGCTGCTCTCGCTGCTGCGCGTGGTGGGCCCGGAGCGCGCGGTGCAACGCATGACGCGCAACTTCCGCACGGCCAACGACTTCACCGACGTCGAGGTGCTGCTGCTGCCGCCCAACGGCGCGCTGCTGCGCTTCACGCACGTGGAGCGACCGGGCTTCGTACACGGCCTGCTGACCGCGGCGATGGAGGCCGCTGAGGCGCCGAACCTGTCGGTGCAGTTCCTCTCGAACGAAGGCGCGGCCGCGACCTTCGAAGTGCGTTGGTCATCATGAACTCGAATGCGTTTCTGTTGTCGGTGATGGAGCTCCAGGCGGCGCAGCACCGGCTGGCCCAGGAGCTCAACGAGGCCGCGGGCGTCGACACCTCGGCGCTGGGTGAGACGTTGCTGGAGCTGCGCTCGGCGGTGCTGCAGCACTTCAGCTTGAAGGACTCGTTCTACGACACGCTCATCGTGCTCGCGCACGAGCGCCGAGACGCCGACGCCGCGCGCTTCGCCATGCGCACCGCTGCCGACATGAAGGCGCAGTCGGCGCGCGTGCAGCGCTTCTTCAAAGACCTCGAGGCCATGGGCCCGCAGGTGCGCGCCACCATCTTCCGCTCCCTGCAGGGCGGCATTCAGCGGCGCTTCGAGACCGAGCTGACGGCGGCCTTCCCACTGGCGGTGCGCACGGCGTGTCTGGCCACGCAACGATGAAGCGCTCGCTTCACAGCGCCGGGCTCCTGCTCGTGCTGTGTGCCTCGAGCGCGCTGGCCGAGCCAGCCATCGGGAGTGTGCGTCTCGGCGGCGGGCTCGACGTTCGCAACTCGACGTACTCGGGCCACACGCAGGCAGGCGTGTTGGCGCCCGCGTTGCGGCTCGACGCCGAGGGCTGGTTTCTCCCGTTTCTCGGCGTGGAGCTCGACCTCCTCAGTGAAGTCGTGGGCAGCACGTGTTGCGACGGCGTCAACGGCGAGAGCCTGCGCTTCACCGGCGGCCGTGCGGGCCTGGCGACGCGCTACGTCTTCGAGAGCGGCTTTTCGCTGCGCGCCGGCCTCGGCTACGGCGGCGCCAGCATTCCCGTCGTCGCGAGGGCGACGCCGGCGGCGCTCTCTACAGCGGGTGTCTCTGGCCGGCTCGAGGCGGCGTTCGAGGGCGAGCGCTTTCAGGCGTCGGTCAGCGGCGTGGTGTTGGTGCCGGTGCACGGCACGCAGCTCATCACCAGCGTGGAGCCGCGCCTGTGGGCGGCCGTGAAGCTCTTCGACGCGGGCGTGAGTCGCTGGTGGCTCGGCGTCGACGGCGCGGCGCTCATTGAAACGGGCGGCGACACGTACAACGGCGTGACCGCGCGCGTAGGCCTCGGCCTGCGCGTGGCGCTGCACATGCCGCGCGGCGCGACGGCGCCCACCACCCCGCCGCTGCCGCTCGATGGAACGCTGGCGCTGACGGTGTCGCTGCCTGACGGAGCCCCGGCAGCAGACGTGCGGGTGAGCCTCGACGGCGCGGTGGCGCGCGTGACTGACGCGACCGGTTCAGCGCGCCTCACCGTCGCGCCCGGTGCACATGCGCTGCGCGTGCAGCGTGAAGGGTTTCGGGCGCACACGCAGCGCCTCGAGCTGCGCGAAGGCCAGGCGCTCGCCGTCGCGGTGACGCTCGAGGTGCCGACGGGCCCGGGCCGCGTCGCCGGGAGCGTCTTCGACTCGAGCACGCTGCAGCCCATCGCCGACGCGCGCGTCATCGCGGCAGAAAAAGAGACGCGCACCACGAAGGAAGGCGCGTTCACCATCGACGGCGTGGGCCCCGGGCCGATTCGGGTGCGCGCCGAAGCGCTGGGCTACGCCCAGATGGAAGAAGTGGTGCAGGTGCCTCCAGAAGCCGAAGCACGGCTGACCATCGGCGCGGAGCCCATCGGCCGGAGCACGCCAGCGGTGATTCGTGGCCTCGTGCGTTCGCGTTCGAGCAACACCGTGCAGCCCGTGGTGCGCGTGCAGGGCCGCGGCGAGGCGGTGGCGCTCAACGCCGAAGGCCGCTTCGTGCTCACGCTGCCCCCGGGCGCATACACCTTGACGGTGACGGCGCCGGGCCACGTGCCGCAGGCCAAACGTTTCGAGCTGGCGCCCGGCGAGCAGGCTGTCTTTCACGTGGAGCTGCTCAAGCAGTAGTCACGCGGCGTCGAGCTCGCGACGCAGGCGACGAATGGCGGCGAGGAGCACGTCGTCAGGCAGCAGAAACTCGAGCCCCATGGCCGCGCCGTCGACCCACGCGACGCGCACGATGACGTCGTGCGTGCGCCGTTCTCCGGGCAGCGCGACCACCGCGAGCACCAGGGTTCCCGCAGGCAGCGGGTCCTGACTCAGCACGCCGAGGCCACCCTCACTCAGGTCGAAGACGCGCTCGGCCTTGCGCTCACGCACCGTGAGCAACTCCACCACGCCAGCGGCGCCCAGCATCGAGATGCGTGAGCGGCGAGAAAACGACGTCGGCGAAAGCGCGGTCATGAGGGCTCCTTTGGGCGGCCTTTGAAAATCAGACCGTCGAGCCGCTCAAAGCGTGAGCACCCACTTCTTTGGAGCGGTGGCACCTCGCCCTTCTTGAAGCGCGCCGAAACGTCGCGAGGCCGTACGCCATCGGCTCGCAGAACGGCAACATGAGCGCGGCGCCGCCGGTGTTCGGCAGCTTCATCGAGCCGGCCTCCCTGCGCCCGAGCAGCCCGAGGAAGACCTTGAGGGATGTGCTTCGTACGCGCCCGGGTACCTCAGCCCAGCGCGAGCAGCTGCTGCATCACCCGCGCACCACGCGTCACGCGTGGCATTGCTTGAACTTCTTTCCGCTCGCACACGGGCACGGCGCGTTGCGCTCGACCTTCGTGTTCGTCACCTCGGGTTTGCCTTCGTCGTAGACCCACCGGCCGTCGCGGCGCACGAAGGTGCTGCGCTCGTGCAACGCGGTGATGCCCGCCCCGTCGACGTAGCGCGCGATGAACTCGACCTCGGCCTCGGCGCTCTCGACGACGGTGAGCCCCAACCAGCCGACGGAGCGCGCCCAGGCCTCGGTGTCTTCCCAGCTCGCGTCACGCGTGGGCTTGAGCTGCGTGTCGCGCAGGTAGGCCACGTTCGCGCGCACGAAGGCGCTGTAGCGGCTGCGCATCAACGCCTCGGCCGTCGGCGCAGGCACCGAGCCATCGTGGCGCGGGCCGCAGCACGTCTCGTACGACGCACCTCCACACGGGCAGGCGCTCACGAGTGGAGCTTCTCCGGCACGGTGACTTGAAGCGCGCGGTCCAACGAGTCGGGCGAGGTGCCGGTGATGAGGCGCGCGCTGCGACCGAAGGTGAAGAAGGCCCACGCCCACTGAATGAGCACCACCACGCGGTTGCGGAAGCCAATCAAATACATGATGTGAATGAAGAGCCACGCGACCCAGCCGACGAGGCCCCACAGGCGCATTCGCCCGGCCTGCGCGATGCCTGACGCGCGGCCCACCGTGGCCATGATGCCTTTGTCGAAGTACTCGAAGGGCCTCGTGCCGTGCCCGAGTGACGCCGCGAGAATGTTGTCGGCCGCGTGCTCGCCCTGCTGAATCGCCGCCGGCGCGAGCCCGGGCACCATGGTGCCGTCAGGCTGCGCACAGGCGCCGAGGTCGCCGACCACGTATGCCGTCGAGTGCCCGGGAATCGACAGGTCGCTGTTCACCTTCACGCGACCTGCGCGGTCGAGCTCCACGCCGAGCGACTTCGAGAGCGGCGACGCGGCCACCCCGGCGGCCCACAGCACGGTGTGCGAAGGCACGCGCTCGTTTTCCAACTGCACGCCGCCCGGCTCGATGTTGGTGACGCGCGTGTTCAGCCGCACGTCGACGCCCAGCTTGCGCAGCGAGCCCAGGGCGCGCGCCGAGAGCTGCGGGTCGAACGCGGAGAGCACACGATCGCCCGCTTCAATGAGCAGCACTTTGGCTTTGCGCGGGTCGAAGCGGCGGTAGTCCCGCGCCACGGTGAAGCGCGCGAGCTCTGCAATCGCTCCCGCGAGCTCCACGCCGGTCGGCCCGCCGCCCACCACCACGAAGGTCAGCAGCTCGTCGCGCTTCTTTTCATCGGGTTCGGTCTCGGCCTGCTCGAAGGCGGTCAGCACGCGGCGCCGCAGCTCGAGCGCGTCGTCGAGCGACTTGAGCCCCGGCGCCTGGCGCTCCCATTCGGGGTGGCCGAAGTACGCGTGGCTCACCCCGGCCGCGAGCACCAGAAAGTCGTACTTGAGCTCGCCGTCGCGCAGGAGCACGCGGCGCTCTTTCAAGTCGATCGACGTCACTTCACCGAGCCGCACCTCGAGGTTCGACTGGCGCGCGACGAGCGAACGAATGGGCGTGGCGATGTCACCGGGCGACAGGCCGGCGGTGGCCACCTGGTACAGCAGCGGCTGAAACAGGTGGTAGTTGTGCCGGTCGATGAGCGTGACGCGAACGTGCCCGCGGGCGAAGCGGCGCGCGGCGTAGAGCCCACCGAACCCGCCACCGACGATGACGACATGCGGAATCATGGTGCGCGGAAGATAGCGACCAACGTCTCTGCGCGCGTGTGCTTCGTCTGATGCGCGCCGTCACCAGAACTTGGCGATGACGCGGACACCTGCCGTAAAGATGTTGGCGGGCCGCGAGTACCGCCCGGGGATGATGTCGCCGGCCTGGTAGCGCGCGTAGATCTGCAGCGGCAAGCCGACGCGCATGAGGCTCACGTTGGCGGTGGCCTTCAAGATGTTCTTCTCGCCGGGCTGCCAGTACTTCTCGCGGTCGTAGTCCCACAGGGCTGACTGGCTCTGCCAATCGCTCTGGAAGGTCTGAATGCGCGTGTAGCTCAGCGTGAGCGTGAAGATGGGCGGCAGCGCGTTGGCCTTCTTGATGTCGTGCCCCGAGACGATGGACGGGATCGTCGGCCCCATGAACGGCGCGATGTCGACCGACACGGTGCCACCAATCCAATCGCCGCCGTCGACGATGTACGTGTCACCGATGTACGGCGCGTTGTTGTTGAGCAACGGGTTCTGCAGCCCGCGGCCGGCCTTGTACTGGCGCGGGCGGAAGAACGAATAGAAGAGGTCCGCGCCGATGTTCAGCTTCGGCACGCCGTACTCGTCGACGAAGAACTGCTTGTCGGCCGAGAGGTGCGCTTCGACGTCGCCGGCGGCGTGCAGCTCCCAGAGGTTGGTGCCGACGCTCACCGCGGCTTCGGGGTCGAAGTTGCTGCCCGTGGGCAGCGCCACCTGCAACGTGGCCGACCAGCGGAAGTGGTTGTTCGTCATCCACTCGAACTCGGGCAGCAGGTAGCGCGCGCCGAGAATCATGTCGGACATCTGGAAGCCGCCCTCCCAGTCTTTGGGGACACGCGGCTGACCGAGCGTCCCCGCCCAGGCCCAGAAGTCGTCCTCCGAATAGCTGCGACCGAGCTGCGATTGGTAGTCGCCGGGCGTCCAGCTGATGTTGGTCGAGACGTGCGAGCGCAGCACCAGCGGAACGTAGACGGCCGCCGAGAGCCGGTCGGTGATGCCGTACATCAACTGAATGAAGAGGAAGTCGAACTCGGCCTTGGGGCGCGGCGCGAGGATGCCCTGGAGCCCTGCACCGGGCTCGTAGCGCCGGTTCTCTTCGATGAGCGGCAGCGCGGTGCGATCTCCGCTCCACTGCTTGTCGATGGACGAGCGCCAATACGAGACGTCCAGCATGAACGCGCCTTGCGGCAGCACCTGCGTCTCCATCGCGGCCGCAGGCAACGCGAACAACATCAACAGACCCATCGCGCGCTTCACGGCCGCACCTCCGTCACTTCGAACGGCCCATTGGTGGCCGGCACCTGCCCCATCGCGGAGCGCACCTGCAGGTTCGCAAAGTCGAGCACCACCGCGTTCATGCTGTCGGACTGGTCGACGAAGCGCGGGCTGGCGATGAGGTTCTGCAGGAACTCGGCGTCGACGCTGCCGTTGGCTTGAGTGATCAGGTCCAACGCGCCGTCGGCGGCGCGGCGGCTGCGGTTGAAGAAGCCCGACCACGTGCGCTGCGGCGTGATGCGCTGGCCCGCCACCATCAACGAGGTGATGTCGGGCACGTTCTTCACGTAGTTCGAGCCGAGCACGAGGTTGTCATTCGAGCTGCTCGCCCAGCGACGGCCGAGCGGGTCGAGCTCCGATGGCGTGATGGGGAAGACGCCCTTGCTGGTGTCGTTGAAGATGTTCGAGTCGACCTCCAACGCCTCGAGGCCGCCGTTCTTGTCGCCGAAGAGGCACGTCCACCCGTACACGCGCTCGGCGTCGGCCACGATGTCGCGCGCGCTGACCGCGTCGGTGGCGTTCTCGAGGACTCGGCGCGCCGCAAAGCCAATGGGCAGGCCGCTGGCGAGCAGCTTCGCCTTCGAGAGGTCGGCGACCTGGTCGAAGATGGAACCGACGACGCTGTTGTCGAGCGTGTCGGCCGGGTTGCACGCATAGCCGACGCCGCGGTCCGACATGCCCGCCAGGCCGTAGGCGATGCCCGCCCAGCCGATGGTGACGAACGCCGGGCCCGTTTCAGGCACGTGGCGCAGCGCGACGGTGTGCTTGTGCGCCGTGTTCGCGTCGAGCAACGAGAAGTGGTGCGCGATGTAGAGCGCCCCGTCGAGGGTCGCCGAGTTGCGCACGCCGATGGCGACCGGTGGTGGGCGCGTGCGGCCGTCGGTCAGCTCCGGGCGGCGAATGTCGCGGCGCGTGAGCCCCTTGCCGCGCGTGGTGAAGCTGAGCTCTTCGTCGCGCATGAAGCTGGCGCGCGAAGGCGGCGGCACCTCGATGATCTTCTTGTCGCCGGCGCCGACGACCAAGGTGGTGAGCGACGCGGGCGCGAGCGGCGTCGACGGCGTGAGCGTGACCTCGAGCTCCGTGGCCGAGAGCTCGTTGAAGCTCAGCTCGGCGCTCTCGGCGGTGTAGAGCTGGTCGCTCAGGTACAACCGCACCGTCGCCGGGTCGACGCCGTCAGGGTCGCTGAGCCGCAAGCGCACGGTGGTGGTGACGGGCAGCTCGACGATGTTGCCGAAGACCTCGGGCACGTACGGGTCGAAGGTACCTTCACCCGGCTCGTCGACGTCACCGTCGTCGTCGTTGTCGACGCCGTCGCTCTGCGCGCCGGTGAAGGTCACGGCAACGAGCTGCGGCGCGCGCGAAAGACGAATGGCCAACGCGATGCCACGCACCGCGAGCACGGTGTCGAAGAACGTGTTGAGCACCAGAATCTGGTCGTAGGTGAGGCCCGAGCCGTCGGCGATGCCGCGCAGCTCGTCACGCGTCGCGCGGCTCAGCGAGCGCTCGATGTTCTTCGCCGAGTCGAGCAGCAACTCGTAGGCGAAGTTGCCGTTCTCGTACCGCGCGTCGGCGTACTCGGGGAGGAACGCCGCGATGTCGGGCTGCTCTCGCGAGAGGTACGGGAAGAGCGAGTTGGTCAGCAGCGTCGTGTAGAAACTTCGAATCTTCGAGCGCAGCTGCGTGCCGTGCTGCAGACCGCGGTCGTAGGGCGCCCCACGCAGCTCGACGAGCTCACGGGTGGCTGGCTTTTCCAACGGCGCGCACGCTGAGGACGCGAGCGCAAAGATGAGGACGGTTACGAGCGGGGTACGCAAGGCCGGCGGAACCTAGCCTCGCGCGCTCGGCTCGCAATGCGGGGAAAGCGAACAATTCAACGGATACGGGGCAGCGCGTCATCGAGCCGCCCCGTACCCGGGCCATCAACGCGCGACCTTGAACTCCACGCGGCGGTTCTTCGCGCGGCCTTCTTCGGTGTCGTTGCTGGCGATGGGCGACTCGGCCCCGAAGCCCTTCGACTCGAGGCGCGCCGCGTCGACGCCCTTGCCGGCGAGGTAGGTGCGCACGGCGTCAGCGCGGTCTTGCGAGAGCTGCGTGTTGAACGCCGCGTCGCCCGTCGAGTCGGTGTAGCCCTCGATGGTCAACTTGGTGATGCCCGGCGTGACCTTCAAGATGTCGGCGACCGCGTCGAGCAGGTCGGTGGACGCCTTGTCGACGTTCGCCTTGCCCGTCTCGAAGAGGATCGTCTCGCCGACCTCGATGCGATCGCCTTCGAGGTGCACCAGCTTGCTCAAGTCGCGACCGCGCGACGACGACGACGAGGTGCTCGCACAACCAACGCCGAGCAGAAGAGTGGCCAGGAGAATCGAGGTACGCATGTTTCAGGTGTTCCTTGTGATGAGTGGAGACAGCGGCGGCTCTCTGAGCAATTTGCGAACCACCACGCTGTTGAGAGCGCGGGCACCCCGCCGACATGTCGCATCACGCGACGATCGCCGCAGTTCGCGACACTCCTTCATTTCAACGCGCGGACGACCTCGACGCCGCAGTGCAGGCCACCACCATGCGCGTGGTACGCCGCGCCGTCGACGAAGCGCGGCTCCACGCCGGCCGCGCGCAAGCGCTCCCGCACCAGCGGCTCGAACAAGTCGCTCGACGCCACCAGCGCGCTCGGGCCCAGCGACACCAGGTTCACCACCGAGGCATGCAGCGACACCGCGAGGCCCGCGTCGTTCTGCGCGAAGAGCTGCGGCAACGGCACGAGCGCGCGCCCCGTCGCCTGCGTAAAGCGCTGCGTCAACACGTCGAGCTGCGCGCCCACGCGCTCGTTGAACGCGACGTCGACGTCCGCTGCGTCAGGCAGGTGCGCCAACGCCAGCCGCGGCGACGCGACGAAGCCGGTCCAGCCGCCGTCGGGCGAAGGCACGAAAGCCACCAGCTCGTCGATGTGACCTGTCTCGAGCCACGAGGTCGGCAGCTCCAGCGGCGGGCCTTGAACTTCCTGCGCCTCGAGCCACGCGCGCGTCGAGTCGCCCATGCGGCGCAGGTCGTCACCGCCGACGAGCAGGCGACCGAGTGGAAAGCCGACGTGTGGAGGGATGACCTCGAGGTTGCCTCCGAACGAGAGCGGCGTCGGCGCGTCGCGACCGGGGCGCGCGAGCCCGACGTCACGGCCGAGCTGCGAGGCCGCGAAGCCCTCGAGCGCCAGCGGTCGGTCCATCTCGAGCAGCAGCCGTTGGCCGCCCTGCCACCCCGCAGACACCGCGTCTTGCAGCCACCGCTCGTGATGCTCGCGGCCGCCGCGCGCGAGCGTCAGGGGCACACCACTTTCACGCAGCGCCGCGAGCAACGGCGCGTTGTCCACCACGTCGACGGCGAAGACCTCCAGCGGCCGCTTCGTGACGTCGGGGAAGATGACGGGCGCGACGCGCAGCTCGAGGCGCGCGCCGGCGGCGATCACCGTGGCGCGACCGTTCCACACGCCGGAGCGCGTACGCAGCGCTTCGAGCAGCAACACCTGGCGGCCGCACGGCAAGGTCGCGCCGCTGCGCACGAGCGCGCCGTCGGCGAAGACGTGCAGGTGTTCAGCCGGCTCTACCGAGAGCACGAAGGTGTCGCGGCACGGCGCCTCGAGCGTGACGGCCAGGAGATCTTCAGCGTCGGCCGGGCCGTTGAGGTGCGCGTCGAGGCCGTCACGAATGGCGTCGCCGTCGTCGTCGTCGACGTTCGCGCGCAGCTCGAGCGGGCCCGCAGGCACGAAGCGGGCTTCACGCGCGCACGCGGCGAAGAGCAGCACGACGAGCGCGAGCTGCTTCATGTGCCCGCGCGCAGCCCGATGAACTCGCCGGGGCCGTCGGGCATGAAGCGGTTGATGCCGAACAGGTGGTACGCCGAATACACCGCGTCGTGCGCACGCGGCGCGCGCACCTGCGTGTCGCCGTTCTCGTCTCGCAGGGGGATCGCCACGCCCTCGAAGCCGTCGGAGTTGGGCGCCTTCGCGTCGACGTCGTACGCGCCGAGCTGCCGGTTGCCCGCAATGGCGTTGCCCGAGATGTAGACGACGCTCGTCACCGGCCAGTGATCTGAAATGCCCTGCAGCGGCCAGGTGCGGCTGAAGTCGCTCACCACCATCACCAGCGTGTCGTCGAGCAGCGAGCCGCCCCCGGCTTGCGGCGTCAGCTTGAGCTCGGCGATGAAGCGGCCGATCTCCTCCATCACCAGCGCCTGCCACGGCCAGTTGTACTCTTCGCCGCCGTGCGTATCGAAGTAGCCACCGCCGACGGGGATGGGCGCACGCAGGCTCATCGCCACCGAGGTGGTGGTGTTCGACTTCAACAGCTTCAGCGCGAGCTCGAAGTCTTCAGTGCCGCTGAAGCCGCTGCGCAGACTGCCGCCGCTGCGAAAGCCGAAGCGAATGCCGTCGGGCGCCCAGGTCGCTACCGGCGAGTGCTCGAAGCCCGGCGTGTTCGAGATGACTGACACCACGTCGGAGGCCAGCGTCTTCGAGACGGTGAGGTAGCCGTCGTAGAGCTTCTCGAGCAGCGCGTCGGTCGGGCCGTTGGTCTTGCCCTGCATGCGCCGCAGCTCGGCGAGCGCAAAGTCGTCGATGGGGTGCGTGGCCACCGGGCCCAGCGGGCGCCCCGCGAAGTCGAGCTGTGGCTTCGCCTGGCGCCCGCGCGCTGGCGTCGCCGCCGTGCCGCGCAGCCCGTTCCACGCGGCGTTGCTGTTCTCAGACAGGTACGCCGACAGGTCGTTCACGTCGCGAATCGAGGTGGCGTCGACCTCTGCGGGCAGCCCGCGGCGGCTCGAGCTCAACGTCGAGCCCAGCGTCACCGAGGGCAGCGGCCGGTCGGGAAAGCGGCGCAACATTTCGTTGGCGACGACGGCGTGAATGCCGGGCGCCACGAAGTCTTGACCTGCGTAGCCACAGTACGCGGCGATGCGGCCCGCGAGGTGGGCGGGCGTGCCCTGGTCGATGCCGTGCACCACCACGGCGTTTTCCCAGAGCCGCCAGTCAGGCGCAGCCCACGCATACCCGAAGGGGCACGTGACGAGGCCGCTCAGCGGGTGCGCCACGCGGCGGTCGGTGCCGGTGGCGGCGAGCCCCTCTTCGTCCCACAACCTCGGCACGCGCAGCGGCCGCACCGCGCCTGGTGACATGGGGTCGACGGCCTCCGTACCGTCGAGGTTCTTCGAGACCTGCGCGCGGTTGCAGTACAGCGGCTCCTGCACGATGGCGCTGACGCGCGGCGTGGGGAGCAGCCGCTCCACGTCACCCAGGCGCAGCGGGTTGAAGAAGTACCAGGGCTGCCAGCCGCCGGTGACCATGATGGTGAGCAGCTTCGTGGGGCCGGTGCCGCCGTTCGCGCGCGCGACGCCGGGCCGCAGCAGGTTGTAGCGGTCCAACAAGGCCACCTGCGCTGCGCCCAGGCCCAGCGAGAGCAGCCGACGGCGCGAGAGTCGTGAGGTCATCGAGGAGCTCCGTGCTTCAGAAGGTGAGCGACAACGGGTGACGAACGATGGCGGCGCACGTGGCGGGCCACCCGGCGCGCGGCGTGCCCGTGTCGTACAACCGGAAGAGCTCGAGCAGCCCGTCGAGCGTCTCGACCGACGCGGGCTCTCCCGTCACCCGCTCGAAGAGGTACGCGAGGTTCAGGCGCACGCGCGCGGTCGACTCCGGCGTCGCCAGGCCGTCACCCGCACTCGCGTGCTTGAAGAAGGTGCCGTTGGCGGCGTTCACCTTGAGGCACCACGCCTGCGAGACCTGCACGGTCACCTGAATGAAGCTGGTGCCGATGTCGTTGCTGCGACCGACGCCGTCGAGCCACTTCGGCGCGCCGAGCTGCTGCAGGCGCAAGCGCGCGCGCGTCGAACGTGGCCGGAGCCCGTCGGGGTCTTCGAGGCCGTAGTCGTTGCCGGTCTGCGTGAAGGCCGTCGGCGGCACGCCCAGCGCCCACTCGAGGTTCTTGTGCAGGTGCTCCGCGAAGAGCCGGCGGTTGAGGCTGGCCGACACCTCGGCGGGCGCGCGTGACGGCTCGAGCGCGCGCACCCAGCAACGGAGCTCCGCCACTGAAGGCAGCGCCGGGTCGACGTCGGCCAGCGCGGCGTAGGCAGTGCTCGGCGGCATCTGCAGCGCGCCGGCCGTGCCTTCGAGCATCGCGAAGAGCGCGCTGGTGTCAGGCGCCCCCGGAGTCACGAAGCGGGCGTTGTTCGCCACCATCACCTCGAACGCGCTGGCGCTGGCGAAGAGCGGAAATTCTGCGCCGTCGCCGTGGCAGCCGACGCAGGCGCCGCGCAGCCCTTCGTAGACCCGGGCCGTCGTCGGGGCGCGGGTGCTGCTGCAGTCACCGTCGCGCGGCCGGGGAGGCGGTGGTGCCACTTCAGGCGTGGAGATCTGCCCGACGCAGCCACAGGTCAGCAGCACGAGCAGGAGCGCCCGCTGCATCACCAGCCCCTCCGCACTTCGGGCCGCAGCATCAGCGCGCGAACGAAGGGCCGCAGCTTGCGGTCGCCCGCCACGAATTGTTCGACGAGCTCCGTCAGCACCGCGTTGTCGGCGTTGCGGTCGAGCTCGATGCCCACGAACGTCTCGTACATGCGCTCGACGAAGCAACGGTCGAACGTGCCTGAGCCCACCAACGCCTTCGAGAAGCCGAGCGGGCCGATGGTGCCGTCGCTCTCCTGACCGAAGAGCTTGAAGCGCGCTGGCGCGTCAGCGGGTTGAAAGTCGAAGAACATCGCGTCGGGGTTGTCCATCAACTGCGCCTGGGTGACTGGCGTCATCACCGTGTCGTGCAGAAACGAGCCCTTCCACCGGTGGTACGGGTTCGCGTTGCCCGTGGCCGGGGTGGACCACGGGCCCACGCCGCCGAGCACCGTCGCGCCGGTGGGCCCGAAGCCCGAGCGCTTGAAGAAAATCGACGCGGGGTCGAGCGCTTGATGACAGTGCTGACAGACGCCCTCCGTCGCCGGGTCACGCAGGTAGGTGCCGAGCGCCGCCGCCTGCTCGGTCGTGGGAGGAATGAAGTCGCGACACGCGAAGACCTCGAGCCAACGCGCGCCACGCACGCGCTCCCGGGGGAAGATGCCCATCGCGCTCCACGTGGTGAGCACGCCTGCGGCGGGAATGCCCTGAGGCGCGCCGGTCTCCACGCGCGGGTCGAAGGCGTAGCGGCGCGCCAACGCCGCCGGGCCCGACGAGACGGCGTCACCGTCGGTCAACGAGAGCAAGCCAGGGTTCACGGTGTGCGGCACGAACTCGGTCCATGCGAGCGGGTCGTTCGCCTCGTGCAGCGGGTCGCGAACCGCAGACCAGTTCGCCGGCCGCCACCACGACACGTCGTCGACCGCTGCCCACGCGGAGTTCATGCGGCCGGCGCGCACGTACATGAACTTCAACATCAGCGGCGCCACCGTGTAGTTGCCGGCGACGAGGTCGGTCATCGGGCGGTCGTGCCAGCCGAGGTGCGCGAAGAGCCGCGAGCCTTCTTCCCAGGCCTGGCGGCGCGGCGTCTGCGGCACCGTGTCGACACCCGCCGCTTCTTGCGGCGTGCCCGACAGGTCCGCCGGCGTCGCCCAGCAATAGATGAGGTTCGGCCCGCACGAGCACGGGTTCGCGGCGGTGTCGCGCAGCGTGTTGCCCCGCGCCGACACGTTGATGAGCCCGCAGTCGTTCGGCCCGTTGCTGCGCAGCTGCGTACCCGCCCGCCCGATGACGCGCACCACCGTGTCGGGCGCCCACCACGGCGCCACCTCGTTGATGGGCGCCGAGGGCTCGTCGCAGATCGACGTGTGATCTCCGCCGCTGCGGTCGGAGTAGCCCGCAAACGTACCCAGCGTGCCCGCGTGCAGCGTGCCCGCCCCGCAGGCGCGCAGCTCTCCGCCCTGAAAGCCGGAGAAGTACGTCAACACGAAGCCCTGGTTGTACGGCCCCATGCGCAGGTAGTCGCGACCGACGCGCACCAGGTTCTCGTAGAACTCCGGCGAGGCGAGGTCTTCGTCGAGGATCGCGCGCAGCGTGGCTTCGACCTCCGCGTCGGTCTGCGCGGCCTTCACGCGCGCGAGCTCGGCGTCGCCAGGCGGGCGACCCAGCAACGAGAACTGCATTCGCCGCAGCAGCCGCGTCTTCGAGAGCACGTGGCCCGAATAGCCGCCGTCGCCCTCCGCCAGCGCGATGGAGCCCAGCAGCACGAGGCCAACAATGAATACGCGTGACGCCACAGGTGCCTCCTCAGAAGCGCCCATGTCCGCGACCGCCGAAGACGGCTCAGCGGAGGCAGCGACGGTACAGCCGGGCCGGCTCGAAGCGCGGCGCCAGCAACAACCACACGCTCTGCGCGTCGGTCGCGATGGCCGCGTCGTTGAGCGTGGGTGTGGGCAGCGACAGCACCTCGCTGAACTCGCCTCCCCTCGCGAAGCGGTACAGCTCGAGGCGGCCGCCGCGCACGAACGCCGCGAAGGTCTCTTCTCCCGCGCACACGCCTCTCACGACACGAGAGGACACCGACGCGACGAACACGCCGTCGGCTTCGACGCGCACGCCACCATCTTCCATCCCGCGCGGGTACACGCTCACCGCCGGACACGCGATGGGGCGCCCGAGGAGCCCGCCGGAATCGGCCAGCGTTCGCGTCTCGAGCCTCGCGCCATCGAGGTCGACGAGCTGCTCTTCGACCTGCCCACCGGTCGAGTACACGAGCTTCACGCGCGCCCCGTCGAGCGTCGCGTCGACCTCACCGAGCGACGCCACGCGCACGACCGCGAAGTGCTGCGCGTCGGCAGCGTCGACGGTGGTGAAGGCCGCTTCGGAGCTCAGCGTACGGTACGCGACGAGCGTCGTCTCACCACCGACGCTGACGCCCGCTCCCCACGGCGCGTTGGCGCCCTGTGGCGTCGACAACACCGAGCGCGGAGCCACGCTGAACGCACCGGTCTCTCGCGACACGCGCGCCAGGCTCGGCACACCATTCTGGTGAAACGCGAGGGCGACCTCGGCGCCGCGCCGCGCCGCGCTGAAGGCGCTGGAGCTCGCGCTGCTCGACAGCTCGGTGGCGCTGACGCCGCCGTCGCCAACCACGAACGAGCGCAAGGTGCCGTCAGAAATTCCGAACGCCACCGCGTCGCTCAGCGCCACGCGCGCGAAGGCGTGGGGCAACACCAACTCGAAGTCTTCACAGCCGACCGGAGAATGAAGGAGCTCCACGCGCTGCGGCTCGCACGCCAGCAACAGCAGCGACACGACGAGCCCGCGCTTCACCACGCCACCTCGAGCCCACCACGCGCGCGGCCGACGAGCGGGCCGTAGCGCGCGGCTTCCACACCGTTCACGTCGAGCACGGCAGCCGAGAAGACCCAGTCACCCGCCACGCCCGCCCAGACGCCGAGCGGCCCCGCGATGCGCACCACCAGCCGCAGCTCGGCGCCCAGCGTCGCGCTCCACGTCGAGCCCGTGGTGCCCACGTGCGGCGCCGTCGCGAGGCCCCGCAGCAACAACCACTGCGCGCCGACGTTCACGCTCGCGGCCACGTGCCACCACGACGCCGCTGGGAAGCGGGCCCCACCAGCGGCCCACGCCAGCAGCGGGCGCGCGCCGAGGCGACCTTCAGCGACATCACGCGTCGACTCCGTCGGCGCACCGGCGAGCCCGACGCCGACGAACACGCTCGGCGTCACGAAGAGCGCCGCGCCGACTTCGACGAGCGACGACGGGCCCAGCCCACCGAGCCCCGCGGCCACACCGCCGCCGACGCGGAGCGCTACGAGCTCGCGAGGCTTCACCACGGGGCTCGGCGCCTCAGGCGGTGGCGGCGCGACGGGCGCAGGCGCCGGTGCGCGCGCGCGCTCCTGTACTTCGAGCAACACACCGCGCACGACCTCTGCCACGTGCGCCGCCCGCACCGCGACGCTGCCGTCTTGCCAGGGTTCTTCGAAGACGACGGGCGGGGCCACCCCGCTGGCGACCACGCGCAGCACGTCATCGAGCGTAATGAGGGTGTCGCACAGCACGTCGTCGCGCACCGACAGGCCCACGGTGCGCAGCTCTTCACGCACCCGCACCGCGAGGGCGACGTCAGTCGACGTCACGGTGACGCAGTCGTCCTGAGCCCACATCGCGGCGAGCAAGGCCAACACCATGGCGTACGTCACAGCACGTCAGTCGCCACCAAGCACCGCCTTCGCGAGCCGACTGTGCGGGCCCGTCGGGTAGCGCTCGAGGTACCGCCTGGCGAGCACGGCGTCTTTCGTCAGCTCCACGCGCCGCCCGAGCGCTTCTGCGCCGAAGGGCCCGTTGGGAAACTCGGCCTCGTAGCGCTCGAACCACTTCGTGGCGCCGGCCGCGTCGCGCTCGTCGAACGCGAGCCGACCGAGAAAGAAGGTCGCCGTGTCGGCCGCAGCGCTGCGTGGAAAACGAGCGCGGGTTCGCCCATACGCGTCGCGCGCGGCCTTCACGTCACCACCGAGCCGCCCCACGTCACCGAGCAGCGCCAGGTCATCTGCGGGCAGCGTCGCGCCCAGCTTCGCCCAGCCTGCGCGCCGCGCCGCCGCGAGCGCGTCGCCGTACTGACCTCTTTGAGCCAGCGACTTCCACGAGGCCGGCGCTGCGCGCGGCGGGCCCGGCGCGCGGGTCGGCGGCGGCTCGGCGAGCGCGTCAACTTCGTCGGGAGCCACCGGCGGCGACAGCGAGACCGTCACCGTCTGCCCAGCCACGTATTGCGTCGTCGTGCCGTCAGGCGAAACCACGCGCACCGCGCCGTCGTGCATCACCAACGAGAACGTCTGCGAGCTCGGCTCCCAGCCGGTGTCGAAGCGCGTCCCAACGACCTTCACCGTGTACGGGCCGATGGCCAACGTCCACCGCGTGTCGTCGCGGTGCGGAATGGACACCGACACCGCGCCGCGCTCGAGGCGAACCTCAGCGCCGTGCTCGTGCAGCTTCTCGACCTGAAAGCGAGAGCCCGCGCGAACCAACAACGTCGCGCCGTCAGAGAACGTCACCGGCGCTTCAGCCTCGGCGCTCACCCAGCTGGCCACCGCGACCCCCGCGGTCTCGACGGCGATCGGCCGGGGAACGACGAGCAGCGCGGCCACCACGCAGACCAGCACCGCCGCCACGGCGAGCAACGGCCAGCGCAGCGACCGCTCTGCAGGCCACTCGAGCGCCGCCGACGCCTGAGCCACGGCGCGCGCCTCGGCCAACGCTTCGTCTTGCTGCCGCGCGACCTCACGGCCGAGCGATTCGAGGCCCTTCATGAAGCACCTCCCCAGCGCGCCGAGGCGAGCCAGCCTTCGAGTGCAGGGTGTTGACGTGCGCGCGCGACGAACTCGTCTTCGGCTTCGCGCAGCCGCCGCTTCGCCGTCGCCAACGACACGCCGAGCAGCTCGGCCACTTCGGTCAGCTCGCGCCCGTCGATGAAGCGCAACGCGAACGCCAGCCGGAGCTCGTCGTCGAGCGTCTTCAACACCGCGAAGGTGGCCTGCAGCGCCTCACGTGGCGCTTCGCGAGCGGGCGCTTCGAGGTCGGCGTCGGGCTCGCCGAACACCAACCACCGTCGACGGCGCCGCGCCCGCAGGTGGTTTCGCGCCACGTTCACGCACACACCAGACACGAACGCGCCGAAGCGCAGCGCCTCGTGGTGTCGCCGCAGCGCCTTCCAGCCCAGCACCATCACCTCATTGGCGAGGTCCGGCAGGTCGGCGTCGTGACCGACGAGGCGGCCGAGCAAGCGCACCACCGACGGCAACTCGCGGCGAAACAGCTTTTCGAAGGCCACGCGCTCTCCGGCCCGGGCAGCGGCGACCAGCGCCGCTTCGTCAGACACCGGGAGTTGAACGACCTTCGCAGTCACCACACTTGCCCCATGTCCGACACGGCGGGAAACGGCTCTCACGGCCGCGCCAATCGGTCAACCCAGACCCCGGTCAGTGAAATGACCCGTCGAGAAGCCAGCGTTTTCGAGCACCTGCGAGTGGCAGACACAATGCACTGCAGCCGAGCCACATGCGTTCTCTGGCTCTGTTGATTCTGGTGGGTGGTCTCTCGGCACAGGCGCAGATCTTCGAGGGAGATCTGTTCCTCAAGGTCTGCTTCGAGCACCCCACGTATTGCCCCGAAGGTCAGGCCGACCTCAAAGCGACGGAGCGCGTGTTGACCGCACCGTTCGGCATTCGCCTCGAACGCGCAGGTCAGCCGACGACTGACTCGGCGGCCGTGCGCTTCGACGACCCGTTCATCGTCACCAACCGAAGCGGTGTCGAATACCGCGTGTGGGTGCGACAGGCGAAGTCGCCCACGGTGCGCATCGAAGCGGAGCCGGTGAAGGGCGGGTTCCGTGAGACGCGTCGTGCCGTGGGTCGGTTTCTGGCGACGTCGGTGGAGATCAACGGCGAGCAGTCTTCGTTTCGCTTCGGGCCGCTGACGTTGCGCGCCGATGGCCGGTACAGCTTCAAGTCGGGCAGCGGGCACTACTCGGTGCGCGATGAGGTCGTCGGCTTCGACGGCGCCATCACGCACTGGGGGCCGGCGAAGTTCACGCCTGGCGACAAGGGGCTCACCTTCACCTTCGAGCGCGGCGGGCTCGAGTGGGTCATTCGTTTCGAGCGCGACCCGAGCGACGAAGGCAGTGACTCAGTCGCAACGCGGTAGCGCTACCACCGGCTTCGTGCAGCGCGCGCCACGGCGTCGACGACAGGGTCGCTCTTCTGCAGCGCGAGCGCGGCGTTGCGAGCGAACGCCAGCTCACGCATGCGCGCGTCTCGCTCTTCGAGCGACGTCATCGCCGCCTTCATGCGGGCCAACCGCTGGGCCTTCGTCAACCGCCGCAGCTTCTCGGGCCACTCGGCGTCAGGCAGGTCCTCGGCGCCGTCGAAGTCGCCGGGCAGCACCAGCGCCTGCTTCACGTCGAACATCGGTACCGCTGCGGGAACGTTCACCACCCGAAAGCTCGCGCGCTCGAGGAGCTCGCCCGGCGGCGCTTTCTTCCAGCGCGCCACTTCGGCATCGGCAGCGGCCCGCGCCTCGGCAGGGCCGGCGAACACGAGCGTGTCGGCGACGCTGAGCAACGCGCGGTGCAGCTTCGTGTCGTGCGCCGTCGGGGGCACCGGCACGACGGCCGTGGGCTCGAGCGTGACGCGACTGCCAGCGCCGTCGAGCCGTGACGCAGCAGTGAGGCCTTCACCCAGGCTCACCCAGTGCACGACGGCGTCATTGCCAGCGGCGGCTTCGAGCGCGCGCTTCAGTACGTGGAGATCCGCGACGGCGCTGCTCCCCACGACGACGACGTCGCGCGTTCGAGGTGTCGTGGCGCGCCACGGCATGTCTGCCACGGCGCTGCGGAGCGCCTCGCCGAGCTGCGCGGGCCCACCCACGGCGCCGGGCACGACCGCCTGCAGCGCGGCGTTCAACGCGTCGAAGTCGTCGGTCAACGGGAGCACGTTCGGCGCGCCTTCGGCCCGGTAGACGACGAGGCCGACGCGCAGCCGTTGCCTGAGGTCGCTCGGCGCCAGGCGACGGCCGATGCTCCACAGGTGTTGCTGCACGTTCTTCAATGCGCCCGCTTCGACCACGATGACGACGTCGCGCGCGACGGGTGGAGAACGGGGCGGCGCCATGAAGTTCGGGTCAAGCGCGAGCACGACGGAGAGCAGCAGAGCAGTCATGGCGCCAGTGTGACGCAGACCCACCCCACATGATTCAGCAACTCAGCGAGTTGGTTCGTCGTGCGGCAACACATCACGCATGCGCATCACGAAGCGTTCTGCGTTCTCACGAGTAAGCCCGACCTCTTTTGCAGCGAACGTCGAGACCTGCTCAAGCAGCCGCTCGGCAATGGGGTGCAGTTCACGTCGCTCGAGCGCGGCAACGATGACTGACTGCGTCGCGTAGATGAGGTCGGTCACGCCTTCGAAACCAGGCTGCACACGGGCGGCGGGCGTACAACGTCGAACCGCCAGACTCAGAGTGAGAGAGCCTCGGTCGTTCGTCATTCAGCACGTCGAGATGCCGCATCACATGAGTCCACGCTGTCTTCGGCGAGCGCCTGCCCTGTCGCAATCGCCGCTCAGCGTAAGCGCGTGTGCAACAGCTCCGCGAAGGCGCTCAGCGCGTCGGTCGCAGTGAAGACGCCCACCACGTGCCCGTTGTCGACCACCACCGCCGAGCCGTACTTCTGCGCCGCCATCTCGGCGACGACCTCATCGACCGGCGCTTCCGGCGAGACCGTGTACGGCTTGCCAACCATCACGTCACGCAGCGCGACGCGCGCCTGGTCAGCGCCAGCCAACGCCGTCGCCCGGTAGACATCGCCGTCACTCACGATGCCGACCACGCGCTCGCCTTCGCAGACCGGCAGGTGCCGAATGTGCTTTTCCTTCATCACGCCCTGCGCCTCAGACAACGTCATCTCGGGAGCGAACGTGAGGGGGTTGGTCGTCATGTACTTCCGCACCGCAGGAATTGATTTGGACATGCGACGACCAGCAGCATCGCGCATGCCACAGCGCGTCCGAGCGGAGTGACGCTGCAGCCTGCGCAACCGGTGCGCCGCGGCGCAAAGAGTCACGCACGCCGCGCGCTCAGCCGCGTCGTCGCAGGCGAACGAGCAGGCCCAGCATTCCGAACAACAGCGCGCCGCTCTCGGTCGCGCAGCTACAGCCTTGCGCATCGGTACCTTCACCTCCGCCGCCGGCTCCACCGGTTCCGCCAGCAGTGCCAGCGTCTGACGTGCCGCCGCCACCTCCGACGGGCCCCGCATCTGGAACGCCCGCGTCTACCGGGGTCGCCGTCGTGACGACCTTGAAGGCCTCCGCGAGCGCCCAGCCCGGGTTGACGCCGTCGGCCGCTTTGTAAGCGCCCACGTCGGCGACGCCGTTGCGCGCGGTGCCATTGAAGTCGTCGGCCGCGACGTACATCGCCACGCCAGCGCCCGTCAGCGCTGCGCCCGCCTTCGGGAACAGATTCATCGGGACACCGCCGCCGTAGCTCGCCTGCACGAAGTCGTTGGCGAGCGCGCCGGCCGTCAAGGTGCCGGTGGCCACGCTCCCCGCTCCGACGTTGCCGGTGAACGTCACCGAGCTCAGCGCCCCATTGGCGAAGAACGCCGTGCCCGCTTGCGAATAGAGCGCGTTGTTCGAAATCACCACTGACCCCGTCGCGCCACGCACCGAGAGCGCGGCGTTCGTGGCCTTGAGCACCGTGTTGTGCACCACGAGCAGGTTCCCCGGCGCGCCAGACTGGTGTGGCTGCATCGCGATGCCGTCGGCGCCAGCAGAGAGAATGATGTTGTTGCGAATGACAGCGTCGCTCGCGGCCTGAATGGCGTGATCACCGCAACGGAACAACAGGTTCCGCTCGATGATGTTCTGCGGCCGCCCCTGCGTCGCGTACACGAGAATGCAGGGGTACTTCGTGTCGTGAATGACGTTGTCGCGAATCACGTTGCCGCTGCTGCCTTCTTTGATCTCGATGCCATCGCCCTGCGACACACCGGCGCCATCGGTGTGGTGCACGTAGTTGCCTTCGATGAGCGCGTCGTTGAACTGGCAGGCGCCGCTGTTGCAGCCCAGGTACATCGCCTCGCCGGTGCCGTCGGTGTGGTGGATTTCGTTGCGGAGCACCTTGAAGCGCTCGTACGTCACGCCGGTGTCGTTGGCCCGCAGCGCCACGTCGGCGGTGTCGCTGATCTCGCAGCCCTCGAGCGTGACGTCGTGCCCTGCCTGAAACCGCAGCCCGGCCGAGCCTCCCGAGAATGAAATGTTCCGCAGCACCAACCAATCGGCGCGCACGAAGTCGATGATGTTCTGGTTCGCGTCAGGGCGCTGCAGCCGCGCGCGCTCGCCGTCTTTGCTGCGAATGACGATGGGCGAGGCCTGCGTGGCCACCTTGTCGATGGTGAAGCGCTCGGCGGGCAGCGCGTAGGTGCCGCCGCGCAGCACCAGTTCGTCACCCGGGTTGAGCGCGGCGATCTCCACTTCGACGTTGGCGCCGGGGCCGATTTCCTTGGTGGCGGCCAGGGCGACGACGGGAACCAGCAGAACGATGAACAGGGAGCGCATTCGCCCGAGCTAATCAGACCAGGCCGGTCAACGAGTACAACGCGATGACGACGAAGACCGCCGCGGTCTTGATGAGCGTAATGGCGAAGATGTCGCGGTAGCTCTGCTTGTGCGTCAGCCCGGTGACGGCGAGCAACGTGATGACGGCGCCGTTGTGCGGCAGCGTGTCCATGCCGCCCGACGCCATCGACGCCACGCGGTGCAGCACCTCCATCGGAATCTGCGCGGCGTTCGCCTGCTCGATGAACGTCGACGCCATCGCGCCCAACGCGAGCCCCATGCCGCCCGACGCAGAGCCGGTGATGCCCGCGAGCGTCGTCACCGACACCGCTTCACCAACGAGCGGCGACGGGATGCGCTTGAGCACGTCGGAGATGACGGCGAACCCCGGCAACGCCGCGATGACCGCGCCGAAGCCGTACTCGCTGGCCGTGTTCATCGCCGCCAACAGCGCGCCCTGCACCGCCGCCTTGCTGCCCTCCGTGAACTGGTCTCGCACACGCGAGAACGCGAAGAGCACCACCGTCAGAATGCCGAGCACCAGCGCGCCTTCGACGGCCCAGATGGCGACCCACTTCTTCACGTCGACCGTCACCGGTGCGCTCGTGAGCCTCCAGCTCTCGCCGTAGACGTCTTTGATGACGCGCGTGAGAAACCAGTTCGCGACGCCCACCACCAGCAACGGAGACAGGGCGACGGCCCAGTGCACCGTCGGTGCGGCGTCGACGGCCTTCACGTCGCCGGGCACTTCGCCGAAGCCCTCGTCGCCCGCCTGACGTCTGCGCCACGAGAGGTACGCGAGCCCACACACGAGAATGAACGCCGCGCCCACGGTGCCGAGCACCGGCGCGGCCCACGTCGTGGTGCCGAAGAACGTGGTGGGAATGACGTTCTGGATCTGCGGCGTGCCAGGCAGCGAGTCCATCGTGAAGGTGAACGCGCCCAGCGCGATGGTGCCCGGCAGCAGCCGGCGTGGAATGTCGGTGCGCCGGAAGAGCTCGAACGCGAACGGGTAGACCGCGAACACCACGACGAAGAGCGAGACCCCTCCGTAGGTGAGCAACGCGCACACCAGCACCACCGCCGCCATCGCGCGCTGCGGGCCCAACAGCCTGAGCACCGCGGCGACGATGGCCTGCGCGAAGCCCGAGAGCTCAATGAGCTTCCCGAACAGCGCGCCCAGCAGAAACACCGCGAAGTAGCTCTTCAGAAAGTCTGCGAGCCGCTCGAGGAACAACGACGAGAACGCCGGCGCTACGTCGAGCGGCGCCGTCAGCAGCACCGCGCCGAGCGCCGCGACCGGCGCGAACACGATGACGCTGTTGCCGCGGTACGCGACCCACATCAGAAAACCGAGCGCCGCGAGCACGATGAGCAGTGACATCGCGCTGCAACATAGGCCGTGTTGCACTGCACCATTTTCAATTCTTCGTGCCACGATGCGCGCCATGCTCCGCCTCGCGTTCTTCACGTCACTATTCGCCGCGACGAGCTCGCTTGCGCAGGAGTTCGACGACGCGCGCACCATCGACGCGTGCCGCAAGGTCTACGCGGCATCATCGAAGAACATGCCCACCGCGGCCATGCGGGGCATCGGCGCCGACTACGGGCGATGCACGAAGCGCGCGATGAACGCCGAGGTCGACCGCATGCTCGTGCCGCTCAAGAGGTCAGACGCCGCGCGCTTCAAGGCGGGCATGGCGCTGCAGAAGACCTTCAATCAGGCGGTGCAGCGCTACTGCGGTCGCTGGGAGCCGTATTACGAGCGCTGCTGCTCGACCTGTTCATTCAACGAGCAACCGGAGTGCGAAGCCGACTTTCACGCAGCCCGCGTCGCGCTCGCTCGCAATGAAATGAAGACCAACGACGGCACCGTGTCCGAGCCCGTGAAGACTGGCTTCTCGGCCTTCGCGGCCGCGTGGTGCACCTTCACCGCCGGCAACGACGACTGCTCGACGCGCGTGCTGGCGCTCATCACCGCCACGCAGCGAGATGATGGCCGTCAACTGACCTGCCGTTGATCATGTTGCAGCGCACAATGCGAGTCGGTATCTGACGACCTCGATGGTGGCCCCCGGCGTTGATCGTCTGCTCACCCTGCCTTCGGGCGTTCTTCGTTCTCGTCACCACGGCACCGACGACGCGCCGCTCGCCATTGGCGTGCCCGGGCTCTCGGCCAACTGCTTCACGTTCAACGCCATCGGCCCCGCGCTCGCGCAGCACGGTCGCCGCCTCGTGGCGCTCGACTTGAGAGGTCGCGGCCGCAGCGCGCCCGGCCTGCCCGGTACGCACGGCTGGGAGAACCACGCGCGCGACGTGCTCGCCACGGCCGATGTACTCGGCGTCGAGCAGTTCGACTTCATCGGCCACAGCATGGGCGCCTTCGTGGGCCTCGCGTTGATGGCCGTCGCGCCACAGCGCGTACGCCGCCTGGTGCTCATCGACGCCATCGGCGTGCCCGACGCGCGCGCCATGCCTCCCATTCTCGCGGCCGCACAACGCCTCGGCGCGGTGTACCCGTCGGCCGACGCCTTCATCGCGCTGGTGAAGGCCGCGAACGTGGTGCCGTGGAGCGAGTTCTGGAACTCGCACTACCGGGAAGACCTCGTCGACGTTCCCGGCGGCGTCTCGCAGCGCGCAGCGAAAGAGGCCGTGCTCGAAGACCTCGCGTACGCAGCGAAGACCGACGTGCGCGCGCTCTGGCCCAGCGTCACCGCGCCCGCGCTGCTGGTGCGCGCTGGCATCTCCATCGTGCCTGGCGGCGACATCATCACCGAGGCCGACCGCGACCTGTTTCTGCGCACCGCCACCAAAGCGACGGCCGTACAGATCGACGCCAACCACTACAGCGTCATGAACCACCCCGACACCGCCACCGCGGCACTGGAGCACCTCGCATGAAGACCCTCGAAAACAAGCGCGCCCTCGTCACCGGTGCGGCGTCAGGCATCGGCCTCGCCATCGTTCGCGATTTTCACGAGCGCGGCGTTCATGTGGTGGCCACCGACGTGTCGGGCGAAAAGCTGAACGACGTTTTCAAGGGCCTGGCCAACGTGCGCTGCGTCCCGTGCGATCTCTCGAAGAAAGAGGCCGTCGCTGCGCTCGGCAAAGACGCGGGCTCGCTCGACATTCTGGTCAACAACGCGGGGCTGCAGAACGTGAGCCCCATCGAAGAGTTCCCGCAGGCGAAGTGGGACCTCATTCTTCAAGTCATGCTGACCGCGCCCTTTCAGCTCATGCAGGCGGCGCTGCCCGGCATGTACGAGCGCAACTGGGGCCGAATCATCAACGTCTCGTCGGTGCACGGCCTCATCGCCTCGCCGTTCAAGAGCGCGTACGTGTCGGCGAAGCACGGGCTCATGGGCCTGACCAAGACCGCAGCCCTCGAGGCCGGCACGCGCAGCAACAACGTCACCGTCAACGCCATCTGCCCCAGCTACGTGCGCACGCCGCTCGTCGAAAAGCAGATCGCTGATCAGGCCAGGGTGCACGGCATTCCCGAAGCGGAGGTCGTCGAGAAGGTGATGCTCACGCAGAACGCCATCAAGCGGCTCATCGAGCCTGAAGAAGTCGCGCAGCTCGCCACGTTCCTGTGCAACGACTCGGCGTGGAGCATCACCGGCACGGCGCAGACAATGGACGCAGGCTGGCTCGCGCACTGAAGCGCATCAGGCCCCGCTGTGACATGGAGCCATTTCGAACTTCGTGACGACTGCCCTGCCCGGAGTGACGAACGTCGTGTTGGTTGGTGATGGCTTCGGGCTGCAAGACAACGTTCGCGTCCTCGGTGCGCCGTGGAACGAGGCGTTCGTTGAATTCAGCCGCATGGCTTGTGGTTGCACACCCCGCTCCGTTGGCGACCGACTACAGCGTCACGCCATGAGGACAACGCTCTTGGGCGCGGTGTTTTGTTTGCTGCTGCCTGGTTGTGATTGCGTGACGCCGAAACCAGACGATTCTATCGATGATGCCGGCGTTGATGCAGGCCGCGTCTGGGAAGACGGCGGAGAGATCGGTGCGACCGTCGGCTGCTACCGCATGCCTGACGGCTCGAAGTTCATCCTCGTCTTCGACACTGACGACAAGGTGCTCTGTGCTGCCGTGAGTTTCCGCCGCTTCGATGGCGGCTTCTCGCCGATGTTCTCTGGCGGACCGTGGCCGCGTGACTACACGTTCTACGACGGCCCGTGGGCTGCGCAGCCCTGGTACGACTACGAGATCGACGAAGCGCGCGTCGGTTTGTGCTCGATGCCAGAGGAACAAGTCGACGGCCGCCTCAACGAAGCCGGAGCTCCGCTCGAAGACTTCCACGCCACCCACCTGACTTTGGATTGGCAGGTCAAACCGCAGGCCTTTCACACACAAGGCACGCTGTCGTTCTTCGGCCGTCAGTACCGCTTCGCAACCGAGCCGTCCGGCGCTGGACTCAACGTGCAATGTCGCGGCCCCTGACACAGCCGAGTGGTGAACGGTGGAGCACGAGCTTCGTGGGCTTCAGTCGCGCGCTGACAGAACGAGATGCGTGGCTTGTCGTCGCGCTGGTCGGCGTGTTGGCGTCTGGTTGTGATTGCGTGACGCCGAAACCAGACGCTTCTGTCGATGATGCCGGCGTTGATGCAGGCCGCGTCTGGGAAGACGGCGGAGAAATAGCTGCAGCAGGCGGCTGCTACCGCATGCCTGACGGCTCGAAGTTCATCCTCGTCTTCGACACTGACGACAAGGTGCTCTGTGCTGCCGTGAGTTTCCGCCGCTTCGATGGCGGCTTCTCGCCGATGTTCTCTGGAGGCCCGTGGCCACAGGACTACACGTTCTACGACGGGCCGTGGGCGGCCCAGCCCTGGTACGACTACGAAATCGACGAAGCGAGAGTCGGCTTGTGTTCGATGCCGGAGGAACAAGCCGACGGCCGCCTCAACGAAGCCGGAGCTCCGCTCGAAGACTTCCACGCCACCCACCTGACTTTGGATTGGCAGGTCAAACCGCAGGCCTTTCACACACAAGGCACGCTGTCGTTCTTCGGCCGTCAGTACCGCTTCGCAACCGAGCCGTCCGGCGCTGGACTCAACGTGCAATGTCTTGGCCCCTGACTGGGCCGTCACTCACCACCGGGCGGCGGCACGCTGCGCGGCATCTTGCGTTGCGAGTGGTACAGCGAGTGGTTGCGCAGCGCGACGAAGGCGATGCCTTGAGCCAGCATCGCGGGCACCAGCAGATCGTACGTACCGGCGAGCTCGCAGACCATCACCAGCGCGGCCAACGGCACGTGCGCGATGCCTCCGTAGAACGCGCCCATGCCGACCAGCACGAAGGCGCCTGCGTCGATGCGCGGGTCGTCGAAGATCAACTTCGCCGCGCGGCCGAACGCGCCACCGATGAGCCCACCCATGGCCATCGACGGCGCGAAGTCACCCGCGCTGCCGCCGCTGCCGACGGTGAATGACGTCGCCACTGCCTTCGCCACCATCATGCCGGTGAAGAACGCGACGGCGACCCACCCGCGCCCGAGCCACGGCGCGTTGGTGATGGCGACCTGCACCAGGCCGTAGCCACCGCCGAGCAACCCGAAGCCACGCACCTCCGTCCCGAGCGCGCGCGAAATCGCGAACACCACCACCACCGTGAAGATGCCGAGGAACGCCGCGCCAATGGCCGGGCGGTAGTGGTCGGGCACGTCGAGCGACTTGAAGTAGCGCTTGCTCGTCTCGTAGAGCGACAGGAACAGCACCGCGCCCAGCGACGTGAAAATGGCGAGCGCGCCGTACAGCGGCAGGTGCGCAGGAATGAAGGGGTAGTGCCCGTGCGCGAGCAACACACCGCCGGGGTGCACCGTGGTGGCGATGGCGTAGCTGACGACGCTCGCGAGCACTGAAGGCACCAGCGCGTCGTTCTCGAAGCCGTCGTCGTAGACGAGCTCCACGACGAGCAACGCGGCGCCCAGCGGCGTTCGGAACACGGCAGAGATGCCTGCCGCGGCGCCAGCCAGCAGCAGCACGTGGCGTTCACGCGCGTTGACCTTCAGCAGCCGTGAG
>JAMHXF010000050.1:0-23968 GCA_035910535.1 Archangium sp. | reverse complement strand
AGCCTGTCGCTTCGGCACCGCAGCCTGTCGCTTCGGCACCGCAGCCTGTCGCTTCGGCACCGCAGCCTGTCGCTTCGGCACCGCAGCCTGTCGCTTCGGCACCGCAGCCTGTCGCTTCAGCACCGCAGCCTGTTGCTTCCGCACCGCAGCCTGTTGCTTCGGCACCGCAGCCTGTTGCTTCAGCACCGCAGCCTGTCGCTTCGGCACCGCAGCCCGTCGCTTCGGCACCGCAGCCCGTCGCTTCGGCACCGCAGCCCGTCGCTTCGGCACCGCAGCCCGTCGCTTCGGCACCGCAGCCTGTCGCTTCAGCACCGCACGCCCTCCTTGAGATCGTCGCGCACGCTGACGCACCGACGCTGGAGGCGGTTGCAGACGCGGATGATGTCATCGAGATCTCAAGTCCGTCGGTACAAGTCGTTTCGGCGCCCGCCGTCGCTGCCGCGTCAATCGTCGAAGTGACGCCTCCGACGGTGAGCACTGAAGTCGCTACGAGCGCCCCGGTCGCGATCGAAGTACCTCCATCTGAGTCGAAGCTGGTTGAGCCGATGCCGCCTCCAGCACAGATCGAGGTCGTGTCAGCACCACCTCCGTCTGCGCCAAATTCAGTCGCCGAGGTGCCGCTGACCGAGCCGCCTGTCGCCGTCGGTTCAGCACCGAATGCGATTGAGTCGAGTCCCGTCGCGATGCCGTCTCCGCCTGCCTCCGCTCCGACGGTTGTCGAGGCGGTCTCCGCAGCGCCGCCGACAGTTCCTCCGTCGGCGCCGAAATCTGTCGACCCGGTCGTCGCAGCGCCTCCGCCCGAACCGCGTGTGGACACCACGCCCACCTTCGCGCCGATCTCCGACGACAGCGCGATCATCACGGTGCGTTCTTCCGTCCCGCGCGAGTTCAAAGCCGAGCCGCGCCCGCGCCCCTACGAGATCCCCGAAGGCGTTGAGATCAATGGAGATCTCCTCCGCCAGGTGCGCTTGGCGCGCGGCCTGACGCTGGCGCAGCTCGCCGATCGAACCCGCATCGGCACCAAGCACCTCGAGAACGTCGAAGGCGATCGCTACGACGCATTGCCCGCAGGCGTGTACTTGCGTGGCATTCTCATGAATCTGGCCCGAGAGCTCGGGCTCGACGGGCTGCGCGTGGCGCGCAGTTACCTGACCTTCGTCGAGGCGCACCGGTCGAAAGGTTGACCCTCATCACCCGCGGCACTACGAAATTGACCCGATGACTGAAGAAGAACGGACGAAGGCGATGCGGTTGGCTCGGGCGATTGCTTCGGACATCTCGCTCTACAACGAGCAGAAGATCATCCGCGGCATCGAACAGGACAACCTGTTCGAGACGCTCAAAGACGAAATCGAAGAAGGGCGAGAGCTCTTCAAGAGCCGCGTGAGCAAAGACATCTACACGCGCACCAACTTCTTCGATCGCGCGATCGTCGACGTGATCATCAAGCCCAAGGGGCACGTGAAGTCGAAGATCTGGTGAGTGACGTGGTGGTGGTCGACGCGGGCCCTGCCGACGCGGGCCTCCGCGCCGATCTGTTTCTCGCGCGTGCTCGGCCTGAGCTCAGCCGCGCGCGCTTGCAGGCTTTGATCGACGAGGGCCTCGTTCGGCTCGCCGGTGCGGTCATCAAGTCGTCGCTGCGCATCAAAGGCGGGGAGCGCTTCGAGATTGAGGTGCCCGCCGCCGTCGACGCGGTGCCTCAAGCCGAAGACCTGCCGCTGACCGTCGTGCATCAAGACAGCGATCTGCTGGTGGTCGACAAGGCGGTCGGCATGGTCGTGCACCCGGGCGCGGGGCACGCGAGCGGCACGCTGGTGAACGCGTTGCTGCACCACGTGAAAGATCTCGGCGGCGTCGGAGGTGAGCTGCGCCCCGGCATCGTTCATCGCCTCGACAAAGACACCTCGGGCCTGCTCGTGATCGCGAAGAACGATGTCGCGCTGCGCGCGCTGCAGGCTGCATTCAAGTCGCGCGAAGTCACGAAGACCTACCTCGCGCTCGTCGTCGGCCAGCCGCCCGACGAAGGCTCGTTCAACACGCTGCATGGACGTCACCCGACGCAGCGGCTCAAGTTCACGGGCAAGGCGAAGACCGGCAAGAGCGCCGTGACGCACTTCAAGACGACCCAGCGCTTCGCTGCTGCCGCGCGGGTGGAGATCAACCTCGAGACGGGGCGCACGCACCAGATTCGAGTGCACTTCGCTGAAGCCGGTTTTCCGCTCTTCTCAGACCCGCTCTATGGAACCAAAGCGGCGCAGCGCCCCGACATCATCGGGCGGCAGGCGCTGCATGCGTGGAAGCTCGCCTTCAAACACCCACGCAGCGGAAAACTGATGCAATTCACCGCACCACTTCCACGCGATTGGCGTGACGCTGAGCGGCGACTTTCCGCTCGGTGACACGAAAACATTTCACTTGTAGCGAGAGGCGCGTGTCCGTAACTCCGCGCTTCATTCCTAAAGGGAGGGTCACACCATGAAGTTCGTTTCGAAGTTCGTGCTCGTTGCTGCTCTGTCGATGTCGTCGATTGCGTTCGCGCAGGAGGAAGGCACTGCGGACACCGGCGGTGGTGGCATTCGCGCGCCTGGCGCCTTGCTTGACGCGAGCGAGAAGACTGAGCGCTCGATGATCTTGTCGATCCACGGCTACCTGCCGTACCACGCGTTCGGGTTCGGCTATTTCCCCATCGGTGGTGGTGCGTCGTTCTACATCCCGCTCGTGAAGAACGGCTTCATCTCCAAGCTGAACGATGAGTTCGGCATCGACTTCGGCGTCGACGCCATCGCGCGCATCGGCTCGGTGTACCCGTTTTCGCTGCACATTCCCGTCGGCGTGCAGTGGAAGTTCCACATTCTCAGCAACCTCGAGGTGTACGCGAAGCTCGGTCTGCAGGCGGACCTCTGGTTCGGTTACACGGGTGCCTACCTCCCGGTGTGGCCCGTCGGCATGGTCGGCGCGCACTACTTCTTCTCGAAGGGCTTCGGTCTGAAGCTCGAGGCCGGCAGCACCGGCGTGCGCTTCGGCGTCGCGTTGGCGTTCTAAGAAATCAGCAACACGGCCGTCGCGATCAGAGCATTCCGATCGCGACGGTCTGCTGACGTTTGGTCAGCACCTTGATGGGCTGAATGGCCATCACGCGCATGAAGACCTTGAGCAAGTCCGGGTCGAACTTGTTGCGCATCTCCGTCCACATCAGCATCAGCGCGACTTCAGGGCCGTAGGCATCACGAAACGGTCGCTTCGAGGTCAGCGCGTCGTACGTGGCGGCAATCGAGATGAGCTTCGCGTAGAGCCCCAGGTTCGCCTTGGGGATGATCATCTGAATGTTGCCCTGGCCGTCGCGCACGGCGGTGCCGAAGTCGACCTTGTGTTCGAACGTGGTGACGAGGCGCAGCAGGGTGGCGCGGTTGATCTGTCGCTCCTGCAGAATATTTCGAATCGAGATCAGCGGCGCCCGGTTGATGGTGTTGCGCTCTTCGGCTGACAACGCGCCGCGCTTGTTGAGCAGCTCGTCGGGCACCGTGCCCATGCCAGCGTCGTGAAAGAGCGCGATGTAGCCGAGGTCGCGGAGCTGCGGCTTGGTGAGCCCGAGCTCTGAGCCGAAGACGATGGTCATCAGCGCGGTGTTGACCGAGTGGTACGCGAGGTACTCCGAGTCGTTGCGTGTGCTGGTGAGGCCGAGGAAGTGCGTGCGGTGATCGATCGAGATGTCGACGAGATCTTGAATGACGCGGAGCACCTTGGAGGTGTTGATGGGCTTCTCGGCGCGCAGTGACTCGAAGTACTTGCGCACGAAGAAGACCCCGCGGCCGTAGCAGGTCAGCGCGTACTTCTTGCGGTCGAGCTTGGCTTCGCTCTCGTCTTTTTCATTCTCGAGCTTGTCTTTGAGCTTCGACCACTTCGCCAACTTCATCGAGACGAGCTTCTTGCCCTCGATGCCGTCTTCGTCGGCGTCGTCGCTCTGCTCCTTGCTGAAGATCCAGACAAAGTTCTTCAGCTCGGGGATCGAGACCGAGCGCATCATGGTGATGCCGCCGACGTCTTTGGAGCGCATTTCATCGAGCAGGGTGCGCACGTTTTCGAGCGCGCTCATGTCGACCTTCACCAGCATGCCGTTCAAGTAGAACGACTGCTTCACGCCCATCAGCTCCAGCTTGCCGTCTTTCTGGATGACCTGATTCATCGTCTCTTGCAGCTGCGCGATGGGCTTTTCGAAGACGTGGTTGTCGGGGTCGTACATCTTCACCGAGCGCACCAGCATGTAGAGCGCGGAGATCATCGTGCGACCCGCGGTCTGCAGCTTCTCGTTGTGCTCGCGCGCGTACGCGTCTGGCGAGACGTCGTCGGCGTCGGCGACCCTGGTGACTGAGAGTTCAGCCATGGCTCAACTCCCCTGCTCGTTGCCGAAGAGCTGCTTGCGCACGCGCCCGAGGTGCAGCTTCGCCACGTTGGTGATCTCCGTTGGCTGAGACTTGTCGTCGACCAGTTCTTGAAGGAACTTCGCGGTCTGAATGGTGCTCGCGCCAGCGAGACCGGCGATGGCGAGCGTCTTGTCGGCGATGATCTTCTGTTTGTTGAAGAGGCCGCTCTTCTGGCTCAGCACCTGCTGAAAGTACTGAATCGCGCCCGGCATGCCCGTGGAGCCGAGCGCCGCATAGAAGCCTTCTTTTTCTTCGGGCTTCCGGTCTTCGAACGATTTCTCTTTCACGATGCGGAGCAGGTCGAGGTACGCCTTTTCCCGGTCGAACTCCGGCAGCACCCGGGCGGCTTGCAGTCGCACCTGTTGAACGTCGTCCTCCATTAACGCGGAGATCAGTTTGCGGGCCTCACCCGTGCGGCCGCGCGCGATGATCGACATCACCTCGAGCTTGAGCGCGAGGTTTCGCGTGTTGAGCACCGTGCCGAAGAACCGCAGCTTGTCGGGGTGGTTCGAGCGATCGAGCACGTAGACCATGTCGCGCTGCATTTGCGGCTTGTCGGTGGTGCGCAGCTTCTCGACGAAGAGATCTGGGTTCTGCTTGGCGAAGACGACCAGCACGTCATTGAGCAGCGTGCGGTTCTCAGGGAGTTGCACTACCTCGAGCGTGCCCAGCAGGCCCGGCACCGCGTCGGCGCTCACGTTGGTCAGGTACTTCACGACCTCCGGAGGGTTCTTCAGCTTGGCGTACTTGATGATTTCGCCGATGCGGTTGAGGCGCTGCTCTTCGCCCATGCGCGCGAGGAAGCTGCGCAGCAGTTCACCGATGGTGCTGTCGGTGCCGGCGCGTTGCTCCATCGCCCGGAGCTTGAGCACCACCTGATTGATGATGGCGAAGTCCTCCTGCAACAGCATCGCGTCGAGCAGTTGGCTGAACATCTCCCCGAGGAGATTGGCGTCGGTGACGCCGTTTTCGACGACCTGAAACACGGCGCTGATGAGCTTGGGGAAGAGGCGCTGGTTTTCTTCTTCGTCGACGTCGCGCTGCAGCCTGGCCTTGAGATCGGGCGTCGCCGTGATGCCGGTGATCACCACGCCGCGCATCTGATCGACGTCGTTCATCTGCATTTCGAGGTCTGATTCGGAGAGGCGCGCGAAGCGGATGTAGTCGTCGCTGTGCGTGCGGAGCCGCCGCTGCAGGTAGTCGACGACCTTGTCGACCTCAACCTGCACCTCCTCCTCCGACATCTCGTCCATCTTGAAGCCTTCGACCATGATGTATTCGAAGTTCGGCATCTGAGCGCGCCACAGCTGCGCGTTGATGTCGTCGGCACCTCGATCAGGGTCCGACAGGGCGATGGTCGTGAACGTGGTCAGCTCTTCGAGCGTGAGCCCTTCGCGGAAGACGATCTGCCGAATGCCGTCCTTGAAGAACTTGTACGGCATCGGGTTGTCTTCGGTGAACAGGTCCTGCTTGAAGATCGTGAAGTTGGTGATCTCCACGCGCAGGTTCAGCGACCGGTACTGCTGGGTGTAGGCCGTCAGCGAGTCCCACGCCTTGGTGAGGTACTCGCCGTATTTCGACTCATTGTGGCGGTACATCGAGATCATCTTCAGGCCCTTGAGCAGGTGGTACGCGACCTGCCGGCCGGCCTCGACCTGCTTGCGGATGGCGGGATCTGCCATCGGGTCTGCAGGGGCTTGCGGAGCTGCGACGGCGGAGTTCGACGACGCGACGGGAGCGCGATTCGGCATCGCCATGGAGTGTAGCGCCGCCGTCAGCGAATGGCGTCGCGCAAGCGGCGCGTCAGCACCTTCACGATGCCCTGCGCGATCTCCGGCTTCTCACTCATGATCTCCTGGAAGTCTTCCCGGGTGATCTTGAGGAGGTTGGTGTCGGACACCGCGGTCACCGTCGCCGAGCGGGGCGCCGCGTCGAGGATCGCCATTTCGCCGAAGCACTCGCGCTCGCCGAGCTCGGCGATGAGCCGGTCGGCTTTGTGTACGCGAACCTTGCCGTCGATCACCATGTAGAGCGCGTCGCCTGCTTCACCTTCGGCGAAGATCTCGTCTTGCTGGTCGCGGCGCTCTTCCGTCGAGATGAGCGCGATGGCGGCCAGGTCCTCCCCGGGGATCTGGGAGAACAAGTCGATGGACTTGAGGAACAGCACCTTTTCGACCGTCGAGAGCATCGCCGTCGCGCATCGTACCCATGGCGGTGGCCATGAGGTGGGGTAATTGCCGCGCCTATGGACTGGAAGCTCATCGGCACAACGTTTCTGGCCGTCTTCGTGGCTGAACTCGGCGACAAGACGCAGCTCGCGGCACTCTCATTTTCGGCGTCTGGCAGCTCGCGCTGGAGCGTGTTCTTCGGCGCGTCTCTGGCGCTGGTGGCCTCCACAGCCATCGCCGTCGCGGCGGGCGAGAGCCTGACTCGCGTCATCTCTCCCAGGACGCTGCAGCGCGCCGCAGGCGTGTTGTTTCTACTGCTCGGTTGCTGGGCGCTCTGGTCAACCCGGAGCTGAAACGGCCTTCAACGCCGCGGCCTGTTTCCGTACCAGCGGCGCGTCGTCTTTCAGTCTGGCGTCGAGCAGCCCTGCGGCGCGCGTGGGCGCCTTGCGGCTGAGCGAGACGAGCGCGATCTCACGCACCACCGGGTTGCCGTCACCCACCGACGAGACGAGCAGCTCGTCTCGCACCAGCGGCTCCTGCGCAGACTCCGACAGACACCACGTCGCGCACGCGCGCACCCACGCGGCTTCGTCTTTCGTCAGCTCGATCAGCATGGCCTCTGCCGTTGCGCTCGGAGCCGGGTAGAGCTCGGCGACCTGCCTGAGGCGATCTGCGCGCGGAATCTCTTCGACCAGCGGCAGGAACCGCGCCTTGAGCGTGCGCTCGAGGAGGTTGTCGAGCAACTCGACGGCGTTGCCTCGTCGACGGCTGGCATCTGCGGCGGCCGCGTCTTGAATACCGGCGCTGATCTGCTCCATGTCTGCGTCGGGGTAGAGCACCGCGAGCAGCAGGAACACGCGCCCTTCGACCTGCTTGATCTTCTCGGACAACGCCGACGCCAGCAACGCGCGGGCGGCTTCTTCTCCGTCGCGCGGCGTGTTGGGGCCGGGCACCGCATCGAGGTGCAGCAGCTCGAGCTGGTGCAAGGCGCGCCAAGCGCGGTCGAGCTCGCGATTCAGGGCGCGCTTCACCGGCGTGAGATCCTTGAGCAGCAGGCGCTTGCCCTTCACCGCGCGCGCGAGCGATCGGTACATGACGCCGCGCAGCTCTTCATCTGCTTCGTCGAGATGCCGCGCGATGATCTCAAGCGCGTCACTGGTGCCCAACTTGCCCAGCACCCGCGCGATGGCTCGACGAATGTGGCCGTCTTCGAGCTGGTTCGAGAGCACCTTGGCCAGCGTCGCCAGGATCGTCGAGCCGTACGTGGTCAGCGCCTGCGTCGCCTCACGCAACGTCTCACGTGACTGCGTGCGGTAGATGAGCGGAATGACGAACTCCGGGCTGCGCAGCACGCCCGCCGCGCTCACGGCTTCGCGGCGCACGCGCAGGTCGGAGTCGTTCATCAGGTGCAGCACCGGCTGGTAGAAATTCTTCACGCCGATCGCACCCAGCACCTTGGCCGCGTGCTGCCGCATGACCGGGTCGGCGTTGTCGATGAGCGCCTTGAGCGCCTCGGCCGCCACCAACACGCCATCGAGCCCACCGAAGCGGATCATGCCCGTCACGGCGGCGCTGCGAATGCGCGGGTCCGGGTCGGCGAGAAACGGCCGCACGCTGCGCACCGCCTTGTCTCGGCCCATCGCGCAGAACGCGTCGATCGCCGCCGCGCGCACCGCCGGGTCTTGATCTTCGAAGCGGCGGAAGACCGAGTTCGCGAAGCGCATGGTCTGCCGGTGTGCGTAGTACTCGAGCGCCTTCACGCGAACCGCCGACGACGCGTGGTCAAGCAGCTGCTCGACGCGCGCATCGAGCTCGAGCTTCTCGAGGTGTGGCAACAACGAGAGCGCGTTGAGCACCTCAAGCTCGTCGTCGCTGGCGAGCGCGCGCTCGAGCACCTTGTTGGTGTTGCCGTCGATGACCTGGTGTCGGGCCGACTCGATGTCGAGGCGCCGCTGCTTCAGGTTGTCTTGCAGCGACTTGATGTACTTCGAGCGCATGCTCATCACGACCGCGAGCCAGGTCAGCGCGAGCAATAACGAGAACCACGCGAGCCGGTAGGGGTCTCCGTTGAACCAGTTGCGGTAGCCGGCGAGCGCCACACCCGCGAGCCCGATGGCGACGGGCTTCACCACGCCGTCGATGAAGGCCTTGGCCGACACACGAACCTGCGCCGGCACCGGGAGGTACAGGATCTGAGTGGTGGCGTCGTTCACCGAGTAGCGGAACAGCGTGTCGGCGCCCTTGGCCATCGACGCGGCCCACAGCGTGGGGAAGATGAGCAGCGCCGCGTCACCGAGCGCCAACGACACCGGCAACACCGCGAGCGAGCCGATGACTCCCGCGCGGTTGAGCAGGCGGCTGGTGCCGAAGAGCTGCAGGCCGAGCGCGAGCGCGCCGACCACCGCGCTGAAGTAGCCGAAGTACGCGGCCAACTCGTCGCCCTTCATCTTGTCGGCCGCCACCACCTTGAACTGAAAGTCGATGAGCGTGGTGGTGAAGAACGTGACGGCCGAGAGAATGGCGACGGTCCTGAGGTGCGAGTCGTTGAGGACGCGGCTCGCGCCACCGGAACGTTTCGCGGCGCTGGGCTTGCCCGACGCCGCGCGGGCGAAGAGCCGCTGGCGACCGAGGCGACCACCGGCGTAGCTCGCGCCGCCGGTGACGACGAGCAGCGCGGCGCACATCAAGAGCAGCGACGCGGTGCCGAACTGCCGGGCGATCTGCGCGCTGAGCAGACCGATGAGGATGTTGGCGAACGTGCCGCCGGCGCCGATGAAGCCGTAGAGCCGCTTGGCCTCGCGCGCGTTGAAGAGCTCGTTCGCGAGCGTCCAGAACTGGACGAGGATCAGCGCGCCCATCACTTCGACGAGCACGTAGATGACGCTGTAGATGCCTGGCGGTTGGTAGCGCTCGACGACCCAGAGCAGCACGAAGATCGTGGCGAAGAAGGCGGCCGACAACAGCGCCATCAAGTCGCGGCGAATGCGGTTCGCGAGGCGCGCGTAGAGCAGGCCCGTCCCGGTGACGAAGATCGCGCTCAGCACGTACATCCACGCGAGCTCGCTGCGATCCCGATGCGCGAGGAACAGCGCGTCGCGAACCGTCCGGCCCGTCAGGAACGCGCCGACCGCCAGGAGACTGTGAAGGAAGAGCGTGAAGGTGAGCTGCCGTTCACCGCGCCGGGCCGGCAGCACCATTTCGAGAACGCGCAGCAGCACGGCGGGCGAGCCTAGCCCAGCGCGTCGAGGAGCGAGCGGCGTTCCTTCGGTGTCAAAGGCCGGTCTGAGAAGCGCGCTTCGAGGTACCGACGCGTGGCCAGGGAGACGGCGGCGGCCAGCTGATGGTGCTCACTCACGAGGCGGCGGCTGAGCGCCTCGAGGTCTTCGTCGCGACGGCGGAGCTTGAGCGTGTCGAGGCGTCGCTCGAGCTCCGTCAGAAACCCGCTCGCCGGGTGACTTCGCTCGACGCGACTGAAGCGCCGCCAGACGAGCCAGACGAGCGCCGCCGAGACGATGGCTCCGAAGATCGCGCGGGTCGGCGTTCGTGTCGTGGGCCGCTCGGCAGGGGCTTCGTTTTCGTTGGCTTTGCTACCTGCGGGCGGGCGAACGAGCTGCTTCACGAACTGCCACTGATCGATGATCGAGTAGTCGACGACCTTCGAGCGCCACAGCTCTTCGAGTTGCTCGAAGGCGTCGATGAGCTGCGCGAGGAGCGCCTGCGGTCGACTCCCGCGGCCGTCATCGGGCGTCGCGTCGAAGGTGGTCCACCCGGTGCCGGGGATCCACGCTTCGACCCAGGCGTGGGCGTCGCCAGCGCGCACCACGTAGCGCTCGCCCAACCGTTCGCCGCCGAAGAAGCCGCCGACGACCCGCGCGGGTACGCCGCGCACTCGCAGCATCACCGCCAGCGCGGTCGCGAAGTGTTCACAGTGGCCCGCTTTTCGAACGAAGAGAAAGTCAGCGAGCGGATCTTCGGCTTCGGCGAGCTCGAGCGAATACGCGATATTCGATCGCAACCAACGCTCGAGGCGCGCGGCGACCCGCTGATGGTTGGTCTCATCGCCGACGATCTGCGTGGCGAGGGCGGTCACGCGCGGGTCGACCACGGGCGCGGTCGAGAGCAACGCGAGCCGCTCCGGTGACTCTTCTTCGCCGCCGAAGTTCTCGCGGCTCTGTACGGTGTACGTGTACGCGTTGGCCTCGGTCGCGAAGCGAACTTCTTCGCCTTCGCTTTCGATCAGCAACGCGGGCTGCGGCACGCCACTCGAGAGCGCGTTGGCCGGCCCGAAGTACACCGGCTGGCTGAGCCCGACGAGCGTGCGTGAGTCGTACGCGGGCAGCAGCTCGATGCGCTGCACGATCGCCTTGCCCACGTCGCCGAGCATCACGCGCGACGTCGGCGCCTTCGGAGTTCCTTTGCCGCTCCATTCTTTGCCGTCGAACACGTCGAAGTGACGACCGACCCAGTAGCGCTCGAGGCGCGTCGCCGACGGCATGGGCTCGAGGCGCGCGCGCAACACGATGCGGGCGCTCGTCTTGATGTCGCCGCCGCCACCGAGCCGAACGCGATCGGTCATGCCGGTGGTGCCACCCAACAAGCCCGGACCTTGTCGACGCGCGGCGACGTTCCACGACAAGCGGGGGAAGAGAATGAAGAACGCGACCCCGCCGGCGAGCGCGATGGCCACGCCGATGCTGACCTGTCGCAACACCGGCGAGAGCGGCAGCTCTTCGTCTCGCTCGACCGGGCCTTCGACGACCGCGAGCCCGAGCGTCAGGCACGCGAAGACCCCGAAAGAGAGCAGACACAGCGCGTACCAGATGTCGCCCGAGAGCGCGGCGGCGCCGGCCATCAACAACAGTGAGGCGAGCAGCACCTGTTGATCAGTCCCCGGCGTCGGGTCTGAGAGCATGCGGTGCGCGGTCACGAGCGTCGCGAAGGCCACCGCGGCGATGACGAGGTCGAGTGCACCTCGAAACGCGAGCCCGAAGAGCACGATGGCCGCAGCCAGCAGAACGATCACCGACCACACCGTCTGCCCGGCGAATGGGCGCTTGCCAGACATGCTGACGACCCACGCGAGCCCGAAGAGGCCGGCGACGAAGATCGGCAACGCACCCGAGAGCGCGACCGCCGCGAAGGCCGACAACGCCGCGAAGTCGCGGAGCCGCAGCCGCAGCTTGCGTCGCTCGCCGAGCATCATGAGTTCGCTCCGAACCCCAGCATGGCCAACGCAGAGAGGATGCGCTTCTCGTGGCCGGGCCCGGAGGCAGGCCTCAGCTTGCGCCCGCCAGCCTCGAGGCCGACGTCGTTGCCTTCGTCGAGCAGGCGTCGGGTCAGGGCCGCGGTCTCTTCGCACGCGCGCTCGAGCTGCTCGCCCGGCGCGTCGTCGGTGATCCGCAGCGTGTACTGCTGGCGATCTTCACGTTCGCGTTCGACCTTGAGCAACCGCCCCACGGCGGCGCTCTTCTTCCAATGTACGCGCCGCGCGTCTTCGAGATCTCCGAGCTCCCGGAGGCCCTGCACGTCGCCTGCGCCGTCGCGGTGTCGTTGGTTGCCGTGTTCGCCCGTCTGAAGCCCGTGATCAGCTCGCGGCGGGTCGCACGTGAAGCCGCGCCGAGGCCAGACCACGAGCTGATCTTCGAGCGTCACGGTGCGCGTCTTTTCGAACAGCCCGAAAGGAAAGAACGTGGAGATGCGCAGCTCTTTGAGCGCGAGCGGTCCGCGCTTCGGCGCCGTCACGTCAGCGCGCGCCACCACGGGCTTCCCCGCAAGCACGGTGGGGATCCACGCCCAGCCGCTCAAGGTCTCGTCGGCTTCACTCAGGCGAATCGCGAAGGCGCGACCCTTGGTTCTGGTGACCTCGTAGCGCAGCGCGAACGGCTCGGTGGCGAACGCACCTTCAGGCAACAGGCGCCGCACCCTGAGGTTGGAGATCACCCGCTCAGACAGCACGCCCGAGAGCACGATGATCGACAGCAGAAAACCCAGCACCAGGTACAGCAGGTTGTTGCCGGTGTTCAGCGCGCCGAGGCCAATGCCGACCGTCAGCACCAGGTACGTGCGCCCCACGCGCGTCGTCTTGAGCGTGCGGGGCGGTCGCAGCCTGCGCTTCCATCGTTCGCGCCAGGTGCTCACGGCTCGATCACCTCGGGGCAGGCACGCGTCGCAGCAGCTCGCTCACCAGGTGCGAGGCCTCGTCGCGCGCGAAGCTGCCCTGCGTCGAGCTCTTGAGCAGCAGGCGATGCGCGAGCGTGGGCACGGCGATGTCGCGGAGATCTCCGGGCGTCACGAAGTCGCGGTTGTCCCACAGCGCCATGGCGCGCGCGGCCGACATCAACGAGAGCACCGCGCGGGTCGAGATGCCGCGCTCGATCTCTGCGTGTTCACGCGTCGCGGCCGCCAGCCGCACCGCGTAGTCGGCCACGTCGCGAGACACCTTCACGGCATCAGCGGCCTGCTGCAGTGACGCGAGCGCGCCCGCATCGGCGATGGGCTGAAAGCCGTGGAGTGGATCTTCACGCCGGCTGATCAACAGCTCTGCTTCGACTTCGGGCGGCAGGTGACCCAGCGAGAGCCGCAGCAGAAAACGATCGAGCTGCGAGTCGGGCAGCGGGTACGTGCCGCTGAGATCGAGCGGGTTCTGCGTGGCGATCACCACGAAGGGCTGCGGCAGCGTGTGCGTGACGCCGTCGAGGCTGACCTGACCCTGCGCCATGGCCTCGAGCAGCGCCGACTGCGTTCGCGGCGGGGCGCGGTTGAGCTCGTCGGCGAGCACGACCTGGTGAAACACCGGGCCCGGGCGGAACTCGAACTTGCCCTGCGCCTGCAGGAAGACCTGCGCGCCGAGAATGTCGCTGGGGAGCAGGTCGGCGGTGAACTGCACGCGGGCGAAGGTCATCGAGAAGCTGCGCGCCAGCCCCTCGGCGAGCGTCGTCTTGCCGACGCCCGGCACGTCTTCGAGCAGCAGGTGCCCGCGGGCGACCAGGCAGGTGAGGGCGAGCTTCACTTGCTCGGCCTTGCCGAGCACGAGCTGCCCGATGTGGTGCTGCAACTTCTGGAGGAGCTCGGGAGGTGACTGTGGCATCGCTTCGGCTCTGCAGTGTAATGGCAGGCCACGGCGAAGCGCCGCGCAAAATGGGTCGAATCCGCCGCCTCAGCAACGAGCTCATCAACCAGATCGCCGCCGGTGAGGTGGTCGAGCGCCCCGCGAGCGTCGTCAAAGAGCTCGCCGAAAACGCCATCGACGCCGGCGCGACCACGGTGAAGGTGATGTTGTCTGAAGGCGGGCTCTCGGCGATCGCGGTGATCGACGACGGCCACGGCATGTCGCGCGAAGACGCGTTGTCGAGCCTCGAACGTCACGCCACCAGCAAGCTCCACGACGCCGACGGGCTGTTCAACATCCTCACCAAGGGCTTCCGCGGCGAGGCGATTCCCTCCATCGCGTCGGTCTCGCGGTTCTCGATGCTGACCAGCGAGCCCGACGCGCAGGTGGCCACGCGCATCAGCATCGAAGGGGGCGCAGCGCCGGTGATCGAAGACGCGCCGCCTCCGGGGGGGACGCGCATCGACGTCGTCGATCTGTTCTTCAACGTGCCGGCGCGTCGCAAGTTCTTGAAGCGCGAGTCGACGGAGCTCACGCACTGTGAAGAAGCCGTGACGCGCCTCGCGCTGGCGCACCCCGAGGTCAGTTTTTTTCTGGAGCACGGCGGCAAGCTGCTCATCTCGAGCCCGGCGACGCCGCAGCGCCCGCAGGAGCGCATCGCGGCGTTTCTGGGCGCAGAGGTCGAGCCGCACCTGCTCGAGATCTCCGAGCGTCGGCTCGGCGTGCACGTGCACGGCTTCATCGCGTCGCCTGAGTTCACGTTGGCGACGGCGCGCGGGCTCTACACGTTCGTGAACCGCCGCTACGTGCGCGATCGCGGCGTGAACTCGGCGGTGCAGCGCTCGTTTCAAGACGCGTTGCCGCCGGGTCGTCAGCCGGTGTGCGCGATCTTCATCGACGTCGAGCCCGCGTCAGTCGACGTGAACGTGCACCCGCAGAAGCTCGAGGTGCGCTTCTCGGACCCACGCATGGTGCAGGAGGCGTTGGCCGCCGCGGTGTCACGCGCGCTCAAGGCTGCGCCGTGGCGTCAATCACCATCGACTCCAATTGGTGAAGACGTGAACGCGCACTACTCGCAGGCGGTCGACCGGTTTCTCTCGCGCATGAGCGACGGCGCCGGCTTCGCGCTGGAGCCGTTGACCTCGCCGTCGGTCGGTGAGGGCGCGTTCGGCACCTTGCGCCCCGGCATCAACGACGCGCCGCCGCCGGGCTGGTTCTCGTCGCTGCGGTTTCTCGGCGAGCTCGGTCGCCGTTTCTGGGTGTGTGAAGGGCAGGGCGGCTCGTTGGTGGTGCTCGACCCTCGGGCTGTTCACGAGCGCATCGCGCTGCACGCGCTGCGGGCCCGGTTCCGCGCGGGCTCGTTGGCGAGCGCGGCGCCGACGTTGTTCTCGGCGACGTTCTCGAATGCCGACGTGTCGCAGGTGCTCTCGAGCCGCGAGCGACTGCAGACCTGGGGCGTCGACGTTGAAGCCTTCGGCGGCGACACGCTGGCGCTCAAGCGCGTGCCGCCAGAGCTCGAGGCCGTCGACCCCGAGACGTGGTTGCTCTCGTTGGCGCGCACCGCTGACGACGACGCGGCCTTGAGAGTCATGGCCCACGCTGCCGCGTCGGTGCCGTTGCGACAGGTGACGAACGACGAAGCGCGCGCGCGGTTGCGGCAGCTCGACGACGTCGACTTCTCGGTGGAGTCGCTTCGATCGATCGTCGTGGTCTCGGAGACGCCCCTGCTCGATCTCGAAGCGCGCACGCGCGGCTGAAAACTTGCGGGGCCGTCGAGCACCGCTACCGTTCGCTTCAAGCCTGTAGCGCTTTGCGTCTGGGAGAAGCCAATGATCGACACCCTCACCACTCACGCTGCCACGCAGCTCGTTCCCGCCAGCTACGCCGAAAAAACGATGGCGTCGCTGATGCAGCTCCACGGCGAGCTGATGGACGAGAAGGAGCGACGCGTGGAGCTCTTCCGCCAGTTGATGGAGCGTGAGCAGGCGCTCGCAGAGCTCAAGATGTACGTGAAGGTCCTCGAAGAGCGCCTGCCGAACTCTCCCGTCGCGGCGGAAGCGCCGCGTGCTGCTGCGGCGCCACAACCCGGGCCTCCGCCCATGCCGCCGCGCGCTCGTGTCGAAGGGTGGAAGACCTGGTGATGCGTACGGTCGTTTTGGTGTGTGGGCTGTTGTTGGCGGGTACCGCGCAGGCTGGCAATGGCATCGACGGTTGGGGTCGCATTTCGGTGGGCGGCGGTGTGCGCTGGGTGCCGAACTGGTGGTTCGTCGATCACGCTGCGATGGCTGGCACGCCCGTCGTCGAGCAGATGCCCGTCGGCCCGCAGGGCGTCTTGAGCTTCGGCTACGGCGTCAGTCAGTGGCTCGAGGTCAGCGTCGATGTCTTCGGCGGTTGGGAGGCGTTCGCGTTGCAGGGGCTCGACGGCCAGAAGTTGTCGTACAGCTCGTTCACGGGCGCCGCGATGTTGGGCGGGCGGCTCGTCGGTCGAGATCTCTTCGGCAAGGGCGTGAGCCCGTGGCTGTCGGTGCAGGGCGGCGGCCTCTTCACGGCGGTCAGCGGCCCGAACATCGAGATCACCGAGCGACTCCTTCCATCTTTCGCGGCGGGCGGCGGGGTCGACGTGCGCTTCGCTGATCGCTACGGCGTTTCGTTCGACGTGCGCTACCTCCACGGTCGCAGCTACGTGCCTCCGGTCTCTGGAATCAACGTGGGCGGCGTGTGGTTCACCGTCTCGTTCGTGATCTATTTCCCGCCCGAGCCGAAGCAAGACCTCGCTGTGCCCGGCTTCTGATACAGCGAATCTGCCATGGCCGAACTGTCGCCCGAGTTGACGAAGGTTCTCGAAGAGATCCGCCGCGAAGTCGTCGAGTCGCGGAACATGACCATCAAGACTGACAACGCGCTGAAGTCTCTGCACGCGGAGCTCAAGCTCGTCTCGGGCCAGCAAGATTCGTTTCAGAAGCGCACGTGGTTCAGCACCGGCGCGGCGTACGTGTTGTTCGCGGCACTGTGCGTGGCGGGCGTCATCGTCATCAGCAACGCGCGCGCGTCGAGCGCCAACGCAGATCGTGAACGGCTCGAGAAGCAGGTGCTCGAGCTCAACGGCACCATCGAAAAGCTCAAGGCCGACGCCGCGGCGACGTTGGCGGCCGAACAGTCGGCGTTGCAGGTGTACCGGCAGATGACGACGTTGCCCGGCGACGAGCGCCTCAAGGGCATCGACGCGCTCGGCAAGCTCGATCAGTCGAAGCTCTCGCCGTTCGCGAAGCTCGTGCTGCAGGAGCGCGCGGTGCTGCTTCGCAAAGAAGTCGGCGGCGCGGTGCTCGAGAAGGGCAAGTCGGCCTTCCGTCGTCAGGACTGGGGCGAGACGATCAACCAGCTCAACCGCTTCCTCGCGATGGACCCGCTGCCTGAAGACGCGCTCGACGCGTCGTTCTACGTGGGCAACGCGTACTTCCAGTCGCGCAAGTTCGACGAAGCCATCAAGCACCTCACGCGCTTCGCCGACGGAGACAAGAAGGCGAAGCTGCGCGACTTCGCCATGGTGATGTTGATGCAGTCGTACGACATGACCGGCGGCAAAGAGCAGGCGATCGCGACGGCGAAAGAGGCGCTCGCGACGTACCCGAGCAGCGACTTCCGCATGCAGTTCGTCTCGCGGCTGCAGCGCACGGTTCCTTCGCAGCCGGCTGCGGCGCCCCGATGAGCAACGCCGCGCCCGACCCGAAAGATCCGCAGTTTCGCAGCTTTCGTGGCGGCGCGTGGGTGCTCTACCTGACGTTCGCGGTGGGGTTTTCGACGCTCATCATCGTGAGTGTTTTCAAGTCGGTGCTGGCGATGAGCCCTGAGCAGCCGACGACGACTCAAGTGAGCTCCGAGGCCGAGTGCCTGCGGGATGGGCGCTCGCTCTTCCTGGAGCTCGAGCAGTACCGGAAGGACTACACGAACGGCTCCGACGTCGCGCACGCAGACCAGCGGTTCCTGAAGTTCCGCGTGAGCTGGCTGCAGCAGAAGCGCGCGTTCGAGGCCCGCTGCGCCGTCGAGTCGAGGCCTGCCGTGAAGGCGGCGTTCTCGTCGCTCGAGCGGGTGCTCGACCTCTACACGACGTCGTCGGTGCAGTTCAGCGGCGGTGTCGGCCCGGCCGTCGACGAACTGAAACAGCAGCTCGACGGTCGCTGAAGCGATCAAATCGTCGCAGCGCGAACCGACCTACTGCCCCGGCGTCGCAGCGGGCAGCGTGACCCGGTACATACCGCGTTCATTCGCGATGGCCGTGCCGAGAAGAATCGACGCCTTCGAGCCACCCACCGAAGTGCTGCGGAAGAACCGGAGCTGGGCGTACGGCGCGACCTGGCCTGTGCGCGTGCCCATGGTAGCCGTCACGATGCCAGTCACGGTGCGCCCTCGAGACAGCGTCACGGCACGCAACATGACTTCGGGGTTGGGCATGCCCTTGTCGTCGAACTCCGTGGTGATGTTCACCAGCCGGCTCGAGAGCGGCGCCTGCTCACCCGGGAAGTACTCGAAGCGCCACAGGCCTTCGTCCATCGGCAACGAGAAGGTGCCGTCTTCAGCCGTCGTCGTCACCGCAGGCTCGAGCGGCAGCGGCGCGACTTCACCCGACGAGGGCAACTGCACCGTGGCGCGCACCGCGACGTTCGAAGCACCGACGTCGCTGCCGGGGCGCAGCACGCGGCCCCGCACCATCAACCGGTCTGACAGCGTCAGCGACGAGGGCGTCAACGTGGCCGTTCCGTCGGCGATCGACACCGTCACGCTGCGCGTGGCCGCCGATGCACGACTCTCGCGCGGCGGCACCACGGTCAGGGCGAACGAGCCCTCCGAGCGCGAGGCGAGCGTCTTGATGACGAAGCGACCGTCGGCGTCGGTGATCGCGATCTTCGAACGGAACGTACCGTCGCCCTGAACCGTGCCGTCGAGCAGCACCTGCGCGTCGGCAACCGGCAGCCCCACGCTGTCGAGCACGACGCCCGTGACGTCACCCGCCGCGCCGAAGTCGCCGTACTCGAGCGAGATCGCCGGAGGCAGCGGGGTGGTCAACGTGAAGCGCTTGGTGGGAATCGGCGCGCCGGTGTCGCGCGGTGAGGCCACGAGAATGAGGGAGCTCTTGTTGCGCGCCTCGGGGCTCACCGTCAGCGAGAACTCGCCGGTGTTGCTGGAAATCGGGAAGCGCTGCGAGAGCGGCTGGTTGGTCGCGACGTCGAACAGCTGCAGCTCCACCACCGGCACGGTGCCGTTGGGGAACGCGGTGCTCAACAACACCGGTTCGGGAGGCAGCAGCGTGGCGTCGGTCGACTTGATGAGCTGCCCCGTGAGCGCCGGAGCGCCATCGGCTGCAGGGAAGGCAAAGCTCACCGGTGTGGGCGGGTTGCCTGCCTGCACTGCGGTGCTGGTGGTGACGGGTGGCACTGAACGATCGCTCGCAAGCGCGGTGATCACGTACTCACCCGACGCCAACTTCATCTCGAAGAAGCCACGCTCCGGGCGCTCGAAGCGCGTCTCGAAGATGCGGGAAATGCCCGGCAGCAACAGGCTCTTGCCCGTCGCACGAATCGTCACCGTGTCGGTGTACGACACCCGATTCGCCGGATCGGGCACCGACGTACGGTCTCGTTGGAACTCACCGTTGATCGACAGCGGAGCGCCGAGGTCGAAGTCTTGCGCCTTGGTCAGCGTGCCGTCGGCGATCTGAAAATCACGGGGCGCGTGCGTGGTCAGTGCGCCGCCGCTGACCTCCACGACCACGTCAGAGCCCGGGTCGCCACAGCCTTCGGCGAAGCACAGTTGCCCTTCGGAGCATTGCTCGTCTGCCTCACAGCTCCTGGCGGCAATCGGCCCAGACGTGTTGCACGCGCTGAACGCGAGCAGCGACAGCATGACGGCGCGCATCACTGACACGGCGAAACCTCGAGCACCCACGACGTCTCGTCGACGTAGCCCGTGTCCTCGACCACCGTGCCGTCGGGCAAGGTCTTCGGCGTCTTGGTGGCCATGTCAGTCGTCGAGTCGAAGTCGGTGTCGACGACCGACACGGTGAGCGTGTGAATGCCCGGCGTCAGGTTCACCATGGCGCTGGTGAACTGGCCCGACGTCGGCGCGAGCACGTTGCGTCGCGCATTGCCGTCAGCAGGTACCAGCGCGCCGCGGTACCTGAAGCTGCTGTCGCTGCGGTCGAGAATCCATTGGCTGCGGAGCTGATCTCCCGTGTCAGCGTCTTCGACCGTCACCTCAAACGAGGGCCGTATGCAGAGGCCGGGGCCGGTGCGCACGCTCACGCGCTCGTCGACCGGCGTGCGCGCCACGATGCGCGGCGGGCGGTTCTTGAAAGGTGGCAACTCGGGAATCACCTGGTCGTCCTGTGGGAGGAGGCAGCCAGAGCCGGCGCTGCACAGAAACAGGCAGAGCAACAACCGAGCCATGATCGCCCAGGCGTTCGACATCTGTTGTTTCAGGTGCTTAGCCATTGTCACGCTTCTTCGTACTCTGTCTCTGATGGCAGGGTTCCGTCGGTGCGCTCGCCCTCCAGTTTTTCCAGGTGGCGGAAGATCGTACGGGGGTCGACGCCGAGATCCTTGGCGGTCTTGGTGCGGTTGCCGTTGTTCCGCTCCAACACTTCGTTGATGTAGCGCTTCTGGAATTCTTCCTTGGCCTGCGCGAGCGCGAGGATCGGCGGGAGGTTCTCGGGGCGCAGGTCGAGATCTTCAGGGCCGAGCAGCGGCTTGTCGGCCAGCACCACGGCCTTCTTGATGCGGTTCTCGAGCTCTCGAATGTTGCCCGGCCAGTTGTACTTTTTCATGGCCACGATGCCTGACGGCGTGAAGCCACGGGCCTTGGAGTCGAACTCCTTCGAGTAGCGGTTGAGGAAGAAGCGCGCGAGCACGGTGATGTCGTCACCGCGGTCGCGCAGCGGCGGCAGCTTGAGCGTCACCACGTTGATGCGGAAGTAGAGATCTTCGCGGAACGCGCCCTTACGGACCTCTTCGTCGAGGTTCTTGTTGGTGGCCGCGACGATGCGAATGTCGACGGGCTCGGGGCGGTTGTCGCCGACCTTGTAGACGACCTTCTCCTGCAGGGCGCGCAGCAGCTTCACTTGCAGCTGCAGTGGCATCTCGCCGATCTCATCGAGGAAGAGCGTGCCGCCGATGGCCGCCTGGAACTTGCCCATCTTGGTGGCGACGGCGCCGGTGAACGCGCCCTTCACGTGCCCGAAGAGCTCGCTCTCGAGCAGGTTCTCGGGAATGGCGCCGCAGTTGATCGAGATGAACGGGCCCTTGATGCGCGGCGAGTGGCGGTGGAGCTCTTTGGCGATGAGCTCCTTGCCGGTGCCGGTCTCGCCGATCACCAGCACGGAGATGTCGGTGGGCGCGATCTTGTCGATGCGCTTGTAGACGTCTTTCATTCCCTGGCACGCGCCCACGAGATCGCCGTAGGTCTGCTCCTCGAGGCGCGTCTTGAGCGTGGTGTTCTCGAGCTTGAGCTCGTTCACCAGCAGCGCGTTCTGGATGATCAACGACGCCTGCGCCGAGAAGATAGTCAGCGTGTCGAGCGCCTTCTGATCGAAGCGATTCACGAGGCGATCGTTGCCCAGGTAGATGAGGCCGAAGAGCTCACCCTTGTGCATGAGCGGGGCGCACATCACCGAGAGCAGCTTCAGGTTCACCACCGACTCGGAGGCGTTGAACTCCGGGTCGTCGAGCGCGTCGGCGATGATCAACGCCTTCTGCTGCTGCACCACCTTGTTCACGATCGAGTCGGACACGCGCTCGAGGGCGTCTTCGATGGTCTCGCGCTGCACGTTGCGGGCGACCTTCACGCGGAGCTGGTTCGACTCCATGAGAATGAGGAAGCCCTTGTCGGCGCGCGCCACGTCGATGCACTCGTCCATCAGGCCTTCGAGCAACCGATCGAGGTCGGTGTTGGCCATGAGCCGCTCTGAGAAGTGCGTGAGGCGGCGGAGCGCGGCGAGCTCACGGCCGGGAATGCCGGGCTGCTCTTGCGTCGACGCGTCGGGGTCTTTCGAGTCGTTGCGCGCGAAGCGGGTGGCCAGCGCGGGCTGCGCGAGTGGCGCCTCGACGGCCGAGAAGATCAGCTCCGTGTCGCCGACCTTCACCACGTCGTTGGGCTTGAGTTCGTGCTCGTCGGTCGCCTTGCCGTTGACGTGAAACTTGGTCTCGCCGCCGACCTTGTACGAGAGCCCGTCGAACATGATCGCGAACGCAGTTTCGGGCACGCGGCCGTCGTCGAGCACGATGTCGTTGTCGGCGCTCTTGCCCAGCGACGTGATGCGCTTGAGCAGCGTGACCGAGCGGCTCTTGCCGTCTGGAGTCTTGATGGTGAGACTGGGCATTGCAGAGGTCCTCTTCAGAAGCCGATGGTGACGCCGGCACCGAGGCCGCCGGGCGTGGGGTAGACGCGCAAGCGCGCGGTAGGAGCAGTGGGTGCAGGCTGCGTGATGGGCACCTGGCGCTCGGTGACGACCTCGCTCTGGTGGTTCCAGATCGCCTCGCCCGCGCCGATGGCCCACAGCGCGTAGAACGCGATGCCGGTGCCGTACTTGAGGCCTGTCCACACGTCGCGATCGACGCGACGATCTTTGGGGATCACGCGGACGCTCGTCGTGAAAGGCAGCCCGTCGGCGGTGAGCCGATCGTTCCACGTCAACGGGACGTCTTGAAACAGCGCCTCGATCGCGAAGTACGAGACGATGCTCAGAATCGCCAGCACGCCCTCTGAAACAGCGAACGCCGCGCCTGCGCCGACGCGGCCCTGCTGAAACTGCCCGATGCCGAAGGGCAGAAAGTTCACCAGCATCGAGCGCTTCTCGATGGTGCGCTCGGTCATGGTGCCGGTGAGCAGGCTCTGTTTTCTTTGCTGTTCTTCCTGCTCTTTGGCGAGGCGTTCGCGCTCGGCGGCGGCGCGCTTTTCCTGCTCGAGGCGCAGCGCGATCTGCTGGCGCACCAGGTTCAACGTGTCGGCGTGCTCCTTGCGCACCTGCTCGAAGACGCGAATGGCCGCGGGCGGCACCGCGAACGGGTCGAGAATGTAGTCGGGGTTGATCTTCAGCAGGCTCAAGAAGCCCGCCGAGGCCGCCTTCGTGTCACCCACGTTGAAGGCCGAGAGCGCGGCGATCTCATGGAGCCTGATGCGCTGCGCGTCTGAGAAGTTCGCCAGCGTCAGCGACTCGTTCGCGCGGCGCGCAGCCTCGGCGTACTTGCCGGTGTCGTAGAGCGACTGAATGATCTGCACCTCGCGGTCGGGCACGACCTGCGCCAGCGCGCCGCCTGCCACCAACACCGACAACGCCAACCACTTCACGGCGCGCCCCGTTCGATCACCAGCGGGCGACCCGGCGCGACGTACTTCGTGCCCTGATCGACGACCGCCCCGCCCACTGAAATCGAATACACGACGCGATGCCGCATCTCCGGGTTGCCCTGCGGAGGCGTGGCGAGGCGAAACGGCGCGGTCTGCGACTCTTTGACGGTCTTCTCTTCGGAGCCGATGCGCACGCGCGCGTCGTCGGACCAGCCCTGAAACGACACCAGCGACGGCTTGAGCGGGGCGATCAACGGCACTTCGTCGCCGGCCTTCACGTCGAGCGTCACCGAGCGGCCCGCCGTCTCACAGAGCTCACACGTCACGGTAAATCGGTGCTTGCCCGGCGAGAGCTTCAGCGCGTGACGAGCGAGCGCCTCGGCGCTGCGCGGCGCGTCGTCGACCTGCAGGTACCCGAAGGGTCGAACGATGGCGGCCACCTCAATCAGCTCCGGCGACGGTCGAATCGTGGGCAGCTTGTTGGGCGTGATGATGACGGCCGTCTTCGGCTCCGGAGACTCGGGCGTCGGCAGCACGCGCGGCTCGACGAACACGACCTTCGGCGGCGCGGGCCAGCTGACGTTCGCGAGCGTCACGTCAGTCGGGCCGAAGGGGTAGGTGGGCGTGAACGGCTTCGGCGCCAGCGCCACGCGAACGCCCTGCGCGATGCTCATGGCGACGATGAAGAGAATGCCAACGGTGAAGGCCGTGCGTTGCAGCTTCTTGAGGCGGGCTTCACGCAGCTTGCGCGAGCGCATCTGCCCCAGCAGCTCGTTCGCGCGCGCGTTCGACGGCTCATGCGCGAGCACCTGGTTGAGCGCCGACATCGCCCGCGCCGAGCGCTTCTCGGCGATCAACCCTTCAGCGCGCGCGAGCAGCGAGGCGGTGATGCGGGGCGTCAGCTCTTTGCGGTACCCACGCGGGTCGAGGAAGAA